>NZ_JAEMUW010000001.1 GCF_016598485.1 Micromonospora coerulea | reverse complement strand
AGCGCAACCACTCAGGCGGCCGGCCAGTCCTGGGAGGCCAGACGCGGCGAGACCGCCCCGGGTGGGGCGGCCTCGAGCCAGGAGAGGAAGCCGGTGACCGTGGACCGCGCCATGGCGATCTCCACCGGGGCATGGTTACTGGTACAGCGGAGGATCACCCAGTCGGCGGGCATGGAGAGGCGCTCCTGCCCCTCGGGCAGCCGCCGGCGCTCCACGGCCAGCACCTTGCGGGAGAGCACCCGTTTGGGACGCAGAGCGAAGCTGAACATCCGATACCACCGCAGCTCGTCCCCGGCGAACCGGCCGAAGCCGGGTGACCAGCCCCGGCCGTCGAGGAGCGTGGAGACCCGGACGCTGAGCCGGATGATGCCTCCGCTGCGGGTGTAGAGGGCCCGCCGGATGAAGAGGATCAGAAGCGCGGCGAGCACGACCGCGACGCCGATTCCGATCCCTTCCACGATCTCCATCGGCGGATCGGCTCAGCGAGCCGGAGTGGCGGGCGTGGCGCTCTCGGCGAGGACCGTGACGCCCTCACCGGTCACGGAAAGAAAGCCGCCGGCGACGTCGTAGGCCACCTGCTGGCCGCCGGCCTGCTTGATGCGGACCTGGCTGGGCTCCGCGAGCTGGCCGAGCAGCGGCGCGTGGCCCGGAAGCACACCCAGCTCGCCCTCGGTCGTCCGGGCGACGACCATCTCGGCCTCACCGGACCAGACCTTCTCCTCGACGGCTACAAGCTCGACGTGAAGCTGCTGTGCCACGCTGTCTCCTTGCTGCGGCGGCGGATTGCCGAAAGTCTAGTCGCGGCCCCGAGGGCCACCCAACGCGGGTGGCGAGAGCTGCGCCACGGGGTGGCGGTGGATGTCACGCGGCGGCCCCGGCGTGCGCCGGGGCCCGCTCGCGCTCAGGTTAGCTGTTCTTCTGCTTGAAGTCGGGGTGCTCGAGCATGAACGCGTCGACCTGCTCCGTGCGGATGGCGGTGAAGAAGTCCTGGGCCGCCGGCAGCAGCCGTTCCCCCTTGTACGCCGAGCCCGTGCCGATGCCCTCACCGGGCAGCTTGATGGTCTCGATCGAGTTCGAGCGGATGTTCTTCAGGGCGATCGCGAAGTCGACCACGCTGTTGCCGCGGCCGTTGAAGACCAGCGACTGCCCGGCGGCCCGGATCACCCGGTCCAGCTTGATCGGATTGGTCACCACGTCGGCGCTGAACGCCTGGTCGACCATCGCCTTGATGAACTGCTGCTGGTGCCGCTGCCGGCCGTAGTCGGCGTCCGGCACACCGTTCTTCGGGTAACGCTGCCGGACGTAGTCCAGCGCCTGCCAGCCGTCGAGGTGCGCGTTGCCCTTCTTGTACTCGGCCTGCGGGCCGAGGTATCCCCCGCCGCCCGGCCGGAGCTCGCGCATGGTGCCGTCCGGCTTGCGGTGCTCGGAGCGGACGTCGCGCTCGATGTACATGTCGACGCCGCCCATCGCGTCGACGATCTTCTTGAAGCCGGTGAAGTTGATGATCGCGCCGGCGTCGAAGCGCTCGATTCCGGTGACCTCCTGCACGGTATTCGCGAGCAACTCGAAGCCCTGCGCGGCGCTCGGGTTCTGGCCCGGGACCCGGCTGCCGAACGACATGGCGGCGTTCAGCTTGTCGGTGCGGCCCGCGAAGTCCGCCTTGGGGAACGCCGGAATGTCGACCCGCAGGTCCCGGGGCAGCGAGAAGAGGTAGCCGCGGTCCATCCCGGCCGGCACGTGCAGGATCATGATCGAGTCCGCCAGCGGCGGGGTCTCCGGGTTGCGGGGGTCGATGCCGACCAGCAGGATGTTCAGCGGGCCCTTGATGTTGCTCTTCCGCTCCTGCGCGCCGGCGGCCTGGTCACCGAAGAGGTCGCCCTTGCCGACCGCGCCCTCGTAGCGCGACAGCAGCGCCTCGTAGCCCACCAGCACCGCGCCGCTGAGCAGCATGAGGACCACGCCGAAGGCGGTGCAGAGGCGGGCCCAGCGGGGTACCCCCCGCCAGAAGGACCGCTTGCCGCCGTCCGTGCCGGCCTTACCCACGAGCATCTCCAATCGTCACGCCCACGACTGGAAGACGGGCGCACGGGACCGTTTCGTTGCAGAGATCCACGCTCAGAACGTGAGCGTCGTGCCACGAACGTTACCCCGCGTTCCAGCGAACCGCTTGCCCCAGAAGCGGACATCTGCTAGCACCGGCCCCGAACGGAGAGGGGCCACCCCGGCTGACGCCGGGGTGGCCCCTCTGGGTGTGACCGAGGTCTAACCCTCCATCAGCTCCTTGGCCTTGGCCTCGAGGTCCTCGAGACCGCCGCACATGAAGAACGCCTGCTCGGGGAAGTGGTCGTACTCGCCCTCGCTGATCTTCTTGAACGCCTCGATGGTCTCGGCGATCGGCACCGTCGAGCCCGGCACGCCGGTGAACTGCTCGGCGGCGTAGGTGTTCTGCGACAGGAAGCGCTCGATCCGCCGGGCGCGCTGCACGGTGATCTTGTCTTCCTCGGAGAGCTCCTCGATACCGAGGATTGCGATGATGTCCTGCAGGTCCTTGTAGCGCTGCAGGATCCGCTTCACCTCGGTGGCCACCGCGAAGTGCTCCTGGCCGACGAACTCCGGGGCGAGGATCCGGGACGAGGACGCCAGCGGGTCCACGGCCGGGTAGATGCCCTTGTCGGAGATCGACCGCTCCAGGTTGGTGGTCGCGTCCAGGTGGGCGAACGTGGTGGCCGGCGCCGGGTCGGTGTAGTCGTCGGCGGGCACGTAGATCGCCTGCATCGAGGTGATGGCCTGGCCCCGGACGGAGGTGATCCGCTCCTGGAGCTCGCCCATCTCGTCGGCCAGGGTCGGCTGGTAACCCACGGCGCTCGGCATCCGGCCGAGCAGCGTGGAGACCTCGGAACCGGCCTGGGTGAAGCGGAAGATGTTGTCGATGAAGAGCAGCACCTCCTGCTTCTTCACGTCGCGGAAGTACTCCGCCATGGTCAGCGCGGACAGCGCCACCCGCAGCCGGGTGCCCGGCGGCTCGTCCATCTGGCCGTAGACCAGCGCGGTCTTGTCGATGACGCCGGACTCGGTCATCTCGGCGATCAGGTCGTTGCCCTCGCGGGTGCGCTCACCCACGCCGGCGAAGACCGAGGTGCCGCCGAAGTTGCGGGCCACCCGGGTGATCATCTCCTGGATGAGCACCGTCTTGCCCACGCCCGCGCCGCCGAACAGGCCGATCTTGCCGCCCTTGACGTACGGGGCGAGCAGGTCGATGACCTTGATGCCGGTCTCCAGCATCTCGGTCTTCGGCTCCAGGTCCGCGAAGGCCGGGGCCTTGCGGTGGATCTGCCAGTGGTCGTCCGGCGTGAGCGTCTCGCCCTCGGTGAGGTTGAGGACCTCGCCGATCGCGTTGAACACGTGGCCCTTGACCGCGTCGCCCACCGGAACCTTGATCCCCGAGCCGGTGTCGCGCACCTCCGAACCACGGACCAGGCCGTCGGTCGGCTGCATCGAGATGGCGCGGACCATGTTGTCACCCAGGTGCTGGGCGACCTCCAGGGTCAGCTTCTTCTCGCCGCCGGAGAGCGTCACGTTCACGTGCAGGGCGTTGAACAGGGCCGGCATGGCGTCGCGCGGGAACTCGGCGTCGACGACCGGGCCGATGACCCGGACCACGCGACCCGTGGCCGTCTTGGTCTCTACTGGGGCAGTCATCACACTTCACTTCCCGACGCGGCCAGCGCGTTCGCGCCGCCGACGATCTCGCTGATCTCCTGGGTGATCCCGGCCTGGCGGGCCGAGTTCATCTCACGCGTGTACTTCTCGATCATGTCTTCGGCGTTGTCGGTGGCGCTCTTCATCGCCCGCCGCCGGGCCGCCGACTCGCTCGCCGCCGACTCGATCAACGCCGCGTAGATCCGCGTGTTGATGTACTTCGGCAGCAGCGCGTCGAGCAGCGCCTCCGCCTCCGGCTCGAACTCGTACGCCGGCAGCAGCCCCTCGGACCGCGGCCGGTCCTCGACCTGCATCGGGCCGATGATCTTCGCGACCGGAGTCTGGGTCATCAGGGAGTGGAACTCGGTGTAGACGATGTGCAACTCGTCGATCCCGACGATCCCGTCCGCCCCGGCGCTTCCGTCCGTGTCGTCCGCGCCGGCCGAGAACGCCTTGATCAGCGTCTCGCCCACCTCGCGGGCGTCGGCGAAGGACGGCTGCTCGGAGAAGCCCGTCCAGCTCGCCGCGATCTCCCGGTTGCGGAACCGGTAGAACCCGACGCCCTTGCGCCCGATCACGTAGAGCACCGGCTCCTTGCCGTCGGCTTGGAGCCGGGCGATCAGCGACTCCGCCGTCCTGATCGCGCTGGAGCTGTAGCCGCCGGCCAGGCCCCGGTCGCTGGTGACCAGCAGGACGCCCGCCCGCCGCACCTGCTCGCGCGGGGTGAGCAGCGGGTGGTCGATCCGCGCGTTGGACGCCAGCGCCGTGAGCACGCCGGTGATGGCCCGGGCGTACGGCAGGGACGCCTCCACCCGGGCCTGGGCCTTGGCGATCCGGCTCGTCGCCACGAGTTCCATCGCCTTGGTGATCTTCTTCATGGACTTCGCCGAGCGGATCCGTTGACGAAGAACGCGAACCTGGGCCGCCATGGATCAGCTCTCGGCCGGGCGGTCGGTCGTGCCGTCGCGGAAGCGGGTCACCGTCTCGCGGTTCTCCTCGCCCGCCAGAGGCTTCGCGGCGGGCTCGTTGATCCGCTGCTCGTCCTCCTTGCCCAGGAAGATCTGCTTGAACTCGGTGATGGCCGAGTCCAGCGAGCCGATGATGTCGTCGTCCCACTTGTTGTCGGCGATCGCCAGCAGGACGCCCTCGTGCTTGTGGCGCAGGTACTGGAGGAACTCCGACTCGAAGCGGCGGACCTCGCCCACCGGGATGTCGTCCAGCTTGCCCTCGGTGCCGGCCCAGACCGAGACGACCTGGTCCTGCACCGGGAACGGCGAGTAGTTCGGCTGCTTGAGCAGCTCGACCAGGCGGGCGCCGCGGTCCAGCTGGGCGCGGGAGGCCTTGTCCAGGTCGGAGGCGAAGGCGGCGAACGCCTCCAGCTCGCGGAACTGGGCCAGGTTGAGCCGCAGCGAACCGGCGACCTTCTTCATCGGCTTCACCTGCGCGGCGCCACCGACCCGGGAGACCGAGGTGCCGACGTTGATGGCCGGCCGGACGCCCTGGTTGAACAGGTCGGTCTCGAGGAAGATCTGGCCGTCGGTGATCGAGATGACGTTGGTCGGGATGAAGGCCGAGATGTCATTGGCCTTCGTCTCGATGATCGGCAGACCGGTCATCGAGCCGCCGCCCAGCTCGTCGGAGAGCTTCGCGCAGCGCTCCAGCAGGCGGGAGTGCAGGTAGAAGACGTCACCCGGGTACGCCTCGCGGCCCGGCGGGCGACGCAGCAGCAGGGACACGGCGCGGTACGCCTCGGCCTGCTTGCTCAGGTCGTCGAAGACGATCAGGACGTGCTTGCCGCCGTACATCCAGTGCTGCCCGATGGACGAGCCGGTGTACGGGGCGAGGTACTTGAAGCCGGCCGGGTCGGAGGCCGGGGAGGCGACGATGGTGGTGTACTCCATCGCGCCCGCCTCCTCCAGGATGCCCTTGATCGAGGCGATCGTGGAGGCCTTCTGGCCGATGGCGACGTAGATGCAGCGGACCTGCTTCTTCGGGTCGCCGGAGCGCCAGTTGTCCCGCTGGTTGAGGATGGTGTCCAGGGCGACCGTGGTCTTACCGGTCTTGCGGTCACCGATGATCAGCTGGCGCTGGCCCCGACCGACCGGGGTCATGGCGTCGATCGCCTTGATACCGGTCTGCAGCGGCTCGTCGACGGACTGCCGGGCCATCACGTTCGGTGCCTGGAGCTCCAGCTCGCGGAAGCCCTCGTTGGAGATGTCGCCGAGGCCGTCGATCGGCTGGCCGAGCGCGTTGACCACGCGGCCGAGGAAGGCGTCGCCGACCGGCACCGACAGCACCCGGCCGGTGCGCTTGACGCGCTGCCCCTCCTCCAGCTTGGCGGAGTCACCGAGAACGACGACACCGATCTCCCGGACGTCGAGGTTCAGCGCCACGCCGAGCGTGCCGTCCTCGAACTCCAGGAGCTCGTTGGTCATGGTCGAGGGCAGGCCCTCGACGTGGGCGATGCCGTCACCGGTGTCGGCGACGGTGCCGACCTCCTCGCGGGAGACGTCGGTCGAGTAGGAGGAGACGTAGCGCTCCAGGGCGCCACGGATCTCCTCCGTCGAGATGGTCAGCTCGGCCATCCTCTGCTTCCTTAAGTATCAGGGGCCCGGGATACCTAGTACCGACCGGTCCGATGGCGTCGAATCAGGGCTGTAGAGCGCTGGTCAGCGCTTCGCGAGCGCGTTGCGGGTCTCGTTGAGGCGGCGCAGGACGGTGCCGTCGTACAGGTCGGAACCGACCCGCACGCTCACCCCACCGAGCACCTCGGGGTTCACCGTCTGCTTGACGGCAACCTCTCGACCGTACATCTCGGAGAGGCGGGCACCCAGGCGTCGCTCCTCCTCGTCACTCAGCGGGGCAGCCACGGTCACGTACGCGACCTGGCGGTCCCGCCGGTCGGCGGCCAACTCGACCAGCCGGGTGAGCGCTCCGGTGAAGGAGCGTCCCCCGAACCCGCCGAGCGCCACCTCGACGAGGCGGACGGTGACCGGCCGGGCCTTGCCGGCGAGCAGCTCCCGGGCCAGTTCGGCCCGCCGCGCGACCGGCGCGATCGGGTCGGCGAGCGCGTTGGAGAGCGCCGACTGACCGGCGACGACCTGCCCGAAGCGGAACAGCTCGTCCTCGACCTCGCCGAGGTCACCGGCGGAGTCGGCGCTGGCCAGCAGCGCCTCGATGCCCAGCCGCTCGGTGCCGCCGAGCAGTTCCGACGGCGCCGACCAGCGGCCGGCGACCAGCGAGGCGAGCAGGTCCAGCGCCTCGGCGCCGATCTTGCCCCGCAGCATCTCGCCGAGCAGACCGGAGCGGTCGACACCGGAGCGGCCCGGGTCGGAGAGCGCCCGGCGCAGCCGCGGCTCGCGCCGCAGCAGGTCGGCGACGGAGAGAAGGTCGTCGGCGGTGGCGGCCACCGCCGACGGCTCCGCGCCGCGAACGTACGTGTCGAGGTGCTCGGCCGCGACCTTGTACGACTCCCGGCTGGCGGCCTGCATCAGCGGGCCCCCGCGCTCTCGAGACCGCTCAGGAACCGGTCCACGGTGCCCTTGCGCCGCGCCTCGTCGGCCAGCGACTCGCCGACGATCTTGCTGGCCAGGTCCACCGCGATGGTGCCGACCTCGGTGCGCAGCTCGCGCACGATGGTGGCCCGCTCCGCGGCGAGCTGGTCCTTGCCGGCCGCGATGATCCGGTCGGACTCCTCGCGCGCCTTGGCGAGGATGTCCTGACGGATGCCCTCGGCGTCGGCCCGGGCGTCGTCGCGGATCTTGGCGGCGTCGGTACGCGCCTCGGCGAGCTGGGCCCGGTACTGCTCGAGCAGCTGGTTCGCCTCGGCCTGGGCGGCCTCGGCGCGCTTGATGCCGCCCTCGATCGCGTCGACCCGAGCCTGGAACGTCTGCTCCATGCGCGGGAAGACGAACTTCATCAGCACGTAGCAGAGCACGATGAAGGCGATCCCACCGACCACGATCTCCTGCCAGGCGGGAATGATCGGGTTGTGGGCGGCCGTTTCACCACCCTCAGCGGCGAGGAAGTACATGGGAAAACCTCCCGGTCAGAGGGGCTGGATCAGGCGCCGGCCCAGATGAAGCCGAAGGCGATGCCCAGCAGCGCCAGGGCCTCGATGACGGCGAAGCCGATCCAGACGTACGGAAGGGTCATCCGCGACGACTCCGGCTGGCGGGCGGTCGACTGGATGTAGGCCGAGAAGACCAGGCCGACGCCGATGCCCGGGCCGATGGCCGCGAGACCGTAGCCGATGGCGGCGGTGCTGCCCTCTACCGCGGCGAGAACGTCCATTGGTTTGGTTCCTCCTGGTTATCACGCGTGACGGTCACGCGGGACGACAACGGTTTGGTGCGAAGTGGATCAGTGTTCTTCGGCGAGCGCGCCCTGCACGTAGCTGGCGGTCAGCACCGTGAAGACGTACGCCTGCAGACAGATCACCAGGAATTCGAGGAAGGTGAGCGCGATGGTCATCACCCAGGACAGCACCGACACGGGTGCCAGCCAGGCGGTGGCGTTGAGCATCGCGAAGCCGCCGAGCGTGAAGACCAGCAGGAGCATGTGGCCGGCGAACATGTTCGCGAAGAGACGGACGGCCAGCGAGAACGGCCGGACCAGGAAGGTCGAGAAGAACTCGATCGGGATCAGCAACGGCAGGATGTACCAGGGTGCCGGCGGGATCAGAGAGTTCTTGACGTACTTCACGAAGCCGTGGTGCCGAATGCCGATCCAGTTGAACAGCACGTAGCTGATCACGGCGAGGAAGGCCGGGAAGGCGATGTGCGAGTTCGGCGAGATCTGGAAGAACGGGATGATCGCGAACGCGTTCGTCAGCAGGACGAAGCAGAAGAGCGTGGTGAAGTACGGCGCGAACCGCACCCCCTGGTGCCCGATCATGTCGACCGCGATGTTGTTCCGCACGAAGCCGTAGATCGACTCGGCGAACCACTGCTTCTTGGTCGGCACCAGCTGCGGCTTCCGGTAGCTGGCCAGGAAGAAGATGATCAGGACGCCGACGGCGAGCCAGACCATGGCCGTGATCTTGGTGAACCAGTACGTGTCGTGCGCACCCCAGGGCAGGATGCTGGGCAGGTAGAAGTCCTCCACACTGGGTGGGAATTCCGCCTGGCCCTGAGCCAGGACGTTCGCCTGTCCGAACACCGCGTCCCTTCCTAAGTAGGCGTGCCGAGTCGGCGGACGACCAGGACGATTCCCCCGGCCATGCCGAGCACGACGCCGATACCGGTGGCGATGCCACCGGAGTCGAGCCACTGGTCGACCAGCCAGCCGATGAAACCCCAGACGAGCATGCCCCCGATGAGGTACGAGAGCGCGGTCCAACCCTGGCCGGCACCGGACGGAACGTCGTCCGAGCCGCCAGTGTTTGGGGGTTTCTGGTCACCGGCCATGACGGGGCGAACGATATCAGTCGAGGAGACGAGGCTGTGCCTCACCCCCCGCACAACCTGGTTGTGTGGGAAACGGGTGGGCGAAGTCGTCTGGAGGCACGCTACTCCCCTGCCGCCACTGAGAGAATGACCGATCACGGACACACCGGCGTGCCGTCCGAAGGTTGGGACGACGCCCGGCGACCGCGCCCGGTCAGCGGCGGACGCGTCGCGCGTGCACGGTGGCCAGCCACCAGATGTGCACGCCGGTCCAGATCACCACACCGGCGGCGATGCCGAGGCAGAACGGGACCAGCCCGCCCCAGCCGGTCGACGCCACCCCGACCATCACCGCGCCGAGCAGGCTGATCTTGGCGACGTACACGCCCAGGCCGAACGGCAGCACCAGCTGCGGGTCGCGGGCGTCGGCCCAGGCCAGCACCACTGTGGTGAGCGTGTAGCTGAGCGCGGTGACGGCCACCCCGGCCGCCGCGCCGAGCGCGCCGTCCGCCCCCCGGGTCACCCCGCCGACCACCGCCGCCGCCGTGGCCAGCAGCGCCGACGCAATCAGCAGCACCGGCAGGTGGCGCAGCCGCCAGCCACGGTCCGCGGCCGCCTCCGCCGCGCGCGTCCCGGGCTCAGCCACGGGGGTACGCCGGGAAGGCGGTGACCAGCTCGGTCACGTCGGTGGCGATCCGGCTCAGCTCGTCGGCGCCCCCGGGGGCCGCCGGATCGGTCCGTACCGCGCGGGCGATCAGCGCGGCGATCCGGCGCATCTCCCCCTCGCGCATGCCCTGGGTGGTGACGCACGGGGTGCCCACCCGGATGCCCGAGGCGACCATCGGCGGCTGCGGGTCGTACGGGATGGCGTTCTTGTTCAGGGTGATCGCGGCGGCGTCGCAGCGGACCTCGGCGTCGGCGCCGGTCACCCCGAGCTCGCGCAGGTCGATCAGGGTCAGGTGGGTGTCGGTGCCGCCGGAGACCGGCCGCATCCCCTCGTCGGCCAGCCCGGCGGCGAGCGCCTGGGCGTTGCCGACCACCTGGGCGGCGTACGCCCGGAACTCGGGCTGGGCGGCCTCGCGCAGCGCGACGGCCTTGGCGGCGACGGCGTGCATCAGGGGGCCGCCCTGGGTGAACGGGAAGACCGCCTTGTCGATCCGGGACGCCAGCGACTCCCGGCAGAGGATCATGCCGCCGCGCGGGCCGCGCAGCACCTTGTGCGTGGTGGCGCAGACGACGTCGGCGTACGGCACCGGGGACGGGATGGCCCGCCCGGCGACCAGCCCGATGAAGTGCGCCGCGTCGACCATCAGGTACGCGCCGACCTCGTCGGCGATCTCCCGGAACCGGGCGAAGTCGATCAGCCGGGAATAGGCGGTGGCACCACAGATAATCATCTTGGGGCGATGCGCCCGGGCCAGCTCGCGCACCTCGTCGTAGTCGATCAGCTCGGTGTCCGGACGGACGGTGTAGCCGACGGTGTGGAACCACTTGCCGGAGAAGTTCACCCGGCTGCCGTGGGTGAGGTGGCCGCCGTGCGGCAGGCCCATCGCCAGCACGGTGTCCCCCGGCTGCACCAGCGCCGCGTACGCGGCCAGGTTGGCGCTGGCGCCGGAGTGCGGCTGGAGGTTCGCGTGCTCGGCGTCGAAGAGCTCCTTCGCCCGGGCGACGCCGATCTCCTCGGCCCGGTCCACCTCGGCGCAGCCGCCGTAGTAGCGCCGGCCCGGGTAGCCCTCGGCGTACTTGTTGGTCAGCGTCGAACCGAGCGCGGCGAGCACCGCCGGAGACGTGAGGTTCTCGCTGGCGATCAGTTGCAGGCCGCCGCGCAGCCGCTCCAGCTCGCCCAGCACCACCCCGGCGATCTCCGGGTCGACGATGCTGAGCTGCTGGAAGTCCGGCCCCCAGAAGGTGTTCCTCGCGTTCTCCACAGCGAAGGAGTCTATGGGGCCACACTGTGAGTCGTGCGATGCCTCGTCACCGGAGCCACGGGTTACCTCGGCGGGCGCCTCGCGCCCCGGCTGCTGGCGGACGGGCACACCGTACGCTGCCTGGCCCGCCACGCCGGCCGGCTGCGCGACGTGCCCTGGGCGTCCCGGACCGAGATCGCCGAGGGCGACCTGCGCAAGCCGGAGACGCTGCCGGCCGCGTTCGCCGGCGTGGACGTGGCGTACTACCTGGTGCACTCGCTCGGCCAGGCCGACTTCGAGGCCGCCGACCGGGAGGCCGCCACCAACTTCGCAGCGGCGGCCCGCGCGGCCGGCGTACGGCGGATCGTCTACCTCGGCGGGCCGGAGCCGGCGGCGGACCACGAGGTCCCGTCGCCGCACCTGCGGTCCCGGGCCGAGGTGGCGCGGATCCTGCTGGCCAGCGGCGTGCCCACCGCGGTGCTGCGGGCCGCGGTCATCATCGGGTCCGGGTCGGCCTCGTTCGAAATGCTGCGCTACCTGACCGAGCGGCTGCCCGCCATGGTCACCCCGCGCTGGGTGCGCAACCGGATCCAGCCGATCGCGGTCCGCGACGTGCTGCGCTACCTGACCGGCTGCGCGGACCTGCCGCCCGAGGTGAACCGGGCGTTCGACATCGGCGGCCCGGACGTGCTGACCTTCCAGGAGATGATGCAGCGGTACGCGCGGGTGGCCGGGCTGCGCCGGCGGATCGTGCTGCCGGTGCGGGCGCTGACGCCCTCGCTCTCCTCGCACTGGGTCGGCTGGGTCACCCCGGTGCCGAACTCGATCGCCCGCCCGCTGGTGGAGAGCCTGATCCAGGAGGCGGTCACCCACGAGCACGACATCGCCCGGTACGTCCCGGACCCGCCCGGCGGGCTGACCGGCTTCGACCAGGCGGTCGCCCTGGCCCTGGCCAAGGTGCGCGACGCGGAGGTGGAGACCCGCTGGTCGACCGCGAGCGGGCCGGACGCGTCGGCCGAGCCGCTGCCCACCGACCCGAAGTGGTCCGGCGGCACGGTCTACACCGACATGCGGGAGCGGACGGTCAGCGCCTCGCCGGCCGCGCTCTGGCGGGTCATCGAGGGGGTCGGCGGTGAGCACGGCTGGTACTCGTTCCCGCTGGCCTGGTCGGTGCGGGGCTGGCTGGACCGGCTGATCGGAGGGGTGGGGCTGCGCCGGGGCCGGCGCGACCCGCACCACCTCCAGATCGGCGAGGCGCTGGACTTCTGGCGGGTCGAGGAGATCGTCCCCGGCGAACTGCTGCGGCTGCGCGCCGAGATGCGGCTGCCCGGCCGGGCCTGGCTGGAGATGCGCGCCGAGCCGACCGGCGACGGCCACAGCCGCTACGTCCAGCGCGCCGTATTCCTCCCCCGCGGCCTGCCTGGCCACCTCTACTGGGGCTCGGTCGCCCCGTTCCACGCCATCGTCTTCGGCGGCATGGCCCGCAACATCGCCCGCGGCGCCGAACAGGACACCCCCACCTCCCACCCCGTCTGACCCCCGCCCGCGATCCTGCAGTTGGGTCGGTGATCCGCCCCTTCTGCCCTTGCCGAGACCCGGGATGCAAGGTCGACGGGGTGGGGTGGGTCAGTTGGTGGTGCGGGGGGCGGTCACGTTGTAGGCGATGGACTGGTTGGGGGGGACGAAGTCCAGGACCGGCTGGTCGCGAAGGGCGTAGGCGAGCAGGCGGCCCACGGCGGTGATCTGCCGGGTCTGCACGCCGCCGCCGACGGCGTCCCGGGGATCGTCCGGGTTGGCCGCGACGGTGGCGACCGCGAGCTGCGGGGTGAAGGCGACGACGATCTCCGTGGCGTTCCCCTCCGAGCTGCCGGTCTTGCCGGCCAGCGGCCGACGCAGCCCGGGCCCGAGCTCCTCGGCGGTGCCGCCGTCGCAGCGCCGGTACATCGACTGGTCGCCGACCGGGCAGCGGGCCGCGTCCACCGCCGCCCGGGCCACCTCGGTGTCGAGCACCTGCCGGCAGTCCGGCTCCCCGGCGGCCACCTTCCGCCCGGCGCCGTCGCTGATCGAGGTGACCGGGGTGGGCGCGCACCAGGTTCCTTCGGCCGCCAACGTGGCGTACGCGTTGGCCAGGTCCAGCGGGGTCGTGGCGGCGACGCCGAGGGTGAACGGCCCCCACTCCTTCGCGCCGTACCGGGCCAGCCCGGCGTCCTCCTTCGCGCGCAGCACCATGCCGAGCCGCTCCGCCATCTCCACCACCCGGTCCGCGCCGACCTTCTGGGTCAGCCAGGCGAAGTAGGTGTTCACCGAGCGGCCGAAGGCGCTCCACATGGTCTGGTCGCCGTCCATCCACCCCGGGCTGGCATTCCTCGGGCACCAGTAGCCACCGCAGCTCGCCGGGCCGGGCCCGACCTGGTAGTCGGTGACGATCTGGCTCGGCGCGTCGAAGGTGGTGTTCAGCGGCAGCCCCGACTCCAGGGCGGCCAGCAGGGCGAAGAGCTTGAACGTGGAGCCCCCCTGATAGCCGACGATCCCGCCGCCGCCGGCCACCAGTTGGTTGACCGTGTTCGGGTAGTTCCGCTGCCCGGGCGGGTTGGCCGCCACGCCGAAGTTCCGGTTCACCGCCATCGCCAGCACCCGGCCGGTGCCCGGCTGCACCACGGCCGTCGGCGCGGCGCGCTTGTTGGTCACCGGGTAGATCCCCAGCACCTGCTGGGTGGCCGTGCGCTGCACACCCGGGTCGAGCGAGGAGACGATCCGGAAGCCGCCGCGGCGCAGCGTACGCTGCCGCTCGTCGGCGGAGGCACCGAACGCCGCCTGGGCCTTCCACCACTGCATGAACCAGTCGCAGAAGAAGCCCCAGTCGTTGTGCTCCGCGGGCACCGCCGCGCAGTCGTTCGGGGTCTCGCTGGGCCGCAGGTCGAGCTGCTCGCTCTTGGCCCGCGCGGCGTCGGCGGCGGCGAGCTGGCCGGTCTGCACCATCCGGTCCAGCACGTACGCCCGGCGGCCCAGCGCCGCGTCGGCGTCCCCGTTGATCGGGTCGTCGCTGTCCGGCGCGCGGACCAGCCCGGCGAGCAGGGCCGACTGGGCCAGGGTCAGGTGCGCCGGGTCGGTGGAGAAGTACCGCTTGCTGGCCGCCGCGATGCCGTACGCGCCGGCGCCGAAGTAGGCGATGTTCAGGTACCGGGTGAGGATCTGGTCCTTGCCCAGCTCGCGTTCCAGGGACAGCGCGTAGCGCATCTCCCGGATCTTGCGGCCGGCGGTGATCTCGGTGGCCCGGGCCCGCTGCTCCTCGGTCAACCGGGGATCGCTGGCCAGCGCGTTACGGACGTACTGCATGGTCAGCGTCGAGGCGCCCTGCCGGGTCGTGCCGTCGCGCCGGTTGACGGTGAAGGCCCGGACCACGCCCCGGACGTCCACCCCGTGGTGCTGGTAGAACCGGACGTCCTCGGCGGCCAGGATGGCCTGCCGCATCACCGGGGCCACCTGGCTCACCGGCACGTCCACCCGGTCCTCCACGTAGAAGGAGGTGATCAGGGTGCGGCCGTCGTTGGCGTACAGGTTGGACCGCTGCGCGGGCTGCGGCGTCCGCAGCGACTCGGGCAGCTCCGAGTAGGGCAGCAACCCCTTGAAGCCGAGCCCGAACACCAGCGCCGCCGGCAGCGCGGCCGCGGCCAGGGCCAGCCCGGCCAGCACGCCGGCGAGCAGGACGGTGAACAACTTGTCGAGATGGGCCCGGTTCATCAGCTCTCCCCGCAGGAGCCGTTCACGTTCGGACCCGTTCAGAATGACCGGAAACGGCCGTTAGGCCGCCTTCTTCCTCAAAACACGCAGAAAATTCGCGGAGAAGGATGAAGGTGGACAGAACCCCAGCGCCGGGGGCCCGGACGGCTCAGGTCAGCAGCACGCCGGCCAGCGGGTGGACCGTCTCCTCGATCTCGTCGGCCACCCGGCTGAAGCACTGGTCGCCGCGACCCCACGGGTCGTCGAGGTCGTCGCCGGGCAGCGCGGAGGCGCCCTGCCGGGCCGCGTCGGCGGCGGCCACCAGGGCCACCCCACGGGCGTACACGGCGTCCGGGGTGGCCTCGACCGCGGGCAGCCCGGTGGCGTCCACCGCGGCCAGCAGCCGGCCGAACTCGCCCAGCACGAAGGTGCGCGCCGCCGCGTCCGGACGCAACGCCACCACGTACTCCTGCTGGTCGGCGGTGGCGGTGAGGACCAGGTCGGCGGCGTCGATCAGGTCCGAGCGGAGCTTGCGGGCGGCGAACCCGGCCACGTCACCGCCGCGGGAGAGCACCTGCCGGGCCGCCGGCGGGTTCATCTCCTCGCCCGCGTGCCAGCCGCCGGTGCCGGCGCTGTGGCTGTGCAGCAGTTCGTCGGAGCGGGTCGGATCGACCCCCAGCCGGCCCAGCCGCTCCCGCACCGCGAGCAGCAGCAGCCGCTCCGCCATCGGGGAGCGGCAGATGTTGCCCATGCACACGTGCAGGACGGTGAACGGCGGCACTCAGACCCCCCGCTCGTCGAGGATGTCCGGCACCACGTCGCGCAGCTTCACCAGCGGAACCGCGCCCTGGCGGAGCACCCGGGGCACCTCACCGGTGAGGTCGACGATGGTGCTCGGCACCGGGTCCACGGCGGGGCCGGCTTCCAGGTACGCCCGGACCGAGTAGCCGAGCTGGTCGCGGGCCTCCTCCGCGGTGACCGCGGCCGGCTGGCCGACCTTGTTGGCCGACGCCACCGCCATCGGGCCGGTCTCCCGCAACACCTCCAGCGCCACCGGGTGCAGCGGCATCCGCACCGCCACCGTGCCGCTGGAGTCGCCCAGGTCCCAGGCCAGGCTGGGCGAGTGTTCCACCACGATGGTCAGGGCCCCCGGCCAGAACGCCTCGACCAGGTCCCGCGCGGCGCGGGGCAGGGAGAAGACCAGGCCGTCCAGGGTGTGCCGGGAACCGATCAGCACCGGGGGCGCCTGCCGCGAGCCGCCCTTGGCGTCCGCGAGCGCCTTCACCGCGTACGGGGTGAAGGCGTCCGCGCCGATCCCGTAGACCGTGTCGGTCGGCAGGACGACCAGTTCGCCGTTCTTGACCGCCTCGATGGCAGCGGCGATGCCGCGGTCCCGGTCGGCGGGCGACCGACAGTCGTAGAGCATCACGAGGAGCCAGTCTGCCACGCCGGGTCGCCGGCGGCGTGCTGGCCGTCCGCGCGGCGGGACGCGGTGGCGAACCGGGGCCGGTCAACCAGGTCCCGGTGCTCCGCCACGGCGACGAACCGGCCGTCCGCGGCGAGCAGCCCGGGCACCGCCGCGCCGTGCGTGTCGTCGTGCTCGATGCCGAGGGCCCCACCCGGTCGCAGCAGCTCGGCCGCCCGGGCGATCACCGGCCGGATCACCGTCAGCCCGTCGGCGCCGGCGAAGACCGCCTCGTCCGGGTCGTGACCGGCCACCTCCGGCGGCACCGGCACCGAGCGCGGCACGTAGGGCGGGTTGCACAGCAGCACGTCGACCCGGCCGACCAGGTCGGCGAGCAGCCCCGGGTCGGTGACGTCGGCGGCCACCACCTCGATCGGGGTGTCCCCCGCGGCGGCCCGGTCGGCGGCGTTGCGCCGCAGCCAGGCCAGCGCCGCGGGGGACCGCTCGACCGCGACCACCCGGGCCGCCGGCAGCTCCTGGGCGACGGCGAGCGCGATCGCGCCCGAGCCGCTGCACAGGTCCACCACCAGCGGCGCGCCCCGCCGCCGCCCCTGCTCGACGCCCCAGCCGGCGAGCAGCTCGGTCTCCGGCCGGGGCACGAAGACCCCCGGGCCGACCGCCAGCCCCAGGTGCCGGAAGCCGGCGACGCCGGTGAGGTGCTGCAACGGCTCCCGGGCGACCCGCCGGGCGACCAGCGCGTCGAACCGGCCCAGGTCGTCGGCGGCGAAGCCGCCGGCCAGGGCCAGCCGACCCCGGGGCACCCCGAGCACGTACGCGGCCAGCAGCTCCGCCTCCGCCCGGGGCGCCGCCACCCCCGCCGCGGCGAGGGCCTGGGCCGCCCGAGCGATCGCCCGTGAGGGCCGCTCGCGTTCTGTCCCTTCGGAGGGGTGTTGCGGGAGGGAGGTCACGACATAATCATGAAGCGTCGCGGGTGACATCACGAGCAGGTGGGTCCGGACGCACACCGACAGGGAGGTCGCGGGTGGGTTGGCTCGACCGGGTCGACGACCAGGTTGACGCCCTCACGCACGCCCGGGCGCTGCAGGAGGCGAGCCGCTCGGCGGAGGCCTGCGCCATCCTCGACGGCGTCATCCGCACCACCACCGACCCGAACACCCGCGCCGACGCCCTGGTCCAGCGCCTCTCCGCACTGATCAATCTCGGTCGGACGGCGGAGTTCACCCGCGCCATCGAGGACGCGTCCGCCGCCACCCGCGACCTGGCCGAGCCGTACCTGCGCGGGCACCTCAACGCGCTGGCCGCGCTCGCCGCGCACCATCAGGGGGCGCTGGACCGCTGCGTCACCCACCTGGTCAAGGCCTCCCGCTGGCTGGGCACCGTCGACGATCCGGACCGGGACACCGCCTGGGGCTGGCACGACCTGGCGATGGCCTACTCCTACCTCAGCTTCCACGGTCACGCGCTCGGGGCGATCGAGCGGGCGCGCCAGGTCGGGCTGACCGCCGGCATTCCGGAGGAGACCTTCGCCGCCCCGGGCATCCGGCTGCGCAACGCGGTCGCGCTCGACCACAACGGGGACAGCGACGGCTGCCTGCGGGTGCTCCGGGACGTCGCCGGGGACCTCACCCGCTTCCTCCGCGCCGGCCGGGCCGGCAACCTGCGGCCGAGCAGCCTCGCCGCGTACGGGTACGCGGCGGCCCGCCGGGCCGTCCTCGGCGACCGGGTGGAGTCCGGGACCGACGCCGACCCGGCCCGCCTGCTCGGGCACGGCGGCGACAGCGCCCGCGCGCGGGACATGCGCCAACTCGGCGAGATCTGCCTGGCCATCGCCGACGGGCGGCCGATCGAGGCGGTGACCCGGCTGGAGGGCGCGCAGGTCTCCGCCGAGACGCTCGGCGCGGCCGAGCCGGCCCGGCTGCGCAGCATCGCCCTGGCCCGGGCCGGGGACCACGCCGCCGCGCACCGGGCCGACCGGCTCGCGTTCCGGCTGGCGGCGCAGCGCAGCGACCGGCTGCGCGACGTCTACATCGACGGGATCGCCGCCCGGATCGACCACGAGGAGATGCGCCGGGAGGCCGCCCGGTACGAGGGCGAGGCGCTCACCGACCCGCTCACCGGACTACCCAACCGCCGCCGTCTGGAGCGCTACATCGGGGCGGTGGTGGCCCGGGGCGAGCGGGTGGTGATCGGCGTCTGCGACCTGGACGGCTTCAAGGCGGTCAACACCCGGCACGGCCACCACTCGGGGGACCTGGTGCTCCAGCGGATCGCCGGGGTGATCAACCGGGTGATGCGGCGGGGCGACTTCGTGGCCCGCTACGGCGGGGACGAGTTCGTGGTGGTGCTGGCCGGCGCCGGGATGTCCGAGGCCGCCGAGGTGGCCCGCCGGATCGACGCGGCGATCCGCACCGAGGACTGGGAATCCCTGGTGCCCGGCACCCCGGTCGGGGTGAGCATCGGCTTCGCCGAGGTGAGCGGTTCCGGCGCCAGCCTGCGGGAGGCCCTGGGCACCGCGTTCGAGCTGGCCGACCGGGAGATGCTCCGCGCCAAGGCGCGCCTCCGCGCCTCCTGACCCCCTCGCTCCGCTAGCCCCTTTTCCCCGAAAGAGCGACCATTCTCCGGCGGATGGCCACTCTTTCCGGGAAAGTGCACGCCGGGGGGCGGGAGTCAGCGGCGGGTGAGTTCGGTCTCGCCGGCGAGGCGGGCGGCGCGGTCGGCCTCCGCCAGGGAGTCCAGGACGCCGTCCAGCTCCCCGGCCAGCGCCAGGTCCAGGTTGTACGCCGTGTAGCCGATCCGGTGGTCGGTGATCCGGTTCTGCGGGAAGTTGTAGGTGCGGATCCGCTCCGACCGGTCCACCGTCCGGACCTGGGCCTTCCGGGCGTCCGAGGCGGCCGCGTCGGCCTGCTCCTGGGCGGCGGCGAGCAGCCGGGCGCGCAGGATCCGCATCGCCTGCTCCCGGTTCTGGAGCTGGGACTTCTCGTTCTGGCAGGAGACCACGATCCCGGTCGGTACGTGCGTGATGCGGACCGCCGAGTCGGTGGTGTTCACCGACTGGCCGCCCGGGCCCGAGGACCGGAACACGTCGATCCGCAGGTCGTTCGGGTCGACGGTGACGTCGACGTCCTCGGCCTCCGGCAGCACGAGCACGCCGGCCGCGCTGGTGTGGATCCGCCCCTGCGACTCGGTGACCGGGACGCGCTGCACCCGGTGCACGCCGCCCTCCCACTTGAGCCGGGACCAGACGCCGTTGCCGCCCTCGGGCACGCCCTTGGTCTTGATCGCCAGCGAGACGTCCTTGACGCCGCCGAGGTCGGAGTCCTGCGCATCGATCACCTCGGTGAGCCAGCCGCGCCGCTCGGCGTACCGGGTGTACATCCGCAGCAGGTCGCCGGCGAACAGGGCCGACTCCTCGCCGCCCTCACCCGCCTTGATCTCGACGATGACGTCCTTGGCGTCGTGCGGGTCGCGCGGGATCAGCAGCTCCGCCAGCCGCTCCTCCAGCGCCGGCACCGTCGCCGCGATGGACTCCGCCTCCGCGGCGAACGCCGGGTCCTCGGCGGCCAGCTCCCGGGCGGCGACCAGGTCGGCCCGGGCCTGCTCCAGCTCGCCGGCCGCCTTGTGCAGCGGCACCAGTTCGGCGTAGCGGCGACCCACCCGCCGGGCGGTGCCCTGGTCGGCGTGGATGGCCGGGTCGGCGAGGCGCTTCTCGAGCTCGGCGTACTCGTCGAGGAGGGCGGCCAGGCGTTCACTGCTCATGCTGGGGGTGCTCCTTCGACGGGGATCGGACGGGGGGGCGTGAAGCGGCGGAAACGGACGAACGCCCGCGCCCGGCACGGAGCCGGACGCGGGCGTCGTCGGTGCAGCTACTTGGCCTTCTTGGCCTGAACCTTGGCGTACTTCTGCTGGAACTTCGCGACCCGACCGGCGGTGTCGAGAACGCGCTGCTTACCGGTGTAGAACGGGTGGCAGGCGCTGCAGGTCTCGACGTGGATGGCGCCGCCCTTGGCGGTGCTCCGGGTCTGGAAGGTGTTGCCGCAGGAGCAGCTGACCTCGGTGGTCACGTACTCCGGGTGGATGATGGGCTTCATGTCGCCTCGGTCCTTTCGTGGGTGGTCGCCGGGTCGCCGTCGGTCTCCCCGTCGCGTACGACGGGCTCGGGCGTGAACCGGAACCGCTGGCCGACTGACCAGTGTGCCATGGGCGTCGGCCGACCCGGCGAGCGGGCCGCACAGCTGGTCCGGCTGGCTCAACGCTCCCCTCCCCGTACGCATTCCCGCCCGCCTCGCGGGCATTCCGCACGACGTACCGTGGGATCCCGGCGCGGACCGGGACCGGACGAACCGGGGGTGCGCGGCATGTTCCGCCTGATCGCGACCCGGGGCCTGCCGGCCTCCGGCAAGACCACCTTCGCCCGCCGGCTGCAACCGGGTGTGGTGCGGGTCAACCGGGACGACCTGCGCCGGATGATGCACGGCGAGCGGCTCTTCACCCAGTGGGCCGAGGGACAGGTCACCAAGGCCCAGCGGGCCCAGGTGGAGGCGCTGCTGGCGGCCCGGGTGAGCGTCTGCGTGGACGACACCAACCTGCGCTCCCGGACGCTGCGGGACTGGGCGGAGCTGGCCGAACGGTTCGGTGCCGCGTTCGAGGTGCACGACTTCACCGACGTCCCGCTGGAGGAGTGCCTGCGCCGGGACACCGCGCGGCCGGAGGCCGACCGGGTCGGCGAGGCGGCGATCCGCCGGCTGCACGACCGCTACCTGGCCAACCGGTCGTTACCGTTACCGGTGCCGACGGCCCGTACGGGTCCGCCGGCCACGGTCCACCCACCCCATCCCGAGCCACCGGCGATCGTGCTGGTGGACATCGACGGCACGGTGGCGCTGAACGTCTCCCGCAGCCCGTACGACATGACCCGGGTGGCCGAGGACGCGCCGAACGACGCGGTCATCGCGGCGGTGCGGGCGATGCACGCGGCCGGTCACGGGGTGGTCTTCTGCTCCGGCCGGGACGCTTCAGCGCGGCCCGACACGGAGAGCTGGCTGGCCCGGCACGTCAAGGTGCCCTACCTGGCGCTGCACCTGCGGGCGATCGGCGACCACCGCAAGGACGCGATCGTGAAGCAGGAGATCTACGAGCGAGAGATCCGGGACCGGTACCGGGTGGTCGGCGTCTTCGACGACCGGATGCAGGTGGTCCGGATGTGGCGGTCGCTCGGCCTGACCGTCTTCCAGGTCGCCGAGGGCGACTTCTGACCGGCCGGCTCCGGGGCGCGGCACGACCCGACGCGCCCCGGAGCCGACGATCAGGCGGCGGGTGCCTCCCCAGGTGTCGCCGCCGCCGCGAGGGTGACCGTTGCTTCGGCGTGGACGCCGTTGACGGTCACCGCGAGCACCACCCGCTCGTCCGGTCGCAGCGCGGTCAGCTCACCGGAGGCCGGGTCGAATCGGGCCACGTGCCACGGCTTCACTCCGTCGGCCGGGCCGATGTGCAGGTTCGGCGAACCCGACCAGTCGGCGCTGACCGGGGCGGCCACCGGCACGGTACGCCCACCGGGCTGGGTCAGCGTCGCGGTGACGGCGGCCGGAGCGCCGAGAGCCACACTGGCCGGCGCGGCCAGGGCCAGCCGGTCGACGTGGGCATGGAACTCCGCGTCGACCCAGCGGGTCCCCTCGGCGAGCGGGTCGCGCCGGGCCCGCTCGGCCTCCTGCGGGGTGACCGGGTCGACGCCGAACTCGGTCCAGCCGGTGAAGCCGCCGAGCTGCGGCGGGGTGGACGGGTTCTTGCCAGAGTTGCCGTTGATCACGTACGGCACGCCGTCCACCCGGTCGGCGTGGAAGGTGCCGACGTGCCCGTTGACGAGGAGCGCCCCCTTGCCGGTGCGGTGCTGGAAGTCGGCCAGCCACTGCTCCACCAGCGCCGCCTCCTTCCGGTCGCCGAGCTGGCTGGCCTTGGCCGGGCTGGGATCGCGCGGGGGATGGTGGAAGAGCACGGCGACCGAGCCGACGGCCGGATCGGCGGCGGCGGAGTCGAGCGTCTCGCGGAGCAGCCGCACCTGGTCGAAGCCGCTGCCGCGCAGCGAGCCGGCGGAGCTGTTCAGCGTGACGAACCGGGTGCCGTCGTGGTCGAAGACCCGCGAGGTGTCGCCGAAGACGTTCCGGAAGTTGGTGATCGGGGCGCCCATGATCTCGTGGTTGCCGGGGACGTAGTACCAGGGCAGCTCGTCGCCCAGTTCCTCGTCGAGGATCCGCCTGGCGAGGGCGAAGTCGGCCGGGTACGCCGTGTCCACGAAGTCCCCGTCGATGATCAGGAAGTCCGGCTCCGCCGCCTTGACCTCGCGGAGCGTCCGGCGGGCCTGGGCGACCAGGTCGCTGTCCGGGTCGGCCGCGACGAACTGGGCGTCGGACAGCACCGCGAAGCGCCAGGGTGCGCCGTCCACCGTGCCGTCGCGGAGCACCACCCGGTCGGTGCGTGGCGGCTCGGGCGGCGCCTCGACCGTCGGGGGGACCTTCGCCACCAGGTCGTCGATGACGATCTCGCTGGTGTACTGCGCGGCCGGGTTGGTCTCCGCCACGTAGAACCGGCGGACCCGGACCGGGTACTGCACGCCGGCCGGCACCGCGAACTCGACGTACCTCCAGCCGGTCCAGGTGACGTACGGGCCGCGCAGCACGTGCTGGGTGTCCTGGGCGTCGTGCAGGTGCAGGCTCGGCCACTCCCCCTTGCCGTTGCCGTGGATCCACATGCCGAACGCCTGCGGCTGGCCGGGCACCTCGATCCAGGCCGGCGGGTCGGCGTACGCGGCACGGGTGCCGGTGGACTGGCTGAAGTCGTACGACAGCTTGAGACCCTGGCCGGTGTGGCCCGGCGCCGGGGCGACCGCCCCGCTGGCCCGGGCCTGGCTGAACTTCCACGCGGCGGCGTCGTCGAAGCCGGTGACCGGCACGTCGGTCAGGCCGACGGTGACCGGCAGCACGGTGGTCCGGCCGCCGACCCGGACGGTGACCAGGCCGGAGCCGCTGCCACCGAGCGCCGTGACGGAGAGGTTGCCGTCGGCGGTGGGGGTGACCTGGAGCAGGTTCCGGTCGTAGTCGAGCTTCAGGTCGGCCGGCTCGATCGGCGCGGTGTTCCCCTCGGCGTCGAAGCCGACCACCCCGAAGAGTCCGCTGTCGCCCTGCCGGTTCAGGCCGAGCCGGTCCACAGTGGAGTCGATCCGGTCCAGTGAGCCGAGCACGGTGAGGTCGAGGGTCCCGCTGGCCTCGTCCCGCCAGGCGGTGACGGTGCTGCGACCCGGCGCCCCCGCCCGGAAGACGCCGTCGTCGTCCACCGTGCCGTGCGCGGCCGGGTTGGCCCGCCAGCTCGGCGTCCCGGCGGCCGGGCCGTACGTCTCGTCGTAGCCGGCGGCGGTGAGCCGGCGGGTCAGGCCGGGGAAGACCCGGTCCGGGCGGCCACCGCGGATCGGGGCGACCCCGGGTGCGGCGGTCGGGTCGCTGGCGGTCTCCAGCCAGTACCCGGTGAGCCGGCCGCTGCCCTGGGGGGCGTAGATGGCCAGCCCGTTGGGGACGGGACGCTCGGTGCCGTCCGACGGACTGTTCTCCACCTGCACCGTGGCCGCGCCCGGTTCCCGGGCGAGCAGGGTCGAGGAGCCCCCGCCGTCGAGGTTCAGCGCGGTGTCCGCGCCCAGCTCGACCATCATCCGGCCCAGCTCGGTCTGGGTGACGCCGCGGCTGTCCACCTGTCGGCCGTCCACCGTCAACATGATCATTTTGCGTCCGTCGGCGGAAAACCCGACCGAGGTGCGCGGCGCGAGGGTCGGGTCGGCGATGCTCTGCACCACCCCGTCGCGGACCAGCACGTTGCCGCCGCCGACCGCGGCGCGCAGGCTCCCGCCGTCGGACGCCTTCGGCCGCCAGGCCACGTCGACCGGGTCACCGGGGCGCAGCGCGGCGAGCGTGTCCGCGCCGGCGTCCCGGCCCAGCAGCAGGGTCGTCCCGGCCGGGATCGGTCCGTCGCCGGCGGCGGTGGTCACGGCCGCGACTCGGCCGCCGGTCACCGCGACCTCGACGACCCGGGCCGCGCCGTCGACCGCCCGGGTGCGGGGGTACGAGCCCCAGAGCGGGGTGAAGACGCCGATGCCGTCCCGCTGCACCATGTTGTTGAACTGGGTCAGCGGCGCCGGCCCGGCGGGCAGCGTGGCGGTGCCCTCGAAGCCGACCTGGATGACCCGGCCCAGCCCTTCCGCGCTGATCGCGGCGGCGTTGGGGTGGCCGGCGATCGGCGACTGGACCAGTTCCCCGGAGCGGATGCCGACACCCTGGGCGGCACCGGAGTTGTTGATGTCGAAGAAGTCGCCGTTGACGGCGGCGACCGCCCGCGAGTGGTCCACCGCGGCTCGCAGCGGCTCGTCCCGGGTGACTGCGCCGGAGTTGACGTAGTCGACGGTCACGGCGCCGGAGAGGTTGGCGGTGAGCGCGTCGGCGCGCAGCCAGCCGTCGGCGTCGTACCGGTCGAAGGAGGTGAGGTCGAGCCCGGGAGCGACCGGGCGAGTGCTCTTCGCGGTCTCCAGACCGCCGGCCGGCTCGACGCGGGCCTCGCCGGCCAGCGCCACTGCGGAGGCGGGATAGGACGAGGCGGCGGGGGCGTCCTCGGCGGCCGTGCGGGTGCCGCCGGCGGACGCCGCGAGGACGGCCGGGGCCGGTCCGGGGAGGCCGAGCAGCGGCGTCAGCAGCAGGACGCCGAGGAGACGGACGGATCGACTGCGGGTACGCATGGACGACAGTCAACCCGATCCTGAACAGAAGTTTCAAGAGTCGACGGTTGAACCGAAGGAAAACTTCAGAGGTGCCGCGGGCCGTAACCGATGCCGACCGGCCTGGCCCGGACACGGAGAAGGGCACGGCCGGCCGGCCGTGCCCTTCTCGTCGCTCCTACCGGGCGGAGGTCACTCCCCCGGCGTGGACTTCGCGATCTGCATCAGGAACTCGATGTTGGTGCGGGACTGCTTGAGGCGGTCCAGCAGCAGGTCGAGCGCCGCCTGCGAGTCCAGCGAGTGCAGCACCTTGCGGAGCTTGTGGATGATCGCCAGCTCCTCCGGCGCGAGCAGGACCTCCTCCTTGCGGGTGCCGGAGGGGTTGATGTCGATCGCCGGGAAGACCCGCTTGTCGGCGATCTTCCGGTCCAGCTTGAGCTCGGCGTTACCGGTGCCCTTGAACTCCTCGAAGATGACCGTGTCCGCCATGGACCCGGTCTCCACCAGCGCGGTGGCGAGGATGGTCAGCGAGCCGCCGTTCTCGATGTTGCGGGCCGCGCCGAGGAACCGCTTCGGCGGGTAGAGCGCGGTGGAATCGATACCACCCGACATGATCCGGCCGGAAGCCGGCGCCGCCAGGTTGTACGACCGACCGAGCCGGGTCACCGAGTCGAGCAGCACGACCACGTCGTGGCCCAGCTCGACCAGGCGCTTCGCGCGCTCGATCGCCAGCTCCGCCACCGTGGTGTGGTCCTGCGGCGGACGGTCGAACGTGGCCGCGATGACCTCGCCCTTCACCGACCGCTGCATGTCGGTGACCTCTTCGGGCCGCTCGTCGACCAGCACCACCATCAGGTGGCACTCCGGGTTGTTGTGGGTGATCGCGTTCGCGATCGCCTGCAACACCATCGTCTTACCCGCCTTCGGCGGCGAGACGATGAGCGCCCGCTGGCCCTTGCCGATCGGCATGACCAGGTCGATCACCCGGGTGGTCAGGATGTGTGGCTCGGTCTCCAGCCGCAGCCGCTCCTGCGGGTACAGCGGGGTCAGCTTGTAGAACTCCGGCCGACGCTTGGCCTCGTCCGGCTCCATCCCGTTGATGGTGTCGAGCCGGACCAGCGGGTTGTACTTGTCGCGCCGCTGCTCGCCGCCCTCGCGGGCCGCCGCCCGTACCGCACCGGTGATCGCGTCACCGCGGCGCAGGCCGTACTTCTTGATCTGGGACATCGAGACGTAGACGTCGTTCGGTCCGGCCAGGTAGCCGGTGGTCCGGACGAAGGCGTAGTTGTCGAGCACGTCGATGATGCCGGCCACCGGGACGAGCACGTCGTCCTCGCTGACCTGCGGCTCGCGGCCGCCACCCTCGTTGACGCCCTCGACCCGGTCGCCCCGGCCACGCCGACGGTCCCGGAACCGGCTGCGCCGGCCGCGCCGGCCGCCGCCCTCGCCGTCGTCGTCAGAGTCGTTGTCGCGCTCGGCGCGCTGGCCACGGTCGTTGCGGTCACCGCGGTCACCGCGGTCGTTGCGGTCGTTGCGGTCGCCCCGCTCGGTGCGCTCGCCCCGCTCGGTGCGCTCGCCGCGCTCGCCGCCGCGCTCAGCCCGCTCACGGTCACCGCCACGCTCGGCACCGCGCTCGACACGCTCGGCACCGCGCTCGACACGCTCGGCCCGCTCGGCACCGCGCTCGCGGCCGCCGCGGCCCTCGCCACGCTCGGCGCGCTCGCCGGTCTCGGCCGGAGCCTCTTCGGTACGCGCCTCGGTCGTCGCAGCACGGCCACGACGGGTCCGGGTACGACCCTCGGTCACCTCGGCGGCCGGAGCCGCCGGCGCCTGCTCGGCGGGGCGACGCTCGGTCTCAGCCCGCTCCTGTGGCACCTCGGCGTGCACCTCTTCCCGGGCCGGAGCGGCCGCGGCCGCGACCTCGGCCCGCGGTCGAGGGGTCCCGGCGGCGGCGCCGCCCTGCCGCTCGGTGATCGCGCTGATCAGCTCGCCCTTGCGCATGCGAGCCGTACCGGAGATACCGAGCGACGCGGCCAGGCTCTGCAGCTCTGGCAGCAGCATCGCCGACAGGCCGGTACCGCTGCGCCGACGGCGTGTGGGGGCGGCGGTGGTGGCATCGCCAGCGACGTTGGAAACATCCGACGTCACGTCGGTGGTGTCGCTCAATGGATTCCTTCCCTCGATAGGCCGGGACTGCCCGGAGTCGAAAACCAGGTGGCCGGGCGGCCTCGGTGCACCCGCCTCGCATGACGCGTCGCGGGAGTCTGTGACACAGCAGCCGGTCGGTTTCCCGACTCACCAACATCGGTGAGCAGGTCTCGCCGTCTGCGGCGACCTGTGGAAACTGCGGTGCGGCGTGGGCCTTTGGCAGGGGTGACGGGCTGACCGCCGAGAGCTTCGGGGGTGCGCCGACCCGCAGGAGATCGCATGCTTCGCGGCTGTGCTAAGTCTAGAGCGTAATCAACTCTTCCGACCTGCGGCAACAGGGTCCCGCTCGGCGTGTCCAAGTCTACCCCGGGCGACCCGGGCACCGCTGACATCTATCGGCAACTGTCGGAGCTGCCAGTCTGTTCCCGCGTCGAAGCCCTCCGACACCTCGGTCAGGGCCAGCACCGTCGGGCCCGCCCCACTGACCACAGCCGCCACACCAGCCTCGCGCAGCACGCTGACCAGGGCGTCGGTGGCCGGCATCCCGGCGGCCCGGTAGTCCTGGTGCAGCCGGTCGACGGTGGCCGGCAGCAGCAGCTCCGGCGCCGCGGTCAGCGCGTGCACCAGCAGCGCCGCCCGGCCCGCGTTCAGCGCGGCGTCGGCGTGCGGCACCGTCGCCGGCAGGGCCGCCCGCGCGGTGGCCGTCAGGCCTCGTACGGCGGGCACGAAGACGGTCGGTCGGACACCGTCGGCGACGGCCAGCGACACCGCCCGCGCCCCCGACGGCTCGGTCCAGGCGATGGTGAAGCCGCCGAGCAGGCAGGGCGCCACGTTGTCGGGGTGCCCCTCGATCTCCGCGGCCAGCCGCAACGCCGCGTCGTCGTCGAGCCGCGCGGCGCCGTCGTCGACCAGCGCGCGGGCCAGCAGCACGCCGGCGACGATGGCCGCCGAGGAGGAACCCAGGCCGCGGGCCTGCGGGATCCGGTTGACGCACTCCAGCGCCAGGCCCGGCGGCTGCCCGCCCAGCACGTCGAAGGCGGCCCGCATGGAGGTCACGACCAGGTGCCGCTCTCCGGCGGGGAGCGCGCCGGCCCCCTCCCCGGTGACCGTCACCCGCACGTCGCCCGAGGTCACCTCGGCCGCCACGTCGTCGTAGAGCCCCAGTGCCAGCCCGAACGCGTCGAAACCCGGGCCCAGGTTCGCGCTGGTCGCGGGCACCCGGACCCGGACGGGACCGGAGGTGAAAGTCATCGGCACCGGCTCATGCTAGGGCTCCGGGCCGACATCGCCGACGGTCCGCCCGACCCATGGGACTGGCGTCAGGAGGTGCGGGTCGGCTCCGGCTCGGTCGTCGGGTCGCTGAGGGACAGCCGGCGGGTGGCCAGCCGCCAGCCGACCGCGTACACCAGGGTGACCAGCCCGCAGCCGGCCAGCACGGTCCGCTCGCTCACCGCGTCCACCACCAGGGCCACCACCAGCTGGCTGACCGAGATGGCCAGCGTCGCCAGCATCATGTCGGTCGCGAAGACCCGCCCGCGCAACCGGTCCGGCACCTCACCCTGGAGGGCGTAGTTGGAGAGCACCCAGTTGCTGCCGCCGCCGAAGTGGGCGAGGAAGACGAGCACCAGCACCAGCGGGAACCAGCTGACCACCGAGCCGCCCAGGTAGGCCAGGCCGTACAGGGACATCGACAGGGCGAGGCCGGGCAGCAGCCAGACCCGGTTGGTGAGCACCCGCCGCATCAGGATCGGCCCGACCAGGGCGCCCGCACCCCGGGACGCGAAGAGCAGGCCGGCGCCGACGGCGCCGACCCCGTACACGCCGGCGAGCAGCGGGAACACGGTCAGCACCCCGTTGCCCAGCCCGACCGCCGACTTCACGGTGACCAGCGCCAGCACCCGGGGCCGGTGGCCGATGTAGCCCAGCGCCTCCCGGATCGCCGGCCAGGTGCGCTGCACCGGGCCGCCGGGCTCCCGGGGAGACTGCAACGGCCGGCGGATCAGCGTGGCCAGGCCCGCCGCGAGCGCCAGGCCGGCCGCCGCCACCCAGAAGCAGGCGTACGGGCCGGCGGCGGCACTCAGGATGCCGCCGAGCGAGGCGCCGACGACCGTCATGGTGCCCCAGGCGGACCCCGCGACGGCGTTGCCGGCGGCGAGGTCTTCCGGGTCGAGCACGTTGGGCAGGGCGGCCTGGGCGGCGGGCGAGTAGAAGGCCTTCGCCACCGCGACGGCGCCGATCGCCACCATCGCCAGCCAGGCCGTGCCGGCGCTGCGGACGCCGAGCAGCAGCAGGACGGCGGCCAGGGCGGCGACGTTGGCCACCATCATGATCTTCCGGCGGTCGAACCGGTCCGCGATGGTGCCGGTGTACGGCAGCATCAGCGCCACCGTGCCGGTGTCCACGGCGAGCACCAGCGCACCCCACACCCCGCTGCCGGTCAGCTGAGGCAGGAGCACCAGCAGGGGCACCATGACGAACCAGTCGGCCCCGAAGACCACCAGCTCGGCGAGGAAGAGGTTGCGGAAGTCGCGGTTGCGGACGAGGACCGAAAGGGTGGGTGACACGCCGGAACCCTATCGGGCCGGTCCGCCGAGGGTGCTGCGCCCGAGCAGCTGGGAGATGGTCAGGAAGGTGTGGCCGGGGTCCCGCAACCCGGTGATCACCACACGCACCGGGCCGAGACGGGAGACGCCCCCGGCGGCCGAGCCTGCCGGGGGCGTCCTGGTTCATCCGCTCACTCGGTGGGCGGCAGCGGCGACTGCCGACTCTTCGGCAGACGCAGCACCTCGAACTGATCGGTCCCGTCGAGCAGCGCCGCCGACGGCGTCGGCCGGGCCGGGCCGGCCGTCGACCGCCCGGCCGTCGACGCCTCCACCCGCTGGCCGCCGGCCCCGACGCCGGCGGGCACCGGGTCCCCGGCCGGCGCCGGCCCGACGCCGGCGGCACCACCGGTACGACGCGCCCGCCATGCCCGCAGCGACTCCTTGGTGCGTTCCACCATCGTGTAGAGCGTCGGCACCAGGATCAGGGTCAGCAGCGTCGAGCTGAGCAGGCCGCCGATCACCACCACGGCCAGCGGCTGCGAGATGAAGCCGCCCTCGCCGGTGAGCCCGAGGGCCATCGGCAGCAGCGCGAAGATGGTGGCGACCGCGGTCATCAGGATCGGGCGCAGCCGGCGCCGGCCGCCCTCGACCACCGCCTCGGTCACGCCCATCCCCTGCGCCCGGTACTGGTTGATCAGGTCGAGCAGCACGATCGCGTTGGTGACCACGATGCCGACCAGCATCAGCACGCCGATCAGCGCCGGCACGCCCAGCGGCGTCCCGGTCGCCAGCAGCAGCCCGATCGCGCCGGTGGCGGCGAACGGGATGGAGATCAGCAGGATCAGCGCCTGGGTCAGGCTGCGGAACGTGCCCACCATGATCAGGAAGACGATCGCGATCGCGGCCAGCACGGCCAGCCCCAGGTCGGCGAAGGCCTCCTTCTGGTCCGCGCTGACGCCGCCCACGGTGAACGTCGCCCCCGGCACGTCCAGCGCGTCCAGCCGCTTCTGCAGCTCCTGCGTGGTCGCGCCGAGGTTGGAGCCGGTGGCCGTACCGGTGACGGAGACGCTGCGCTCGCCGTCGATCCGGGTCACCTGCTGCGGCCCCTCCACCTGGTTGACGTCGGCGATGGCGTCCAGCTTCACCCGCCCGACCGGCAGCGCCCGCAGCTCGGCCACGCTCAGCGGCGGGCGAGCCCCGGTGCGCAGCACGACGTCCTGCGGACCCCCGTCGAGCGTGACCTGGCCCAGCGGCGCCCCCCGGTACGCCTGGGCGACGAGCTGCCCCACCGCCGCCTCGGTCAGCCCGGCGCGGGCCGCCGCGACCCGGTCGACGGCGACGTCGATCCGGGGCACCCGGTCGGCCAGGCTGGTGGAGACGTCCTCGACCCCCGGCGTACCGGCCATCGCGCCGCGGGCGGCCTCCGCGGCCCGGGTCAGCGCCTCGGGATCGGCGGCCTGCACGATCACCTCGAGCTGGTTGGCGGAGGAGCTCTGCCCGGCGCCGAAGCTGAGCTCACCGGCGTCCGGGCCGAGGGCGTCGAACTCCTTGCGCAGGGTCCGCCGGGCCTCCGCCGCGTCGGTTCCCTCGTCGAGGGCGACCGAGAAGGTGGCCCGGTTGTTGCCGCCGCCACCCGCCCACGGCTGGTCGTTGCCGCCGGCGCTGACCTGGTACGTCTGCACGCCCTCGGTCCGCGCTAGCACCGCCTCGACCTTCGCGGCGGCCTGGTCGGTGCCGGTCAGGCCGGTGCCCGGCGGCAGCTCCTGGGTGATGGTCAAGGTGTCCTGGCCGGAGTCGTCCAGGAAGTTGGTCTCCAGCTTCTGCGCGAGGCCGAAGGTGCCGAGCAGCACGAGCAGCCCCAGCGCGACGGTGATCCAGCGGGTCCCCCAGGACCGGGTGGCGAAGCCGATCGCCGGCAGGTACGCGCGCTGCAACGGGCTGCGCAGCTCCTTCTCCTCGGCGGCGCGGCGGGCCGCCGCGTCGTCCACCCCGCCGCGGCGCGGCTTCAGGAACCAGTAGGCCAGCACCGGGATCACGGTCAGCGAGACCAGCAGCGAGGCCAGCAGGGCGACCGTCACGGTGATCGCGAAGGGCGCGAAGAGCTGCCCGACGAAGCCGCCGACCAGCGCGATCGGCGCGAAGACGGCGACCGTGGTGAGCGTGGAGGCGGTCACCGCACCGGCCACCTCGCGGACGGCGCCGAGGATGGCGGGCCGCTTCGGCTCGCCGTACTCCAGGTGCCGTTTGATGTTTTCCAGCACCACGATGGAGTCGTCGACGACCCGGCCCACGGCGATGGTGAGCGCGCCCAGGGTCAGCAGGTTGAGCGAGTAGTCGCCGGCCCACAGCGCGATCAGCGCGACCAGCACGGACAGCGGAATGGAGACCGCGGTGACCAGGGTGGAGCGGACGGAGAGCAGGAAGACCAGGATCACCAGGACCGCCATCAGCAGGCCGAGCAGGCCCTCGGTGGTCAGGCTCTCGATGGACCGCTCGACGAACGGGGCCTGGTCGAAGACGACCGTCAGGTCCGCGCCGGAGGCGGTCTTCAGGTCGTCGAGCCGGTCGCGGATCTCGTGGGAGATCTCCACCGCGTTGCCGTCGGGGGTGGCGGTCACGGCGATGCCCAGGCTCGGCTTGCCGTTGGTGCGGGTGATCGCGGTGGCCGGCGCGAGCTGCTGCTCCACCCGGGCCACGTCGCCGAGCCGGACCGGGGCGGCGGGCGCGGTGGCCAGCACGATGCCGCGCAGGTCCTCGACGGTCCGCACCGGGGTGCCGACCTGGACCGGAAGCGACCGCGTGCCGTCGGCGACGGCGCCGGCCGGCACCGCGACGCCGTTGGTCTTGAGCGCCTGCGCGATGGCGGTGGGGGCGAGCCGGGCCGCGGCCAGCTTTGCCGCGACGGGGGTGATCAGCACGACCTGGTCGCGGGTGCCGGTCACCTCGACCGTGCGGACCCCGTCCAGGCCTTCCAGCTCCGGTACGACGGTCTGGCGCAGCTTGTCGGCCAGCGCCCGCTCGTCGTCGCCGCCAGCCGCGGCCAGGACCACGGCGGGCAGGTCGTCGGTGCTGCCGGCGATGACCTGCGGGTCCACCCCCGCCGGCAGTTGGGCGTCGATCCGGTTCAGCGCGGTCTGCATCTTGTTCACCACGTCGGCCAGGTCGGTGCCGAACTCGTACTGCACCTGGACGGTGGTGGAGCCCTCGCGGGAGGTGGAGGTGACCTTGTCCAGCCCCGGGATGCTCTGGATGCTGTTCTCGATCGGCTCGGTGACCTGGGACTCGACGATCTCCGGCGCGGCGCCCGGGTACGCCGCGACGATGAACGCCGCCGGGAACTCCAGCGACGGCAGCAGCTGCTGCTTCAGCGACGGCACGGCGTACGCCCCGAACGCCGTCGTGACCAGCGCGATGAGGGCGACCAGCCCCCGGTTGGCGAGGCTGAATCTGGCGAGCAGCGACATCGGCGTGGCTCACTCCTGAGGAAGGGTCTGCGCGGTAGCCAGAGTCTGCCCGACCCGGTCCACCCACCCCCACCCACCCCCGGTTGCCCCGCCCGTCCCGCCGGCCCCACCCGTCCCCAACCGAGCGAACACACCGGTTGATCGCGACGTTGTTGTCGCGACACGCCGAGCCGGGTGACAACAACTTCATGATCAACCCGGCGACGGGCGAGGGGGAGGGGGTTAGACGAGGTCCAGGGAGCGGGCGGCGGCCAGGGGGTCGTTGGCGATGGTGACCGGGGCGGGGGCCGTCGAGATCGCCCACTCCGGATCCTTGAGGCCGTGGCCGGTGACCGTGCAGACCACGGTGGAGCCGGCCGGGACCTTGCCGGCGGCGGCCTGCTGGAGCAGGCCGGCCACGCTGGCCGCGCTGCCCAGCTCGACGAAGACGCCGACCTCCCGGGCGAGCAGCCGGTAGGCCGCCAGGATCTCCCGGTCGGTCACCGCGGCGATCAGGCCGTCGGAGGCGTCCCGGGCGTCGACCGCCTTGGTCCAGCTCGCCGGGTTGCCGATCCGGATGGCGGTGGCGATGGTCGACGGCTCCGGCACCACCTGCCCGGTGACGATGGGTGCCGCGCCGGCGGCCTGGAAGCCGTACATCTTCGGGGCCCTGGTGGCGTGGCCGTGGTGCAGGTCCTCCGAGTAGCCCATCCAGTAGGCGGAGACGTTGCCGGCGTTGCCGACCGGCAGGCAGTGGATGTCCGGCGCGTCACCGAGCGCCTCGACGATCTCGAAGGCGGCCGTCTTCTGCCCGTGCAGCCGGTCGATGTTGACCGAGTTGACCAGGGCCACCGGGTAGTCCTGGGCGAGCTTGCCGGCCAGGGCCAGGCAGTCGTCGAAGTTGCCCTGGACCTGGAGCAGCTTCGCGCCGTGCACCAGCGCCTGGGCCAGCTTGCCCAGCGCGATCTTGCCCTGCGGCACCAGCACGGCGCAGGTGATCCCGGCGCGGGCGGCGTACGCCGCGGCGGAGGCGCTGGTGTTGCCGGTCGAGGCGCAGATGATCGCCTTGGCACCGGATTCGACCGCCCGGGAGACGGCGACCGTCATGCCGCGGTCCTTGAACGAGCCGGTCGGGTTCGCCCCCTCGACCTTGAGGTGCACCTCGCAGCCGAGCCGGGCGGAGAGCACCGGCGCGGGCAGCAGCGGGGTGTTCCCCTCGTGCAGGGTGACGACCGGGGTGGCGTCGGTGACCGGCAGCCGGTCCCGGTACGTCTCGATCAGACCCCGCCACATGTCGCTCTCCTCGCCTCTACCGGCCCTGTCGCACGTCAAGCGTGGACCAGCAGCCCGGGCCGCCGCCCGGCACGTCCGCCCCTAACCACCTGGCGGGACACGGTTCACGCCCCGCCCTCGACCCGCAGCACGCTGGTCACCGAGCGGACGATCTCCAGCCCGCGCAGCTCCCGGACGGTGGCCGCGAGCGCGGCGTCCGGCGCCACGTGGGTGACGATGACCAGCTCGGCGTCGGAGCCCCGGCCGGCCGGGCCGCCCCCCGCCGGGCTCTGCCGCACGGTGGCGATGGAGACCTCCTGCCGGGCGAACACCCCGGCCACCGCCTCCAGCACACCGGGACGGTCGGCCACGTCGAGGCTGATGTGGTAGCGGGTCAGGGCCTCCCCCATCGGCCGCACCGCCAGGTCGGCGTACGCCGACTCGCTGGCCGCGTGCACCCCGGCGAGCCGGTTGCGGGCCACCGCCACCACGTCGCCGAGCACAGCGCTGGCGGTCGGCGCGCCGCCCGCGCCCCGCCCGTAGAACATCAGCTGCCCGGCCGCCTCGGCCTCGACGAAGACCGCGTTGAACGCGTCACCGACGCCGGCCAGCGGGTGGGTCAGCGGGATCATCGCCGGGTGCACCCGCACGCTGACCGACTCCCGGCCCGCCGGGTCGGTGTTCCGGGCGGCGATGCAGAGCAGCTTGATCGTGCAGCCCATCGCCCTGGCGCTGGCCACGTCGGCGGCGGTCACCGCGGTGATGCCCTCGCGGTGCACGTCGGCGGCGGTGACCCGGGTGTGGAACGCCAGCGAGGCGAGGATGGCGGCCTTGGCGGCGGCGTCGAAGCCCTCCACGTCGGCCGTCGGGTCCGCCTCGGCGTACCCCAGCTCGGTCGCCTCCTCCAGTGCCTCGGCGAAGCCGGCGCCGGTGGCGTCCATCGCGGAGAGGATGAAGTTGGTGGTGCCGTTGACGATCCCGGTGACCCGGTTGATCCGGTCGCCGTGCAACGACTCGCGCAGCGGGCGCAGCAGCGGGATCGCCCCGGCGACGGACGCCTCGTAGTAGAGGTCGGCGCCGCCCTCGGCGGCCGCGTCGTGCAGGGCGGCTCCGTCCTCGGCCAGCAGCGCCTTGTTGGCGGTGACCACGCTCTTGCCCGCGCGCAGCGCCTCGACCAGCCAGCTCCGGGCCGGCTCGATGCCGCCGACCACCTCCACCACGATGTCCACGTCGTCGCGCTTGATCAGCCCGAGCGGGTCGGTGGTGAACAGGGCGGGGTCGACCGGCAGGTCGCCGCGGTCGCGGCCGACCCGGCGCACGGCGATGCCGGCGATCTCCAGCGGAGCGCCGATCCGGGCGGCAAGGTCGGCCGACTGCTCGTGCAGCAGCCGCACCACGTCGCTGCCGACCGTGCCGCAGCCGAGCAGCGCCAAGCGGACAGGTGAGGTCATCCGACATCCAATGCGAGCAGGTCGTCTTCGGTCTCCCGGCGAACGATCAGCCGGGCCCGACCGTCACGGACGGCGACGACCGGGGGCCGCGGGACATGGTTGTAGTTGCTGGCCATGCTCCGGCAGTACGCCCCGGTGCCGGGCACCGCGACAAGATCTCCGGGCTGCACGTCGGCGGGCAGGAATTCATCCTTCACCACGATGTCCCCGGACTCACAGTGCTTTCCCACCACGCGGGCGAGCAGCGGCTCCGCCGTCGAGGCCCGGTTGGCCACCGTCGCGGAGTACGACGCGTCGTAGAGCGCGGTGCGGATGTTGTCGCTCATCCCGCCGTCCACGCTCACGTACGTCCGGATCCCGTCGACGTCCTTGACCGTGCCGACCTCGTAGAGGGTGAAGACGGCGGGCCCGACGATGGCCCGGCCGGGCTCGATGGAGAGGTGCGGCACGGCGAGCTTCTCGGCCGCGCACTCCCCGTCGACGATCTTGCGGAGCCGCTTCGCCAGGTCGTGCGGCGCGGCCGGGTCGTCCTGGGTGGTGTACGCGATGCCGAAGCCGCCGCCCAGGTCCAGCTCGGGCAGCTCCACGCCGCGGGCGTCGCGGATCTGCGCCTGGAGGCCGAGCACCCGGCGGGCGGAGACCTCGAAGCCGCTGGCGTCGAAGATCTGCGACCCGATGTGCGAGTGCAGCCCGCGCAGCTCCAGCACGTCCTCGTCGATGACCTTGAAGGCCGCCGCCGCGGCCGCCCCGCCGGCCAGCGAGAAACCGAACTTCTGGTCCTCGTGCGCGGTGGCGATGAACTCGTGGGTGTGCGCCTCCACGCCGACCGTCACCCGGATCAGCACCCGGGGGCGGACGCCGCGCTCGCGGGCCAGCGCGGTGAGCCGGTCGATCTCGGTGAACGAGTCGAGGATGATCCGGCCGACCCCGGCGTCCAGGGCCCGGCTCAGCTCGGCCACGGACTTGTTGTTGCCGTGGAAGCCGAGCCGCTCCGGGGGCATCCCCGCCGACAGGGCGGTCGCCAGCTCCCCGCCGGTGCAGACGTCGAGGAACAGCCCCTCCTCGGCGATCATGCGGACCACCGCGCGGCAGAGGAACGCCTTGCCGGCGTAGTAGACGTCGGCGTCCGGGAAGGCGGCCCGGAAGTCGCGGCAGCGCGACCGCAGGTCGTCCTCGTCGAGGACGTACACCGGGGTGCCGTACTCCGCGGCGAGGTCGCGGACACTGAGTCCGGCGATGGCGAGCGCGCCGTCGGCGGCCCGGGTCACGTTGCGCGGCCAGAGCTGCGGCACCAGGGCGTTGACGTCGCCCGGCGGACGCAGCCAGGGCGGGCGGCTGCCGATGTCACCGTGCAGGGCACCGGCCTCGTGAGCGCGCATCTGGAGTTACATCCTCTCCGGGGCGGAGACGCCGAGCAGGCGCAGGCCGTTGGCGATGACCACCCGGGTGGCGTCGTTCAGCCAGAGCCGGGCCCGGTGGGTGTCGGTGATCTCCTCGTCGCCCTGCGGGGTCACCCGGCACTGGTCGTAGAACCGGTGGAACGCCGGCGCCACGTCCCGCTCCAGGTAGTGCGCAAGCCGGTGCGGCTGGCGCAGCTCGGCGGCGGTGGCCACCACGGCCGGGAACCCGGCGAGCGCTTTGAGCAGCTCGTGCTCCTTCTCGTGGGCGAGCAGCTCCGGGCGGAAGTCCTCCGGCGCGCCCCGGGTCAGCCCCACCTCGGCGGCCTGCCGCGCGACGCCGGCCGTCCGCGCCCCCACGTACTGGACGTAGTAGACCGGGTTGTCGTTCTTGGCCCGGGTCCACAGCTCCACGTCGATGTCGATGGGCGAGTCGGCCGAGTAGCGGGCGAGCGCGTACCGGGCGGCGTCCACGCCGATCGCGTCGACCAGGTCCTCCAGGGTGACCACGGTGCCGGCCCGCTTGCTCATCCGCACCGGCGCGCCGTCGCGGACCAGGTTGACCAGCTGGCCGATGAGGATCTCCAGATTGCGCTCCGGGTCGTCGCCGAAGCAGGCGGCCATCGCCTTCATCCGGCCGAGGTAGCCGTGGTGGTCGGCGCCCAGCATGATCACCACGCGCTCGAACCCGCGCTCGCGCTTGTCCAGGTAGTACGCGCAGTCGGCGGCGAAGTACGTCCACTCGCCGTTGGACTTGCGCAGCACCCGGTCCTTGTCGTCGCCGAAGTCGGTGGTGCGCAGCCAGGTGGCGCCCTCGGCCTCGAAGACGTGCCCCTGCTCGCGCAGCCGGGCCAGCGCCTGGTCCAGCTCGCCCCGGTCGTGCAGGTCCTTCTCGTTGAAGTAGGTGTCGAACTCGACGCCGAAGTCGCGCAGCGACGACCTGATCTCGGTGAACATCAGCTGCACGCCCTCGACCCGGAACACCTCCTGGGCGGCGGCGTCGTCCAGCCCCAGCACGTCCGGCCGGCGCTTGACCACCTCGGCGGCGATCTCCGCGAGGTACGCCCCGCCGTAGCCGTCCTCCGGGGCCGGCTCGCCCTTGGCGGCGGCGAGCAGCGACCGGGCGAACCGGTCGATCTGGGAGCCGGCGTCGTTGAAGTAGTACTCGGTGCCGACCTCGGCGCCGGTGGCCCGCAGCAGCCGGCTGAGTGCGTCGCCGACGGCCGCCCAGCGGACGCCGCCGATGTGCACCGGTCCGGTCGGGTTCGCCGAGACGAACTCCAGGTTGATCTTCTGCCCGGCGAGGGTGTCGCTGCGGCCGTACTCCGGGCCGGACTCGACGATCACCTTGGCGAGCTGCCCGGCGGCGGCGGCGTCGAGCCGGATGTTCAGGAAGCCCGGGCCGGCGATCTCCACCGACTTGATCCCCGGCGCCTGGCCGAGCTGCTCGGCCAGGGCGGCGGCCAGCTCCCGCGGGGGCACCCCCACCTTCTTGCTGAGCTGCAGCGCCAGCGTGGAGGCGTAGTCGCCGTGCTCGGGGTTACGGGGTCGCTCGACGACGGTCTGCGCGGGCAGCGCGGACGAATCCAGCCCCCGGTCGATGAAGACGGCGTGGGCTGCGGAGAGGACGACCTCGGCGAGTTCTGCGGGAGTCACCGAACCATGTTATCGGGGGTAGACTCGGGCACCGCGGCGGCGACCCAGCATGTGAACCCGGCCCGCCAGCTCCCTGACCGACCGACCTGACGAGGCACGATGAGCATCAGCACCCCGGGCGGCCCGGAACGCCGCCCGACCGTGGTCAGCACCGGCAAGAAGCCGGCCGCCGGCCGGCCGTCCGCTGCCGACAAGCCGTCCGGCGGCAAGGCCGGAGCCGGCAAGGGCACCCCGCGGCCGACCGTCGGCGGCAAGGGCCGCAAGCCGATCGCGCCGGTCAAGGTGAGCCAGGGCCGCTCGTGGGGTCCGATCGCCCTCTTCGTCGCCGTCGGCCTGCTGGCGGCCGGGATCATCGGCTACGGCGCCTTCGCGGCCTACCGCGGCTCCCAGCCGTGGCAGGAGCGGGCCGACGCCATCAAGGGCGTCGTCGACTTCCGCAAGAAGGACAAGGCCCTGGTCGAGGGCGGCAAGCACCAGCCGGGCGTGATCAAGTACGACGTCCTCCCGCCGGTCGCCGGCCCGCACAACCCGGCCTGGCAGAACTGCATGGGCGACGTCTACGACGCCCCGATCGCCAACGAGCACGCGGTGCACAGCCTGGAGCACGGCACTGTCTGGATCACCTACCGCCCCGACCTGCCCGCCGACCAGGTGGCCACGCTCAAGAGCAAGGTCCAGGGCAAGGACAAGCTGATGCTCAGCCCGTTCGACGGGCTGGACAAGCCGATCTCGCTGCAGGCCTGGGGCTTCCAGCTCAAGGTCGACAACGCCGACGACAGCCGGATCGACGAGTTCATCAAGACGCTGCGGGTGAACGCCTCGATCGAGGGCCCGAACGCCAACTGCGCCCAGGGCATCACCGCCACCGGCACCACGCCGCGGGACAACCTGCAGCAGCCCACCCAGTAAAGGACCCGGATGACTGCATCGGTCACGACGGACAGCACGCCCGACGAGACCCCGGTCGCCGCCAAGGGCGGCCGGGGGGCCGCGCGCCGGTTCGGCACGCTGGCGCTCGCCGCGGCCGTCGTGGTCGGCCTCCTCCTCGGGTACGCGGGCGGCCTGCTCACCCCGTCGGTCACCCGGCCGGGGGAGAACTCGGCCGAGGCGGGTTTCGCCCGGGACATGAGCAGCCACCACGCGCAGGCGGTGCAGCTCGGGCTGATGGCCTTCCAGCAGGGCGAGGACTCCGAGGTCCGGCAGATCGGCGGCGACATCGCCACCGGGCAGCAGGGCGAGATCGGCACCATGCAGACCTGGCTGCGGCTGTGGCACCTGGACCCGACCGGCGAGCAGCCGGCGATGGCCTGGATGCCGGACGGCGCCGGGCTGGTGAGGGACGGGCTGATGCCCGGCATGGCCACCCCGGCGGAGATCAGCAAGCTGAGCGGGTCGCGGGGGCGCGCGTTCGACGTGCTCTTCCTCCAGCTGATGATCCGGCACCACCTCGGCGGGATCCACATGATCCAGGGCATCCTCGACGAGGGGCACGACGCCGACGTGCTGACGGTCGCGCAGACCATGAAGAACACCCAGCAGACGGATCTGACGAACCTCCAGGCGGCGCTCAAGCGCCTGGGCGGCTGAGCCGTCGTACCGCTGCGAAGGGCCCGCGTCGTACCGCGACGCGGGCCCTCCCACATCCCAGGGCCAACCTGTCCGTTATGCCGCTTTATAACGGTTTGGGTTATGAGACCCATTACGTTGCTTGGAGACTTTTCTCCCCACATATCGTGACCAGTTGCGATTCGGGCTCGTTGCGCAGGACGTGGGGGTTGCACTCAGAGACGCAGGGCGCTCGGTCACCAGTTGGTGCCGGCGCCACACCATCGGCGGTGACGGGGCGGTGGCAGCCGTCCGTCGCGGACTGCGGCAGGGCGAGTCGGGAACGCTCAGCCGCGAGCAGGAACTCGAACTGATCGACGTGCTGCGGGGCGTCCACCCCGACGAGTTCGGCCTGGACGAGGAGCTCTGGACGCGACAGAGCCTGACCACCCTCATCCAGCGCCGGTTCGACCTGGCGATGGACGCCGGCACGGTGGGGGCGTACCTGCGGGCCTGGGGGTTGGGTCCGCGGGAGCCCCGGGAGCGGGCCTGCGGGCTCTGCGTGGGCGCGGTCGAGCGCTGGGTGCGGCTGGAGTACCCGGCCATCACCCGGGCCGCCCAGGAGCACCTCGCCGAGGTCTACTGGATCGGCCGGGTCCGCCTGCGAGGCACCATGCCGGCGGCGGATGTGATCTCCGCGGTCTCGTCCCGGGGCCGGGTCCGCTTCATGATCACCACGCCGACGGTCGACCCGCCCCTCCCCCGGGACTTCGTGCTGCGGCTCAGCGGCGCCGAGGAGCGCACCGCGCACCTCATCGTGGACGGCTCCTGGCCGAAGAACGAGTGGCCCCGCCGCCTCCCCCGTCGCATCGTCCTGCACCCCCTCCCGAGCTGCGGCCGCCCCGTAGCCGCCGCCTGACCCCACCCCGGTCCCGAGCCGGTTGATCCTGAGGTTGGCGGGCGAGTGGATCTCCGCGCCCCCGGCAACTTCATGATCAAGCAGTCGGCGGGGGCGCGGCGGGACACGGTAGCGGTGGATGGATACCGATTCGGCGATCGCGCGAGGGGTTTGCTACTCTTCTCGGGTCGCTGAGCCCCCGTAGCTCAGGGGATAGAGCACCGCCCTCCGGAGGCGGGGGCGCAGGTTCGAATCCTGCCGGGGGCACAGGTAAAGACGAACGAAAAACGCCCCGGCGCGTGCCGGGGCGTTTTTTCGTGGGCCGACCGTGGCGGAGGACGCGTCGGCGGGGGCCGGTCGAAGGCGGCGCGGGTGGTCCTGCCCCGGGCCGCCGGCGGTACGGCACCTGCGGAGCGCGTCCCGCGAGGTCGCGGCACGGCGGCATCGGCGGCCCCCCGATCCTCCGGCCCGGCGAAGTGGAGTCCAGCGAGTCCACGCCGGCCCGCGAGGTGCACGCCCACCTGCTGGGATCCGGTCCGGCGGGGGCCTGCGGGCGGGGCCTGGGATGCCGCAGTGACTGGTGATGGCAGCGTGACGCCATGGTGACGGAGAGCACGCCCATATTGCCGGATTGTTACATGCCGGCGCCTCCCAGCACTTGCGAATGGCCTTCAGATCGGAATACGTTGCCGACGGCAACAAAAACAGTGAAGGCCATCCAACCGGAGGCATCCATGACGTTGGCGAGGTGGTGCGAACGATGAGCGACGTGCCCATCCTCCTGGAGATGCGCTCCATCACCAAGGAGTTCCCCGGAGTCAAGGCCCTCTCCGACGTCAACCTGGTGGTTCGCGCCGGCGAGATCCACGCCATTTGCGGTGAGAACGGTGCCGGCAAGTCCACGCTGATGAAGGTCCTCAGCGGGGTCTACCCGTACGGCACGTACGACGGTCAGATCATCTACCAGGGTGCGGAGACCCGGTTCTCCGACATCCGCTCCAGCGAGCACGCCGGAATCGTGATCATCCACCAGGAGCTCGCGCTCATTCCGCACATGTCGATCGCCGAGAACATCTTCCTCGGTAACGAGCCCCGCAAGCGGGGGGCGATCGACTGGAAGGCCGCGAACCGGATGGCGCTGGACCTGATGGCCCGGGTCGGCCTGCAGGAGGACCCGGACACCCTGATCAAGGACATCGGGGTCGGCAAGCAGCAGCTCGTGGAGATCGCCAAGGCGTTCGCCAAGGACGTGAAGCTGCTCATCCTGGACGAGCCGACCGCGGCGCTGAACGAGGCCGACTCCCGGCACCTGCTGGACCTGCTGCGGGGCTTCCAGTCCCGCGGGATCACCTCGATCATGATCTCGCACAAGCTGAACGAGATCGAGGCGATCGCCGACCAGATCACCATCCTGCGCGACGGCCGGACGGTGGAGACGCTGGACGTCAAGGCCGACGGCGCCGACGAGGACCGGATCGTGCGGGGCATGGTCGGTCGCGAGCTGAGCAGCCGGTTCCCGGACCACACCCCGAAGATCGGCGAGGTCTTCTTCGAGGTCCGCGACTGGAACGTCCGGCACCCGATCTCGGCGGAGCGGCAGGTCTGCAAGAACGAGAGCTTCGTCGTCCGCCGCGGCGAGATCGTGGGCTTCGCCGGGCTGATGGGCGCGGGCCGCACCGAGCTGGCGATGAGCGTCTTCGGCCGCTCCTACGGCGTCTACGAGTCCGGCACGATCATCAAGGACGGCAAGGAGATCGTCCTGAAGTCGGTGGCGGACGCGATCGCCCACGGGCTCGCGTACGTCAGCGAGGACCGCAAGGCGATCGGCCTCAACCTGCTCGACGACATCAAGGCGTCCACGGTGGCCGCCAAGCTGTCGAAGATCTCGCGCCACGGCGTCCTCGACGAGGTCGCGGAGTACCAGGCGGCCGAGGCGTACCGCAAGGAACTGCGGACCAAGGCCCCGTCGGTCGACGAGAGCGTCTCCAAGCTCTCGGGCGGCAACCAGCAGAAGGTCGTGCTGGCGAAGTGGATGTTCACGGACCCGGACCTGCTGATCCTCGACGAGCCGACCCGCGGCATCGACGTGGGCGCCAAGTACGAGATCTACGGCATCATCCAGCGGCTCGCCGACCAGGGGAAGGGCGTCGTCGTCATCTCCTCGGAGCTGCCTGAGCTGATCGGGCTCTGCGACCGCATCTACACCGTGTTCGAAGGCACCATCACCGGCGAGATCGCCCGGCAGGACGCGGACCCGGAAACCCTCATGAAGCAGATGACCTCGACGAAGAAGATGCAGACACGATGAGCCGATTGAAGGACCTGCAGAAGAACCTCTTCGGAGGTACCACGTCCAACGCCCGTCAGTTCGGGATGATCTTCACACTGGTCGCGATCGTCGTCCTGTTCCAGATCCTGACCGACGGCCTGACACTGCGATCGGACAACCTGATCGCGCTGTTCAACCAGAACTCGTACATCCTGATCCTGGCCATCGGCATGCTGATGGTGATCGTCGCCGGGCACATCGACCTCTCGGTCGGCTCGATCGCCGCCTTCACCGGCATCCTGGTGGCCAAGTCGATGGCGGAGTGGTCGCTGCCGTGGCCCGTCGCCATCCTGTTCGGCCTGGTGATCGGAGCGATCATCGGCGCCTGGCAGGGCTTCTGGGTGGCCTACATCGGGGTGCCGGCGTTCATCGTCACCCTGGCGGGCATGCTGCTCTTCCGCGGCGGCAACCAGTTCATCGGCAACGCGAACACCATCCCGGTGCCCGAGGGCTTCCGGCTGATCGGCTCCGGGTTCCTGCCCGAGGTCGGGCCGAGCACCGGCTACAACAACCTGACCCTGCTACTCGGCCTCGCCTCCTGCGTGGCCGTGGTGTGGCGGGAGTTCCAGGCGCGCAAGACCCGCCGGGAGATGAACGCCGACCCGGCCCCGATGTGGATCTCGCTGCTCCGGCTGGCCGTGATGGTCGGTGTGATCGTCTTCGCGTCGCTGCGCTTCGCCAGCGGCCGGGTCGGCACCAGCTTCCCGGTCTCCGGCATCATCCTGGTGGTGCTGGTCCTGGCCTACTCCTTCTACACCCGGAACACCGCCGGCGGCCGGCACATCTACGCCGTCGGTGGCAACTCCCGGGCCGCGGAGCTCTCCGGTGTGAAGCTCAAGCGGGTCAACTTCTTCGTCATGATGAACATGGCCGTCCTGGCCTCCCTGGCCGGCATGATCTTCGTGGCCCGTTCGGCGGCCTCCGGGCCGCAGGACGGCAACGGCTGGGAACTGGACGCGATCGCCGCGGTCTTCATCGGTGGCGCGGCCGTCGCCGGCGGCATCGGCACCATCAGCGGCTCCATCGTCGGTGGTCTGGTCATGGCCGTGCTCAACAACGGCCTCCAGCTCCTCGGCGTCGGGACCGACCGGGTCCAGATCATCAAGGGCCTGGTCCTGCTGCTGGCCGTCGCGCTCGACGTCTACAACAAGAGCCAGGGACGCTTCTCGGTCATCGGGAGCATCACGCGCTCGTTCCGTCGTGACACACCCACCCCACCCACGTCATCGTCCGACGCGGAGCGCGAGCCCGCCCGGACGGCGGTGTCCGGCTGACGGTCACCAGACCTCTCCCCCGTATCACCTCTCCAGAAGGGTTCTACCCAGTCATGCGTAATCTCATTGGCAAGTCGGTGGCCATCGGTGCCATCGCGGCGCTCGCTCTCACCGCGACCGCCTGCGGCTCCGGCCGCGACGGGGACTCCGGCGGCTCGAAGGGTGACACCAAGGGCTTCGCGTCCGACTCCCTGATCGGCGTCGCCCTGCCGTCGAAGACCTCGGAGAACTGGGTCCTCGCCGGTGACCTGTTCACCAACGGCCTCAAGGAGGCCGGTTTCAAGAGCGACGTCCAGTACGCCGGCGCGTCCACCACGGTCGCCGACCAGCAGGCGCAGATCACCGCCATGGTGACCAAGGGCGCCAAGGTCATCGTCATCGGCGCGACCGACGCCGCGCAGCTGTCGACCCAGGTCGCCGCGGCGCACCAGGCCGGCGTGAAGGTCATCGCCTACGACCGGCTGATCACCAACACCCCGGACCTCGACTACTACGTCGCGTTCGACAACTTCAAGGTCGGCCAGCTCCAGGGCCAGGCCCTGCTGGACGGCATGAAGGCCAAGAAGCCGAACGGCCCGTACAACGTCGAGCTCTTCTCCGGCTCGCCGGACGACAACAACGCCGGTGTCTTCTTCGACGGCGCGATGAGCGTGCTCAAGCCGGAGATCGACAAGGGCAACGTGGTCGTCACCTCGAAGCAGACCGACGTCAAGCAGACCGCCATCCAGGGCTGGAAGGCCGAGGGTGCGCAGGCCCGCATGGACCAGCTGCTGACCTCGACCTACGGCAGCAAGGAGCTGGACGGCGTCCTCTCCCCGAACGACACGCTGGCCCGCGCGATCATCACCTCGATCAAGGGTGCCGGCAAGCCGGTCCCGGTCGTCACCGGCCAGGACTCCGAGGTCGAGTCGGTCAAGTCGATCATGGCTGGCGAGCAGTACATGACGATCAACAAGGACACCCGGAACCTGGTCAAGCAGACCATCGCCATGGTGAAGGCCCTGCAGGCCGGTAACACCCCCGAGGTGAACGACACCAAGTCCTACAACAACGGCAGCAAGGTCGTGGACACCTACCTGCTCCCGCCGGTGGCCGTGACCAAGGCCAACGCGGCCGAGGCGTACGCGAACGACCCGAAGCTCGCGCCGCTCACCAAGTAAGCACCACAGGGTAGTCATCGACGACCGTCGGGTCCCGGGAGTCCTACTTCCGGGACCCTTCGTCGTGAGGCGCCCGACGACCGACGCGGAACCGACCGGAGGGAGGCCCATCGTGACGACACCCGTACAGTCCGGCCTCCCCCGGCCCGGTCGCAACCCGGCGCTCCCCCTGCCGTCGGCGCCCGGCGCCAGCCAGGAGGAGATCCGCCGGCAGAACCTCGGGGCCGTGCTGCGCCACGTCCACGTGCACGGTCCGACCTCCCGGGCCGAACTGACCAGCCGGCTCGGTCTCAACCGGAGCACCATCGGCGCGCTCGCGGCCGATCTCGCCACCGCCGGGCTCGTCACCGAGGAGGTGCCGACCACCGCCCGCCGGGCGGGACGTCCGTCGCTGGTGGTCAGCCCCCGCTCGGATCGCGTCTACGCGCACGCGCTGAGCATCGACGCGGACCGGCTGCGCGCCGCCCGCGTCGGCCTCGGCGGGCGCATCCTCGACCTGCGCGAGGCCACCCGCCCCTGCGGCATGGCGACCATCGACGCCGTCGGCCCCCTGGCCGACCTTGTCCGCGACATGGAACGCGCCGTCGCCCCGGACGCGCTCTTCGTCGGCGGCGCGGTCGCCGTCACCGACACCATCCGCGATCCCGCCGGCAGGATCCGGATCGGCGGTGCCGACGACTCCCTCGGCGCGGCACTCGGGGCCGAGCTGGCCGCCGGCGCGGAGTTCGCCGTCGGCGACATGGCCGACATCGCCGGCCTGGCCGAACACGTCCGGGGCGTGGCGGCCGGCGTGCACGACCTCGTCTACCTGCACGGGGACGTCGGCGTCAGCGCCGGCATCATCATCGGCGGCCGGCTGGTCGTCGGCCACCGGGGGCACAGCGGCAAGGTCGGCCACATGGTGGTCAACCCGCGCGGCCTGCCGTGCGGGTGCGGCTCCCGCGGCTGCTGGGAGACCGAGATCGGCGAGGCGGCGCTGCTGCGGCACGCGGGCCGGGAGCCAACGGAGCGCGAGGCCGTCCTCGACGTACTGCGCGCGGCGGCCGACGGCGACCCCACCGCCCGGTCGGCGGTCGAGCAGGTCGCCGACTGGCTCGGCTTCGGCGTGGCCAACCTGGTCAACGTGGTCAACCCGGACACCGTGGTGTTCGGCGGGTCGCTGCGCGAGGTCTACCTGGCCGGCGCGGAAACGGTCCGCCGCCGGTTGGACGAGATGGCGCTACCGGCCTCCCGCGAGCACGTGCGGTTGCAGGCGGCGGCGCTCGGCCGGGACGCCGCTCTGATCGGCGCCGCCGAGCTGGCCTTCGACAAGTTGCTGGCGGATCCGCTGAACGCCGGCCAACTGGCGACCGGGCCCACCGAACCCCCGGCCTGACCGTCGACCGCGGCGGCAGCCGGGGCGGGCCCGACGGAGCCGCGGCAACCTCCGGCGGCAGCCGGGCCGGACGGGGCCGTGGCGCGCGGCCGGACGGACCGGGACCGCGGCGTACCGGTTCAGCCGGCCTCGCGACGGGCCCGGGCGCGGCGCTTTCCCTCGTGCATGGCCTGCACCCGGGCCACCGGGATGGTCCGCCCCTCGGCGACCAGGTCGGCGGGGAGCGGCTGCGGTGCGGGCATCGCCGCGCGCCACGGATCCCGCTCGGCGACCAGCGCCGGGACGGTCCGCACGGTGAAGTCCCCCGGCGTGACCGCGGGCAGGTCGTCCCAGGCCACCGGGAACGAGACCGGCAGGCCGGGCCGGATCCGCGGGCTGTACGCGGCGACCACGGTCGCCCCGCCGGCCCGGGTCGCATCGACGAAGACCCGCCCGCCCCGGTCCTCGCGGATGAAGGCGGTGGTGGCCAGTGCCGGGTCGAGGCGCTCGGTGTGCACCGCGAGAGCTCGGGTGGCGGCGGCCGCCTCCTCCGCGGTCGTCTCCGGCACCACCGGCACGAACACGTGCAGCCCCTTCGCGCCGCTGGTCTTCACCGCCCCGATCAGGCCGACCCCGGCCAGCGCCCGGCGGACCAGCCCGGCGGTCCGGACGACCGCCTCGAACGCGGCCCCCTCCGGCGGGTCGAGGTCCAGCACCAGGTGGGTGGGGCGGTCGGGGTGCGTCGCCGTGCCCAGCGTCGGGTGGTACTCGATGGCCCGCTGGTTGGCGAACCAGAGCAGGGTGCGCCGGTCGTCGCAGAGCGCGTACGACACCTGCCGGTGCGACGCCTCGGCCCAGACGGCGGTACGGCGGACCCACTCCGGCGTGTACTTCGGCAGGTTCTTCTGCATGAACGGGTCCTGCCCGCGCAGCAGCCGGATCACCGAGAGCGGCCGGTCCCGCAGGCCGGGCAGGATCCGGTCGCGGACGGCGTCCAGGTAGTCGACCAGCTCGCGCTTGGTCGCCCCGGCCCCGTCGAACAGCGGCTGGTCGAGGTTGGTCAGCGACACCCCGTCGCGGGTCTCGTCAGCGGCACCCATCCGCCCACCTTCCCGCCTCCGGGCTCACCGGGGCAACCCGACACGACGGTCGCGAGGCCCGCTCAGACCCAGAACGTGTCGTGCCGCAGGAAGAATTCGGTGCGCTCCTCCTCGCTCCGCCCGGCCAAGTCGAGCAGGCCCTCGAAGTACCCCTCCCGGGGCGCGCCGGGCGCGAAGTGCAGCAGCATGGAGGCCGGCTCGCCGGACTCGTTCCGGAACGCGTGGATTCCACCCTCGGGGACGTGCACGAAGTCGCCGGGCACCGTGTCGATCCACCGCCGGCCGTCGTAGATGCGCACCGTGCCGGCCAGGATGTAGAAGGACTCTGAGATGGACCGGTGGAAGTGCGGCTCCGGGCCGCTCGGCCGCGGCCCCATCTCCCAGCGGTAGAGCCCGAACTGCCCGTTGGTCGACTCGCCGGTGGCCAGGTAGTGCGCCGTACCGCCGGTGGGATAAACCAGCTCCGGCGGATGGTCCGCCGGCCGGTACGTGGCGGTCGACTTCTCCCCGTCCCCGACGTGACGTGGTGGTGGGTAGGTCACCGTGCCTCCTCTCGCCATATCCTGTCGCCCGCCCCGATCGCGGCGAGCATCTCGACGGTACGGGCCCGGGCCGCCGCGTACATCCCGCGTCGGCGCGTCCTCAGCGGGCCGGGCTCGGCTCCGCGGCTACCGGCGCCGGCCGGCGGGCCGGGCGGCGCCGCAGGGTGACCAGCGCGACCAGCAGGGCGGCGGCGACCAGTGCGGCGGCCACGGCGAACGCGGCCCGGTAGCCGGCGGCAAGGGCGGTGACCTGGTCCGTGCCGGCTGCGCCCAACGCGTCGGTGCGGGCGGCGGCCAGGGTGGCGAGGGCGGCCAGGCCGAGCGCGCCACCGACCTGCTGGGTGGTGTTGGCCAGGCCGGAGGCGAGTCCGGCGTCGGCGGGCCGCGCGCCGGCCATGGCGAGGGTGGTCACCGCCGGCAGGGTCAGCCCACCGGCGACGCCGAAGACCAGCAGCGCCGGCAGCACGTCGGTGGCGTAGTCCGCCGCGACCGGCAGCCGGGCCAGCAGCAGGAACCCGGCCACGGCGAGGACCAGCCCGCCGAGCAGCACCGATCGCGCGCCGTACCGGGCGGCCAGCCGGCCGGCCGCGCCGAGCGACACGGCGGCGATCACCAGCGGAGTGGGCAGGAAGGCGACGCCGGTGGCCGCCGGGTCCAGCGCGAGGACGAGTTGCAGGTACAGGGCGAGCAGGAACTGGAAGCCGAAGTAGGCGGCGACCATGAGGAACTGCACGACGTTGGCGGCGACCAGGCCGGGCGCCCGGAGCACCCGGGGCGGCAGCAGCGGGGTCGCGGCGGTGCGTTGGCGGGCGGCGAAGCCGGCGAGCAGCAGCGCCGCCAGTCCGGCCGCGCCGGCCGTACGAGGTGCGGTCCAGCCGTGCTCGCCGGCACCGACGATGGCCACCACGGCGGCCATCAGGCCCGCGGTGACCAGCCCCGCGCCGAGCAGGTCCAGGCCGGCGCGCAGGCCGACGCCGTGGTCCGGCGCGACCCGGCGTACGGCGCCGACCAGGATGACCGCCCCGATCGGCAGGTTGATCAGGAAGATCGACCGCCAGCCGGCCACGTCGGTGAGGACGCCCCCGGCCAGCAGGCCGACCGAAGCGCCGGCCGCGCCGGTGAAACTGAAGACGGCGATCGCCCGGGCCCGCTCGCCCGGCTCGGGGAAGAGGCGGACGATCATGCCGAGGCTGACCGCGGTGCTCAGCGCGCCACCGACGCCCTGGGTGAAGCGGGCGATGACCAGGGTGGCCGGGCCGGCCGCCAGCGCGCAGGCCAGCGAGGCCAGGGTGAACAGGGCGACCCCGGTGAGGAACACCCGCCGCCGGCCGAGCAGATCGCCGAGCCGGCCGGCCAGCAGGAGGAGGCCGCCGAAGGCCACCAGGTAGGCGTTCACCACCCAGGCCAGCCCGGCGGCCGGGAAGCCCAGGTCGCGCTGGATCGGTGGCAGCGCCACCGCGACGATGCTGCCGTCCAGGATGATCATCAAGCTGCCGGCGCAGAGCACCAGCAGCGCCGGCCAGCGCTTGGTCCCCGTCATGGAAGTGCCTCCTTGGTGCACGGTTTGTTACTGAGACCATGGTCTGTGACCATGAGGTGGAGCGGAAGGAGGCACTGTGGTGTCCCAGAGGAACAGCTGTGTGTCCATCACGGCCGGACAGGCCCGGGCCTGCACCGTCCGGGAGGCGCTCGATCGGGTGGGCGGAAAGTGGAGCATCGGCATCCTGGTGGCCGCCTCCCACGGCCCGGTCCGCTTCACCGAGCTGGAACGGCAGGTCGAGGGGATCAGCCGGCGGATGCTCACGCTGACCCTGCGCAACCTGGAACGCGACGGCCTGCTGCACCGCAGGGTCTACCCGACCGTGCCGCCGAAGGTGGAGTACACCGCCACCCCGATGGCCCTGGAGCTCTACGAGTCGCTGGTGGCGCTGACCGCCTGGGCGGAACGGCACCGGACGGCGATCACCGAGGCTCGGGCCGCGTACGACCGGGAGCACGGCGCGCCGGCCGACTGAGTCACTCCTTCACCGGCGCCTCCCAGTCGATGTGGTGGTCGTAGAGCCAGGCCAGCGAGGCGCCGTCGTCCCGGGCCACCCGGCGGGCGAAGATCGGCAGGGCCAGGTCGCGTACCAGCCGGCCGACCGGCCCGGCCACCTTGGTCGAGCTGGTCCGCTTCCCCTGGGCGACCACCCGCTCCACCCGCTCACGGCGCAGTCGCTCGTACGCCCTGAACGCCGCCGGGGTGTCCGGCCGGTCGCGCAGGCAGCGGGCGAGCTGGACGGCGTCCTCGAAGGCCATCGCCGCACCCTGCCCGGAGGAGGGCGTGGCGGTGTGCGCGGCGTCGCCGATGATGACCATTCCGTCCCGGTGCCAGGTGGGCACCGACGGGAGGTCGTAGGTGGGCCAGCCGTATTCGATCCGCTCGGTGGCGTCGAGGATCGCGAGCGCCGGTCCGGCGTCCCCGGCGAGCAGCTCGCGCAGCCGGACCCGGGCCTGCTCGGGGCGGATCGCGGCGAGCTGCTCGCGGGTCAGCTCGGTGGGCTGCGGCGGGTTGGCGAACCACCACACCTCCTCGGCGCCCACCGGCATCCAGCAGAAGAAGCACCGCCGGCCGAAGATCATGTGCATCACCCCACGCTCGCCGGGTGGCCGCACCCCCTTGGCGAAACCGCCGGCGTTGAGCAGCGGGACGTAGCGGGGGGCGGGCGCGGCCGGGTCGATGATCGTCCGAGTCCGTGAGCGCAGCCCGTCGGCCCCGACCAGCAGGTCGCCCTCGGCGACCCGGCCGTCGGCGAACCGGGCGCGCACCCCCCGGCCGGTCGGCTCGGCGTCCACCAGCCGGGCGCCGTGCACGATCTCGACGCCCCGGCGCAGCGCCTCGTCCCGCAGCGCCCGGTAGAGGTCCGAACGGCCGACGGTGCTGCTGCCGAAGCCCCGCGTCCGGGTGCCGCTGGTGCCGAACTCGCCCAGCCGGCGCCCCTGGTGGTTGGCCAGCGCCATCCGGGGGGTGGGGTGGCCGAGGCCGGCCACCAGGCCGTCGAGCCCGATCGCGCGCAGCGCGTCGACCCCGTTGACCGACAGCGTGAGGAACGCGCCGACGCCGACCGCGTCCCGCTCGTACGCCTCGTGCACCACCACGTCGATGCCGGCGCGGCGCAGGGCCATGGCGGCGACCGGCCCGGCCAGGCCGGCGCCGATGATGAGAGCCTTAGTCATAAGATGACTATACATAAAATGACTACCAATGGACACCCCGTCACCTAAGGTGATGGCATGGCCGCCCGCGCGCACCGCCGCTCCCCGCTGGCGATGATGGTGCTGGCGCTGCTGGTCGAGGAGCCGATGCACGCGTACCGGATGCAGCAGCTGATCCGGGAGCGCGACAAGCAGGACGTGGTCAACGTCGCGCAGCGCAACAGCATCTACCAGACGATCGACCGGCTGCGTCGGGACGAGCTGATCCGGGTGGCGCACACCGCCCGCGACGAGCGCCGGCCGGAGCGGACGGTCTACGAACTGACCGACACCGGGCGGCAGACCCTCGACGAGTGGCTCGCCGACGCGCTGGCCACGCCGGCACGGGAGTTCCCGGAATTCCCCGCGGCGCTGTCGTTCCTGCCGATCCTGCCGCCGGCCGAGGCGACCCGGCAGCTCGAACGGCGGGCCGAGACGCTCGCCGCCCGGCTGGCCGAACGCGAGGCGGTGCTCGCCGCGGTGGCGCTGCCCCGCCTCTTCCTGATCGAGGACGAGTACCGGCTGGCGCTGCTGCGCACCGAGCTGGACTGGGTCCGGCGGCTGGCGGCCGAACTGCGGGCCGGCACGCTGACCTGGTCGGGCGAGTGGCTGGCCGACTGGACCGGCGAGCGGGCCGACTGAGGCCGCTGTGGCGAATGCCACCGGATCATTCTGACCGATCGGTCAGGTGCTGACCGATCGGTCAGGCATGCTGGAAGGCATGGCGCGCCCGGTACTCCAGACCCACGACGAGATCCTCGCCGCGGCGGCGCGGCGGTTCGCCGTGACCGGCTACAAGGGCACCTCGTTGCAGGACATCGCCCGCGAGGTGGGCTGTTCCAAGGCCACGGTGCTCTACCACTTCGCCAACAAGGAGGCCCTGCTCGGCGAGCTGATGGCCCCGGCCATCGCGGTGCTCCACGCCCTCGACGAGCGGATCGCCGCGCACACCGGTGCGGACGCCCGGCGGGTCGCCGCCGAGGGCTTCGTCGACCTCGCGGTGCGCTTCCGGCGGGAGATCGCGCTGCTCCGCGGCGAGTTCCCGGACCTGCTCCAGCAGCCTGCCTTCGCGCACATCCAGCAGATCTCCGAACGGCTGCTCGCCGCCTTCGCCGGCCACTCCGACCGGCCGGCCGCCCGGATCGCCGCGCTCGTCGTGCTCGCCGGAATCCCCGAGGCGTGCGCCGAGTTCGCCGACATCCCCGACGAGGAGCTGCGTCCCGCGCTGCTGGCCGTGGCCCACCGGGCCCTCGACACCACCACCTGACCCCAGTTCTACGAGGACAAGGAGCCCTTCATGGCGACCCTGCTGTACCGGCTCGGCCGGGCCTCGATGCGCCGGCGGCGACTCGTCGCCGCCGCCTGGCTCGTCGTACTCGTCGGGCTCGGCATCGCCGCGGCGACCCTCAAGGGCCCGACGGCGAGCAACTTCACCATGCCCGGCACCGAATCCCAGCGCGCGATCGACCTGCTCGCCGACCGGTTCCCGGCCGCCAGCGGGGCCACCGGCACCATCGCGGTCAAGGCGCCGCAGGCCGGCCAACTGCTCAGCCCTGAGGGGCAGACGGTGGTCAGGCAGGTCACCCAGGAGGCGGCCACCCTGCCCGGCGTGGTCGGCGCGGTCGACCCGTACCAGGTCAAGGCGCTGTCCCCGGACGGCCGGTACGCGCTGATCCAGGTGCAGTTCCAAGGTCGCGCCGACGACGTGACCGACGAGCAGCGCACCGCGTACGAGAAGGTCGGCGCGCGGGCCGAGGCGCAGGGGTGGCAGATCGCCCCCGGCGGCGAGGTGCTGAACGCGGAGCCCGAGGTCGGCTCGACCGAGGCGCTCGGCGTGCTGGTCGCCGCGATCGTCCTGGTGGTCACCTTCGGCTCGCTGGTCGCGGCCGGCATGACCATGCTGAACGCCCTGATCGGCGTCGGTGTCGGCATGGCCGGTCTGTTCGCGCTCAGCGGCGCGGTGGAGCTGACCAGCACCGCGCCGATCCTGGCGCTGATGCTCGGTCTGGCCGTCGGCATCGACTACTCGCTCTTCATCACCTCCCGGCACCGGCAGAACCTGCTCGACGGGCTCTCCCCCGAGGAGGCGGTCGGCCGGGCCGTCGGCACCGCCGGCTCCGCCGTGGTCTTCGCCGGGGCGACCGTGGTGATCGCGCTCGCCGGGCTGGCGGTGGTGGACATCCCGTTCCTGACCGTGATGGGTCTGGCCGCCGCCGGCACGGTGACCGTGGCGGTGCTGGTCGCGATCACCCTCGCGCCGGCCCTGCTCGGCTTCGCCGGCCGCCGGGTGCTCCCCCGCAAGCTGCGCGGACGCGCGGCCGTCGAGTCCGACACCACGGGCTCGGAGGACCGCTCCGGCTTCGGCTTCCGGTGGGCGCACTGGGTGACCCGGCTGCGCATCCCGGTCATCCTGGTCGGCCTGCTCGGCCTCGGGCTGCTCGCGCTGCCCGCCCAGGACATGCGGCTCGCGCTGCCGGACGCCGGCGCCGCTCCGGCGGGCACCCCGGCCCGGGTCAGCAACGACCTGATCCAGGAGGGGTTCGGCCCCGGCTTCACCGGCCGGCTCGCGGTGGTCGTCACCGCCGACTCCGCGCAGGCCACCGCGGCGGCCGTACCGCAGGTCACCGCGCTGATCCAGAAGACCGACGGGGTGTTGGCCGTGGCCCCGCCGCAGCTTGACCCGACCGGCCGGACCGCGCTGCTCGGGGTGATCCCGAAGACCGGCCCGACCGACGAGGCCACCGAGACGCTGGTGCACGACATCCGCCGCCAGGTCGCCGGCATCGGCGAGGTGGACGTGCTGCTGACCGGCGTCACCGCGATCGGCATCGACGTGTCGGAGAAACTCTCCGACGCGCTCCCGGTCTACCTGCTGCTGGTGGTCGGGCTGTCGATCCTGCTGCTGATGCTGGTGTTCCGCTCGATCCTGGTGCCGGTCAAGGCGGCGCTGGGCTTCCTGCTCACCGTGGCGGCGACCTTCGGCATCACGGTCGCGGTGTTCCAGCAGGGGCACCTCGCCGACCTGGTGGGGCTGGACACCCCGGGGCCGCTGATCAGTTTCCTGCCGATCCTGCTCATCGGCATCCTGTTCGGCCTGGCCATGGACTACGAGGTCTTCCTGGTCTCCCGGATGCGCGAGGACTTCGTGCATGGCGACACCGCCCGGCAGGCCACCATCAACGGGATGGGGCACGGCGCCCGGGTGGTCACCGCCGCCGCGCTGATCATGATCTCGGTCTTCGGCGGCTTCGTCTTCCTCGACGACCCGGTGATCAAGTCGATGGGCTTCGCGCTGGCGGTCGGTGTCGCCATCGACGCCTTCGTGGTCCGGATGACCATCGTCCCGGCCGTGATGTCGCTGCTCAACAACGCCGCCTGGTGGCTACCCCGCTGGCTGGGCAAGGCCCTCCCCAACGTCGACATCGAAGGCGAAGGCCTCCGCGCCCACCTCGCGGAAAAGATCCCCGCCCGCACCTGACCCGGCCGATCATGGAGTTGTGGCACGTCACGAATGCCGCAAGCGCGACGGGCGCCACAACTCCATGATCGGCGGGAGCGGGGGTCAGACGCCGGCGGGGTAGGTTTCCATCTCGCCGGGGGTGGTGTGGGCGGGTAGCGGGTGCAGGGCCGTCGACTCGTCGCACCAGATGAAGGCGTCGTAGCGGTCGGCCAGCCGGGTGGGCACGTAGTTGCCCCAGGACTCGAAGGTGGGGTCGTAGACCACACCGATGGCCCGGTGGTCGGCCTCGCCGGTCACCCAGCCAGGCTGGTCGGGGCCGCCGAAGACCAGCACCGCCCGCTCCGGCATCAGCTCGTGCAGCCGCCGCTCGACCGAGCCCTCCCGGGCCGGGGGCACCACCATCACCTCCGCCGGAGAGCCCCAGCGCGGCGCCGCGATCACGTTGCCCCGGTAGCTGCCGAACCCGACGAGTGTCACCGCGTCCCGGCCGTGCCGTTCCCGGGCGAGCTGACCAATGTTGATCATGCCATCGGCGGCCATGTCGGTGGCCCGGGCGTCGCCGATGTGCGTGTTGTGCGCCCAGACGATCCCCCGGGCGTCCGGGCCGTACCGGTCCAGCAGCCGGTCCAGCGTGTCGGCCATGTGGATGTCCCGCACGTTCCACGACTCCGGGCCGCCGCCGACCATCGCCCGGTAATAGCGCTCCCCGCCGGCCACCACCTCCGCGTTCTGCCAGGCCGAGAAGCAGTCCGGGCCGTCCGCGGCGGCCTGTTCCCGGGTACGCGCCAGCAGCCGCACCACCTCCTCCTCGCAGCGCGCGGAGACGAACCGGCTGGCCATGCCGTACTCCTCGACCCGCTTGCCGTACGGCTCGAAGCAGCGGTACGCCTCCTGGGCGGCCTCCAGCGAAGCCGGGTCCTCCTCGCCCAGGTAGTCGAAGATGGCCTGCATCGACTCCCAGAGGCTGTAGACGTCCAGCCCGTGGAAGCCGGCCCGCCCGCCCTCCGGCTGCTCCATGTTCCACGCCCGCAACCAGCGGCAGAAGCGGGCCACCTCGGCGTTGGCCCACATCCAGGTGGGCCAGCGCTCGAAACGTTCCAGCGCGGTCTGCGGGTCGGCCAGCCCGCCCGGGGCGCCGACCACGCTGCGGTGCACCCGGTCGCAGTCCGGCCAGTCCCCCTCCACCGCGACGAAGTCGAAGCCCTGCTCGGCAACGAGCCGCCGGGTCAGCTGTTCGCGCAGCCGGTAGTAGTCGTAACTGCCGTGCGTCGCCTCGCCGATCATCACGATCCGGGCGTCCCGGACACGCTCCAGCAACGGGTCGAAGTCGCTCGGCGCGCCGAGCCGCTGTACCAGCATGCCCGCGGCTACCCGGGCCCCGCGTGGGCAAACCGGCACGTCCGCGGCCGGCCCCCGCTCGGGCAAACCGGCACGTCGGCGGCGCGCCAGGCCGGTACTGGGGGGGTGTGGGCGGCATGGCGGCGGGCGGAGCGGGTAGCCGATCGGCATGACCGTTACCGGCGTGCAGTTGCAGGAGTACCTGGCCGGGCTCGACTACCCGGTCTCCCGGGAGGACCTGGTCCGCTGGGGCCAGGAGAACGGGGCCAGCACCGAGATGTTGCAGATGCTGAGGGCACTGCCCGCGGAGCAGTTCGACTCCCCCGTGGAGCTGGCCGAGGCAATGAACACCCTCGCCTGAGGCGGGGGTGCGCCACTCGGCGCCGACCCGCGGGTCGGCGCTGGGCCGGAGCGCGCGCAGGGCGACCGGCGGTCAGGTCAGGCGCGGTGGGCGTCCCGCCCGGCCGCTCCGCCGGTGTCGAACGGCCGGCGACGGAGGCGGCACGAGCGGCGGACGGCGCGGCGGGGTCAGAGGTCGACGGTGCGCCCCTCGGCGCGGGCCGTCGCGGCGGCGTCGAGCACCGCGACCACCTCGCGGCCGAAGCGGACGTCGCAGCGGTGGTCCCGGGTGCCCGCGTCGATCTCCTCCAACAACTGGTCGATCGCGGTGCCGAACGCGGACAGCACATTGCCGTCGCCGGGCGGCACGGTCTCGGTGCCGTTCTCGCCGAAGAACACGAAGTCCCGGGTCACCGCCTCCGGCGGCGCGTCCAGGGTCAGCGACAGGGTGCTGGTCGCCCCGCCGTCATGGGTGAGCAGCAGGTGCACCAGGCCGCTCGGGCCGTCCATCGCGGCCACCCGGCTGACCCGGCCGAGCACGGGCAGGATGAGGGAGAGCGCGTGCGGGCCGATGTCCCAGAGCGCGCCGCGCTCCTTCCGCCACTGCGAGTTCCCGTACGGGTTGCCCGGCTGGTAGATGGAGGCGAACATGGTGGCCCGCGCGTGCTGCCAGCCGCCGACCGCGGCGGTCGCGGCGAGGAAGCCGGTGACGTTCGGGTGGTACCGCTGGGTGAAGAAGACCACCGAGGCCACCCCGGACGCCTGGGCGGCGGCGACCACCCGGTCGGCGTCGGCGAGGCTCAGCGCCAGCGGCTTGTCCAGCAGCAGGTGCCGGCCGGCGGAGGCGGCCCGGACGGCGATGTCGGCCTGCACGTCCGGGGGCAGCGCCACGGCGATCGCGTCGCACGCCTCGATCAGCGCGTCCACGTCGGAGAAGACCGGCACGCCGTGCCGGCCGGCCAGCGCGGCGGCCCGCTCCGGGTCCCGACCCCAGACCCCGGCCAGCTCGGCGCGCGGGTGCGCGTCGATGGCCGCGGCGTGCGTCTCCGCCGCCCAGTGACCGGTGCCGAACAAGCCGAACCGCAGCACGAGGTACTCCCGCTGTCGTCGTCCGCCACGGCGACTGTCGTGGCCGTGATCGACTGTAGTCGTCCGGTCCGGCCCGGCGCAGGCGACGTCACTTCAGAGCCGGCCGGCGGGGAGTACTACGCGGGTTAGTAGGCTGTCCCGGTGAACGGGACTCCGGCGGGATGCCGCCGATGACCAGCGCGGCGGCGGCCGGCTCGCCGGTGGACGGTCTGCTCGCGACGACGACGATCGTGCTGTCGCTCGTACTGGCGGGATGGGCGCTGGTGGCCGCGCTGCGCCACCGGCCGCCGGACCGGGTGCAGTTCGTGGGCCTGGCCGTGCTGGAGGTCGCGCTGCTGGCGCTGGCCGTGGTGGCGCTGGTCGCGCTCAGCGGCGGGGAACGGCCGGGCGAGCCCGGCGCCTTCTTCGGCTACCTGGTGACGCTGGTCTGCCTGCCGCCGCTGGCCTGGGTGCTGGCCCGGATGGAGCCCACCCGCTGGGGCTCGGCGATCGTCTGCGCGATCTGCCTGGTGACGCCGGTCGTGGTGGTCCGGCTCGGCCAGACCTGGGAGGTGCTCGGTGGCTGAGCCGGTCGGGGTGCGCCCGGACGAGGCCGGCGGCCCGGCGCCCGCGCCGCGACGCGCCACCAACAAGGGGCCGGGCCGGCTGCTGATCGCCGTCTACATCCTGTTCGCCATCGCCGCGACCTCGCGCGCCGGCTTGCAGATCGCCACCAAGTTCGACGAGGCGCCGGTGGCGTACCTGCTCTCCGCCGTGGCCGCGCTGATCTACATCGTGGCCGCCGTCGGGCTGGGCCGCGCCGGGCACGCCGGCCGACGGGTCGCGCTGGCCTGCTGCTCGGTGGAGCTGGTCGGGGTCGTCGCGGTCGGCATCCTCAGCCTGGCCGACAAGGAACTCTTCCCCGACGAGACGGTCTGGTCCGGCTTCGGCAGCGGCTATGGCTACATCCCGCTGGTGCTGCCGGTCCTCGGCCTGCTCTGGCTCTGGCGCACCCGCCACGCCACCGCTTGACCCCCACCCCACCCCGTGGGTGCCGCGACGGCCCTCTTTCCCGGAAAGAGTGGAAATGGCACGCGGATTGGCCACTCTTTCCGGGAAAGAGTGGCCAATCTTCACGCGGGCGGGGGGCGCGGGGCGCGGTCGGGGTCAGGCCTTGGGGCCGCCGGCCACGTAGATGATCTGGCCCGAGACGAAGGACGCGCCCTCGCTGGCCAGGAACGAGATGGTGTGCGCCACGTCCTCCGGCCGGCCCGGGCGGCGGACCGGGATCTCGGCGGCGGCGTGCTGCTGCAACGCCTCGAAGTCGACCTTCATCCGGGCGGCGGTGGCGGCGGTCATGTCGGTGACGATGAAGCCGGGCGCGACCGCGTTCACGGTCACCCCGAACGGGCCCAGCTCGATGGCGAGGGTCTTGGTGAAGCCCTGGAGGCCGGCCTTGGCCGTCGAGTAGTTCGCCTGCCCCCGGTTGCCCAGCGCCGAGGTGCTGGAGAGGTTGACGATCCGGCCCCACTTCCGCTCGACCATGTGCTTCTGGGCGGCCTGGCTGAACAGGAACGCGCCGCGCAGGTGCACGCCCAGCACCGTGTCCCAGTCGGCGTCGGTCATCTTGAACAGCAGGTTGTCGCGGAGCACGCCGGCGTTGTTGACCAGCACGGTCGGCGCGCCCAGCTCGGCGGCGACCCGCTCGACGGCCGCCTCCACCTGGGCCCGATCGGCGACGTCCGCACCCACGCCGAGCGCCCGGCCACCCGCCGCGGCGATCGCGTCGACCGTCTCCTTCGTCGCCGACTCCTCGATGTCGACCACGGCGACGGCCATGCCGTCGGCGGCCAGCCGGCGGGCGGTGGCCGCGCCGATACCGCGCGCGGCTCCGGTGACGATGGCGACGCGGGGCTCCTCCGACATGATTACCTCCCGGTAACTTGGGCTTGATCGAAGGAGCTTAACCCCGCCCACCGCCGGGCGTAAGAAGCGGCTGCGGCCGGCCGTGACGCGGGACCGGGCACCGCGCCGCTCGGCACGCGGCGCCGGCCCGTGGTCAGACGGGCTGGCCCCGGCAGAGCCGGATCCAGCGGTACCCGTAGCCGGAGACCTTCAGCCGCTCCAGCTTGCCCACGTCGCCGTACCCTCGGTCGGCGAGCACGTCGATCGGCAGGTCCGCCTCGGGCTGGAGGCTGCTCAGGTCCACCTCGGCGTCCTCGGTGCCCAGGTTGTGCAGGAAGACCATCGTCCCGGTCGGACCGTCGGCGCGGTGCGCCAGCACCCCGGGCGGCATCGGCACGTCGATGTGGGTGGTCGTGCCCGAGCCGATCTCCGGGGCTTCCCGCAGCGTACGGATCATCCGCTCGAACCAGGCCAGCAGCGAGCGGGGATCCCGCCGCTGGGCGGTCACGTTGACCTTCTCGTAGCTGAACTCACCCTTGTCGATCACCGGGCGGACCAGCTTCTCCGGCTCCGCGGTGGAGAAGCCGGCATTCTCCTTGTACGACCACTGCATCGGGGTCCGGATCGCCTCCCGCCCGGGCAGCGACAGGTCCTCGCCCATGCCGATCTCCTCGCCGTAGCGGAGCACCGGCGTACCGCGCAGCGAGAACTGCAGGGCGTACGCCAGCTCGATGCGCCGCCGGTCGTTGCCGAGCATCGAGGCGAGCCGGCGGCGGATACCCCGGCCGTAGAGGCGCATGTCCTCGTCGGGGCCGAACTGCTCGTACACCTGGTTGCGCTGCTCGGCGGTCAGCCGGGACAGGTCGATCTCGTCGTGGTTGCGCAGGAACGTCGCCCACTGCCCACCCTGTGGCAACTTCGGAGTGTCCCGCAGCGCCTCGATCACCGGCTCCGGGTCCTGCCGGGCCAGGGCGAGCATCAGCCGCCCGTTCAGCATGAAATCGAAGAGCATGTGCAGCCGGTTGGCCGAGCCGCCGCTGTCGCCGAAGTAGACCGGCAGCTGGTCCGGCTCGACGTTCGCCTCGGCGAGCAGGATCGCGTCGCCCCGGCGCCACTGGACGTGCTGGCGCAGCTCGGTGAGGAAGTCCATGTCCTTCGGGGAGTCCGGGTTGCCGGCCTCGGTCAGCTCGATGATGAACGGCACCGCGTCCATCCGGAAACCGGAGACGCCGAGCTGGAGCCAGAACGACATGATCTTCTTGACCTCTTCGCGGACCTTCGGGTTCGCCATGTTGAGGTCGGGCTGGAACTTGTAGAACCGGTGGTAGTACCACGCCTTGGCGATCCGGTCGTAGCTCCACGTCTCGGTCTGCTCGCCCGGGAAGACCATGCCCTGGTAGCGGTCCGGCGGCTCCTCGTCCGCCCAGACGTACCAGTCCCGGTACGGCGAGTCCGGTGAGGACCGCGCGGACTGGAACCACGGGTGTTCGTCCGAGGTGTGGTTGACCACCAGGTCGATGATCACCCGGATGCCCCGGTTCCGCGCCTGGTGCAGCAGCTCCGCGAAGTCGCCGAGCGTGCCCAGGCGCGGGTTCACGTTGTAGAAGTCGGTGGCGTCGTACCCGTCGTCCTTGTTCGGCGACGGATGGATCGGATGCAGCCACAGGCAGGTCACGCCGAGCCGGGCGAGGTAGTCGAGCCGGCCGAGGAGGCCGCGGATGTCACCCACCCCGTCGCCGTCGGAGTCCGCGTACGTGTCGATGTCGAGGCAGTAGACGACCGCCTCCTGGTACCACCTGTCACCCATGTCCGGCTTATGTCTCCGACCGACGCGCCCGGCAAACCCGCGATGTTCGACGATGTCGGCGCCGGTCCCGGCCGGGGTACGGTGCGGACATGGATGATCATGAGGTGGCCCCGCACGAGATGGACTGGGACGCTGGCCGGTGGCTGCACCCGCCGGTACGCGTGGACCGGACCGCCGAGGGGCACCTGCTGGTGGAGCCGGGTCCGGAGACCGACATGTGGCGGCACACCAGTTACGGCTTCGTGCGCGACAACGGCCCGGCGCTGCTCGCCCCGCTGCCCGGCGGGAGCGCGGTCGAGGTGAGCTTCCTGCTCGACTACACCAGCCAGTTCGACCAGGCCGGCGTGCTGGTCCACGTGGACGAGCGGAACTGGGTCAAGACCGGGTTGGAACTGAGCGACGGGCTGCCACAGCTCGGCGCGGTGGTGACCCGGGAACTGTCGGACTGGTCGCTGGCCCCGGTGCCGGAGTGGTTCGGGCGGGAGGTGACCGTGCGGGTCAGCCGGTCCGGTGACGCGCTGACCGTCCGGGCGCGGGTCGACGAGGAGCCGTGGCGGCTGGTCCGGCTCGCCCCGCTCCCTCCGGAGGCGGTGGCCTCGGCCGGACCGTTCTGCTGCTCGCCGACCCGCGACGGGCTGACCGTCCGGTTCACCGGCTGGCGGAGCGGGCCGGCCGACGCCGCGCTGCACCCGGAGGACTGACCGGCTGATCAGTGGGCCGGGTCACCGGCAGGTGTGACCGGACACGGGCGGGGTACCAGTGTCCGATCCCCGGCCCGGAAGGACGCCCATGGCTCTCGCCCAGAACGTCGACCCGAACCAATTCAGCGGGCTGACCGGGTGGGTGGCGAGCGTCATCGACTCGCTGGGCGCGCTCGGGGTGGCCGTCCTGGTGGCGCTGGAGAGCATCATCCCGCCGATCCCGAGCGAGATCGTGCTGGCGATGGCGGGCTACCTCTCCGCCGAGGGCCGGTTCAACGTGGTGCTGATCGTGCTCGCCGCCACCGCGGGTTCGTTGCTCGGGGCGCTGGTGCTCTACTGGCTCGGCGCGGCGCTCGGCGAGGAGCGGTTGAAGCGCTGGCTGGACCACATCCCGCTGGTCGACCGGGACGATCTGGAACGGGCCGACCGCTGGTTCGAGCGGCACGGCCGGTGGGCGGTGCTGATCGGCCGGGTGGTGCCGGTGGTACGCAGCCTGGTGTCGGTCCCGGCCGGGGCGAACCGGATGCCGTTGGGCGAGTTCGTCCTGCTCACCACGATTGGCAGCGGGGTGTGGAACGCGGTGATCGTCGGGCTCGGCTATGCGCTGGGCTCCCGGTGGCAGGAGGTGGGCCGGTACAGCCACTGGTTCAACTACGCGATCTTCGCGGTGTTCGCCTTCATGATCGTCAGCTGGGTGGCCAAGAAGATCCGGAAGCGGCGCGCGCGGCGCGGCCGGCAGTCGATGACCGCCGGCCGCTGACCGCGACGACACGCTCCTCAGCTCTCCGGCTCAGTACTGCGCGGTGATCGAGGTGAACTCCCAGGTGTTCTGGGCGATGCCGGAGCAGTTGGACACCACTCCCCCGCCTGCGCAGGGGCGGTCCCGGTTGACCGACCAGAAGGTGAAGCGGGACAGCGCCCGGGCCTTCGCCCAGTCCCGGATCTGCGTCCAGGTGGCCGGGGAGGTGAGCTCCTGCTGGTCGGAGAGGCCGTTCATGCCGGAGATGCCCATGTGCGCGTACGCGGTGGCGTCGGACCAGCCGAACGCGGTCTTCAGCGCGTTCTTCAGCCCTTCGGCCGCGTTCACCGTGTTCTGGTACATGTTCGCGCCGCCGCCGAAGTCGAACGGCATGATCGTGAAGGTGTCGATGTTCGCGCCGAGCGCGGCGGCCTGGTTGATCAGCCGGGTGCCGTAGTACGCCGGCCCGGTGGTCGAGGTGCCGAAGGTGACGATCGTCTTGATGCCCGGGTTGTTCTGCTTGACGATCTTCAGCGCGCCCAGGATCCGGTCCTGCACCACCTCGTTCTCGAACTCGTCGCTGTTCTCGATGTCGATGTCGATGGCCTTCAGCCCGTACGCGTTGATCACCTGCTGGTACGCACCGGCGAGGGCGCTGGCCGAGGAGCAGTTCGGGCCGAGCTTGTTGCCGCTCCACCCGCCGAACGACGGGATGACGTCGCCGCCGGCCGCCCGGATCGCGGCGATGGTGCTGGCGTGCGTGCCGCCGGTGAGCGGGCCGCTGCCGTCCCAGGCCGGCGTGCAGCCGCCGCCGGAGAGGACGAAGGCGATGGTGAACCACTTGATCCCGGTCGCGCCCATCACGGTCGACGGCGCGGGCGGGTCGCCCCAGCCCGGGTAGAGGTAGGGCGCGGCGGCCATCGGGCCACTCCCGCCACCGGTGCAACCGGTGGTGCTGGCCGACACCGCCGCCGACTTCGCCGACTCGCCTGCGGAGTTGTACGCGGCCACCGTGTAGTTGTGCGCGGTGCAGGCGGCCAGCCCGGAGACGGTGGCCGAGGTGCCGGTGACGGTGGCCTTCACGGTGCTGCCCTCGTACACCCGGTAGCCGGTGACCGTGCCGGAGACGGCGTTCCAGGCCAGCGAGACCGAGGTGTTGGTGGTGCCGGTGACCCGCAACCCGCCCGGCGTGGCCGGCGCGGACGGGTTGCCGCCGCCGCCGGTGCAGGAGCCGCCGTTCACGGTGCAGTTGGTCGGGTCGCCGGTGCCGCTGACGATGAACCCGAACGTGGTGCTGGCGCCCGCGGCCAGGGTGCCGTTCCAGGACTGGTTGACCGCGGTGACGTGCTGGCCGGAGGTGGTGAGCAGGGCGTCCCAGAACGAGCCCACACTGCTGCCGGCGGGCAGGTCGAACTGCACGTTCCACGAGGAGATGCTCGCCGAGCTGTTGTTGGTGACGGTGAACTTGGCCTCGTACCCGCTGCCCCAGCTGGAGGTGCGGACGAAGGCGGCGGTGGCGGCGGAGGCGGGGGGCGCGGCCACGACGGTGGCCGCGACCAGGGCGGCGACGAGCGCGGCGGCGAACGTCGCCACCCGGGTGGGGCGGACTTTCACGGTGTCCTCCAGGGACCTGATGTGGTGGGGGGTGGCCGGCCCTGACGGGCCGGTGACGCCTGGCGGGTCGGCCGGCGGGGTGGGCCGACGGGTGCGGGTCCGGCCCGCCGGGTCGCGGCGGCCAACGCGGGCATCCATACACGTCAACGTCAGCGCTCATTATTAAGACTGTTAACTGTTTCTGTCCAGAGGGCGCGGACAGGGAAAAGGGCCCCTCCTGTCCCCGACCGCGACAGGAGGGGCCCGCACCGGACCGCGCGGGGCCGGGACGGCTACCGGTTCAGCGGGCGCTGGCCGGTGCTGGACCCGGAGCTGACCCGCGCGGCCCGACTCAGCGACGGAAGGTGAACCAGTTGACGTTGACGAAGTCGGCCGGCTGGCCGCTGGTGAAGGTGAGGTAGACCGTGTGCCGGCCGGTCACCGCGGCGACGTTGGCGGGCACCGAGCGCCAGCTCTGCCAGCCGCCGGTGTTGGCGATCGCGAAGCTGCCGATCGGCGCGCTGGTCGGGCTGTCCAGCCGCACCTCGACCAGCCCGCTCACCCCGGCCGACGCGCCGGAGGCGACCCGGGCCACGAAGTCACGCGGCCCGGTGGCGCCGAAGTCGACGTTGTCGTACCGGGCCCAGTCGCCGTTGCGCAGGTAGCCGATGTTCTGCCCACCCTCGGCGCACGCCTCGACGATCACCCCGTTCTGCCCGGCGAACGCCTCGGCCTGGATGGTCCCGTACGCGTCCACCGTCCCGCCGGGCGGCGGGGTGGTCGGGGTCGGCGACGGACCGGTGCCGCCCCGGCGGTAGACCGCCACGTAGTCGACCAACATCGGTCGGCCCGAGACCGTCGACGCGGTGGGCGTGCCGTAGCCGGCGACGCCGTTCGGGAAGGACCCGCCGACGGCGACGTTGAGCAGCAGGAAGTAGCCGGCATGGTTGGTCATCTGCCCCCAGTACGGGTCGCCGACCTGGCTCTGGCTGACCGTGTGGAAGAGCTGGCCGTCGACGTACCAGCGGAGCTGCTGCGGGCTGACCGAGGCGTCCCACTCGAAGCGGTAGGTGTGGAACGCGGACTGGCAGCTGCTGCCCGGGCAGGCCCGGGTGTTGCCCAGCCCGTTGAACTCGTTGCACGGGCCGCCCGGCGCGTACCCGCAGTGCAGCGCACCCCAGACCTGGTTTAGCCCGTTGACGTTCTCCATCACGTCGAACTCGCCGATGCCCGGCCAGTTCTGGTAGTTGCCCCGGTAGGGCGAGCCGAGGGCCCAGAACGCCGGCCAGTAGCCGGCGGCCTCGGCGCCGGTGACGTTCGGCATCTGGATCCGCCCCTCCAGGGCGAGCACTCCACCGGCCGGCGGCGTGAAGTCGGTGCGGACCGTCTCGATCCGGGCCGAGGTCCAGCGGCCGGTGGCGTCCCGCAGCGGGGTGATCCGCAGGTTGCCGGCCCCGTCGTGGCTGAGGTTGGCGGTGCTGGCGGTGTAGGTCTGGATCTCGCCGGTGCCCCAGTTCGCCGGACCGCCCGGGTAGCTGGTGCCGGTGTCGATGATCCAATTGGCGGAGGAGGGCAGGGTGCCGGCCGCGCCCGCGAAGTCGTCGCTCCACACCAGACTCCAGCCGCTCGCGGGCGGTGGGACAGCGGCGTGGGCGGTCATCGAGACGGCGGCGAGCGCGGTGGTGGCGGCGAGCGCGGTCGCGGCCAGCGCGAGCCGACGGCGCGATCGGCGCCGGGTGGACGGGGCGGCGGACGCCGCCGGGACAGGACTCATCGGGGTGCCTCTCTGCGGGGACGGGTGTCAGAGAGCGCTCTCTGAGAGCGTTTTCTACGCGCCCGACGGGCACTTGTCAACGTCCGTCGATGTCTGCCGGGCGCGACCGGCGCAACACCACCTGCTCCAGCGCGGTCCACCCGGTCGTGGTGACCAGGTAGAGCACCGCCGCCAGCGGGACCACCAACGCGACCAGCACCGTGGTGTACGGCAGCAACGGCAGCAGCCGGCCCAGCGTCGCCGCGCCCGGACCCTCGGTCGGCGTGCCGGCGACGGTGCCGGTCTCGCGGGCCGCGCGCCGGGCCCGCTGCGACGTGAACCAGGCCAGCACGAGCAGCGCGGCCAGCAGCGCCCCGAAGACCCCGGCCACCGGCCCGGTGAGCCCGTCGCCGAGGTGCCAGCCCAGCGGCACCCCGGCCAGCCGCTCGTCGAGCAACGTCGGGCCACCGTCGCCCGTGGCGAAGAGGCGGTACATGACCAGGAAGAACGGTGCCTGCAACAGCGCCGGGAGGCAGCCGGAGACCGGGTTGGCGCCGGCCCGCCGGTACAGCGCGAACAGCTCGCGCTGCAACGTGGCCGGGTCGTCGGCGTGCCGGCGCTGGAGGTCGCGGACCTCAGGGGTGAGCGCCGCGCGGCGCCGCTCCCCGCGGACCTGCGCCAGGGTCAACGGCGAGATCAGCAGGCGGACACCGATGGTGAACAGGACGATGGCGGCGGCCGTGGCCGCCCCGCCGGTCAGCGGCTCGAGCAGGCCGGCGAGCCAGGTGACGACGGAGGCGGCGGCGGACGCCGCGGCGTGCAGTGGTGCGAAGGCGAACATGGAACCCCTCGGTCCGATTCCGGAAGGTCCCCGGGACGACACGTCCCGCGGGACGGCTGACGACGGAACCGGCCGCGCGGCGGCACAGCGCTACGCGGCCGAGGGGTGCGGGCCGGGGGCGCGCGGTCGCGGCCGGCCCGCCGCGTCCGGGTCGGCCTGGCGGGGCACCCGACGACCACGGGCGCGGGCCCGCAGCGCGGAGGCGAGCTGGCCGGACCGGGGTGCCCCCGGCAGCGCCCGGGACCGGAGAGCGAGCAGCGTGGCCAGCAGCAGCGCGGCGGCGACCGCCGCGCCGGCGAGCAGTTCGACCGGGCGGTCGGCCAGCACGGCGAACTGGGCGAGGGCGTACGCCCAGGTCCCCGCCACCGCCATCAGCAATCCCGGCACGCCGCCAGCCTAGGACCCCGTGTCACGCCGCGTGGCGACGATCGCGGCACTCCCCCGCCCGCGCCTGATCGGCTTCGGTCGCCGAGGTCGCGGTGTCCGACGGCGCAGCAGCGCCGAGGCGAGGATGCCGAGGAAGACCAGGCGGCAAGCGGAGGGAGGTCCCCGGCCGACACGCCGGGCCGGCGTTTCCTCCCGCCGACACGGTGGGTAATGGGCCGTCGACGACGCGGCACGGCGCCGCGGCCGGCACGGAACGGACGGTGAGGGTGATGAGCGGGTCCCTGGCGGAGCGGGAACGGCACGCCGCACCGGGCGGCACCGACCTGTTCACCGTCGGCGTCGAGGAGGAGTTCCTGCTCGTCGACCCGCACACCGGCGCCGCCGTACCGGCGGTCGATCTAGTGATGGAACAGGTGCCGGCCGAGCTGCGCGGGCAGGTGGAGCGGGAGTTCCAGACCAGCCAGATCGAGATCGGCAGCCCGCCCGCGCTGGAGCTGTCGTCCATCCGGCACTCGCTGGGGGTGCTGCGCGCCGCGCTGGCCGACGCCGCCGAGCGGGCCGGCGTACGGGTCCTCGCCATCGGCACCGGTCCGGTGGACGGCCCGGTCCCACCGGTGGTCGACAAGCCGCGCTTCGACCGGATGATCGAACGCTTCCGGCTGCTGGTCCCCGGCCCCGGGAACAACGGCATGCACGTGCACGTCGGGATCCCGGACCCGGACACCGGGGTGCAGGTGCTCAACCACGTCCGGCCCTGGCTGCCGATCCTGCACGCGGTGACCACCAACTCGCCGTTCGCCAAGGGCGAGGACACCGGCTACGCGAGCTGGCGGTCGGTGGAGTGGGAACACTGGCCGTCGGTGGCACCCACCCCCTTCCTGGAGTCCCACGCGCACTACCAACGGCTGATCCGGCAGTTGATCGCCAGCGGCGTGATGCTCGACGAGGGGATGCTCTACTGGTACGCCCGGCTGTCGGCGAAGTACCCGACGGTGGAGATCCGGATCGGTGACGTCTGCCCGTCGGTGGACGACGCGGTGTTGGTCGCCGCGCTGGTCCGGGCCCTGGTGGCGACCGCCATGACCGACATCGCCGCGGGCCGGCCGCCGCTGCGGACCGACCACCACCTGCTGGTGGCCGCGCACTGGCGGGCCGCCCACGACGGGTTGGCGGGCCAGGGCGTCGACCTGACCGACGGCGAGCTGCGACCCGCGTGGGAGCTGCTGGACAAGCTGGTCGACCGGGTCCGCCCGGAACTGGCGCGGCACGACGACCTCGACCAGGTCACCGACCTGCTGGGCGGGCTGCGCCGGCACGGCACCGGCGCGGCCCGGCAGCGGGCCGTCTTCGCCCGCACCGGCCGCATGATCGACGTGGTCGAGGACGTGGCCCGGCAGACCCGTGGCTGACCGGCGGACGTGCCGTGACCGGCCCGCGCCCGATTTGCCCGTGACAGGATGGACCCCGTGGCGGAACGACTGATCGTCGTGGGCGGGGACGGCGCCGGAATGGCGGCGGCGTCCCAGGCCCGGCGCCGCCGCGACCGCGACGACCTGACCATCGTCGCCTTCGAGCGGGGGCACTTCACCTCCTACTCGGCCTGCGGCATCCCCTACTGGATCAGCGGGGTGGTGCCCGAGCGGGACCAGCTCATCGCCCGCGACCCGGCCACCTTCCAGGACGAGTTCGACATCCAGGTCCGGCTCCGGCACGAGGTCACCGGCATCGACCTGGAGCGGCGCGAGGTGGTCGCCCGGGACCTGGCGGGCGGCGGCGAGGTCCGCGAGGGCTTCGACACCCTGGTGTACGCGGCCGGCGCAATGCCGATCAAGCCGGCATGGGCGCACATCCGGGGGGGCGGGGTCTTCGGGATGCAGACCCTCGACGACGGGGCGGCGCTGCGCGACTGGCTGGACGGCGAGCCGAAGCCCCGCCGGGCGGTGGTGATCGGCGGCGGCTACATCGGTGTCGAGATGGCCGAGGCGCTGATCCAGCGCGGCCTCTCCGTCAACCTGGTCGAGCGGGCCGACCAGCCGATGTCCACGGTGGACGGGGACATGGCCGAGCTGGTCGCCGACGCGATGCGGGGCATCGGCATCCAGATCCGCACCGGCCTGGCGGTGACCGGGCTGGAGGAGCGGGACGGGCGGGTCAGCGCCGTGGTCACCGCCGAGGGGCCGATCCCCGCCGACGTGGTGGTGCTCGGTCTCGGCGTACGTCCGAACACCCGGCTGGCCGAGGAAGCCGGCCTGCCGCTCGGCCCCACCGGCGGGATCCGCACCGACCGCCGGATGCGGGTGCCCGGGCTGCCCGGCGTCTGGGCGGCCGGGGACTGCGTCGAGACCCTGCACCGGGTCAGCGGGATGCCGGTGCACCTGCCGCTCGGCACCCACGCCAACAAGCAGGGCCGGGTGGCCGGCATCAACATCGGCGGCGGGTACGCCACCTTCCCCGGCGTCATCGGCACGGCCGTGACCAAGGTCTGCGACCTGGAGGTGGGACGGACCGGCCTGCGGGAGCGGGACGCCGCCGCGGCCGGCTTCGAGTTCGTCTCGGTGATCGCCGAGTCGACGAACCGGGCCGGCTACTACCCGGGTGCCCGGCCGATGACGGTCAAGCTGATCGCGGAGCGGCCCAGCGGCCGGCTGCTCGGGGCGCAGATCGTCGGCTGGTCCGAGGCGGCGAAGCGGATCGACACCCTGGCCGTGGCGCTCTGGAACGGCATGACGGTGGACGAGATGACGGCGTTGGATCTGGGCTACGCCCCGCCGTACGCGCCGGTCTGGGATCCGGTGCTGATCGCCGCCCGCAAGGCCGTCGACGCCCTCGCGGCCACCAGCTAGGCCTCCCCCGCCGGCGGCCGATCTTTGTCGGGGGGCGCGGTTAGCGTGTGCGCGCTGTCGCAGTGCCGGTTCCGGCGCAGATCCCCTCGGAGGCATCCCCATGTCGCAGGAGACGACCTACCTCGAACTGTCCGAAGTGGACGGTAGTGCGCACAAGTTCTACGAGATCGTGGTGGCGGACACCGCGCTGACCGTGCGCTACGGCCGGATCGGTGACCGGGGCCAGGTCAAGACCAGCAACTACCCGGACAACGCCCGGGCCCGCGCCGCCGCCGCGAAGAAGATCGGGGAGAAGATCCGCAAGGGGTACGCCCCGGCGGTGCCCGGCGTCCGGCAGAAGCGGTCGGTCTCCCGCCGGCAGATCGTCAGCACCCGCTCCACCGCCCGCACCGCCCCGGTCCTCTGGCGGTACGACTCGGGCGCGCCCGCGTTCGGCATCTTCATCGACGGGCAGAGCTGCATGGTCGGCAACGAGCGCGGGGTGATCACCACGCTCGGCCACGACGCCCGGGTGCTGAACCAGGTGCGCCTCCCCGACGGGGTGAAGTGCATCGTGGCCGACGACGCCTGGATCTACGCCGGCTGCGACGACGGCAACGTCTACGACCTGTCGGGCAAGGTGCCCCGGGCGGCGTACGCGATCGCCCCCGAGATCGACATCTACTGGCTGGACATCCACGACGGGGTGCTGGGCGTCTCCGACGCCGACGGCGGCATCGCCGCGATCGACCACGAGGACGAGTTCCTCTGGCGGCGGGCGGGGCGGGGCCGGGCCGCGTGGATGGTCCGCTGCGACGCCGGCGCGCTCTACCACGGCCACTCGCAGGGGGTGACCGGCTACGACTGGCGGACCGGGCGAGAGCTGTGGCACACCCGGACCGGGTCGGTGCTCTTCGGCTGGCAGGAGCGGGAGACGGTGTTCGCGGGCACGGGCACCCGGGAGGTGGTCCGCCTGCGCAAGGACGGGCGCGCCGAGCGGTCGTACCGCTGCGACGCACCGGTCTTCTCCTGCGCCACCGCCGAGGGCGGCCGGTACGTCTTCGCCGGGGACAGCCAGTCCTCGATCTACTGCTTCGACGCCGACGGCACCCGGCTGTGGAAGCTCGGCACCGGTTGCGGCTCGGCGTACTCGATGCAGTACCACGACGAGCGCCTCTACGTGGTGACCACCGGCGGCTATCTGGCCTGCGTCGACGCCAGCGAGCCGGCGATCCGGGCGGCCGAGGCGGGCAGCGTGCCGGAGGTGGTGGACGTCAAGGCCCCGGCCCGGATGCCCGAACCGGCGGCCTGGACGACCGTCGAGGTGACCACCGACGACCGCGACGGTGTGGTGGTGCAGTGCGTCGAGGACGGCGGGCGGCTGCGGGTGCACGTGCTCTCCACCGGCTACCGGCGCGACTGGTCGGTGCAGTTCCCGAAGGGCATCCGCGAGCCGGGCGCCCGCTACCTGGTCACCGAGGTCCGCGAGTCCGGCCGGGGCGGCTTCTACCGGGCGTACGGCGACATCCGCCGGCTCCGCTGACCGGCACGGTCGGTGGTCGGTCGCGCCCTCCGCCGACCTCATGCTCCCGGCACCCAGCCGGAATCGGTTGGGCGCGCGGACCCGGTGGCGCCCAGGATGGTCGGATGGCCGTGGAGCTGGAGATCCCCGAGGGGCTGCGCTGGACCGAGCGGATGCCGGCCGGCCGGGCGTGGCTGGCGACGCTGCCGGACCGGCTGGCCGGCTGCGTCGAGCGCTGGGAGCTGCGGGTCGGGCCGCCCTACCCGTACGCCTTCGCGTCCCTGGCTATGCCGGCGGAGCTGCCGGACGGCACCCCGGCGGTGCTGAAGTTGCAGTACCCGGACGGCGACAGCGTGCACGAGGCGACCGCGCTGGCGCACTGGGCCGGCCGGGGCGCGATCCGGGTGCTGGCCCACGACGCGCAGCGCCGGGCGCTGCTGGTCGAGCGGTGCGTGCCCGGCACCCCGCTGCACCAGCTCCCGGCCGACCGGGCGCTCGACGCGGTGGTGGAGCTGCTGCCCCGGCTCCAGGTGCCGGCCGGCCCGCCGTTCACCCCGCTCGCCGAAGAGGCCGCCGGCTGGGCCGAGCGGATGCCGGTCAACTGGGAGCGGGCCAATCGGCCGTACGAGCGGCGGCTGCTCGACGCCGCGCTCGGGCTGCTCGCCGACCTGGTGCCGAGCCAGGGCGAGCAGGTGCTGGTCAATCAGGACCTGCACGCCGGCAACGTGCTGCGGGCCAGTCGGGAGCCGTGGCTGGTGATCGACCCGAAGCCGTTGGTCGGCGAGCGCGAGTTCGCGCCGATGCCGATGGTGCGCGGCGCCGAACTGGGCCACTCCCCCGCAGCGGTGCGCCACCGGCTGGACCGGCTCAGCGCCGAGCTGGGGCTCGACCGGGAGCGGGTCCGCGGCTGGGCGATCGTGCACACCCTGGCCTGGAGCGTCGGCGAGGGCGAGGTCTTCCCCCGCCAGGTCGAGGTGGTCCGCTGGCTGCTGGGCGGGGAGTGACAGTAGCCGTCAGCGGGCCTGGCAGGTGGCGCACCAGTAGAGGTTGCGGCCGGCCAGCTCGCCCCGGCTGACCCCGGTGCCGCAGACATGGCAGGGCGCGCCGGGGCGGCGGTAGACGTACACCTCGCCGCCGTGCCGGTCGACGCGGGCGGCGCGGCCCATCGCCTCCGGCAGGTGGGCGTCGCGCACGGTGTCGATCCGGCCCCGCTCGACCGCGACGGTCATCAGCGCGACCAGGTCGGCCCAGAGTTCCCGCCAGCCGGCCGGGGTCAGTTTGCGGCCGGGCAGGGTGGGCGGCAGGCCGGCCCGGAACAGCGCCTCGGTCACGAAGATCAACCCGGTGCCGGCCACCACCGACTGGTCGAGCAGCAGCGCCGCGAGCGGCGTCGGGCTGCGGGAGATCCGGGCGTACGCCCGGTCCGGATCGGCGTCGGCGCGCAGCGGGTCCGGGCCGAGGCGGTCCCGTAGCGCCGCCACCTCGGGCGGGGTGAGCAGCTCGCAGGCGGTCGGGCCGCGCAGGTCCAGCCAGTGCCGGTCGCTGGTCAGCCGCAGCCGCACCTGACCCACGGGCGGCGGCGGCTCGCCGGCAGCGTCGGCGAACTTGCCGTACAGCCCGAGGTGGACGTGCAGGGTCAGCTCGCCGGCGTAGTGGTGCAGCAGGTGCTTGCCGTACGCCTCGGTGCCGTCCAGGACGGTGCCGGTGAGCCGGGCCGCACCCTCGGCGAAGCGGCCCTGCAGGCTGGCGGCGTGCACCTTGTCGCCGGCGAAGAGTTCGGCGTGCCGGGCCGCCAGGCGGTGGATGGTGTGTCCCTCTGGCACGACGGCAACGGTAGCCCGGCGCCGGTCCGCCCGCCGAGGCCGGCCGCCGCCCGCGCCGGCTCACTCGGGGACGGGCGACCGTCGATGGGTGTCGGCGGCGCCGCGACGGGGTACGTCCTCTCTGTTACGCGTGGCTGCCACTGCGCTTCCGCGGCCTCCACGCCCTTGACCAGGAGGTGTGAAGTGAAGATCTTGTCGCGCCGGAACGGACCGGCGCAGAGCGGGGACGTGAACGGCGACGGGCACGTCGACGAGCGGGACCGCGCCGCGACGAGGGACCGGGTGGACGGCACGGCGGAACGGCCGGCGGTCACCGACCGGGACGACGACGGGGCGACGTACCGGAGCACCCCGACCGCCACCGACGACGACCGCGTCTCCGACGCGGGGCGCCGGTCGGCGACCGCGCGGGCCGCCACCGTGCGGCCGGTGGCCTCGGACACCGCGCAGCCCGGCGCCGTGGTGGGCCCGGGCCCGGCCCAGGAGCAGACCGTCGACCTGGATCGGAGCCGGGACCGGGTGGTGGAGCGGCCGGTGGACCGGGACCTCGACGGCCGCGCCGAGCCGGTCGCCGTCGGCCCGAAGCCCCGGGCCAGCCTGCTCGCCACCCTGGGCCTGATCGTCTCCGTGGCGGGCGCGCTCTTCGTGCTCACCGGCACCCTCGCCGGGTACGGCGTCGGGCTCGGCGCGGTCGGCGCGGTCCTCGCGGTGCTCGGCCTGATCGCGACCCGCCGCCGGCACGTCGCCGGCAAGCTGGACGCGCTGATCGGCATCACCGTCGGCGTGGCCGCCGTGGTGCTCGGCATCGTCGCGCTGACCGGCCAGTTCGACTGGCCGACCACCGACGGAGACTGGGTCGGCCGGTTCCGCGAGTGGCTCGACTCACAGTTTGCCGACCTGTTCTGACGGGCACTTCCCGGCTCGCCGGCGGTGCGCCGGCACGCCCGATCAGCTCCGGTGGTTCACCGGCCGGGCAACACCTCTTTCGGGGGCGGCGATTCGCCGCCCCCGAAGCGTTTTCGGCGGCGGCCGGTGGCGTCGCCCCGACCGGCAGTCGGCCGGCGGCGGACGGCCCGCGCGCCACGTCGACGGGCCGGTGAAGACCAGACGCAACGAATCGCCGACTCCTACAGCCCACACGCAACGATCCGGCGTCCAACGCAACTTCCGGCGGTGGATGTCGTTGGCCTGCGCCGCATACCGTTGACCAACGGCGCCAGCCCGTGGGCCACGGTGGCCGGGCGCGCCCGACCGCTGGGAGCAGGACAATGACGATGGACGCCATCAGGCAGCGTTTTCTGATGTGCCGGCCGACGTACTTCGCCGTCGACTACGCGATCAACCCGTGGATGGACCCGACCGCGCCGGTCGACGCCGACCTGGCGATCCGGCAGTGGGAGCAGCTCCGCCGGACGTACCTGGACCTGGGCCACGAGGTCGAGCTGGTCGAGCCGGTCGCCGGCCTGCCGGACATGGTCTTCGCCGCCAACGGTGGCACGGTGATCGACGGCAAGGCGATGGCGGTGCAGTTCCGCGACCCGCAGCGCGCCGACGAGGCCCCCGCCTACCGCGCCTGGTTCGAGGCCGCGGGCTTCGAGATGTACGACCCGAAGCACGTCAACGAGGGCGAGGGTGACGTCCTGCTGGTCGGGGATCACCTGCTCGCCGGCACCGGCTTCCGCACCGCGCACGCCTCGCACGCCCAGCTCCAGGAGGTCTTCGGGTACCCGGTGATCACCATGCAGCTGGTGGACCCGCGCTTCTACCACCTGGACACCGCGCTGACGGTGCTCGACGAGCGGACCGTGGCGTACCTGCCGGAGGCGTTCTCGCCCGGTAGCCGCGCGGTGCTGCGCCGGCTCTTCCCCGACGCGATCCACGCCACCATGGCCGACGCGGAGGTGCTGGGCCTGAACGCGGTCAGCGACGGCCGGCACGTGGTGCTGCCTGCCCAGGCCACCGACCTGGCCGCCAAGCTGCGCGACCGGGGCTACGAGACCATCGGGATCGACCTGTCCGAGCTGCGCAAGGCCGGCGGCGGACCCAAGTGCTGCACGTTGCGACTCCGTCAGGGAAAGGCAAGCAAGTGATCGAGGACATGCTGCGGACGCCGGGGGCGGTCCGCGACGCGGAGCGCTGGACGGCGCACAACTACCACCCGCTGCCGGTGGTGGTCTCCTCCGCCGAGGGCGCGTGGTTGACCGACGTGGACGGCCGGCGCTACCTCGACTGCCTGGCCGGCTATTCCGCGCTGAACTTCGGCCACCGGCACCCGAAGCTGATCGAGGCCGCGCACGCGCAGCTCGACCGCCTCACCCTGACCAGCCGGGCGTTCATCCACGACCAGTTCGCCGACTTCTGCAAGGAGCTGGCCGAGCTCTGCGGCAAGGACCTCGTGCTGCCGATGAACACCGGCGCCGAGGCGGTGGAGACCGGGATCAAGGTGGCCCGCAAGTGGGGCTACCAGGTCAAGGGCGTCACCCCGGGCCAGGCCAACATCGTGGTGGCCGAGGGCAACTTCCACGGCCGGACCACCACCATCGTCAGCTTCTCCACCGACGAGGACGCGCGGGCCGACTTCGGGCCGTACACCCCGGGCTTCACGGTCGTCCCCTACGGTGACCTGGACGCGCTGACCGCCGCGATCGACGAGAACACCGTCGCGGTGCTGCTCGAGCCGATCCAGGGCGAGCAGGGCGTCGTGGTGCCGCCGGAGGGCTACCTGCCGGGCGTCCGCCGGCTCTGCACCGAGAACAACGTCCTCTTCATCGCCGACGAGATCCAGTCCGGCCTGGGCCGGACGGGTCACACGTTCGCCTGCGACCACGAGGGCGTCGTGCCGGACATGTACCTGCTGGGCAAGGCGCTCGGCGGCGGCATCGTGCCGGTCTCCGCGGTCGCCGCGAACGCGGACGTGCTGGGCGTGCTGAAGCCGGGCCAGCACGGCTCGACCTTCGGCGGCAACCCGCTGGCCTGCGCGGTCGCCATCGAGGTGGTCCGGCTGCTGGCCACCGGCGAGTTCCAGCGCCGCTCCGCCGAGCTGGGCGAGCGGCTGCGGGCCGGCCTGGAGGGGCTGGTCGGCAAGGGCCTGGTCGCCGTCCGGGTGCGCGGCCTCTGGGCCGGCGTGGACATCGACCCGGCGCTGATGACGGGCCGGCAGGCCTGCGAGCGGCTGATGGAGCGGGGCGTCCTGGCCAAGGACACCCACGGCTCCACGATCCGCCTGGCCCCGCCGCTGGTCATCACCGGCGAGGAGATCGACCACGCGGTGGCCCAGCTCGCCGCCGTGCTCGCCGCCTGAGCCACGGGTACGCGAAAGGGCGCCGGGACCGCACGGTCCCGGCGCCCTTTTTCGTGGGTTTCAGGGGCGCGGCAGTCGCATCGCCATGGTGGGGGCCTCGGCCATCACCGAGGCGGGGGTGAACGGGGCGCCGGTCGGCAGCTCATCGGGCCGACCGATCTGCACGCCCGGGTAGAGCTCGACGATGTCACCCTCGCCCAGCACCCGGGACTGCTGCGGGGCGAGCGGGAGTCGGTCCGGCTCCGCCATCGAGCCCTTCGGGCGGATGCCCGAGCCGTTGGTGCTGGTGTCCGTCACCACCACCTCGCCGACCCGCAGCTCGAAGCGGACGTGGCTGCGGCTGATCCAGCGCCGGGACTCGTCGTTGAGCCACTGCCCGAGCGTGATCCCCTCGGCCTGCTCCGGGGCCCGCCCGACCAGCACCGGTTGGGTCTCGGTGAGCACGAAGCGCCGCCGGACCAGCCCGCCGATCCGCACCGCCAGCACCTCCGTGCGGGGTCGCGGTCCGGCGTCGCCGAGCCGGACACCGTGCCGGGGGCAGGTGGGCACGCCGCCCCGCAGCGTGGGTGGCGGCTGGCCGGCCGGGGCACGGTCCACCCGGGCCAGGTCGGCGAAGGCGCCGCCGCCACCGCCCACACCGAAGAGCGCGCAGCCCGGCTCGGGGCAGCGCCACTGCCGGCCGAGCAGCTTCGCGCCGACCGGCGACGGGGTGCCGGTGGCCGGGCTCTGCCCGCCGCCGACGTGGGCGATGAAGACCGGCCCGCCGGCCCCGGGCACCGGGGCGAGCACCCGGCCGGGCTGCCCGAGCCAGGGGAACCGACCACCCTGCCCGTCGAAGCGGACCCGGCTGAGCACCGGCAGGCCGAGCAGGTCGGCCACCTCCAGCATCCGGTCGCCCGGGTTGTCGAGCACCTCGACCAGGCCGTCGTCGGCCCAGCGGCGGACCACCATCCGCTCGTTCGAGGTCAGGTCGGCGTCGGAGAGCAGGGCCCGGTGCACGATCGCGTAGACCGGGACGCTGTCCTCCTCCAGCTGCCGGGCCAGGGCGTCGATCACCATGCCGAGCCGGAGCAGGCTGCCCGGCCGGCCGCCGTCGAGATCCTGCCAGCGGATCACCTCGGCCAGGTCCACCACGGCGCGGGCCAACGACGGATCGGTGCAGACCCGACCCTCGATGGCGTCCAGCACCTTGCTGATCTCGAATCTCATCGGGCGCTCCGGACGATGTCGTCGATCCGCCGGGCCAACGCGACGTCACGGTGGGTCACCCCACCGGCGGAGTGCGTGACGCAACGGAAGGTCAGGGTCCGCCATCGGATGTCGATGTCGGGGTGGTGGTCGAGTTCCTCGGCCGCGATGGCGACCCGGTCGACCACCGCGATGGCGTCCGGGAAACTGCCCAGCTCGACGGTGCGGCTGATCCCGGCCGGATCCCCCGACCAGCCCGCCAGCCCGTCCAGCTCGCCCCGTACCGCCTCGGCGGTGAGCACGTCTGCCATGCGTCGACCCTACCGGGAGCGCTCATCGGGGCCGGTCGACGCACGCCGGAAATCGAACCGCACCTGTTGGTGGCGAGCCGCTACGCTGACCGCCGGCCCGCAGCTACTTCGACTTCGGCGCGCCCGTGGCGGTGCGCAGGCCACCCGCGGCGGAGACCGAGGAGGCGCCCGCGGAGCTGGCCACGGCCTTCGGCTCCTGAGCGTCACGCCGGGCGGGGACGGTCGCCGTCCCCGCCCCGGACCCGCTCACGCCCGCAGCGGGCGGCCGACCTCGTGCAGGTGGCCCAGCGCCTGCCGGTACGACTCGACCAGCCCGGTCTCCGCGTACCCGATACCCTGCTCGGCGCAGTACGCCTGGACGATCGGTTGCGCCCGGCGCAGGTTGGCCCGGGGCATGTTCGGGAAGAGGTGGTGCTCGATCTGGTAGTTCAGCGCCCCGAGCGCCAGGTCGACGACGTGGCCGCCGCGCACGTTGCGCGACGTGAGCACCTGCTTGCGCAGGAAGTCGAGGTCGTCGTCGGCGGACGGCATCGGCATGCCCTTGTGGTTCGGGGCGAACGCGCAGCCCATGTAGAACCCCCAGAGCCCCTGGTGGACGGCGAGGAAGAGCAGCGCCTTCGCCGGCGACATGACGGTGAAGAGCAGCCCGAGGTAGCCGACCGCGTGCGCGCCGAGCAGCAACGCCTCGACCGCCCGGTGCCGCACCGGGGTGCGCCACCGCCCGTCCGGTTCCCGGCCGACCAGCGCCCGGACGCTCGACACGTGCAGCGCCAGCCCTTCCAGCAGCAGCATCGGGAAGAACAGCCAGGCCTGCCGCCGGGCCATCCAGCGGCGGATGCCGCGGGTCGCCGCCGCCTGCTCGTACGTCCAGACCAGCGCGCCCGCGCCGACGTCGGGGTCCTCGTGCTCGTGGTTCGGGTTGGCGTGGTGCCGGTTGTGCTTGTCGACCCACCAGCCGTAGCTGATCCCGACGGCGAGGTTGCCGGCGATCAGCCCGGCCGCCTCGCTGTGGCCGCGCCGGCGGAACATCTGCCGGTGCCCGGCGTCGTGGCCGAGGAACGCCACCTGCGTGGTGGCCACCGCCATTCCCACCGCCAACAGCAATTGCGCCCAGGAGTCGCCGATCGCGACCACCACCGCCCAGCCGGCGAGGAAGACACCCAGGGTGAGCGCGATCCGCAGCGCGTACCCGCCCGGGCGGCGGGCGAAGAGGCCCGCCTCGGCGACCCGGCGGGACAACCGTGCGTAATCACTGCCTCGCCGTTCCGATGGTGCCGCCAGCGTCGAAGACGTCATCCGCGCTCCCCGTTCCTCGGTCGTGTGGACCCCACCCGGTGGCGGGGCCCGCGTACCGAGTCTGGTCGGCACGGTTGCGCTGAGTAATACGGTACCCCCCCGAACTGGGGGTGGGGCTGACCCCACCCTCAGCTCATCCGGCCCACCATCAGCCGCAGCCGGGCCAGGTCCCGCCGGCGCCGTTCGTACGTGGCGGCGAGCGCGATCAGCGCCAGCCCGCCGAGGCCGAGGTAGATCCATCGGGGCAGCAGGTCCCAGCCGCGAGCCAGCTCGTGCAGCGCGAGCGGGACGAGGGTGGCCGACCCCAGCAGGACCGGAGCCTGCCAGCGCCGGACCGCCCCGGCGAGCACCGCGCCGAGCGCGACGACGCCGAGCACCAGCCGTCGCCACGGCTGTGGTTCCGCCGCCACCAGTACCGACACCAGGCTGGGCAGCAGCGCCGCGGCCAGCCCCGGGCCGAGCGCCAGCCAGCTGTTCAGCCCGGGCCGGGTGCGCAGCGCCACCAGGCCGGCGGCAAGGGCCAGGCCGGCCGCCGGCGCCGTGTACGCCTCCAGCAGCACCACCCCGCCGGCGGCCAGCAGCAGCCACCCGCCGAGCAGCTCGCTGCCGCCGGCGATGCCGGCGAGGATCCAGCGCCGCGCCGGCGACTCGGCACGGCGCAGCACCCGCAGGGCCACGGCAACGCCCCAGAGGGCGCAGACCGTCGCCGCGTACCGCGCCGCGCCCCCGGTCAACAGCAGCGCCAGCAACGCGACCGCCTGGGCCGCCGCCTCCAGCGCCACCCGGAACGCCGGTTCGCGACCGGCCGCCGCCCGTCGGGCCACCCCGGCGACGGCCTCCCCGGCGACGGCCTCCCCGGCGGCGGCCTCCCGAGCGGTGGCCTCCCCGCCGACAGCCTCCCGCGCGGTGGTCTCCCGGGCGGCGAGGAGCGGCGCGGCGAACAGCACCAGCGCCGCCACCGCGAGGACCCCGAAGGCGGCGGGACGCAGCGGCAGGCCGCCGGCCAGCGCCGCGGTCAGCGCGAAGCCGACCGCCGCCACCACCCCCGACAGCCAGCCGGCCAGCCGGGTGTCGGCGTGCCGCCCGGCCACGCCGACGACGGCCGCCGCCACCACCAGCGCACCCAGCCCGGCGAGCGCCCCGGCCCGGGTGGCGAGCAGCCCGCCCAGCCCAGGGACGGTCAGTGCCAGCCCGACCGGCAGGGTGACCGGGAGCAGCGGCGGGCGCGGCGCGGCGATCGCGGCGACCAGCAGCGCGGCGAGCCCGGCGCCGAACGCCGCCGCCGGCGGCACCGGCCAGGGCGCGCCGGCCGCCACCAGCAGCACCGGCAGCCCGACCGCGGCGAAGGCCAGCCCGGCCAGCGCCGGCACCCACCGCCCGCCGCGCACGATCCGGGCGTACGCCGCCGCGGCGGCACCGAGCAGCAGCAGGGTCAGGCCGGCGTCGGCGGCGCCCGGCACCTGGTCCACGGCGGGCGCCCCGGACAAGGTCGGCACCGGCAGGTCGACGAGCACCCGCAGGGTCGCCGGCGCGACGGCGAGCAACGCCAGCCCGGACAGCCCGGCCCCGACCAGGCGCGCAGCGGTGCCCGGCCGGGCACCGCCACCCGTGGCCAGCGCCAGCAGCACGCCCAGGCCGGCATAGCGGGACACCCGCTCGTCCCCCGGTACGACCAGCGGCGCGGTACCGACCAGCGCGAGCGCGGCGGCGAACCCGGTGCTGGCGTACCCGGGCAGCTCCGGCCACCGGCGACGGACGGCGAGGACGGCGACCACCAGCACCCCGACGGCGGCGAACGCCCCGCGCAGCTGCCACCAGGGCGGCGCCCCGGCACCGAGCAGCCCGACGGCCACCCCGGCCGGCGCGGCGAGCATCGCCGCCGCCAGCGCCACCCCGCCGACGGTCGGCTGCACGCCGGCGCCCCGCCGGCCCCACGCCGCCGTCAGCACGCCGGCCGCGACCACGACGGCGAGCGCGGCGCCCGCCGCGACCGGCTCGGCGAGCCCGACCAGCAGCCCGTGGCCGAGCAGGACGGCCCCGGCGACGGCCGGGACGAGCACGGTGGCGTACCCCCGGCGCGGCCGGTACACGGCGGCCGCCAGCAGCGCGGCGCCCACGAGCACGTCGGCCGCCACCACCACGGGCCACGGGGTGACCGCGACCGCCGGGGCGGCCAGCACGGCCAGCGCCCCGCCCGGCACCGCGACGGCCGACCGGGCGGCCCGGGGCAGCAGCAGGGCCACCGCCGCAGCGGTCAGCAGCACGGCGACGGGCAACTGCCAGCCCCAGTGCGTATCCGGTCCGGCGGCGGCGCCCCGCCACGGCGGCAGCGACCGGAGGACGGCGCCAACCGCGAGCACGACCGTGGCCAGCGTGACCACCAGGGCCAGCCCGCCGGCCACCACCAGCGCCCCCATCCGCGGCCCGGTACGCGCCCGCGCCGGCACCGTCCGCACCGCCCCGGCCAGCCCGGCCACCACCGCCCCGGCCGCCGCCAGCAGCAGCCCCGGACGCAGCTCGGCCACCGGCCGGAGCACTGCCGTGGCGAGCACCGGCACCAACAGCCCGGCCGCGATCGACCGGTAGGTCCGGCCACCGGCCGCCAGCGCCCCGCCGAGCAGGGCGAGCGCCACCACCAGCAGCGGTCCGCCGGCCAGCAGCGGGGTGCCGGCCGCCCGGCCCCAGGCCAGGGGCACCAGCGCGCAGCCGGCGGCGACGGCGAGCGCGATCGCGTGACCGAGCCAGCCGAGCATCCACCCGGCGACCACCGCCGGGTGCGGCGCGGCGACCGGCCCCCCGCCGGCCACCGCTCCCCCGCTCCGCGCCGCCGGGGTGACCGGCCCCCCACCGGCCACCCCGGTCCCGCCCGGCACCGACGCGGCCGGGGCCGGCACCCGGGGGCGCAGGGCGACCACCACCCCGAGGTCGCCCAGCGCCACCGCGGTGCAGACCAGCGCCCAGCCCGCGGCGGACGGCCGCGCCGCCGCGGCGGCCAGCGGCAGCACCGGCTGCGCGGCCAGCAGCGCCGCGAACCACGGCACGGTCAGCCGGCTCAGCCGGGCGTAGCCGGCCGCCACCGCCGCGCCGATCCCCCCGACCAGCGCGGCGTACCGGGTCCCCGGCCAGCCGGCCACCCCGAACAGGTCGACCGTCCAGGCGGCGTATCCGTCCAGCAGCACCAGCAGCAGTCCCACCGCGGCGAACGTCTCGGCGGTGCCGCGCAGCCCCCGCCGGGTCGCGACCAGCGGCACGGCCAGCGCGAGCACGGTGACCGCGGCCAGGATCAGCGCCCGCCCGGCGACCCCGACGGCCGCCCAGGCGACGGCGGTGAAGACGATCGCCGCGGTGCCGAGCAGCAGTCCACCGAGGACGAAGAGCAGCCCCTGCACGGTGCGGGTCGAGGCCTCGGGCCGGCCGGGCCGGACCACGGCCGGCGGCGGGACCGCCACCGGGACCGGGCGCGGCGGCGGGATCTCCCGGCGGATCCGGGCGGCCAGCTCCGTCCGGCGCTGTCGGACCGACCCGAGCCGGTCCAGCAGGTCCTGGTACGTCTCCCGGGCCCGCTCCACCTCCGGCACCAGCGCGGCGATCTCGCGGTCCAGCCGGACCACCTCGGCCGCGGGTGGGTACGGCGGGCGACCGCAGCCGGGGCAGCCGGAGCCGAGGTCGGCGGGCGCGCCACAGCCGGGACAGGGGTAGCCGGTGTTCTCCACCGGCACAGCATCGTGCCCGGGCGGCCGGCTGCCCAGAGTAGGAGTACCTAGGGACGGGTGTGTTCGTGCACCCAGGCCGCGTAGTCGGGGTTGCCGCTCTCCACCCGGATCACCAGGATCTCCGGCACCTCGTACGGGTGGTTGGCCCGGAGCTGGTCGACCAGGGCGGTCACCCGGTCCGGGGCGGTCTTGAACTGCACCGACCACTCGGCGGTGGTTTGGATCGCCGACTGCCACCAGTAGGTGCTGTCCACCTGCCCGCCGACCTGGGCACACGCCGCCAGCCGCCCGGCGACGGCCGCGGCCGCCAGCACGTCCGCGACGCCGCGCGCGTCCACCACCGTCGTCACCACGCAGATCTGCTCCACCAGCGCACCCTACGTGGCATTCCTGCCGATCGGCTGGATCGGCGGGCCGGCGCAGGGTCAGCCGGTCGGGACGCCGTCCCGGTTGGCCGCGATCCAGCCGTCGATCCGCGCCCACCAGTCGAAGAGCCAGTCGATGCGTTCCTGCCGGCCGGTGGGCACCTCCTCCGGCGGCACCGACCAGAACCGCATCACGATCCGCTTGTCCATCGGCAGCTCGCGCCACACGTCGGTCACGGTGAGCATCCGGTCCAGCCCGGTGTGCGCCACGAAGATGATCCCGGCGTCGGGGGCGGCGTCCAGGGCGGCGAGCAGCCCGCCCGGCTGCGGCGCGAGGACGTGCTGCATCCGCTCGGCGCGCAGCGCCATCCGCTCCAGCCCCAGCGCCCGGAGCCGGGCGATGGCCCGCAACCGCCGGCTGGGGGTGAAGTTGCCGCCCTCCGGGAAGATCACGAACGCGTCGTCGTCGTCCAGGCCGCTGGCGAGGTGGCCGATCTGCGCGATCATCGTGTCCCGGCCGTCCGGCCCGGGGGCGATGAACCGGTTGGGCAGCCGGTTGAGCAGGACGTCGATCGCCGGGTCCCACTGCAGGCTCTCCTTGAGCACGATCCGGGGCTCCCGGTGGAACCAGTTCACCAGCGCGTGGATCAGGATGAACGAGTCACCCGGCCCGGCATGCCGGCAGAGCACCAGCTCGGGTCGGCCGGGCAGCGCGGTGTCCGGGTCGGTGCCGACCACGTCGATGCTCAGCCGCAGCGTCCAGCGGGCCTGCCAGAACAGCACCTGGAGGAAGCGCCCGGCCAGCACGTAGTGCGCCCGCTGGAAGGCCGGTGACCGCTTCCGGACGCCGAAGCCGGAGGCCAGCCAGAGGAGGAAGAGGGCGAGCAGCGCGGCCGCGTCCCAGACCAGGTAGACCGTGCCGATCCAGAGCAGGCGCAGCGGGCGCAGCCGGCCGGGCACCAGCGGCGAGGCGGCCAGCGCGAGCAGCGCCCAGACCGGCAGCGTGGTCACCACCGCCACGGCGAGCAGCACCACGCCGGGGGCCAGCAGCAACCGGCGTACCCACCGGGGCGGCAGCGGCATCAGTGGTCCAGCTGGGTCGCCAGGTAGTGCCGGGACGCGGTGTAGGCCCGGCTGATCCGCCGCCCCACGGCCGCCATGTCCCGGTACGCCCACGGGCTGTCGTCCCGCGGCCCCCCGCCACCGGTCGGCAGCACGTGCACCTCCACGTCGTCGGGCAGGGCCGCCATCTCGCGGGCGAACCGGTGCCGCCGGGCGACCTCGAAGGCGACCTGGGCGATCTCCCAGGCCCGCCGGGGCGGGACCAGCTCCCGCTCAATCCGGCCCACCTGGAGCACGAAGATCCGCGTGGCGCCGGCGGCGACCGCCTCCCCGATCGGGATCGAGTTGACGATCCCGCCGTCGATGTAGTGCTGGCCGTCGATCTGGGTGGGCGGCAGCAGCCCCGGTACCGACGCCGAGGCGAGCACCGCGGGCACCAGCGGTCCGCTGTGGAACCAGTGCTCGGCGGCCCGCTCGATGTTCGCCGCGCAGCAGCGGAACGGCACCTTCAGGTCCGCGAAGGTGGTCTCCTCACCCAGCTCGCTCTCGAGCAGGCGGCGCAGCGGTCGGGGCGAGTGCAGGTGGGTCCGGGCGGCGAAGCGGCGCAGCTGCCGGGCGACCGAGTCGCCGTACACCTCGCTGGCCTCCGGGGAGGCCCAGAGCCGGACCAGCCGGTCGGTCACCGCCTCGGTCGGGTCGGCCGCCACCAGGGCGCCGTTCACCGCGCCGATCGAGGTGCCGAGCACCATGTCGGGGCGGATCCGGGCCCGGAACAGCGCCCGCAGCATGCCCACTTCGACCGCGCCGAGCACTCCCCCGCCGCCGAGCACGAACGCCACCGGACCGCCACTCATGACGTTCATCCTGGCACGCGTGCCGAAACCGGCCCGCCGCCGCCGCCCGGCCCTGGCGCCGCGATCACCCAGGGGGCCGGAGCCGTCGCCGAGTGCGACCTCGTACGTCCGTCAGCTCGACGCCGCGGCCGCCGCGCTGGCCCCGGCGCGGACCTGACCGGTCAGCCGGCCGCCAACCGGACCGGCACCCGCGCGCCGGGTTCCGTTGTGCCGACGCCGAGGAAGCTCCGGTACACCGCCTCATAGCCGCGCGCCATCCGCTCCACCGAGAAGTTCTCCGCGACGTGCGCGACGCAGTCGGCCGGATCCAGCCGGGACGACTCGCGCAGCGCCTGTGGCAGCTCGTCGGGGCGGTCGCAGATCAGCCCGGTCAGGCCGGGGCGGACCAGCTCCGGCACCGCGCCCCGGCGCAGCGCCACCACCGGCGTACCGGTCGCCATCGCCTCCAGCATCACCATGCCGAACGGCTCCTCCCACTGGATCGGCATGATCAGGCACCGGGCGTCGAGCAGCAGCCGCAACGTCGCCTGCCGGTCGGCGTTCAGCACCAGGTTCACGTCCTCGTCGAGCATCGGCTCGACCACCTGCTGGAGATAGTGGCGCTCGGCCGGCTCGTTGCACTTGCCTGCCAAGGTGAGCGGCAGCCCCGCTGCCCGGCAGGCCCGGATCGCCAGGTCCGGGCCCTTGTCCGGGCTGAACCGGGCGAGCCAGAGCACCGGCCCCCGCCCGGGCGCGCGTTTGCGCGGGAAGTCCTGCGCCGGCATCGCGTTGTGCACCGTGCCCACCCAGGGCAGCCCCAGGTTCGCCCGCCGCTGGGTGTGCGAGATGGCGACCAGGCCGACGCCGCGGTCGGTGCCGCTGAGCACGGCGCCGTACTCCCCCACCGGGTTGCCGTGCACGGTCGCCACGGTGGGCACCGCCCGCCGGCTGGCGACCAGCGGGCCGATGGTGGTGTGGTCGTGGATCACGTCGAAGTCGGCGGCGGAGACCAGCTGGTTGACCCGGGCCAGGTGGGCCAGCTCGGGCAGCGCCTCGCCGAGCCGCTCGTACTGCAGGTCGGGCGCCGTGGAGACGAAGTCGGCGGTGGTGCCGTGCTCCGTGCCGGCGCCGAACAGGGTCACCGCGTGACCGATCCCGACCAGGGCGTCCACCAGCCCGGCCACCACCTGTTCCAGGCCGCCGTAGCCGGGTGGCGGCACCGACAGCCACGGCGGCGCCAGCATCGCGATCCGCAACGGCCGCGCGCGGTCCGACGCGTGGTTCATGGCCACAAGTCCTCCCCGTTGGTCCCCGGCGAACGTGATCGGCGGCGCTTTCCCGGCCCCGATTGCGGTAAACGACGCGAGCCGGGCGTCACCCGGCCACCACGAGCCGGTCGTGCACCTCCCGGACGCCGGGCATGGCCCAGGCCACGCGTTCCGCCTCGTCCCGGTGCCACCAGGAGCGGACCACCCCGGCGAGCAGCACGGTGTCCCCGCTGACCCGCACCTCGATGCGTTCCGTACCGGTCCGCCGGATCAGCGCCCGTTGCAGGTCCCGGCGGATCTGCTCGTCGGTGGGCGGACTCGGTGCACGCACCTCCACCAGGTTGGTCAGCCCGCGTACGCCGCGCAGGCGGCGCAGCTCCCGTTCGGCGGTACGCCGCTGGAAGCCGTACTCGACCTCGCCGCGGAGCATCACCCAGCCGTTCGCGACGGTGACGTCCAGCCGCTCGGCGGGCACGAAGCTGTCCCATTCCAGCGCCCGACCGGCCGCGATGGCGATTTCCCCGTCGGTGCGGTTGTCCGTGCCGGCGAGGCGTACCTCGATGTCGCTGGCGACCGCCCGGACCCCGCGGACCCGGTGCGCGCAGCGCTCGGCCGCCCAGCGGCGGGCGTAGCTGTCCACCCAGCCGGTGAGCGTCACCACGCCCCCGGACACCGTCACGCCGATCTCCGTCGGCCGCGTCTGGGCGTCCCAGTCGAGTTCGTCGAGCACGTCCCGCTGGATCTCCGGATCGGTGCGGACAGCGGCTGCGGTGGTCATGGCGTCCCCTCCCCGTACGGTTCCCGTCCGTCGAGGGTGTCGCCGCCCGGGGTGAGTCCGGCTCACCCGACCGGGGTGAGCGGGCACGGAAAGGCGGCGGGCGACGGAGCCAACCCCCTTGGCTCCGTCACCCGCCGCCTGGCGGAGGAAGGTCCGTGTCCGTCAGGACGTCTCGGCGAGCGTCACGGTCGCCGACTGCGCCGATCCGTTCCGCTTGAACTGCACCTCGACCCGGTCGCCCACCTTGCCGGCCTGGACGGCGCCGACCAGGTCGTTGGAGTCGTTGATCACCTTGTCGCCGAACTTGGTGATCACATCGCCCCGCTGGAGGCCGGCCTTCTCGGCGGCGCTGCCCGGGGTGACCGCCGCGACCAGCGCCCCGCCGTCCTCGGCGGCGTTGACGCTGACCCCGAGCGACGGGTGGCTGACCTTCTCGCCGCGCTGGAGCTTCTCCGCGACGTTCTTGGCCTTGTTGCTCGGGATGGCGAAGCCGACCCCGATGTTGCCGTTGCTGCCCTGCCCGGCGGTCGCGATCGCGGTGTTGATGCCGATCACCTCGCCCCGGGTGTTGACCAGCGCGCCGCCCGAGTTGCCCGGGTTGATCGGGGCGTCGGTCTGGAGCAGGCCGGAGATGGAGCTGGCGGCCTGCTGCGGGTTCTGCTGCTGACCCTCGGCACCGGCCTGGATGGTGCGGTCCCGGGCGCTGAGGATGCCCGCGGTGACCGAGCCCTGCAGGCCGAGCGGGCTGCCCAGGGCGAGCACCTGGTCGCCGACCTGCATCCCGTCGCTGTCGCCGAACTTCGCCGCCTTCAGCCCGCTGACCCCGCTGGCCTTGACCACGGCCAGGTCGGTCTTCGGGTCGGTGCCGACGATCTTGGCCTGCGCCGTCTTGCCGTCGGCGAAGACCACCCGCACGGTGTCGCCGCTGGCGGAGGCGACGACGTGGTTGTTGGTCAGCACGAACCCGTCGGCGCTGAGGATCACCCCGGAGCCCTCACCGCTGTCCGTGATGATCGAGACCACACTGTCCTGGACGGCGGCGGCGATCTTCGGCAGGTCGGCGCTGTTGAGCACGGGCGCCGCCGTGTAGGTGCGGGTGACCCCGCTGTCCCCGTCGAGGGCCAGGGCGAGCGCGCCGCCGGCCACGCCGGAGCCGAACATCAGCGCCAGCACCAGCGCGCCCGCGCCGACGAACTTGCCCGCCCGGCTCGGCCGGGCCGGCTGCGCGGCGGCCCACGGCGGGACCGGCTGGCCGGGCTGGTGCGGCTGGCCCAGGTGGTGCGGCTGGTAGGGCTGGTGCCCCTGGTACGGCGGGACCGGCCCGCCGGTGTGCGGGTAGCCCGTACCACCCGGGTGCGGCGTCCCGGCGGGCCAGCCGGTCTGCTGCTGCCCGCCGTACCAGGGCGTACCCGGCTGCGGCTGCCCGGAGACCGGGTGCTGCGGCTGCCCGGAGACCGGGTACGGCGGGGCGGACGGGGTCGCCGTCGGCGGACCGTACGGGCTCGCGGGGGCCGGGGTCGCCGGCCGGCCGGCCTCGGTGGCGGCGGTGGGGTCGGGCGCTGCGGCGGCGGTGGTTCCGGCGGCCGGGGAGTCGGCCGGAACCGGCGCGGCGGCCGGCGTGGTGGAGTCGGACTGCCCGCGCTCGACGGGGGGCAGCTCGGCGGTGGAATGCGACGGCTCGGCGTCGGCGGGAGCCGGCGACCGCTGTGGGTCGGTCTCGTACTCGGTCATGGAACCACCTTCTCCCCTGGCACTGCGACCAGCCTGGAACGTGCCTGAATGTTTTCTGAAAGTCAGTCGGCCTGGTCCGGGGCGTCCGGCAGCAGCGGCAGCTTGACCCGGAAGGTCGCCCCGCCGCCCGGCGTCTCGGCCACCTCGACGGTGCCGTGGTGGGCGCCGACCAACGCCGCGACGATGGCCAGCCCGAGTCCGGTGCTGGTGACCCCGGTGGCCCGCCGGGTCCGCGCCGCGTCGGCCCGGTAGAACCGCTCGAAGACCCGCTCGGCCTGTTCCGGGGTCAGCCCCGGGCCGGTGTCCGCGACCTCCACCACGGCCAGGTTGCCCGGCTGGGTACGCAACCGCAGGGTCACCGAGGCGTCCGGCGGCGTGTGGGTCAGCGCGTTGGTCATCAGGTTGCCGATCACCTGGCGCAGCCGGGCGTCGTCACCGTGCACCACCAGCGTGCCGGAGCCCGGCTCGATCTCCAGCTCGATCCGGCGGTCCGGGGCGACCGCCCGGGCCGCCTGCACCGCGTCGCTCGCCAGCACCGGCAGCTCCACCGGGGCCAGCGTGATCGGCCGCTCCCGGTCCAACCGGGCGAGCAGCAGCAGGTCCTCCACCAGCAGCCCCATCCGGGCCGCCTCGTCCTCGATCCGGCGCAGCAGGCCGGCGGTCTGCTCCGGCGCGCGGGCCGCACCCTGCCGGTACAGCTCGGCGAAGCCCCGGATGGTGGTCAGCGGGGTACGCAGCTCGTGCGAGGCGTCCGCGACGAACTGCCGCATCCGCTCCTCGGAGCGCCGCGCCCGCGCCTCGGACGCCTGCGCGGCTGCCGCGGCGTCCCGGGCGCTGACCTCGGCGCTGCGGGCCGCCGCTTCTGAGGCGGCGCGGGCGGTGAAGGCCGCCTCGATCTGGGCGAGCATCGCGTTCAGCGCCCGGGAGAGCCGGCCCAGCTCGGAGGTGGGGCAGTCGAGGCCCTCCTCCGGGTCGGGCACCCGTCGGGTCAGGTCGCCGCCGGCGATGGCCGCCGCGGTGCGCTCGATCTCCACCAGTGGCTTGAGGCTGGTCCGGACGATCGCCGCGCCCACCGACGCCAGGATGATCAGCACCGCTCCGCCGACCAGCAGGTCTATCCAGACCAGCCGCTTCACCGCCAGGTCGACGTCGGTGAGGTGCTGCCCGACGCCGAGCACCCGACCGTCGGGCAGTTCCCGATAGAACATCCGCCAGCGATCGTGGCCGTCCGCTGAGCGGACGATGAACGGCGCGCCCTCCTCGTTGCGGAACCCGGCCACGTCCGCGGGCACCCGGGGCAGGTCGTCCGACTTCAGCGTGGGGTCGTAGCCGATGATCCTGCCGCCATGCTCGTCGTCGGCCAGCGCGACGACATAGTCGGTGGGCAGCGCCGCCCGGGCACGGCCACTTTCCAGGTCGGGCAGCACCCGGCCGACCTGCAGGCTGGCTACCTGCAACTCCCCGTCCACCTGCCCGATCAGGTAGTTGCGCAGGAAGTACGTGGTGAGCGAACTGATCACCACCAGCGCGGCGGCGACCAGGGCCAGGACCGAGGCGACCAGCTTGACCCGCAGCGGGACGCTCCGCAGCCGCCCCTTGGCCTGCTGGACCGTGTTCACGCCGCCGGCTTGCGGAGCACGTAGCCGACCCCGCGCAGGGTGTGGATCAGCCGCGGCTGGGTGTTGTCGACCTTGCGCCGCAGGTACGAGATGTAGGACTCGACGATGTTGTCGTCGCCCCGGAAGTCGTAGTTCCACACGTGGTCGAGGATCTGCGCCTTGGAGAGCACCCGGTTGGCGTTCAGCATCAGGTAGCGCAGCAGCTTGAACTCGGTCGGGGACAGCTGCACCCGCTGGCCGGCCCGGTGCACCTCGTGGGTCTCCTCGTCCAGCTCCAGGTCGGCGAAGGTGAGCCGGGACGGCGCGTGCTCGCCGGTCGCGGTACGCCGCAGCACGGCCCGGATCCGGGCGGTCAGCTCCTCCAGGCTGAACGGCTTGGTGACGTAGTCGTCGCCGCCCAGGGTCAGCCCGCGGATCTTGTCGTCGGTGGCGTCCCGGGCGGTGAGGAAGACCACCGGGGTACGCGTGCCGCCCTCGCGCAGCATCCGGATGACCTCGAAGCCGTCCAGGTCGGGCAGCATCACGTCGAGCACCACCAGGTCGGGCCGGTGGTCCTTGGCGGCGTGCAGCGCCGCGCTGCCGCTCGTCGCGGTGGCCACGTCGAAGCCGGCGAAGCGCAGGCTGGCGGAGAGCAGTTCGAGGATGTTGGGATCGTCCTCGACGACGAGCAGTCGCGCCTCGGTCTGGGTAGCCACCATGGGCCCATCATCCGCGCTCTCGCTGCGGCTGCGCTGGGCGGTTCCTGAAAACAACCTGTGAGCCGGCCCCCGGCCCACGGGGGGCCGGGGACCCGCTCAGCGGAGCAGCCGGCGCAGCCCGTCCAGCGCCCCGTCCAGCACCCGGATCGCCGTACGCAGCTGGCTGTCGCTGAGCCGCCCGGCCCGGACCAGCGCGCCGACCTCCACAGTGAACGCGGCGAGCCGCTGGTCGAACTCGGCGAGCAGCGGCGACTCGGCGGTCGACGGGGCGCCGTTGGCGGCGGGCCGGGGCGGCGGCTGCTCCCACCGGCCCGGCCGGGTCTGCCGGGTCTGCCGGGTCGCCTCGCGCAGCTCCCGCTTGAGGTCGCGCACCGAGCCGCGTACCTCGGTCTGGATCTCACCGGCCAGGGCGGAGAGGTCCTCGACGGAGGCGGTGATGTCCGACTCCAGGGTGGCCAGCTCGCCGGCGCGCTGCCGCAGCTCCGCGCGGCCCGCGTCGGTGATGTCGTAGACCTTGCGGCCGCCGGCGGCGGTGTGGGTGACCAGGCCCTCGACCTCCAGCCGTTGCAGCCGGGGATAGATGGTGCCCGCGCTCGGCGCGTACAGCCCGAGGAAGCGGTCCTCCAGCAGCCGGATCAGCTCGTAACCGTGCCGGGGGCCGTCGTCGAGGAGCTTGAGCAGGTAGAGCCGGAGCCGCCCGTGACTGAACACGGCGGTCACGGCAGCTCCTCCTCATCGGCCTCGTCGGTGTCGTCGACCGGTCGGGCCAGCAGCGCGATGCTGCCCGACGTCGCGGACGCCCAGAGCTTACCTTCGCCCGCGCCGAGGACCCCGTGGCTGTCCTTGGTCGCGCCGAACCCGCCGTCCCCGCGAACCTGGGGGAAGCCGCTGGTGATCCGGCCGGACGTGGTGTGCAGGTGGACGGCGAGGTCGCTGTCTTCGCGGACCCGCACGGTGACGCTGCCGGAGATGGTGCTGAGCCGGATCTCGCTGCGCCGGGGGTTGTCGAGGTCGCAGGTGATCGCCCCGGAGACGGTGTTGGCCTGCACCCGCCCGGCGGCGCTGTCGGCGAGGATGACCTCGCCGGAGACGGTCTCCAAGGTCAGGTCCCCGGCCACCCCGAGCGCCTCGACCGGCCCGGAGATGATCTTCGCGGCGGTCCGGCCGCGCAGCCCCATCAGGGTGATCTGGCCGGAGGTGACGTCCACCTGGGTGTCCCGGCGCAGGCCGGAGGCGACCAGCGAGCCGTCGACCAGGCGCAGGTCGGCCAGTACGTCGGCCGGCACGGCGATGGAGACCTCGGCCCGGAACCGGCGGCCGAGCTGGCCGAGCCACCAGAGGAACCCCGGCCAGCGCGGGATTCGCTCGTGGCCGACGTGCAGCCGGCCGTCGCGGTGCTCCACGATGACGGGCCGCCGGCTGACCCGGGTGACGTCCACCCGCGCCGGACCGTCGGTGCCGACCACGTTGAGCCGGCCGGTGATCAGTCGTACGTCGAGCCGGGTGACCGGCTCCTCCAGGGTGATCCGCTGCGGGCTGTCGACGGTCCAGCTGGCCATTGGGTGTCCTCCCCTCGGCGACGCGCCGATCGACGGCACGTCCAGTGACGAGGGAAGAGTAACGCGATACATCGCGACGTATCAAGACTGCCACGAGTCGCGTTTCCGTCAGGCCGCCAGGTCCAGCTCCCTCCCCTGGTCGCCGGTGGGCGGCACCGACCGGACAACCGGCGCGGCGAAGCCCTCGGGGGAAGCGCCCGACGCGGCGGGGAGGACCCGGCCGGCCGGCACCGGCATCGACAGGCCGGCCCGGGCGCGGGTCGGGGCGAGCTGGCCGGGCCGTACCAACCCCGCGGGCACCGGACGCCGGGCGGCCGGGACCAGGTGCACCGCGGACTCGGCGGCCCGGGCCAGCAGCCGCCGGTCGGCGCCCGGGGCCGGATGCAGCGCGGCGGTCACCGAGACCGCCAAGGTCAGGTCGCGGGCCGCCAGCACCCGGCGTACCGAGTCGCAGAGGGTCTCGTCGCCGAGGAAGGCCGGCGCGGTCGTCGTGGCGCCGGTCGCGGCCCACCGGTAGCCGATCCGCAGCGGCACCACCGGCGTCCCGGCGTCCACCGCCGCCTGGAACACGGCCGGCCGGAATCCCCGGCCCGGCCGGCAGTCCGCCGCCTCGCCGCACCAGGTGGTGCCCTCCGGGAAGACGGCGATCCGGTGACCGGCGCGCAGCGCGGCCGCCACCCGGCCGACCGTGGCCGGCAGCTCGCGCGGGCGGGCCCGGTCCACGAAGACCGTGCCGGCCGCGGCGGCGAGCTGACCCACCAGCGGCCAGCCACGGACCTCACGCTTGGCCACCAACCGGGCCGGCGCCACGGCGAGCACCGCGAGCACGTCCAGCCAGGAGACGTGGTTGGCGACCACCAGGGCCCGCCGGCGCGGCAACCGGCCCCGGACCACCAGCCGGACACCGAGGGCGCCCAGGGTCCCCCGGGCCCAGCCGCGGATCGCGGCGTCCCGCCCGCGGGCGGGCATGACCGGCAGCAGCCCGGCCAGACCCGCACCCAGCAGGAGCATGCCGAGTACGCCGGCCAGCCGGCCGGCCCGCCGCAGCGCCGGCACCGCCGGCTCCACCGCGACCGGCAGGCAGTCCGGGCCGCAGCCGGAGGCGGGCCGCCAGAGGCCGTCGGCGGTCGTCACCGCTGCCCGCCCAGGAAGTGCCGCAGGTAGCGGGGGTTCATCCGGTCCAGCGAGAAGAGCACGTAGAAGTCGGCGACCTCGAAGTCGGGGTCGTACGCCGGCTCGCCGCAGACCCACGCGCCGAGCCGCAGGTACCCGCGCAGCAGCGGCGGGACCAGTGCCCGGCGCTCGGCCGGCGGCAGGGTCGACGGGTCGACGGCGACCGGCGCCTCGGCGAACCAGGGGCGCCGCGGGCGGACCCGCAGCGGCGGCGGTGCCAGGTGCCGGGCGGCGACCTGGGCCCACACCTCGACGGCGGCCGTCCCACCGTCGGCCACCGGCACCGAGGCGCAGCCGCCGAGCCAGCGCGACCCGCGCAGGTGCAGGTACCGGGTGATGCCGGCCCACATCAGGTTGATCACCGCGCCGGACCGGTGGTCCGGGTGCACACAGGACCGGCCGACCTCGACCAGGTCGTCGCGCAGCGGGTCGAGGGCGGCCAGGTCGAACTCGCCGTCGGCGTACCGGCGGTCGGTGCGACCGGGCGGCAGCAGCCGGTACGTGCCGACCACCTCGCCGGTGCTCTCGTGCCGCACGACCAGGTGGTCGCAGTGGGCGTCGAAGTCGTCGGTGTCCAGCCCGGCGGCACCCGGGTGCAGCGTGGCGCCGAGCTCGGTGGCGAACACCTGGTGGCGCAGGCGTTGGGCGGCCGCGACCAGGGTTGGGTCGTCGGCGATCAGCAGGGTGTATCCGCTGGTCGTGAGGGGTGCGCCAGCGGCGTGCAGTACGGCCATGGGTATCTGTGTAAGGTCCGCGGGTTGCCGGCTGCGGGGGTGAGTGGTGTCGATCCGGTGAACGCCACCCGGCGCTCGGGTCGGGCGCTCACCGGCGGCGGGCCGCCGCGTCGCCCGGCACCGCGCCCGGCAGCGGGCGACGCCGGCGGGGCGACGTTGGCCGGGGCGGCGGGGCGACGTGCCGGTGCGGTGGGGCGGGCACCGGCGTGCGAGGCTGCCGGGGCGGTGCCCGGTGACGCGGCCGGCGCCCGGACCAGCCCGGAGGACGTACATGATCATCGACTCCCGCTTCGCCGGCCCGCCCGGCTCCGGCAACGGCGGCTGGAGCGCCGGGATCTTCGCGGCGGCGCTCGACGAAAACGGCGCGGTGGAGGTCACGTTGCGCCGACCGCCGCCCCTGGAGACCCCGCTGGATCCGGTCGACGGCGAGATCCGCGACCCGGAGGGACAGTTGGTGGCCCAGGTACGCCGGGTCGAGCCGTTCACCGCCGTGGTGCCGCCGGTGGACCGGCCGACCGCGGCGGTGGCGGCGCGGGCGTACCCCGGTCTGGTGGACCACCCCTTCCCCGGCTGCTACGTCTGCGGGCCGGCGAACCCGGACGGGTTGCGCATCTTCCCGGGCCGACTGCCCGACGGGCGGACGGCCGCCCCGTTCCGCGCGCCGGAGCGGGTGGTGCCGGCGACCGTCTGGGCCGCGCTGGACTGCCCGGGCGGCTGGGCGGTGATCGCGCCGGGTCGCCCGTACGTCCTCGGTCGGATCGCCGCGGTGGTGGCGGGGCTGCCCGCGCCGGGCGACGAGTGCGTGGTCACCGGGGCGATGGTCGGCGGCGAGGGGCGCAAGGCGGAGGTCCACTCCAGCCTGTACGGCCCGGACGGCACCCTGCTCGGGTACGCCCGGGCCACCTGGATCGCGCTGCCCCGGGCCTGACCTCTCCTCCCTGGGGATGATCACCTCCTGCTCAGGAGGGAGACCCGGATCCGGACCCCGCCTGATTGACCGGCTTGCGCCGCCTTGCCAGGCTGGGCCCGGCGCCCACCGCAACGGCGCCCCCACCGGCGCGCCCGCGCGTCGTGGCAGGAGAGGAGAACGATGTCCGACGGGCAAAGGAGCCCCAGCGCCGGTACCGGCCAGATCGTGGTGTCCGGACTGACCAAGCAGTACAAGAACGTGCGGGCGGTCGACGACCTGTCCTTCACCGTCGAGCCGGGGCGGGTGACCGGCTTCCTCGGCCCCAACGGTGCCGGCAAGACGACCACCCTGCGGATGTTGCTCAACCTGGTCACCCCGACGGCCGGCACGGCGACCATCGGCGGCCGGCGGTACGCCGACCTGACCGACCCGCTGCGCTCGGTGGGCGCGGTGCTGGAGGCGTCCAGCGCGCACAAGGGCCGCACCGGCCGCAACCACCTGCGGGTGATCTGCGCGGCGGCGGGCCTCCCGGCGTCCCGGGCCGACGAGGCGCTGGCGCTGGTCGGCCTGACCCCGGCGGCCAATCGGAAGTTCAAGGGCTACTCGCTGGGCATGAAGCAGCGGCTCGGCATCGCCGCCGCGATGCTCGGCGACCCGCAGGTGCTGATCCTCGACGAGCCGGCCAACGGTCTCGACCCGGAGGGCATCCGGTGGATGCGCGGCTTCCTCAAGGGGTTCGCGACCGAGGGCCGGACCGTGCTGGTCTCCAGCCACCTGCTGTCGGAGATGCAACTGCTCGCCGACGACGTGGTGATCATCGCGGCCGGCAAGCTGGTCCGGCAGGGGCCGGTCGAGCAGGTGATCGGCTCGATGGCGCACGGCGTCCGGGTGCGGGTCCGCACCCCGCAGGCGGCCGAGCTGACCGCGGCGCTGCGCGAGCAGGCCGCCACGGTGGACACCGACGGGCACGGCGCCCTGCTGGTGAGCGGAATGGACGCGCCGACCGTGGGTCGGACCGCGCTGGCCGCCAAGGTGGAGCTGCACGAGCTGACCACCGAGCGCCCCGACCTGGAAGGGGTCTTCCTCGAGTTGACGGCCGGAAAGGCGGAGATCCGATGAACCTCGTCCGGTCCGAACTGCTCAAGATCCGTACGACCAGCACCTGGTGGCTGCTCGGCATCGGGGCGTTCCTGGCGACCGCCCTGGCCTTCGCGATCAACGCCTGGCTCGCCCACCAGGTGCTCAGCGGCAACGCCGAGGACTTCGGGGTCAGCGGGGAGCAGGCGAGCGCCGCCGGGCAGGCGGCCAACCTCTACACCTCGGGTCAGTACCTGGGGCTGCTCTTCGTGATGCTGATCGGCATCCTGATGGTCACCAACGAGTTCTTCCACCAGACGGCGACCACCACCTTCCTCACCACGCCGCGGCGCACCTCGGTGATCCTGTCGAAGCTCGGCGCGGCCTCCCTGCTCGGCTTCGGCTTCTGGCTGGCCACCACGGTCATCGACCTGGTCGCCGGAACGATCTTCCTGACCGTCGACGGGCACGGCACCCAGCTGAGCGAGTGGCCGGTGCACCGCGCGCTGCTGCTCAATCTGCTGGCGTACGCGATCTGGACGATCCTCGGGGTGGGCATCGGCACGCTGATCCCCAACCAGCTCGGCGCGGTGATCACCGCGGCGGTGCTCTACCTGGTCGGCACCCAGGTGGTGCAGTTGCTGTTCTTCCTGCTCTCCAACTGGCTGGACAGCCAGGCGGTGGTGAAGTGGCAGGTGGTCTGGCCGGCCGTGGCCTCCCAGGTGATGATCAGCGGAAGCAGTACCGAGCTGACCCCCGACTGGTGGGTAGGCGCCCTGGTGCTGGTCGGCTATGCATTGGTCAGCGGCGTCTTCGGGGTCCTGATCACCCGGCGGCGTGACATCTCCTGACGCATCCGCCGGACGGCCCCGGTGCTCGGCGGTGATCGCCGGGCCGGGGCCGTTCGGCGTCTAGCAGGGGTCGACGGGACACGCAGCGTTTGCCGAACTTCTGGCATCTTCTGTGAAACGGACCACCAGCCGGAGCCGAGAATGCCGGTGGCATTCGTACGGCGTAGCCTGGGACGCGTCTCCGTGCGCCCCCAATCCGGCACGGGGGACACCGCGTGACATTACGAACCCGCGTGAAAGAGGCGATTACCGGCCGTGTCGACCCAGCAGACTTCGCAGGAGAACCCACTGGCGGGTTTCGGCCCGAACGAATGGATCGTCGAGGAGATGTACCAGCGCTACCTCGCCGATCCCTCGAGCGTCGATTCGGCCTGGCACGACTTCTTCGCCGACTACCGACCCGCGCCCGGCGCCGCCACCCCGCGTCCCGCCGAGGGTAAGGCCAAGCCGGCCGCCCAGCCGGAGCCGGCCGAGCAGCAGGAGGCGGTCGCCGCCGTCACCCAGCAGCCGGCCGCCGAGAAGCCCACCGCCCCGGCCGCGAAGGCCGCCCCGGCGCCCGCGAAGCCGACCGCCGCCAAGCCGGCCCCGGCTGCGAAGGCCGCCCCGGCCAAGCCGGCCGCCAAGGCGCCGACCGCGACCGCCGCGGGCACCACCCCGCTGCGCGGCGTGGCCGCCAAGATCGTGCAGAACATGGACGCCTCGCTGGCCGTCCCGACCGCGACCAGCGTCCGCGCGGTCCCGGCCAAGCTGCTGGTCGACAACCGCATCGTGATCAACAACCACCTCGCCCGCGGGCGCGGCGGCAAGGTGAGCTTCACCCATCTGATCGGGTACGCGCTGGTCCGAGCGCTGGTCGAGCACCCGGAGATGAACAACTCCTTCGCCGAGGTCGACGGCAAGCCGGCGGTGGTCCGCCCGGAGCACGTCAACCTGGGCATCGCCATCGACCTGACCAAGCCGGACGGCTCCCGCAACCTGGTGGTGCCGTCCATCAAGGGCTGCGAGCGGATGGACTTCCGGCAGTTCTGGCAGGCGTACGAGGACGTGGTCCGGCGCGCCCGCCGCAACGAGCTGACCATGGAGGACTACGCCGGCACGACGATCTCGCTGACCAACCCGGGCGGCATCGGCACCGTGCACTCGATCCCGCGGCTGATGCAGGGGCAGAGCGCGATCATCGGCGTCGGCGCCATGGAATACCCGGCGCCGTACCAGGGCATGAGCGAGGCGACCCTGGCCGAGCTGGCGGTCAGCAAGATCATCACGCTGACCAGCACCTACGACCACCGGATCATCCAGGGCGCGCAGTCCGGCGAGTTCCTCAAGGTCATGCACGAGCTGCTGCTCGGCGAGCGCGGCTTCTACGACCAGATCTTCACCTCGCTGCGCATCCCGTACGAGCCGGTGCGCTGGGTCCGCGACGTCGCCGTCGACTCCGAGGGTCAGATCAACAAGACCGCGCGGGTGCACGAGCTGATCCACGCGTACCGGGTCCGTGGTCACCTGATGGCCGACACCGACCCGCTCGAGTTCAAGATCCGTAAGCACCCGGACCTGGACGTCCTCCAGCACGGGCTGACCCTGTGGGACCTGGACCGGACGTTCCCGGTCAACGGCTTCGCGGGCAAGCAGCGGATGAAGCTGCGCGAGATCCTCGGCGTGCTGCGCGACTCGTACTGCCGCCGGGTCGGCATCGAGTACATGCACATCCAGGACCCGGAGGAGCGGCGCTGGATCCAGGAGCGGATCGAGCGCAAGTACGAGAAGCCGAACCCGGAAGAGCAGAAGCACGTGCTCAACCGGCTCAACGCCGCCGAGGCGTTCGAGACCTTCCTGCAGACCAAGTACGTCGGGCAGAAGCGCTTCTCGCTGGAGGGCGGCGAGTCGCTGATCCCGCTGCTCGGCGAGATCCTGGAGTGCTCCGCCGAGGGCGGGCTCGACGAGGTCGTCATCGGCATGGCCCACCGCGGCCGGCTCAACGTGCTGGCCAACATCGTCGGCAAGCCGTACGAGAAGATCTTCTCCGAGTTCGAGGGGCACCTGGACCCGCGCTCGACGCAGGGCTCCGGCGACGTGAAGTACCACCTCGGCCAGAACGGCAAGTTCACCACCCCGGACGGCGAGCACGCGGTCAAGGTCTCGCTGGTGGCGAACCCGTCGCATCTGGAGGCCGTCGACCCGGTGCTGGAGGGCATCGTCCGGGCCAAGCAGGACCGGATCGACCTCAAGCTGGAGGGCTACACCGTCCTGCCGCTGGCGGTGCACGGTGACGCCGCCTTCGCCGGCCAGGGCGTGGTCGCCGAGACGCTCAACCTCTCCCAGCTGCGCGGCTACCGCACCGGCGGCACCGTGCACGTGGTGCACAACAACCAGGTCGGCTTCACCACCGCCCCGGAGTACAGCCGGTCCAGCCTCTACAGCACCGACGTGGCCCGGATGATCCAGGCGCCGATCTTCCACGTCAACGGCGACGACCCCGAGGCCGTGGTCCGGGTCGCCCGGCTGGCCTTCGAGTACCGGCAGGCGTTCAACAAGGACGTCGTGATCGACATGGTCTGCTACCGCCGGCGCGGGCACAACGAGGGCGACGACCCGTCGATGTCCAACCCCCAGATGTACAAGATCATCGACTCGAAGCGCTCGGTGCGGAAGCTCTACACCGAGGAGCTGATCGGGCGGGGTGACATCACCGTGGAGGACGCGGAGGAGCTGCTGCGCGACTACCAGTCGCAGCTGGAGCGGGTCTTCAAGGCCACCCGCGACGCCGCCACCACCCCGCGCCAGCTCAGCCGGCCGCCCCGCCAGGATGAGCCGGAGCCGCTCGTGGAGACCGCCACCGACGCCGCCGTGGTCAAGGCCATCGGCGAGGCGCACGTCAACCTGCCGGAGGGCTTCACCCCGCACAAGCGGATCCAGCAGTTGCTGGACCGGCGGGCGAAGATGTCCGTCGAGGGCAACATCGACTGGGGCTACGGCGAGATCATCGCGTTCGGCGCGCTCCTGCACGACGGGGTCACCGTCCGGCTCGCCGGGCAGGACTCCCGCCGCGGCACCTTCGTCCAGCGACACGCCTCGGTGGTCGACGCGAAGACCGGCGACGACTACCTGCCGCTGAAGTCGCTGACCGGCGACGGCGAGCGGTCCCGGTTCTTCGTGCACGACTCGCTGCTGTCTGAGTACGCCGCGATGGGCTTCGAGTACGGCTACTCGGTGGAGAACGTCAACGCGCTGGTCTGCTGGGAGGCCCAGTTCGGTGACTTCGTCAACGGCGCCCAGTCGGTGATCGACGAGTTCATCTCCTCCGGCGAGGTGAAGTGGGGCCAGCGCTCCGCGGTCACCCTGCTGCTGCCGCACGGCCACGAGGGCCAGGGCCCGGACCACACCTCCGGCCGCCCGGAGCGGTTCCTCCAGCTCTGCGCCGAGGACAACATGCGGGTGGCCATCCCGACCACCCCGGCGAACTACTTCCACCTGCTGCGCCGTCAGGCCCTGTCGTCGAAGCGCAAGCCGCTGGTGGTCTTCACGCCGAAGTCGCTGCTGCGGCACAAGCTCTGCGTCTCCCCGGTGGAGGACTTCACGACCGGCACCTTCCAGCCGGTGCTGCGGGACACCGCCGCCCCGGCGCCGGAGCAGGTGAAGCGGGTGCTGCTCTGCTCGGGCAAGGTCTACTACGACCTGTTCCAGGCCCGCGCCGAGCGGGGCGTCACCGACACCGCGATCATCCGGATGGAGCAGCTCTACCCGCTGCCCGTCGAGGAGATCCGGGCCGCCCTGGCGCAGTACCCGAACGCCGCGGACTTCGCCTGGGTCCAGGAGGAGCCGGCCAACCAGGGCGCCTGGTCGTTCGTCGCGCTCAACCTGCTGGAGCACCTGACCGACGTCCGGCTGCGCCGCATCTCCCGCCCGGCCGCCGCCGCCCCGTCGGTCGGCTCGGCGAAGATGCACGACGTCGAGCAGAAGGCGCTGATCGAGGCGGCCCTCCCCCGCCCGTGACCTGACCGCACCGCCCGCGGCGGGGCAGCGACCGTACGACGGCCGCTGCCCCGCCGCGCGTGGCGGCACCGTCCCCGAGAGGACACACCGATGTACTTCACCGACCGCGGCATCGAGGAACTGGTCGAACGCCGGGGCGACGAGCAGGTCAGCCTGGAGTGGCTGGGCGAGCGCCTGCGCGACTTCGTCGACCTGAACCCGGAGTTCGAGACCCCGATCGAGCGCTTCGCGACGTGGCTCGCCCGCCTCGACGACGAGGACGAGGACTGATCGTCATCGGTTGACGCCGGAGGGTTCCGTCCCGTCAACTGGAGGCAGCGCCCCGAGTCCCACCCGAGCCGCGGGACGCCAGGAGACGGACGTGCAGCCCGAAGCCCGCAAGCCGCCGCAGGACGCGGTCACCGTCCGCCGACTCCGCCTCGGCATCGGCTCCGTCGGCATCGCGCTGCCGATCGTGCTGGTGGTCGGTCACCTCGTCGCCACCCGTCGGCTGACGCTGCTCGACTCGCTCAGCGGGTACTACCACACCGAGATGCGGGACATCTTCGTCGGCAGCCTGTGCGCGATCGGCGTCTTCCTCATCAGCTACCGCTACCGGTGGCCGGACGACGCGTTGAGCACCGTCGCCGGGACGCTGGCCGTCGCGGTGGCCCTCTTCCCGACCACGGTCGGCGCCCCGGCCGGCAGCACGAGCGGCACCGACCGGACCGTCGGGGTGGTGCACCAGATCGCCGCCGCGGCCCTGTTCGTGCTTCTCGCCGTCTTCTGTTTCCTCCTGTTCACCCGGAGCGACCGGGCCGGCCGGCCGCCGGGGCGCACCGCCAACCGGTTCTACCGCGCCTGCGGCCTGCTCATCCTGGTGGCGATCGCGGCCGCGCTGGCGAGCACCGCGCTGCCCGCCGACGTACGCCACACGCTCAAGCCGGTGCTGTGGTGCGAGTCGGTGGCCGTCTTCGCCTTCGGGGCCGCCTGGGTGGCGAAGAGCGACGCGCTCTTCCGGTCAGCCGGCGCCCCCGACGGTTCGGCCGGCCCGCCCGGCAACCGCGACGGTTCGGCCGGCCCGGAGGCGGAGCGGGCCACGCCCGCCGCGCCGAGCACCGGATGACCTACCGGGTCGGCGGGCCCGGGCCCAAGGACCCGGGCGAGGCGCACCACGATCTTGTAGCGTGAGGTCGTGGCGCGCAGCGTGTACCTGACCAGCGTGGGTTCGGGCGGGGGGAAGTCGACCATCGCCCTCGGGCTGGCCGAGCTGCTCTCCCGCCAGGTCGAGCGGATCGGCGCGTTCCGGCCGCTGGTCGCCGGCCAGGGCCCCGACCCGATCCTCGCCCTGCTCACCGACCGGTACCGGGTGGACCTGCCGGTCGCCGAGCTCTCCGGCAGCACGTACGCGGAGGCGACGGCGCTGGTCGCGGACGGCCGGCGGGAGGAGCTGATCTCGCGGATCGTCGCCCGCTACCGGGACGTCGAGCGGCGCTGCCCCGCCGTGGTCGTGGTGGGCAGCGACTTCGCCGACGGGGACGGCGCCGGCCCGCGTGAGCTGGCCTTCAACGCCCGGCTGGCCACCGAGTTCGGCAGCGTGGTGGTGCCCGTGATCGACGGCTTCGGGCAGGAGCCGGAGGCGATCGCGGCGGCGGCGCGCGGGGCGTACCACGATCTGGAGGACCTGGGCGCGACGGTGTTGGCGGTGATCGCCAACCGGGTGCCCGGCCCGATGACGCTGCCGGAGCTGCCCGTCCCCGCGTACGCGATCCCGGAGGTGCCGACCGTGTCGGCGCCGACGGTGGCCGAGGTGGCGGCGGCGCTCGGGGCCACCCTGCTGGCCGGCGACGACGCCGCGCTCGACCGGGACGTGTTCGACTACGTGGTGGGTGCCGCGCACGTGCCCACGCTGCTCGGCCACCTCACCGACGGCGCGCTGGTGATCACCCCCGGAGACCGGGCCGACCTGCTGGTCGCGGCGAGCGCGGCGCACGTCGCCGGGCAGGTCTCGGTGGCCGGGCTGGTGCTCACCCTCGGCGAGCAGCCCGACCCGCGGGCGATGCGGCTGGTCGAGGGGCTGAACACCGGGCTGGCCGTGCTCTCGGTGACCAGTGACAGCTACGACACGGTGGCCGCGTCCAGCCGGATCGAGGGCCGGCCCAGCGTCGACAACCCGCGCAAGGTGGAGGCCGCCCTGGGCGCCTTCGAGCGCTGCGTGGACACCGACGACCTGGCCCGCCGGCTGCGGGTCAGCCGCTCCGAGCGGGTCACCCCGCTGATGTTCGAGAACGACCTGATCGACCGGGCCCGGGCGAACCGTCGCCGGCTGGTGCTGCCGGAGGGCGCCGAGGAGCGGATCCTGCGCGCGGCGGAGGTCCTGCTGCGCCGGGGCGTCGCCGACCTGACCCTGCTCGGCCGCCCCGACGACATCGTGCGGCGCACCCGGGAGCTGGGCATCGACATCGGCGACGCCGAGGTGGTCGACCCGATCCGCAGCGACTGGCGCGACGATTTCGCCGCCCGGTACGCCAAGCTGCGCGCGCACCGCGGCGTCACCCTGGAACTGGCCCACGACATCGTCGCCCAACCCAACTACTTCGGCACGATGATGGTGCAGACGGGTCACGCCGACGGGATGGTCTCCGGAGCCACCCACACCACCGCCGCCACCATCCGCCCGGCGTTCGAGATCATCCGGACCGTGCCGGGCGTCTCGGTCGCCTCCAGCGTCTTCTTCATGCTGCTGGCCGACCGGGTGCTGGTCTACGGCGACTGCGCGGTCAACCCCGATCCGGACGCCGCCCAACTCGCCGACATCGCCATCTCGTCGGCCGACACGGCGGCCCGGTTCGGCATCGAGCCGCGGGTGGCGATGCTGTCGTACTCGACCGGCAGCTCCGGCGCGGGCGCGGACGTGGAGAAGGTCGCGGCGGCCACCACGCTGGTCCGCCAGCGCCGGCCGGAGCTGCTGGTGGAGGGCCCGATCCAGTACGACGCGGCGATCGATCCGCAGGTCGCGGCGACGAAGCTGCCGGACAGCCCGGTGGCGGGGCGGGCCACGGTCTTCATCTTCCCGGACCTGAACACCGGCAACAACACGTACAAGGCGGTGCAGCGCTCGGCCGGCGCGGTGGCGGTCGGCCCGGTGATGCAGGGCCTGCGCCGGCCGGTCAACGACCTGTCCCGGGGCGCCACCGTGCCCGACATCGTCAACACCGTCGCCATCACCGCCATCCAGGCCGCCGCGTCGTCGGAGGAGGTCGCGTGACCGACCGGGTGCTCGTGCTGAACTGTGGGTCCTCGTCGGTGAAGTACCGGCTGTACGACGGCGAGACCGTGACCGACAAGGGCACGGTCGAGCGGGTCGGCGGACCGGGCGGCGGACCGGCCGACCACGAGAGCGCGGTCCGGCAGATCCTCGACCGGCTGGACCTGACCGGGTTGGCCGCGGTCGGGCACCGGGTGGTGCACGGCGGTCGCCGGTTCAGCGCGCCGGTGCTGATCGACGACGCGGTCTTCGCCGCGATCGAGGAGCTCGTGCCGCTCGCCCCGCTGCACAACCCCGCCAACCTGGCCGGTATCCGGGTGGCCCGGGAGTCGCTGCCGGACGTCCCGCAGGTCGCCGTCTTCGACACCGCATTCCACCACACCCTGCCGGAGGCCGTCGCCACCTACGCCATCGACCGGGACACCGCCCATCGGTACGACATCCGGCGGTACGGCTTCCACGGCACCTCGCACGCGTACGTCTCGAAGCGCACCGCCGAGCTGCTGGCGCGGCCGTACGAGGCGCTGAACGTGATCACCCTGCACCTGGGCAACGGGGCCAGCGCCTGCGCGGTCTCCGGCGGCCGGAGCGTGGCCACCTCGATGGGCATGTCACCGCTGGAGGGCCTGGTGATGGGCACCCGCAGCGGTGACCTCGACCCGACGGTCATCTTCCACCTGCGCCGCGAGGGCGGGCTGACCGTCGACGAGATCGACGACCTGCTCAACCACCGCAGCGGCCTGCTCGGCCTGACCGGGGCCAACGACATGCGCGAGGTACTGGCCCGCCGGGATGCCGGGGACACCGCCGCCGCGCTCGCCTTCGACGTCTACTGCCGCCGGATCACCGGGTACGTCGGCGCGTACTACGCCCTGCTCGGGCGGGTCGACGCGATCACCTTCACCGCCGGGGTGGGCGAGCACGCGCCGGCGGTCCGGTCGGCGGCGCTGGCCGGCCTGGACCGGCTCGGCATCGCCGTCGACCCGGCCCGCAACGACGGCAGCGGGGACCGGGTGATCTCACCGGACGGGGGCGAAGTGAGCGTCTGCGTCGTCGGCACCGACGAGGAGCGGGAGATCGCCCGGGAGGCCCGGGCCGTGGTGGCCGCCCACCACTGACCCGGGTGGGTGTCAGCCCAGCGCGAGCCAGGCGACCACGGCCACCAGCACCACCACGACCACCGCGCCGATGATCAGCGGGAGTCGGGACGGCGCGGCGGCCGGGGCGGCGGCCTCGGGCGCGTGAACGAAGGCGCGGAACTGCTCGGTGTTGCCGCTCGGGTCGCTGTAGTTCTCAGACATGCCGGTGACCCTAGCGAAGCCCGTCGAGGCCGACCGTCCCGCCGGGGCCGTGGCGGCAGGTCGGGCCGGCCGGCGGAGGCGTACCGACCGGGTGGTGACGGCGGCCGGTCCGGACGGCGGGGCCGCCCCGACCGCCGGGCGACCTACCGTGGAACGGTGGGGGTGCAGCGGCTGGTCGCCGCGCTGTTGACGGCGCTGCTGGCCGGCTGCGGCCCGGCCACCGCCGCGTCCGGCGGGCCACCGCCCGGGAGCGGTCGCCCGGGCTCCTTCGGGCCGGCCCCGCAGTGGAGCCTCCCGGTCGGGGTCCGGCAGCTCACCGTCGACCCGACCGGCCCGCGGCCGCTCCCGGTCACGATCTGGTACCCGTCCGCCGGCCCGGTACCTGCGGTCGGCCCGGTACCGGTGGCCGGCGCGCCCGTGGCGGCGGGACGCTTCCCGGTGGTCGTTTACAGCCACGGGCTGCGCAGCCTCCCCGAGCTGCACGCCCCGCTGACCACCCGGTGGGCCGCCGCCGGCTTCGTGGTGGTCGCGCCGACCTACCCGCGTACGAACCTGCGGGCGACGGACTTCACCCGAGCCGACGTGCGCCACCAGCCCGCCGACGGGTGGCGACTGATCCGGCACCTGGTCCGCCTCGACGCCCGCCGGGACGACCCGCTCGCCGGGCACCTGGCGGTCGACCGGATCGCCGCGGCCGGTCACTCGGCGGGCGGCTTCACCACGGCCGGCATGTTCACCGCGGGACACTCGGCGCGGCTGCGCGCCGGCATCGTCATCGCCGGCGGTGGCCTGGCCGGCAGCTTCGCCGGCCCGCCCGCGCCGCTGCTCTTCGTGCATGGGAGCGCGGACCCGATCGTGCCCGAGTCCGCCGGCCGCGCCGCGTACGCCCGGGCGACCGGTCCGGCCGCGTTCCTGAGCCTGCCCGGCCAGGGCCACGGCGACTTCCTGTCCCCCGGCCACCCCGGCTTCACCCAGGTCCTCGCCACCACCACCGACTTCCTCCGTTGGACCCTCTACGACGATCGGGCGGCCCTGCACCGCCTCCCTGCCGACGCCCACGGTCCTCCGGTCACCACCCTCACCAGCCGCCTCCCCCGCTGACCCCTCGGCGCGGCCCGCGGCCGAGGCCGGTTCCGCGAGGTGGCGGCATCCCGTCCCCTCGGCGACCTGGCGCCGGCCTGGCGCGCCGAATGCCCACCCGCTCGCCGCGCCGGCCGGCCGCCGTCCCGAGGCCAGCCGGGCGAGCGAGTGAGCGGGTCACCCTCCGGGCGATGTGGGACCGGTTACCGCGCGGCGCGAGGCACAATCGTCTTCATGTCCCGTCGCCCAACCCCCGCACTGGCCGTCGCCGCCCTGCTCGCCATGACTGTCGCAGGCTGCTCGAGCGGTGCCGCGCCGGCGGTGCGCGGCATCCCGACCCCGCCGCCGAAGGCGACCACCCCGGCGCCCCGGGTACCCGCCGGCAACGCCCCCACCGAGACCTTCGCCGTCGGCGTACGGCAGCTCAAGCTGAACCGCGACGGCGACCGCCCGCTGCCGGTGACCCTCTGGTACCCGGCCCGGGGCGCGGCGGGCGGCACGCCGGAGCGCTCGGCGCCGGCCGCGACCGGCCGGTTCCCGGTGGTGATGTTCAGCCATGGCCTCGGCGCCCGGCCGGAGGACTACCAGCTCCTGCTGAGCCGCTGGGCGGCGGCCGGCTTCGTGGTGGCCGCGCCGCGGTTCCCGCACACCGGCACGGGCAGCGACGGCAACGTGCTCGACGTGCTCAACCAGCCGGCGGACGTGTCGTACGCGCTGACCCAGGTGCTCGCCCTCGACACGAAGGCCGATGATCCGCTGCGCGGCCGGCTGGACGCCGAGCGGGTGGCCGCGGCCGGGCACAGCGCCGGCGGGGTGACCACGATCGGGCTCTTCACCGCCGGCCGGGACGAACGGCTGGACGCCGGCATCGTCTTCGCCGGTACGGCGCTCGGGGTGGGCACCGCCTTCGCCGGCGCCGCCGCACCGCAGCTCTTCGTGCACGGCGAGGCCGACGAGGTGGTGGACTACGCGGCCGGCAAGGCGGTCTACGACGCGGTGCCCTGGCCGAAGGCGATGCTCAGCCTGCCCAAGGGCGACCACGGCCGGGCCCTGCTGGCCGACGGCAGAGCCCTGCGGGTGGTCGCCGACACCACGGTCGAGTTCCTCCGCTGGACCCTGTACGGCGACACGAAGGCGAAGGACCGCCTCCCCACCGACGCCACCCGCGGCAACCTGGCCACCCTCGACGACCACCTCTGACCCCGGCTCCCAGCCGCTTTCAGCGAAAGCGTGGCCATCGGTTGGAGCCTGGCCACGCTTTCGCTGAACTTGCCCGAATCCTGGTGCGGGGCGGTCAGGCGGTGTGGTCGATGACCACCTTGCCGAAAACGTCGCCGGAGGCGAGGCGGGCGAAGGCGTCCTCGATGCGGCTGAACGGAACCACCTCGTCGATCACCGGGCGCACCTCGCGCTCGGCGCAGAACGCGAGCAGCTCGGTCAGCTCGTCCGGGGTGCCCATCGAGGTGCCGAGGATCTCCAGCTGCATGGCGAAGACCCGACGCAGGTTGACCTTGGGCTCGTGCCCGGCGGTGGCGCCGGAGACGACGATCCGGGCCATCGGCGCGGCCGACTTCAGCGAGTGGTCGAAGGTGGCCGCCCCGACCGTCTCGATCACCACGTCGGCCCGCTCGGGCAGCCGGGCGCCGGGCTCCAGCGCGGTGGCGCCGAGCTCGCTGATCCGCTCCCGCTTGGCGGCGTCCCGGCTGGTCGCGTAGACCCGCTTGCCGAGGGCGACGCCGAGCGCGACGGCCGCGGTGGCGACGCCGCCGCCGGCCCCCTGGACCAGCACCGACTCGCCCTCGCCGACCCGGCCCTTGGTGGTCAGCATCCGCCACGCGGTCAGCCAGGCCGTAGGCAGGCACGCCGCGTCGGTCGCCGCCAGGTCGTCCGGCAGCGGCAGCAGGTTCATCCGGGGTACGGCCACCCGCTCGGCGAAGGTGCCGGCGAAGTGCTCGGAGAGGATGGACACGCCCCGGGGGTCGCCGGGGGTGGGCACCACCGGGTAGATGACCACCTCGTTGCCGTCCGGGTCGGTGCCGACCGCATCGCAGCCGAGGATCATCGGCAGCTGGTCCGGGCCCAGCCCCACCCCGCGCAGCGACCAGAGGTCGTGGTGGTTGAGCGAGCTGGCCCGCACCTGCACGGTGACCCAGTCGTCCTGCGGATGGGTCGGCTCGGGGCGGTCGCCGACGCTGAGCGCGGCGAGCGGGTTGTCGGCGTCGAGGCTCGAAGCAAAGGCGGCACGCATGATCGGCACGGTAACAAGCCGCGCGCCCGTTAAGAAGGGGCCCTTCCCACCAAAAGGCGATAGAAAGGGCCCCCGGTACGGCTCGGTGCCGCTCAGCGGCGGGCGACCCCGTCGCGGCGGGCCGCCTCGGCCACCGCCTCGGCGACCGCAGGGGCGACCCGCGGGTCCAGCGGAGAGGGCACGATCGCCTCGGCGGTCAGCGACTCGGCGACCACACCGGCGATCGCGTCGGCGGCGGCCACCTTCATCCCCTCGGTGATCCGGGTGGCCCGGGCGTCCAGCGCGCCCCGGAACACGCCGGGGAAGGCGAGCACGTTGTTGATCTGGTTCGGGTAGTCGCTGCGCCCGGTGGCGACCACCGCCACGTGCCGGGCCGCCACCTCCGGATGCACCTCGGGGGTGGGGTTGGCCAGCGCGAAGACGATGCCAGCGGGCGCCATCCCGGCCACCGCCGCCTCCGGGATCTGCCCGCCGGAGACGCCGATCAGGACGTCCGCGCCGCGCAGCGCCTCGGTGATGTCCCCCTGGCGGCCCTCGGCGTTGGTGATTTCCGCCAGCTCCGCCTTGGTCCCGGTCAGCTCGCGGTGCCGGCCGATGATCCCCTTGGAGTCGCAGACCACGACCTGGTCCGGGTTCACTCCCCCGGCGATCAGCATCTTGGTCACCGCCACCCCGGCCGCACCGGCGCCGCTGACCGCCACCCGCAGGTCGCCGAGCTTCCGGTTGAGCAGGGCGGCGGCGTTACGCAGCGCGGCCAGCACCACGATCGCGGTGCCGTGCTGGTCGTCGTGGAAGACCGGGATGGGCAGTTCCTCGTCGAGCCGGCGTTCCACCTCGAAGCAGCGCGGCGCGCTGATGTCCTCCAGGTTGATCCCGCCGAACGACGGGGCGAGCGCCTTCACCGTCGCCACGATCTCGTCCACGTCCTGGGTGTCCAGGCAGATCGGCACCGCGTCCACGCCGGCGAACTGCTTGAACAGCACCGCCTTGCCCTCCATCACCGGCAGCGCCGCGCGCGGGCCGATGTTGCCCAGGCCGAGTACGGCGGAACCGTCGGTCACCACGGCGACGGTGTGCGACACCCAGGTGTAGTCGTCGGCGAGGGCGGGATCGGCGGCGATCGCCTCGCACACCCGGGCCACGCCGGGGGTATACGCGAGGGAGAGGTCCTCCCGGCTGGTGAGCGGCACGGTCGAGGTGACGGCCATCTTGCCGCCGACGTGCAGCCGGAAGACGGGATCAGCGGGGTCCACGGTGGACGAAGACATTGGTGACTCCAGGATCTGTCGAGCAGACGGACCGGCCGGCTCGGGCGCGAGGTCAGCGGCGAGCGGGGCGGGCGGTGCGGGGGGTCACCCGGGCACTTTCCGAGCATAGTGGCGCACGCGGAGCGCCGATGTGAGCGGGGTCATATCGAGCGGGGGCGCACCCGGCCGGGCCGGGGCCAGTACCGGGCCACCACCCGGCCCCGGACGTCGGCCACCCCGTACGCCCGGGAGTCGTCGGTGATCAGGTCGTTGTCGCCGCGTACCCACCAACCGCCGTCCTGCGGACGGACCGCGCGCTTGACGACCAGCAGGTCGGGGCGGCTGCGGAAGACCGCGATCACGACGTCGCCGGCACGCACGGCCCGACCGCCCGTGCGTACCAGCACCGAGTCCCCGTGCCGCAGCGTCGGGACCATGGAGGGTCCGGTGACCAGGACGGTCACCAACGGGCCGCGCAGCTCGGGCGCGGCGGAGTCGCCTGTGGCGCGCATCGGGTTTCACCTCCCGCCCGCCGGGGAGCATGTCCAGGAGTAATGTCGGCTTGGATCATCGCAAACATCCCATGGAGGACCCTGATGCGCCTTCCCCGCATCCTTTCGCCCCGCGTGACCGCCAGTGCGCACTGCGACCTGCCGTGTGGCGTGTACGACCCGGCGCAGGCCCGGATCGAGGCCGAGTCGGTCAAGAAAATCTCCGAGAAGTACCAGGCGAACACCGACCCGGAGTACCGCACCCGCGCCATCATCATCAAGGAGCAGCGGGCCGAGCTGGTCAAGCACCACCTCTGGGTGCTGTGGACCGACTACTTCAAGCCGGAGCACTTCGAGAAGTACCCGAACCTGCACACGCTCTTCAACGAGGCCACCAAGCTCGCCGGCGGCAGCGGCGCCAAGGGCAGCGTGGACCCGGCCGTGGCCGACAAGCTGCTGCAGAAGATCGACGAGATCTCCAAGATCTTCTGGGAGACCAAGAAGGCGTGACCCTGCCCGCCCAGGCACCGACGATCCGGCCGGCGCGTCCCGAGGACGTGCCGGCCGTCGTCGCGATGGTGCACGAACTCGCCGAGTACGAGCGCGCCCCGGAGCAGTGCCACCTGACCGCCGAGCAGTTGACCGCCGCCCTGTTCGCGACTGCTCCAGGTCTCGGCGCGGCGTCAGACGCGCCGAGCTGGAGCAGTCGTAGCCCGGCGCCGGCGCTGTACGGCCACGTCGCGGTGGACGACCGGGACACCCCGCTCGGCTTCGCGCTCTGGTTCCTCAACTTCTCCACCTGGGAAGGCGTGCACGGCATCTACCTAGAGGACCTGTACGTCCGCCCGGCCGCCCGGGGCAGCGGAGCGGGCCGGCTGCTGCTGGCCACCCTCGCCGCGATCTGCGTCGAACGGGGTTACCGGCGGCTCGACTGGTGGATGATCAACTGGAACCCGGCGGCCGGCTTCTACGCCGCCATCGGGGCGACCGCGATGGACGAGTGGGTGCCGTACCGGCTCACCGGTCCGGCGCTGCACGGCCTCGCCGCCCAGGCGACTGCCGCGCCCACGCACCCGGCCGACTGACCGGGTAGAGTCCCGCACCGGGGGGATGAGGCGTGACTCAACTGACCGGCCAGCCGACGACCGACGACGACGTGGTGCACCTCACCGTGCCCGCCGACGGGGGTTACCTCGGCGTGCTCCGCACCGCCACGGCGGGTCTCGCGGCCCGCCTCCAGTTCGCCCTCGACGAGATCGAGGACCTGCGCATCGCCGTCGACGAGGCGTGCGCCATGCTGCTCGCGATCGCCACCCGCAACGCCGAGCTGGAGTGCCGGTTCGCGGTCACCGACGACGCACTCACCGTCGAGGTGACCGTGCCGACCGTCCGGGGCGCCACGCTCCCCTCGGAGTCGTCCTTCGCCTGGAAGGTGCTCACCGCGCTGACCACGTCGGCGGCGGCGACAGCGGCCGACGGCCGGGCGACCATCTCGCTGCTCACCCGCCGCGCCTCCGGATACTGACCGACCGGCTCCGCCGCCCGCTGCGCTGCAGCGGGGTGAGCGGGCGGTGGATCAGTGGAAGCCGAGCGCCCGGTTGGTCGCGGGGCTGACCAGCAGGCCGGTGACGCCGAGCCCGAGCACCATCAGCGGCAGCCCGAGCCAGCCCAGCCCGCCCTGGATCATGTACCAGCCGACCGGCAGCAGCATCAGCTGGAGCACGATGGCCGGGGCCCGCGCGCCGGCCTTGCAACGGGCCAGCGCGCCGCCGAGCGCCCAGAGCGCCGCCACCCCGGCGACCGCGAACGCCGTGACCAGCAGCGCCGAGGTGAGGTCGGTGGTGGTGGCGGTCAGGTCGGACCAGATCAGCCACACCGCGACCAGGCCGAGCGCCACCGCCTCGGCGCGCAGCAGGCGTACCGCCCAACGGAGCGTAGTGGGGATCGGCGCGGAGTCGATGGTCACGCGCGACACGATACCCGTGGGTAGGCGCGGTACAGTGCCGCCCATGCGGGCCGTCCTGGTGGTCAATCCGAAGGCCACCACCACCAGCGAACGCAGCCGTGACGTCCTGGTCCGGGCGCTGCGCAGCGAAGTCGACCTGTCGGTGCGGTACACCCGCCGACGGGGCCACGCCACGGACCTCGCCCGGGAGGCCGCCGAGGAGGGCGTCGACCTGGTGGTCACCCTGGGTGGCGACGGCACCGTCAACGAGGTGGTGAACGGCCTGATGACGGCCGATCCGCCGACGTTCCGGACCGGTGCCATCCCGGCGGAGCGGCTGCCCGCGCTGGCCACCGTCCCCGGCGGGTCGACGAACGTCTTCGCCCGCGCGCTGGGGCTGCCCCGGGAGTGGCCGGAGGGAACCAGCATGATCCTGGAGGGGCTGCGCCTGGGCCGCTCCCGCACGATCGGCCTGGGCCGGGCGGACGACCGGTACTTCACCTTCTGCGCCGGCTTCGGCGTCGACGCCGCGGTGATCCACCGGGTCGAGCAGGCGCGCCGGAAGGGTCGGGTTTCGACGCCCGGGCTCTATCTGCGGTCCACCGTGGCGCAGTACTTCCTCGGTTCGGACCGCCGCCACCCGGCGATCAGCCTGGAACGCCCGGGCGAGCAGGCCGAGGGCGACCTAGCCACGGTGATCATCCAGAACACCGCGCCGTGGACGTACCTGGGCGAGCGCGAGATCAATCCGAACCCGGAGGCCTCGTTCGACCTGGGCCTGGACGTGCTGGCGATGCGTCAACTCCGGGTCGCCAGTACGGCACGAACCGTAACGCAATCCTTCTCCCGGAAGCCCGATCCCCGTGGCCGCCAAGTATTGCGGCTGCACGACGTGCCGGAGTTCACCCTGCTCTCGGCCCGTCCGCAGGCTTTTCAGCTCGACGGGGACTACCTCGGGGAGCGGGAGAAAGTTAGATTCACATCCGTTCCGGCCGCACTGAGAGTAATCTGCTAGGTCTCGGGTACTCCCGTCGGTTGACGTGGTCACCCCGCCGCAGCTTCGCGGTGGCCGCCACACCCGAGGGGTAGGTGCCGGAAATGTCAGCAATGTCACGCAGACTGTACTATATTGATCCTCGACTGTGGCACGCCGGGTAACCAGAGCGGTCTGAAACCCGGACAAAAGGGTGGTGAGCTCGCTCACTGCTCGGAGTTTTTCCGAGCGTCACCCTTGACATCGCGACAGTTCGTGAAAGTATTCACAAGCGAACTTGTGTTACCGGGACATTGCCTGGATATGCTCGGCAGGTTGAGCTGTTCCAGCAGGTCCAGGGCCCGCAGCCTGCTCACGCAGTGCCGAATTGATGGACGCTGACCGTCACTGATCGGCATCGCGGATGCATATAGGAAAAGCACGAAAGCGATATCTGCCACCCATCCAGAATGAGGAGTGTTGCCGCCATGGACTGGCGTCACCATGCTGTCTGCCGCGACGAGGACCCGGAGCTGTTCTTCCCGATCGGGACGTCCGGTCCGGCTCTCCTGCAGGTCGAGCAGGCCAAGGCCGTCTGCCGGCGCTGCTCCGTCACCGACGAGTGCCTGAAGTGGGCGCTCGAGTCGGGTCAGGACGCCGGCGTCTGGGGCGGGATGAGCGAAGAGGAGCGCCGTGCGGTCAAGCGCCGCGGCGGTCTCCGGGTGCTGCGCGCTCACTCCGCCTGATCTCACCACACAAGCTGAACGCCCCGGCAGGGTCACCCGCCGGGGCGTTGTGCTGTCCGGGGTCGACGGCCGAGGCATCGACCCGGCGCAGCACCAGATCGGCGAGTTCGGGAGTGTCGGTGAGCGGGTCCCCCGCCGCCACCGCCCCCGCGTCCCGGGCCGCCGCCACCACACCGTCGTGGAACAGGCCCGGCGCCAGGAAATAGGCGGCCACCGCGACCCGTCGGGCGCCCGCCGCGCGCAGCTTCGCCACCGCGACACCGGCCGCCGGCGGCGCCGCCGAGGCGTACGACACCCGGCACGGCACGCCCAGCTCCGCGCCCAGCGCGGCGGCCACCCGGCCCACCGAGCCGCGCGCCCGATGATCCCGGGTGCCCGCCGCGGCCAGCACCAGGGCGTCGAACCGGCCCGGTTCCGCCTCCGCGAGCCGCCGCCGCAGCCCGGCCAGCAGCGCCGCGTCGACGGTCCCGTCGGCCGGCCCGAGCACGTCGGTGATCCGGACGTCCATCGGCGGCCCCGATTCCCGCGCCGCGGCGATCGCCGCCGGGATGTCCACCTTCCGGTGGTACGCGGCGGTCAGCAGCAACGGCACCAGCACCGCGCGGGAGTGTCCCGCGGCGGCCAGCTCACCCAGCACGCCGGTCGGTCCCGGCTCCGTGTGGTCCAGCCAGCTCGGCAGGACGGTGGTGCCGGGACGGGCCGCCTCGACCGCCCGGGCCAGGGCGCGGGTCGCCTCGGCGGCCCGCGGATCGCGGCTGCCGTGGGCGACCAGGACCACCGGGGCGGCCCCGACGACCGTCCCGGCGCCCGTCGAGGTCACACGTGCAGGCCGCACTCGGTCTTCTCGAACATGGCCCACCGGCCCGCCCGCGGGTCCTCCCCCGCCTTCGTCCGCCGGGTGCACGGCCAGCAGCCGACCGAGCCGTACCCGCGACCGAGCAGCTCGTTGACGGGGATGTCGTACCGGGCGAGGTAGGCGTCCACATCCCGCTGCGTCCACGTCGCGATCGGGTTGACCTTCACCTTGCCGCGCCGGGCGTCGAAGGTCACCACCGGCGTGTTGGCCCGGGTCGGCGACTCGTCCCGGCGCAGCCCCGCCGCCCACGCGTCGTACCCGGTCAGCGCCCGCTCCAGCGGCTCGACCTTGCGCAGCTGGCAGCAGTCGTCCGGAGACCGGTTGAACAGCCGGGGGCCGTACTGGCCGTCCTGCTGCCCGACGGTCATCCGGGGGCGGATCGAGCGGACGTTCACCGGCAGCCGCCGGGCCACCTCGTCGCGGACCCGCAGCGTCTCCGGGAAGTGCAGCCCGGTGTCCAGGAAGACCACGTCCACCCCGGGCGCCACCCGGGAGACCAGGTGCGCCAGCACGCCGTCCGCCATGGAGCTGGTCACGCAGAACCGGTCACCGAAGGTCTCGGCGGCCCAGCGGGCGATCTCCAGCGCCGGGGCGCCCTCCAGCTCCCGCCCGGCCCGCTCGGCGAGCGCGCGCAGCTCCTCCGGATCGCGCCGCGCCGGGTCGGCCGGCGTCGGCCCGCCGACCCCGACCAGGCCCAGGTTGGTGGCGGAGACGAGGTTCATCGGGTCACCGCCCTGCCGAGCAGGCCGGTGAACTTGACGGTGAAGACCCGGGCGCAGGCGTGGCACTCCCAGGCACCGTGCCCGGCCTCGCTCGGCCGCAGGTCCTCCTCGCCGCAGTACGGGCAGTACAGCGGCGCGGATCTGGCATCGCTCATCGGAGTTCCTCCTCGTCGACCCTGATCACCCAGGTGGCGAACGTCTCGCCCTCGGTCCGGCCGGCCAGGTAGCGGCGGGCCAGCCGTTCCACGTACTCGGGAAGCTCCTCGGCGGTGGTCTTCAGGCCGCGCAGCTTGCGGCCGAAGCCGGCGGTCTGCCCGTGCGCCATGCCCAGGCCGCCGCCCAGGTGCACCTGGAAGCCCTCCACCTGCCGGCCGTCCGGGCCGACCACCAGCTGGCCCTTCAGGCCGATGTCGGCCACCTGGGTGCGGGCGCAGGCGTTGGGGCAGCCGTTGAGGTGGATGGAGATGTCGGCGTCGAAGTCGCGCAGCCGCTCCTCCAGCCGGGCCACCAGCTCCTCGCCGCGGGCCTTGGTCTCCACGATGGCGAGCTTGCAGAACTCGATGCCGGTGCAGGCCATGGTGCCGCGCCGCCAGGCCGACGGCCGCGCCTCCAGGCCGATTCGGCGCAGGGCCCTGACCAGGGACTCCGTCCGCTCCGGCGCCACGTCGAGCACCAGCAGCTTCTGGTACGGGGTGAGCCGCACCCGGTCGCTGCCATGTGCCTCGACGGAGTCGGCCAGCTCGGCGAGCTGCGCACCGGAGACCCGCCCGACCACCGGGGCGGCCCCGACGTAGTTACGCCCGTCGCGCTGTAGGTGCACGCCGATGTGGTCGACCGGCTTGCTCGGCAGCTCCGGCGCCGGGCCGTCGAGCAGCGTCCGGCCCAGATACTCCTTCTCGAGCACCTCGCGGAACTTCGCCACACCCCAGTCGGCTACCAGGAACTTCAGCCGGGCGCGGTTGCGCAGCCGGCGGTAGCCGTAGTCGCGGAAGATGCCGACCACGCCGGCCCAGACGTCCGGCACCTCGCCGAGCGGCACCCAGACGCCGAGCCGCTGGGCCAGCATCGGGTTGGTGGAGAGACCGCCGCCGACCCAGACGTCGAAGCCGGGGCCGTGCTCCGGGTGGTCGACGCCGAGGAACGCGATGTCGTTCGCCTCGTACGGGGTGTCGACCAGCCAGGAGATCGAGGTCTTGAACTTGCGGGGCAGGTTGGAGAACTGCTTGTCGCCGACGTACCGGCTGACGATCTCGTCGATCGCCGGGGTCGGGTCGAGCAGTTCGGCCTCGGCCACCCCGGCGACGGGGCTGCCGAGCACGATGCGCGGGCAGTCGCCGCAGGCCTCGGTGGTCTGCAGGCCGACCGCCTCCAGCCGGCGCCAGATCTCCGGCATGTCCTCGACCCGGATCCAGTGGAACTGGACGTTCTGCCGGTCGGTGATGTCGGCGGTGTCCCGGGCGAACTCCCGGGAGATGTCGGCGATCACCCGGAGCTGGGCCAGGTTGAGCTGGCCGCCGTCGACCCGGACCCGGAGCATGAAGAACTCGTCCTCCAGCTCGTGCGGCTCCAGCACGGCGGTGCGCCCGCCGTCGATGCCGGCCTTGCGCTGGGTGTAGAGCCCCCACCAGCGGAACCGGCCGCGCAGGTCCTGCGGGTCGATCGACGCGAAGCCCCGGTGGGCGTAGATGTTCTCGATCCGGGCCCGGACGTTCAGCGGGTCGTCGTCCTTCTTGATCCGCTCGTTGGCGTTGAGCGGCTCGCGGTGCCCCAGCGCCCACTGCCCCTCACCACGCGGCCGGCGGGGTGCCCGGGCGGCGGGCGCCGCCGGGGTCTCAGGCCGGGTCGGGGTGCTGCTGACCGCCATCGCGGCGTCCTCCGTTGTCTGCTGTGCCTGGACGCGGACGCGGCGGCTGACCCTGGGAAGGGCGGTGGACGGCGATGTCTTCGACGGCCGGCGCGGAACGCGCCCGAGACGGATGGGTCGGGCGTCGTCAGTAGGCCGGACAGATGGCGCTGCGCACGCGGCCGTAATCAACGTGGCGACGGGCCACGAAGCGGCGGACGACAGCGGCGGTCATGAGTGCATGCTCCCACACCGGTGCGGCGCCGACCAATGACTGCGTGTGCCATCCCACATCACGGGCCACCCGCCGGGCCGTCGTGGAGGCCGTACGGGCCTGCCCCCTGGTGCTGCTGTATCCCGGCCGGCGGCAGACGGCCGTTCCGCGGCTGGTCGCCGCGCCGCACCCGGGTCACCGTCCCGGCGCAGTCCGGCGGCGCGGATCGGCGGACCGCCCGACGGGCGGGTTGCGCTGTGTGACGCTGCGGGATGTGACCGCAGCCTCCGCCTCCGGACCGGCCGGGACGACCGGTGACCGCCGGACGTGGCTGGTCTGGGCGGGGCCGGCGCTGCTCACCCTGCTCGTCACCGGCACCGGAATCGGTCACGCCCAGCCGTGGCGGGACGAGCTGGCGACCTGGAGCGCCGCCACCCGCCCGGCCCGCGACCTGGTCCGGCTGGCCGGCACCATCGACGCCGCGACCGGACCGTACTACCTGGTCATGCACGGCTGGACCGGGCTGGCCGGGACGTCGCCGACGGCCCTGCGGCTGCCCTCCGCGCTCGCCATGGCCGCCGCCGCCGCGCTCACCGCCCGGCTCGGCGAGCGGCTGGTCGACGCCCGGGCCGGGCTGCTCGCCGGCCTGCTCTTCGCCGTCCTGCCCGGCACCTCCCGGTACGCCCAGGAGGCCCGCCCCTACGCGCTGGCCACGCTGTTCGCGGTGCTCGCCACGCTGCTGCTGGTCGGCGCGCTGCGCCGGCCGTCGGGGATCCGCTGGGCGGGCTACGCGGCCGCCGTCTCGGCGCTGGGCCTGACCCACCTGATCGCGCTCACCCTGCTCGTCGCACACGCCGTGGCGGTGCTCCTCGCCCGGTGGCGCGGACCGGCCGCCGCCGGCCTCGAACCGCCGTCCAACGCCGGGCCGTCCGCCGAGGAGCGCACCCCGGGCGACCGTGGCGAGAACGGCGGAGCGGGCGGCGTGCGCCCGGCGGATCGCCACGTCCTGCGGTGGTGGCTGGCGGCGCTGGCGCCGGCCGTCCTGCTCGTCGGTCCGCTGGTGCTGGTGGCTCGGGGGCAGCGGTCCCGGCAGCTCGACTGGGTGGACCCGGCCCGGCTGACCGATCTGGCGGCGTTACCCGGCGGGGTGGCGCAGAGCGGCGCGGTGGGTGGGCTGCTGCTCGGCCTCGCCGCGCTGGGCGCCGGCCGGCTCGGGCGGCGGGCGCTGCTGCCGTCCGCCGCCGCGCTGCTGCCGGTGCTGCTGCTCTTCGCCGCCGGAACCGTGGTGCCGCTGTGGGTGCCCCGGTACCTCGTGTTCATCGTGCCGTTCGCCTGCCTGCTGGCCGGGGTGGCGCTGGCAGGCGTACGGCTGGCCCCGGCGCTCGCCGTGGTGACGCTGGCCGGACTGTTGGGCCTGCCCGACCAGGCGGCGCTGCGCCGCACCCACGAGTGGCCGCGCAGCGCGACCGTCGACTACCGGGGCGTGGCCCGGGTGATCGGGGAGCGGGAGCAGCCGGGCGACGTGATCGTCTACTCGCCCCGGGACAGTTGGCTCTTCCTGGACCTCGGCGTCGCGTACCACCTGGGGTCGCGGCGGCCCCGCGACGTGCTGGTGGTGCGCGACCAGCGGCAGCGTGCGGACCTCTGGGCCAGCGAGTGCGACCGGCCGGCGGAGTGCCTGGCCGGCGTGCGGCGGGTCTGGCTGGTGGTCGCCGGGCGGCCGGCCGACCCGCTGGCCACCGTGCCCGGGGCGAAGGGCGCCGCCCTGCGCAACGCCTTCACCGTCCGCCAGGTCTGGCCCCACCCCGGCCTCACCGTCGCCCTGCTCACCCGCTGACCCCCCGGGTCAGGGGGTCAGGCGGTCGGCGGAGCCGCGGGCGAGGGGGACCACCAGCACGGCCTCCGTGCCGCCGGTGGCGCCGTTGCGCAGCTCGATGGTGCCGCGCAGCTCCCCGGTCACCAGAGCCCGGACGATCTGCAGGCCGAGCCGGCCGCCGCGTTCGGCGTCGAACTGCTCGGGCAGGCCACGCCCGTTGTCGGCGACGGAGACGTGCAACTGCTTGCGGAACCGGTGCGCCGAGACCACCACCTCGGGCTTCCCGTCCCCCTCGGCGGCGGCCGCGCCCTCCTCCCCGGGCGGGAAGCCGTGCTCCACGGCGTTGAGCAGCAGCTCGTTGAGGACCATCACCAGCGAGGTGGCGATCTCGGCGGGCAGCACGCCGAAGCTGCCGGTACGGCGCATGCCGACCGTCACCTCGGTCGCCGCGACCTCGGTGGCCGCGCTGGCCACCCGGTCGACGATGCCGTCGAACTCCACCGCCTCGTCGCTGGACATGGAGAGCGTCTCGTGGACCAGCGCGATCGAGGCGACCCGGCGGACCGACTCCTCCAGGGCCACCCGGGCCTCCGGCATGGCGACCCGGCGGGCCTGGAGGCGCAGCAGGGCGGCCACGGTCTGAAGGTTGTTCTTCACCCGGTGGTGGATCTCCCGGATGGTGGCGTCCTTGGTGATCAGGGCGCGGTCCCGGCGGCGTACCTCGGTGATGTCGCGGACCAGCACCAGCGCCCCGATCGGCACGCCGGCCGGCATCAGCGGCAGCGCCCGGGTGAGCATGGTGGCGCCGCGCGCGTCGACCTCCCGCCGGGGCGGGGCGTCCCCGCGCAGCGCGGCCAGGATGGCGTTGGCCGCGTCGGTGCCTTCCAGGGGGTCGCCGGCCAGCCGACGGTGCAGCTTGGCCAGATCCTCCCCCACCAGGTGGGAGGCGTAGCCCAACCGGCGGTACGCGGACTGCGCGTTCGGGCTGGCGTAGGTGACCTTGCCGTTGGCGTCCAGCCGGACCAGGCCGTCGCCGACCCGGGGCGCGGAGGTGGTCTCGCCGGGATGCCGGGGCGGCGGGAAGGTGCCGTCGGCGATCATCTGGGCCAGGTCGTCGGCGGTGGTCAGGTAGTTCAGTTCCAGCTGGCTGGGCGTGCGGGCGGTGGAGAGGTTGGTGTCCCGGCCGACCACGGCGACCACCTCGCCGGCCTCCCCGTCGGCGGTACGCAGCCGCACCGGGATCGCCTCGTGCCGGGCGGGCACGTCGCCGTACCAGACCGGGTCGCCCTCCCGCCAGATCCGGCCCTGCCGGTGGGCGACCTCCAGGTGCGCCACCTCGGGCCCGCCGACGATCCGCCCCACCTGGTCATCGAGGTACGCGGTGGGGGCGGTCGTCGGGCGGACCTGGGCCACGCAGAGGAACGTTCCGTCGCCGTCCACCGGCACCCACAGCAGCAGGTCGGCGAAGGAGAGGTCGGACAGCAGTTGCCAGTCCCCGGCGATCCGGTGCAGGTGGTCGATGTCGGCCGGGCGGAGCTGGGTGTGCTCCTCGGCGAGGTCGCGCAGCGTGGACACGAGACACAGCGTGACACGTCGGAGGTCACATCGTCGCGGTGATCTTCTTCAGCCCGCGCGGGGCGTCCGGGTCCTCGCCCCGGGCCAGCGCCAGCGCCAGCGCGAGCCGCTGCAACGGAAGGATGTCCAGCAGCGGGGCGTACCGCTCGTCGACCTCGGGGACGGCGATCCGGGTGGCCCCCTCGACGTCGGCGGAGCCGACCACCACCACGTCGGCGCGGCGCTCGCCGAGCCGGGGCAGCACCTCCCCCATCGACCGGCCGCCCGGGCCGGAGCCGACCACCGCGAGCACCGGCACGTCCGGGTCGGTCATGGCGAGGGGGCCGTGCAGCAGGTCGGCGCCGGAGAAGGCGAGCGCCGGCAGGTACGAGGTCTCCATCAGCTTCAGCGCCGCCTCCCGCGCGGTCGGGTAGGCGTACCCGCGGCCGGTGGTGACGAGCTGGGCGGCGAACCGGTAGCGCGGGGCGAGCTGGGCCGGGGTGGGGTCGGTGAGGGTGCGCTCGGCCAGCTCGGGCAGGGCGGCGAGCGCGGCCCGCTCCTCGGCCGGCAGCACGCCGTCGCCGGCGCGTACCCCCTCGATGAGCAGCAGCAGCGCGAGCAGCTCGGCGGTGTACGTCTTGGTGGCCGCGACGGCCCGCTCGTGCCCGGCGGCGATGTCGACGGAGAGCTCGGCGGTCTGCGCCAGCGGCGAGTCGGGCGCGTTGGTGACGGCGAGGGTGAGCGCGCCGGAGGCCCGGGCCGTCCGGAGCACCTCGGCCAGGTCGGGCGAGCCGCCGCTCTGGCTGACCCCGACGACCAGGGCGTCGGAGAGGTCGGGGCGGGCGCCGTAGACGGTGACCGCGCTCGGCGAAGCCAGGCCGGCGGGCAGGCCGAGGCGGATCTCGGTCAGGTACGCCGCGTAGAGGGCCGCGTGGTCGGAGGTGCCCCGGGCGGTGAAGACCACGTGCCGGGGCCGGCGCTCGGCGATCACCGCCGCCACCTGGGCGATCGCCCCGGCGTGCTCGGCGGAGAGCAGGCGGTCGTAGCCGGCCGGCTGCTCGTCGATGTCGGCGGCCATGCCGGCGCCTGGACGGGTCACGGAGAACTCCCCTCTGCGCGATTGCCGCGCAATCGGTGCTCAGTCTTGCATCATTGCGCCCACACGAGCAATCGAACGAGCAGCAATGCGCAGTGGATCACCGAATCGGTGCACCATCCCCTACGCTTGCTCGGCCGGCGAACCGACTCACCGAGAGGACGACGTGCCCGACGGAACGGACGACCCCGCGCTCTCCGCGGAGGAGGAACTCGCGCTCGCCCGCCTGGCGCTCGGCGAAGGGGACCTCCAGCACGCCGCCGACCACGTCGCCGCCGCCCTCGTCCAGGCCCCCACCCGGCCCGAGGTGCACGAGGCCCTCTCCCGGCTCGCCGCGGCCAGCGGCGGCGACCTGGATCTCTTCCCGCTCGGGCACCACGCATTCGTCGGCGCGGTGGTGGCCCGCGCGCACCTGCTCGCCGCCGCCGGCCGCCCCGCCGAGGGGCTCGACCTGCTCGCGGCCGCCACCGGCTACGCGCCCGGCGCCGACTGGGCGGGCGTGCCCTGGGTGACCGCCCCCGAGCTGCCGGCACGCCTCGATCCCGAGCGGACCGCCCGGATCCTCATGCAGATCTGCGCGGCCGTGCCGGACCCGGTTCCCCGGCAGTTCCGCGACCCGCTGCGGCCGTACCTCACCCTGGCCGGCAACGCGGTCGCCGTGCACCCCGGGCACGCGCTGCTGCTGGGCGCGGCGTCCGCGCTGGCCCGGCGGATCGGCGAGGTCGCCCTCGCCGTCACCTGGGCCGCTCGGGGAGTACGCGCGGAGCCGTCCAAGCTCGGCGAGGTCTGGCTCGGGTACGCCTACCGCAGCGCCGGCCGGACCCGCGACGCCCTGGCCGCGCTCGGCCGGGCCGTCGAACACGACCCCGACGACCTCGCGGTCTACGCCGACATCGCCGGCACGCTCGCCGACACCGGTCGGCTCGACGAGGCGCTGGACTGGATCGACCGCGCCCTGGCCCGTGACCCCACCTTCGACTGCGCGGTACACACCGCGCACCGGCTGCGCTTCCAGCGCGACGGGGACGTGCTGCACCTCGTCGCCCTGGCCGACTTCGCCCGCGACCATCCCGACGACACCCACGAGCACGGCGACCTCGCCGAGAGCTGCCGCAGCCGGCCCTGGCTGGGCCAGGTCACCCCGGCCGGCGGCCCGATGCTGGACGCGCTGCGGCAGGCCCTCACCGCCGAGGGCGCCGCCCGGATCGCGGTACGGCTGGACGCGCTGGAGCCGCCCAGCGCGATGCATACCGTCGCCACGGCCGTGCCCGGGATCGACGTGGAGGTCGCCGCGGTGGCGGACCCGGACCCGCGCGAGCCCCGCCGGGCCACCACCTGTCAGCTCTGGCGGTACGACGGCACCACCGCCGCGCCCGCCCTGCCCGTCCCCTCGCCTGCGGCGGCGGACCGGATCCGGCAGCTCGCCCACCCGGCGTGGCCGCACCCGCCGGCCGCGTACGACGCCGCGGTCGGGCTGGCCACGCTGGAACTGGCCGACCTGCTCGGTCTGCTGGTGCACCCGCCCGAGGCGCCACCGACCGCGTTGGGCCGGGTGCTCGCCGGCCAGGACCCCTCACTCTGGGTCCGGTGCGTCCAGGTCTGGGCCTGCCTCGGCCTGCTGCACCACCGCACGGACGAACCGTGGGCCGGGTCCACCCGCCGGCGGGTGCTGCTGGAACTGGTCTGGGGCGTCGAGGACTGGACCACCGAAGCGGCGCTCTTCGCCCTGGTCACCGCCGCCTGGGTCGACCCCGCGGTACGCCCCGACGTGGCCCGGGTGATGGCCGAACGCCTCGCCGACGTGGCCGCGGTGGCCCGCGAGCGCCGGGTCCCGATCGCCACCTCCGTGGCCCACCTGGCCCTCGCCACCCCGGATCTCGACCCGGCGACCACCGCCCTGGCCCACGAGCTGACCGGTGCACCGGCCACCGGCACCGCCCGACCGGGCCGGCTGGCCCGCCTCTGGCACCGCCTGACCGGACCCTTCCGCCGCCGCTGACCCGGCCTCCAGCCGACCGGGACGGCGCCTGGCGGGGTGCGCACAGTGGACGGCGAGCGCGAGGACGGCCAGCGGTGCGGGAGGGCGGGCGGCGCGCCACCGGCCGGAGTCGGCGGGGTGGGCCGGGAACGCGGCGCGGCCACGCCGTACCCGGGGTCGGGTCGGCGTGGCCGCGGCGGGTGCGTCAGGCGACCCCGGCCTTGCCCAGGGCTGCCTCGGCCTGCTCCTCCGGGGTGGCGTCCGCCGGCGGGACGTCGTTGGCCGAGCGGAGCGGGACCTCCTTGATGAACCAGGCGAGCACCGGCACCACGATGGTGAAGAGCACCGCCCAGAGGAACACGTGCGAGATGGCGTCGGAGAGGCCACCGAGCACCAGCTCGCGGGCCTGCGCCGGCAACTCCTTGAGCTTCTCCAGGTCCAGGCCGCGGCCCTCGCCGCCACCGCCGCTGAACGCGCCGCCGGCGGCGGAGTCGGCGAGCCGGTTGGCGAAGATCGCCCCGAAGAGCGAGATGCCGAAGGAGCCGCCGATGGAGCGGAAGAAGGTGGCCGCGCCGCTGGCCGCGCCCAGGTCCTTCTGCTCGACGCTGTTCTGCGCGATCAGCATCGAGGTCTGCATCAGGAAGCCCATGCCGACGCCGAGCACGACCATGTAGAGCGAGGACATGGCCTTGCTGGTGTCCACGTCGAGGCGGCTGAGCAGGACCATGCCGGCGGCCATCACCACGCCGCCGACGATCGGGAACATCCGGTACCGGCCGGTCCTGGTGATGGCCCGGCCGACCACCAGCGAGACCACCAGCATGCCGAACATCAGCGGCAGCAGCAGCAGGCCGCTGTTCGTGGCCGAGGCGCCCTGCACGGTCTGCTGGTAGAGCGGCAGGAAGTTCATCGCGCCGAACATCGCGAAGCCGAGCAGGAAGCCGATCACCGAGATCAGCGCGAAGTTGCGGTTGGCGAAGAGCGCCAGCGGCAGGATCGGCTCGGGGACCCGCCGCTCGACGAACCCGAAGGCCACCAGCGCGACCGCGGCGAGGACGGCGAGGCCGAGGATCGGCAGGGAGGTCCAGTCGTAGGAGTTGCCGCCCCAGGTGGTGACCAGGACGATCGCGGTGATGCCGACGGAGAGCAGCGCCGCGCCCAGCCAGTCGATCTTGTGCTCGGTGCGGTACTTCGGCAGGTGCATGGTGGTGGCGAGGACCAGCAGTGCGACGCCGCCGAGCGGCAGGTTCACGTAGAAGGCCCAGCGCCAGGAGAGGTTGTCGGTGATGAAGCCGCCGACCAGCGGGCCGGCCACCATGGCGATGGCCATGATGCCGGCGATCATGCCCTGGTACCGGCCACGCTCGCGGGGCGGTACCAGGTCGCCGATGATCGCCATCACGCCGACCATCAGGCCGCCCGCGCCGAGGCCCTGGACGGCGCGGAAGGCGATCAGCTCGATCATGCCGTTCCCGGAACCGCCGAACATGTCGGAGCCGGACATGCCGCAGAGGGCCGAGCCGACCAGGAAAATGACCACTGAGGTGAGGAAGACCGTCTTGCGGCCGTAGAGGTCACCCAGCTTGCCCCAGATCGGGGTGGAGACGGTGGTGCCCAGCACGTACGCGGTGACCACCCAGGTGAAGTGGTCGACGCCGCCGAACTCACCGACGATCCGCGGCAGCGCGGTGCTGACGATCATGTTGTCGAGCATCGCGAGCATCATCGCGATCATGAGGCCGAACAGGACGACCCGTACGTTGGGTCTCGTAGCCGCCTGCGTTTCCTGAGTCATGGGTAAGCTCCCCCGGAGATGTGTCGCACTTACTTGCCGCCCGGCTAGTCACCTTACTAGCCGCACGGTAAGTTGGACAGCAGAAAACCGTCAAGCGAGTTGGGTGGTACAGGTGAGGGAGAGCACAGGCGGCACGCGGGAACGCATCCAGGCCGTCGCGCTGGAGCTCTTCACCGAGCAGGGGTACGAGAAGACCTCGCTCCGGGAGATCGCCGAGCGGCTGGGCGTGACGAAGGCCGCCCTCTACTACCACTTCAAGAGCAAGGACGAGATCGTCAACAGCTTCGTCGAGGACCGGCTGCGCCGGATGGACGAGCTGATCGCCTGGGCCCGGTCGCAGCCGGCCACCCTGGCCACCCGCCGAGCGCTGATCACCCGGTACGCGGACGCCATGTTCGCCGGCGAGCAGCCGTCGGTGATGCGCTTCTTCGAGCAGAACCAGACGGTGCTGAAGAGCCTCGCTGCGGGAATGCAGATGCGGGAACGGATGCTGGGCCTCGCCGACCAGCTGTGTCGGGGCGACGACTCCCCCGCCGCGCAGCTGCGCGCCGCGCTGACCCTGTTCGCCGTGCACACCAGCTGGTTCGCGGTGCGCGCCCCGCACATCACCGACGAGGAGCGGAAGAGGATCGCCCTCGAGGTCGCCGACGAGCTGCTGGCGAAGATCGGGAACGCCGACTGACCGGGCCGGGCAGGTCGGTCAGCGGCGCGCGGCGAGTTCCAGGCGCAGGCCGAGCAGTTCCACCCCGGGCAGCGGGGACCAGTCCTTCTCCGGCACCCGGACGAAGCCCAGCCGCTCGTAGAGCCGGTGCGCCGCGGCCGCCATCCCGCTGCGTACGCAGATGACCACCGCCGTGCAGCCCAGCGCGGTCGCTCGGGCCACGCACGCGCGGGCCAGCACCGCCCCGGCGCCCCGGCCCTGCGCGGCCGGATCCACGGCCAGCATCCGGAACTCCGCCTCACCCGGCCCGGAGAGCTCGGCGTACGGGGTGCCGGACAGCACGAAGGTCACCGCGCCGAGCACCTGGCCGGTGGCCTCGTCCGTGGCCACCAGCACCTCGCCGGTCTCCGCCCGGGTGGCCACGTCGGCGAGCGTCACGGCGTACCCGTTCTCGCCCTTGAGCTGCCCGTCGGCCTCGTAGGCGGCGACCGTCAGCCGGGCCACCGCCGGGTAGTCGGCCGGCTCGGCCCGACGGACGGCGAGGCCGGTCAATCGATCACCGCGATCAGGTCGCCGTCCTGCACGACGTCGCCCTCGTTGACGGCGATCTGCTTGACCACGCCGTCCGCCTCGGCGACGACCGGGATCTCCATCTTCATCGACTCCAGGATCACCAGCGTGTCCCCCTCGGACACGGTGTCCCCGGCCGACGCGACGACCTTCCAGACGTTCGCCACCATCTCGGCGCGGATCTCCTCGGCCATGTCACGGCCCTCCCTCTCCACCGGTGTTCCTGCGAACGGTATCCAATCATGAACCGGGTCACCGGCGGACGCGGAGCGCCCACCACGCCGGTTTCGCCCCCGCCGGACCACCGGCCACCCCACCGGCACTAGCATCAGGTCCGTCGGTCCCCGCCACGCCCGGCGGATCGGCACGCGACCTCCGCCGCGCCTGCCCGCGGTCGGACCGTGACCAGCACAAGGAGGCACAGCATGGCGAAGAAGTCCCGGAGAAAGAAGGCCCGGAGGAAGAGCGCCGCGAACCACGGCAAGCGCCCCAACTCCTGATCGTCGGCGGGTGCGCCCGCCTCGATGATCGGCAGCTCCCCCGGCCCAGGGCCGGAAACACCGGTGGCCCGGGTCGGAATCGACCCGGGCCACCGGTGTACGTACGGCTGAGACGCTGGTCAGTCAGCCAGCTCGCGGGACTCGGTGCTCTCGAAGACCACCAGCTCGGTGAGGCGGACCCGCAGCCGCTCGCGCAGCTGCGCCGGCGCGGTCTCGTTGCCGCAGCAGCGCGCCACCAGCGCCTTCACCTCCTGCTCGATGCCGTACTCGCGCAGGCAGTGCCCGCACTCGTCGAGGTGGTGCCGGATCAGCAGCCGGCGCTCGTCGGCGCACTCCAGATCCAGGTAGAGGTAGACCTCCGCGAGCACCTCGCGGCAGTCCGTCTCGTGCGGCTCTCCACAGCTCACGGTCACACCTCCCGGCCGGCGGCGGCGGTCGAACCCTTCGAGGACGGCGCGGAGCTGAAGCCCCGCTCCGCGGCGTACTGCTCGAGCAGCTTGCGCAGATTACGACGGCCGCGGTGCAGCCGCGACATCACGGTGCCGATCGGCGTGCCCATGATGTCGGCGACCTCCTTGTAGGAGAAGCCCTCGACGTCGGTGAGGTAGACCGCCATGCGGAACTCCTCCGGCAACTGCTGGAGGGCCTCCTTGACGTCGCTGTCCGGCAGGCGGTCCAGCGCCTCGGTCTCCGCCGAGCGCAGCCCGCTGGAGGTGTGCGACTCGGCCTCGGCGAGCTGCCAGTCGGTGATCTCCTCGGTCGGCGCCTGAATCGGCTGGCGCTGCCGCTTGCGGTAGGAGTTGATGTAGGTGTTGGTCAGGATCCGGTAGAGCCAGGCCTTCAGGTTCGTGCCCTGCTCGAACTGGTGGAAGGCGGAGTACGCCTTCAGGTACGTCTCCTGGACCAGGTCCTCGGCATCCGCCGGGTTGCGGGTCATCCGCAGTCCGGCAGCGTAGAGCTGATCGACGAATGGCATCGCGTCCCGCTCGAAGCGGGCCCTGCGCTCGTCCGTCTTCTCGGTGGTCAACCGCACATCCCCTCGCGTCGGATGCTTTCCCGCCGAGGATACGCGTACGGACCTGTCCGCAGATTCACTTCCGGCGGGTGTGCTGGTGCTCACCACGGCCGACGCCTCGGCGGGCCACTCCGGCGCGTCCAACAGCCGCCTCAGCTGCCGCGCGTCCTGTTCGTCCCGCTCCCGGCTCCGTGTCTCGGTCGGCACCGGTCACCCCCCTCGGCTGGAAATGTCATCCAGGGGTAGTAACCGCGCCGTGGGGCGGCACATTCCACCGACCCCGCCGTTCCTGGTCCCGGCCCCGGCCGCGACCGGCGCTGGGACCAGGAAGGGCCTGGGAGGATGGCGTCGACCGCCCGAACCGGACGCCCGACACCACCCGATCAACGACCCGTCGGCACCTGCGGTCACGCCCGGCGCTCAGTCCACCCAGCCCCGGGTACGCAGCCAGCCCAGCACCACGTCGGCCGTGCCGGCCGGGTCGCGGCGCAGGTCGTGACGCTCGCCGGGGCGCAGCACCACCTCCACGCCGGCCGCCCGGTCGGGCGCCCCGAACGGGTCCCGGTCGCCGTTGACCACCAGGGTCGGCAGGCCGGTCGCCAGTTCCGCCGCCCGGGAGCGGTCCGGGCGGCCCGGCGGGTGCAGCGGGAACGCCAGCGCGACGATCCCCGCCGCGCCGACCGCCTCCGCCGTCCGGCAGGCGACCCGCGCCCCGCTGGACCGACCACCGACCAACCACCGGGTGATCGCCGGGTGGCGCTGCCGCAGCGCGGACAGCACCGCCGTCCATGCCTCGTCGAGCTGCCCGGCCGGCGCGGGCGCACGGCGACCGGCCACCCGGTACGGCTGGGTCACCCGCACCACCGCCAGTCCCGCGCCGACCAGCGCGTCGCGGACCGCCAGCAGGTCCGGCGCGTCCACCCCGCCGCCGGCGCCGTGCCCGAGTACGAGCAGGGTCGACGCCGTTCCCGCCGGCAGGTCGGTGTCCACCCGGGCCGGTCCCCGGGGGGTCTCGATCTCGTCGCGGTGCCGCACCGACCCATTCTGCGTCCCGGCTGGTACGCCGCTCCCGCCGTCCCCCTCGCCCGTCGGGTCCGGCACCGCGCGCCGGCGACGCCCGGCACGCGGAGACGCCGACGCCGCCCGCTGCCCCACCGGGGCAATGCGGGCGGCGACGGTCACCGCGAGCGGGTCAGCTCAGCGGCACCAGCGTGAGCAGGCGGTCGCGGACCGGCGGACCGGCCTCGTCGAGCGCGTCCGGATCCGGCTGCACCTCGCTGCGCCAGGCGACGAGCATCGCCCGCCGCTCGCGCGGGGTGGTGCCACCCCAGACGCCGTGGCAGTCCCCCACCTCGAGCGCCCACGCGAGGCAGGAGCCCTGGACGTCACAACTGCGGCAGAGCGTCACGGCCGCGTCGGCCGGTTCGTTGGGTGCCGGAAAGAACGTTTCCGGGTCCACGCTCTGGCAGGTCCCTCTGGTCCGCCACGCATCGTCCTGGCGCCGTTCGCGCAACGCCCGCAGCAGTCGCGGATCTCGTCGTGCGGCAGCCACCTCGTGCGGGCGGGGCATGCGTGCCCGTGTCAAATCCACCCACCTCCCCCGTGGGACCGGCAAGATCACAAAGGATCGATGGGTGCCATCCGCCCCGTGCGAATCGACGCCCACCACCGGCGCTGTGTTCTATCGCACTTGCGGACACGGGGACAAGGGTCTTCGGCAAAGATGACTAAACGGCCGGGCGACGTTTCAGGCCAACCCGGCAAATCAGCACACGACAATGTGCTGACAGTGATCAGAACAGGGTCATTTCCGTGTCGGCCTCCTCGCGCGCGAGCGGGACCCGGGCGGTCAGCCCGGGACCGTCGTTGCGGACGTCGCCGACCGCCGGGGAGACCGGCCGGACCTCCAGCCCGGCGAGCCAGTCCGCCGGCGGCGGGGCGAGCAGCGCGGCGGGATCGTCGGTCGGGGCGAGCCAGCCCGCCCAGCGCTCCCGGGGCAGCAGCAGCGGCATCCGGTCGTGCACCTCGGCCAGCTCGCCGACCGCCGGCGTGGTGAGCACGCTGAAGGTGAGCAGCGGGCTGCCGGCCGCCTCCCAGAGCGACCAGATGCCGGCGAAGGCGAGCACCGAGCCGTCCGCCGGCGTCAGGTAGAAGGGCTGCCGGCGACCGCCGGGGCCCCGGACCCACTCGTACCAGCCGTCGGCGGGGACCAGGCAGCGGCGGCGGGCGAAGGACGGGGCGTACGCCCGGCTGGTCGCGATGGTCTCGGCGCGCGCGTTGATCATGCGGGCCGCGCCGCCCGCACTGCGGGACCAGTGCGGGACCAGGCCCCAGCGGCCCACCGAGAGCGCCCGGTGCCCCTCCGGCGCCAGCCGGACCAGCGGCACCGGGTCGGTCGGGGCGACGTTGAAGTCCGGCCCGACCCCGCCGTCGGTCTCGTCGTACGACTCGAACAGCGCGCTCAGGTCGCCCGCGCTCCGGGTCGTCGCGTACCTCCCGCACATGGCGCCCACGCTAACGCGCCCGGGGCCTTCCGGCTGTCCCGCCAACCGGGAGTCGACCCGATGGCCGGGTCCGCGCGCCGCCGGACTTGGCAGAATGTGACCGTGGGGAATCTGACCGCGACCCGGCCGCCGCAGCCGTGGACCGCACCGACCGCCAGCGACCCGGTCGCGACGACGCTGCGCCTGCCCGGCTCCAAGTCGATGACCGCGCGGGCCCTGGTGCTCGGCGCCCTGGCCAGTGGCCCGTCGACGCTGGACGGGCCGCTGCGCGCCCGGGACACCGAGCTGATGGCCGGTGGCCTGCGCGCCCTCGGTGCGCACATGTCGATCTCCGACGACGCGCGCTGGCTGGTCCGGCCGCGCCCGCTGGTCGGTCCGGCCCACGTCGATGTCGGCCTCGCCGGCACGGTGATGCGCTTCCTGCCCCCGGTGGCCGGGCTGGCCGAGGGGCGGGTCACCTTCGACGGCGACCCGCAGGCCCGGGTCCGTCCGCTCGGCCCGCTGATCGGGGCGTTGCGCTCCCTCGGCGTACGCATCGACACGCCACCCTCCGGCGGCCTGCCGCTGGCGGTGCTCGGCGCCGGCCGGGTCACCGGCGGTGCGGTGGTCATCGACGCCTCCGCCTCCAGCCAGCTCGTCTCCGGGCTGCTGCTGGCCGGTCCGCGCTTCGACCGGGGGGTGGTGGTCCGCCACGAGGGCCCGCCGGTCCCCTCCGCGCCGCACCTGCGGATGACGGTGCAGATGCTCCGGGCCGCCGGGGCGGCGGTCGACGACAGCGTCCCGGACGTCTGGACGGTCGAGCCGGGGCCGCTGACCGGGCGCGGCTGGAAGATCGAGCCGGACCTCTCCGGCGCGGTGCCGTTCTTCGCCGCCGCGCTGGTCACCGGCGGTGAGGTGACCCTGCTGGGCTGGCCGCGCAGCAGCATGCAGCCGGTCGAGCAGCTCCGCGCGCTGCTGCACCGGATGGGCGGCGAGGTGACGCTGACCACCAGCGGCCTCACCGTCCGCGGCACCGGCGTGGTGCACGGCCTGGACGCCGACCTGTCCGACGTCAGCGAGCTGACCCCGGCGCTGACCGCGCTGGCCATGCTCGCCGACTCGCCGTCCCGGCTGACCGGCGTCGGCCACATCCGGGGGCACGAGACCGACCGGATCGCCGCGCTGGCCCGGGAGTTCGCGGCGCTCGGCGCGGACATCACCGAGTCGGCCGACGGGCTGGAGATCCGCCCGCGCCCGCTGTGCGGCGGGACCTTCCGGACGTACGCGGACCACCGGATGGCGCATGCCGCCGCGGTGGCCGGGCTGGCCGTACCGGGCATCGAGGTGGACGACGTGGCGTGCACGTCGAAGACCATGCCCGAGTTCCCAGCGCTATGGTCAGCAATGGTGACCGGCAAGAGCTGAGGCGGAGGGGGGCAGGTCCTGGCGACCAAACGGCGCGAGTACGACGAGGACGACGTACGGGTGCGACCCGGGAAGTCCTCGCGCCCGCGTACGCGCACCCGCCCCCGGCACGCCGACGCGGTCGACGGTTTCGTGATCGCCGTGGACCGGGGCCGCTACACCTGCGTTTGGCCGGACGCCGGCCCGGACGACCCGACGGTGACCGCGATGCGGGCCCGGGAGCTGGGGCGCAAGTCGGTGGTGGTGGGCGACCGGGTGGGGCTGGTCGGGGACACCTCGGGGGCGCCCGGCGCGCTGGCCCGGATCGTCCGGATCGCCGAACGCAGCTCGGTGCTCCGGCGCACCGCCGAGGACGACGCGACCACCGCCGAGGGCCGGCTGGAACGGGTCGTGGTGGCCAACGCCGACCAGTTGGTGATCGTCAGCGCGCTGGCCGACCCGCCGCCGCGCACCGGGTTCATCGACCGCTGCCTGGTGGCCGCGTACGACGCGGACATCGAGCCGCTGCTCTGCCTGACCAAGGCCGACCTGGCCGGCCCGGAGGCGGTGCTCGGCTACTACACCGAGCTGGAGCTGCCGTACGTGCTGATCCGGCCGGACTCGGACCTGGCCGCCCTGCGCGCGCTGCTCGCCGGCCGGGTGTCGGTGCTGGTGGGGCACTCCGGGGTCGGCAAGTCGACGCTGGTCAACCGCCTCGTCCCGGAGGCCGGCCGGGCGGTCGGGGTGGTCAGCGCGATCGGCCGCGGCCGGCACACCTCGACCAGCGCGGTGGCGCTGCGGCTGCCGCCCACGCCCGGCGCGAAGGGCGACCCCGGGTGGATCGTCGACACCCCCGGGGTGCGCAGCTTCGGGCTGGCGCACGTCTCCGCGGAGAGCCTGCTGCACGGCTTCCCCGACCTGGTGGAGGCGACGGTCGACTGCCCGGCGAACTGCCAGCACACCGCCGAGGAGGCGGACTGCGCGCTGGACGCCTGGGTGGCGGCCGGCAAGGCCGACCCGCGCCGGCTGGCGTCGTACCGCCGGCTGCTTTCCTCCCGCAGCGGCGAGGGCGACGCCCGCGAGCCCGACCACCGCGGGCCCGGCGAGGGGGACCAGCGCGGGCCGGACGCGCCGGCCGCCGGATCCTGACCCGCCCGCCGCCGCTACCGTGTCCGGCATGACCGGGTACGCCGACGACCTCAGCCTCGCCCACCTGCTCGCCGACGCCGCCGACGCCATCTCCACGGCCCGGTTCCGTGCCCTCGACCTGCGGGTCGAGTCGAAGCCGGACCTGACCCCGGTCTCCGACGCGGACACCGCGGTCGAGCGCGAGATCCGCGCACTGCTGGCCCGCCACCGACCCGGCGACGGCCTGCTCGGCGAGGAGTACGGCGAGCAGCCGGCGGCCGGGCCGGACGGGCGGCGCTGGGTGGTCGACCCGATCGACGGCACCAAGAATTTCGTCCGCGGGGTGCCGGTCTGGGCCACCCTGATCGCCCTGCTGGAGCACGACCGGCCGGTGCTCGGTCTGGTCTCCGCTCCGGCGCTGGGCCGGCGCTGGTGGGGCGCGACCGGCGCGGGCGCGTACGCCGGGCCGGATCTTGCCGCCGGCACGCCGATCCGGGTCTCCGGAGTGCGCGACCTCGCCGACGCGAGCTTCTGCTACTCGTCGCTGTCCGGATGGGAGTCCGGCGGCCGGCTGGACGCCGTCCTCCAACTGATGCGGGACACCTGGCGCAGCCGGGCGTACGGGGACTTCTACGGCTACATGCTGCTGGCCGAGGGGGCGCTGGACGTGATGGTGGAGCCGGAGCTGTCGCTCTGGGATCTCGCCGCGCTGGTGCCGATCGTGACCGAGGCCGGCGGCACCGTGACCGACCTGGCCGGGCGACCGGCGCCGGCCGGCGGGGAGAACAGCGCGGTCGCCACCAACGGCCTGCTGCACGGCGACATCCTCGGCCGGCTCGGTCGGCCAGCCGCGCGCTGACCGACCGGTTGCCTCTATCCTCGCCAGGTGGTGTCCTCCGGCTGGTGCTTCCTCGCGGCGATGATCGTCGCGTACGGCTTCGCCAACCTCCTCCAGTCCGTCGCCGCGGCGCGGACCACCGTGCACCACACCTTCGACCCGGGACTGCTGCTGCGGCTGGCCAGCCACCGGACGTACCTGATCGGGCTGCTCTGCCAGGTGACCGGCTTCGTGCTGGCCTTCCTGGCCCGCCGGGACCTGCCGCTCTTCCTGGTCCAGGCCAGCGTGGCGGCCGGGCTGGGGGTGACCGCGGTGCTCGGCGTGCTCGTGCTCAAGTGGCGGTTGCCGGCCGCGGAGGTGGCGCTGCTGGCGCTGCTCTTCGGGGGGATCACCGCGCTGGTGCTGGCCGCCCAGCCGGCGCCCTCACGTCAGCTCGGCACGGCCGGCCTGATCGGGCTGACCGCCGCGCTCGGGGTGATCGCCGTGGCCGGCTTCTTCGCGGCCCGGCTGCACGGCGCGCCGGGCTCGGTGGCGCTGGGCTCGCTGGCCGGAATGGCCTTCTCCGCCGCGGCGGTGGCCGCCCGCCCGCTGGCCTCCGCCGATTCCGCCGAGGCGTTCGTTCGGGATCCGCTGCTCTACCTGCTGATCGTCCACTCGGTGGTGGGGCAGTTGCTGCTCGGCCTGGCCATGCAGCGGGGGTCGACCACGGCGGCCGTGGCCGCGATGGACGCCGCCGGGGCGGTGCCCGCAGCGATCGTCGGGCTGCTGCTGCTCAACGACCGGATCTGGCCGGGCCGGGAGTGGCTGGCCGCGGCCGGCTTCCTGATCACGCTGGCCGCGGTGGTCGGTCTCACCCGGTACGCCGAACCGCAGCACCACCACGCCGTGGCCCGGGAGCGGGAGCGCCCGATGATCGCTGCCGGCACGGCCGCCCGTCCCCACCGCTGACCGAGCACGCCGCCGGAGGCGGCCCGCCGTACCGGCGTCAGGCCGCCTCGACGGGCTTCTCGACCGGCTTCTCGACGGGCTTCTCGACCGGCTTCTCGACCGGCTTGCGCCGCCCGATCACCCGCTCGTAGAGCCGCTCCAGGGCGCCGGCCGTCCGCTCCCAGGTGTAGCTGCACCGGACCCGGTCGACCGCCGCGTGCCCGTACGCGAACCGGCCGGCGTTGTCGGCCAGCAGCCGGCGCAGGGTGACCCCGAGCGTCCGGACGTCCCCGGGCGGCACCAGCTTGCCGGTCACCTCGTCCACCACCGCGTCGGCGATGCCGCCCATCGCGTAGCCGACCACCGGCACGCCGCAGGCCATCGCCTCCAGCGACACCCGACCGGCCGACGAGTAGCGCGGGGTGCAGGCGACCACGTCGGCGGAGCGGTACCAGGTGGCCATCTGATCGTGCGGGACGGCGCCGACCAGCTTCACCTGGTCGGCCACCCCGGTCCGCTCGGCCAGCTCCCACAGCCGCCGCGCCTCGGCGTGGTCGGCCAGCTGCTCGGCGGGCGGCCCGCCCGCGATCACCAGCTCGGCGTCGCCGACCAGCCGCATCGCCCGGATCAGGTCCTCCTGGCCGTGGCCGGGCGAGAGCCCGCCGACCGAGAGGATCCGGGCCCGCTGGTCGCGGGGGGCGGCCTCGCCGTCCGGGTGGAACTGCCCGGTGTCCACCCCGGTCGGCACCATCGCCACCGAGGTGCGTTGGAGGCCCATCCGGGTCAGCTCGTCGACCTCGTCGTTGCACTGCGCGACCGCGATGTCCACCGCCCGGGTCAGTGCCCGCTCCAGCGGGATCCGCTCGCCCGGGCCGTCGTACTGCTGGCCGAGGTGGCGCAGCTGCTCCACGCCCAGCGAGTGGAAGGTCTGCACCACCGGGATGTCGGTCTCGCGGACCGCGTGGGCGGCGGCGACGCCCCCGATCCAGTAGTGCCCGTGGACCACGTCCGGGGCCCAGTCGCCGGACCACCGCTCGGCCAGCCAGCGGCCGAACTCGGAGACGTACGGCACCAGCTCGGCGGTGGGGATCGGGCTGGGCGGGCCGACCGGCACCCGTTCCAGCCGGTAGCCGTCCAGCTCGACGCACTCCGGCTGCCCGGGCTCGTCGCGGCGCTCGTAGACCCGCACGTCGTGGCCCCGACCGGCGAGCTCGGCGGCGACCCGGGCGATGTGCTGATGCGTGCCGACGGTCGGGCCGTCGACCTGCCTGGACGGGCCGGCGTGCGCGCACACAAGGCCGACGCGCATGGTGCACCTCCATGCGATCTAGCGAGCGGTGGGTCCTTCCCGGTCAGAGGGTCCCATTAACCTGGGCCCGGTGCGCCGAAACCTGGCAGATCGGGATCGGTCCGGCGGAGCGGCGTCGGGGCGACCCAGCCCGACGCGGCATGACCATTAGTCGACATCGCGCCGACCACCCCCAAAACCACCTGGTCAGCAGCCGTGATCCGGGCCCCCAAAGCCGCATGACCCACCCGGACCGGGGGTACCGGCGAAGAATGCCTCTCACCCGCAATCTCGATGACGCCACGGTCGTCATCACCGGCGCCTCCAGCGGCATCGGTGCGGCGACCGCGTACGCCCTGGCCCGGCGGGGCGCCGACGTGGTGCTCGCGGCCCGCAGCGAGGAGGCCCTGGAGCGGGTCGCCGAGCACTGCCGGGAGTTGGGCGGCCGGGCGCTGGTGGTACCCACCGACGTGACCGACCCGGCGGCGGTGGAGCGGCTGGCCGCCCGGGCGGCGGCGGAGTTCGACCGGATCGACGGCTGGGTCAACAACGCCGCGGTCAGCGCGGTCGGGCTCTTCGACGAGATCCCGGTGGCGGAGTTCCGTCGGGTGGTGGCGGTCAACCTGCTCGGCACGGCGTACGGGACGAAGGCGGCGCTGCCGTGGCTCGCCGCAGCCGGCGGCGGGGTCGTGGTCAACAACGCCTCGGTGCTGGCCGAGGTGGCGATGCCCTACCAGTCGGCGTACAACGCGACCAAGCACGGCATCCGCGGACTGGCCGACACGGTGCGGCAGGAGCTCCGGGTGACCGGCCGGGGCAACATCTCCATCTGCACCGTGCTGCCGGCCACCATCGACACCCCGTTCTTCCGGCACGCGGCGAACCACAGCGGGCACGAGCTCACCCCGCCGCCGCCGGTGTACCCGCCCGAGATGGTGGCCGAGACGATCGTGCGACTGCTGCGCCGGCCGCGCCGCGAGGCGTACGCCGGGGGCGCCGCCCGGCTGCTCGGCCTGCAGTGGCGGCTGGCGCCGGCGCTGGCCGAGCGGGCGCTCGGCTGGTACGCCCACCGGACCCAGTTCGGGCCGGGCGTGCGGCTGGACAGCACCGGCAACGTCTTCCGGGCGGACGCGGAGGCGGAGCGCTCCGGCGGCTGGCACGGGCGGCGCCGGCAGCTGGTCCGGGTGACCGCGGCGTTCGGGTTGGCGGCGGCCGGCACCGCGGTCGGCACGCTGGCCGCGATGAACCGCCGATCACGGTTGGATCGCTGATGAGCCGAATCAACCGGCCGGATGCGCCGGCCGGACGCGGCAGGCACAATGGGACGATCATGCCGACGGACGTACGATGCCTGGTGGAACCGGACGAATCGTCTGCGGTCGTCCGGCTGACCGGCGTCCTCGACCTGGCCGGCGTCGAGGCCGTCCGCGACGCGTTGCTCGCCCGGCTCTGGGCCCGGCCCGGCCCGGTGATCGCCGACCTCTCCCGGCTCCGGGTCGACGAGCCCGCCGCCCGGGGCGTCCTCGACGAGGTGCGCGGGCTGGTCGCCGAGTGGCCCGCCGCGGACCTGCTGATCCTCGATCCGTCGGCCGCCCAGCAGGGTGCCGGGGCGCCGGTCTGGGCGACTCTGGACCAGGCGCAGGCCACGCTGGCCGCCACACCGCTGGCCGCGGTGCGCAACGCCGACCTGCCGCCGGCGGCGGGCTCGGCCCGGGAGGCCCGGGCGCTGGTGACCGACGGCTGTGACCGGTGGGGGGTCCCGGAGCTGGCGGAACCGGCCAGCATCGCGGTCACCGAGATGGTGAACAACGTGGTCGCCCACGCGGGCACCCCGCTGACCGTCCGGGTGGCGCCGCAGGACAGCGCCCTGCACCTGGCCGTGCGGGACCACTCGCGCCGGCTGCCGGTATACGCGGGTTTGGCCCCGCTGACCTCGACCGGCGGGCGCGGTCTGTTGCTGATCGACACGGTGGCCCGGCGTTGGGGCAGCACCGTGTTGCCGGACGGCAAGGTGGTCTGGTGCGTCCTGCACGCCGAGGACGAGGCGGCCCACCGGAGCTGAGCCGGCCGCCCCGGCGGGGCGTTTCTTCCCTTTGCTCCCGATCGCCGGCCCCCGATCCGGTTAATCCGGGCAGCGCAGTGGGTAGTGCTCAGGCATGCGCGACGACGAGTACCCGACCCCCCTGTCCGACCCCGAGGCGGAGGGGCTGCCCGGCACCGCCGACGACGACTCGACCGCCAAGGACGACGTACAGACCGGCCGCGAGGCGGACGGCCCGGAGCCGGCCCAGCTGCCCGGGGATCGCACCCCGGTGGCGGTGGACCGGTTCGGCACCACGGCCGAGGAGCAGCTCGACGGCGAGTCCCTGGACTACAAGCTCCAGCGGGAGAGCTACGAGCGCCCGTCCGACGACCCGCTCGCGGGCACGATCGACCCGGACATCGCCGCCGAGGCCACCAGCGACGAGGCCGCCGCGCAGGCTCAGCTCGACGCCGACGTGATCGACCCGGGCCCCACCTCGGACCCGAACTCGCCGGTCTCGATCTACGACCACGGGCAGCTCGGCAGCGTCGCGGACGCCCAGGTGGGCCGGCTCGTCGAGCCGGACGAGGGCGCCCACACCGACCAGGAGACCGACAACGTCGCGTACGACGCCGGCGCGGCCGGCGGCGGCGCGACCGCCGAGGAGCTGGCCATCCACGAGACCCGGCCCCCGGGGGCGCACTAGTCGTCCAGGCCCCGCTCGATGGCGTAGCGGGTCAGCTCCACCCGGTTGTGCAGCTGGAGCTTGCCGAGGGTGTTCTGCACGTGGTTCTGCACCGTCCGGTGGGAGAGCGCGAACCGCTCGGCGATCTGCCGGTACGACAGCCCCTTCGCCACCAGACGCAGCACCTCGGTTTCCCGCTCGGTGAGCCGGGGTGCTGAGTCGTCGGTGGGCCCGGCGGGTGGTCCGGCCGCCAGCCGCCGATACTCCCCGAGCACCAGGCCGGCGAGGCCCGGGGTGAAGACCGGCTCGCCCGCGGCGGTGCGCCGGACCGCGTCCAGGAACTCGGCCGGCGCGGCCGACTTGACCAGGTAGCCGGTCGCGCCGGCCTTCACCGCGTCGAGCACGCTCTGGGGCTCCCCGCTGGCCGACAGCATCAGCACCCGCACCTCGGGCAGCGCCGCGCGCAGCCCCCGGATCACCGCCATCCCGGAGACGTCCGGCAGTTGCAGGTCGAGCACGACGACGTCGGGTCGGGCGGCGGCGGCCACCCGCACGGCCTGCCGCCCCTCGCCGGTGGTCGCCACCACCAGGTGGCCGGCCTCGGTGAGGTCGCGGGCCACTCCCTCGCGCCACATCGGGTGGTCGTCGACCACCATCACCCGGATCCCGCCGCTCATCGCCCGCTCCTCGGCACCACCAGCTCGAGCTCCGTGCCCTGGCCGGGGATGGAGACGATCCGGACCTCGCCGCCCAGGTCGGCGATGCGGCCCCGGATGGACTGGGCCACCCCGAGCCGGCCCTGCGCCACGGCCTCGACCAGCCGGCCCTCCGGGATCCCCGGGCCCTCGTCGCGTACCGAGACCGTCACCATCTCCCCCTCGTCCTCGATCAGCACCCAGGCCCGCCCGCCGGCGTGCCGGGCCACGTTGTCCAGCGCCGCGCCGGTGGCGGCGGCCAGCTCCCGGGCCACCCGGGCGGGCAGCGGGACCCCGGTGGCGGGCGCGGAGACCGCGATCGTCGCGGTGGCGTACCGGTCGAGCAGGTCCCGCAGGTCCCGAATGCCACCCTCGGAGTCCCCGGGGTCGCCGGACCGGCCGATCAGCGCCCGCAGCGCGGCCTCCTGCTCCCCGGCCAGCCGGGCCAGCTCGCCGCCCTCGCCGTCGAGCTGGGCGCCGCGCCGCTGCACCAGCGCCAGCACCTGGAGCACCGAGTCGTGGATGTCACGGGCCAGCCGCTCCCGTTCCCGGGTCGCCGCCTCCAGCTCGACGGCCCGTTGCAGCCGCTCCTCGGCGGTGACGGCCAGCCGGGCGACGTGCCCGACCACCACCCCGGCGAGCAGCATCAGGATCACGCCGGTCAGCGAGGACTGGCTGATCCGCTCCCGGGTGGCCAGGTCGATGCCGCCGAGGACCAGGGCGGCGACCGCGCCCCGCCGCCGGCCACCGGATACCGCCCAGGCCAGCACCGGCCCGGCCAGCCAGGCCACGGTCAGGGTGGACACGCCGGCGGCGAGGGCCGCCCGGCCCACCACCCAAGGGGTGGCCAGCATGATCGCCAGGACCACGCCGAGGTCGGCCACGAGCAGCGGCCAGCGCCGTCCGGCCGGGCGGGCGTAGCCGGCCGCGGTCGCCCCGGACCAGGCCAGCATCACCAGCAGTACGCCGCCGGCGGCCAGCGGGTGCGCGTACCGGTCGGCGTTCCGCAGGACCAGCACCGCGACGTACGCCAGCGAGGCGAACCGGAACACCGCGATGGACCGCCAGAGCGGCCCTTCGAGGCCGCCGGGAGACGTCGGCATGGCCGACACCATGCCACAGTCCGAAGGGACGCCGGGGACGGCGGTGGAGGCGACCCGAGAAACCCTGACGTACGGTGGAAATGCCGCGAACAACTCCCAGATCCACCGCCGGGACGGGGCCATGACGAATGCAGATGCCCGCGCACCGCGTACCGTTGTGCCCATCGAATCCTCCCTACTCATCGCCGAAGCCTTCGACCAGGCACAGGTGACCGAGCTGCGCCACTCGGTCACCTCCTGCGCGCACGCCGCGGGGCTCGGCGGCCAGCGGCTGGACGACTTCGTGCTGGCGGTCAACGAGCTGATCACCAACGCCGTACGGCACGGCGGTGGCCAGGGCTCCCTGCGGCTGTGGCGGCGGGCCGGTGAGGTGGTCTGCGAGGTCGCCGACCACGGCGGCGGCATCAGCGCGCGCCGGCTGGACGACCACAGCCGCCCGGCCCCGGACACGGCCGGCGGGTGGGGCCTCTGGCTGGCCCGGGAGCTCAGCGACAGGATGGAGGTCCAGACCGGCGAGGCCGGCACGACCGTCCGGATCAGCGCCGCCGTCGCCTCCCCCGAACACGCCGGCCGCCGCCCCACCGAGTAACGCCGACCGCCGGCCCCCTGGCACAGGCCGCCGGCTCAGGGCTCCGACCCGGACGACGCTCGGCCGGAGCGGGCGGGGCCCCGTCGGGCGGGTCAGCCGAAGAGGGCGCTGACCGACTCGCCGTTGTGGATCCGCCGCATCGCCTCGGCCAGCGCCGGCGCCACCGAGAGCACCTCCAGCTTCGGCACCCGCTTCTCCGCGGGGATCGGCACGGTGTTGGTGCAGACGATCTCCAGCACGCCCTCCTGGGCGCTGAGCCGGGCCAGCGCGCCGCTGGAGAAGAGGCCGTGGGTGCAGGCCAGCCGGATCGAGCGGGCCTGCCGCTCGCGCAGGTGGGACATCAGCTCGATCACCGTGCTGCCCTTGGCGATCTCGTCGTCCAGCACGATCACGTCCCGGTCCGTGACGTCACCGATCACCGTACTGATCTTGACCCGGTCATCGCTGAACCGCTGCTTCGCACCGGCCGCGACCGGGGTGCCGAGCATCCGGGCGAAGGCGGCCGCCTCCTTGGCGTTGCCCAGGTCCGGCGAGACCACCACGGCGTTGGTCAGGTCGTAGCGGCGGAAGTGGCCGGCCAGTTCGCGCAGCGCGTGCAGGTGGTCCACGGGGACGCTGAAGAAGCCGTGCACCTGCGGCGAGTGCAGGGTCATCGCCAGCACCCGGTCCGCGCCGGCGGAGGTGAGCAGGTCGGCGACGAGCCGCCCGCCGATGGAGATGCGTGGCGCGTCCTTCTTGTCCGAGCGGGCGTACGCGTAGTGCGGCAGCACCACGGTGATCCGCCCGGCGGACGCGCCCCGGGCCGCGTCGACCATCAACAGCAGCTCGACCAGGTGCTCCTGCACCGGCGGCGACAGCGGCTGGATCAGGAAGACGTCACGTTCCCGGCAGTTCGCCTGCAACTGCACCTCGAGGCAGTCGTTGGCGAACCGGGACACCCGGGCCGGGTGCAGCGGAACGCCGAGGTGGGCGCAGATCTCGGCGGCGAGTTCGGGGTGGGCGGTTCCGCTGAAGACGGCAATGTCACGCACGCCTGTTGATCGTACGGACCGGCGGAGGGAGGCGGGGCAGGCTCCCTCCGGGTACGGTGCTGCCGTGACCGGAGAGTTCGTCGCCGCCATCGATCAGGGCACCACCTCGTCGCGGTGCATCGTCTTCGACCGGGCCGGGGAGATCGTCTCCGTCGCCCAGCGGGAGCACCGGCAGATCTTTCCGCAGCCCGGCTGGGTCGAGCACGACGCCGAGGAGATCTGGGCGAACGTCCAGCAGGTCGTGCGGGAGGCGCTCGCGGCCGCCGGGACGGGGCCGGACGGGCTGGCCGCCGTCGGCATCACGAACCAGCGGGAGACCACCGTCGTCTGGGACCGGGCCACCGGTCGGCCGGTGGCCAACGCCGTCGTCTGGCAGGACACCCGCACCGGCCCGCTGCTGCGCGAGCTGGCCGAGGCGTACGACGAGGAGCGCCTGCGCGCCCGCACGGGCCTCACCCTGGCCACCTACTTCGCCGGCCCGAAGCTGCGCTGGCTGCTCGACCACGTCGACGGGCTGCGCGAGCGCGCCGAGCGCGGCGAGGTCCTGTTCGGCACGATGGACAGCTGGCTGATCTGGAAGCTGACCGGCCGGCACGTCACCGACGTGACCAACGCCAGCCGGACCATGCTGATGGATCTGGAGACCCTGGACTGGGACCCGGAGCTGCTGGACGCGCTGCGGGTGCCGGCGGCGATGCTGCCGGAGATCCGCTGCTCGGCCGAGGTCTACGGGACCGCCGGCGGGGTGCTCGCCGGGGTGCCGGTGGCCAGCGCGCTCGGCGACCAGCAGGCCGCCCTGTTCGGGCAGACCTGCTTCCAGCCCGGCGAGGCGAAGTGCACCTACGGCACCGGGAGCTTCCTGCTGCTCAACACCGGGGCCAGCCCGGTGCCCTCCCGGCACGGCCTGCTCACCACGGTGGCGTACCAGATCGACGGTCACCCTCCCGTGTACGCCCTGGAGGGCGCGATCGCGGTGACCGGTTCGCTGGTGCAGTGGCTGCGGGACAACCTGGGACTGATCTCCACCGCCCCGCAGGTCGAGGAGCTGGCCCGCACGGTCGACGACAACGGCGGCTGCTACGTGGTGCCGGCCTTCTCCGGGCTCTTCGCGCCGCACTGGCGCAGCGACGCCCGGGGCGTGATCGCCGGGCTGACCGGCTACATCACCAAGGGGCACCTGGCCCGGGCGGTGCTGGAGGCGTCCGCCTGGCAGACCTGCGAGGTGGTCGACGCGATGAACGCCGACTCCGACGTGGCGCTGCGCCGGCTGCGGGTGGACGGCGGGATGACCGGCAACGCGCTGCTGATGCAGTTCCTCGCCGACGTGCTGGACGTCCCGGTGGTCCGCTCCCGGATCACCGAGACCACCTGTCTCGGCGCGGCGTACGCGGCCGGCCTGGCGGTCGGCTTCTGGCCGGACCTGGCCACCCTGCGCGAGCAGTGGAGCTCCGACGCCCGGTGGACGCCGGCGATGGACCCGGCGCTGCGCGACCGGGAGCTGCGCAACTGGCGCAAGGCGGTGCAGCGCACCCTCGACTGGGTGGACTGACTACGCCCAGGTGTTGCCGGTCAGCTTCTCGTACACCTCGACGTAGCGGGCCCGGGTGGCCTCGACCACCTCGGCCGGCACCTCCGGCGCGGGCGACTGCTTGTCCCAGCCGCTGCTGGTGGCCCAGTCCCGGACGTACTGCTTGTCGTAGGAGAACTGGGCGCGGCCCGGCTGGTACGACTCTGCCGGCCAGAACCGGGACGAGTCGGAGGTGAGCACCTCGTCGGCGAGGACCAGGGTGCCGTCCGGCGCCCAGCCCAGCTCGATCTTGGTGTCGGCGACCAGGATGCCCCGGTCGGCCGCGATCTCGGCGCCGCGCCGGTAGACGTCGATGGTGATCTGCCGGAGCCGCTCGGCGACCTCCGCGCCGACCTTGTCGACGACCTGGTCGTAGGTGATCGGCTCGTCGTGCTCGCCCTTGGGCGCCTTGGTCGACGGGGTGAAGATCGGCTCGGGCAGGATCGACGCCTCCCCCAGGCCGCGGGGCAGCGGCACACCGGAGACCGCGCCGGTGCGCTGGTACTCGGCGAGGCCCCCGCCGGTCAGGTAGCCACGCGCCACGCACTCGACCGGCACCATGTCCAGCCGGCGGCAGCGGATCGCCCGACCGGCGAACTCCGCCGGCACGTCGGTGGCGGAGATGACGTGATTCGGCACCAGGTCGGTGAGTTGCTCGAACCACCACAGCGAGAGCGCGGTGAGCAGGCGACCCTTGTCCGGAATCGGGGTGGGCAGCGCCACGTCGTAGATCGAGATCCGGTCCGAGGCGACCAGGATCAGGTCGTCGCCGTCGGCGTAGACGTCCCGGACCTTGCCGGAGTGCAGAAGTTCCACGGCGCCTAGTACACCATGGGACCCTGGACCGCCCGGTGCCACCACCGGAGAGCCCCTGCCGTTGACACCTCCGCGTGGGGCCTGTGTAAATGGTCCGTCCGCAGCAGCCCGCCAGCGCCCCAGGAGTACCCGTGCGCGCCCAGCACCCCGCCCCGCCCCGTCCCGGTGTCGACCGGCGGCGGTTCCTCGGCGCGCTCGGCGGCCTGCCGCTGGTGGCCGGGGGCCTGGCCGGCTGCGACCCCGAGGAGCGGGCCCCGGTGGACGACGGGCCGATCGAGCTGTCGGTCTTCTGGTGGGGCGGCGCCCTGCGGGCCGAGGCCACCGAGAAGGCGCTGCGCCTCTACTCCCAGCAGAACCCCCGGGTCCGGTTCCGGGTGACCTGGCAGGGCCTCACCGGCTACTACGACCGGCTCGCCACCCAGGCCACCGGCGGCAACGTGCCGGACCTGTTCCAGATCGACGACACCGTCCTCGCCGAGTACGCGCAGCGCCAGATCGTCCTCGACCTCAGCCGTTACGTCGCCGACAAGCGCCTCGACCTGGCCGGCCTGCCCGCGGGTCTGGCCCGCTACGGCCAGGTCGACGACCGTACGGTGGCCGTCGCCGCCGCCCAGACCGGCGCCGCGCTGGTGTTCAACCGGGACCTGCTGCACCGCCTCGGGGTCCCGGAACCGCGCACCGGCATGCCCTGGCGGGAGTACGTCGAGTGGGCCGGCCGGGTCACCCGGGCCTCCGGCGGCCGGGTGGCCGGGACGATGGACCCCTCCGGGGACTACCGCGCGCTCTGGCTCTGGCTCCGGGGCCAGGGTGGCGAGCTGTACCAGGGCCGGCAGCTCGGCTTCGGCACCGCCGAACTGCTCGACTGGTTCGAGCTGTGGCAGGTGGCCCGGTCCCGCCGGGCCACCCCGAGCGCCGCGCTGGTGGAGCAGGCGGACACCCGCGACCTGAGCCGGCAGCTCGTGGTCACCGGGCACACCGCGGCGTCGTTCGCCTGGTCGCACCAGCTGCCGGAACTGCAGCGCTACACCGACGACGAGTTGGGCCTCGTCGGCCTGCCGGGCAGCCCGGCGGCCCAGTGGGCCCGCGCGTCCATGTACTGGTCCGCGTTCCGCGGCACCCGGCACCCCGGCGTGGTCGTCGACGTGCTCAACTTCCTCACCACCAACGTGGCGGCCGGGCGGATCCTCGGCGTCGAGCGGGGTCTGAACGCCAGCACGGCGGTGCGCCGGTTCGTCGCCGACGGCGTGACGGATCGGGCGCAGAAGCAGGTCGTCGCGTTCGGCACCGCCCTGGACGACCTGCTCGGGCCGGCTCCCGCGCCGCCGCCGAAGGGGCACGCCCGGGTCCGGGCCCTGCTCATCGCCGCCGCCGAGAGCGTGCGCTCCGGCCGCTCCGGCGCCCGCGCGGCCACCTCCCGGTTCATCGCCGAGGGCAACGCGGCCCTGGCCGAGTGACCGCTCCGTCGCGCGGGCGACACGTCTCCGGCCCGGACCCCGGACCGCCGGCCCGGCGCGGCCTCGACCGCCGCGCCGGGCTGGACCGGACCGGGTCAGCCCGGCGGGCGGCCACCCCGCCGGTTGCGCATCAGCCGCAGCACCAGCAGCACGATCGCCACGACCACCACCAGACAGCAGAGCAGGCCGAGGAAGCCGCCGCCGCCCCGGCGCCGCCGGGCGGCCTCCACCACCAGCTCACCGCTTCCCGTGGACGCCCAGGCCGCGACCGGTACGAACACCGAGAGCACGACCGCACCGAGGACCGCGCTGAGCCGGCCCCACCACTTGCTCCAAGCAGACATGTCCCCATCCTCGCCGAGGAGCGCAACCGGGGCACGGTGGACGCGACTACTCACCTGCCCGCGCGACGGCAGCGGCGGGACTCGCTCACCCGGCGGCCCCGGTCAGATCCGGCGCGGGCCGGTCCGCCCCGTCGACCTGGTCCAGCGAACGCAGCCCGGGGATCGGCGAGGGCAGCAGCCAGAGCACGCACATGGTCCCGCCGACCGCCGCGACCCAGAGCGTGGGGCGCAGGCCGAGCCAACTGCCGAGCGCGCCGCCGGTCAGCGCGCCCAGCGGCCGTACCCCGTAGTTCACCGCCGCGTACGCCCCGGCCACCCGGCTGCGCAGCCCGTCCCCGGTCAGCACCGACACCTGAGCGGCGGTGGCGTCGAGCACCAGTACCGCCAGGAGCGGGAAGGCCAGCTCGGAGATCCGGTCACCGAACTGCGAGATCGTGTGCGCGACGAAGAACGACCGGAAGCGGGGCTGCCGCAGCAGGTGGCGGCGCACCTCCCCCGCGCCGCTCACCGCTCTTCCGCCTCGGGCATCACGGCATGATCAGCACGTGCCGGACTGTCTCAGAACTGGCCCGGACACGCCCCCCGGCCCCGGGCGGGAAACGGCGAAGGGCCCCGGAGTTTCCTCCGGGGCCCTTCGTGACGAGTAGCGGGGACAGGATTTGAACCTGCGACCTCTGGGTTATGAGCCCAGCGAGCTACCGAGCTGCTCCACCCCGCGTCGACTCACAAAGCTTAGCGCACCTCCGGCACGGAGATCAGCCGGGTCCCCCGATCACGCCGGGCGGCCGGGAACGACCGGTGCGGACAAGCGGAACGGCCCCGAGGATCAGATCCTCGGGGCCGTTCCGGTGTGGTAGCGGGGACAGGATTTGAACCTGCGACCTCTGGGTTATGAGCCCAGCGAGCTACCGAGCTGCTCCACCCCGCGTCGGTATGACAACCGTAGCCTACCGACCCCCCGGCCCGCAAAACGAGCCCGGACCCGCACCCCAACCAGCGCCGGATGGCCGCCACCGCCCGCCGGCTGCCCGCGTCCACCTGGGCACGAGGGCCCACGATCCCGCCTCCCGTTGATCCCCCGCCCGGTTGACGGGCGAGCGGCCCGGCGGGTTGCGGTCCGGACGACCTCAGCCCGCCACCGCCGGCGGAGACCGGCGATGACGGGCTGAGATGGGTGCTGCGGGCGACGGTCAGCCGTTCGGCGAGGCGGACGGTGACACCGGCGGGGACGCCGACGGGCTGCCGCTCGGCGCCGGGGACGCCGACGGGTTGGCCGCCGACTGCGCCTGCTGGAACGCCGTGATCGCCTCGTCCAGCGCCTTCAGGGCCCGCCCGTACCGCTCGAAGTCGCCGGACGCCTGCGCGGCCTTGACCTCGGTGATGGCGGACTGCACCTTCGCGGCGGCGTCGGCCAGCGCGCCCGTGAGCGCGGGCGGGTTCGTCGGCCCAGGGGCCGGCGGCGGGGTTCCGCCGCTCGGCGGCGGAGCGCCCTGGCCCGCCCGCTTGCCCTGCTCGACGAGCTGTTTGATGCCGTCGCTGAGATTGTTCGCCAGCACCACGTACGAACCGCCGTCACCGTAGGACAGCAGCACCTTCTGCAGCAGCGGGAACGCGTCCTGCTGGTTGCTCTTCACGTAGACCGGCTCGACGTACAGCATCCCGTCGGCGAACGGCAGCGAGAGCAGGTTGCCGTACTGCACCTGGGCCTGGTTGGAGGAGAGCAGGTTGAGCTGCTGCCGGATGTCGCCGTTGTTGGTCATCTGCTGGTGCACCTGGACCGGGCCGCCCGTCCGGGTCTGGTCGGGCAGCTCCAGCACCTCCAGCCGCGGCTGCCCGTCCACGTACGACCCGGAGATCAGCGCGGCGAGGTTCTGCCGGCCGTTCGGGGTGACCGCCGAGGTGAGCTGGAAGCGCGGTCCCTCCTGCCCGGGGAACTCGGTGAACAGGTAGTACGGCGGCTGCTTCTGCCCGCTGTCCGGCGCGTCCGGCACGTTCGGCACCTGCCAGAAGTCCTGGCCGGAGTAGAAGTCGCCGGGGTCGGTGACGTGGAACTTGGTGAGCAGGTTGCGCTGCACCTTGAACAGGTCGGCCGGGTAGCGGAAGTGCTCGGCCAGCTCGGCCGGGATCGCCGACTTCGGTAGCACCAGGTCCCCGCCGAAGGCCTTGTTCCACGCCTTCAGCACCGGGTCGGTGTCGTCGAACTGGTACAGCCGGACGGTGCCGTCGTACGCGTCGACGGTGGCCTTCACCGAGTTGCGCATGTAGTTGACGTTCTCCCGGGCCAGCTGGAAGGTGCCCCGGTTGGTCAGCTCGTCGGTGGTCTCGGCCTGGAGGTTGATCCGCTCGGCGTACGGGTAGGTCGCCGCCGTGGTGTAGCCGTCGATGATCCACTGGACCCGGCCGTTCACCACCGCCGGGTACGGGTCACCGTCCAGGGTGAGGAACGGGGCGACCTTCTCCACCCGGTCGCGCGGGTTGCGCACGTAGAGCAGCTTCGAGTTGTCGTTGACCGCCTCGGAGAGCAGGAAGTTCGACTCCTGCTCCTTGATGGAGTAGAGCAACCGGCGGGTGAACGACCCGATCTTGACGCCGCCCTCACCGGTGTAGGTGTAGTACTGCTCCCCGCCGGTCGACGTCGGCCGGTCGAACTCCACGTTGCGGTCCCCGGTCTTTCCGACGATCGCGTAGTCGTCGGCCTTGATCCGCTCGCCGTAGTAGATCCGCGGCTGCTGCGCCGGGATCTGCTCGGTCTGCGAGGCGCACCCCTGCGCCGCCTTGTCCGAATCGCCGAGGAAGCCGGAGACGAAGTACGGCGTGCCATTGCCGCAGATCTGGTTGGCCGGCGCGGCGACCAGCCCGTACCCGTGGGTGTAGACGGTGTGCCGGTTGATCCAGTTGTTCTGCTGGGTCGTCAGCTCGTCATAGTTGATCTCCCGGACGCCGACCACGTAGTCGGAGGTCTTGCCGCTGACCGCGTACCGGTCGATGTCCAGCTTCGGGCCGAAGTCGTAGAAGCCGCGCACCTGCTGGAGCTGGGTGTACGTCTCGGAGACCAGCTGCGGGTCGAGCAGCCGGACGTTCGACACCACCGAGGTGTCGGTGGCCAGGCTGGGCGGCGGGGTCAGGTTGCTCGCCGCGTATCCGGCGGTCTTCGCCGCGCCCAGCCCGTACGCGGCGCGGGTCGCCTCGATGCTGCGCGAGATGTACGGCGCCTCCTTGTCCCGGGCGCTCGGCTTCACCTCGAAGGTCTGCACGGCCCACGGGTAGATGCCGCCGATCGCCACGGCGGAGACGCCGAGCAGGGCCAGCGCGATGCCCGGCCAGACCAGGTTCCGCATCACCGCGTTGGAGAACACGATGATCGCGATGGCCACCACGATGGAGATGTAGGCGAGGATCTCCTTCGCCGGCAGCAGCGCGTTGACGTCGGCGTAGCCGGCACCGTAGAGCTTCGCGCCCTCGTTGTACTCCAGCAGCATCGCCCGCCGGTCCAGCACGTACGCGATGGCCTTGAGCAGGACGAAGATGGCGACCAGGGTGCTCAGGTGGGCCCGGGCGCCGTTGGTCATCCGGTCCCCGACGCCCTGCAACCGGACCCCGCCGAAGATGTAGTGCACGGCCAGCGCGCCGAGCAGGGCCAGCACCACCGCGGTGAAGCCGACGCCCAGCAGGTACCGCAGGAACGGTAGCTGGAAGACGTAGAACCCGACGTCGACGCCGAACTCCGGGTCCTTCACGCCGAAGTCCCCGCCGTTGCGGAAGAGCAGCCACTGGCCCCACCGGCTCTGGGCGGACAGCCCGGCGAAGAGGCCGATCACCGCGGCGACCACGGCGATCCAGGTGCCGAGCCGGGGGCTCAGCAGCATCCGGTACCGCTCCAGGGTGGCCTGCTCCATGGAGTGCGGCCGCATCCTGGGCCGGAGCCGGTGGGCCAACCAGAGGTTGACCGCGATGACGGCGGCCATGCCGAGCCCGACCAGCAGGAACAGCAGCAGCCGGGTGGCGAGCACCCCGGTGAAGACCTGGGTGTAGCGGACCTCGTCGAACCAGAGCCAGTCGGTCCAGGCGTTGACCCCCCATCCGAGCAGGGTGAAGAGCACGAACACCCCGATCAGGACCCCGATGGTGACGCGTCCGCGCCGGCTCATCCTCGGCAGGGGGCTGCTACGCATGACCACTGTTGGCTCCGCACGCTCGATGTGATCGGCCTCGACCAGGCACCCAGAGTACGGGGTGTTCCTGACCAGGTCGGGTCAAGGTCACGTCACGATCGTCGGGCGGTCCGGTGAGCCGCGGATCAGCAGCGGGTCGGCTGCCCTCCGGCGCGCAGCGTCTCCAGGGCCGTCAACGCGTCGTCCAGCGACGCCACCCGGAGCAGCGGCAGGTCCGGCTGCGGGTTGCGGACCGCCTCGGCGCAGTTGTCGGCCGGCACCAGGAAGACCTTCGCGCCCGCCTCCTTGGCGCCGACCAGCTTCTGGGGAATGCCACCGATCGGGCCGACCCGGCCCTCGTCGTCGATGGTGCCGGTGCCGGCGATGACCTTCCCGCCGGTCAGGTCGGCCGGTTGCAGCTTGTCGACGATGCCCAGGGCGAACATCAGCCCGGCGCTCGGCCCGCCGATGTCGCCCAGGTCGATCTTGAGGGTGAACGGGTGCGGCTGCTGCTGGTCGATCTCGATCCCGATCCGCGGCCGGCCGTCCTGCTCCCGGCTGGTCACGGTGGCGGTGTCGGCGACGCCCGCTCGGGTGTAACCGATCTTCAGCGCGGTGCCGGCCGGCTTGGACCGGATCAGCTCGGTGAGCTTGCCGGCGCTGGTCACCTGCCGGCCGTCGACCGAGGTGAGCACGTCGCCGGCCTTGAGCACGTCGGCCGACGGACCGCCGGCGGTGACCGCCTTCACCAGCACCTGGGTCGGGTAGCCCAGCTCGCGCAGCGCCGCGGTCTCCGCGCTGGTCTGCGAGTTCTGGAAGTCCTCGGCGTTGCGCTTCTCGACCTCCTCCTGCGACTCGCCCGGCGGGTAGACCAGCTCGCGCGGCACCACCGCCTCGTCGGAGGAGAACCAGCCGGCCAGCGCCGAGCGGAGCTTGACCGTCGGCTGCACGCCGACCGTGGTGAGTCGCAGTTGCCCGGCGGAGGTGGACGTCGCCCGCCCGGTGACCTGGATGACCTCCTTGCCGTCCGAGGTGCCGAGGGTGTTGACCGTCGGGCCGGGCCCCAGCACCACGTACGGGATGGGCACGGTCAGCACGCCGACGCTGAGCAGGGCGGTGAGCAGGGCACCGAGAAGGACGGTCACGCCGCGACGTCTCATGGGCCAGAGCGTACCGATCGGCCGGGCGGCGTCCGGCGCGGTGACCGCGGGACTTCGCCCTCAGCGCAACGCCAGCGGCGGCGACCTGGGGCGGGGCACGCGTACCGTAGATGTCGTGCCTGATATTCCGTTCGGATTCGCGCTCCCGGGTGGGCAACCACCAGACCCCAACGATCCCGCGCAGATGCAGCAGTTCATGTCGCAGTTGCAGCACCTGCTCTCGGCGCCGGGCAGCGGGCCGGTGAACTGGGACCTCGCCCGGCAGGTGGCCGCCAGCCAGCTCGCCGCCGCGGGCGACCCGGCGGTCTCGCCGTTCGAGCGCAACGCGGTGGAGGAGTCGCTGCGCATCGCCGACCTCTGGCTGGAGCCGGCCACCTCGTGGCCCACCGGCATCCGGACGTCGGTCGCCTGGAACCGCAACGAGTGGATCTTCAAGACCCTCGACGTGTGGCGCAAGCTGTGCGACCCGGTGGCCAGCCGGATGGTCGGCGCGATGGGCGACCTGGTGCCGCCGGAGGCCCGGGCCCAGCTCGGCCCGATGCAGTCGATGGTCGCCACGCTGGGCGGGGCCCTCTTCGGCGGCCAGCTCGGCCAGGCGCTCGGCTCACTCGCCGCCGAGGTGCTCTCGGCCGGCGACATCGGCCTGCCGCTCGGCCCGGCCGGCACGGCCGCGCTCGTCCCGGCCAACATCCGGGCGTACGGCGAGGGCCTGGAGCTGCCCGAGGACGAGGTACGCCTCTACGTCGCCCTGCGCGAGGCGGCCCACCAGCGGCTCTTCCAGCACGTCCCGTGGCTGCGCGGGCACGTCCTCGCCGCCGTGGAGAACTACGCGGCGGGCATCCGGGTCAACCGGGAGGCGATCGAGGAGGCGATGGGCCGGGTCGACCCGACCGACCCGGAGTCGATGCAGGCGATCGCCCTGGAGGGGATCTTCACCCCGGAGGACACCCCGGCGCAGAAGGCCTCCCTGGCCCGTCTCGAGACGGTGCTGGCGTTGGTCGAGGGCTGGGTCTGCCACGTGGTGGACAGCGCCGCCGGCGAGCGGCTGCCCAACGTCGTCCGCCTCGGCGAGGCGTTCCGGCGCCGCCGGGCCGCCGGCGGGCCGGCCGAGCAGACCTTCGCCGCCCTGGTCGGCCTGGAGCTGCGGCCGCGCCGGCTGCGCGAGGCGTCCGTGCTCTGGGCGGCGCTCACCGAGCACCGGGGCATCGCCGGCCGGGACGCGGTCTGGGGCCACCCGGACCTGCTTCCCTCGGACGACGACTTCGCCGACCCGGTGGCCTTCGCCGCCGGCGGGCTCGACCTCGACGACGAGCTGGCCTCCTTCGACTTCAGCGCGCCCGGTGGCCCGCAGGAGAAGGCGCCGGGCGGGGACACCCCGCCCCGCTCCGACGAGGGCGACGACACCGACAAGTCCTGACCGCCGGCCGGGTGCTCCCACCGCGTGGGGGCACCCGGCGCCGGCGGGGGCATCCGTCGCAGGGGCCGTCGGGGTCCGGCCGGCGTCCGAGCGCGTGCCGGGCCGTCGCGAACGGCAGGTCAGGCGGGGTGGCCGGAGAGCAGGGCGCGGGTTGCCTCCCAACCCTCGAACGCCGGGTCGAGCGTGGCCAGGTCGGCCGGCCCGCGTAGCCGTCGCCAGCCGGCGGTCACCGCGACGTCGCCCGGGCGCGGCGCGCCGGCCCTCACGTCCGCGGGTACGGCCGTGTCCAGGTCCACCGGCGGCAACCACTCCGGCGCGGGTAGCCGCGCCGCGACCCCGAGCAGCCCGGGCCCGGTGCCCTCGACCGGGGCGACCGCGACCGGCCGACTGGTGAGCGGGCGCAGCAGCTTGCCGAGGGTCAGGCCGGGTACGTCGGGCGCGTCGGCGGCCACCACGGCGGCCTGGTCGTACCCCGTCCCTTCGTCGGCGGCCAGCGCGGCGAACACCGCGTTGACGGTCGGCGCCGGCACCTCGTACACGGCCATGTCGGGCCAGACCACCGCGTCGGCCAGCCCCCGGTCGCCCGGCGTCACCGCGACCGCGGTCTCCACCTCGTTCAGCGTGGCGAGCAGGTCCACCACGTCCTCGGCGAGGGCGGTGCGCCACCGGGTCGGGTCGATGCCCGGCGGCGTCCAGACCACCGGGCCGAGCAACGCCACCACCACGCGTCGGGCCACGCCCCGACCCTAGCCCGGCCCTCCACTCCCCGCCCGACCGCGCCCGCCGGGCCAGACGGAGTGGTTCAGTCGGAGAGCGGGACGCCGGAGGCGGCCGCGACGCCCTCCAGGTAGCCGCGAGCGCGTTCGGCCCTCGGGTAGCGGCCGACCAGGCCCCAGAACCGGGCGTTGTGGCTGGGCACGATCAGGTGTACCAGCTCGTGCAGGAGCACGTAGTCGATCACCCAGTCCGGCATGTCCTGGATGCGGTGGGAGATGCGGATGGTCCGGTCGACCGGGGTGCAGGAGCCCCAGCGGCCGTTCTGGTTGGTGACCCAGCGGACGCTGGCCGCGGCGGTCTCGGCGCGCTGGTCGGGAAGGTAGAGGTCGACCAGCCGGGCGGCCCGGGCGAGCAGCTCCGCGTCGGAGCGGGCCAACCGCCCCTCGCGGGCGGCGAGCCGGGCCAACATCCGGTCGACCCACTCGCTCTCCTCGGCGCGGGAGAACTGGTCCGGGATCAGCACCACGACGCGCTCACCGTCGCGGTACGCGGACACCGTGCGTCGCCGGCGCTGACTGCGCCGTACCTCGACGACGGGCTTCCGCGTCCCGGCCATCATCGGTCCGCGCAGCCTCGGATGACTGTCACGAAGGAAAGCTAATGCGTACTGACCAGGGGTCCGCAAGAGTCAACACGGCGACACGCGCCCGGAAAATGGTGGTTGGTCGCCAGGCGTCCTGAAAAATTTCTTTGCGGGGGTCGTCCGGGAGCCTCCGGTCACCCTTCGTGGTGGCCGAGTGCGGGGCCGGGGCGCATCACCGCCGGTCCCGCCCACGTTAGGTGATCAGCCGGTGAAGCGCCGCGCGAGGGCCGCCAGAAGGGGGATCTGTGGGCATTCACCCGGCGTGTCCCCGCCAAACTGACTTATCCGACGTAATTCGGCATGCACACTCTCGACGTCGACTTCCTCACAGTGTCGATGCACATCTGACATGGAACTGCCCGTACCTGGGTAGGGTCCGCCAACCAGCGGTCATGAGCGTGGCCGCGGAGAACGACCCAGCGCCGGCGCCCGCCGTGGCCCGCCGCCGGGAACCCGCTGGGACGGCGTGTCCGGCGGACGAGACGAGGAGGCTACCGTGGCCGAGCAGGCCCAGACCTACAACGGTTACTGCGTCAAGTGCAAGGAGAAGCGGGACTTCGAGGGGCACATCGAGGTTTCGAAGACCGGCATGAACATGGCCAAGGGCAAGTGCCCGGTGTGCGGGACAACAGTGAACCGCATTCTCGGCAAGGCGAAGGTCTGACCCGTACGGGTTCCGGGGGAGGGGTGGCCGACGGCCACCCCTCCCCCGTTTCGCGTCCCGGTGGAGAAGCAACTGTCGGCTGGCCGACACGGCTACCCGCCGGTTGTGGACAACCGGCCTTTCGCTGTGGACAACCCTGGGCAGCGGCCGGCGCACCTGTGGACAACGATCGACGGAGGGCACGGACCCGGTCACCATGCGTGTCATGACCGTCCCGCCCCTACCCCGTCCCACCCTGTTGCCCGGGCTGACCCGCCTCTGGCGGGACCGGCACACCCTGCAGCTCGGGGTGGAGCCGGGCCGAGCCGTCCTGGTGGAGGTGGCCAACCCCCGCGCCGCCCGGCTGCTCGACCTGTTGGACGGCACCCGCAGCGAACGCGACGTGCTCGCGTACGCGACGACGGCGGACGTGCCGCCCGACGAGGCTCGCGTCCTGCTCGACACGCTGCACGCCGCCGGGCTGGTCGTACCGGCGCACACCCTGCTTCCCCGCGACCTCGCCGGGCCGGCCCGGGCCCGGCTCACCGCGGAGGCCGGGGCGCTGGCCCTGGCCGCGCCCGGGCTGCCCGGCACGCCCGCGCAGGTGCTGCGCCGCCGGCGGAACGCGCGGGTGCTGGTCACCGGCGGCGGCCGGCTCGGCGGCGCTCACCGTCGCGCTGGCCCAGGCCGGCGTCGGCCACCTGGATCCCGACCTGGCGGGCCCGGTCCGCCCGCTCGACCTGGTCGGCACCGGTCTGACCGCGGCGGAGGTGGGCCGGCCGCTGGCCGCGGCGCTCCGGGACCAGTTGGCGCGCTCCGCGCCCGGCACCGAGACCGGGCCCCTGCGGCGGGGCCGGATCGACCTGGTCGTCCAGCTCGGCCCGGACCGGCCCGCCGCCGTGCTCGCCGCTCGGTACGCCCAGCGCCGCCAGCCCCACCTGCTGCTCGGCCTGCGCGGCGGGGTGCCGGTGGTCGGCCCGCTCGTCCGGCCGCCGGTCGGTCCCTGCCTGAACTGCCTCGACCGCCATCGGGTCGAGCGGGATCCGGACTGGCCGGCGCTCGCCGCCCAACTCGCCGCCGACGACGCCGACCAGACCTGCGCCGCGACCACCCTGCTCGCGGCGGTGGCGTACGCGGCGGCGGAGGTGCTGGCCCACCTCGACGGCGGCACCCCGGAGACGCTCGGCTGCGCGGTCGAGGTTGGTGGGGCCGGCCGGTTCCGCCGCCGGGTCTGGTCCCCGCACCCGTCCTGCGGGTGCTCGGGGAGCCGCCGAATCCGGTCACGGCCTCCCCGCACCGGTCCCGCGGGTGCCCGGGCGGCGGTCGAATCCGGTCCGCGCGTCCGCACAGTCGTCCCGAGGATGCCCGGAAGGCCGCGGGATCCGGTTCGAGCCGACCGGCTCCCGGCTTCGTAGCAGCAGCGGGCCCCCCGAGTCGGTAACAATGACCGGGTGACCGACATCCCGCGCCGGGCCGTGTCCCGGACCGCCAAGCTCGCCGCCCTGCCGCTCGGCTTCGCCGGCCGGACCGTCCTCGGGATGGGCAAGCGGGTCACCGGGCTCGCGTCCGACGTCATCTCCGCGGAGATCCAGCAGCGCACCGCGGAGCAGCTGTTCAGCGTGCTGGGCCAGCTCAAGGGCGGGGCGATGAAGTTCGGTCAGGCGCTGTCGGTCTTCGAGGCGGCCCTGCCGGAGGAGATCGCCGCGCCCTACCGGCAGGCGCTCACCAAGCTCCAGGAGGCCGCCCCGCCGCTGCCCGCGGCGACCGTGCACAAGGTGCTCGCCGAGCAACTCGGCCCGGACTGGCGGGACCGCTTCGTGGAGTTCGACGACACCCCCGCCGCGGCGGCCAGCATCGGCCAGGTCCACCGCGCGGTCTGGCGGGATCCCGGGTACGGACCGGCCGGCGGCCCGAAGCACCGGGACGTCGCGGTGAAGATCCAGTACCCGGGTGCCGGGGACGCCCTGCTCGCCGACCTCAAGCAGCTCTCCCGGCTGGGTGGGATGTTCCGGGCGATCCAGCCCGGGCTGGACGTCAAGCCGCTCCTGGTGGAGCTGCGCGAGCGGATCACCGAGGAGCTGGACTACGAGCTAGAGGCCGAATCGCAGCGCGCCTTCGCGACGGCGTACGCGGACGACCCGGAGATCTTCATCCCCGAGGTGCTCGACTCCTCGCCCCGGGTACTGATCACCGAGTGGATCGAAGGGACGCCGCTCTCGGCGATCATCCGCGAGGGCACCGAGGAGCAACGCGACGAGGCGGGTCGGCTCATGGCCGTCCTGCACCTGTCGGCCCCGATGCGGGCCGGACTGCTGCACGCCGACCCGCACCCGGGCAACTTCCGGCTGCTGCCGGACGGCCGGCTCGGCGTGATCGACTTCGGCGCGGTGGCCCGGATGCCCGGCGGCACCCCCGAGCCGATCGGCCGGATCGCCGCGCTGGCGCTCCGGGGCGACGCGGAAGCGGTGGTGGCCGGCCTGCGCGAGGAGGGCTTCGTCAGCCCCACCGAGTCGATCGATGCCGAGGCGGTGCTCGACTTCCTCCGTCCGATGCTGGAGCCCATCGCCGCCGAGGAGTTCCGGTTCACCCGGGCCTGGCTGCGGGGCGAGGCGACCCGGTTGGCCAGCCCTCGATCGCCCACCTTCCAGCTCAGCCGGCAGCTCAACCTGCCGCCGTCGTACCTGATGATCCACCGCGTGACGCTCGGCTCGATCGGGGTGCTCTGCCAGTTGGAGGCGAAGGCGCCGTACCGGGCGATCCTGGAGCGCTGGCTGCCCGGTTTCGCCCCGGTCGCCTGACCGGGAGACGCCGCGGGGCGGTGGCCGGAGTTCCGGCCACCGCCCCCGCGTATCCGAACGGACTAGAGAACGCCCAGGTCGCGAGCCGACTGGTTGCGGCTGCTCATCGCGACGGTACGGGCGGAACGGGTTGCCTCAGTGCTCGTGGTGGTGCGACCGGCCTGAGGCCGGGGCATTCGGGCCCGGGACAACGCTTCGTGGAGTAGTTGCATTTCGACGGCTCCAGTGGGTACGTACAGCAGCATCTGATTCATCTCTCTGACAACCGGCTGACAACCGGCTTTCGGCCGGCCTGGGTACGGATCGGGTGCATTGTCAGGCTGCCAGCCGGACCGTGTTCCGCGAGTCGGACAGCCCACTGGCCGCCAGTCGCGCCTCGGCCTCGACCCGCAGTGCGGCGTCACGGGCGAGGTCCTCCTTGCGCGGACGGCCACGGGGCCGCTTACGCGGGACGACCGCGCCACGCTCGAAGATCTCGCCGCCCCAGACGCCCCAGGGCTCGGCCCGCTCCACCGCACCGGCGAGGCACTCGACGCGCAGCGGGCAGTCCCCGCAGAGCGACTTGGCCAGCTCGAGCTCGGCAGGCGAGTCGGAGAACCACAGGTCGGGGTCGAACTTCCGGCAGGGCAGGTTCGCCTCCACCTCGACGCTCACGTCGAGTGGGGCCAACGCCAGACTCATGCCCGGTCACCTCTCTCTCACTTCGATCTCGTGGATCGCAATTCCGACGTACTTCGGCGGGGCAAAAAACTGAGGCCGCGGATCCCGGTGTACGGGTTCCGCGGCCTCGAGGTGAGCCGGTGGTCTGTGATCAGACCGGTCTACCTCGAGGTGGAACGCCGCGGACATCCATGCGCTTCTTGGCGCCATCGATGCCCTTGCCCGTGAAGCCACTGGTCCCCTGGATCCGGATTCCGGTGGGCGCGACGGTCAGGGTCAGCTCGGCCTGAACCTGGACCTGGTGCACCTGCGGAACCGACGGTCGCGCAGCGCCAAGGGCCACCCGGACGGCCGAGTGCGGAGCGCAGGCAGCTGGCATCGCCGCCAGACGCTCATAGGTGAAGATCTCCACGGGTGCCACCTCCCTCACGTTCCTCGTACCGACCATGGACCCAACCCCCGTGAGCAGCCGAAATAGCGCCGCTCGCGAGGTGTGTCCTGAGGCTATTCCTCGCCCCGGGGCGAGGGCAAACGAATTTACGACTCGATTTTGAAAGTTTTCTCCGGGCAGACATCGTCGACCGCCGCGCCCCCTACGAGGGCGAGCACGGTCTCGCCGTAAAGGCCCAGCTTGCGGGGACCGATGCCGGCGATCGCGATCAGCTCCTCGACCCGGCCCGGCTGCCGCTCGGCCAGCGCGGTCAGCGTGGCGTCGGTGAAGACCACGTACGCCGGGACCTTCTGCGCGCCGGCCACCCGCCGCCGCCACTCGTGCAGCCGCTGGTAGAGCTCCTCGTCGATGTCCGACGGGCAGGTCGGGCAGCGGCCCAGCTTGCGGTCCGCCCCGGCGAGCAGGGTCGCGCCGCAGATCCGGCAGGAGACGACCTGGGTCCGCCGCCGCTCGGTCCGCCGGGCCGCGCCGGTGCCGGCCCGCTCGGCGCCACCCGAGCGGTCGAGCTGCGGCAGGAAGCGGGACGGCCGCCGGGCCCGGCCGCCGGGCGAGCGTGCCGTGGCGTACGACAGCCAGAGCCACTCCCGGGCCCGGGTGATCCCGACGTAGAGCAGCCGCCGCTCCTCCTCGACCTGCTCGGGGGTCTTCGCGTACGTGGTGGGCAGGGTGCCCTCGGCGAGGCCGACCAGGAAGACCGCGTCCCACTCCAGGCCCTTGGCGGAGTGCAGCGAGGCCAGGGTTACCCCGTCGACGGTGGGCACGTGCTGCTGGGCGGCCCGGCGGGCCAGTTCGTCGTTGAAGTCGCTCAACGTCACCGGCCGCTCCACCGCGGCGGCCTCGCCGACCGGCAGCACCTCCGGCGTCGCGGCGTACTCCTCGGCGAGTTGGACCAGGGCGGCGAGCGCCTCCCAGCGTTCCCGGGCGGCGCCGCCGGCCGGTGCCGCGTCCGGCGCCCAGCCGACCGCGGCGAGACCCTCCGTCACGGCGACCGGCAGCGGGGTCTCCCCCGGGATCGAGCGGGTGGCGGCGCGCAGCGCGACCATCGCCTGACGTACCTCGGTCCGCTCGAAGAAGCGCTCGGCGCCCTGCACCACGTACGGCACCTCGGCCTCGGTGAGCGCCTTCTCGTACGCCTCCGACTGGGCGTTGGTGCGGAACAGCACGGCGATCTCCCGGGCCGGGGTACCGCCGTCGACCAGCGCCCGGCAGCGGGCCGCGACCGCCGACGCCTCGGCCGGCTCGTCGGTGAAGATCCGCAGCTCCGGCTCGGGGCCGGGCGGACGCTGCCCGACCAGTTCCAGCCGGAGCCGGGCCTCGGCCCCCCGGGCCTGCGAGATCACCGCGTTGGCCAGGCCGACCACCTGCGGGGTGGAGCGGTAGTCGCGGACCAGCCGGACCACGGTCGCGCCCCGGTGCTGGCGCGGGAAGTCGACCAGGTACGACGAGGTGGCCCCGGTGAACGAGTAGATGGTCTGGCTGGCGTCGCCGACCACGGTGAGGTCGTCCCGGCCGCCGAGCCAGGCCGCCAGCAGCCGCTGCTGGAGCGGGTTGACGTCCTGGTACTCGTCGACGACGAAGTGCCGGTACTGGCCGCGTACCTGCTCGGCGACGTCCGGATGCTCCTCGATCCCCCACACCGCGGCGCGCAGCATGTCCTCGAAGTCGATCACGCCGTTGCCGCGCTTGAGCCTCTCGTACGCGGCGAAGACCTCGGCCACCTTGGCCGGCTCGTGCGGGGTGTCCCGCAGCGCCTTGGCCGCGGCGACCACGTACTCCCCCGGCTCGATCAGGGACGACTTGGCCCACTCGATCTCGCCGGCGAGGTCCCGGGCGGCGGCCCGGTCGGTGCGCAGGCCCACCTTGGCGGCGGCCAGGGTGACCACCCGCACCTTGCTGTCCAGCAGCTCCGGCATGGCCCGCCCGGCCAGCAGGCGGGGGGCGAAGTAACGCACCTGGCGCAGCGCCGCGGCGTGGAAGGTGCGCGCCTGCACGCCGGCCACGCCGAGCGCGGTGAGCCGGGCCCGCATCTCGGCGGCGGCCCGGGCGGTGAAGGTGACCGCCAGCACGTGCCGGGCCGAGATCTCCCCGGTGAGCGCGCGGTGGGCGATCCGGGAGGTCACCGCGCGGGTTTTGCCCGTGCCGGCACCGGCCAGGATGCAGACCGGCCCGGCCGGGGCGGTCACCGCGGACCGCTGCTCCGGGTCGAGGCCGGCCAGCACCCGCTCCGCCGCTGAGTGAACCACCACAGCCAGGAATCATTCCAGCCGTCGGCGATGTTGCAGCGATTAGCCTGGCCTGATCTGACCGGGCCCGAGCCATCCCTTGGAGGACCTGACCATGCTGACGATGTATTCGACCTCGTGGTGCGGCTACTGCCACCGGCTGAAGTCGCAGCTCGACCGGGAGGGCATCGGGTACGAGGTGGTCGACATCGAGCAGGACCCGACGGCCGCGGAGTTCGTGATGAAGGTCAACGGCGGCAACCAGACCGTCCCGACCCTGCGCTTCGCCGATGGCAGCGCCCTCACCAACCCCTCGATCATCCAGGTCAAGCAGCACCTCGCCGGCCTGAACGTCTGACCCCAGCACCCCAGCACCCCCTCACGAAAAGAGCGGCCGCCCCTCCGGGGGCCGGCCGCTCTTTTCGTCTCCTGAGAGCGGGGTCTGTCGGGAGGCGGGGGGACGGGATGCGGGCGGCACGCGGGGGTGCGGGTGGGCGTGCGCTGGCCCGGGTGGGGCCGGGGGGTGGGGTCAGGCGGCGGCCGTGCCAGAGGTAGCCGCCGGCGGAAGTCGGGGCGGCGCGGGACGGTGCGCATGGGGTTCCCTCCGGCCGGGCGGCGCCCGGGCGGGCGCGTCGGGGCGGTGCCGCCGGGACGCCGTCGTCGGGCGGCCGGCACCTCTCCACGGTGCTCTTTTTGTCGCGAGACACGCCCTCGCCGGAACCTCCGGCACCGTTCACGCCGTCCATACTGACCGTGGGGGGCGAATTTCATACAGTTACCGTCGCCTCCTGCGGCGGTCGACGGAGAAGAGGACATCGTGCCTCCTGCCGTACCGAGCCCGATCCTGCGCCGGCGCAGGCTCGGCACCGAGCTGCGCCGGTTGCGCGAGGCGGCTGGTCTCACCGGGGACCAGGTCATCGAGCGGATCGGCTGGGCCTCCGCGTCCAAGTTGTCCCGCCTGGAGAACGGCCGCAGCCGACCGGACCCGGACGACGTCCGGGACCTGCTCGTCCTCTACGAGGCCGACGACGAGCTGCACGAGGAGTTGCTGGGAATCACGCTGGAGGCCGGCGACATGCGTGGTTGGCTGCGCAACTTCCCGGTGATGACCCAGCAGCAGCGCGGCTTCGCCGAGCTGGAGGCGGGCTGCGCGGAGATCTTCGAGTACAACCCGGTGATGGTGCCCGGGCTGTTGCAGACCCCGGGCTACGCCCGGCACCGGATCATCTCCGCGGCCCAGGTCGCCGAGGAGGCCGGCGACCCGGAGACCGGCGACGACCCGGAGACCGAGGTACGCGCCCGACAGTCCCGGCAGTCGCTGCTGACCCGCTCCCCCGACGCGCCGCGCTACACCGCCGTCCTGGAGGACGCCGCCCTCGGCCGGCGGGCCGGCCCGCCCGAGGTGCTGCACGAGCAGATCGTCCACCTCTGCGAGCTGGCCATGCTGCCGAACGTGACGCTGCACCTGCTGCTGCGGGACACCCGGATCGCCGACTGGTACCTGCCGCCGACCGCCTTCTCGGTCTACCGGTTCGCCGATCCGCTCGACCCGGAGACGCTCGCCATAGAAGGTGGCTTCACCGACGTCATGTCAACCGAGCCAAACGCCCTAAATCGCTATAAAGTGGCGTTCGAGTGGCTATGCTCGGCGGCGCTCTCCGCATCGGACACCCTCTCCTGGCTCATCGAGGCGACGGGACGGCTGACCGAAACGGCTCCCGAGTCCACAGTGGCGTCCAGCCCGGCAACGGCGCCGGTCCAGCGCCGCCGGGGCACGGGGCGCCTGACGACGGACCGGTGACACCCCACGAGGGGCCGGGCCCGTCCGGCCTGCGGCGCCACTCGCCCCCATCGGAGCACTCCAGAGCAGGAGCAGGACCATGAACGAGATCCGCAACAGCCCCGCCGGGCTCGCCCAGCAGCTCGCCGGCGCGCCGTGGCGCACCAGCAGCCGCAGCCAGACCTCCAACTGCGTCGAGGTCGCCCCGCTGCGGACCGGGCCCGCCGCCGTCGCGCTGCGCGACAGCAAGGACCGGGGTGGCCCGGTGCTGCTGTTCAACCGGGCCGGCTGGCTGGGCTTCATCGCCGGCGCGAAAAACGGGCAGTTCGATCTGAACTGATCCGGCGAGGACCCGGGGGCCGTCGGCTGAGGCCGGCGGCCCCTCTCGCGTGTCCACCCCCGACAACCGTCCTGAGCAGGGGTTCCCCGATCGGTCTACGCGCTCCGCGGATCGTCGGGTTTCACTTGCTGGGACGACCGCCGGGCGTAACATGACGAGAGAGTGACGTGAAAGTTCCAGCGCGTACTCGTCCGTCGCGATCCGTCCGGGGGACACCCATGCGGTTCCTTATCGTTCGCACCGACATCCGCACCGCCGCCGACATCGACATCGCGGCCGCCTGGGCCGACGGTGGCCGGCTGCGGGACGAGACGACCACGCCGGAACCCCGCCGCCAGGTCGTACACGCCGAGGACCGGGACGCCGCGCTGCTGCTGGCCCGGGCCCTCGCCACGGTCGGCGCGGTCCGCTCCGGCCGGCAACGGGTCAAGGTACTGCCCATCTCCGAGCCAGACCCCGGGCACGCGTACCGATGGGGCCGCACCTGATCCGTCCCGGACGTCCGTCGTGGTCGGACCGGCTCCCCCGCCGCGTTCCTTGCCCCAGCCGACCACGACGGCCCGTGTTCCCGGCCCGTGACCGTCGCGGCAACGACGGTCCGGGCCGGGCGCACGTCCAGTCCACCCCGCTCGCCGCCCTTCGTGGGCCGCTGACCCCGCGCCGCCGCGGGGCTTGCGGGCGGACGGTCAGCAGTGGCCGTCGAGCCAGCGGTGGATCAGGAAGAGCGCGATCGACGAGGGCGGCGGGAGCACCAGCCGGGTGCCCTCGCCCGCGTCGACCTGACGCCCGGCCAGTGCGGCGCCGATCTCACGCCGGGTGAACCAGCGGGCGTGGGCGATCTCCGCCGGGTCGACCCGGACGGGGTCGTCGGCGTCGGCGCGGGCCAGGAAGCCGAGCATCAGCGAGCCGGGGAACGGCCAGGACTGGCTCCCCGCGTACGCGATCTCCTCGACCCCGACGCCGACCTCCTCGCGGACCTCGCGCAGCACGGCGGCCTCGGCCGACTCCCCCGGCTCGACGTAGCCGGCGAGGCAGGAGAACCGCCGCTGGCCCGGGGTGCTCGGCCAGGTGGCGTTGTTGCCGAGCAGGCAGCGCCCCTCCGGCCCGTCCACCCCGTCGTGCACCAGCACGATCATCGCCGGGTCGGTACGCGGCCAGGCCCGGTCACCGTCCGGGTCGACCCGCGACCAGCCGGCCTCGTCCACCTCCGTGGGGTGGCCGGTGGCCGACGAGTAGCCGTGCCGTAGGTGCCAGTTCAGCAGCGCCAGCGCGGTGGTGAAGATGCCGGCGTCCCGGTCGAGGAGGAGGTGACCCACCTCGCGCAGGTTGACCGCCCGGGCGCCCGGCACGGCCGGCAGCGGACCGTCCACCGCGAAAACCGGCACGCCGTCCGGCTCGACGCCGAGGAACATCGGCACCGACCGGGGCACCTCGGGCAGCGCGCCGGAGTCGAGCAGCACCAGCTCCGGCGGGGCACCCTCGCCGCGGACCAGGGCGCGGCCGCCGTCGGCCGAGTCCAGCACCAGCACCCGGGCCCGCTCCCACGCCTCGGCGAGCCAGCCCGGATCGGTACGCCGGTGCGCCGCCCGGTCCAGCGTGGACCGGGCCAACGGTGGGGCGGCCTCACCGGTCACGCCGGCTCCGTCCGCACCGGGGTCAGCGCCGACAGCGGCCCGGCGACCCGCTCGGCGTCGCCCAGCACCACGATGACCGCCTTCGCCGGGGCCAGGTAGCGGGCCGCCACCTCGGCGACGTCGTCGACGGTGGCCTTCGCCAGCCGGGCGGCGTGCTCGGCGAGGAAGTCCAGGCGCAGCCCGTTGCCGGCGTACGCGCTGGTCAGCGAGGCGAGCCCGGCCTGGGTGGACATGCCGAGCTGGAGCGTGCCGAGGGCGTACTGGCGGGCCTGCTCCAGCTCCTCCGGCTTCACCCGCAGCGACGCCAACCGGCCCAGCTCGTACGTCGTCTCCAGCAGCGCCGGGGCGGTGACCTCGGTGGCCACCTCGGCGGCGGCGACCAGCACCGACCCGGCCACCGAGTGCTCGACCAGCGAGTGCGGGCCGTAGGTGTAGCCCTTGTCCTCGCGGATGTTCTCCACCCAGCGGGAGGAGAAGTAGCCACCGAAGACCAGGTTGGCCAGTTGCAGGGCGGCGTGGTCGGGGTGGGTGCGCGGGATCGCCGGCAGCGCGATCCGCAGCGACGACTGCACCGAGCCGGGCCGGTCGACCAGCAGCAGCGGGCCGGGCTCCAGCGGCGGCGCGGGCGGCAGCTCGGCGGTGTGCCCGTCGCCGTTCCAGCCGGCGAGCACCCGCTCGGCGGCGTCCAGCGCGCGCTCGGGCTGCATGTCGCCGACCAGCACCAGCACCGCGCCGGCCGGATGCACCCGCTCGGCGTGCAGCGTACGCAGGACCGGCGGGCGGACCGCCCGGACCTGGCCGGGCTCCGGGGTCTGGATCGCGTACGGGTGCTTGCCGTAGATCCGCTTGAGCAGCGCGGTGCGGGCCAGGTGCGCCGGCTGGCTCTGCGCCACCTGGATCCGGTCGACCAGCCGGTCCCGCTCGGTCTCGACCCAGTCGCCCGGGTAGGTGGCCCCGGTCAGCACGTCGGCGAGGATCTCCAGCATCCGGTCCAGCCCGGTGACCAGGCCGGCGCCGGAGAGCATCAGCCGGTCCGGGTCGACCCCGGCGGAGAGCCCGCCGCCAACCTTCTGCAGCTCGGCGGCGATCTGGGTGGCGGTGTGGGTCTCGGTGCCGGAGAGGATGGTCTCCGCGAGCATCGCGCCACGGGCCAGGTGGGTCCGCCCGAACGGCATCCAGAGCCGTAGCTCGACCAGGGGCACCGCCGGCCGGCGTACGGCGATCACGGTGAGCCCGTTGGCGAGGGTGCGCTCGGCCTGCTTCGGCAGCTTCAGCTTGCGGTTGGGGCCGAGCGGCGGCAGCGGCCGCGTCCCGGTCTCCACGGTGGCCGTCACTGACCCTCCTCCGTTCGCGACTGCGGTGCTCGCAACCCCGGCTCGCTCCTCGCGCTCACCGGGCACCTCCGGCGATGACCTCGATGGACGCGCGGCGCTCCGGCCGCACGGTGGCGGCGGCGACGCGGACCTGCTCCTCGGTGACCTCGCCGACCAGCCGGGGCAGCTCGTTGAGCAGCCCGGGCTCGCCGCGCTGCTGTTCCAGCACGGCCATCCGCAGCGCCCGGCCGAGCACCGCGTCGGTCTCCCGCAGCAGGTGGGTGGCCATCCGGGCCTGGGTGCGTTCCAGCTCGCCCGCTGTGAGCCCGTCGGTGGCCAGCCGGTCCAGCTCCTCGTCGATGGTGCGCAGCACCTTGTCCACGTCCCCGCCGGGCGGCAGGTGGGCCTGGAGCAGCAGCGCGGTGGGGTCGCGCACGTCGAACGGGTCGCCCATGAAGCCGAGGTAGCCACCGAGGCTGGTGACCGACCGGTCGCGCTGGACCAGCCGCTCGACCAGCCGGGACGCGTCGCCGTCGGTGAGCACCTCGGCCAGCACCACGTACGGCAGGTAGCCGGCGAAGTCGGTCACCGGGTCGGGCACCCGCCAGGCTCCGGCCACCGCCGGCAGCGGCGCCAGCTTGTCGGTGTACGACGTGCGCCGCTCGGCGGTCAGGTCCGGCTCGGCGAAGTCCGGACGCTTCGGCGCGGGCCGGGCCGGCACGTCACCGAAGTGCCGCGTGATCAGCTCGGTCGCCTCGGCCACGTCCACGTCACCGCTGACCGCGAGGACGGCGTTGCCGCTGGCGTAGTAGCGGCGGAAGAAGTCGGCCGCGTCGGCGACGGTGGCCGACTCCAGGTCGTCGAAGGAGCCGTACCCGTCGTGCGCGTTGGGGAAGGTGTCGAACATGACCGGGGGCAGGGTCAGCCAGGGAAACCCGCCGTACGGCCGGTTGAGCACGTTGACCCGGATCTCCTCCTTGACCACGTCGACCTGGTTGCGCAGGTTCTCCTCGGTGAGCCGGGGGCCGCGCATCCGGTCGGCCTCCAGGAACAGCGCGCGTTCCAGCGCATTGCTCGGCAGGGTCTCGAAGTAGTCGGTGTAGTCCAGGTGGGTGGAGCCGTTGAAGGTGCCCCCGGCGCCCTGGACGTGCCGGAAGTGGGCCAGCTTCTCGAGGTTCTCCGAGCCCTGGAACATCAGGTGCTCGAAGAGGTGGGCGAAGCCGGTGCGTCCCTCCGGTTCGGAGCGGATGCCGACGTCGTAGACCACCGCCACCCCGATCACCGGGGCGCTGCGGTCGGGGGTGAGCACCACCCGCAGGCCGTTGTCGAGGGTGAACCGCTCGACCGGGTACTTCGTCGCTGGAATCTTCGCTCTGCGCGTCGGCACGAGATCGACCCTAGCGCGTCGGCACCCCGCGTACCCGGCTCCTCCGGGCAGCGGTGGGCGGCGTGCCCGGCGGAATCCGCTGACGGCCCGCAGGGTGGGGTCAGAGGTGACCGGACCGGCCTCCGAAACTCCTCCGAACAGGTGGGAATTGCCGAGAATTCCGGGACGGGCCATCCCGGATGGTGAACCGGTCTTGACGCCGCCCGCACCGTGCCCCAGTCTTCCTACCAACTAAGTAGGAATACTGCGGATTGGACAACGATGAGACGGCTCCCCTTCCGTCGGCTGGTCTCCCTCGCCACCCTCGCCGTCGTCGGCGTGGCCGCCCTGGGCAGCACCGCCGCGTGCGGCGACGACACCGACGCCGCCGGCAAGTCCGGCCCGGTGACGCTGCGCCTCGGCTACTTCCCCAACATCACCCACGCGCCGGCGGTGGTCGGCGTCGAGAAGGGGATCTTCAAGGAGAAGCTGGGCAGCGACGTCACGCTGGAGACGAAGACCTTCAACGCCGGCCCGGCCGCCGTGGAGGCGATCTTCTCCGGCGCGCTGGACGCCACGTACATCGGTCCGAACCCGACCGTGAACGCCTTCTCCAAGTCCAAGGGCCAGGCGGTCCGGGTCATCTCCGGCGCCGCCTCCGGCGGCGTGGCCCTGGTGGTCAAGCCGGAGATCACCACGGTGGAGCAGCTGCGCGGCAAGAAGATCGCCACCCCGCAGCTCGGCAACACCCAGGACGTGGCGCTGCGCTACTGGCTCAAGGAGAAGGGCCTCAAGACCACCAAGGAGGGCGGCGGCGACGTCAAGATCGTCCCGCAGGAGAACGCGCAGACGGTGGAGACCTTCACCAGCGGCGCGATCGACGGCGCCTGGGTGCCCGAGCCGTTCGTCTCGCGCCTGGTCAACGCCGGCGGCAAGGTCCTGGTCGACGAGCGCGACCTCTGGCCGGACAAGAAGTTCGTCATCACCAACCTGATCGTCAGCACCAAGTTCCTCAAGGCCCACCCGGACGTGGTGAAGAAGCTGGTCGAGGGGCAGGTTGCGGCGAACGAGTTCGTCAACACCAAGCCGGACGAGGCGCAGCAGGCCATCTCCGACCACATCGCCAAGATCACCGGCAAGCCGCTGGACGTCAAGTTGATCAAGCAGGCGTGGCCGACCCTGGAGTTCACCAACGACCCCATCGCGGGCTCGCTGAAGACCGGCCTGGACCACGCCGTCGCCGTCGAGCTGACCCAGCCGGTCGACCTCGACGGCCTCTACGACCTGAAGTTCCTCAACGAGGTCCTGAAGGCCGGGGGCAAGCCCGAGGTCAGCCAGCCGTGACCTCGACCACGACGACCCCCCGCAGCGCTACCGGCTCGGTCGCGCTGCGGGGCGTGACCAAGGTGTACGGCCAGGGCGAAAACGCCGTCCTGGCCCTGGACGGAGTGTCGCTGGACGTCGCTCCCGGTGAGTTCGTCTGCCTGGTCGGCGCCTCCGGCTGCGGCAAGAGCACGCTGCTCAACCTGGTCGCCGGCCTGGACCGGTCCAGCGGCGGGCAGATCGACCTCGGTGACGGGGTCAACCCGGGCCTGATGTTCCAGGAACCGGCGCTCTTCCCGTGGCTGACCGTCGAGGCCAACGTCGAGGTGCCGCTGAAGCTGCGCGGGCTGCCCCGGGCCGAGCGCCGGGAGAAGGTCGCCGAGCTGCTGCGTACCGTCCACCTGGCCGAGTTCGGCCGCAAGCGGCCGCACCAGCTCTCCGGCGGCATGCGGCAGCGGGTGGCGCTGGCCCGCACCCTCGCCCTGGACACCCCGGTGCTGCTGATGGACGAGCCGTTCGGCGCGCTCGACGCGATGACCCGGGACATCCTCCACGACGAACTGGAGCGGATCTGGTCCGAGCGCCGGCTCACCGTGCTCTTCGTGACCCACAACGTCCGCGAGGCGGCCCGCCTCGCGGACCGGATCATCCTGCTCTCCAGCCGGCCCGGCCGGATCATCTACTCCACCCGGGTCGACGTGCCCCGGCCCCGACGGATCGACTCCCCGGAGATCGCGAACATCGCCGCCGAGGTCACCGACCGGCTGCGTACGGAGGTGGGCCGCCATGGCCAGTGACACGCTCGCCGCGACCCCGCGTACCGACGCGGAGATCTCCGGCCTGGACGCGCTGGAGATCGCGGGCCGAGAGAGGCCCGGCTCGCGGGCCCGGCGTTTCTGGTCGGCCACCTGGCCAAAGCTGGCCGCGCTGGCGCTGGTGATCGGCATCTGGCAGGTCGTGTTCTGGACCGGCTGGAAGGACCCGTGGGCCCTGCCCGCACCGGGTACCGTCTTCGCCGACCTCGGCCGATACCTGGGCAGCGCCGCACTCTGGGAGGGCCTGGCCACCACCGGCCGGCGGGCCGCCGTCGGCTTCGCCGCCGCGGTCGCGGTCGGGCTGGTGCTCGGCCTCGGCGTGGCCCGGGTGAAGGTGCTCCGGGCCGCGCTCGGCTCGATGATCACCGCGTTGCAGACCATGCCGTCGATCGCCTGGTTCCCGCTCGCCATCGTGCTCTTCCAGCTCACCGAGCAGGCGATCTTCTTCGTGGTGGTGCTCGGCGCGGCCCCGTCCGTCGCCAACGGCGTCATCCACGGCGTGGACTACGTGCCGCCGCTGCTGATCCGGGCCGGCCGCAACATGGGCGCCCGGGGGCTCAACCTTTACCGGTACGTCATCGCGCCCGCCGCGCTGCCCGCCATCGTGGCCGGGCTCAAGCAGGGCTGGGCGTTCGCCTGGCGCAGCCTGATGGCCGGCGAGCTGCTGGTGGTCATCGCCGAGCGCACCTCCATCGGCGCGCAGCTCACCTACGCCCGGGACTTCTCCGACTCGCCCCGGCTGATGGCCATCATGATCGTCATTCTGGTGGTGGGCCTGGTGGTGGACGCCGCGTTCGGCGCCGCCGACAAGGCGATCCGGCGTCGCTGGGGCGTGCTGGACCAGGCCGGCAACTGAGCCCGTGTACGTCTCCGCGAGAGCCGACTACGCGCTCCGGGCCATGCTCGCCGTCGCCGACGCCGCCGGGTCCACCGGCGACGGCGGGTCCGGCGGCGGCGAGCTGGTCAAGGCGGCGAGCCTGGCCGAACGCCAGGACATCCCACTCAGCTTTCTCCAGGGCATCCTGCTGGACCTGCGCCGGGCCGGGTTGCTGCACAGCCACCGCGGCACCGAGGGCGGGTACGCCCTGACCCGCGCGGCGGACGAGATCAGTGTGGGTGACGTCCTGCGCGCGGTCGGTGGCTCGCTGACCAGCGTGCGCGGCCTGCCGACGGACCGCGCCGGCTATCACGGGGTGGCCACCGGGCTGCGGGACGTCTGGCTGGCGGTGGACGGAGCAATCGCCCTGGTGGTCGACCGGACCACCCTGGCCGATTTACTGGTGGACGGCGCCACGACGCGCTGACCCGCCGGTACGCGCCGCACCAATACTCAGCTCGCGGTCGGTCCACCCGGCTGCCCGATCGTGCTGTGCGTCTCGACCAGCCCGGCCCGGGCAGCCTGGTCCGAGGTCGGGTACCAGTGGCCGAACGCCGCGACCACCGCGAGCACCAGGCCCGCCCCCGCAACCGCGACGACCAGCAGCAGCTCGCGCAGCGCCCCCGAGCCGGTCTCGCTCGCCATGGTCACCCCTCCCGCGCCCGGCCACCCGGCCCGACCTCTTCCCCCCGATGCCAGCCTGGGCGAGATCGGCGCGGCGGACAGTCGCCCATCGGACGCAACGCTCGCTGATCCCCGACTCAACGGTGGGCGCGGTGGTGGATCTTGGGGCGGACGGCCCTCGGACAGGCCGGTCCCTGCCACCCTCAAACGAAACCGGTCCGCCCGGTGGAACCGGGCGGACCGGGAAGAAAGCGGGGCGGTGGCGTCAGGCGGTGCGGGGCCGCTGGGGGCGACGACGGCGGCCGGAGGCCCGGTGTGCCGGGCGCGGGCCGGAGCCCTCGGCGTCGCCGGCCGGACGACCACCGTCGGCGGACCGCCCAGCCTCGCCGGCGACCCGACGACCACTGTCGGCCATGCGGGCACCGTCACCGCCGGCGCCGCGCCGACCCCGGCCCGACCCGCCACGCGGCGCGGCCGCCGGCGGGGGCACGGTGATCGTCACCGCCACGCCGGACGGCTCGCGTGCACCGGTGACCCGGGCCAGCGCCTCGTCGCCGAGGCGCACCTGGGTCAACTGCGGCTTGATCCCGGCCACGGTCATCAGCCGGGACACGTCCCGACGCTGCTCCGGCAGGACCAGGGTGACGACGGTGCCGGACTCGCCCGCCCGGGCGGTACGACCACCGCGGTGCAGGTAGTCCTTCGCCTCGGTCGGCGGGTCCACGTTGACCACCATGTCCAGGCCGTCGACGTGGATGCCACGGGCCGCCACGTCGGTCGCCACCAGGGCGGTGACCTGGCCGGTACGGAACTGCTCCAGGATCCGGGTGCGCTGGGGCTGAGACTTGCCGCCGTGCAGGGCGGCCGCGCGTACCCCCTTGGAGAGCAGCTGACGGGCCAGCCGGTCGGCGCGGTGCTTGGTCCCCATGAACAGGATGGTGCGGCCATGGCGGGCGGCGATCTGGGTGAGCGCGGCAGGCTTGTCCGCCGCCTCGACGTGCAGCACGTGATGCGTCATCGCGGTCACCGTGGCGGTGCCCGGGTCGACCGAGTGCGACACCGGGTTGCTCAGGAAGCGCCGGACCAGCCGGTCCACGCCGCCGTCCAGGGTGGCGGAGAAGAGCATCCGCTGCCCGTCCGGGGCGACCTGCTCGAGCAGCTTGGTGACCTGGGGCAGGAAGCCCATGTCGGCCATCTGGTCGGCCTCGTCGAGCACGGTGATGGCGACCTCGCCGAGACGGGCGTCACCCCGGTTGATCAGGTCGTGCAGCCGGCCGGGGGTGGCCACGACCACCTCGGCGCCGGCCCGCAGCGCGTCCGCCTGCCGCTGCAGGGACAGGCCGCCCACCACGGTGGCGCAGCGCAGCCCGAGGGCGCGGGCGTACGGGGCGAGGGCGGTGGTGACCTGCTGGGCCAGCTCCCGGGTCGGCACCAGCACGAGCGCGAGCGGACGGCCGGGGCGGGCCCGGCGGCCGGCGGTGCGGTGCAGCAGCGCCAGCCCGAAAGCGAGCGTCTTGCCGGAGCCGGTACGGCCCCGGCCGAGCACGTCCCGACCGGCGAGCGAGTCCGGCAGGGTCGCCGACTGGATCGGGAACGGCTCGATGATGCCCTGCGTCGTCAGCTCGGTGAGCAGCGCGGGCGCGAGCCCGGTGGCGGCGAAGGTGGGAATGGTCATGGTCATGCACAAATGCCTTCCTCGACGCGGCACGTGTCGAGGGAGGGCGCCGCAGAGCGGCGCTGTCGCCGGCGGAGACCGCCACGACTCACAAGCACGAACCGATGGGGTACGGGCCGGCCCGCCGCAGCGCGCCACCCGCCGGAGCGGGGGCGGCGCGGCGGGCCGGTCCCGTCACCGCGCCGGAGACGGCGCGATGGATGGTGCTGGGTTGATCCGAAGATCAGAGCGGGCGGATGTTCTCCGCCTGCGGGCCCTTCTGGCCCTGGGTCACCTCGAACTCGACCCGCTGGTTCTCGTCCAGGCTCCGGTAGCCGGAGGACTGGATCGCCGAGAAGTGGGCGAAGACGTCGGCGCCGCCGCCGTCCGGGGTGATGAAGCCGAAGCCCTTGTCAGCGTTGAACCACTTGACGGTGCCAATAGCCATGTGTTCTGTCTCCTTGACGGAACGTCGAACCCGCACTTGTTGCGGACTCGAAGAGGAGCGCTCCGCGCGGGAATGCGCGAATCGCCTGTCGCTGCTGGTCGCCCCGCCCGGAGAACTCCGGACACAACAAAGAGCGCCTGGGGCCACAATCCGCCAGGCGCACACAGAGTCTCTGGAAACCAAAACTGCAACGCGCCTAACCTACCACGGATCTTCCAACGACGGGAGGTCCGGCTAAATTTCCGGTACTCCGGCGATCAGCGCGGTCAACCCGTCCGCGTCGAGCAGGTCGGCCGGGCGGATGGTGACCCCGTCCCGGACGTAGTGGAACGCGGCGCCGACCCGCTCGACCGGCACGCCGGCCAGCTCGGCCCAGGCCAGCCGGTAGACGGCCAGCTGCACCGCCGCCACCTCGGCCTCCCGCCCGGTGGGCTGCCGGCCCGTCTTCCAGTCGACCACGTCGAACCGGCCACCCGGCCGGGCGAAGACGGCGTCCATCCGGCCCCGCACCACCACCCCGGCGAGCACCGTGGCGAACGGCACCTCCACCTCCTGGGGTACCCGGTCGGCCCACTCGCTGGCCAGGAAGCGCTCCTGCAACTCGGTGAGCGCCTCGTCGGGGGCGGCGTCCTCGTCGGCGGCGCCGGGCAGCTCGTCCACGTCGAGCAGCCGGTCGGCGCCGAAGCGCTGCTCCAGCCAGGTGTGGAAGGCGGTGCCCCGGCGGGCGTACGGGTTGGGCTCGGTGGGCATCGGGCGGCGCAGGGCGCGCGCCAGGGCCGCCGGGTCGCGGCGCAGCGCCACCAGCTGGGTCACCGACAGGTGCCCGGGCAGCTCCACCTCGACCGCCTCGGACCACCGCAGCAGCTCGGCGCGCTCGGCGAGGAGCAGGTCCGCCTCCCGCCGCCACCGCGCCACGTCCGGGTCGCCGGCGGTGGGATCCTCGGGCCGGGCCGGCTCGGGGTCGGCCAGGAACCGCCGGACCAGGGCGGCGGCGTCGGCCAGCGCCGGCCGGCGGGCGCCGAGCGGGTCGGCCGGCCACTCCGCGCGGAGCACCACCTCGGTGGTCGGGTTGACGGCGTCGCCCGGCGGTTCCGGCGCCCACTCGTCGACCAGGTGCCCGGCCGCGCCGTCCAGGCAGGCGTCGTGCACCTCCCGGAGGAAGACCGACGGCCCGCGGAACCGCTTGGTCCCCTCCCCCCACCAGTACCCGGAGCAGAGCAGCAGCCGCCGGGGCCGGGTCACCGCCACGTACGCCAGCCGGCGCTCCTCCCGCTCGTCGTGCGCCCGCCAGGCGTCGGTGAAGTCCTCCACCGCCCGGGCCACCCCGCGCTGGTCCTGGGCGGCGGCCAGGCCCAGCTCGGGCAGCCCGTCGGCGTCACCGCGCAGCGGGAAGGGCAGCACGCCCAGACCGCCCAGCCAGTGGTCGGAGTTGCGCACCGGCCCCGGCCAGCCGCCCCGGGTCAGGCCGGCGACCGCCACCACGTCCCACTCGAGGCCCTTGGCCGCGTGCGCGGTGAGGATCTGCACCGCCCCCACCACCACCTCGACCTCGCCGGGGGCGAGCCCGCGCTCCTCGTCCTCGGCGGCGGCGAGGAAGGACAGGAAGCCGGCCAGGGTCGCGCCCGGCGTCTCCCCGCTGAACCGGGCGGCCACGTCACCGAGGGCGTCCAGGTGGCCGCGGGCCAGGCCGGCGTCACCGGTGCCGTCCCGGCCGGCCCGCACGGCCACCTCCACGTCCAGGCCGATGGTCCGCTCGATGTCCGCGATCAGCTCCGGCAGGGTCTGGTCCAGCCGGTAACGCAGCAGGGCCAGTTCCATCCCGTACGCCCGCAGCCGCGCGTACCCCTCCGCCGAGTACGCCTGCGCCGGTCCCAGGTCGGCCAGCGCCTCGACCAGCGTGGCCTCGTCGAGCGCGTCCACGGTGATCTCCGGCCCGTCGTCGCCGGTGAGCTCGCGGCGGGACCGGACGATGGCCCGGGCCCGGCGGTGCAGGGCGACCAGGTCGCGCGGGCCGATCCGCCAGCGCGCGCCGGTGAGCAGCCGCAGCAGCGCCGCCCCGTCGGTCGGGTCGGCGAGCACCCGGAGCGTGCAGACCACGTCCCGCACCTCGGGGGTGTCCAGCAGCCCACCCAGCCCGACCACCTCGACCGGCAGGCCCCGGGCGCGCAGCGCGGACTCGATGGCCGGGATCTGGCTGCGCAGCCGGACCAGCACGGCGGTGGTGGGTCGCTGGGGCACCGGGATGTGCTCGGGCAGCGCAGCCGGCATCCGGGCCGCCCCGCGCCAGGCGGCGAGGACGCTGTCGGCGATCCACTCGGCCTCGTCGGCGTACGTGTGCAGCAGCGCGCAGTGCACGGTGCCGCCGGCCGCGCCGCGCGGGCTGCGGTGCGGGATCGGCTCGGCGACGCTGAGCGCGGCGCGCAGCTCCGGCACCTGTGCGCCGGCGGCCCGCAGCGGGGTGGCCAGCGCGTTGGCCACGCCGAGGATCTCGGGCCGGTTGCGCCAGCTCGTGGTCAGGCTCAGCACCTCGGCCGGGGTGCCGTCGGCGCGGGCGAACTCGCCGGGAAAGCGGTCCAGGGTGCCGGCGCTGGCCCCCCGCCAGCCGTAGATCGACTGGCAGGGGTCGCCAACCGCGGTGACCGGGTGGCCGCCACCGAAGAGCGCGTTGAGCAGCACCACCTGGGCGTGGCTGGTGTCCTGGTACTCGTCGAGCAGCACCACCCGGAACCGGTCCCGCTCGATCACCCCGACGCCGGGGTGGTCGCGGGCCACCCGGGCCGCCCGGGCGAGCTGGTCGGCGAAGTCCATCGCCTCGAAGTCGTCCTTGCGGCGGGCGTACGCCCGGACCAGCGGGAGCAGCTTCAGCCGGGTCTGCTGGAGTCGCAGCGCCTTCCGCACGTCGGCGTAGACCCGGCCGGGGCGGGCCTGCACGTCGGCGAAGAACCGGCCGGTCCAGGCGGCGAGGGTGTCCGGGTCGACCAGGTGCTCGTCCAGCTCGCCGGCCAGCGCCAGGACCGCGTCGGTGATCGTGCTGGGCATTCGCTCCACGTCGGACATGTCGCCGTCGTAGTTGCGCACCAGCAGGTCGACGAGCTGCCAGCGGGATGCCTCGGTGAGCAGCCGGGTGGTGGGCTCGTACCCGGCGCGCAGCCCGTGCTCGGTGACGATCCGGCCGGCGTACGAGTGGTAGGTGGAGACGGTCGGCTCGCCCGCGAGGGGGTCCTCGTGCGGGTCCCGGCCCTGCCGGCCGACGCGACGGATGAGCTGGTCGAGCCGGGTACGCACCCGGTGCGCCAGCTCGCCGGCGGCCTTGCGGGTGAAGGTCAGGCCGAGGATCTGCTCCGGCCGGACGTACGAGTTGGCGACCAGCCAGACCACCCGGGCGGCCATCGTCTCGGTCTTGCCGGAGCCGGCGCCCGCGACCACCAGCAGCGGCTCCACCGGCGCGGCGATGATCGCCGCCTGCTCCCGGGTGGGCGCGGGCAGGCGGAGCAGCTTCGCCAGCTCCACCGGGGTGTACCGGGGACCGGAGTCGGCCGCCCGGGGCGCCGGGGTGGCGGCGCTGAACAGGGTCGGCTGGGTCACGATGCCGTCCTCGTTCGCGACTGCGGGGCTCGCAAGCTCACTCCTCGCGCTCACCGGGTGTCCGGAGGACGGGTGGTCGGCGGCTCGACGACCTGGCGCCCCTGGCCGGACACCGGGCAGCTCGTGCGCACCGGGCAGACCCGGCACTTCGAGTTGGCGACCGCGGCGAAGGTGGCGGCCGCCATCGTATCGGCGGTACGCCGGACCAGCGCGGTCGCCCAACCGGCCTCGGGGCCCTCCCCGGCCGCGGCCTGGGCCTGCTCCTTGGCCTCCTTCGCCCCGGTGCCGAGCTGCACCAGCGCCGCCCCACCCGACTCCTCGCCGAACTCGGCGAACGCCCCCGCCTCCACCGCCGCCTGGTACGCCCCGAGCTGCGGATGCTCGGCGACCTCCCGCTCGGTGACCGCCGTCGACTTGCCGGTCTTCAGGTCGATCACCACGAGCCGGCCGTCGGCGTCGACCTCCAGCCGGTCCACCCGACCGGTCAGCTCGACCGGGCGCTGCGGGTCGTCGAGGCGGACCGCGAACTCGTGCTCGATGGCGAGCAGCCGGCGCGGGTTGCCGGCGAGCCAGCGGAGGAGCTTGTCCACCATGGCCTCGGCGCGGGACCGTTCCGGACCGACCATCCAACGGGCGGCCAGCTCGATCGCGTCGAACCGGGCGGCGACGTACTCCAGCAGGGCGGTGCGGTCGGCGCTGGCGTCCTCGGCGAGCATCGCGGCGGCGTGCACCAGGTTGCCCACCCCCTGCGCGGCGCTCGCCGGGCCGCTGCCGCCGTGTCGTTCCAGCAGCCAGCGCAGGCTGCACCGCAGCGCGCTCTCCATCCCGGACGGGGTGACCCGGACCGGTTCGCCCTCGTCGACCAGCGGCCGGTCGTCGGAGAGGCCGCGCAGCCCCCACCAGTCGTCGGGGTGGGCGCCGGGCACCCCGGCGGTGGCCAGCCGGGCCAGCTCGCCCGCCGCCGCGTGCCGCCGGGCGGGCGGGGCGGCCGGGTCGGTGACCGCGGTACGCAGCTCCGCCACCAGCGCGGAGAGGGTGAGCCCGCGCGGCGGCAGGGTGACCGGCAGGGCGCCCGGCGGCCCGTCCTGTGGGTCCTCGTCGCCGGTCGGCACCGGCCCGTCCGACGTCCCGGGCACCGCCAGCGCGGCACCGTCGCCCGGCCGGCCCCGCCGCGCGGCCCGGCCGGCCGGATCCGCCGCCGTGGCCCCCGCGGTGCCGCCGGTCGAGGACGCGCCGTGGGCCGGTTCGGGTGCGCCGGGACCGGCCGGGCGCGGCGACGGATCCGGCCCGGCGGGGACCGCACCACCGCCGCCGACCGAGGGCGGCTCGGTGACGGCCAGCTCGTGCAGGAAGCGGCTGGGCTGCTCCTCGTGGTCGTCACCGCCGACGGCGGCCGAGGCGACCGCGGTGACCAGCAGCCGGTGCCGGGCCCGGCTGACCGCGACGTGGAAGAGCCGGCGCTCCTCGTCCAGCAGCGCCGAGGTCTGCCCGACCAGGCTGGCCCGGGTGCCGGCGCCGTCCGCCCGGCCGGCCAGCACGTCGACCAGCCGCTCGGAGCCGAGCAGGCTGCCGCGCAGCCGCAGGTCCGGCCAGACCCCCTCCTGCACCCCGGCGACCGCGACCAGATCCCATTCCAGGCCCTTGGCGGCGTGCGCGGTGAGCAGCCGGACCGCGTCGCCCCGGTCGGCGCTGGCGGCCAGGGTGTCGGCCGGCAGGTCCTGCCCGAGCACGTGGTCGAGGAAGACCTCGGTGCGCGCGCCGGGCAGCCGGTCGGTGAACCGGGCCGCCGCGTCGAAGAGCACCAGCACGGCGTCGAGGTCCCGGTCGGCGGCCTCGGCCCGCCAGCGCTGGGCGGTCTCGTGCTCCCCGGTGGCAGCCCGCCCGCGGGTGATCGCCCCGGTCCAGCGTTCGGCCAGGCCGCTGTCCCGCCAGACCGCCCAGAGCACGTTCTCCGCGGTGGCGCCGGGGGCGGCCGCGGCCTGCCGGGCGGTCTCCAGCAGGGCCGCCACCGCCTGCGCGGGCGCCGCCCAGCGCCGGTCGATCGCGGCGAGCTCGGCCGGGTCGCGCAGCGCCTCCACGATCAGCTCGCCGGAGGGCCGCCGGTCGCCGCCGGCCAGCGCGAGCGCGCGCAACCCCTGGCGCAGCCGCCGCTCGGCGAGTGGGTCGGCGCCGCCGAGCGGCGAGTGCAGCAGGGCGACCGCCGCCTCCTCGTCCAGCCGCTCCGGTTCCAGGGCGCAGCGGAGCAGGAGCAGCAGCGGCGCCACCCCGGGCTGCAGGTGCAGCGGCAGGTCCTCGCCGTGCACGACGGTCGGCACGCCGGCGGTGTGCAGGGCGCGGCGCAGCGACGGCAGCTGCCGGCCGGTCGAGCGGACCAGCACCGCCATCCGGGACCAGGGCACCCCGTCGAGCAGGTGCGCCTCGCGCAGGGCGTGCGCCAGCCAGGCCGACTCGCTGGTGGCCGACCGGAACGTGCGGACCTCGACGGCGCCGGGCGGCGCGTCGGCCAGCGGGCGGAGCCGGCGGTGCGCCGCCGGGCCGCGCAGCCGCCGGCCCACTCGGGCGGTCGCCGCGAGCAGCGCGGGACCGGCCCGGTACGAGGTGGTGAGCAGGACCTGCGCGGCCGGCGCACCGGAGGCGGTGCGGAACCGGTGCGGGAAGGTGGCCACTCCGGCCGGGTCGGCGCCGCGGAAGGCGTACGTGGACGAATCCGGGTCGGCGAACGCGACCAGGGACTTACCGCCGCCGGCGAGCACGGCGAGCAGGTCGAGCTGGGCGGGGTCGGTGTCGGCGAGCTCGTCGACGTAGACGTGGGCCAGCCGGCGGCGCTCGGCCGCCAGCAGCTCCGGATCGTCGAGCAGCATCCCGGTGGCGGCCCGGACCAGTTCGGCCGGGTCGTACGCCACCGAGCCGCGGTTGCTGACGTCGCGCAGGGCGAGGACGGCGACGTACTCCCGGAGGAAGCGCGCGGCGGCGGGCCAGTCCGCGCGGCCCAGCTTCTCCCCGAGCCGGGCCAGCTCGACCGGGCCGACGCCGCGCTCGGCGGCGCGCATCAGCAGGTCGCGGAGCTGGGCGGCGAAGGCCCGGGTGCGCAGGGCCGGGCGCAGGTCCTCCGGCCAGCCGACCTGGTCGTCCCCGGGCTCCTCGCCGACCACGTCCAGCAGCTCGCGGATGATCAGATCCTGCTCGGGGCCGGTGAGCAGCCGGGGTGAGGGCTCGCCCCGCTCGGCGGCGGCCCGGCGGAGCAGGCCGAACGCGTACGCGGGGAAGGTCCGCACCAGCGGCTCGCGGACCACCCGGTGGCCGTCCCCGGCGATCCGCGCCTCGATCCGGTGCCGCAGGTCATTGGCGCCGCGCCGGCCGAAGGTGAGCACCAGGACGCGTTCCGGATCGACCCCCTCGGCCACCCGGGCGGCGACCGCCTCGATCAGGGTGCTGGTCTTGCCGGTGCCCGGACCCCCGACGACCAGCATCGGCCCGTCGGTGTGCGCCACCACCTCGGCCTGCGCCGGGTCGGCCAGCCGGGTCGCCGGGTGCGCGTCATCACCCGCCGCCCCCTCGGGCCGGCGGGCCGCCGCGGTCGTCCCCTCGGACCGACCGTCCCCCCGCGCCACCCCGCCGGACCGCCCGTCCCCCGGGGCGGCCTCGGCAGGCCGACGCACCAGCCGGTACGCCTGCATCAGCTCATCCCACCACGCCCGTACGACACCTCCCGCGCCACCACCTCACCCTCGCGCCCCAGCCCACGTTGATCATGAAGTTGTCACCACGACACGCCGAAATCGACAGCAACAACTTCATGATCGGCGGGGTGGGCGGGGGTGGGCGTCAGGTGAGGCGGGATTCGAGGGCGTCCAGGGCGGCGGGGACGGAGTCGACCACGGTGAGCAGGTCGAGGCCGGCGGGTTTGAGGAAGTTCCGGTCGGCCAGGCTGCGCAGCCAGTCGACCAGCGGCCGGTAGAAACCGTCGGAGTCGACCAACACCATCGGCTTGGTGTGCATGGCCAGCGTGGCGGTGGTCCAGACCTCGAACAGCTCGTCCAGGGTGCCGAGGCCGCCCGGCAGGGTGAGGAACGCGTCCGACTTCTCGATCATCAGCGTCTTGCGGCTGGCCATGCCGTCGGTGACCAGCAGCTCGTCGGAGGCCAGGTCGGCGACCTCCAGGTCGACCAGGGCCTGCGGGATCACGCCGAGGGTCGGCCCCCCGGCGGCCCGCGCCCCGTCCGCCAGCGCGCCCATCATCCCGACGCAGCCACCACCGCTGACCACGGTGTGCCCGCGCCGGGCCAGCTCCGCACCGGTCTCGGCCGCCAGGTCCAGCCAGCGCCGGTCGAGGGTGCGGGAGGACGCGCAGAACACGCAGATGGCGGCCATCCGCTCAGCCCTTCCCGCCCTCGTCGGCGGCGGCACGCTGATCCGCCTCGGTGCGCGCGACCGACTCCCCCCGGATCGCCTCCTGTTCGGCGGAGAGCACCGCCTCGGCCTCCACGATGTGCCGGACCGCCGCGTTGACGTCGTCGGTCAAGCAGATCAGCTCCAGGTCGGCCGGCCCGATCTTGCCCTCGGCGGCCATGCTTTCGCGCAGCCAGTCGAGCAGGCCGCGCCAGTAGTCCGCGCCCATCAGCACCACCGGGAAGCGGGTGACCTTGCCGGTCTGCACCAGGGTGAGCGCCTCGAACAGCTCGTCCATGGTGCCGAAGCCCCCGGGGAGCACGACGAACGCCTGCGCGTACTTGACGAACATGGTCTTGCGGGCGAAGAAGTAACGGAAGTCGATGGCGAGGTCGACCCACTCGTTGATCCCCTGCTCGAACGGGAGCTCGATGCCGAGCCCGACGGAGAGCCCGCCGGCCTCGCTCGCGCCCCGGTTGGCCGCCTCCATCACGCCTGGGCCGCCGCCGGTGATCACCGCGTACCCGGCGCGGGCCAGGGCGGCGCCCAGTTCCTCAGCCAGCCGGCACTCCGGGCTCTCCGGCATGCTCCGGGCCGAGCCGAAGACGCTCACCGCGGGCGGCAGGTCGGCCAGCGTGTCGAAGCCCTCGACGAACTCCGACAGGATGCGCAGCGCCCGCCAGGCGTCCTTGGTCTTCCAGTCGCCGCGCCCGCGCGAGTCCAGCAGCCGCTGGTCGGCGGTGCTGGTGGGGATGGCGCCGCGGCGCAGGGTGACGGCGCCCCGGTGCCGCTCGCGCCCCCGGTCCGGGGCGGGCTGCTGCCGCCCGTTGCTCTGGCTCATGGGAGCCACCGTAGTGGAGCGTGGGCCGCTGGGTGTGCGGGCCGGCGAGCCGGGGAAATAGTTCGCGATCTTGGGCAACTAATTCTGTCGCTCGTACGTCTTACTATTCACATACCGGGTATGCCCCGGCGCGCGCCTTCGGGGGAGGAGCAAGCGTGATCAGCAACAGCGAGATGATTCGGATCCGCCGTCAGATGCAGCGGCGGATCCGGGACGTGGTGGCCGAGCGTCGCCGCACCCGCCAGTTGGAAGCCCACGACCTCACCGGTGAGCCGGCCGAGTCCCGCCCCGCGCCGGACCAGTCCCTCACCCCGGCCGGCTGACCGGTCGACACACGTTGATCAAGAGGTTTGCGTCACCCGGACCGGGATCCGGTGACGCAAACCTCTTGATCGTTTTCAACGGCGGTCAGGCCGAAGCCAGCCAGCGGTGCAGGGTGGCGGCGCCGTCGCGGATCTTGGTGAGCTCGACGTGCTCGTCCTTGTGGTGGGCCAGGTTGGGGTCGCCGGGGCCGAAGTTCAGCGCCGGGATGCCCATCGCCGCGAACCGGGCCACGTCCGTCCAGCCCAGTTTGCCGATCGGGGCCGCACCCACCGCGGCCAGGAACTCCTGCGCCGGCGGTGCGTCCAGGCCGGGGGCCGCCCCCGCCGCCGCGTCGGTCACCTCGAGGTCGAAGCCGGCGAAGACCTCCCGCAGGTGCGCCTCGGCGGCCGCCGGGTCGCGGTCCGGGGCGTACCGGTAGTTGATCTCGATCTCGCACCGGTCCGGGATCACGTTGCCGGCCACGCCGCCGGTGATCCGGACCGCGTTCAGGCCCTCCCGGTAGTCGCAGCCGTCGATGGTGACCCGCCGCGCCTCGTACGACCGCAGCCGGTCCAGCACCCCGCCCGCGCCGTGGATGGCGTTCACCCCGTGCCAGGAGCGCGCCGCGTGCGCCCGCTCGCCGTGGGTGGTGACGATCGCCCGCATGGTGCCCTGGCAACCGGCCTCCACGATGCCGTACGTCGGCTCGAGCAGCACCGCGAAGTCGGCCTGCAGCCACTCCGGGTGCGCCTGGCCGACGAGGGTGAGGCCGTTGTACTTCGACTCGATCTCCTCGGCCTCGTAGAAGAAGTACGTCACGTCGTAGCGCGGGTCCGGCAGGGTCACCGCGAGGTGCAGCGCGAACGCGACCCCGGACTTCATGTCCGAGGTGCCGCAGCCGTACATCAGGTCGCCGCGCATGGTGGAGGGGAAGTTGTCGTTCAGCGGGACGGTGTCCAGGTGGCCGGCGAGCACCACCCGCGTAGCCCGGCCCAGGTCGGTACGCGCCATCACCGTGTTGCCGTGCCGGAAGGTGGTCAGGTGCGGCACGCCCCGCAGCACCTCCTCGACGCAGTCGGCGATGGCCTTCTCGTTGAGGGAGACGGACTCTATGTCGACCAGGGCACGGGTGAGCGCCACCGGATCAGCCAAGACCTCGGGGGTCAACGGGTTCTCCATGCTGGGCACGGTACCGTCAAAATCGTGACCAACGCACAGTCTGCCTGGGGCATCGGCCTCGCCACGATCACCGCTGACGACCAGGTGCTGGACACCTGGTACCCGACCGGCAAGCTGGGCCTCGGCGAGCTGCCGCTGGTCCCCGGGGAGGATCAGGCCGACGTGCTCGACCTGCCGCCGGGGGCGGTCGGCGAGCGGGCGCTGCCCGGTCTGCGTACGGTCCAGGTGGTCACCGTGATCGGCTCGCTCGACGACCCGATCAAGGACGCCGCCGACGCGTACCTCCGGTTGCACCTGCTCTCCCACCGCCTGGTGCGGCCCAACGAGCTCAACCTGGACGGCATCTTCGGCAAGCTGGCCAACGTGGCCTGGACCTCGGCCGGACCGTGCCCGCCGGAGCGGGTGGACGAGCTGCGGGTGATCGAGCGGGCCGCCGGCCGCCACCTGGCCGTGTACGGGGTGGACAAGTTCCCCCGGATGACCGACTACGTGGTCCCCGCCGGGGTGCGGATCGCCGACGCGGACCGGGTCCGGCTCGGCGCGCACCTGGCCGCCGGCACCACCGTGATGCACGAGGGCTTCGTCAACTTCAACGCCGGCACCCTGGGCACCTCGATGGTCGAGGGGCGGATCGTGCAGGGCGTGCTGGTCGGCGACGGCTCCGACATCGGCGGCGGGGCGTCCATCATGGGCACCCTGTCCGGTGGCGGCACGGAGAAGGTGCGCATCGGCGAGCGGAGCCTGATCGGGGCGAACGCCGGCGTCGGCATCTCGCTCGGCGACGACTGCGTGGTCGAGGCCGGCTGCTACATCACCGCCGCCTCGAAGATCACGCTGCGGGACGGCCGGGTGGTCAAGGCCCGCGAGCTGTCCGGCGTCGGCGGGCTGCTCTTCTGGCGCAACTCGGTGACCGGCGCGCTGGAGGCGAAGCAGCGCAGCGGCCGGGGCATCGAGCTGAACGCCGCCCTGCACGCCAACGACTGACCGGGGCCGGGGGGAAATCGCGGATCGACCGGGCATGATCGTCCGGTGAGCTCCATGAGGGAACGCATGCTCGCCGGCGAGGCGTACCTTGCCGACGACCCCGAGATCACCGCCGACCTGGACCGCGCCGCCCGGCGGACCGAACGCTTCAACGCCACCACCGCCGACGACCCCGACGGCCGCCTCGCGGCGCTGCGGGAGCTGCTCGGCTCGCTCGGCGAGGGTGTCTGGGTCCGGCCGCCCCTCCACTGCGACTACGGCTGGCAGACGCACATCGGCCCGCGCAGCTTCGTCAACTTCAACGCGGTCTTCCTCGACGTCGCCCGGATCACCATCGGCGCCGACGTCCAGATCGGGCCGAACGTCCAACTCCTCACTGCCACCCACCCCGTCGAGGCGGAGCCGCGCCGGGCCAGGTGGGAGGCGGCCGAGCCGATCACCATCGGGGACAACGTCTGGCTCGGCGGCGGCGTCATCGTGCTCGCCGGCGTCACCATCGGCGCGAACACGGTGGTCGGCGCGGGTGCCGTCGTGACGAGGGACCTGCCGGCCAACGCGGTCGCCCTCGGTAACCCCGCCCGGGTGGTACGCACCCTCGAATAGCCGCCTGAGCTGCCGAAACAATGTGCCCGTCCGCGACCCCGAGGCGCTGCACCCCAGCGCCGGCGAGGTCGCCGACCCGCCGATCCGCAATCACAGCGGCTACCCGGGGGCGTCGGAGTTCGACCGGGAGCGGACCCGGGTCGCCTGGCTGCTCCGCCGGACGGTGCCGTCACGCCGGCGGGGGCTCGGCTAGGCGTACCACCAGGTCGGCGTGGTCGGCGGTCGGACAGACCAGGGCGGCGTTGGCCTCGTCGCTGCCCTGCGCCCAGTCCCGCGCCTGCTCCGGCGACTTGCCGTACGCCTCGTGCCGGGCGGTCAGCCGGCGCAGCCGCAGCTCCGCGTCCAGGTCGAGGAACCAGATCTCGTGCAGCAGCGTCCGCACCTCCTCCCACGGCTCGTCCCGCACCAGGAGATAGTTGCCCTCGGTCACCACGAGCCGGACCTCGGGCGGCACCTCGATCGCCCCGGCGACCGGCTCCTCCAGGTCCCGCCGGAACGCGGGCGCCCAGACCGACGTCGGCTCCAGCCGCCGCAGCCGGCGCAGCACCGAGACGAACCCGTTGGCATCGAAGGTGTCCGGTGCGCCCTTGCGGTCCGCCCGACCGAGCCGGACCAGCTCCGACTGGGCGAGGTGGAAACCGTCCATCGGCACCAGCCGGGCGGCCGGGCCGACCGCCGCGACGATCCGCTCGGCCAGGGTCGACTTCCCCGCCCCGGGCGCGCCGGCGATGCCCAGCAACTGCCGCGGGCCGGCGCCGGCCAGGGCGCGCGCTCGGGTCGCCAGCTCGTCGAAGGACAGCACCCGCGCCACGGGCATCAGCCGAGCACCGGCTCGCTGATGGTGAACCGCGCCTCGACCGCGGCCTGCACGGTCTGCGGACGCGGATCGAGCTCCAGCTCCGGCGCGGCACCCGCCGGCCCGCCGGCGCCCTTGCCGAACGCGGCGCGGCGGGCCATCTTCGGCTGCCCACCCGTCCCGGTGTCGGCCAGCTCCAGCAGCGCGGTCACCCGGGCGCCGAGCGCCTCCGCGTACTCCCCGGCGCGGGCCAGCGCGTCGGCGATCGCGGCGTGCCGGGCCTCCCGGTACGCGGGGCTGTCCGGCCGCAGCGACCACCACGGGCCGGCCACCTCGACCTGGTCCTGGTCGGCCAGGCGCAGCATCAGCTCGCCGAGTGCGGTGAAGTCGGTGACGGTGACGGTGGTGCCGACGCTGCCGTGGTACGCCACCACCCGCTCGCCGGACCGCTTCGTCTCGGGCCAGACCCGCAGCTGACCGGTCTCCCGGTGCGCGATCGCCGGGCCGGCCGAGTCGAGCAGCACCCGCACCGCGGCGGCCCGCTCGGCCAGCCGGGTCAGCGTCGTCTCCCGGTCCCGGTCCCGGGCGGTCGCGGTCACCGTGAACTCGGCCAGCTCGGGGGCGACCTCCCGGTACGCCTCGCCGCGTACCGCCACGACCGGTGCGTCCGCCATGCCCTCACCCTAACCGCGCGCCCACCCGCGTGCGGGGGTGCGGGTCGCGGTTCAGCCGGGCGACGCCGGCAGGTGGCCGGTGTAGACGACAGCGCCGGCCTCGACCCGGCACTGCGTCAGGTGCCCCCCGGCCGCGCCCAGCTCCCGCAGGTACGCCAGTTCCCCGGCGTGGTCGACGACGGCCGGGAACTCCCGCCGGTGGGCGGCGAAGGTACGACCCCGCACCGCGGCGCGGGCCGTCCGACCCTCGTCGAGCAGGGCGGTCAGGGCCGCCCGGTCACCGGCCCGCACCGCGTCGGCCAGTTCGTCGAGGACGGCGCGGACCGCCTCCAGCCCGGCCAGCGCCGGCCCGCGGTTGGCCAGCAGCATGTTCGCGGTCCGCTCGGCCGGGCCGCCGGCCACCCGGGTGCCGTCGGTGAAGCTGCCGGCGGCGAGGGCGAGCACCGCCTCGCGCAGCGCGGACCGCTGCACCGCCCCGGCCAGCGCCCCGGCCAGCAGGTGCGGCACGTGCGAGGAGAGGGCCGCGACCACGTCGTGCTCCGGCGCGGACAGGGGCACCACGCGGGCCCCGAAGACGTCGATGACCAGCGCGGCGAGCCGCCGGAACGCGGCCATTCCCGACCCGGTCGGGCAGAGCACCCAGGCCGCGCCGTCCAGCAGCACCGGGGTGGCGGCGGTGAGACCGGCCCGGTCGGCGCCGGCCATCGGATGACCGGGGACGAACCGGTGCCCCAGCCCCTGCGCGGTCGCGGCGGCGGCCACCGCCGCCTTGGTGCTGCCCACGTCGGTGAGGACGCAGTGCTCGTCGGTGGCGCCGGCCACCCGGGCCAGCGTCTCCGGCAGGCTGGGCAGCGGACCGCAGAGGAACACCACGTCCCGGCCGGCGACCGCCTCCTCCAGGGTGTCCGGAGCGGCGACGCCCTGCTCGTGGGCGTAGTCGCGGGTGGCCGGGTCCGGGTCCCAGCCGGTGACGTCGAGCCCGGCGGCACGCAGCCGCAGCAGCACCGACCCGCCGATCAGCCCCGTGCCGACCACCGCCGCGGTCCGCTCGGCGACGACCGGGCGGCCGTCGGTCACCCCGTCGGTCATCGCGCGGCCCCGGCGTCAGGCGCGCAGTCGGCCGGCGACCGCCGCGACGTGCTCGTCGGACTCGGTCAGCGCCACCCGCACGTGCCGGGAACCGGCCGGGCCGTAGAACACCCCGGCGGCGACCAGGATGCCCCGCCGGGCCAGCCAGTCGACCGTCTCCCAGCAGTCCTCGTCGCGGGTCAGCCAGAGGTAGAGCCCGGCCTCGGAGTGCTCGACCGTGAAGCCAGCGCCGGTGAACGCGGCGTGCAGCTGCGCGCGGCGGGCCCGGTAGCGCTCCCGCTGCGCGTCGGCGTGCGTCTCGTCGCTCAGCGCCGCCACCATTGCCGCCTGGACCGGCGCGGGCACGATCATGCCGGCGTGTTTACGGATCTTGAGCAGCTCGGCCACCAGCGCCGGGTCGCCGGCCACGAAGCCGGCCCGGTAGCCGGCCAGGTTGGAGCGCTTGGAGAGCGAATGCACCGCCAGCACCCCGTCGTACGAGCCGCCGCACACCTCGGGCGAGAGCACGGAGACGGGCTCGGCGTCCCAGCCCAGCGGCAGGTAGCACTCGTCGCTGGCGACCACCGCGCCGCGCTCCCGGGCCCAGTCCACCACCTTGCGCAGGTGGCGGGCGGGCAGCACCCGCCCGGTCGGGTTGCCGGGCGAGTTCACCCAGACCAGACGGACCCGCGAGGTGGGACCCACCGCGGTCAGCGAGTCGGTGCGCACGGTGGTGGCGCCGACCAGCCGCGCCCCGTCGGAGTACGTCGGGTAGGCGACGGACGGCACCACGACCACGTCACCGGGACCGACCCCGAGCAGCGTGGGCAGCCAGGCGACCAGTTCCTTGGAGCCGATCGTGGGCAGCACACCGAGGCCGTCGACGCCCGCGCCGCAGGCGCGGGCCACCCAAGCCGCGATGGCGTCCCGTAGCGCGGGGGTGCCCGCGGTCAGCGGGTAGCCCGGGGCGTTCGACGCGTCGGCGAGCGCCTGCCGGATCACCGGGGGCACCGGGTCGACCGGCGTCCCCATGGAGAGGTTGATCAGACCGTCCGGGTGCGCCGCGGCCGTCGCGGCTGCGGCGTCCAGGGTGTCCCAGGTGAAGTCGGGCAGCCGCGCCGAGACCGGCGCGGGCCGGTTCAGTGGCCCTCTCCGCGCGGCGGCTGAGCCGCGACGAACGTCGCGTCCTTCTCCACCTTGCCGATCTTGGAGGCGCCACCCGGCGAGCCGAGGTCCTCGAAGAACTCGTAGTTCGCCCCGGTGTAGTCCTTCCACTGCTCCGGAACGTCGTCCTCGTAGAAGATCGCTTCGACCGGGCAGACCGGCTCACAGGCACCACAGTCGACGCACTCGTCGGGGTGGATGTAGAGCATCCGATTGCCCTCGTAAATGCAGTCGACCGGGCATTCCTCGATGCATGCCTTGTCGAGCACATCCACGCACGGCTCGGCGATGATGTAGGTCACCGGTCTTCTCCTCCGCAAGACTCGTCGCGATCACCCGCGACGGTAAGAGCCTAGTATCTCGCCGGGGAGGGGGTCGATCGTGCTCCGACAGCAGGATGTGGGACACCGGATCGTGGTCCGGCGAATTGTGGGGATTCGCGAAGGCCGGCCGCTATTCTCCGACGCCCTCGGGGAGCTGGTCGAGCTGAGCGAGACCCACATCACGCTGGCCACCACCCAGGGCCGGCTCCGGGTGCCGGTGGGCGAGGTGCACCGGGCCAAGCGGGTGCCGCCGGCCCGACGGCCGACGGCCGCCGCGGTGGTCGCCCTGGAACTGGCCGCCGACGAGGCCTGGCCCGCCCCGGTCCGCGGCCGGCTCGGCGACTGGCTGCTGCGCAGCGCCGCCGGCTGGACCGGCCGGGCGAACTCGGCGCTTCCGGTGGGCGACCCGGACCGCCCGCTGTCCGCCGCCCTGGACGCCGTGGTGCGGTGGTACGCCGAGCGGGGCCAGCCGGCCATGGTCAACACCCCGCTGCCGCTCGCCGCCCCGGTCGGCGCGGAGCTGGACGCGCGCGGCTGGGGCGCCCGGCCGCCGGTGCTGGTGCAGACCGTCGCGCTCGCCGCGCTGTCGCCGGCCGCGCCGGCCCGCGCCGGCCTGCCACCGGTGGAGCTGGCCGCCGCGCCGTCGGACGACTGGCTGGCCGTCGCCGCCGGCCGCAAGGGTGGCCTGCCGGACGCCGCGCGGCACGTGCTCACCGCCGTGGACCGGGTCCGGTTCGCCCAGGTGTACGCCGACGGCACGCTGGTCGCCGTCGGCCGGGGCACGGTCACCGGGCAGGGGCGATGGCTCGGCCTCACCCTGGTCGAGGTGCTGCCGGCGGCCCGCCGGCAGGGGCTGGCCGGCCGGGTGATCCGGTCCCTGGTCGACTGGGGTACGGCGCAGGGGGCCAGCCACGCCTTCCTCCAGGTGGAGCAGCGCAACACCCCGGCGGTGGCCCTCTACCAGCGGCTGGGCTTCACCACCCACCACACCTACCTCACCCGGGTCGCCCCGCACTGAGCCGCGGGTTCTGGGGCCGGGCCGGTGGCGGGGTCAGCGGCGGACGACGCGGCGGGGCTTGGCGGCCTTGAGCTGGGCGTAGCGCTTGAGCTGCTGGGAGCGGTGATCCCGGCCGAGCGCGGTGAGGATCAGGTAGCCGACCAGCACCCCGGCGCCGGCGGCGGCCAGGTAGAGCCAGATCTGGGCGAAGAAGAGCCCGGCGCCGCCGCCGAACGGGTTCTCCCCCACCAGCAGCGGGGCGACGAACACGGTCAGCGCCAGCGCCAGCACCACCGCGACGGCGAGGTCACCGGCCCAGTGGGAGACCGGACGGTCGCGGCCCCACCGGAACGCCACCGCGGCGAGGACCAGCCCGATCACCACGAACATCACCAGCGACACCCGGTCGGCGGCGCCGTCGTCGCCCTCGAAGCCGAACCTGATGACCAGCCGGGCCGCCACGTTCACCGCGAACAGCGCCCCCGTGAGCGCACCGACCGCGCCCCACCGCTCCCTCATCGCACGCCTCCCGCCGTACCGCCCGCCCCCGCGCGGGCGGGACTCCCTGGCAGGAATATCTACCACCGCGAGCTGGGTGGCGTCATCAGCCGTCGCGTCGGACCGGTGGCGGCGCGAGGACCTGCCGGAAGCCCATCACGGCGAAGGTCATCGCGCCGGCGACGATCATCGCCAGGCCGACCCAGTTGTCGCCGGAGACGAGCAGGTCCCCCTCGGTGGTCCGGAGCGACGCCACCGCCATCACCGCGAACCACGGCACGGCGGGCAGCGCCACCGCCCACCGGGTACCGACCGCCTCGTGGGCGAACCAGCTCAGCGCGATCCCGGCGCCGATCGCCACCAGCGCCGACACGCCGATCAGCTGACCCCCGATCCGGACGGTGGCCAGCAGCAGCTCCAGCACCGCCGAGAGCACCCCGGCCAGCACGGCGACCACGCCGCCGGCGACGCGCAGCGCCAGGTCGAGCGCCGGCCGCGGGCGGGCGGGCGGCGTGGCGGGCTCCTGCTCGGGTACGACCGACATCGGCGCGGCCGGCAGGGTCACCGGAGGCCGGCCGCCGCGACCGGGGACCGGTCCGGCCCGTCCAGCGCCAGGCCCGCGAAGAGGTCGTCCTCCCAGCCGTACGGGCCGTTGCCCGGGCCCTTCTCGCCGACCGCGAGGGTGAAGTACTCCACCCCCATGAACTCCGCGCCGAAGTTGCCGGCGATGGAGTAGAGCCAGGAGGTGGCCGGAATCTGGGTGGCGTGCGCCCGCATCGCCGCCTCCTTGGCGGCGTGCTGCTCGGTGGCGTCGATCCGCGCCGCGATCTCCGGGTCGGGGGTACCGAAGGGCAGCTCGTCGGCGCTTTCGATGCCGGCGAAAGGGTTGTCCGACGAGTCGACGAAGTGGTCCAGGCCGGCCGCCAGCACGCTGCGCGGCATGGCCGTCCAGTAGACCTTGGCCGGGGCGACGCCCTCGACGGCGGCCAGCTCGACGGCGCGCATCGCCACCCGGTGCGCCTGGATGTGGTCCGGGTGCCCGTAGAAGCCGTTGGGGTCGTACGTGATCATGACCTGGGGGCGTACCTCCCGCATGATCTCCACCAGGTGCCCGGCGGCCTCGTCGGGGTCGGCCTGCCAGAAGGCGCGGGGGTGCTCGTTGGTGGCGAGGCCCATCATGCCGGAGTCGCGGTAGCGGCCGGCGCCGCCGAGGAAGCGGTGGTCGGTGACGCCGAGCGCGGCGCACGCGGCGGCCAGCTCGCCGATCCGGTACCCACCGAGCTGGTCGGCCTCCGCCGCCGCGAGCTGGGTCAGCTCCGGCACGTGGATCTCGCCCTCCTCGCCCAGCGTGCAGGTCACCAGGGTGACCTGGGCGCCGGACGCGGCGTAGTGCGCCATCGTGGAACCGGTGCCGATGGACTCGTCGTCGGGGTGCGCGTGGACCAGCAGCAGGCGTCGGTCGGGCAGCGTCGTCACGATCGTCACTCTAACCGGCGGTCGTCCCCCGCCGAGCCTGACGCGTCCGCGCAGGTCGGCCACATCACGCCCGGCGCGGCTCTACGATCCGAACTGTGGACTTTCCCGAGCTGGCCGCCCGTACCCGCCGGTTCAGCCACGGGGCGCCGCGCGCCGTCAGCGTCGCCGAGGACGGCTCCCGGGTGATCTTCCTGCGCTCGTCCGGTCCGGAGGATCCCGCCGACGCGCTGTGGCTGCTGGACGTCGCCACCGCCGAGGAACGGCTGATCGCCGACCCGGCCACCCTGCTCGAGGCGGACGCCGACCCGGCCGCGCTGGCCCCCGGCGAGCGGGCGCTGCGCGAACGGTTGCGGCTCAGCGCCGCCGGCATCGGCTCGTACGCCCTGGACGCGGCCGGCCGGATCGCGGTGTTCGCGCTGGCCGGCCGATTGTTCCGGGCGGACCTGGTGCACGGCGACGTGATCGAGGTGGACACCGTCGGCCCGGTGATCGACCCGCGGCCGGACCCGACCGGGGAGCGGCTGGCCTACGTGACCGACGCCGCGGAGGGGGTGCGCCGGGGCCAGCTGCGGGTGGTCGAGTCCGACGGCACGGACACCCTGCTCGCCGGCGAGGACAGCGGCGTCACCTGGGGGCTGGCCGAGCACGTCGCGGCGGAGGAGTTCGACCGGTTCCGCGGTTACTGGTGGGCCCCGGACGGGCGCTCGGTGCTGGCCGCGCGGGTGGACGAGTCCCGGCTGCCGCGCTGGTACCTGCACGACCCGGCCGACCCGGCGAGCCCGCCGACGACCGTCGCCTACCCCCGGGCGGGCGGGCAGAACGCGCAGGTCAGCCTGCACCTGCTAGACCTGGACGACGGCTGGGTCGACGTGCACTGGGACCGCGAGACCTACCCGTACCTGACCTCGGTCGACTGGGCGGACGGCGGTCCGCTGATCACCGTGCTGCGCCGCTCCCAGCAGCACGGCCTGGTGCTCGCCGTGGACCCGCGGACCGGGGAGACGCAGGTACACGCCGAGCTGGCCGACCCGCGCTGGGTGGAGCCGATTCCGGGCACCCCGGCGCACCTGCCGGACGGGCGGGTGCTGGTCGGCGGGGAGCTGGCCCACGACGGGTACGACGCCCGCTGCCTCTTCGCCGACGGCACCCTGCTCACCCCGCCGTCGCTGTACGTACGCCGCGTGGTGGGCCGGCTGCCCGCCGGCAACGGCCCGGCGGACCTGCTGGTCGAGGCGAGCGAGGGCGAACCGAGCCAGCGGCACCTGTTCCGGGTCCGAACGGCGATCGGTGGCGGCGTGGACGCCCGCCGGATGAGCGGCGACCCGGGCTGGCACACCGCCGCGATCGGCGGCGCGACGCTGGTGGTCGGCACCGCCTCGCTGGAGCACCCCGGGACCCGGTGGACGGTTTGGCACGGCGACCGGGAGGTGGCGCAGCTCCGCTCGCTGGCCGCTAACCCGCCCTACGCGCCGCGGCCGACGCTGGTCCGGGTGACCGACCGGCGGCTGCCGTCCGCGGTGCTCTACCCGACCGACCACGTGAAGGGCACCCGGCTGCCGGTGCTGCTGGACGTCTACGGCGGCCCGGGGCACCAGGAGGTGATCGCGGCGCGGGCGGCGTGGCTGGAACGGCAGTGGTGGGCCGACTCGGGCTTCGCGGTGGTGACGATCGACAACCGGGGCACCCCGGGGATCGCGCCGTCGTTCGAGAAGGCGATCCACCGGCGGCTGGCCGACGTGATCCTCGCCGACCAGGTGGACGCGCTCACCGCCCTGGCGGGCAAGCACCCGGACCTGGACCTGGACCGGGTGGCCGTGCGGGGCTGGTCGTTCGGCGGGTGGCTGGCCGGGCTGGCGGTGCTGCGCCACCCGGAGCTGTTCCGGTGCGCCATCGTCGGCGCGCCGGTCACCGACTGGACGTTGTACGACACCGCCTACACCGAGCGCTACCTGGGCCTGCCGGACGACGGGATGGACGTGTACGCCCACCACTCACTGGTGGAGCTGGCCGCCGAGCCGGTGGGCGGCCCGGAGCAGGCCCGGCCGATGCTGCTGGTGCACGGGCTGGCCGACGACAACGTGCTGGCCGCGCACACCCTGCGGCTCTCGGCGGCGCTGCTGGCCGCCGGCCGGCCGCACGCGGTGCTGCCGTTGACCGGGGCGACCCATCTGGCCTCCGACGGCACCGCCGAGCGGTTGCTCCGGCTGGAGCTGGACTTCCTGCGCCGGCACCTGTGAACGAAGCGGCCCCGGTCGTGGACCGGGGCCGCTGCGCGCACTGCGGTTACTGCTTGACGTACGCGTTCGTCAGCGCCGGGTAGCCGAAGATGCTGGACAGGTAGATCCCGCCCACCTTCGACCCGTGCAGGTAGTAGCCCTGCTCGACGAAGAGCGGCACGGCCGGGGCGAGCTCGGTCATGATCCGCTTGTCGAGCTTGGCCCACTCCTTGCCCTGCTCGGCGGCGGGCATGGCGAGCACCCGGTCGAACTCCTTGTTGATCTCGTCGCTGTTGACGTACGCGGTGTTGCTGTTGTTCTCGGCCTTGATGGTGCGGCCGTCGAAGAGCACCGGCAGGATCGCCGCGCCGCTGGGCCAGTCGGCGGCCCACTGGTCGGTGTAGAGGTCCCACGGGTTGTTCTTCTTGCCGACCTCGTCGAGCTTGGCGTCGGTCGGGATGGTCTTCACCGTGATCTTGAAGCCGGCCTTCTCCAGGTTGCCCTTGAGCTGGGTGGCGAGTTCCGGTGAGTCGTCGCTGATGCCGAGCACCAGCTCGGGCGTCTTGCCGGCGAGCAGCTCCTTGGCCTTCTCGATGTTGCCGCTCGGGCCGGCCGGGTAGGCGTCGTACTTCTCGAAGCCGATCGTCGACGGCGGCATCAGGGTGGTGACGGCCCTGGCGCTCGCCTCACCGCCGTACGCCTTGATGAAGCCGTCCCGGTCGATCGCGTAGTTCAGCGCCTGGCGCACCGTCAGGTCGGTGACCCGGCTGGTGTTGATGGTGAGCCGCCAGAGGCTGGGGGTCTGGCCCTGCACCGAGCGCGGCTTGAGCGCCGCGTCACCGGAGACCTTGGCGACCAGCGCCGAGGGGACGCCGTTCCAGGCCAGCGCCGTCTGGTCGTCGCCGTTGTCGGCGATGACCCGGTTGGCGCCCGCCTCGGCGTCCGGGCCGTAGGTCCAGACGACCTTGTCCGGGTACGCGTGGCGCACCGGGTCGGTCTTCGGGTCCCAGTTCTCGTTGCGCTCCATCACCAGCTCGACACCGGCGGTGTTCTTGGTGATCTTGTACGGGCCCGAGGAGAAGGGCTGGTTGTCCAGGTTGACGCCGGTGTCCTTCTCCGGCTTCAGCGGAGCGGTGTACGGCAGCGACGCGGCGAACGGCAGGTCGCAGTGCGGCTTGGCGAACTCGAACTTGATCGTCTTCGCGTCCGGGGTGGTCAGACCCGGGGGCAGCGAGCTCTTGTTCGCCTTGAAGTTCCACTTGGTGTCGTACTGCGGGCTGTCGGCCAGCCACTCCTGCAGGTAGGTGGGGCCGCCGGTCAGGTCCGGGTCGAAGGAGCGGGCGATGCCGTACGCGATCTCCTTGGCCGTGATCGCGCTGCCGTCCTCGAACTTCACCCCGTCCTTGATCTTGAATTCCCAGACCTTGCAGTCCTTGTTGACATCCGTGCCCGGCGTCTCGGCGAGGTCGCCGACCAGGGTCACCTTGCCCGCGCCGTCGTCCTTGAAGGTGGTCAGGAAACGGCTGTAGAGCGGCGCGTTCATCAGACCGGCGAACGAGTAGACCCGCTGCGGGTCGAGGTGCGAGATCTTGGTCTCCCGGATCACCCGGAAGGTGCCGCCCTTGGCGGCGCCCGGAACCTCGGCGGCCGGACCCATCGACTCCTTCGGGTCGGTGGCGATCGAACCGCTCTGCACCCGGTCGGCCTCATCGCCACCACCGGTGCCCTTGTTCTCGCTGCACGCCCCCATCACCACGAGCAGTGCGAGCGCTCCGCCAGCGGCGGCTGCCCTCTTCAGGCGCATCTGCGCCCTCCTCCCCTATCTGGAGCCTCGTCAGACGACGTAGGAAAACTACGGTTTGTGTAACAGAGAGCGGTGGATTTCTCCATGCCCAGCCCGCCGCCGTTGCGCTATCGCAACCGGACCCGCGGGTCGATGGCGGCGTAGAGGAGGTCCACCACGATGTTGGCGACCACGATGAAGACCGCCGAGATCAGCACGGTGGCCATGATGGTCGGCAGGTCCCCCGCCTTGACCGCGTCCACGGCGGTCCGGCCGAGCCCCTGGATGCCGAAGGTGGTCTCGGTGATCACCGTGCCGCCCAGCGCGCTGCCCACGTCCAGGCCGGCGATGGTCACCACCGGGGTGATCGCCGCGCGCAGCGCGTGCCGCCCGTACACCGCGGGTTTGGCCAGGCCCTTGGCCCGTGCGGTGCGGACGAAGTCCTCCGACAGCGTCTCCAGCATCTGCGCCCGCGACAGCCGGGCGTAGATCGCGGAGAAGAGGAAGGCCAGCGCCACCCAGGCGAGCACCAGCCCGCTGGCCCACTTCAGCGGATTGTCGAAGATGGAGGTGTAGCTGGGCACCGGGGTGATCCGCAGGTTGTACGTGAAGATCAGCAGCAGCACCGCGCCGACGAAGTAGAGCTGCAGCGACGCGCCGGCCAGGGAGAAGCCGATCGCCAGCCGGTCCAGCGCGGTGCCCCGTCTCAGCGCCGAGATGATGCCGAGCCCGACGCCGAGCACCAGCCAGAGCACCGCTGCCGGGATGACGATGCTCAGCGTCACCGGCAGCACCCGGGCCAGGGTGTCGGTGACCGCCTCGCTGTTGACGTAGGAGTAGCCGAGGCAGGGGGCGTCACACCGGCCGCCCTGGGAGCTGCCCAGGTCCCGGCCGGTCACGATGCCCTTCATGTAGTTGGCGTACTGCTCCGGCAGCGGGTCACGCAGGCCCAGCTCCTCGCGGACCCGCTCCAGCCGCTCCGCGTTGCAGTTCTTCGGACACATGCCGCTGACCGGGTCCTTCGGCAGGCCGAAGAACATCAGGAAGCTGAGCACGCTCACCGCGAACAGGGTGAGCACGGCGGAGAGCAGCCGCCGCACGAGGAAACGTGTCATGGCAAACCCCTACCGGGACGACTTCGGGTCGAGCGCGTCACGCAGCGCGTCGCCGAGCAGGTTGAAGGCGAGCACGAGGATGAAGATCGTGACGCCGGGGAAGAAGACGTACGCCGGGTCGGTCTGCAGGTACGGGATGCTCTGAAAGATCATCCGACCGAAGTCGGCGGTGGGCTCCAGGATGCCGATGCCCAGGAAGGACAGCGCCGCCTCGCCGGTGATGTACTGCGGCACCGCCAGCGAGAAGGCGACCAGGATCGGCGCCCAGAGGTTCGGCAGGAGCTGCCGGAAGAGCATGTGCCCCAGCCCGGCGCCGCTGGCCCGGGCCGCCTCCACGAACTCCCGTTCGCGCAGCGAGATCACCTGTCCGCGGACCAGCCGGGCGGTGCTGGTCCAGCCGAACACGGCGAAGATGACGATCAGGACGGCCACCTGGAACGCCGGCGGCACCTCCTCGCGCGGGCCGTAGAAGCGCAGCGACGCGGTCGGCACCACGGCGAGGGCGAAGATGAGGAACGGCAGGGCCAGCGCCACGTCGGTGATCCAGCTGATCACCGTGTCCACGATCCCGCCCAGGAAGCCGGCGAGGATGCCGGCGACCACGCCGATCGCGGTGGTGACCAGGGCGGCGGCGAACGCGATGAACAGCGACGTCCGCATCCCGTAGATCATCCGGATGAAGATGTCGCGACCGAGTCGGGGTTCGAGGCCGAACCAGTGGTCGCCGGTGATCCCGCCGACGTAGCCCAGCGGCATGCCGTTGCCGTCGAGGCGGTCCGAGAACTGCTCGTCGGGACCGACGCCGTACAGCTTCGAGACCAGCGGCGCGGCCAGCGCCAGCACGATGACGATCACCAGCACCACGCCGCTGACCGTCGCCGTCCGGTCCCGGCGCAGCCGGGCCCAGGCTAGCTGGCCGGGTGAGCGGCCGACGATCGACTTCTCCTCGGGCGTGACCGGGTCGGCGGCCGGCTCGATCTCGGCCCGCGCCGCGCCCTCGACCGGGGACAGGCTCACTGCGACACCTCCACGGTTCCGCTCGTCGCCGGGGCGTCCGGCCCCGGCTCGGGACCCGCGCCGACCGGCCCCTGTTCGGGGTAGTGGCAGGCGGTCAGCTGGCGGCCGCCGTCGCGGTTGGTCAGGGCGGGTTCCTCGGTGGCGCAGCGGTCCTGGGCCTTCCAGCACCGGGTGCGGAACCGGCAGCCCGAGGGTGGGTTCAGCGGCGTCGGCACATCCCCGGTGAGCCGGATCCGGCCGGCCGGGCCGAGGGTGGTCACGTCCGGGATCGCCGACAACAGCGCCCGGGTGTACGGGTGCTGCGGGCGCTGGTAGATGTCGTCCCGGTCGCCGATCTCGACGATCTTGCCGAGGTACATGACGGCGACGCGGTGACAGAAGTGCCGCACCACGGCCAGGTCGTGGGCGATGAACACGAACGCCAGGTCCAGGTCCCGTTGCAGGTCACGGAGCAGGTTGATCACCTGCGCCTGGATGGAGACGTCGAGGGCGGAGACGGGCTCGTCGGCCACGATCAGCTTCGGCCGCAGGGCCAGCGCGCGGGCGATGCCGATGCGCTGGCGCTGCCCGCCGGAGAACTCGTGCGGATACCGGTTGTAGTGCTCCGGGTTCAACCCGACCAGCTCCAGCAACTCCTGCACCCGCTTCTTCACCCCGCCGGGCGGGGTGATCCCGTTGACCTGCAACGGCATGGCCACGATCCGGCCGACCGTGTGCCGGGGGTTCAGCGACGCGTACGGGTCCTGGAAGATGATCTGCAGGTCCTGCCGCAGCGGCCGCAACGCACCCCGCCGCGCGTGCGTGATGTCCCGCCCGGCGAACTCGATCGTGCCGGCCGTCGGCTGCAGCAACCGCACCAGCATCCGCCCGGTCGTGGTCTTCCCACAGCCGGACTCCCCGACCAGGCCGAGGGTCTCGCCGGGGCGCACGTCGAAGTCCAGCCCGTCCACCGCCCGGACCGCGCCGCTCGATCGGAACCCGGCACGGACCGGGAAGTGCTTGGCCAGGCCCCGGACCCGCAGCAGCGGCTCGGCCGGGGACACCGGCGGAGTCTGCGTGGCCGTCGACGGGCTGCTCACTGGGCGACTCCCACCTGTGCGACGTCCTCCTGGTAGAGCCGGGTCCGCTCGTCGACCGGCAGGTGACAGGCGGCCAGGTGGCCGGCCTCCCCCGCCGGGCGGAGCTCGGGGACCTCGGTGAACGACCGATCGCCGTTGCGGCCGGCGTAGCGGCAGCGTGGGTGGAACGCACACCCCGACGGAAGGTTGATCAGTGACGGCGGGTTGCCCTTGATCGGGACCAGGTCCGCGTCCGCGTCACCGTGCAACGACGGCACGCTCGACAACAACCCCCACGTGTACGGATGCTGCGGCCGGCGCAGCACCTGCTCGACACTGCCCTGCTCGACCGCCCGGCCCCCGTACATCACCAGCACGTCGTCGGCCACCTGGGACACCACGCCGAGGTCATGGGTGATCAGGATGATCGCCGACCGGAACTCCGCCTGCAGGTCCGACAACAGGTCGAGGATCTGCGCCTGCACCGTCACGTCCAGGGCGGTGGTCGGCTCGTCGGCGATCAGCAGATCCGGATCGTTGACCAACGCCATCGCGATCATCGCCCGCTGCCGCATCCCGCCCGAGAACTCGTGCGGGTACTGATCGAACCGCCGCGCCGGCTGCGGAATCCCCACCCGGCCGAGCATGTCCACCGCCCGCGACCGGGCCTCGCGCTTCCCCGCCCGCGGATGGTGCACCCGGTACGCCTCGGCGATCTGCCGACCGACCGTGAAGTACGGATGCAACGCCGACAGCGGATCCTGGAAGATCATCGCCATGTCCCGGCCGCGCAGCCGGCGTACCTGCTCCTCGGGCAGCCCGACCAGTTGGCGGCCGCCGACGGAGATCTCGCCGGTGATGGTGGCGCGCTTGGTGTGGTGCAGGCCCAGGATGGCCAGCGAGGTGACGCTCTTGCCCGAGCCGGACTCGCCGACGATGCCGAGCGTGCGGCCGCGCTCGACCGCGAACGACACCCCGTCGACCGCGCGGACCACGCCGTCCTCGGTGTCGAACCGGACCCGCAGGTCGTTCACCCGCAGATAGGGCTGTCCCTCGCCGGCGCGTTGCTCCGGCACCTCGGGACGGTCCGGTTCCCCGGACGGCGCCGAATCCGACCTGCCCACGACCGCCTCCCTCAGTGATGAAGAGAACCTACAGCAAACTTCTGAGGGCGAAAATAAGCTACAAGTGGGGAGCTGTCAGCGGCGCTCAGCGTAACGACTCGGCATCGGGCGTGAACAGTCCTCACCTGGACATCCACGGCCACAACTCGATGTCACCCCGCCTCGATCGCACGTCGGGTGCGACGATGGGTCGGGGTGACCGAGTGAGAATTCCCGCCGGCACGAGGTGGAGGTGACCATGACCGCGGCGGTGTTCGGCCATGACGGACCGTGGACCGAAGAGGAGTACCTCGCCCTCGGCGAGACGCAGCAACGCGTCGAACTCTTCGACGGGAGCCTCCACGTGACCCCAGCCCCCACCCCCCGGCACCAGCGGATCTCACGCAAGCTGGGAAACATCTTCGAAACGGCGGCCGAGGCCGTCGGGTTGGAACTGCTGGAGGCGGTCAACGTCCGGCTCCGGCCGGGCCGGATCCCCATCCCCGACCTGGTCGTCACCGATCCGGTCGACCTCGACGAACTCGTCATCGAGGCGAACGCCGTTCACCTGGTCTGCGAGATCATTTCGCCGAGTAACGCGGCCACCGACAAGGTGCTCAAGATGCACTACTACGCTGCCGCCGGCATCGAGTGGTACCTACTGGTCGAGCAGGAAACCGGCGCCCTGCGGCTCTACCGTCGACAGGGCAGCCACTACGCCGAACACTCGACAACGACGAGGGGTCAAACTCTCACCCTGACCGAGCCGGTGCAGGCGACGATCCGGCCCGAGGATCTCGTCCCCTGACGGATGTCGGTCGGCTCGCCTAGGGTCGGTCGCATGACCGAGTTCGACACGGCGAGCGCCGCCGTCCAGGCCGCCCTCGACGCGGGCGCCCGGTACGCGGACGTCCGGGTGATGCACCGCCGCTACGAGTCGATGTCGGCCCGCAACGGGGACATCGAGGAGCTGACCCAGGACGAGAGCGTCGGGCTGGGCGTCCGGGCGCTGGTCGGGTCGAGCTGGGGCTTCCACGCCGTACCGGAGCTGTCGGACGCCGCGGCCCGCGACGCCGGCCGGCGCGCCGCGCGGATCGCCGCCGCGAGTGCGCGGGTCCCCGGCCCGCCCGTCGACCTGGTCCCCAGCGAGCCCACCGTGGCGAGCTGGTCCTCCGGCTGCGCGGTCGACCCGCTCGGCGTGCCGCTGTCCGGCAAGGGCGACCTGCTGGTCCAGGCCACCGGGACGATCCGGGAGCACGGTGCCGACCTGGCCGAGGGGCTCTACCAGATCTGGGACACCGCCAAGTGGTTCGTCTCCAGCGAGGGGCACCGGATCGACCAGCGGATCCGCGAGTGCGGCGGCGGCATCTCGGCCACCTCCATCGGGGACGGCGAGACGCAGCGCCGGTCCTACCCGAGCTACCGCGGGCAGTACGGCACCACCGGCTGGGAGCTGGTCACCTCGCTGGACCTGGCCGCGCACGCCGCCCGGATCGCCGAGGAGTCCCGGGAGCTGCTCACCGCCCCCGAGTGCCCCGCCGGCGAGACCGACCTGATCCTCGGCGGCGAGCAGCTCGCGTTGCAGATCCACGAGTCGGTCGGCCACGCCATCGAGCTGGACCGGATCCTCGGCTGGGAGGCGGCCTTCGCCGGCACGTCCTGGCTGGACCTGGGCCAGCTCGGCACGCTGCGCTACGGCTCCGAGCTGATGAACGTCACCATCGACCCGACCATCCCCGGCGCGCTGGGCAGTTTCGGCTACGACGACGAGGGCTCCCCGGCGGTGCGGCGGGACGCCGTCCGCGAGGGGCGGTGGGTGGGCGTGCTCGCCGGCCGGGACTCGGCCGCCGTCGCCGGTCTCGACTACGGCGGCAGCGTACGCGCCGACGGCTGGGCCCGGCTGCCGATGGTGCGGATGACCAACGTCGGCCTGGAGCCCGGCCCGCACACGCTCGACGAGATCATCGCCGCCACCGACGACGGGGTGCTGATGGACGTCAACCGCTCCTGGTCCATCGACGACAAGCGGCTCAACTTCCAGTTCGGCTGCGAGATCGGCTGGGAGGTGCGCAACGGCCGGCGCGGGCGGATGCTGCGCAACCCCACCTACACCGGGATCGGCCCGCTCTTCTGGCGCTCGATGGACATGCTCTCCGCCGAGATCGTCCCGTGGGGCACGCCGAACTGCGGCAAGGGCCAGCCCGGCCAGACCGGGCACACCGGCCACCCGGCCGCCCCGGCCCGCTTCCGCAACGTCCGAGTGGGGGTACGCGCATGACCGAGCTGGAGATCGCCGGTCGGGTGGTGGAGCTGATCCGCCGGCTCGCCGGGCCGGACGCCCAGGCCGAGGCCGTGGTGACCCGGGCGGATCTGGCGCTCACCCGGTTCGCCAACTCGTTCATCCATCAGAACGTCGCGGAGTCGGGTGTCGGCGTGCGGCTGCGCGTGCACGTCGACGGGCGCACCGCGGCCGGCAGCGGCAGCCTGGTCGACGACGACGGCCTGCGCGCGCTGGTGGAGCGGACCCTCGCCGCGGCGCGGCTCTGCCCGCCGGACCCGGCCTGGCCCGGGCTGACCCCGCCCTCCCCGATCGTCGCCAGCGCCGTCTTCGACGAGTCCACCGCGTTCGCCGAGCCGGACGAGCGGGCCGCCCGGGTCCGCGACTTCGTGGACGCCGTGGGCGGGCTGGAGGCGGCCGGCTACTGCCGCACGTCGTACCGGTCCGGGGCCTTCGCCAACTCGGCCGGCCACTCGGCGCTCGGCCGCACCACCGAGGCGGCGATGGACGGCATCGCCCGCATCGGCGGGTCGGACGGGGTGGCCCGGCACTGCGCCGACCGGCTCGCCGACCTCGACGGCGCCGCCCTCGGCGCCCGGGCGGCGGCGAAGGCACGGGCCGCGGCCGACCCGGTCGAGCTACCCCCGGGGCGCTACGAGGTGGTGCTCGAGCCGGCGGCCGTGGCAGACCTGCTGCAGAACCTCTCCTGGTACGGCTTCAACGGCAAGCGGTACGCCGAGCGGCAGTCCTTCGCCGAGCCGGGGGCCGAGCAGTTCGACCGCTCGGTGACCCTGGTCGACGACCCGCTGCACGGCTCCGCCTTCCCGTACGACCTGGAGGGCAGCCCCCGGCGGGCGTTGACCCTGGTCGACGCCGGTACCACCCGCGCGGTGGCCCACGACCGGCGCAGCGGCGCCGAGTTGGGCACCGGGTCCACCGGTCACGGGATGATCGGCGCGTCCACCTTCGGCCCGACCCCCCGCAACATCCGCCTGCTCGCCGCACCCGCGTCCGCAGACGCGGCCGGCGGGGGCGTCGGCGCGGCCGCGACCGGTGGCACCGCAGCCGGTGGCGCGACCGGCGGCGGCTCGGTGGCGACCGGTGTGACGGGCGCGGTGGCGGACCCGGACACCGCCGAGCTGCTCGCCGACGTGCAGCGCGGGCTGCTGGTGAGCGACTTCTGGTACACCCGGGTGCTCGACCCGAAGAGCCTGGTCATCACCGGCCTGACCCGCAACGGCGTCTGGCTGGTCGAGGACGGCGTGCCGACCCGGCCGGTCCGCGACTTCCGGTTCACCGAGTCGTACCCCCGGGCGCTCGGCCCGGGCGCGGTGCTCGGCCTGGGGCGGTGGTCGGTGCGGCAGCCGGATCGAATCGACGGCGTCTGGTGGGAGGCCCCGCCGGTGCGGCTGGCCGCCTGGAACTTCACCGGCGGTGCCTCCGGCTGAAGCCGGTATGGTGGTCGTCGGCACGCTCGCGTGCCGGACCTCCTGACCTGGCGCCCACGCCGCCGGGCGGCGCGGAGGCGAAGGTGGCACATTGCCATCGCGGGCTGTGCGTTCCGTTCAGTGCGATCCGCCGGATGGACGCGACGCTGGCGTGGGGTACGGCGGTCGCGCTGTCCAGAAGGCGTAGATCATGACCGAGCAGCGAAAGTTGAAGCAGCGGATCCGGGCGCGCATGGCGGCCACCGGCGAGAGCTACACCACCGCACGCCGCCAGGTGCTGGCCAGTGGCGAGACGTCGGCCGACCGGCCGCTGCCGCCCGGCATCGTGCCGGGTTACCGCACCTTCGGCGCGCGGCACCACCGCGAGTCCGGTCTGCTCGCCCACGTGCTGGAGGCCCAGGGGGTACGCGCCCCGCACACCGGCGCGCCGTACACGGAGGCGATGCTCGCGGGTCTCGGCGGTGGCGTCGGCTTCATGTACGCGGTCTTCGAGTACCGGGACCTTCCCCCGCTGCTGACCATCGTGGCGCAGCACCACCCGCAGCCCTGGGTGCCCGCCGCGCTGGACCGGCTCGGCCTGACCTACTCCGACGAGCACAGCGCGACGGCGGGCCCCGCGCTCAACCGGCTCCGGGCGGCGCTGGGCGCCGGACGGCCGGTCTTCGCCACCGTCGACCGCAGCCGACTGCCGTGGCACGGCCTCGAACCCGGGCCCGGTACCGACCCGTACCCGGTGGTGGTTGCCGGTGCCGACGGGGACATCCTGCTGCTCGACGACGAGGGTCCGCAGCCGCGCCCACTCCCAATACCGGAATTCGCCGCGGCCTGGTCGGCTCACCGCAAGGGCCGCCACCAGGGCATCACGCTCGGCGACCCGCACCAGCGGGTGGACCTGCCGGACGCGATCCGCGACGCCGTGGCCACCACCGTGGCGCACCTGACCGGCCCGGTGCTCGGCAACAGCTTCGACGCCAATTTCGGCTTCCGGGGCATGGCGAAGCTCGCCGAACAGCTGCGGGACGTCCGGACCAGGAACGGGTGGGTCCGGCGCTTCGGCGCCCCCGTCCCCTTCTTCCACGGTGTACGCCGGCTGTACGAGTGCCTGGAGCTGGAGTACACCGCGCCCGGCGCGACCCGCCCGGTCTACGCCGACTTCCTCGACGAGACCGGGCGCGTGGTCGGCGGCAGCCGGTTCGCCGAGGCCGCCGAGCTGTTCCGCCGCTCCGGCGAACAGTGGTCGCGGCTGGCGGCGCTCGCCCTGGACACCGTGCAGGGCCTCGGCGCGTACACCGAGGTGGCCGAGGAGCGCATGGCGTTGGTCTTCAGCCGGGGGCGGGACGCCGAACCCGAGATCCGGAGGCTGACCCGGCGGCTGAACCAGCTCGCGGAGGAGCACGCCGCCGCCGACCCGCTCGGCGAGGCGGGCCGCCGGGAGCTGTTCGCCGCCATGGCCCATCTGGTCGAGTCCTGCCTGGAACTCGAACGGGACGCGGTGACGGCGTTGGGCGGCGATCTTTCCTAACGGGCGGACATCGATCATGCGCCAAGGTCTTTCCAACGTGCGGGACACACGGGACACTGCGTTGCGCGGCCGGGCCGCGAAGATCGGCGTAACGTGTGTCACTTAGCTGCGCCGGTACGCCGGTGCGGTCGCCTGCGTGCGCAAGACGTGGCAGTGGACGCGGTCTCGCCGGTCCGCTGACCGGTACGACTGATCCGCCGCCCGCGAGGGCCCCGTCAGGGAGACGACTCGAATGACATCATCGGCAACGAGGCCGCGGGGGGCGCGGACACGCGCCGCGATCGCGGCGAAGACGTTGCGCACTGACCGCTGGTGGCTCGCCCCACTGCTCACCTTCGCCGGGCTCACCGCCTGGGTCGCGTACGCGACGGTCCGGGTCTTCATGCACAAGTGGTACTGGGTGGACGCGTACCACTACCTGACCCCGTTCTACTCCCCCTGCGTGACCGAGCGGTGCACCGAGGGCTCCTCGCACTTCGGCAGCTTCCTGCCCGGCTGGTGGATCATCCCGGACGCGGCGCTGACCCTGCCGTTCCTGCTGCTGTTCCGGCTGACCTGCTACTACTACCGCAAGGCGTACTACCGGTCGTTCTGGCTGTCGCCGCCGGCCTGCGCGGTGCCGGACGGGCACCAGGCGTACGGCGGGGAGACCCGCTTCCCGCTGCTCGGCCAGAACCTGCACCGCTACTTCTTCTACGCCGCCGTGATCATCTCGTTGATCAACACGTACGACGCGATCTACGCGTTCCACTCGCCGAAGGGCTTCGGCTTCGGCTTTGGCAACCTGATCCTGCTGGCCAACGTGGTGATGCTCTGGGCGTACACCATCTCCTGCCACTCCTGCCGGCACATCATCGGCGGGCGGCTCAAGCACTTCTCGAAGCATCCGCTGCGCTACCAGGCGTGGACGGGAGTGTCCTGGCTGAACGTCCGGCACATGCAGCTCGCCTGGATCACCCTCGGCACCCTGGCCCTGACCGACTTCTACGTGATGGCCGTCGCGGCCGGCTGGTTCAACGACCTGCGCTTCATCAACTGAGGGCCCTGAACATGACTGAGACGCGAATCGAACGACACCACTACGACGTCGTCGTGATCGGGGCCGGCGGCGCCGGCCTGCGCGCGGCGATCGAGGCTCGGCTCGCCGGCAAGAAGACCGCGATCATCTCCAAGTCGCTCTTCGGCAAGGCGCACACCGTGATGGCCGAGGGCGGCGCGGCGGCGGCGATGGGGAACATGAACAGCCGGGACAACTGGCAGGTGCACTTCCGCGACACCATGCGCGGCGGCAAGTTCCTCAACAACTTCCGGATGGCCGAGCTGCACGCGAAGGAGTCGCCGCACCGGATCTGGGAGCTGGAGACGTACGGCGCGCTCTTCGACCGGACCAAGGACGGGAAGATCTCGCAGCGCAACTTCGGCGGCCACGAGTACCCGCGGCTGGCGCACGTCGGCGACCGGACCGGCCTGGAGCTGATCCGCACCCTCCAGCAGAAGATCGTCTCCCTTCAGCAGGAGGACAAGCGCGACCACGGCGACTACGAGGCCCGGATCAGGGTCTTCTCCGAGACCACCATCACCGAGCTGCTGCTGGACGGGGACCGGGTGGCCGGCGCGTTCGGCTACTACCGGGAGTCCGGGGAGTTCATTCTCTTCGAGGCCCCCGCGGTGGTTCTCGCGACCGGCGGCGTCGGCCGGTCCTACAAGGTCACCTCGAACTCCTGGGAGTACACCGGGGACGGTCACGCGCTCGCGCTGCGCGCCGGGGCCACCCTGATCAACATGGAGTTCCTCCAGTTCCACCCGACCGGCATGGTCTGGCCTCCCTCGGTGAAGGGCATCCTGGTCACCGAGTCGGTGCGCGGCGACGGCGGCGTGCTGAAGAACTCCGACGGCAAGCGGTTCATGTTCGACTACGTCCCCGACGTCTTCCGCAAGCAGTACGCGGAGACCGAGGAGGAGGCGGACCGCTGGTACACCGACCCGGACAACAACCGGCGCCCGCCGGAGCTGCTCCCCCGCGACGAGGTCGCCCGGGCGATCAACAGCGAGGTCAAGGCCGGCCGGGGTACGCCCGCGGGCGGCGTCTACCTCGACATCGCCTCCCGGCGCTCGGCCGAGGAGATCCGGCGCCGACTGCCGTCGATGTACCACCAGTTCAAGGAGCTGGCCGACGTCGACATCACCAAGGAGCCGATGGAGGTCGGCCCGACCTGCCACTACGTGATGGGCGGCGTCGAGGTGGACCCGGACTCGGGCGCCGCGTTCGGCACCGTGCGGGGGCTCTTCGCCGCGGGTGAGGTCTCCGGCGGCATGCACGGGTCAAACCGGCTGGGCGGCAACTCCCTGTCCGACCTGCTGGTCTTCGGCAAGCGGGCGGGCGGCCACGCCGCCTCGTACGCCGATCAGCTCACCGCGCGCCCGGCGGTGGCGGTGGCGGCGGTCGAGGCCGCGGTGGAGACGGCGCTGGCCCCGCTGCAGCGGGACACCGGGGAGAGCCCGTACACCCTCCAGCAGGATCTCCAGGCCGTGATGGGGGATCTGGTCGGCATCATCCGACGGGAGAACGAGCTGGTCGACGCGCTGGCCCGGCTGGCGGAGCTGCGCGAGCGGGTGGCCAAGGTGAGCGCGGCCGGCGGCCGGCGCTACAACCCGGGCTGGCACTTGGCGCTGGACCTGCGCAACATGCTGGTGGTCTCGGAGTGCACCGCGAAGGCCGCGCTGGAGCGGCAGGAGTCGCGCGGCGGACACACCCGGGAGGACCATCCGGGGATGGACCCGAAGTGGCGGCAGGTCAACCTGGTCTGCTCGCTGGACGGCGACACGGTCCGGCTGACCCGGAAGCCGCTGCCGAAGATGCGCGGGGAGCTGATCGGTCTCTTCGACCGCGGGGAGCTGGCCAAATACCTGACCGACGAGGAGCTCGCGGAGTTCGACGCCCTCGCTGAGGAGGCGAGCAAGTAATGGGAACCAAGCGTGAGTTCCGCATCTGGCGGGGCGACGAGAACGGCGGCGACCTCCAGGACTACACGGTCGAGGTCAACGAGGGCGAGGTGGTCCTCGACGTGATCCACCGGCTCCAGGCCACCGAGGCGCCGGACCTGGCCTGCCGCTGGAACTGCAAGGCCGGCAAGTGCGGCTCCTGCTCGATGGAGATCAACGGCAAGCCGCGGCTGAGCTGCATGACCCGGATGTCGACCTTCGAGGAGGCGGAGACGGTCACCGTCACGCCGCTGCGGACGTTCCCGGTGATCCGGGACCTGGTCACCGACGTCTCGTTCAACTACGAGAAGGCCCGGGAGACCCCGGCCTTCGCGCCGCCGGCCGACGTCGCCCCGGGCGACTACCGGATGCAGCAGGTCGACGTCGAGCGCTCGCAGGAGTTCCGCAAGTGCATCGAGTGCTTCCTGTGCCAGACCGTCTGCCACGTGATCCGCGACCACGAGGAGAACAAGCAGGCGTTCTCCGGTCCACGGTTCTTCATCCGGGCCGCCGAGCTGGACATGCACCCGCTCGACGCAAGGACGGACCGCAAGGAGTACGCGCAGGCCGAGCAGGGGCTCGGCTTCTGCAACATCACCAAGTGCTGCACCGAGGTCTGCCCCGAGCACATCAAGATCACCGACAACGGGATCATCCCCATGAAGGAGCGGGTCGTCGACCACAGGTACGATCCCCTCGTGTGGCTTGGTAGCAAGATCTTCCGGAGGGGTCAGGTGCCTCAGACCTTCGTGACCAGCGCCCAGCACGGCGGCGCGGTGCATTCGAGCGCCCCCCACGGCGGGGTGCATTCGCACGCGGGCGGTTCGCATGACGCGCCGCACGAGGTGGAGGCGCAGCGCGGCGTGAACTGGCGCCGCGAGGTGCCGCACCCGACCGCCCCGGCGACCGACGCAAACGGCAAGCTGCCGCTGACGGAGCTGACCTTCGACCGGGCGGCGGCGCCGTCTCCGTTCGGCGACGACATCACCTTCCCGCTGCCGCCCGAGCACCTCAACTTCGCTCACCCGAGCCAGGACGAGCCGAAGCACTGAGCACGACGACAAACACCGAAGACGGGGGCCGCGGCGAACTGCCGCCGGCCCCCGTCCCGTTTTCGCCCCCGTGTCCGCTTCCCTGGTCAGGGGTGGGCGAGCAGCGGGCGGAGGGCGGCGACGATCGGAGCGTCGGCGGGGAGCCAGGTCACGGTGTCCAGTTCCGCGGCGGTGAGCCAGCGCAGCTCCGAGTGCTCCAGCGCTTCGGGCTGGTCGCCGTGGAGCAGGCGGGCCGCGTACACCTTGAGGACGGAGCGGCCGTGCGCCATCCGGACGTCGCGGCCGACCCGGCCGCCGATCTCCACGCGTACGGCGAGTTCCTCGGCGCACTCCCGGATCAGCGCGGCGGTCTCGCTCTCCCCCGGCTCGACCTTGCCACCCGGGAACTCCCACTTGCCGGCGACCTCAGCCGGCGCGGCGCGCGCGCAGGCCAGGACCCGCCCGTCCGCGATGATCGCCGCTCCGACGACAACCTTCGGCTCGCGCCGGTCGGCCTGTCCGTTCCCGCTAACCCATTCGGTCCGCACGGCCGTCCAGCGTGCCAGATCAATCGGCGGTTTGGGTAGCGGAGCCGGCCGTCAGGCCAACAGAACACGGAAGTGTGGGCGTGGACACACCATTCGTGCGACGACAAACTAGAGGTCGTCTACGAGGACACGGGACGGCGACGATTTGGCCACAAGCCGGCAACGACGCCTGGGAGGGTGCGGTGATGCGCGTGCTGTTCAACGGCCGGGCGAAGCACGACTACCTCGACGACGCGCTCACCCTGCTGTCCGGGTGGACCCGGGAGGGTGAGCAGATCCGCCGCACCATGGTCCTCGACGACACCCAGCACGCGGCCCTGACCGAAAGGGTCAAGGTGGTCGCGGACGCGCTGCGCCTGCGCCCCGAGATCAGCCGGCGGGCGGATCGGACCCACATCCGGGTCGGGCACGGTGACGGCGAGCCGCTGACCGAGGGCGAGGTCCTGCTCGCGGCCCGCATCGAGGACGCCTTCCGCGCGGTCACCGACGCCCCCGCCTGACCCAGGTCGTCTGATCGGCCGGGGCTCCTTTTGCAGTCCGCCGGCTGTTGGCGCGCCCTGCCTACCGTGGGCCGCATGGTGAACGTGACGTACGACCGCAAGGAACAGTTTCAGCAGATCCAGAGTGGGCTCCTGGACGGCGAGCAGATCATCGCCGTCTACGACGCGGTCGGCGCGGGCACCGGATTCATCGGCCTGACCGACCGGCGGGTGATCATCCAGGACCGCTCGTTCGTCGGTAAGCGGTACGCCATCACCAGCATCCCGTACTCGAAGATCACCAGCGTCAGCGTGGTCAGCAACAAGTCGTGGGGCGGGGCGTTCTTCTCCACCGGCGCGATCGCCATCCACGTCGGCACGCACACCTACGAGGTCGAGTTCCGCGGCGCGCAGAAGAGCCACCACGTGCACAACGTGATCCTCCATCACATCTCCTGACCCCTATCCTGATCACTCATGGCGGACCTCCACGCACAGCGGCCGCGCGAGATCATCCGCGGTGACGAGGGGGCCTCAATGGACCAGCGCGTCGGGCCCCTCTACGACGTGGAGAACCCGTGGGGCCGCGACGACGACTTCTTCCTCGCGGCGGTCGACGAGACCCCGGCGGCCCGGGTGCTCGACCTCGGCTGCGGCACGGGGCGACTCACCCTGGCCCTGGCCGCCGCCGGCCACACCGTCACCGGCGTCGACCCGCACCGCGCCTCCCTCGACGTCGCGCGGGCCAAGCCGGGCGCCGACCGGGTCACCTGGATCGAGGGCACGTCCGTGGTCCTGCCGGACGCCGCGTACGACGTCGCGGTGCTGACCAGCCACGTGGCGCAGGAGATCCGCGCGGAGGCCGACTGGACGCGGACCCTGGCCGACCTGCGCCGGGCGCTGGTGCCCGGCGGCAGGCTGATCTTCGACTCCCGCGACCCGGCGGCCCGCCGGTGGGAGCGCTGGAACCCCCGCGACTCGCGGCGCCGGATCGCCCTGCCGGACGGCACGGTGGTGCAGGCCTGGACCGAGCTGACCGAGGTGCGCGACGACCTGGTCAGCTTCGTCCACCACTACCTCCTGCCGGACGGCGACGAGCTGCGCAGCCCGGGGACGCTGCGCTTCCGGACCGAGGAGGAACTGCGGGCGGCCCTGGCCGACGCCGGCTTCACCGTCGAGCAGATCCACGGCGGCTGGGACCGGAAGCCGGTGGGCGCGAGTGACGACGGAGAACTGATCGTCGTGGCCCGCGCCGGGGCGGCGATCACTCCGAGGTGAGCAGGCCGAGGGCCAGTGCGGTGGTCCAGGAGAAGGCGATGGTCACCGCGACGGCGAGCCGTACGCTGAGCCCTTCCTGACCGGGCCACGCGACCAGCACCAGGGCGAGCACACCGGTCGTCGCGCTGTAGGCCGCCCACCCAGGCTGCCCGAGGACGACGGCCCGGCGGACGACGACGAAGCAGGCCAGCACCAGCGCGCTGAAGGCGAGCGGTGCGGCGACGGCGTGCAGCGTGCCGTGCCAGCTCATCGGGTCCGCATTTCCGGCCGGCGCACCGGGCGGGAAATTGAGCGCCGGGTCCGGGCGGAACATCCCACCCAGGGCCAGGCCAAGGCCGAAGACGCTGACCAGCAGCGGCGCCCAGGTCCCCGCCGGGCCGGCACGAAGCACCCGCCGCAACCCCACCGCGTACGCCAGGCTCAGCAGACCGGCCACGATGAACGCGGCGACCTGGATCCAGCCCTGGGCGCCGAGGGTGAGCAGGCTGATCGGGTGCCGGCGGAGGTCGAAGCCATCGCGGGTGAGGACCTGGGCGGCCACCGTCCCGACGAAGACCGGCCCAGCCAGGGCGCCGCAGACCAGCAGCGTCCGGGTGGCCGCCGACAAGGCGGGACGGGCATCGCGCGTTCTCGTTGATTGACTGCTCATCACCGGCTCCTCGCCTGGACCCAGATCAGCCGGCCAGCGGCTTGCCGGTCTCCAGCAGCGTCTTGAGGTCGCTGAGCACCTCGCTCCAGCCACCGCCGGCGTTCGGCACCTCCCCGGCGACCATCGCTTCCACGCTGGGCGCGTCGGTGACGTCGTGGAGCACCGTCAGCCGGGTGACGCCGGGGCTGGTCTCGTCGATCTCGTAGGTAAGGCGGGTGGCCGGCTCGGCGGCGGCCTCCGGGCCCCAGACCGGGTGCCAGGTCTGCACCAGTCGCCGCGGCGGGTCGACCTCGACGACCTCGCCCTCGACGGCCACCTCCGGCACGCCCGCGGCCGTCATCTCCGGGCTCGCGAGGCCGCGGTACCGGCCGCCGGGGCGCAGCTCGTAGTGGGCGGGCGAGCGGTAGCCGTACCGCTCGCTCCACTCCGGAGCGGTGATCGCCGTCCAGACCGCTTCCGACGTGGCCTGGATGTAGATCCGGTAGACCTGGACGGTACGCGTGGTGCTGGTCATCACTGGTCCTCCAACTCGGTCTTCAGGCCGACGAGTGCCGACGCGTGCTGCGCGGTGTACTTGTCGATCCACCGGTCGTGGATCTGGCGGATCGGCACGGGGTTGAGGAAGTGCAGCTTTTCCCGGCCCGACCGGCGGGACACGACGAGACCCGCCTCCTCGAGCACGCGCAGGTGCTTCATCACGCCGAACCGGGTCATCGCCAACTCGGACTCCAGCTCGGTGAGGGTGCGGCCGTCCCGGGCGAAGAGCAGGTCGAGCAGGAAGCGCCGGGTCGGGTCGGCGAGCGCCTTGAACACGAGGTCGTCATCGGGCACGACCTCAATATAGGTGACCATTTGGTCACATGTCAAGGCGCGACGTAGCCCCGCCAGGTCGCAAGCACCGTCAGCGGCGGTACGTCAGCTCGAAGTCCAGCGTCCAGTCGACGCCGTCGGTGGACCGCTCCCACCGGCCGTCGATGGTGTCGCCGTCGGCGCTCAGCGTGCCGGTGAAGCGCTGGTGGAACCCGGGCGCCTCCCGCCAGATCCGCCACACGCCGTCGGCGAACGTCATCCGGTAGACCCGGTGCACGCCGCGCGCGTCGGCGTACAGCATGGAGAACTCGTCGGCGGAATCGTCGAGGCCCATCAGCGACGTCACCGGCAACGGGTTGTTCTCCCGCCAGGCCTGCGGCGCCGTCTCCGGCACCGGTTCGGCGTCGGAGACCTGCCGGAGGAACCGGCCGTCCTCGACCCAGTCGATGTCCGTCCACCCGGTGCCGAGGCCCTCGACCTTCGGCTGCACGGTCCAGTGCCCGACGAGCACGTCGAGCCGCGCGAGCGCGGCATGCCGCTCCTTCATTGCCCTACCCCCTCCGACGGTCGAGATCCACGCTAACCGCGGGCCCCGACATTGACGGAGGTTTAGCGGTCAGCGGACCAGGCGGCGGGTGCACGGCCCGTCGTGGTCGGCGCGGACGAGGCAGCGCCGGCCGCCGGGCAGCAACAGGTCACAGAAGACCCGATGCCGTACGCCCTGGTCGTTTTCGGCCGACACGGTGGTCTCCCCGCACGCGGACTGGTGCGGTGACCAGTCCGAGAGGTGGCCCTCGACCGGTGGGAGGCCTCAGGGCTGCAGGCGCTTGCGCATCTTGATTGCGGTGACCTCGTACCCCATCTGCTCGTAGAGCGCGCGGGCGCCGAGGTTGAAACCGAAGACGTTCAGACCGATCGAGACCACGCCGAGCTCGCGACACACCTGCTCGGAGGTCTGCATGATCGCCCGGCCGTAGCCCTTCCGGCGCAGGTCCTCCCGCACCTCGAAGTCGTAGCCGAAGGCGTGCAGGCCGTCCGATTTCTGCTCCAGGTGCAGCCAGAGCATGCCGACCTCGTCATCGCCGTCGTAGGCGGTCCACAGCCGGTGGCCCTCCGTCGCCAGCCCGTCCGGCAGGAGGCGCTCGTAGTCCTCGCGCGCCTTCTCCTGCGCCTCCGGCAGCGGCATCGCGCCCGAGTCGGCGATGTCCTGCGCGTACTTCGCCTCGGCTCGCTGGCGGTAGCGCAGATACTGCTCGTCGGTCATCGGTTCGAGTTTCGGCGTCAGCACGCCGGTACGATATTGCACCGGCCCGGATCACGCCGCCCGCGTTCGGAGGGCTGCCGCCACAACCGGTCGACGGCGCTCGGATCCACAGGCGCGGGTTAATCGGCGGCGTCGGCGCGGCCCGCGCGGTACGGTCCGGCGATGCACGACACGGATGGATACTTCGGCGAGCAAGTGGCGGCGGCCTACGACGACCGGACCATCGAGATGTTCGACCCCGACGTCGTGGCGACGACGGTGGACGTGCTCGCGGACCTCGCCGGTGCGGGCCGTGCCCTCGAACTGGGCATTGGCACTGGGCGCGTCGCGCTGCCACTCGCCCGTCGCGGCGTGCCCGTCCACGGCATCGACCTGTCCCGGGCGATGGTCGCCCGGTTGCGGGCCAAGCCGGGCGGCGACGCGATCGACGTGACGATCGGCGACTTCGCCACGACCAGGGTGGACGGGACGTTCTCGCTGGCGTACCTGGTCTTCAACACCATCATGAACCTGACCAGCCAGGAGACCCAGGTCGGCTGCTTCCGAAACGTCGCCGCGCATCTGGCGCCCGGTGGTCGCTTCGTCATCGAGGTCCTGGTCCCCGAGTTGCGCCGGCTCCCGCCCGGCCAGAACGTCGTGCCGTTCCGGGTCGGCCCGACCGGCTGGGCCTACGACATCTACGACGTGGCCACCCAGGCGACGAGCTCCAACTACGTCCGGGTGGTCGACGGTCGCGCCGAACACCGCTCGATTCCGTTCCGGTACGTCTGGCCGGCGGAGCTCGACCTGATGGCGCAGCTCGCCGGGCTCCGCCTGTGCGACCGCTGGGACGGGTGGACCGGGGAGCCGTTCACCAGCGAGAGCCGGCAGCACGTCTCGGTGTGGGAGAGGCCGGCCGACTGACCGACGCCGTCGCGACCTTCTTGACGTCCGGGCACCCCGTGGGCAACCTCTTCGTCGTGGCGTCGCCGGGGCGCGGCCGAATCCGAAGGGACGGTGCGGCGACCATGGCGGACACGACCGGGAAGGCCGGGGACGCCGCGATCACCGTCGTGCCCGCCAACAAGGCGAGCTGGCAGGACCTCCAGGCCGTCTTCGGCACGCGGGGCAGCGCGGCGGAGTGCCAGTGCCAGTGGTTCCAGAGCACCCCGGCCGAGTGGCGGGCGCAGTCGGTCGAGGAACGCACCCGGCGGCAGCGCGAGGAGACCCGGTGCGGCCAGCCCCGGGCCCGCACGACGAGCGGCCTGGTCGCCTACCTCGACGGCGAGCCCGCCGGCTGGTGCGCCGTCCAGCCGCGCTCCGTCTACGTGCACCTGCTGGGCAGCCGGGTCGTGTGGGCCGGCCGCGACGAGGACCCGGCCGACGACGGCGTCTGGGCGGTGACCTGCTTCGTCACCCGCGTCGGTTTCCGCCGGCGCGGCGTCAGCGGCGCGCTCGCCGCCGCGGCCGTCGACTTCGCCCGGGAGCGTGGCGCCCGAGCCGTGGAGGGCTATCCGATGATCACGGTGCCCGGCAAGACGATCACCTGGGGCGAGCTATACGTCGGCAGCCGCGGCATCTTCGCCGACGCCGGGTTCGCCGAGGTGAGCCGGCCGACCCGCCGGCGCGTGGTGATGCGACTCGACTTCCAGCCCCGCCGCGCTACGTCTCAAAGAAGGCGGTGACGAGGGCTCGCTGTCTTGTCCGGTTGGTCCTGAGTCTCGTTCCCGCGCTCGCGCTGCTCACCGCAGCTGCGCTACACCTGAACTCGCTTCCGTCCGGTTGTCCTGTGTAGCAGCTTCCCTGCACACGACGTCAGATGCGTCTCGGCCTCTCGGCGACGCTGTCCGTGACGTACGGCTGCGGGATACCGAGCTCACGCCAGAGCGCCCGGAGAACTTCCCCGAGCCGGACACTCTCGTCGGTGGACATGGGGGCAATGCGCGCTCCGGCCGCCGAGTGCTCGCCAACGTCGTAGAGCATGTACGCCAAGTACTTCGCTGTCGTCCGGTCGAGATGGAGGACGATCTCTTCTTCCACCCACGAATCCTATGGCGATCCGGACACCATCCGGCGTACAGCGACCACTAGGAGCGCAAGCCATCGATTCGGGGGCGACGGCGATCGACCGAGAGCAGAGGCTGCTCGCCTGCCTCAACCAGCACAGCCCTCGTCACCCAGAAGCGCCGGCCGACCGCCTTACGCTGATGGCCAAGGCTTTCGGCGGCTAGACCGATGCGCTCCCCGGTCTGCGTGAAGGTCGGTTCGGGCACTAAACCGGGCCTAACCAGCGTCCAGGCTTCGTCGAGGAGCAAGGTCTGGCCTGTCAGCGCTGATCGCGCCCGGCGCGAGATGGTCGGGCGACGAGCCAGGCGTCCGCCGCTCGGCCCCTCGCTTGTGAGTTCTGGTCGCTTCGTCCGGGCCGGTCCGCGCCCGTCTGCCACCTCGGCCGTTGGTCCGTCGCCGCCCGGGTTGGTATCAGGACCTGCGTGACATGTGACATGTCGGGGCGTTCAGGCGGCTCGCCAGTTGTCAGTCACGCAAGCGGCTTCGAAGTGCCACCAGCCCTCCGCCTGGCCACGAAGCAGCGTCGCCTTGATCGCCGTGAAGTCGGCATCCGCCGGCACGTTGAGGGCGACAAGCGGCAGCTCATGGCTGAAGGCCTCGCCCCCGAGGCCGAAGGGCGCCAGGCGGTCGTGTACCGCTCGGGCACTGCGCCCGAGCGGGCCATGAGGAATCGGCAGAACTCTGACTGTGCAGTTGCCCGACGGCTCGACTCGCTCGGTCGCCCAATGGACTCCGTCGGGGTCCGTCGTGAAGCGCACGACATCCCCCTCGGCCACGCCCTCCTGAAGAAAGGGGACGTTGCTGATACGAGCTGTGTCAGCGCCGACAGCAACCGCCCAAAGGCCCTCTCTGTCGTAGGGGAGCCACCCCTCCCGAGGGACGAACCGGAACCAGATTTTGATGTGCTGGTCGCCAGCAGGTCGGTCCCTGTCGGGTGTAGGTGAGGTCATGGCCGACATGGTTCCTCATGGAAGCCACGGCCTCCAGCTCCCTGCCGAACGCGCTCTGGCCGATCGTGTCACGGAGGTGCCGCTGACATTCGGCTACGCCTGCACTCTCCCCGCCTGTCCCCCGGGGGTCTGGTTCGGCGTGGTCGTTGCTGTACTTGGCTGCTGTGCTGATCTAGCCGACCCGGTATCGCAGGTAGACCACGCCGTTGCCGAACCGGCGCTCTTCCAGCAGTTCCAGCTCAAGGTGGAGACCGGCGGGCAACGCGCGCGTTCCCCCGCCCACCACGACGGGGTTGAGGAAGAGCTGGCACTCGTCCACCAGGCCGGCCGCGAGCGCGTGCGCCGCGAGCCCCGGACCCCCGACGGTGACGTCCCGCCCCGCAGCCTTTTTCAGCCGGCGGACGGCGTCCGGGTCGAACTCCCGCTCAAGCCGGGTCCGCGCGCTGGAGACCGCGTCCAGCGTCGACGAGTAGACGACCTTGTCGGCCGCCTGCCAGATCCGCGCGTAGTCACGCACGACGGCCGGCTGGTCCTCGCCGGTGGAGGCGGTCTCCCAGTAGACCATCGTCTCGTACATCCGGCGCCCGTAAAGGTAGGTGCCTACCGGCCGTTCCTTGTCGTTGACGAAGGCGTGCACCTCCTCGTCGGGCGCCGCCCAGTCGAAGTCGCCGTTGCCATCAGCGGTGAAGCCATCGAGCGAGGCGATCGCCGAGTAGATGAGGTTGGCCATCGCGCAATCTTGCCACTGCCCACCACGTTCAACTACTACAACCGCGACCAGACCGGGACGGCCGCCTCTGGACGGGTTTGGTACCGGCCCTGCTGTACCGGCCCTGATCGCGGCAACAGCGATCCCGGTCAGGGCCGCTGACCTGCGGAGGAGTGGGCGGTGAGTTGCCCATCCCGTCGCATCACCCTCGTCCGCATGCGCTGCCACCAGCCCACCAAGGACTACGTGACCCGCCGAACCGCAGAGGGCAAGACCAAGACCGAGATCATGCGATGCCTCAAGCGTTACATCGCACGTGAAACCTTCCACCTCGCTCGCGTCGCCACCTCTGGACCAGGCATCCTTGCCTGGTGCCACCGCTACTGACTGAGGACGAATACAAGGCAACGATGGGACCCCACCCCACAAGAGTGGGCCCGGACCAGGAACCCCCCTTCGACTTCTGGCCCTACTTCGACTCCATCCCCGAAGACGACTTCAACGGGCACGACTTCTCCGAAGGCCGCGTCACCTACGCCTGGCAGTCAGACGGGGCACACCAACACGTCCTGGTCGACTGCGAGACACCCAACGTGTTCCTGGTCCTCGTGCTCGACCTACATGCCTCCTCGGTCCTCGGTCACCACCTACTCGACCTCAACCGGCTCTACGGACTCGCCTGAGCCGGGCAACCCGCCCCACTTGAGGAAATAGGAGCGTCCAATCTGTCACGGAGGTCCTGAGACACGACAATTCTGGTGGAGGCGTGTCGATCTCGGGACCTGCAGGGCTCATGCGCCGGCGTCGATGACTTGGAGCATGAATGCCCGGACAAGGCCGTCTAGAGCCTGCATCGAACTCGTCGGCTGTGGTGCTTGATCTGGTCGGCTGTGTCGAGACGAGCGCCGCGCTGGGGCAGGTGCATCGCCGCGGGTGGGTGAGAATGACGGCATGCCGAGCCGTCTTGCCGTCATCGCCATCGACGCCATCCGACCACACCTGATCGCCGACTTTTGGTGCTCGGTTCTCGGCTGGCAGGTTGTTGATGAGGATGCTGAGGTGATCACCATCGCAGCCTCCGACAGTTCCTGGCCGATGATCGACGTGGTGGCTGTGCCAGAGGGCAAGGTGATCAAGAACCGGTTGCATTTCGACCTGCGTGCCGACGGCGTGTCCACCGCGGAGGAGCTTGACCGGTTGCTCACCCTCGGTGCACGACGCGTCGATGTGGGACAGCCCTCCGACGTGAGCTGGGTCGTGCTTGCTGATCCTGAAGGCAACGAGTTCTGCCTGCTGTCCCGTCCTGTCCAGGAGCTTTTACCACGCACGATCTCCGCCACCACTACGCCTCTCTCCTGCTGATGCAGGGCGAGTCGGTCATCGTGGTAGCCGAACGGGAACGGGTCGGCTTCAGACGTTGAAGCGGAACTCCACCACGTCGCCGTCCTGCATGACGTACTCCTTGCCCTCGATCCGGACCTTGCCGGCGGCCTTCGCCGCCGCCATCGATCCGGCCGCGACCAGGTCGCCGTAGGAGACCACCTCGGCCTTGATGAAGCCGCGCTGGAAGTCGGAGTGGATGACGCCCGCGGCCTCCGGGGCGGTCGCGCCGACCGGGACGGTCCAGGCCCGCGCCTCCTTGGGGCCCGCCGTCAGGTACGTCTGGAGCCCGAGCGTGCGGAACCCGACCCGGACGAGCTGGTTCAGGCCGGGCTCATGCTGGCCGATCGACTCCAGCAGCTCGCGGGCCTCCTCCTCGGGCAGGTCCACCAGCTCAGACTCGATCTTGGCGTCCATGAAGACCGCCTCCGCCGGGGCGACCAGCGCCCGCAGCTCGTCGAGGAACTCGGCGTTGCCCAGCTCGGCCTCGTCGACGTTGAAGACGTAGAGGAACGGCTTGGTGGTGAGCAGGTGCAGCTCGCGCAGGTGCTCCAGCTCGATCTTGGCGGCGGCCGCGCCGGCGTACAGGGTGGTGCCGCCGTCGAGGACGTCGACGGCCTTCTTCGCGGCCTCGACCGCGGCGGCCCGGTCCTTGCGGAGCTTGGCCTCCTTCTCCAGCCGCGGCAGCGCCTTCTCCAGGGTCTGGATGTCGGCCAGGATCAGCTCGGTGTTGATCGTCTCGATGTCGTCGGCCGGGGAGATCTTGCCGTCGACGTGCACCACGTTCGGGTCGGAGAAGGCGCGCACCACCTGGCAGATCGCCGAGGCGTCGCGGATGTTCGCCAGGAACGCGTTGCCCCGACCCTGCCCCTTCGAGGCGCCGCGGACCAGGCCGGCGATGTCGACGAACGACACCGGCGCGGGCAGCACCTTCTGCGAGGAGAAGATCTCCGCGAGCGTGCCCAGCCGCTCGTCCGGCAGCCCGACCACGCCGACGTTCGGCTCGATCGTGGCGAACGGGTAGTTCGCCGCGAGCACGTCGTTCTTGGTCAACGCGTTGAACAGGGTGCTCTTGCCGACGTTGGGCAGGCCGACGATCCCGATGGTGAGGCTCACGGGCGGCCAGTCTACGCGGCCCCCGGCCCACCCCTTCCGACCGGCATCCGTCTGCGCCGCCTTCGAGGATCGGGTCTAGCCGAGCAGCCGGGGCTCGATCCGGGTCTCCCGGACGCTGCCGTCCTCGGCCCGGCTCACCTCGTACGCCGCCACGCCCTCGCGATCCGCGACCGCCTCGACCAGGCGGGTGCCCCGGTAGACCAGCCCCACCCCGTCGTCGGTGCAGTGGCTCACCGGCAGCGTGCCGTCGCCGACCAGCTTGTGCATCAGCGGACGCCGCTGCTCCTCGCCGTCGTAGTGCACGCCGTTGCCGTACGGCAGCCAGCCCAGCCCGTCGGTGAAACCGCGCAGGGTCGGGCCGAAGCTGTCGGTGGCGCCGCCGAGGTGCCAGCAGATCGACCCGGCGGAGACTCCACCCAGCACCACGCCGGCCTGCCAGCACTCGTGCAGGATCTCGTCGAGGCCGTGCACCCGCCAGACCGCGCACAGGTTGGCCACGCTGCCCCCACCCACCCAGATGATGTCCTGGGCGAGCAGGTGGCCCCGCACGTCCTCGACGGTGGGCATCGGGAAGAGCGCCAGGTGGGACGGGCGGAACCGGGTGCCGGCGAACGCGCCGTAGAAGAGCGTGAACGAGGTGGGCTGGTCGCCGACCGCCTGGTTGAGGTAGCAGATCCGCGGCGCGTCACCGGATTGGGCCAGGTCGGCCATCAGGTCGAACACGGGGCCGGGCTGGGCGTCGTAGGGGCCGCGGCGCCGGCTGGAGAAGCCCATGCTGGTGGCGACGATGGTCGGTTCGCTGGCGGGCATGGTCGTCCTCCCCGGTGGGATGGTGGGCGGTCACGATCATCCTCCGCCACCAGGGCCGGCCCGCGCAGCCCGGCACCTCGAGGCCGGCCGCCGGGCCGACCGCTCAGGCGTCCGACTCGGCGGCGGCGAGCAGCGTCCGCAGCAGGTCGGCCAGGCGCTCCTGGTCCGCCGGCGGCAGCGCGTCCAGGATCCGCCGCTGCACGGCCAGCCCGGCTTCGGCCGATTCCTCGACCACCCGGCGGCCGGATTCGGTGAGGGTGACCCGCAGCCCCCGCCTATCGGCGGGGTCGGGGGCCCGGCGGACCAGGCCGGCCCGTTCCAGTCGGTCGAGCCGGCCGGTCATCCCGCCGGAGGTGAGCATCAGCCCGGCGGCCAGCGCCTTCGGCGCGAGGGTGTACGGCTCCCCGGCGCGGCGCAGCGCGGCGAGCACGTCGAACTCGCCGCGGCCGATCCCCCAGTCGGCGTACACCCTCTCCTGGCGATCGCCGACCAGCCGGGCCAGGCGGTAGATCCGGCCGAAGACCGCCATCGGCTCGGGCCGCATCCCGGCCCGTTCCCGGCGCCACTGCTCGACGATCGCGTCGACCTCGTCGCTCGCTGCCACAGCCGGATTGTGCCGCACGTCGCCCTTCCCCTTTCGCTCGACGCTAATTATCTTAGCAGTAAGCTACTTAGCCGCGAGGAAAGAAGGTCCGATGGCCCGCCGCTGGACCGACGTCGCGCTCACCGCCGCCGCCCCGACCGCCTGGGGCACCACGTATCTGGTCACCTCCGAGCTGCTGCCGGCCGACCGGCCGCTCTGGTCCGGCGCGATCCGGGCCCTGCCGGCTGGGCTGTTGCTGCTCGCGCTGACCCGCCGCCGGCCCTCCGGCGCCTGGTGGTGGCGGTCGGCCCTGCTCGGCGCGCTCAACATCGGCGCCTTCTTCCCGCTGCTCTTCGTCGCCGCGTACCGCCTGCCCGGCGGACCCGCCGCCGTGCTGGGCGCCGCGCAACCACTGCTGGTCGCCGCGCTGAGCGTGGTCGCCCTCGGCGACCGGCCCCGCCGGCCCGTGCTGCTCGCCGCGCTGGCCGCGCCCGCCGGGGTCGCCCTGGTGGTGCTGCGCCCCGGCGTGGCGCTCGACCCGCTCGGCGTCGCGGCCGGCCTCGCGGGCACCGCCGCGATGGCCACCGGGCTGGTGCTCACCCGGCGCTGGGGCCGCCCCGCCGGAGTCGGCACCCTCGCCGCGACGGGCTGGCAGCTCGTCGCCGGCGGCCTGCTGATCGTGCCGCTGGCCGCCGCGGTCGAGGGCGCGCCGCCCGCGCCGGACCCGGCCGCTCTGCTCGGGTACGCCTGGCTCGGGCTGGTCGGCACCGTCGGCGCGTATGCCCTCTGGTTCCGGGGGGTCGGGCGGCTGCCGGTGACCCGGGTGTCGGTGCTGGGCGCGCTCAGCCCGCTGACCGCCGCCACGCTCGGCTGGCTGGTGCTCGGCCAGGCACTCGGCCCGGTGCAGCTCGCCGGATTCGCCGTGGCGGTCACCGCGATGGTGGTCGGCCAGCTCCCCGGTCAGCCGGCCAGCTGCCGCCACCAGTCGCCGGCCGGGCCATCCCGGCGCTCGGACAGCGCCCCGGCGGGCAGCTCGGCGGCTGCGGCGCGCGGCAGCACGAACCGGTGGGCGGCGGCCGCGCCGGCCGCGTACGACTCGTCGAGCATCCAGCGCACCTCGTCGACGGTCCACCCCAGCCCCGTCCGGCCGGCGATCTCCCGGACCAGCCGCAGGCCGACCCGGGTGTCGTCGTCGTAGAAGCGCACGCACCAGTGGTGCGCCCACATGCCGAGGGCGCGCAGCCCCGCCGCGTCCAACGAACCGGCAAGCCGGCCGCAGGCGGTCTCGGGGAAGGCGCGCCCCGGATCGTCCGCGCGGTCCCGCTCGATCGCGCCGTAGGCAGCCGGCGCCACCAGCCGCATCCGGTCGTAGAAGCCCTGCACCACCGTGCGGTCCAGCCGTACCCGTCCCGACCGCATCAGCGGGCACCTCGCCCGGCCACGCTCGCCATCCCCCGCACCTTTTCTTGAGTTGGTGGCCGGACGGTACCCACCACTACCGACACTTTCGCCGCCGGAATCCCTTGCCACGCCAGGGATAGCTGGCCTGAGCTGGGGCGTCTGTAGCTGTGACGGTGAGCTGCGGGAGGGTGGGTGGACGAGGACGAACGGGCCCGGCTGGCCGACTTCGTGGCGAGCCGGACCCCGGCGCTGATGCGGGTCACCCGTCGACGCCCGGCCTGCCTCGGTCACCCACGCTGACCGCGCCACCCGCCCGGAGTCGCGACCTCCCCGGCGGGTGGACCGGGGCTCGCGCACCCGCCGCGCCCGCCGCTGGGCAGGGGCCCCGCCGGGTCCGTCACGGCGGCGTCCGAATCCCGCCAGCCACCGCCGCCACCAGCGAGGCAGTATCGGTGGCGTGGAGTTGGACTTCGAACGGTGTTACCGGGCCGTGGACAGCCGAGACCAGCGGTTCGACGGCTGGTTCTACACCGGCGTGACCTCGACCGGGATCTACTGCCGGCCGTCCTGCCCGGCAATGACGCCGAAGCGGCAGAACGTCCGGTTCTTTCCGTCCGCCGCCGCGGCGCAGGGTGCCGGGCTGCGGGCCTGCCGCCGCTGCCGTCCCGACGCGGCCCCGGGCTCCCCGCAGTGGGACGTCCGGGCCGACGTGGTGGGGCGGGCGATGCGGCTGATCGCCGACGGGGTGGTCGACCGGGACGGCGTACCGGGGCTGGCGGCCCGGCTCGGCTACACCGAGCGGCACCTGCACCGGATGCTCCGGGCCGAGCTCGGCGCCGGGCCGCTGGCGCTGGCCCGCGCCCAGCGCGCCCAGACCGCCCGGATCCTGATCGAGACCACCGGCCTGGGCATGGCCGAGGTCGCGTTCGCCGCCGGGTTCGGCAGTGTCCGGCAGTTCAACGACACCGTCCGCGAGGTGTACGCGGCAGCCCCGTCGGACCTGCGGGCCACCCGGGGCGGCCGACCGGCGGCGGGCGGGGCGGGCACCATCACGCTGCGGCTGGCGTACCGGCCGCCGTTGCACGCGGCGGCGCTGCTGGACTTCCTCGCGCTGCGGGCGCTGCCCGGCGTGGAGGAGGTCCGCGACGGGACGTACCGCCGGGGGTTGCGGCTGCCGCACGGGCCCGGCGAGGTCGCGCTGACCCCGGCCGACGGCCACGTGTCGGCGACCCTGCGCCTGGCCGACATGCGGGACCTGGCCCCCGCGGTCGCCCGCTGCCGCCGCCTGCTCGACCTCGACGCCGATCCCACCGCCGTCGACGACACCCTGGCCCAGGATCCCGCCCTGGCGAAGGCCGTCGCCACCGAACCGGGCGTCCGCCTCCCCCGCGCGGTGGACGGCTTCGAGATGGCCCTCCGCGCCATCACCACCCAACAGGTCTCCCTGGCCTCCGCCAAGACCACTCTCACCCACCTCCTCACCGTCGCCACCCCGGGCGCTCACCCCGGTGGCGATGGTCAGTTGCGGGGGTTTGTCAGCGCGGAGGAGGTGGTGGGGTTGCCGGCTTCGGCGTTTCGGATGCCGGGGGTGCGACGGGAGACGATCCGGGCGCTCGCGCGGGCCGTCGCCGAGGGGTCACTGGAGCTGGAGCCGGGTGGGGACCGGGCGGAGACCGTGCGACGGCTCACCGCCCTGCCGGGGATCGGTCCGTGGACGGCCGGCTACGTGGCGATGCGGGCCCTCGGCGACCCGGACGTCTTCCTCCCCACCGACCTCGCCGTCCGCCGGGGCGCCGCCGCGCTCGGCCTGCCCACCGACCCGAAGACCCTCGACGCGTACGCCGACCGCTGGCGCCCCTGGCGCTCGTACGCGGTGATCCGACTCTGGAGAGCAGCATGACCACACTGGACAGCACCGTCATCGACACGCCCACCGGCCCGCTCGCCATCCTCACCGGACCCGACGGCGCCGTCCGGGCGGCCGGCTTCACCGCCGACCCGGCCAGCCTGCTGCCGCTGACCCACCCGAGCCTGCGCGGTGCGCTGCGGGACCGGGCCGACCTCGGCCCGGTCAGCGCCGCCGTCCGCTCCTACCTGGACGGCGACCTGACCGCGATCGACGCGGTGCCGGTCGAGCAGCACAGCGGCGGCGCCTTCCTGACGTACGCCTGGCAGGTGCTGCGCGAGGTGAAGCCGGGCGACCCGGTGACGTACACCGGATTCGCCGGCCTGGCCGGCCGCCCCGCCGCGGTACGCGCCGCCGCGGCCGCCTGCGCCCGCAACGCGGCCGCCCTCTTCGTCCCCTGCCACCGGGTGCTGCGCACCGACGGGACGCTCGGCGGCTATCGCTGGGGGCTGGACGTGAAGAAGTGGCTTCTCGGTCATGAGCGGCGGTTGACGGCAAGCTGACAGCGGCACCGCTCCCATTTGACGCTACCGTCGGGTAGTGCCTGCGCAGAGCGACGGCAACCCGGCGGCGCGTGACGACCGCCGCCCGCATCCGCTGCGCAACCTCTGGCGGCTGCGCCCCTACCTGCGTCCGTACGCGCCGGAGTTCGGCTGGCTGCTGGTCCTGGCCCTCGCGGCCACGGCGGCCAGCCTGGCCGTACCGCTGGTGGTGCAGCGGGTGGTGGACGGGCCGGTGGCCCGGCACGACGTGGCCGGGCTGCTCCGGCTCGGCGCCCTCGCCCTCGTCCTCGGCCTGGCCGAGGCCGTGCTCATCTTCATCCGGCGGTGGACCCAGTCCTCCTCGTCGGTCGGCATGGAGGCGGCCATCCGCGCCGACATCTACGCCCACCTGCAACGCCTTCCGGCCGGCTGCCACGACCGGTGGCAGTCCGGCCAGCTGCTCTCCCGGATCACCAGCGACCTGTCGGTGATCCGCCGGTTCCTCTCCTTCGGCCTGCTCTTCCTGGTGCTCAACGTGGTCACCTACCTGGCCGTGGTGGTGCTGCTGATCCGCCTGCACCCGGCGCTGGGACTGCTGGTGGCGGCCAGCGCGGTGCCGCTGTTCCTGATCAGCCGCCGGTTCGCCCGGCACTACCACGCCGCCTCCCGTCGGATGCAGGACCAGCAGGGCGACGTGGCCACGCTGGTCGAGGAGACCGCGCAGGGGCTGCGCACCATGCGGGCGTACGGCCGGGGGCCCGAACTCGCGGCCCGGTTCGCCGGTGGCGCGCGCACGCTGCACGACACCGGCGTACGCAAGGCCCGGCTGCTGGCCCGCACCGCGGCGCTGTTCGACCTGGTCCCGAACCTGACCCTCGGGATGGTGCTGGTGGCCGGCACGGCGGCCGCCGCCGGGGGTGCGCTGACCATCGGTGAGCTGGTCGCCTTCGTCAGCCTCCAGCTGATGCTGGTCTGGCCGGTGCAGTCGCTCGGCTGGATCATCGCCAACGGGCAGGAGGCGGCGACCGCGGCGGACCGGATCCAGGAGGTGCTGGACACCCCACCGACCATCGTGGATGCTCCGGGCGCCCGGCTGCTCGACCGCGCCGGCGTACGCGGCCGGCTCCGCTTCGAACGGGTCTCCTTCCGCTACCCCGGCAGCCAGGCCCCGGTGCTCGACGAGGTGGACCTCACCGTGGAGCCCGGCGAAACCCTGGCCCTGGTCGGGGCCACCGGCTGCGGCAAGAGCACCCTGCTGTCCCTGGTCCCGCGACTGCACGAGGTGACCCGTGGGCGGATCACCCTGGACGGGCACGACCTGCGGGACCTGCGACTCTCCTCGCTGCGCCGGCTGGTCGGCGTGGCCTTCGAGGAGCCGACGCTCTTCTCCATGTCGGTCTGGGAGAACCTGACCCTGGGCCGGCCGGACGCCGGCGAGCAGGAGGTCCGGGCGGCCCTAGCCCTCGCCCAGGCCGAGTTCGCGTACGACCTGCCGTGGGGGTTGGCCACCCGCGTCGGCGAACAGGGGCTCTCCCTCTCCGGCGGGCAGCGGCAGCGCCTCGCGCTCGCCCGGGCGGTGCTCGGCCGGCCGGCGCTGCTCGTGCTGGACGACCCGCTCTCCGCGCTCGACGTACACACCGAGGCGCTGGTCGAGGCGGCGCTGCGGCGGGTGCTGCGGGACACCACCGCTCTGCTCGTGGTGCACCGGCCGTCGACCGTGGCGCTCGCCGACCGGGTGGCCCTGCTCGACGGCGGCCGGATCGTCGCCGTCGGCACCCACTCCGAGCTGCTGGCCACCGTGCCGGCGTACCGGGCGGTGCTGTCGGCCGGGCCGGTCCAGCGGCACGACGGCGCCGGCCTGGTGCGCTCGTGACGGAGGCACCGGACGGGTCACGCCGGGTGCCCCGGCCGCGGGTCGCCCCGGACGGCGGGCTCGACCTGAAGCGGTGGCGGGGCCGGGCCACCGACCCGGACGCCGACCGCAGCCGGGCCGAGGACGCCACGCCGGAGGCCGTCGCCCGGCTGAGGGCTCGCAGCCGGGCCCTGCTCGGGCAGCTCCTCCGCCCGCACCGCCGCCGGCTCGGGCTGGCCGTGACGCTGCTGTTGGCCCAGAACGCCGCCGCGATGTCCGGCCCGTACCTGGTCATGCTCGGCATCGACCACGCCATCGCGCCGCTGCGGGCCGGCGACCCTGAACCGCTGGTCACCGTCGCCGCCGCGTTCGCCACCGCGAGCCTGACCGAGTACCTGGCCCGCCGCGGCTTCCTCACCCTCACCGGCCGGATCGGCCAGGCCGTCCTGCTCGACCTCCGCCAGCGGGTCTACGGTCACTTCCTCCGCCTGGACGTCGCCTTCCACGAGCGGTACACCTGCGGCCGGATGGTCTCCCGGCTGACCAGCGACCTCGACTCGATCGCCGAGCTGGTCGACGGCGGGATCGACAATCTGGTGGTCGCCGCCCTGTCGGTGCTGTCGGTGGCCGGCATCCTGCTCTGGCTGGACCTGCCGCTGGCCGCGGTGACCCTGCTCGCCTTCCCGTTCCTGTTCTGGCTGTCCCGCTGGTTCGCCCGGGCCTCCGCCGGGGCGTACCGGCGCACCCGGGAGGCGGTGGCGCTGGTCATCGTGCACTTCGTCGAGTCGCTGCGGGGCATCCGCGCGGTGCAGGCGTACCGGCGGGAGGAGCGCAACCAGCAAATCTTCGCCGCGGTGAACGACGACTACCGCGAGGCCAGCCTGCAGGCGTTCCGGCTGATCGCGGTCTACTCGCCGGGGATCAAGGTGATCGGCAACCTCACCGTGGCGGTGGTGCTGGCCTACGGCGGCGCCCGGGTGCTGGGCGGCCGGACCGAGGTGGGCGTGCTCGCGGCGTTCCTGCTCTACCTGCGCCGGTTCTTCGAGCCGATGCAGGAGCTGAGCCAGTTCTCCAACTCCCTGCAGTCGGCCACCGCGGCGCTGGAGAAGCTCGCCGGGGTGCTCGACGAGCGGCCGGCGGTGGCCGAGCCGGAGCGGCCGGTCGCGCTGCCGACCGGGCCGGGCCGGGGCGCGGTGGCCTTCCGCGGGGTCTCCTTCGGTTACCGGCCGGACGCGCCGATCCTGACCGAGCTGGAGCTGACCGTGCCGGCCGGGCAGACCGTCGCGCTGATCGGCCCGACCGGCGCCGGCAAGTCGACGATCGCCAAGCTGCTGGCCCGGTTCCACGACCCGGCCACCGGCGCGGTCACCCTCGACGGGGTGGACCTGCGGGACCTGGCCGACGCCGAGCTGCGCCGGGCGGTGGTGCTGGTCACCCAGGAGAACCACCTGTTCAGCGGCTCGGTGGCGGAGAACATCCGGTTCGGCCGGCCGGGCGCGGACGACGCGGCGGTGGAGGCCGCCGCCCGGGCCATCGGCGCGCACGACTTCATCGCCACGCTCCCCGACGGGTACGCCACCGAGGTGCACCGCCGCGGCGGCCGGCTCTCCGCCGGGCAGCGCCAGCTCGTCGCGTTCGCCCGGGCGTTCCTGGCCGACCCACGGGTGCTGATCCTGGACGAGGCAACCTCGTCGCTGGACGTGCCGACCGAGCGGCTGGTGCAGCGGGCCCTCGGCAGCATCCTGCGGGACCGGACCGCCCTGGTCATCGCGCACCGACTCTCCACCGTGGAGATCGCCGACCGGGTGCTCGTGCTCGACGGGGGTCGGATCGTGGAGGACGGCCCGCCGGCCCAACTGGCCGCCGCCGGTGGCCGGTACGCCGCCCTGCACCGCCAGTGGCGGGACTCGCTGATCTGACCGGGTGGCACCTGCTGTCCCGTCGATGACACCCGTCGGGCGGCACGACGCTCAAGCCGTGGTCGCGCCGTCACCCGCTGCCTAGGATCGGCTGATGACCGATACCGCGAGGACGGCCCGCGCCGGCGTCCCCGAACGTCCGACCCTGGACGGCATCGAGGAGACCTGGGCGCGCCGCTGGCAGGAGGACGGCACGTACGCGTTCGACCGCGCGAAGGAGCGGGCGGACGTGTACTCGATCGACACCCCGCCGCCGACGGTATCCGGCGAGCTGCACATGGGCCACGTCTTCTCGTACACGCACACCGACACGGTGGCCCGGTTCCAGCGGATGCGCGGGCGGACGGTGTTCTACCCAATGGGCTGGGACGACAACGGCCTGCCCACCGAGCGCCGGGTGCAGAACGTGTACGGGGTGCGCTGCGACCCGAACCTGCCGTACGACCCGGACTGGACCCCGCCGGCCGCGCCGGTCAGCGACGCGGCCCGGAAGGACCCGGTCTCGCTCTCCCGGCGCAACTTCGTGGAGCTGTGCGAGCAGCTGACGGCGCAGGACGAGCAGGTCTTCGAGGCGCTGTGGCGGCGGCTCGGGCTGTCGGTGGACTGGTCGCTGACGTACACCACGATCGGTCGGCTGGCGCGGGCGACCAGCCAGCGCGCCTTCCTGCGGAACCTGGCCCGCGGCGAGGCGTACCAGGCGGAGGCGCCGACGCTGTGGGACGTCGGCTTCGCCACCGCGGTGGCCCAGGCGGAGCTGGAGGACCGGGAACGGCCGGGGGCGTACCACCGGCTGCGCTTCACCGGGCCGGACGGGCGCGAGGTGCTGATCGACACCACCCGACCGGAGCTGCTGCCGGCCTGCGTGGCGCTGGTCTGCCACCCGGACGACGAGCGGTACGCCGACCTGGTCGGGGCGGTGGTGCGTACCCCGGTCTTCGGGGTCGAGGTGCCGGTGCGCGCGCACTCGCTGGCGGACCCGGCCAAGGGCACCGGCATCGCGATGGTCTGCACCTTCGGCGACCTGACCGACGTGGCCTGGTGGCGGGACCTCGCTCTGGACACCCGGGTGGTGCTCGGCCGGGACGGCCGGCTGCTGCGCGAGCCGCCGGCCGGCGTGCCGGCGGAGCCCTACGCGGCGCTGGCCGGGCAGACCCTCAACGGCGCCCGGCGGACGCTGGTGCAGCTGTTGGCCGACGCCGGCGACCTGGTCGGCGAGCCGCGGCCGATCACCCACCCGGTGAAGTTCTACGAGAAGGGCGACCGCCCACTGGAGATCGTCTCGACCCGGCAGTGGTACCTGCGCAACGGTGGCCGGGAGCCGCGGCTGCGGGAGGAGCTGCTGGCCCGCGGCGTTGAGCTGGGCTGGGTGCCGGAGCACATGAAGCACCGGTACGACCACTGGGTGGGCGGGCTGACCGGTGACTGGCTGGTCAGCCGGCAGCGCTTCTTCGGGGTGCCGGTGCCGGTGTGGTACCGGCTCGACGACGCTGGCGAGCCGGACTGGTCCCAGCGTCTCACACCGGACGAGTCGATGCTGCCGATCGACCCGTCCAGCGAACCCCCGCCCGGCTTCACCGAATCGCAGCGCGGCGAGCCGGGTGGCTTCATCGGCGATCCGGACGTGCTGGACACCTGGGCCACCTCGTCGCTGACCCCGCAGATCGTCGGTGGCTGGGAGACCGACCCGGACCTGTTCGGCCGGGTCTTCCCGATGGACCTGCGTCCGCAGGGGCAGGAGATCATCCGGACCTGGCTCTTCGCCACGGTGGTCCGGGCCCACCTGGAGCACGGCGTGCTGCCCTGGCGCGACGCGGTGCTCTCCGGCTGGATCCTCGACCCGGACCGCAAGAAGATGTCCAAGTCCAAGGGGAACGTGACCACCCCGATGGGGCTGCTGGCGGAGCACGGCTCCGACGCGGTCCGGTACTGGGCGGCCAACGGCAAGCCCGGCATGGACCTCGCCTTCGACCCGGCCCAGATCAAGGTGGGTCGGCGGCTCGCCACCAAGCTACTGAACGCGTCCCGGTTCGCCCTCGGCCTGGGCGCCGCCGACGCGCTGCGCGCGCCGGCCACCGAGCCGCTGGACACCGCCATGCTCGCCGAACTCTCCGGCGTGGTCGGGGCGGCGACGTCGGCCTTCGCCTCGTACGACCAGACCGCCGCGCTGATGGCGACGGAGGCGTTCTTCTGGCGGTTCTGCGACGACTACATCGAGCTGGTGAAGGAGCGCGCCTACGGCACCGGGCCGAGGGCCGACTCGGCCCGGGCGGCCCTCGCGACCGCGCTCTCGGTGCAGCTGCGACTCTTCGCGCCGGTGCTGCCCTTCGTCACCGAGGAGGTCTGGTCGTGGTGGCGGTACGGCTCGGTGCACCGGTCGACCTGGCCGACGACGTACGAGGTGGGGCGGGCCGTCCAGGGTCCGGCCGACCCGGAACTGCTGCGGCTGGCCGCGGACGCGCTGAGCCAGGTGCGCCGGGCCAAGTCGGAGCGGAAGCTGTCCATGAAGGCGGAGGTGCCGCTGGCCGAGGCGCTCGGCCCCGCCCCCCTGCTGGAGAAGCTGACGCTGATCGCCGACGACCTCCGCGCCGCCGGCCGCATCGCCAAGCTCGACCTGCTTCCCGACCGCACCCCGGACCTGGTCATCGCCTGCGCCTTCTGACCCGCCCCCCACCCGCCCGGACCCGCGCAGTTTCCCGGAAAGAGTGGCCATTCGCGCCGCAGACGCCACTCTTTCCGGGAAACAGCGGCCCCGGACAGGCGCGAGGTCAGCTCGTTTCGCCAGCCACCGAGAACGACCGGAGGCGGTCGATGGCCAGCACCGTGAAGCCGACGCTGACCAGGGCGGTGAGCACCCCGGCGACCGGGACGGAGACCGTGGTGGAGAGCAGCTCGGTCGGGGCCATCCGATCGGCGAGGGCGATCACCCACTGCTGGATCGAGAGCACCTTCGTGCCGCTGACGAAGTTGCCGAGCAGCCCCTCCCAGATCAGCACGTAGACCAGCCCGAGCAGGACCGGCCGCCGGGTGACCAGGCTGAGCGCCAGGAACAGCGCCGAGTACGCCAGCGCGCCGAGCGCCGAGGCGGCGGCGAGCGCCAGGCCGAGGCGTACCGAATCGGCGAGCACGCCCGCGACGTAGAGCGGCACGGCGACGGTGGCCGCGCTGACCCCGACGGCCACCGCCAGCTTCGGCAGCACGATCTGCCAGCGGGGCAGCGGCTTGGTGAGGATGTGCACCACCGTCCCGTCGTCGATCTCGGCGCCGAGCACGCCGGTGCCGACGATCAGCGCCACCACCGGCAGCACCACGGCCAGGCCGAGACCGACCAGCACCGGCGGCCCCCACTGGCCCGGGTCCACCCCCAGCGACCGGCAGAGCACCGCCAACGCCACCAGCACGAGCGGCAGGGGCAGCAGCATCAGGAACCGGCGGCGGCCGAAGAGCCCGCGCGCGGTGATCCAGGAAACGGTCGACATCATGCCTCCACCAGGTAGGAGAAGACGCTCTCCAGGGACTCGTCCTCGGGGGTCAACTGCCGGACCCGAATGCCGTGGGCGAGCGCGATCTTCGGCAGGGCCCGGGTGAAGGCGCCGTAGTCACCCGCCCGCACGGTCAGGCCGGCCCGGTCCAGTTCGACGCCGGTGACCGAGACCTCGGCCATCAGCGCCACGGCCAGCGCCCGGTCGTCGGTGGAGCGGACCGCGAACACGTGCGGCCGGTTGGTCATCAGCCGGCGGATGGTGCGGAAGTCGCCGGAGGCGGCGAGCCGGCCGGCCACCATCACCTGGACGGTGCCGGAGACCTGCTCGACCTCCTCCAGGATGTGCGAGCTGAACAGGATGGTCCGGCCGGCGTCGCCCAGGCGGTGCAGCAGCTGCATCATGTGCAGCCGCTGGCGCGGGTCCATTCCGTTGAACGGCTCGTCGAGCAGCAGCACCTGCGGGTCGTGGACCAGCGCCGCGGCGACCCGGGTCCGCTGCCGCATGCCCTTGGAGTACGTGCCGATCCGCCGGTCCTGCGCGTCGGCCATCTCGACCAGGGCGATCGCCCGCCGGGCCGCCGCCTCCGGATCGGGCAGCCGGTGCAGCTTGGCGCTGGCCAGCACGAACTCGTAGGCGGTGAGGAAGCTGTGCACCGCCTCCCGCTCGCTGACCAGGCCGAGCCGCCGGTAGACGCCCGGGTTGCGCCAGGTCGGCTCCCCGTCGAGGGTCACCGCGCCCCGGGACGGGGCGAGGAAGCCGGCCATCATGTGCAGCAGGGTGGTCTTGCCGGCGCCGTTCGGGCCGAGCAGCCCGGTGACCCCGGGACCGAGCCGCATGGTGACGTCGTTGACCGCCACCACGTTGCCGTACCAGCGGGAGACGCCGGCCAGGTCGAGGGTGCTGGCGGCGGCGGTCGGGGCGGCCGCCTCCGGGCTGGCGCTGATCGTGGTCATCGGGCGGCCACCTTTCGGTATCGCAGCAACAGCAGGGCGACGCAGGCGGCGACCAGCAGGACGGCGGCCACCCCGTAGACGGGGCCGAAGTCACCGATCGGGACGCCGCCGCCCCGGCCCTCGGGCACCAGCAGGTCGCCGAGCGCCCAGGTGCCCACCCCGCCGACGAGCGTCGAGGGCGACGCGAGGAAGGCGAGCTCGTTGATCGTCCGGGACGGCAGGATCGACAGCGTCCCGACGATCGGGGTGGTCATCAGGAAGACCGCCACGATCCCGCCGGCGGCGAAGGCACGCTTGCCGGTGAGCGAGGCGACCAGCAGCCCGATCGAGGCGAAGACCGCCGCCCACAGCCCGGCGTAGAGCAGGCCGGGCAGCAGGTCGAGCAGCTCGTCCCAGACCCCGCTCATGCCCTTGTCGGTGGTGAACGCGGCGCCGAGGAACATCACCAGCTGCGGCCCGCCGAGCAGCAGCCAGATCGCGCTGACCAGGGCCAGCAGCTTGGCCAGCGGGTAGTCGTCGCGGGGCAGCGGCCGGGAGAAGTACAGCGGCAGCACGCCGCTGCGCAGATCCCGGGAGACCAGTTCGGGGGCAGCCACCGCGACGAAGAAGATGACCAGCCAGCTCATCGAGTCGGCGAACTGGGCGTACGTCATCACCACCTCGCCGATCTGGCTGCGGACCGCGGTGATCCCGGCGGCGACCAGGGTGACGATGCCGACCACCAGCCAGGGGAAGATCTTCGCCTTGGCGGTACGGCCCAACCCGAAGACGGTCCGCAGGCCGTGCAGGTAGAGCGCCCCGAAGACGTGCCGGCGGCCCAGCCGGGGGCCGGTGTAGCGCTGGTAGCCGATGTCGTGGATGACGCCGGTCGGCTCAGACATGGCTGGGCTCCCTCGTGGCGAAGAGTTCGGCCACCCGGTGCCGGCGCTGGTCCAGCCGGTGCAGCGGCAGGTCCAGCTCGGCGACCGCGCCGAGGATCAGGTCGTAGGTGGCGTCGTCGGCGAGCGGGACGAGCAGCAGCCGCCCCTCCCGGGCCACCGGCAGGTCGAGCGCGGCGAGCCGGGCCGCGAGGTCGTCGGTACCCTCGCTGACCTCGACCGCGAGCACGTCGGTGGCCGACGTCATCGCGGCGATCCGGTCAGCGCGGAGCAGCCGGCCGCCGTCGATGGCGACCAGCGTGTCGCAGATCCGCTCCACCTCGCCGAGCAGGTGCGAGCAGACCAGCACGGAGATGCCGAACTCGGTGCCGATCCGCTGGATCAGGGCCAGCATGGCGTCCCGGCCGGCCGGGTCGAGGCCGTTGGTCGGCTCGTCGAGCAGCAGCAGGTCCGGGTCGTGCACCAGGGCCTGGGCGAGCTTGACGCGTTGCTTCATGCCGGTGGAGTAGCCACCGACCGGGCGGTAGCGCTCCTCGTAGAGGCCGACGTGGCGCAGCGCCTCGGAGGCGCGTTCGCGGGCCACCGTGCGCGGCAGCCCGCTGATCCGGCCCAGGTGGGTGACCAGCTCGGCGGCGGACAGGTCGGGCGGGAGGGCGTCGTGCTCGGGCATGTAGCCCACCCGGGCGCGGACCGCCGCCGGGGCGGTGGTCGGGTCGAGGCCGAGCACGGAGACCCGGCCGCTGGTGGGTGGGAGCAGGCCGAGCAGGATCTTGATCAGGGTGGACTTGCCGGCGCCGTTCGCGCCGACCAGGCCGATGATCCCCGGCTCGACCGACACCGTGAGGTCGGCCAGCGCGGTGACCCGGCCTCCGTACGTCTTGGTCAGCGACTCGGTCGCTATCAGTGTCACGCCGTTCAGCGTAGGGAGCGGACGCTCCCCCGGGCACCAGGAATCGCTCGGGGATACCCCTGATTCCGCCCGGAGCCGGTAAGGGTTCCGTAACCCGGGCACGGGGTGACCGGCGCCACCGCCGACGGAAGACTCGACACATGCGCACCCGCCTGCTCCGCATGCCGCTGACCTGGGTCGCCCTCGCCGTCGTCGGCGCCGGGACCGCGTTCGGGCTGTTCTGGTTCCAACCCTGGAAGCTGGTCACCGACACCGAGGTCCACGAGCGGCTCACGGCGATCGAATCGGCCCAGCCCGCGCCCAGCCCGTCCGGCGCGCCGGCCACCACGTCCACACCGGCCGGACCGACGCTGGTCAGCCGGGGCGAGTTCGTCACCCACGAGCACGACACCAGTGGCACCGCCCGGATCGTCCGGGGCGCCGACGGCGGGTTCCGGCTGGAGCTGGTCGGGTTGGCCACCTCGAACGGCCCGGATCTGCACGTCTGGCTGACCGACCAGCCGGTGCGGACCGGGCCGTCCGGTTGGAACGTCTTCGACGACGGTCGGCGGGTACGGCTGGGGCCGCTCAAGGGCAACCGGGGCGACCAGGCCTACGAGATCCCGGCCGGGACCGACCTGACCGGGCTGACCAGCGTGTCGATCTGGTGCGAGCGGTTCGCGGTGTCGTTCGGCGCCGCCCCGCTCACCCCGGTCGGCTGAGTCCGACGGCCCCGGTCGACCGTCGCCCCAACGCCCGGTGACCGGGAGGTGGAGTGGCGCTCTCGACCGATCGCCGGTGGGCTGCGAAACTGTGTGCCGGCCGGTGAGTTGGGGGTTTGATGAGCAACGGGTGGGTGCTGCCCGAGGACGTGCTGCGCGACGCTCCGGCGTACGCGCCGCGCACCGGTGAACTGGCCGATCTGGAGTTGCTGCTGACCGGGGCGTACGCGCCGCTGACCGGCTTCATGACCCGGGCCGACCTGGCCTCGCTGAGCCGGCGCGGCCGGCTCGCCGACGGCACACCCTGGCCGGTGGCGGTGACCCTGCACGTGCCGGCGGCGCTCGCCGACGGCCTCGCGCTGGACGACCCGCTGCGGCGGGCGCTGGTACTCACCGACGGCGAGGGCGCCCCGGTGGCGGCGATGGACGTGACCGACGTCTGGCCGGTGCGGGACGGCGTGGTGGGGGTCGGCGGCGCGGTCCGCCGGCTCGGCGACGGCGGGCACGGCCCGTTCCAGCGGCTGCGCCGCGGTCCGGACGAGGTACAGGCGCTGCTGCCCCCGGGCCGGGTGCTCGGGGTGTTCGCCGACCGTCCACTGCACCGGCCGCAGCTCGCCCAGATCGCGCACGCCGCCCGCACGCTCGGCGCGCACCTGCTGGTGATGATCCCGGTGGGCGAGGAAGCGACCGGTGGGCTGCCGGCCGAGGCGCTGGTGCGCAGCGTCTTCGCCGCCCGGGACCGGATGCCGCCGGCCACCCTGGTGGCGGTGCCGCTGGCGCGGCGGCGCGACGAGATCAGCGACGCGCTGCTGCGGGCCCGGGTCGCCGCCGCGTACGGGGTGACCCACCTGCTCTCCACCGGCGAGATGCTCTCCGGTGCCGGCCTGCGGGTGCTGGTCCCCCGCGAGCTGGCCTACGACAACCGGGACGGGCAGTGGCGCTGGCGGGAGGACATCCCGCCGCGCAACCGGCGGTTGGCGCTCACCCAGGAGGAGATCGACGACCTGCTGGATCGGGGCTTTCCGCTGCCCGAGTGGCACACCCCGCCGGCGGTGGCCAAGGAGCTGGTCCGGGCCCGCCCGCCGCGCCGGCACCGCGGCCTGGTGGTCTTCTTCACCGGGCTTTCCGGTTCGGGCAAATCGACCATCGCGCGGGGCCTGGCCGACGCGCTGCGCGAGGGCGGCGACCGGACGATCACCCTGCTCGACGGGGACGTGGTGCGCCGGGAGCTCTCGGCCGGGCTGACCTTCAGCAAGGCCGACCGGGACCTCAACGTGCGCCGGATCGGCTGGGTGGCCGCGGAGATCGCCCGGCACCGCGGGGTCGGCATCTGCTGTCCGATCGCCCCGTACGCCGCCGCCCGGGCGACCGCCCGGGAGATGGCGCAGGCTGCCGGGGCCGGCTTCCTGCTGGTGCACGTCGCCACCCCGCTCGAGGTCTGCGAGCAGCGGGACCGCAAGGGCCTGTACGCCCGCGCCCGCGCCGGCCTGCTCACCGGGATGACCGGCATCGATGACCCGTACGAGGAGCCGACCGACGCCGACCTGACGGTGGACACCACCGACATGAGCATCGAGGCGGCGGTCCAGGCGGTGCTGCACCACCTGACCGAGACCGGCTGGGTGGAGCCCCGCCTCCAGTCCGCCTGACCCTTCCGGGACACGCCGTCGCCCGCCACGCGCGGGCGGCGGCGTTCGTCTTTCCCCCGGTGGCGGGTGCCGCCTCTCCCGGGGCCATCCACGATGCCGGTGCCGGCCGCGACGCTTCGCCCGCCGACGGCTTTCGCCGTGACCTTCTGCGCGGTAGTGTTCGTTCTTGTTGAAACACGTTCGACCGCGTGGAGACGCGGTTGCGGCCCCCGGAGGTACGGCGGATGCTGGCGCGGCAGCGGCAGACGGCCATCCTGGAACGGGTCCGCAGCGCCGGTGGCGTGCGGGTCACCGAGCTGGCCGCCGAATTCGGCGTCTCGGACATGACCATCCGCCGAGACCTGGAAACCCTGCACGACCTGGGCCTGCTGGCCAAGGTGCACGGCGGCGCCACGCTCGCCGGTCCCGGCTCCACCGACGAGCCCGGCTTCCACGCCAAGTCGGTCCGCCAGTCCACGGAGAAGGCGGCCATCGCCGCGCACGCCGCCCAGCTCGTCCGCCCCGGGGCCGCGGTCGCCCTGTCGGCCGGTACGACCACCGCGGAGCTGGCCCGCCGCCTCGTCGACGTGCCCGGCCTGACCGTGGTGACCAACTCGCTGCCGGTCGCCGAGATCCTGCACGCGAGCGGGCGGCCGGACCAGACCGTCGTGCTCACCGGCGGCGTCCGGACGCCCTCCGACGCGCTGGTCGGCCCGCTGGCCGTGGCCGCGATCGCCTCGCTGCACCTGGACCTGCTCTTCCTCGGCGTGCACGGGATCAGCGAACGGGCCGGCTTCACCACGCCGAACCTGATGGAGGCGGACACCGACCGGGCCCTGGTGGCGGCCGCCGACCAACTGGTCGTCCTCGCCGACCACACCAAGTGGGGCACGGTGGGGATCTCCTCGATCGTCGGCCTGGACGCGGCGGACGTGCTGGTCACCGACGACCGATTGGCACCGGAAGCACGACGGGTACTCGACGAGAAGGTGGGTGAGCTGGTGATCGTGCCGGGCACCGGGCGACCCACGGAGGAGGCGGCGGAGTGAAGCGTACGCAGATCGAGCTGGCCGACGGCCGTGAGCTGATCTACTTCGACGAGCGGGACGACGCGATCCGCGACCAGCCCGACCGGCGGGAGCTGCCCCCGCCGCCGCCCGCCTCCCAACTGCGCTACGACCCGCTCACCGACGAGTGGGTGGCGGTGGCGGTGCACCGGCAGACCCGCACCTTCCTGCCCCCGGCCGACCAGTGCCCGCTCTGCCCGTCCCGGGCCGGCCGGCTCAGCGAGATCCCGGCCCCCGACTACGACGTGGCGGTCTTCGAGAACCGCTTCCCGGCGCTGAGCCAGCGGGTGGCCGACGAGCCGGCGGAGATCACCCCGTTCACCCCGGTCCGACCGGGCCGGGGCCGGTGCGAGGTGGTCTGCTTCACCGACGACCACAACGCCTCCTTCGCCAGCCTGCCGCCCCGCCGGGTGCGGACCGTGCTGGACGCGCTCGCCGACCGGACCAGCGCGCTGAGCGAGTTGCCCGGGGTCGAGCAGATCTTCCCGTTCGAGAACCGGGGCGTGGAGATCGGCGTGACGCTGCACCACCCGCACGGTCAGATCTACGCGTACCCGTTCGTCACGCCACGGACCCGGTCGATGCTGGCCGCGGCACGCCGGCACGCCGAGCGCACCGGCGGCAATCTCTACGCCGACGTGCTCGCCGCCGAGCGGGCCGCCGGGGACCGGGTGGTGACGAGCAACGAGCACTGGACGGCGTACGTGCCGGCGGCCGCCCGCTGGCCGTTCGAGGTGCATGTCGCCCCGCACCGGCCGGTGCCCGACATCCCGGCGCTCGACGACGCCGAGCGGGACGCCTTCGGCCCGCTCTACCTGGACGTGCTGCGCCGCTTCGACGGGCTGTTCGACATGCCCATGCCGTACATCGCGGCCTGGCACCAGGCCCCGGTGCGGATCGACCGCGAGCTGGGGCACCTGCATCTGCAGCTGTTCAGCATCCGGCGCGCCAAGGACAAGCTGAAGTATCTGGCCGGTTCGGAGTCCGGGATGGGTGTCTTCATCAACGACATCGCCCCGGAGCGGGCCGCCGAGCTGCTGCGTGGCGCCTGACCGGCGACGTCCGGCGAACGGTGCCATGGCGGTTGTCCGGCACGCCCGGACACCGCCATGTCACGTGACTGGAGTCGCTGGAACAGGGCGCGGGGGGCCCGGGACAGGGCCCCCCGCAGGGAAGGGACGGCTGGCTGTTCGCGACAGCCGGGAAGGCTGGCTGATCGGCACTCGAGCCGCGAGGCGACGCGGTCAACCTTCCTGGACGCGACTGGCATCACGTCCACCCGGTTCAACGACCCATCACCCGCCCAGTGACGCCGCCCCCGCCGGCGCGCGCCGGGCCCGATCGGCGCGGCCTCCGGCGGGCGCCGCCCGGGTACGACGAAGCCCGCCGGCGGGTGCCGGCGGGCCTCCTCGATGACGCGGTGCGGAATCAGGCGTTGATCTTGCGGGCCAGGTTCTCGTCCAGCGCGTTCATGAACTCGTCGGTGGTCAGCCACGGGGCGTCCCGCGAGATGAGCAGCGACAGGTCCTTGGTCATCTGACCACCCTCGACGGTGTCGACGATGACCTGCTCCAGGGTGTTGGCGAACTCGGTGACCGCCGGGGTGCCGTCCAGCTTGCCCCGGTGGGCCAGGCCCCGGGTCCAGGCGTAGATCGACGCGATCGGGTTGGTCGAGGTCTTCTCACCCTTCTGCCACTGCCGGTAGTGCCGGGTGACCGTGCCGTGCGCGGCCTCCGCCTCGACGGTACGGCCGTCCGGGGAGAGCAGCACCGAGGTCATCAGGCCGAGCGAGCCGAAACCCTGCGCGACGGTGTCGGACTGCACGTCACCGTCGTAGTTCTTGCAGGCCCAGACGTAGCCGCCCTCCCACTTGAGCGCGGCGGCGACCATGTCGTCGATCAGCCGGTGCTCGTAGGTGATGCCGGCGGCCTCGAACTCGGCCTTGAACTCGTTCTCGAACACCTCGGCGAAGATGTCCTTGAACCGGCCGTCGTACGCCTTGAGGATGGTGTTCTTGGTGGACAGGTAGACCGGGTAGTTGCGGTCCAGCCCGTACCGGAACGAGGCCCGGGCGAAGTCCCGGATCGACTCGTCGAAGTTGTACATGCCCATGGCGATGCCGCCGCCGGGGAAGTTGGCGACCTCCATCTCCATCGGGGCACCGCCGTCGGCCGGGGTGTAGGTGATGGTCACCGTGCCCGGCCCGGGGACGACGAAGTCGGTGGCCTTGTACTGGTCACCGTGGGCATGCCGGCCGATGATGATCGGCTTGGTCCAGCCGGGGACCAGCCGCGGCACGTTGGACATGATGATCGGCTCGCGGAAGACGACGCCGCCGAGGATGTTGCGGATGGTGCCGTTCGGCGACCGCCACATCTTCTTCAGGCCGAACTCCTCGACCCGGGCCTCGTCCGGGGTGATGGTCGCGCACTTGACGCCGACGCCGTGCTCCTTGATGGCGTTGGCGGCGTCGACGGTGACCTGGTCGTCGGTCTCGTCGCGGTGCTGGATCGACAGGTCGTAGTAGTGCAGGTCGACGTCGAGGTAGGGCAGGATCAGCTGCTCCCGGATCTGCTTCCAGATGATCCGGGTCATCTCGTCGCCGTCGAGCTCCACGACCGGGTTGTTTACGTTGATCTTCGCCATCGGCCGGCGCTCCTCTCGGGGGACACGTGCTCAAGCAGTACGAGCGTACTGGAAACTGGCCTGGGTGCCGGAGCCGGCCTCGGTAGGCCGGGAATCGGGGTGCACGGCACAGGAGATCGCTGGCAGCATCACCGGATGCCACTGAGCCGCACCCTCGGGTCTATCACGGTCACCGCCCTCACCGACGGCGAGGGGCCGTTCTTCCAGCCCCGCGCGGAGGCGTTCCCGGACGCCACGGCGGCGCACTGGCGCGAGGCGGACCGGCGTGATCCCGGCGCGGTGACCGCCGACCGGCGGTGGTGGCTGCCGTTCCGCAGCTTCGCGATCCGCGCCGGCGACGGCCCGGTCACCCTGGTCGACGCCGGGATCGGCCCGGCCGACTCGCTGGCCGCGAGCTGGGCGCCGGTGCCGGGGCGGCTCCCCGCCGAGCTGGCCGCCGCCGGCATCGATCCCGCCGACGTGCGCACCGTGGTCCTCACCCACCTGCACAGCGACCATGTCGGCTGGGCGGTGACCGGCAGCCCCGGCCGGCCGCACTTCCCGAACGCGGACTACCTGCTGCAGCGGGCCGAACTCGACGCGCTGGCGCTGTTCCACCCGGAGCTGCCGGCCCGGCTGGTCGGTCCGTTGCGCGCCGCCGGCCAGCTCCGGCTGCTTGACGGCGACACCGTCCTCACCCCGGGAGTACGCGTGCTGAGCACCCCCGGCCACACCCCCGGCCACCAGTCGGTGCTGGTGGAGCCCGGCGACCACCAGCGCCTGCTGGTCACCGGCGACCTGCTGGTGCACACCGTGCAACTGGTCGACCCCGACCTGGCGTACGCCCACGAGGAGGACCCGGAGACGGCCCGGCGCTCCCGGACGGCCCTGCTGCGCGACCTGGCCGCGCAGCCTGCGACCCTCCTCGCCACCCCCCACCTCGGCACCCCCTTCCTCCCCCTCTGATCCGCCCCACCCCCTCACCCCGCCCTGGTGATCAGGAAGTTGTTGCCGCGACACGCCGCGGTGGCCGACAACAACCGGGAGCAGGAGGCGGAGGCGGGGAAAAAGTCGAAGGGGCGGGCCGGCGGGAGCCGGCCCGCCCCTTCGGCGGCGGTGTCACCTGGTCACATGTTGGCGACGTCGGCCTGCTTGGCGCGGACGGCCTCGGCGGCCGCCTTGAGGCTGGCCAGCTCGTCGGCGTCCAGGTCGGTCTCGACGACTCGCTTGACGCCCTCGGCGCCAATCTGGGCCTCGACGCCGAGGTAGACCCCGGAGATGCCGTACTCGCCGTCGACCCAGGCGCAGACCGGCAGGATCTCGCCGGAGTCCTCCGCGACGGCCTTGGCCATCCGGGCGGCGGCGGCCGACGGGGCGTAGTACGCCGAGCCGGTCTTGAGCAGCGCGACCACCTCGGCGCCACCGTTGCGGGTCTTGACGACCAGCTCCTCGATCTGCTCGGCCGGCATGACCTCACGCAGCGGCTTGCCGCTGACGGTGCTCTTGGACGGCACCGGGACCATGGTGTCGCCGTGCGAGCCGAGGGTGAGGGTCTTGACCGACTTCACCGGTACGTTCAGCGCCTCGGCGACGAAGTTGGTGAACCGGGCGGTGTCGAGCATGCCGGCCTGGCCGAGCACCCGGTTCTTCGGGAACTGGGTGGCGAGCTGCGCGAGGGCGGTCATCTCGTCCAGCGGGTTGGAGACGACGATGACGACGGCGTTCGGGGCGTACTTGGCGACGTTCTCGGAGACCTGCCGGACGATCTTGGCGTTGGTCGCCAGCAGGTCCATCCGGCTCATCCCCGGCTTGCGGGGCAGGCCGGCGGTGATGACGACGACGTCGGAGCCCTCGATGGCCTCGTAGCCCTCGCCGTTCGGGCCGGTAGTGACGCCGACGACCTTGGTCTCGAAGCCCTCGACCGCCCGCGACTGGTTGAGGTCCAGCGCGAGACCCGCCGGCTTGCCCTCCACGATGTCGGTGATCACGACGGTGTCGAAGACGTCGTACTCGGCCAGGCGCTGTGCGGTGGTGGAGCCGTAGAAGCCGGCCCCGACGACAGTGACCTTCTTACCCATGGTCGTCCCACTCCCTGATACCAGTCGGTTTTCCGGACCGTATCAGCCATCCTGGCACCGATCGGGTCAGGGGCGGACGGTTATGACGCGCTTGGGCGGAACGACACGCCGCGCCGACGCGCGGTGTGCGCAGGCGCGCCGCAGGGCGGGATCAGCCGCGCTCGGCGCGCTCGACGACGTTGGTCAGCAGCATCGCCCGGGTCATCGGGCCGACGCCGCCGGGCATCGGCACCAACGCGCCGGCGACCTCGGTCACCTCCGGGTCCACGTCGCCGGTGTAGCGGCCCTTGCCGTCCGCGCCGATCACCCGGGTGATCCCGACGTCCACCACGGTGGCTCCCGGGGTGATCATGTCGGCCGTGAGCAGCCCCGGCACGCCGGCCGCCACGATCACGATGTCGGCCGCGCGGGTGTGTGCGGCGAGGTCCAGGGTGCCGGTGTGGCAGAGGGTCACCGTGGCGTTCTCGGTGCGCCGGGTGAGCAGCAGGCCGAGTGGGCGACCCACCGTGTTACCGCGGCCGACCACCGCGACCTTGGCGCCGCGCAGCGCCACGTCGTGCCGGCGCAGCAGCTCGACGATGCCGCGCGGGGTGCAGGGCAGCGGACCGTCGTAGCCGAGGACGAGGCGGCCCAGGTTGACCGGGTGCAGCCCGTCGGCGTCCTTGTCCGGGTCGATCGTCTCGAGCGCGCGCTGGGTGTCCAGGTGGCCCGGCAGCGGCAGCTGGACGAGGTAGCCGTGGCAGGCCGGGTCGGCGTTGAGCTCGGCCAGCACCTCGTCGACCTGGGTCTGGCTGGCGTCGGCGGGCAGTTCCCGCCGGATGGAGGCGATGCCCACCTCGGCGCAGTCGCGATGCTTGCCGTTGACGTAGGCCTGGGAGCCGGGGTCGGCGCCGACCAGCACGGTGCCCAGCCCGGGCGTGATGCCGCGCTCCGAAAGCGCCTTGACGCGGACCCGGAGCTCGTCCTTGATCTCCGCTGCGGTGGCCTTGCCGTCCAGGATCGTCGCCGTCACGCCCTGATCGTCTCACGCGGGCCGGCCGGCGGGCCGACGACGACAAACGGTGACGATCCGTAACGTGTGGTTAGTCACTCAGAGTGACAGTGTGTGGATCGCGACACATGGCGAGACGGACGGATGATCGTGCAAGACCCCAGAGCGGATGACGGTGACGCAACCTCGCGCCGGTTTCGAAAAGGCGCGACAGTCGCGGCCGGACATTCGAAACGACGGCTCTGAGCAGGCATTTTGGGTCTCCTCCCTAGCAGAGGCGCGAGATGCCGACAAGGCCCTGCCCCCCACTCCGTTACCCCTTCGCAACGCTCTCGTTGCCGGAGCCGCCTCCGACGACCTACCGTTGCCGGTTGTTGCGCAGCGTCACCCAATGCCGGGCCTGACTGCGCAGCGTGAGGAGATGAGGAGACTCAATGCGAGTTCGTAGGCTTGCTGCCTGGACCGCCCTCCCGCTCGCGGTGACCCTGGGCCTCGCGGCCTGCGGCAGCGGCGGAGGCAGCGGATCCGGCAGCGGCGACCCCAACGCGGCCGTAAGCATCCAGATCAGCGAGCCGCAGCACCTGGTTCCGTCGAACACCACCGAGACATCGGGTTCTCAGGTGCTCGCCGGCCTGTTCAGCCCGCTCGTCGACTACGACGCGCAGAACAAGCCGTACGAGGTGGCGGCCCAGTCGGTGACGTCGTCGGACAACAAGGTCTGGACGATCAAGCTGAAGGACGGCTTCACCTTCCACAACGGTGAGAAGGCCACGTCCGAGGACTACATCAACGCTTGGAACTACGGCGCGTACGCGCCCAACGGCCAGGGCGCCAGCTACTTCTTCGAGAAGATCGCCGGCTACCAGGACCTGCAGGGCGAGAAGCCGAAGGCCAAGACGATGTCCGGGCTGAAGAAGGTCGACGACCTCACCTTCACCGTGACGCTGTCCGAGCCGTACATCGACTTCAAGACGATGCTCGGCTACACCGCCTTCTACCCGCTGCCCGAGGCCGCGTTCTCCGCCCCCGGCGTGCTGAAGGACTCGTACGAGCAGGCGCCGATCGGTCAGGGCCCGTTCAAGATGAAGGGCACCTGGCAGCACGACGCCAAGATCGACGTCGAGCGGTACGACGCGTACCCGGGCGAGAAGCCCAAGGTCAACGGCGTCGAGTTCCGGGTCTACCAGCAGCTCACCGCGGCCTACGCGGACGTGCAGGCGGACAACCTGGACGTCGCCCCGACGATCCCGACCGAGAACCTGAGCACCGCGCCGACCGACCTCGGTGACCGGTACCAGACCAGCCGGATGTCGTCGTTCCAGTTCCTCGCGTTCCCGACGTTCGACAAGGACTACAGCAACCCGGACGTGCGCAAGGCCATCTCGATGGCGATCGACCGGGATGAGATCACCAAGTCGATCTTCAAGGGATCGCAGCAGTCCGCCCGCTCGTTCGTCTCGCCGGTGCTGCCGGGCTACCGGGACAACACCGCGGGCGCGGCCGGGGAGTTCAACCCGACCGAGGCCAAGAAGCTCTACCAGGCCGCTGGCGGCCCGTCGAAGATCGTCATCTCCTACAACGGCGACGGCGGTCACAAGGACTGGGTCGACGCCACGGCCAACCAGCTGAAGGCCAACCTGGGTGTCGAGGTGGTCGGCTCGGCCGAGCCGAAGTTCGCCGACCTGCTGACCAAGGTCGAGAAGAAGCAGCCGGTGGGTCTGTTCCGGATGGGCTGGGTGATGGACTACCCGTCGATGGAGGACTACCTCGGCCCGCTGTACAGCACCAACGGCTCGTCGAACTACTACGGCTACAGCAACCCGGAGTTCGACAAGCTGGTCAAGGAGGGTTCGGCCGCCAAGACGCAGGACGAGGCGATCGCCAAGTACCAGCAGGCGGAGGACATCCTGGCCAAGGACATGCCGGTGATCCCGCTCCGCTTCGGCGAGAACGTGTTCGGCCACTCGTCCAAGGTCAAGAACGTCGAGATGGACCTGTTCCAGCGGGTCAACCTCGTCAAGATCGAAGCGGCCAGCTGAGCTGACCATGGTGCGGGCCACCCGGGCGACAACGCCCGGGTGGCCCGGACCGCGCCACCCCGGCCGGGCCGCGCGCCCGGCGTCGGAGGCGGCGCCGGCCTCCCCCGGGCCGGACGGCACCCGCCCCGGATATTTCCGGTACGACCAGAGATGCCGTCCTGCGACCCTTTCGCACATTTCCGGAGAGACTGCTAAGCATGTTCCGCTACATCTTGCGGCGCCTACTGCAAATGGTCCTCGCGTTCTTCGGGACCACCCTGATCGTTTACGCGCTGATGTTCGCCGGCCAGGGCGACCCCATCCAGGCCCTCGCAGGCGAGCGACCGGTGACGGCGGCCCAGCGGGCATACCTGACCGAGAAGTACCACCTGGACGCCACCGGCGTCGGTGGCTTCTTCTACCGCTACTTCGACTACGTCAAGAGCCTGCTCCAGGGTGACCTCGGACAGTCGCTGACCGGCCGCCAGATCGGCGACATCCTTCAGGCGGCCTGGCCGGTCACCGTGAAGCTCGCGCTGATCGCGCTCGCCGTGGCGATCATCTTCGGCGTCACCGCCGGCGTGATCGCCGGCATCCGCCGGGCCAGCATCTTCGACAATTCGACGCTGGTGCTCACCCTGCTGGTGCTCGGCATCCCGACCATCGTGCTGGCGCCGCTCGCCCAGTACTTCCTGGGCGTCAAGTGGCAGCTCTTCCCGCCCACCGCCGGCTCCGAGCCGACCTTCTACGCGCTGCTGCTGCCGGGCATCGTGCTCGGCTCGCTGTCGCTGGCCACCGCGCTGCGGCTGACCCGTACCTCGGTGGCGGAGAACATGCGCGCCGACTACGTGCGCACCGCCCGGTCCAAGGGCCTGGTCAAGCGCCGGATCGTCAGCGTCCACGTGCTGCGCAACTCGCTCATCCCGGTGGTCACCTTCCTCGGTGTCGAGCTCGGCAACCTGATGAGCGGCGCGATCATCACCGAGGGCGTCTTCAACATCCCCGGTGTGGGCTTCAACCTCTTCCGCGGCATCCGTACGGAGGACGGGCCGCTGGTGGTGGGCATCGTCAGCGTGCTCGTCGTGGTCTACCTGGTCTCGAACCTGGTGGTGGACGTCCTGTACGCCGTACTCGACCCGAGGATCCGCTATGAGTGATTTTGAGACGGTGGCGGCGACCGAGAATCAGGCCGCCCGCCGGGGCCCCTCCGGCGAGCCGGGTGCGCCCAACCAGATCGGCGCGGCGCACAAGCCGCGCAGCCTGGCCGGCGACGCCTGGCGCGACCTGCGGCGCAGCCCGATCTTCTGGATCTCGCTGGCACTGGTGGTCATCTTCACCCTGATGGCCGTGATCCCCGGCGTGTTCACCACGAACGACCCGAGCGACTGCCTGCTCTCCCGGCAGCACGCCGGGCCGTCCGGCGGGGCCATCTTCGGGTACGACTTTCAGGGTTGCGACACGTACTCCCGCGCGGTCTACGGCACCCGCGCCTCGCTGCTGGTCGGCGCGCTCTCCGCGCTGGGCACCGGGGTGATCGCGCTGGTGGTCGGCATGCTGGCCGGCTACTTCGGCCGCTGGATCGACGCGGTGCTGTCCCGCGTGATCGACGTGGTGCTCGGCATCCCGCTGCTGCTGGCCGCGATCGTGCTGCTCAAGCGGGTCGGCAGCGCCAGCCCGACGGTCCGGATCACCGCGGTGATCTTCGTGCTGGCCATCCTCGGCTGGACCACGGCCGCCCGGGTGGTGCGCTCCTCGGTGATCACCGCGAAGGAGCAGGACTACGTCGCGGCGGCCCGGATGCTCGGCGCCGGCCACGGCCGGATCATGTGGCGGCACATCCTGCCGAACTCGCTGGCCCCGGCCATCGTGGTGCTGACCATCGCGCTCGGCTCGTTCATCGCCGCCGAGGCGACGCTCTCCTTCCTGGGCATCGGTCTCAAGGCGCCGACGATCTCGTGGGGCCAGGACATCGACACCGGTCGGATCCACATGCGGGAGTCGGCGACCCCGCTGATCGTCCCGTCGACCTTCCTCGCGCTGACCGTGCTGGCGTTCATCATGCTCGGCGACGCGATCCGTGACGCCTTTGACCCGAAGCTGCGGTGACACTCTCATGACCCAGTCCGCTGTTCGGCCGACGCCGGCCTCTCCCACCCCGCCCGGCGGCCACCTGCTCGAGGTACGCGACCTGCACGTCGAGTTCCGCACCCACGAGGGCGTGGCCCGGGTGATCAACGGGGTCTCGTACCACCTGGACGCCGGCGAGACCCTGGCGGTGCTCGGCGAGTCCGGCTCCGGCAAGTCGGTGACCGCCCAGGCGATCATGGGCATCCTCGACACTCCCCCGGCCCACGTCCGCTCCGGCCAGATCCTCTACCGGGGCCGGGACCTGCTCACCCAGTCGGAGGAGCAGCGTCGGCAGGTGCGCGGCAAGGAGATCGCGATGATCTTCCAGGACGCGCTCTCCGCGTTGAACCCGGTCTTCCCGGTCGGCTGGCAGATCGGCGAGACGCTGCGCCAGCGCCAGGGGATGTCCAAGGCCGACGCCCGGAGGCGGGCCGTCGAGCTGATGGACCTGGTGAAGATTCCGGCCGCGGCGAAGCGGCTCGGCGACTACCCGCACCAGTTCTCCGGCGGCATGCGGCAGCGCGTCATGATCGCGATGGCGCTGGCGCTGGACCCCAAGGTGCTGATCGCCGACGAGCCCACCACCGCGCTGGACGTGACCGTGCAGGCCCAGATCATGGACCTGCTGGCCGACCTGCGCCGCGACCTGGACATGGCGATGATCCTGATCACCCACGACCTCGGCGTGGTCGCCGGCGTCGCGGACCGGATCGCCGTCATGTACGCCGGCCGGATCGTCGAGCACGCCGACGTGCGCTCGCTGTACCGGTCACCGGCCCACCCGTACACCAAGGGGCTGCTGGAGTCGATCCCGCGGCTGGACGTACGGGGGCAGGCGCTCTCCACCATCAAGGGGCTGCCGCCGAACCTGATGCGGATCCCCTCTGGCTGCCCGTTCCACCCCCGGTGCCCGTACGTGCAGCAGGTCTGCGTGGACGTGGTGCCGCACGACCTGGTCCTCGGCGACGGCCGGACCAGCGCGTGCCACTTCGCGCAGGAGGTCCGTGATGACAGCGCCCGCTAGTCCGACCAAGGTCCGCGGCGAGACGATCCTCTCCGTCGACAACGTGGTGAAGCACTTCCCGATCAGCCAGGGTGTGCTGTTCAAGAAGCAGACCGGCGCGGTGAAGGCCGTCGACGGGGTGAGCTTCGAGCTGCGCCGGGGCGAGACGCTCGGCATCGTCGGCGAGTCCGGCTGCGGCAAGTCGACCCTCGCCCGGCTGCTGATGCGGCTCGAGACGCCGACCTCCGGCCGGGCCACCCTGGAGGGCAAGGACCTCTTCAAGTCCTCCGGCGCGGAGCTGCGCCGGCTGCGCCGCAACATGCAGATGGTGATGCAGGATCCGTACACCTCGCTGAACCCGCGGATGACGGTCGGCGACATCATCGGCGAGCCGTTCGAGATCCACCCGGACGCGGCGCCGAAGGGCAGCAAGCAGAAGCGGGTGCAGGAGCTACTGGATGTGGTCGGGCTCAACCCCGAACACATCAACCGCTACCCGCACCAGTTCTCCGGCGGCCAACGGCAGCGCATCGGCATCGCCCGGGCTCTGGCCCTGCGGCCGGAGGTCATCGTCTGCGACGAGCCGGTCTCGGCCCTGGACGTGTCGATCCAGGCGCAGGTGATCAACCTGCTGGAGCAGCTCCAGGACGAGTTCGGGCTGTCGTACATCTTCATCGCGCACGACCTGTCGGTGGTCCGGCACATCTCGGACCGGGTCGCGGTGATGTACCTCGGCCGGATCGTGGAGATCGGCACCGAGCAGGAGATCTACGAACGCGCCACCCACCCGTACACCCAGGCGCTGCTCTCGGCCGTGCCGGTGCCGGACCCGGACGCCCGGGAGAACCGGAACATGATCCGGCTCACCGGCGACGTGCCCAGCCCGGCCGACCCGCCGAGTGGCTGCCACTTCCGCACCCGCTGCTGGAAGGCGCAGGACATCTGCGCCATCCAGGACCCGCAGACGGTCCTGCGCGCCGCCGACCCGCACCCCTCGGCCTGCCACTTCGCCGAGGTGCGCCCCACCGCCGCCTGACGGGCGCCGGCGACCTGCGGTGCGGGCCGGCCGGCTCGGAAACCGACCGGCCCGCCGGCCGTCAGAGCTGAGCCAGGTCGAACGCCCAGATGCCGCGGCCGTGGGTCGCCACGTAGAGCGCGTTGTCCACCGCGTTGTACTCGACGTCCATGCCGACCGTCAGCGGCAGGCCGGTGCCCAGCCGTTGCCAGTCGGTGGCGCCCGGCGCCCGGTAGAAGGTCGCCAGGTCGGTGGCGAGCACCAGCGCGCCGTTGGCCAGCTCCTTGACCGAGCTGGCCGGCACGTCCGGCAGGTTCGCCGAGACGTCCTTCCAGGTCGCGCCCGCGTCGGTCGTCTCATAGACGTGGCCGAAGCCGGCGCCCGGGCCCTCGGTGAACCGCCGGGAGAACCCGTTGATCGCGAGGAAGGCGTGCGCGGCGTTCGCCGGGTCGACCCCGGCGCCCTGCACGAACCGGTTCGGGAAGTCCGCCGACAGGGTGAGCTGGTGCCAGCTCGCCGGGTCGTTCACCTTGCCGACCGCGACGCCCCGGGTGAAGCCGGCGTTGTTGCACGGACCGCACCAGCCGACGTACGCGGTGCCGCCGGAGACGGCGACCGAGGTGGCGGTGTGACCGGCGCCCAGGTCGAAGACGTTGCTCCAGCCCTTGCCGTTCTGGATCGCGTAGCCCTTGGTGTTGACCCAGACGTGCCGGCCACCGGCGACCCAGGTGTTTGCGTCGTGGTCGTCGGGCGCGAACGGCGCGATGAACCGGGCCAGCTCGTCGCCCGGCGACGAGGTGTACGGCTGGATGTCCCGCGAGGTGGAGGTCTCCGCCGTGCCCGGTCCGGGGTTGGCGTTGCAGTTCTCGGTCACCCGCATGGCCAGGTTGGTGTACTCCTGGACCTGCCGGCAGCCGTTGGCCGGGTCGGCCAGCGAGTCGCCGCCGTCACCGCCGAAGTTCGAGCCCATCACGGTGTCGCCGGCCCGCAGCACCGAGGCGCCGTTGTCCTGGAGACCACCGGAGACCACCGTGCCGGCCTTGGCCGGGTCCTTGCCCACCGAGACCGAGTAGTACTGCAAGGCGTCGATGGTGCCGTCGTTGAGGCTCTGCCAGTCGGTGGCGTGGCCTTCCTTGTCGGTCTTGCCGTTGATCGGCCGGCGGTAGATGCCGCCGTCGTTGCCGACGTAGACGAAACCGTTGCCCACCGCCACCGAGTGCTGGTCGGAGTGCGTGGTCTTGTTGCACTTGTTCTGCGCGTCGTAGATGTTCCAGCAGGAGAAGCCGAAGTTCCAGTACGGCCCGACGGTCTTCCAGTTGGCGCCGGCGTCGGTCGACTCGTAGACCTCCTCCAGACCCGCCCAGACGTGGTTCGGGTTGGCCGGGTCCACCGTGAGGAACTGGTTGTACCAGGCCTGGATGCCCGGCCCGTAGCCCTTGCCGATCACGGTCTGCTTGAGCGCGGAACCGGAGTTGCCCAGCTTCGCCGAGTCGGCGATCTTGCTCCACGGCCCGGCGGGCGAGCCGTTGTTGGAGACGTAGATGCCGTCCAGGTAGCTGTTGACGTTGCCGGCCGGCTTGTTGAGCAGCTTCGGCGACTGGTTGATCGCGTAGAGCTTGCCGCCGTCGGCGGAGAAGGCGAACGTCACGTAGCCGATGTCGTCGGCCGGGATGGAGCCGGTCGGATTGACCTTGGTCCAACCGCCCGCGGTGTAGTCGGCGGTCTCGTAGAAGCCGTTGTAGGTGTCGCCCGACCGCCAGGCCGAGGCCACCACCACGTGCTTCGGGTTGCGCGGGTCGTCGGCCACGTCGTTTACGATGTTCTTGTACGCCGCGTTCGGCGTGCCCGCGTCCGCCCCGCCCGGCAGGAAGCTCGGGTTCGGCGCCCACTCGAACTTCCACGCCCCGGAGGTGCTGGTCATCGAGTGCGAGTAGAGGCCCCGGTTGGTGGCGGCCCAGACCTTGCCGTCGAAGAAGCGCAGCTTGTTGATGACCGTACTTTCCAGCTCGGTGCCGCCGACCCGGTCGGTCGCGGTGAACTGACCGGTCTTCGGGTTGGCGAGCCGGTAGACGCCCGCGCCGACGTAGGAGGTGGCACCCGTGTTCGCCTCACCGGTGGCGTACCAGAGCGAGCCGTCGGCGGCGAGCACGACGTCGCCGCTGGACAGGGTGGGCAGCGTGTCCGTGATCGGCGTCCAGCTCCCGCCGCCGGTCGAGGACCGCCACACGCCGCCGTCGGCGCCGGCCGCATACACATAGCCGCTGTTGTCGGCCGCGAGGCCGGTGATCCGGCCGGTCTGCAGGCCGGCGCCCCCGGAGGAGTTGGAGGCGTAGTCGCGGTAGCGCGGGTCGTCACCGTCGTACTTGATTTTGGTGACCTCGCGCCAGTTGCCCTTGGTGACGGGCAGGCTGCCCAGCTGGCTGAACGCGTTGGCGTACGCGCCCGGTGCCACGATGCCCGGCGCGGAGCGGGCCTGGGCGAACTGCTCGGCGATGATCCGGGCCTCGAAGGCCTCCTCGCCGGCCTCCTCGGAGTTCTCCCCGGCCGCCATCTCGGCGAACTCACGGGCGTGCCAGGGCAGGTTCGCGCCGGGCTCCTGCGCGAGGCCGAGGGCCTCCAGGACCTCGTGGTTGGTGGCCGCGACGCCACCGAGCGCGGCGGTCAGCACCAGCGCGCCCGCGATTGTCGCCGGCTTGCGCCAGCGGGATTTCGACATGTGAATCCTCCAGGATTCAGGGGATCCCGGGCGGGGTGGCCCGGGGAGAGGAACCCATGGCGGCGGATGGCGCGGCCATGGTCTGCTGACTGGTGATCGGACGGGAACCGTCCGGAGTCGACCCTCGTCGCGTACGACGTCCACCTCGGCGGATGGGTCACACCCGCGCCGGACCCGGCAGGACCGGGGCGCGGGGAGGGTCAGGCGGTGGCGGGTGGCGCCCGGGTGGGCAGGGTGCCCCGGGGCGGCAGCGGCACGAACGGCGGCTGGTAGCGGGTCGCGGCGGGGACGGCGACCGCCGTGCCGTCGAGCCGCAGGGGCGCGCCGAGGAGGAGATCGTCCGGTCCGTCGGACTGGCCAGCGCTGGCGCGGTGGTCACCACAGGGCCCGCCGGGCACCTCCGCCCGCAGCTCCGACGGAGTGCCGGGGCGCGCGTGGGGCTCCCCGACGACCCGTGGGTCGCCCGACGGCGGGGCGGGAAGGTGCGGCGTGGTGACCGGGGCGAAGACGCGCCGTACGCCAGGAGGGACGACGGGCGACGCGTCGTGGCCGATCGACCGGTGCGCGGCGGTGGCCGCCGCGCCGGGCAGGTGGGTCTCCGCGCAGGCCGGCGCACCCAGACCAGCCAGGACGAACGCCAGCGCGACGACGACGGCGCTCAACCGGTCGCACACGCGCATGGGGCCAACCTGTCGGAACGAGGGATGTCGGACGCCGCTCGGGCGGGCGGCCGGGGGCCGCGGGCGGGAGACGGGTGGTAAGGAGTACCGGGGGGTCGATCGCTTGCTGCCGGGATCACGCTAGCAACACCAATTGACGACCGGCAACGGGTTGATGGTCGTACTTTCGGCTGGTCAGCGCGGCGACCGATGGAGCGCTCCCGAGTGGAGACTCAACGCCGAAGCGGGCACGGCCCGCCGGCCGCGCCCCGCTTCCCACGACGGGTCAGTGGAAGAAGTGCCGGGTGCCGGTGAGGTACATGGTCACCCCGGCCTCCTTGGCCGCCGCGATGACCTCCTCGTCGCGGATCGAACCGCCGGGCTGGACGATCGCCCGGACGCCCGCCTCGATGAGGATCTTCGGCCCGTCGGCGAACGGGAAGAAGGCGTCCGAGGCGCAGACCGCGCCCCGGGCCCGTTCCGCACCGGCCCGGCTGACCGCGAGCTGCGCCGAGTCCACCCGATTCACCTGACCCATGCCCACCCCGACGGTCGCGCCGTCCTTGGCCAGCAGGATCGCGTTGCTCTTCACCGCGCGGACCGCCCGCCAGGCGAAGGCGAGATCCCGCAGGGTCGCCTCGTCGGCCGCCTCGCCGGTGGCCAGTCGCCAGTTCGCCGGGTCGTCGCCCTCGGCGTCGATCTTGTCGCGAAGCTGCACGAGGACCCCGCCGGTCACCTGCCGCCACTCCGCCGGCAACGGGCGGAACTCGGGGGCGCGCAGCAGCCGGATGTTCTTCTTGCCCTGGAGGATCTCCACGGCGCCCTCGTCGAAGCCGGGTGCCACCAGCACCTCGGTGAAGATCTCGGAGACCTGCCGGGCCAGCTCCACGCTGACCGGCCGGTTCACCGCGATCACCCCGCCGTACGCCGACACGGGGTCGCAAGCGTGCGCCCTGCGGTGCGCCTCGGCGACGTCCGCACCGACCGCGATACCGCACGGGTTGGCGTGCTTGATGATCGCCACCGCCGGCTGGTCGGCGAAGTCGTTCGCGGCCCGCCAGGCGGCGTCGGCGTCGACGTAGTTGTTGTAGGACATCTCCTTGCCGTGCAGCTGCTCGGCCTGCGCCAGGCCGGCCGGGCTGTCCGGGTCGACGTAGAGGGCGGCCGACTGGTGCGGGTTCTCGCCGTAGCGCAGCACCGCCTGCCGGCGCAGCGCCAGCCCGGCGAACTCCGGCCACCAGTCGCCGTCCGGGGCCAGCTCCTGCGCGCACCACGCGGCGACGGCGACGTCGTACTCGGCGATGGCGGCGAACGCGCGGGCCGCCAGCACCTTGCGCTGGGCCAGGGTGAACCCGCCCTCGCCGAGCGCCGCCAGCAGCGCCGGGTACGCCGCCGGGTCGGTCACCACCGCCACCGAGGCGTGGTTCTTGGCGGCCGCCCGGACCATCGCCGGCCCGCCGATGTCGATCTGCTCGACGCACTCGTCCTGGCTGGCGCCGGAGGCGACCGTGGCCTGGAACGGGTAGAGATTGGAGACCAGCAGGTCGATCCCGGCGATGTTGTGCTCGTCGAGCTGGGCGGCGTGGGACTCCTTGCGCAGGTCGGCGAGGAGACCACCGTGGATCTTCGGGTGCAGGGTCTTCACCCGGCCCTCGAGGATCTCCGGGAAGCCGGTCACCTGCTCGACCGCGGTCACCGGCACGCCGGCGCCGGAGATCGTCGACGCGGTGCTGCCGGTCGACACGAGCTCCACCCCGGCGTCGTGCAGGGCCCGGGCCAGCTCGACCAGGCCGGTCTTGTCGTAGACGCTGACCAGCGCCCGCCGGATCGGGCGGCGCTCGTCCTGAGTGGAACTCACGGGACCGTGACCTTTCTTCCGGTGATCGTCCAACCTTCACGGACCAGCCGACCGACCTGCTCGACGAGCTGGCGGCGCTCGGCTTCCTTGATGCGCTCGGTGAGCGTCTCCTCGTCGTCGTCGTCGCGCACCGGCACGGCGACCTGGGCGACGATCGGGCCGGTGTCCATCCCGGCGTCGACGAAGAAGAGGGTCGCCCCGGTGATCTTCACGCCGTAGGCGAGGGCGTCCCGCGGACCGTGGATGCCGGGGAACGCCGGCAGCAGGGTGTTGTGCGTGTTCAGGTAACGGTCGCCGAACGCGGCCAGGAAGTGCGGGCCGACCAGCTTGAGGAAGCCGGCGCTGATCACCAGGTCGGGCCGGTGCTCCGCGACGTGCGCGGTCAGCGCCTTGTCCCAGTCCTCCCGGGTCGGGTGGTCCTTCACCCGGTCGACGAAGGTCGGCACCCCGGCGGCCGCGGCCCGGTCCAGGCCCGCGATCCCGTCCCGGTCGGCGCCCACGGCAACCACCCGCGCCCCGTACGCGGGGTCGGCGGCGGCGTCCAGCAGCGCCTGGAGGTTGCTGCCGGAGCCGGAGACGAGGACGACGAGGCGGGCGACGGACGCGGGCTCGGTCACGCGGCCACCCTATCGGGCAGGTCAGGGCGTCCAGCGGTCGGGCAGCGCCGTTTCGGGTGATCACCCGGGTGGTGCCGGCGCGATACGCTGCCGGTCGCTCGGTGCCCGGCGTAGGCCCGGCCCCGCACCCGTCAGTGAACCGGCACCGCCGCGTGCCGATGGACCGAGGAGTACGCCCCCATGCAGCCCGGTTACCCGCAGCAGCAGCCGCCGCCGCCGATCAACAACAACATGACGATGTCGATCGTCTCGATCTTCCTGTTCTGGCCGCTGGCCATTCCCGCCATCATCAATGCGTCCAAGGTGAACCCGCTGCTTCAGCAGGGTGACTACGCGGGCGCGCAGGCCGCCGCGGCCGAGTCCCGCAAGTGGTCCAAGTGGGCCCTCATCGTCGGCATCGCCTGGATCGCCCTGATCGTGGTGTGCTGCCTCGTCGGGGGCCTGGCCGGGATCATGGGTGGCAGCAGCACGAACTAACCGACCGCCGACCCCCAGCCTGAGGAGCACCCTCCAATGCAGCCCGGTTACCCCGGTCAGGACCCGTACGGCGAGCAGCAGCCGCCGCAGGACCCGACCGCCCCGCAGTACCAGGACCCGTACGCCCCGCCCCCGCAGGCGCCGCAGTACGGGCAGCAGCCCCCGGCCGGCCAGCCGTACGGTCAGCCGCAGGACCCGTACGCCCAGCCGCAGGCGCCGCAGTACGGGCAGCCGCCGACCTCGGGCCAGCCGTACGGCCAGCCCACCTCGGGCCAGCCGTACGGGCAGCCGACCTCGGGGCAGCCGTACGGGCAGCAGCCGTACCAGGACCCGTACGGCCAGCAGCCGCCCTACGGCGCCGCGCCGACCTACCCGAACGCCGGCTACCCGATGCCGCAGGGGCAGAACAACACGCTCGGCCTGATCGGCATGATCGCCGGTATCGCGTCCATCGTGCTCGGCCTCTGCTGCCCGGGGCTCGGCATCCCGGCCGGCATCGCCGGCGTGGTGCTCGGCGTGCTCGGCCAGAAGAAGGCCCAGCAGGGCCAGGCGAGCAACGCGGGCCAGGCCAAGGCGGGTCTGATCTGCGGCGCGATCGGCGTGGTGCTCGGCATCATCAACGCCACCGCCGGTGTCTTCATCAACTGGAACAACTTCTCCTGACCCGGCTCGACAGGGGCGTCCGGATCCGTCCGGGCGCCCCTCGCCGTGTCCGGGGCACGCCGCCGGCCGGTGGCCGTGAGCAGCGGGTCGGCACGGGCGGTCGGGAACGGCGCGCGGGCGGTCGGGAACGGCGCGCGGGCGGTCAGGGCCGGGCGGCGGGCGCGGGGCGGCGCGGGGTCGGACCGGGGCCCGGCGAGCGGGCGAGGAGCTTGGTGCCGACGGCGCCCAGCAGCGCGCCGGCCGCCACCACCACGGTGGCCACCCCGGCCACCTGCCAGGACACCGGGCCGATCTCGGCGAGCCGACCACCGCCGAGCGGCCCCCCGGAGGCGGCGGCGGCCAGCCCGAGCAGCACGCCGGCCACCGGCCCGGCGAGCGCTGCCGGCGCGAGCAGCGACGCCCAGCCGACCATTGCCCGGTCCTCGGCGGCCAGTCGCAGCAGCCGGCGGGCGAGCAACCAGCCGGCGGCCATGCCGGCCAGCACCGGCACCGCGAGCAGCCCGGCGCCCAGCCCGTCGATCGGCCCGCGCGGCAGGCCGGCCAGCAGCGGTACGGCCGGCAGCGCACCGACGGAGACCTCACTGGTCCGCACCGCCGTGTCGGTGCCGACGGCGAACCCGGGGCCCAGCAGGTAACTCGCCGACCAGATGGTGGCGTTCGGCGCGTACGCGAGGCTGACCAGGGTGATGCCCGCCTGACCAGCCACCCCGGTCCGGTACGCCCCGATCATGTCGGCCGCGTCGCCACCCCCGGTCGCCACCGACAGGCCGGCCGCCCCGGCGCCCGCACCCAACAGCAACAGCCCGGCGACCAGGCCGGTCCGCACCCCGTCCCGCAGCGGCGGCGGCGAGCGCCGGGCCAGCAGGCCCGACACACCGGTGGTACGCAACGCGCCGACCAGCGCCGACAGCGCACCGAAGAGCGCGAAGGTGATCGCCGCCCGGACCGGGGACACCGGTGGGCCGCCCGCGCCGACCACCACCGCGGCGAGGGCGCCGAGCAGCGCGTACCCGATGCCGACCGCGACCGCGACGGTGAGCGCCTGCCGCGGCGAGCGACCGGCGCGGGCGCCGATGGCCCGGCTGACGTGCACCCCGGCCCGGGTCAGGCGCCAGACAGCCAGCGCCGCCAGCGCCAGCGGGGCCAGGCCGAGCGGGCCGGCGGAGGTCTCCAGCGGCACCCCGTGGCCGAGCAGCCAGCCGGCCAGTCCGGTGCGCAGCGCGCCCGGCAGCGAGCCGGCGTCCTCACTGAACTGGGCCAGGCCGAGTACGACGGTCACCGGCAACCAGGACGTGAGGGCCGCCCAGCCGGCGGCGACCGCGGCGGCGACGGGCAGCGGCGCCCGGCCGCGCGGCGTCTCCCCCGACCGGGGCACGGGCACCCCGGATCCCGGCCGGGCGCGGCCGGGCGGCCGGGTCTCGGCGGCGACTCCGGCGGCGGGACGGCGGGGCTGGTCAGGGGTGACGGGTGGCATCAGCTCTACTCTGGCATGCCGCGCGGGCGGCGGCAGTCCGATACCGCTCCCGGACGACGGCGAGTTCGGGTGATCCACCGACTCACCGGGCCCGGTCGGGTTTAGCCTCGGCCCAGGGCGCGACCGTTCGTGTCGCGGCACCGACCGCTCGGAGGAAGCCGTGAACGCTCCGTATCCGCCGCCGCCACCGCCGCCGACCCCCGGCCGGGACCGCACCACGCTCTGGGGCGTCCTCGGCATCGTCCTCGGCCTGATCTGCTGCGGCATCCTCGGCATCGTCTTCGGCTACCTGTCGGTGCGGGACGCCAAGCGCTTCGGGCAGTCCCCGGTGCTCGGTTACCTGGCCATCGCGTTCGGCGTGATCAACATCATCGGCAGCGCGATCCTACGGGCCAGCGGCAACTACCCGTTCTGGAACAACGACTGAAGACGCCCGAGGGGGCCGACCGGACCCGGTCGACCCCCTCGGCACGTCACGTACGTGTTCAGCCGGCGGACATGATCTCCCGCATCAGCTTGGCGGTCTCGGTCGGGGTCTTGCCGACCTTGACGCCGACGGCCTCCAGGGCCTCCTTCTTCGCCTCGGCGGTGCCCGCCGAGCCGGAGATGATCGCGCCGGCGTGACCCATGGTCTTGCCGGGCGGCGCGGTGAAGCCGGCGATGTAGCCGACCACCGGCTTGGTGACGTGGGCCTTGATGAACTCGGCGGCCCGCTCCTCGGCGTCGCCGCCGATCTCACCGATCATCACGATGGCGTCGGTCTCCGGGTCGGCCTCGAACGCCGCCAGGGCGTCGATGTGGGTGGTGCCGATGATCGGGTCACCGCCGATGCCGACGCAGGTGGAGAAGCCGATGTCGCGCAGCTCGTACATCATCTGGTAGGTCAGCGTGCCGCTCTTGCTGACCAGGCCGATCCGGCCGGTGCCGGTGATGTCGGCCGGGATGATGCCGGCGTTGGAGGCACCCGGCGAGGCGATGCCCGGGCAGTTCGGCCCGATGATCCGGGTCCGCTCGCCCTTGGCCACGTTGTACGCCCAGAAGGCGGCGGTGTCGTGCACCGGAACGCCCTCGGTGATCACCACGGCCAGGTCGATGCCGGCGTCGATCGCCTCGACGACCGCGCCCTTGGTGAACTGCGGCGGCACGAAGATGACCGTGACGTCGGCCCCGGTCTCCTTCATCGCGTCCGCGACGGACGCGAAGACCGGCAGCTCGGTGCCGTCGAAGTCGACCGTCTGGCCCGCCTTGCGCGGGTTGACGCCGCCGACCACGTTGGTGCCCGCGGCGAGCATCCGCCGGGTGTGCTTGGAACCCTCGGAACCGGTCATCCCCTGCACGATGACCTTGGAGTCCTTGGTCAGCCAGATAGCCATGATCAGACCCCCGCAGCTGCCAGCTCGGCGGCCCGCTCGGCCGCGCCGTCCATGGTGTCCACCCGCTGCACGAGCGGGTTGTTCGCGCCGTCGAGGATCGCCCGACCGGCCTCGGCGTTGTTGCCGTCGAGGCGGACGACGAGCGGCTTGGTGACCTTCTCGCCCCGCTGCTCGAGCAGCCCCAGTGCCTGGATGATGCCGTTGGCGACCTCGTCGCAGGCGGTGATGCCGCCGAAGACGTTCACGAAGACGCTCTTCACCGACGGGTCGGAGAGCACGATCTCGAGGCCGTTCGCCATCACCGCGGCGCTCGCGCCGCCGCCGATGTCGAGGAAGTTCGCCGGCTTGACGCCGCCGTGCCGCTCCCCGGCGTACGCGACCACGTCCAGGGTCGACATGACCAGGCCCGCGCCGTTGCCGATGATGCCGACCTCGCCGTCGAGCTTGACGTAGTTGAGGTCCTTGGACTTGGCGGCCTGCTCCAGCGGGTCCACCGACGCCTGGTCCACCAGGGCCTCGTGGTCCGGGTGCCGGAACCCGGCGTTCTCGTCCAGGGTGACCTTGGCGTCGAGCAGCAGCAACTTGCCGTCCGCGTTCTTGGCCAGCGGGTTCACCTCGACCAGCGTGGCGTCCTCGGCGACGAACGCCTGCCACAGCTTGACCGCGATGTCGACGACCTGGTCGGCGACCTCGGCGGGGAAGGCGGCGGCAGCCACGATCTCGCGGGCCTTCGCCTCGTCCACGCCGGTGTTGGCGTCGATCGGGGCCTTGACCACCTTGTCCGGGGTCTCGGCGGCGACCTGCTCGATGTCCATGCCGCCGGCGACGCTGGCGATGCAGAGGAAGGTGCGGTTCGCCCGGTCGAGCAGGTACGAGAAGTAGTACTCCTCGGCCACGTCCGCGGTCACGGTGATCATGACCTTGTGGACCGTGTGACCCTTGATGTCCATGCCGAGGATGTCGGTGGCGCGGGCCACCGTCTCCTCCGCGCCCTCGGCGAGCTTGACGCCGCCGGCCTTGCCTCGGCCGCCGACCTTCACCTGCGCCTTGACGACCACCCGACCGCCGAGGCGTTCGGCGATCGCGCGGGCCTCCTCCGGGGTAGTGGCGACGCCGCCGGCGAGCACGGGCAAGCCGTGCCGCTCGAACAGGTCCCGCCCCTGGTACTCGTACAGGTCCACGATTGCGCGTCCCGTCCCGTCTCCGCGGCGCGCCGTCGCGCCGCCACCAGCGTTGGAAAATCAGTTTGACGCCTGTCATCAGATGAGACAGGTCATTTGCCGCAGCCTAACGAGATGGGGACCGGCGGCAACCGAGCGGGTGCGGGGTGTGCGGTAATGCACAACCACCGGGCCGACCGGTCAGGCCACCCGGCAACGGCCGGCGGAGTGGCGCAGCACCGCCGCCATGATTTCCTGCTCCGAACGGTCGGCGAAATTGAGCGTGGCGGTGAAGCCGGTGCCGAAGAGGGCCTGCTGCATGCCGGCGTCGAGCGCGGTGAACGCGCCCAACCCGGCGCCGGCCCGCGGATCGCGCGCCTTCACGCAGAGCAGTTTCTCCAGGCCCCACCGGCGTCGATAGATCTGCTCGACCGCCTCCCACGGCAGCCAGATCGCCTGGCCCCGGGTCGGCCGGGTCTTGATCCAGAGCCCGGCCGGACCGGCCGCGAGCACCGGACCACCGGATGAGACCAGCCACAGCTGCAATCCCACCGGCAGCGCGAAGGCCAGCATGACCACCGGGATGATGAGCAGCAGTCCCGCATCGCCGTTCTCGCCCCCGGCGGCGACGCCGATCGGACAGGCCATCACCAGCCCGATCAGCAGACAGAGGCCACCCAGGGCCAGGGCCCGCTTGCGGAGGCTGGGTCGGGCGACGAAAGGCTGGTCCACCGGAATCCGCTTCGCCGTCACGGCCGCCGGGGGCTGCCACGGCGGCGGCGGTTGGGCCGGCGCGCCCGGCGCCGACCAGCCGGCCCCGGGGTGCGGTTGTGCCGGCGGCCAGCCGTTCGCCGGGTACGCCTGCTGCGACGGCAGTGGTGTCGACCAGCCAGGCCCTGGCGGCGCCGGGGGTGGCGGCGACTGCTGCGGCGGCCATCCGGCACCCGGCTGCCCGGCCGAAGGCGGGGGCCAGCCGCCGGAGCTCGCGGGCGGCGTCGACTGCCCCGCACCCTGCGGCTGGGCCGCGGGGGGCCATCCGTTGGCGGACTGGGGGTGCGACGGATTGGTCACGGCGGACTCCCGGCGGAGATCGTCGACCGCGTGGCGCGGTACGGGGCAGGCACAGGGTAAGGCCCGGACGGGTTCCGCGAGGTCCCACGCACCCACCGCGACCGCCTGCCCGGCCGACCGGCGCAACCCGCCACCTCGCCGGTCCCCATCGGACGGACGGGGCGACACCGCCACCACGCCGAACGCGGCGGGCGGAACAGGGACAACCCCGCGAGGGCGCACCTGCTCGGGGAGGGTGGCGAAGGCCCCCGGTCAGCCGTCCGGGGGATGTTGTCGAAGGTGCGTAACCCGGCCCCGAGGGCGTCGTTGAGTCTGATGTCGGAGCGCTGATTCAGCGCGAGGACGGGAGACGGCCGATGCCCTGTCGGTCGAGGGGTGGCGGCGGGGCATCGTGCATAGAGGGGCCGGGCGTGTGAGGGGTGCGTCCGGCCCCTCCCCCTGCCCGGATCCGGTCAGCCCACCGACTCCCGCCAGCCACCCGCGCCACGTCCCACCGGGCCGTGGCCGAGGCCGCGACGTACGAGGGCCGCGACCGCGACGTGCTGCGGCGGCGGTGCTCAGCCGACGGGCTGGGCGACGTTCTGCCGGACCCACTCGACGATCGACTGGGTGGTGGCGCCCGGCGTGAAGATCTTGGCCACGCCCAGCCGCTCCAGCTCGGGGATGTCGGCGTCCGGAATGATGCCGCCACCGAAGACGACGATGTCCCGGGCGTCCCGCTCGGCGAGCAGTTCCAGCACGCGCTTGAACAGCGTCATGTGCGCCCCGGAGAGCACGGAGAGGCCGACCGCATCGGCGTCCTCCTGGATGGCGGTCTCCACGATCTGCTCCGGCGTCTGGTGCAGACCGGTGTAGATGACCTCCATGCCAGCGTCCCGCAGGGCACGCGCGACCACCTTCGCGCCGCGGTCGTGGCCGTCCAGGCCAGGCTTCGCGACGACGACCCGGATTCGAGAGCTCATCAGCGCACACCTTTCACCGGCTCCGCGGCTATCACCTGAACGAACGGTAACCCGGCCGCCCGGAGGCTCGGCAGCCGGGCTGCACCCATAGCCTCCGACCGCGGCGGCGGGAAGCCGGACACCTCCGCCGAACGGTCACTGTGCGCGACGAATAGGCGGTCGTGGGGCCATCCGTCCGGCGGCACGAGCTATGACATCAACGGACGGAAAGGGACAGAAGGAAAGGCCAATTCGGCGCTTCGGCTTGTGACTGGAGTGGCAGTTGGCTAACGTGACCACGGTTGTCATCAGGTCCACGGACGGGTGACGACGCGGCCAGCCGACGTTCACCCGAGTTTCACGGGAGCGACAGCCGACCGCCTCGGAACCCCGACAACGGAGGGTGTGCGTGCGCCAGCGCCTGTCGTCTGAGCCCGATAGATATCGCGGCCGCCGCCGCGTACCCACCCCCCCGCGGAGCCGCTACGCGGCGGTCGTCACCACCGCCTTCGTCGGTGCCGGCATCGTCGCCCTCGGCGCGAACGCCCTTCCGGACGCCAAGAGCGTCAGCCCGTCGGTCCTCGACGAGCTCAAGCAGGCGTCGATCACCAGCCAGGACGCCGCCGCCCGGGCGGACGCGGCGGACGCCGTCACCCGCGACAGCCGGACCGACAGCAAGGCCGACGCGGAGCAGGCCTGGACGCTCCCACTGCAGGGCTACGACTTCAAGTCCTCCTACGGCATGCGTTGGGGCAAGCTGCACACCGGCATCGACCTGGTCGTCCCCGAGGGCACGCCGTACGTGGCGATCCACGGCGGCACGGTCACCAAGGCCGGCTGGTTCGGTGGCTACGGCTACGCCGTGATCGTGCAGCACCCGGACGGCAGCGAGGCCATCTACGGCCACTCCTCCGCGGTGAGCGTCAAGGAGGGTCAGCAGGTCAAGGCGGGCGACCAACTCGGCCTGGTCGGCAACACCGGCCACTCCTACGGCTCGCACCTGCACCTGGAGATCCATGTCAACGGCAAGCCACTGGACCCGCTGCCGTGGCTGGAGGACCGGGGAGTGGACATCCAGCTAGGGGTCGACACATATTTCAGCGAGGTAGGCGCGTCCTGACGCTCCGTATCGCCCGTTGACCGCCCGGATCACGCGATCCGGGCGGTTTTTTGCGCCCCGAAGTCTGCTGGGTCACATCAACAACTGTGACCGGAGGCATAGCCGAACATGATCCTTTTCGGGATCAGATCACCTGAAACGGGATGTAACAGGGCAGGAGCCACCAGCCGCCCCGGTCGTCCACCGGAGCCCGTACCCGGCGCCGGCCGGGCCGACACCAGTATTTCGAGGTCAAGTGCCCCTCGACTGTGAAGGTCCGACGTGCAGGAAGACAGCTCCGTCCAGAACGAGAACACCCGGGACATCCCCCGGCACCGGTTGCCCAAGCGCACGGGCCGGCGCACCACATACTTCCTCGTCGGCGCGCTGGCCCTGGTCGGCCTCGGCCTCGGTGGCGTCTCCGTCGCCACCGCCGACCACGCCACCCCGACCCCCGCCGCCGTGGACTTCGACGCCCAGGCCCGCGCCGAGGCCGCCGCCCGCGCCGACCGCTCCGTCCGCGAGTCGACCGCCCCGGTCACCCCGTCCGCGACCCCGGCCAGCCCGACGCCGAGCCCCTCGGCGGCCAGCACGACGTCGTCGAAGCCGGCGGCCACCGCCAAGCCGAAGCCGAAGAGGACCAGCGCGCCGAAGCCCACCTGGGTGATCCCGATGAAGGGCGCCCAGATCACCTCCTGCTACGGGGCGCGCTGGGGCACCCTGCACGCCGGCATCGACTTCGCGATGCCGGCCGGCACCCCGATCCACGCCGCCGCCGCGGGCACCGTGGTCAAGGCCGGCGACGCCGGCGACGGGTACGGCAACTCCGTCTTCATCGACCACGGCAACGGCTACCTCACCCACTACGCCCACCAGAGCAGCCTGAAGGTCACCGTCGGCGAGAAGGTCAGCGCCGGTGAGGTGATCGGCTACGAGGGCTCCACGGGGGACTCCACCGGCCCGCACCTGCACTTCGAGGTGCACAAGGCCGCGATGTGGAACCAGATCGACCCGGCGCCGTTCCTGCGCGCCCGGGGCATCGACGTGGCCTGCTGACGGTCACGCACGAGGAAGGGCCCGGTCCGGCGTCGCCGGGCCGGGCCTCGTCGTTCAGAGCTTGTCGATCGGGGCGTGCCGGAGCACCAGCCACATGGTCTGGTCGCCGAAGTCGATCTGCGCCCGGGCGCCGTGGCCGTGCCCCTCCACCGCGAGTACCCGACCCAGGCCGTACCGCTGGTGGTTGACCCGGTCGCCGGCCGCCACCTTCGGCCCCTGGGGCAGCTCGCTGGCGGTGGCCAACCGGCTGCCGTCCACGCCGAGCCGCTTCGCCAGCTGCGCCGCCTTCGGGGTGCCCCCGGTGAAGCCGCCCCGCCCGCCGGGCACGCGGTCCGCGCGGCCGCCGACGCCGCCGCCCCCGCCGGCCCAGGAGGTGTACGACCCCTCGGTGCGCTCCCAGCGAACCAGATCCGGCGGCAGCTCCTCGAGGAACCGCGACGGCGGGTTGTAGGCCGGCTGCCCCCAGGCCGAGCGGGTGACCGATCGGGACAGGTAGAGCCGCTGCCGGGCCCGGGTGATGCCCACGTACGCGAGCCGGCGCTCCTCCTCCAGTTCGCGGGTGTCGCCGAGCGAGCGCAGGTGCGGGAAGACGCCGTCCTCCAGGCCGGTCAGGAAGACCACCGGGAATTCGAGGCCCTTGGCGGTGTGCAGGGTCATCAGGGTGACCACGCCCTGGTGGTCCGGGTCGTCGGAGGGGATCTGGTCGGCGTCGGCGACCAGCGCCACCTGCTCCAGGAAGCCGGCCAGGGTGGCCCGCTCCCCCTCCTCCCCCAGCGCCTCGATCCGCTCGGTGTACTCCCGGGCGACACTGACCAGTTCCTGGAGGTTGTCCACCCGGCCGGCGTCCTGCGGGTCGAGGCTCTCCTCCAGCTCGGTCAGGTAGCCCGAGCGGGTCAGCAGCGCCTCCAGCACCTCCTCCGGGGTGCCGGTCTCGGCCAGTTCCCGGGCGCCGTCGAGCAGCGCCACGAAGTCGGCGATGCCGTTGGCCGCGCGGGTGGAGATGCCGGGCGCGTCCTTGGCCCGGCGCAGCGCCGCCCCGAAGGAGATCCGGTCCCGACTGGAGAGCGCCTCCACGCACGCCTCGGCCCGGTCGCCGATGCCCCGACGCGGGGTGTTGAGGATCCGGCGCAGGCTGACCGTGTCGTCGTCGTTGACCACCGCGCGCAGGTAGGCCAGCGCGTCGCGGACCTCCTTGCGCTCGTAGAAGCGCACCCCGCCGACCACCTTGTACGGCAGGCCGACCCGGATGAACACCTCCTCGAAGACCCGGGACTGGGCGTTGGTGCGGTAGAAGACCGCGATGTCGCCGGGCCGGGTGTCGCCGTCGTCGACCAGCCGGTCGATCTCCCGGGCCACCCAGTCCGCCTCGGCGTGCTCGGTGTCGGCGACGTACGCGACGATCTGCTCACCCGCCCCGGCGTCGCTCCACAGCCGCTTGGGCTTGCGGGAGGTGTTCCGGTCGATCACCGCGTTGGCGGCGTTGAGGATCGTCTGGGTGGAGCGGTAGTTCTGCTCCAGCAGGATCGTCCGGGCGTCGGTGAAGTCCCGCTCGAACTCGAGGATGTTGCGGATGGTCGCGCCACGGAACGCGTAGATCGACTGGTCCGCGTCGCCGACCACGCAGAGCTCGGCCGGCTCGATCCCCTCGGTGCCGGAGACCAGCTCCTTGATCAGCGCGTACTGGGCGTGGTTGGTGTCCTGGTATTCGTCCACCAGGACGTGCCGGAACCGGCGCCGGTAGCTCTCCGCGACGTGCGGGTGGGACTGGAGCAGGTGCACCGTCGCCATGATCAGATCGTCGAAGTCCAGCGCGTGCGCCTCGCGCAGCCGCCGCTGGTAGAGCGTGTACGCCTCCGCGAGCGCCCGCTCGTTGGGCCCGGTGGCCCGGGCGGCGAACGCCTCCGGGTCGACCAGCTCGTTCTTGAGGTTGGAGACCTGGGCGGCCAGCCCGCGTGCCGGGTAACGCTTCGGGTCGAGGTCGAGCTCCCGGGCCACCATCTGCATCAGCCGGCGCGAGTCGTCCGCGTCGTAGATCGAGAACGTCGACTTCAGCCCGGCGTGCTCGTGCTCGGCGCGCAGGATCCGGACACAGGCGGAGTGGAAGGTCGATACCCACATCAGCCGGGCCCGCGGGCCGACCAGGGCGGCCACCCGCTCCTTCATCTCACCGGCGGCCTTGTTGGTGAAGGTGATCGCGATGATCTCGCCCGGGTGCACGTCCCGTGCGGCGAGCAGGTACGCGATCCGGTTGGTCAGCACCCGGGTCTTGCCGGAGCCGGCACCGGCCACGATCAGCAGGGGCGAGCCGGAGTGCGTGACGGCGTCACGCTGCGGACCGTTCAGCCCGGCGAGGAGGGCCTGCGGATCCAGCCGGGCCGACGGCGCCAGGTCACGGCGCGGCGACAGACCGGCCTTCACTCGGTCCGGAGCGCCGCCTAGCGGCGCGGAGGCCGAATTATGGCCGCCAGCCGAGCTGGAGTCGTCGTAGGACCCGGGCCGGTGCGGCGGGGTCGGCTCCGGCGCGGGCGGGGACGCGGGGATGTCGAAGAGAGGATGCATCGCACGGCGAGTCTATGCCGCCGGACGGACACTTCCCGCCCGCGCACGCCCCGACGAGACGAAGCCGTCATCGGGGCGGGAACCGGCCCGTCCCACCTGTTGGCGGAAATCCTTGCGCGCCCCGGCGGTGGTCGGCATACTCGACGCGTGTTCGATCAGCGCTTCTACTTTTACTACGGCACCGGGAGTCCGGCAGCCGTAGGTCGCGCCTGATCAACAGACCTGCGAAAGCCCCGGGCTCGGAGAGCCCGGGGCTTTTTCGTCCCGGGATCCGGGCACCGGGCCCGACACCCGAGGGGTACGACGATGATGACTGACGTGGCGGAGCAGAGCGGCAGCCTGGCGAGCAACCACGACCGGGCCGACACGGGTCCGACGGCGGCCGCGACCGCCCGGACCGGCACCGGCGACTCGGCGGCCGCCGAGCGGATCGTGGCGATCCGGGAACGGATCGACGAGATCGACCGGACCATCATCGCGCTGTGGCAGGAACGGGCCGCCCTCTCGCAGGAGGTGGGTGCCACCCGGCTCGCCTCCGGCGGCACCCGGCTGGTGCTCTCCCGGGAGCGGGAGATCCTGGAGCGGTTCCGGGAGGCGCTCGGCGCCGACGGGACCCAGCTCGCGCTGCTGCTGCTCCGCGCCGGCCGCGGCCCGCTGTGAGGCAGCGGGCGCAGAGCGCGCGCCGGCGCGACCGGCCCCGGATACGACGGACCGCCTGCCGGCGTCGGGCTGACGCTGGCAGGCGGTCCGGGTGGATCACGCCTGGTGGGTGGCGACGATCGCGCGCTTCTCCGCGAAGTGGCAGGCGCTCGGGTGGTCCGAGCCCCGCCGGATCTCCAGCAGCGGCACCTGCTGGGCGCAGACGTCCTGCGCCTTCCAGCAGCGGGTGCGGAACCGGCAGCCCGAGGGCGGGCTGATCGGGGACGGGACGTCACCGGTGAGCCGGATGATCGCCTTGTTGTCGCGCAGCGTCGGGTCCGGCACCGGCACCGCCGAGAGCAGCGCCTGGGTGTACGGGTGGGTCGGCCGCTCGTAGATCTCGTCCTCGGTGCCGACCTCCACCATCTTGCCCAGGTACATCACCGCGACCCGGTCGGAGAGGTGGCGCACGACCGACAGGTCGTGGGCGATGAAGACGTACGACAGGCCGAACTCGTTCTGGAGCTTCTCCAGCAGGTTCATCACCTGCGCCTGGATCGACACGTCCAGGGCCGAGACCGGCTCGTCGCAGACGATGACCTCCGGCCGCAGGGCCAGGGCCCGGGCGATGCCGATGCGCTGGCGCTGTCCGCCGGAGAACTGGTGCGGGTACCGGTTGATGTGTTCCGGGTTGAGGCCGACCAGGTCGAGCAGTTCCTTGACCTTGCCCCGGCGGCTGCCCTTCGGCGCCACCTCCGAGTGGATCTCGAACGGCTCGCCGATCAGGTCACCGACCGTCATCCGCGGGTTCAGCGAGGTGTACGGGTCCTGCATCACCAGCTGGATCTGCCGGCGCAGTCGCCGCAGCGCGCCGCCGGAGAGCTTGGAGATGTCCTGGCCCTTGTAGTGCACGCTGCCGCCGGTCGGCTTCTCCAGGTTCATCAGGACCCGGGCGAGTGTCGACTTGCCGCAGCCGGACTCGCCCACGACGCCGAGGGTTTCGCCCGTCTTCAGCTCGAAGGAGACGCCGTCGACCGCCTTGACCTGACCCACGGTCTTCTTGAACACGATGCCCTGGGTGACCGGGTAGTGCTTGACCAGGTCACGGACCTCGATGATGTTCTCAGTCACGGTTCACGAGCTCCTCAGCGAAGTGGCAGGCGCTGGCCCGGCCGCTGCCGATCTGCAGCAGCGGGGGCACCTTCTCCCGGCACACCGGCTGCGCCATGGGGCAGCGCGGGTTGAACGGGCAGCCCGGCGGGATGTTCATGAGGTTCGGCGGCAGGCCCTTGATGGTGCGGAGCTCCTGCCCCTTCTCGTCCATCCGAGGGATCGAGTCGAGCAGGCCGAGGGTGTACGGGTGCGCCGGCTTGGCGTACAGGTCGTACACGTCGGCTTCCTCGACGATCCGGCCGGCGTACATGACCGCGATCCGGTCCGCGACGTCGGCGACCACGCCGAGGTCGTGGGTGATCAGGATCATGCCCATCTGCCGCTCCCGCTGGAGCTCGCCGAGCAGGTCCATGATCTGGGCCTGCACGGTCACGTCCAGCGCGGTGGTCGGCTCGTCCGCGATCAGCACCTCGGGGTCGAGCGCCAGCGACATCGCGATCATCGCGCGCTGCCGCATACCGCCGGAAAACTGGTGCGGGTAGTTGCTGAACCGGCCCTTGGCGTTCGGGATCTTGACCTGGTCGAGCATCTCGATCGCGCGCTTCTTGGCGTCCGCGCGGCCCATGCCGCGGCGGATCCGGAACTGCTCGGCGATCTGGAACCCGACGGTGAACACCGGGTTCAGCGCGGAGAGCGAGTCCTGGAAGATCATCGCGATGCCCTCGCCGCGGATGCGGCGGCGCTCCTCGGCGGACATGGTGAGCATGTCCCTGCCGTGGAAGCGGACCTGACCGCCGGTGACGAAGCCGGGCGGCATGTCCAGGATGCCCATGATGGTCTGCGCGGTGACGCTCTTGCCGGAGCCGGACTCGCCGAGCACGGCGAGGGTCTCCCCCGCGTCGACGTGGTACGTGACCCCGTTGATGACCTTGGCGACGCCGTCCCGGGTGCGGAACTCCACCCGCAGGTCGTCGACCTCGAGCAGCCGACCCGAGGGGCGGCCGGATCCGTCGGCGCCGGGCGCGGACTGCTCGGACACGAGAATGTCGGACAACTCAGTCTCCCCTATCGGAGCTTCGGGTCGAGGGCCTCGCGGACCGCCTCGCCGAGCATGACGAAGCTCAGCACGGCGGCGACGAGGAACGCGGCGGGGAAGAAGAGCAGGTTCGGCGCGACGCGGAGGTAGTTCTGCGCCTCACTGATCATGATGCCCCACGACACCACCGGGCTCTTCAGGCCGACGCCCAGGAAGGAGAGCGTGGCCTCCGCGCCGATGAACGAACCGACCATGATCGTCGAGTACACCAGCAGCGGCGCGAGACAGTTCGGCAGCAGGTGCTTGAGGATGATCCGGCCCGTACCGGCGCCGAGCGCCCGGGCGGCGACGATGTAGTCCGCCTCCCTGGTGGCCAGCACCGACGAGCGCATCAGCCGCATCACGACCGGCCAGCTCAAGATGACCAGCGACGCGATGACCAGACCCATGATCTTCGTCTTGCTGTTGTTGCTGCCCGAGCCGTTGAAGGTCGTCAGGATGACGATGGCACCGAGCACGAACGGCAGGCCGAAGAAGACGTCGGCGACCCGGGAGAGCAGCGAGTCCACCCAGCCGCCCCGGTATCCGGAGATGACGCCCATCACGCCACCGACCAGCATGGTGCCGGCGACGGAGAGGAGCGCTACGAGGATCGAAGCCCGAGCGCCGTAGATGGTCCGGGCAAAGACGTCACGGCCCTGCACGTCGTACCCGAACAAGGCGTGGGCGGAGGGCTTGCCGAGGCTGTTCTCCAGCGAACCGTTCACGGCGTCACCGGAGGTGAACAGCGACGGGAAGGCCGCCATCACGATGAACAGCAGGATCAACGCGGAAGAGATCCAGAAGAGCGGCTTGCGGCGCAGGTCGCGCCAGGCGTCACCGAGGAGGCCACGCGGCTTCTCGTTGCGGGCGCTCTCCGGCAGGCCGGCGTTGGTGGGGGCACCGATCTGGGTCGGCTGCTCCGGGCGGGGAGTGCTGACGATCGACGCGGCGGAGGGGTCACTCATAACGGATCCTCGGGTCCAGGGCGGCGTAGAGCAGGTCGACCAGCAGGTTCATCAGCAGGTAGACCAGCACCAGCACCACCACGATGGAGACAACGGTAGCGCTCTCCTTGGTGACGATCGACCGGTAGACCTGTCGACCGATGCCGTTGATACCGAAGATGCCCTCGGTGACGATCGCACCACCCATCAGCGCGCCGAGGTCGGTGCCGAGCAGCGTGACCACCGGGATCAACGAGTTTCGCAGCAGGTGCACCCCGACCACCCGGCGCATCGGCAGGCCCTTGGCGATCGCGGTGCGCACGTAGTCGGCCCGCCGGTTCTCGGCGATGCTCGTCCGCGACACCCGGGCGATGTACGCCATCGAGGCGCTGCCCAGCACGAAGCCCGGGATGAGCAGTTCGGAGAACGGCATCTCGCTGGAGACGGTCGGCGTGACGATCTTCCACTGCACCCCGAAGGTCCACTGAAGCACGAAGCCGACGACGAAGACCGGCAGCGCGATCAGGAACAGGCTGGAGACCAGGACCAGGTTGTCCAGGAAGCCGTTGCGGCGCAGACCGGTCAGCACGCCGGCGGTGAGGCCGATGATCGCCTCGATCGCCAGGGCGACAACGGCCAGCTTGAGTGTGTTCGGGTACGCGGTGGCGATGATGTCGTTGATCGACCGGCCGCTGTAGGTCGTGCCGAAGTCCCCCTGGAGGAGGCTCTTCATGTAGATCGTGTACTGAACGAAGACGTTCTCGTTGAGGTGGTACTTCTCGGTGAGGGCGGCGACGTACTCCGGCGGGCACCGACGCTCACCGCATTTGCCGGCGAACGGGTCGCCGGGCACGGCCCAGACGAGCCAGTAGATCAGGAACGTCGTGCCGATGAAGACCGGCACAAGTTGGAGCAGCCGTCTCACGAGATAGCGGCCCATGGGGTGGTCCTCCAGACAAGGGGTGCGTCGGCGGCCGACACGATGGTGACAGCGTGCGAGGAAGGATGTGGTGACACCCCGCTCGCGACAGCGTGCGAGGAGATGTTGTAACACCCGCTCGCGGAACGGCCCCGGGTCGGGCCCACCGGATGTGGCGGACCCGACCCGGGGTCAGACCGTTCGGATCAGAGTTCGACCGAAGAGAGGTCCAGCTCGCCGACGTTGTTCAGCTCGAGCTTCTTGATCTTCTCCGAGTGGCCGGACTGCTGGCCGTAGAAGTAGACCGGGATGGTCGGCACGTCAGCGTCGACCTTCTGGAGCGCCTCGCCGAACTTCTGGTGCGAAGCCTCCAGGTTCTCGGCACCGCTGGCGGCCTTGGCCAGGGCGTCGACCTCGGGGTTGCTGTAGAGGCCGTCGTTGGAGGAACCACCCTTGACGTAGAGCGGGTTCACCCAGTTCTCGACGTCCGGGTAGTCCTGCTGCCAGGCGGCACGGTACGGGCCGGTCATCTTGTGGGCGTTGATGTTCTGGCGGAACACCGCGAAGGTCGGGATGCCCTCGGCGCGAGCGTTGATGCCGAGGTTGGTCTTGACCTGCTGGGCAACGGCCTCCATCCAGTCCTTGTGGCTGGAGTCGGCGTTGTAGTAGAAGACCATCTCGCCCTGGAAGCCACCGGCCTCCTGGAGGAGCGCCTTGGCCTGCGTCGCGTCGAACTTGCAGGCGGTGCAGTTACCGGCCGGGGCGCCCGGGGTGAGCGGGTTGGCCCAGCTGTCGGCCGGCTTGCGGGTGCCGAAGAAGATCTTGTCGGAGATGGCCTGCCGGTCGATCGACATCGAGACGGCCCGGCGCAGCTTCGGGTTGGCGAAGCGCTTGTCGTAGATCGGGAACGCGATGAACGCGGTCGTCGGGGTGACCGTCGACTTCGCCCGGTCGCCCAGGTCGGTCTTGTACTTCTCGCCGGCCAGCGCGGAGGTCGGGATGGTCTCCATGAAGTCGAGGTTGTTGCCCAGCAGGTCAGCGTAGGCAGCGTCCTCGCTCTGGTAGAGCTTGACGGTGACGTCCTTGACCTTCACCTTGTCGCGCAGGTTGTAGTCGTCGAACCGCGTCAGCTTGATCGCGACGTTGTCCTCCCACGACACGAACTTCACCGGGCCGTTGCCGATCGGGTTCTTGCCGAACGCCTCGGGCTTCTGGGTGAAGAACACGTCCGGCAGCGGCATGAAGGCGCTGTAGCCGAGCTTGGTCGGGAAGACCGCGGTCGGCGCCGACAGGGTGACCTCGAAGGTCTGCTCGTCGACGACCTTCAGGCCCGACATCTTGTCGGCGGCCGGCTTCGGGGCCTTCTGCGGGCCGTCCTCGTCCGGGTCGACCGAGGTGACCTGGTCGAAGCCGGCGATGTCGGAGAAGAAGCTGCCGTTCGCGGCGCCGTTCGGCGTGTAGGCGGCCCAGTTCCAGGCGTCGACGAAGTTCTTCGCCTTCACCTCGGTACCGTCGTGGAACTTGGTACCCTTCTTGATCTTGATGGTGAAGACCTTCGAGTCCTTGGTCTCGATGGACTCGGCCAGCGCGTTGCGCGGCGCCCCACCGTCGTTCGGGTACTCGACCAGACCGGTCCACATGTCGTCGATGATCTTGCCGCCACCGGTCTCGGTGGTGTTCGCCGGAACCAGGGGGTTCTCCGGCTGGACGCCGTGGATGGTGATCGCGCCGTCCTTGGTGGCGCCGGCGTCGCTGCCGTTGCCGCCGTCGCTGTTCGAGCAGCCGGACGCGACGAGCGCGAATGCCGCGCCCACCGCGAGGGCGCCGCTCGCCCGCTTCGAGACTCTCATACCGAGGGGCCTCCTCTTTCTAACCTGGTTCCGTCGTGGGTTTCACGCACGTATGGGGGGTGACGCCGCCACCGGCCCGAACCACAGGCCGGCGGTTTACCGCAGGGGAAATCGGGACACCCCAGGGGTACCGATCCGCCGGGCACCACACCCTCGCCACAAGGCACCGCGCAGGGTCGACAGCCACGCTCGGCGACAATAAGGCGACGTCACGTGGTCGGCGGGCCCGACGGGGTGCCCCACACCGGGGGTGAGGTGTTGCCACTGTGACACTCACCGGCCCATTCCGTGAAGGTGCCGTTATCAAGCCGTTAGTTGGTTGCCACGTTGCCGATACTTGAGAAAAGATCATGAAACACGCTGCTCGTAGCGCTTTGAACAGGTAAGACATGGTCACGACGGGCGGAACCGCCCCGTAGGCTCGGTCGCTGTGAGCTTCCCTGCCTCCGCTCCGGTGCTGCCCGACGTCCAGCGGGCACTGGCCGTATTTGCCCATCCGGATGATGTCGACTTCGGCTGTGCGGGCACCATTGCCGGCTGGGTGGAGGATGGCGTGGAGGTCGCCTACCTCGTCGTGACCCGCGGTGACTCCGGCGGCTTCGACGACACACCGCGCGAGGAGATGCCGCAGCTACGCGAGCGGGAGCAGCGGGCCGCGGCCGCCGCGGTCGGGGTGCACCGGGTCGACTTCCTCGACGGTCACCGCGACGGGCTCCTCACCCCCAGCCTCGACCTGCGCCGACAGATCACCGCGGCGATCCGGCGGTTCCGGCCGGACCGGGTGCTCACCAGTTCGCCGCTGCGGCGCTGGGAGCACCTCACCGGTCCGAGCCATCCCGACCACCTGGCCGTCGGCGAGGCCGTCACCTGCGCGGTCTACCCGGACGCCCGCAACCGCTTCGCCTTCCCCGAGTTGCTCGCCGAAGGGCTGGAACCGTGGGTGGTCCGGGAGATCTGGTACGCCGGCGGCCCCGGCCCGGACCACGCCGTGGACATCACCCCGCACGTCGACCGGAAGATCGCCGCGATGCGGGCGCACCGCTCGCAGACCGCACACTTCGACGTGGAGACCTGGATCCGCGACCGGCTCACCACGGTCGCGGACAACGCCGGCCTGCCCGCCGGCCGGCTCGCCGAGGCGTTCACCGTGCTGCGTACCGAGTGACCGGCCGTCGGCGCCGACGGCCTGGGCGGAAACGGTCAGGGCCTCGTCACGGGACGTCCACCTCGCCGCACGGGCGGGCGCGGCTCACACCAGGCGACGGTCCGCCGCCCACCGGGACAGCTCGTACCGGTTGGACATCTGGAGCTTGCGGAGCACGTTCGACACGTGCGTCTCGACCGTCTTGATCGAGATGAACAGCTCCTTGGCGATCTCCTTGTACGCGTACCCGCGGGCCAGCAGCCGGAGCACCTCCCGCTCCCGGTTGGTGAGCTGATCCAGCTCCGGATCGGCCACCGGCGCGTCCGGCCGGGCCGCGAACGCGTCCAGCACGAACCCGGCCAGCCGCGGGCTGAACACCGCGTCGCCGTCGGCCACCCGCCGGATGGCGTCGGTCAGCTCGTCCGGCGAGATGGTCTTGGTCACGTACCCCCGCGCGCCGGCCCGGATCAGCCCGATCACGTCCTCGGCCGCATCCGACACGCTCAGCGCCAGGAACTTCACCTGCGGATGGGTCCGCCGCATCGCGTCCAGCACCGCCCGGCCACCGCCGTCCGGCATGTGCACATCCAGCAGCACCACGTCGGGCTGGGTGGCGGCGATCCGGGTGACCGCCTCGGCCACCGTGCTCGCCTCGCCCACCACCTCGACGTGGACGCCGAGCTCGGCGCGGACGCCCGCCCGGAACATCGCGTGGTCGTCGACGAGGAACACCCGCAGCCGCCCGTCCCGGGGCTGCGCCCCCTCGACCGGTCCGTGCTCGGCCATGGTCATCTGTCCCTTTCCGTCGCGGAGCCGGCGCCGGTGATCGGCAGGATCAGCCGGACCTCGGTCCCCTCCCCCGGCCCGGACCGGATCTCCGCCCGGCCATCGTGCCGCTTCATCCGTCCGATGATCGACCCTCGGACGCCGTGCCGGTGATCCTCCACCGTATCCGGGTCGAAGCCCTTGCCCCGGTCCCGTACGAAGACGCTGACCTGATCCGGCTCGACCTCGGCGTAAAGCGAGACGGTCTGGACCCCAGCGTGCCGGGCGGCGTTCACCAGCGCCTCCCGGGCCGCGGCGACCAGTGCGCCGACCCGTTCGTCGGTCTCCCGGTCGCCGACCACCACCGCCTCCACCGTGATGGCGAAGGTGTCCTCCACCTCGGCGGCGGCCTGCTCCAGGGCGGCGGCGAAGCGCTCGGTCGGTGACCCCGTCGGCTTGTAGAGCCAGTTGCGCAGCGACCGCTCCTGGCCCCGGGCCAGCCGCTGCACCGTCTTGACGTCGCTGGCGTTGCGCTGGATCAGGGCCAGGGTGTGCAGCACCTGGTCGTGCACCATCGCGGCCAGCTCGGCCCGCTCCTGCTCGCGGATGCGCGCCTCCCGCTCCGAGCGGAGCTGGTTCCAGGTCCGCCAGAGCACCGGCGCGGCGACCACGCCGACCCCGGCCAGCCCGACCAGCGCGAAGATCACGCCGTTGATCACGGCGTCGAAGTTCTGCGCGGGTGAGTAGACCGCCGCCACGCCGATGATGCCGACCGCCACCAGCACCCCGCCGCCGATGAAGCGGAGGACGAAGGCCCGGCGGTCGCTCTCCTCCACCACCGCGCCGAGCCACGGCACCGGCAGCGAGTCGCCCCACTGCCGGCGGCGCTCGGGAGCGGACTGGTGCCAGATCACGCCGGCACCGACCGCGATGATCGCAACCAGCCAGCCGGCGGTGCCGGCCGCGCCGACGGAATCGAAGACCATCACCTGGGTGAGCAGCACGCCCAGCCCGATCGCGACGAACGGCAGGAGCTGGGCGAGGTCCCGGCGGGGCGGCACGGCGTCGCCGGGGCGCAGCGGCACCACCGCCCAGAAGGCCGCGTAGAGCAGCAGGCCCAGGCCGCTCAGCCCGAGCAGCACCATGAAGGCCACCCGGACCCGGACCACGGAGATGCCGAGATGCTCGGCGATGCCGGCGGCCACCCCCGCGGCCAACCGGTGCTCGGGGGCCCGGTAGAGCCGTGGCGGGTGCGGGGTGACGATGCTGCTGATCGGAAGCTCCCGGTCGTGCGACGAGGTACCGGCCGGTCCGGCGCCGCTCCGATCGTCACACGCGCGGACCGCCCCGGACCACGGGGACGCCCCCGACATTCGGCCGGCGCGGATCTCAGGGTGCCGTCAGGGTCGGGTCCGGAGGACGCTCGGGCACCCGGGGCAGCAGGATCGGAGCATGACCGAGGACGCTGCCCGTCCGCCCCGACCCGGGGCGGCACCGCTGGACGGGCCACCGCCACCTGCGGCGCCGGGACCGGCGCCCACCCCCCAGGCCGCGCCGACCGCGGATCCGTCGTGGTCGGCCGCCGGAGCCAGCGCCCCACCGCCGGGCGCCCCGACCGCCGGCGCGGAGCCGTTCGGCGACCCGCCGCCCGGGTACGCTGCGCCGTCCGGCGCCGCCGGCTTCACCTCCCGGTACGGGCTGGTGCGCCCGCGCGAGGGCCGCTACCTGGCCGGCGTCTGCGCGGCGATCGGCCGGGCCACCAACACCGACCCGGTGCTCTGGCGGGTGCTGCTCGCCGTGCTGGGCTTCTTCGGCGGCATCGGCATCCTGGTCTACGTGGCCGCCTGGCTGATCATCCCCGGCGAGGGCGACACCGCCTCCCCGGTGGAGTCGATGCTCGGCCGGGGCCGGTCCAGCATGTCGCCGGTCACCGTCATCGTGCTCAGCATCCTGGTCGCGGTCAGCTTCGGCTACATCGTCACCGACGCGTTCCGCGCCGTCCTGCTCGGCGCGGCCATCCTGGTCGGCGGCGCGCTGCTGCTCAACCGGGAGAACCGCGGGCCGGCGGGACCGGATCATCCGTCCGGCCCGCCCGCGACGCCGCCCGGGCCGGTGCCGCCGGTCAGTTGGCCGGCCCCGGGCCTCTTCACCCCGCCGGCCGGGACGCCGGCCGCGGGCGTACCCACCCGGCCCGGGCAGCCGGCCCCCGTCGGCTGGGAGACCAGCACCGCAGTCCCATCGGCGGCGTCGGTTCCCCGGCCGGCCGGCGAGCCGCTGTCAGCGGAGCCCGCAACGGGCACCGCCGAGCTGCCCACCTGGTCGGAGGCCGGTCGGCCGGGCCAGCCGGCCGGCTGGCCGGTGACCGGGACCGGCGCGCCCGCCAGCGATCTTTCGGGCTGGTCGGCGGCGCGCCCGACGACCGAGGCCCCCGCGTGGTCGGAGCCCGGGGCGGCGGCCTGGCCGCCCGCCCCGACGAGCGGAGGCCTCGCCGGCGCCACCTCGGCCGCCGTGCCGCCGGTCAGCGCGCCGCTGCCGCCGACCGGCTACCGGGAGCCGTTCGCCCCCCGGGGCCCGTACGCCGGGCCGTACCCGCCGGCGCCGCCGCAGCCGCCGGCCCGGGCGCCCCGGACGCCCAAGCGGCCGAAGGAACGCTCCGCGCTCGGCGCGGTGACCTTCTCGCTGATCTTCCTGTCGCTCGGTGTGGTCGCCGTGCTCGATCTGCTCGACGTCTTCCCGGTGGGGGCCGCCGGGTACTTCGCCGCGGCGCTGGCCACGATCGGGCTCGGGCTGCTGGTCGGTACGTGGTTCGGCCGGGCGCGCTGGTTGATCGCCCTCGGTCTGGTGACCGCGGCGGCGCTCGGCGTGGCCACCGTGGCCGAGTCCTACGACCGGGTACGCGGGATCGACGGCGACGTGACGTGGGCCCCGACCGACTACCGCGACCTGGCCACCCGGTACGAGAACAACTTCGGCGACGCCGTGCTCGACCTGCGCGGGGTGAACTTCGACAAGCAGGAGGCCCAGATCGTCGTGGCGATCAACTTCGGCGAGGCAACCGTGGTGGTACCGCCGAACGTCGACGTCACCACGGTGGCCGACGTGAACGCCGGAGACGCCACCATCTTCGGCCGCCGCTCCGGCGGGCTGGACGGCAACCTGCGGGAGACCACCGACGTCGGCCCGGACGGCCCCGGCGGCGGCAAGCTGCGGCTGCTCATCCACGTCAACGCCGGCAACCTGGAGGTGACCCGGTGAAGGCCCACCGCACCGATCTCGTCTCGTTCTCGTTCGGGCTGGTCTTCCTGGCCCTCTCCGTCTGGTGGCTGCTGGCCCGGATCCTCGGGCTCGCGATCCCGCCGGTCGGCTGGTTCCTGGCCAGCGCGCTCATCCTGGTCGGGGTGCTCGGTCTGGTCGGCGCGCTGCGCTCCGGTCGGCACGCCGACCGGGACGTCCCCGCCGCCACGCCCGAGCCGGAGGCCACCGTGCCCGCCCCGTACGAGGGCGGCACCGGGTGGACGCCGGCGGCGTCGGCGGAGGCCGACGAGTGGCGCACGGACGCCGTGGCCGACGAGGCCGAGGCGGCGGTGACGGACCGACCGGTCAGTGGCGGGACGGGTGCCCGCTGGTCGGCGGCCACCCCGGCGGCCGACGCGGCCACCCGCGAGCAGCCCACCGTCGAGGTCGGCCCGTCGGCCGGCGAGGAGCCGACCGAAGCGGTCGGAGTGGGGACCCGTGAGCAGCCGACCGTCGACCTGGCCCCGACGACCCGCGAGCAACCCCCCGTGGCGGCGGGCGGTTCCGACCAGGCCCCGGCCGACCGACGGCGGGGCGGCGGGGACGGCCCGGCGCCAGGGCCGGACGGCGAGGAGCGGTCACCGGCCTGAGCCACGGCGGTGCGGCGCTCCGCCGGCGACGCCTATGCTGGCTGGTGGAGATCTCGCCTCCGCCGGCCGGCCCACGCCGTGGGGCCTCGGCCGCGGCCTGGCCGCCACACCTCCCGGGTCCCGCCCGGGTCCGGCGGTCCCGGTCGCCGAGCCCGCGTCCCCCGGCCCAGCCGACCAGCTCGCCGTGGCGGCCCCGCCGCTTCCGTCTCTACCCCGTCAGGAGCCCGTCCGACATGACCCAGTCCCCCGCCGTGCGCACCGCCGGCGCGTCCGGTCCGGTCCGCTTCGGCGAGCGCGCCGCCCGTACCCTCGTCACCGAGCTCGCCCGGCGCAACGACCCGAAGGCCGCCCTGCTGGTCGGCGCGACCCCGGCGTCCGCGGTGCTGGCCGCGGCGGTCGAGGCGCTGCTCCCCGGCGACCGGCTCACCGTCGTACCGGCGGAGGGGTGCACCACCGCCGCGCTGCGCGAACACGTGTCCGCCCAGGGCCGCTGGGTCGCCGACCGGGTCCGCGTGGTCGACACCCTCCCCGAGGCGGACGCCGCCGAGGTGGTGATCGCCGCCGAGCCGCTCACCGGCACCGCCGAGGAGGCCCGGGTGACCGTCGACGGGCTGTCGAAGTACCTCTCCGAGGGCGCCGTGCTGAGCGTGGCCGCGCCGCTCTTCCGGACCGAGGGCGCCGGCACCGAGCTGGACCGGCAGGGCGTGCTGCACGGCGTCCGCACCGACCTGGTGCTGCGCAACTCGCCGCCGGTCCGGGTGCACCACCTGCGCTTCACGCCGGCCAGTGCCGCGGTGGCGGCCCGGCTGGCCCCGGCGTACCGGCCGTCGAGCGTGCCGCTGACCCGGGGCATGCACATCGACTCGAACGGCGTCGCCGCGGCGGGCATCAGCCTCGGGCTCGCGGCGTTGGCCCGGGTGGCCCGGCCGAAGTCGAAGCTGTGGCTGCTGCCGGCGCTGGCCGCCGCACCGGTGGCCGCGTTCTTCCGCGACCCGGAGCGGGACGTGCCGGAGGACCCGTCGGCCGTGGTGGCCGCCGCGGACGGCCAGGTCCTGTCGGTGCAGCGGCTGCACGACGAGCGCTTCGGCGCCGGCGAGTGGCTGCGGATCGCGGTCTTCCTGTCGGTGCTGGACGTGCACGTCAACCGCGCCCCGGTGGCCGGCAAGGTGGTCGACTACTTCGTCGCCGACGGCGGCTTCGTCAACGCGATGAAGCCGGACGCCGAGCACAACGTGGCGGCGTACACGGTGCTGGACACCGAGCACGGCACGGTGGTGGTCGCGCAGCGTACCGGCCTGATCGCCCGGCGGATCGTGCAGCGCGCGCCGGTCGGCGCCCTGCTCGCCAGGGGCGAGCGCTTCGGGCTGATCCGGTTCGGCTCGCGGACCGACGTCTACCTGCCGGTCGAGGCCGCCGAGCCGCTGGTCGGCCCCGGCGACAAGGTGGTCGGCGGCTCGACCGTGATCGCCCGCTGGGTCTGAGCCCGTAGACACCGAAAGGGGCGCCGCGGCTGCGGCGCCCCTTTCGCGTGCGGTGGATCAGGCGGTATGGCGCTGGTGCAGCCAGAGCAGCGGCCCGCTGACCAGGTAGCCCACCACCACGAGGGCGAAGGTGAGCCGGATGTCGACCAGGGCGCCGACCACCGGCGCCAGCCAGAGCCACGGCGGCAGCTTCACCAGCCGGGCCAGCTTCGCGTACGGGAAGCTGGAGACCATCGCGAAGGCCAGCAGGGCGACCCCGCCGATCAGCACCAGCCCGGGGACCGGCAGCTTGATCGCCACGGTGAGGGCCAGCACGGCCGCCGCCATGGTGGTCGGTACGCCGCAGAAGAATCGGCCGTCCTTCGGCGAGACGTTGAACCGGGCCAGCCGGATCGCCGCGCAGGCCGCGACGAGGGCGCAGGCCACCGCGGCGGCGGCCGGCGGCACGGAGCCGGCCAGCGAGGCGTAGACCACCACCGGGGCGGCGAGGCCGAACGAGCACATGTCGGCAAGCGAGTCCATCTGGGCGCCGAACGGGCTGGCCACGCCGAGCTTGCGAGCCAGCGCGCCGTCGAGACCGTCGAACACGACGCAGGCGATCAGGCAGAGCGCCGCGACCCGCACCTCGCCCTGCATGGCCAGGAAGATGGCCAGCATGCCGAGCATCAGGCTGCTCAGGGTGCAGCCGTTGACCAGCGCGAACTTCATCCGGCGGGCGGCGGTGCGCTCGCCCGGCAGGAGCGGGATCGACATCGCCGTCGCGTCGTCGTCGACCGCCGACGTGGGGGCGAGCGCCGGGCTGACCGGCATGATCGCCTCGACCTCGGCGCGGTCGAACCGGCCGTAGCGGCGACCCTGACGGTCGGCGTAGCGGTGGTCCGGAACGACCAGGTCGGCGCCGGGGACGGCGTCGTCCCGTCGGCCGACCCGGACCAGCAGCACCTGGCGGGCGAACGTGCTGCTGCGGCGCAACCGGCCCGCCCAGCGACGCCCTGCGGGGCGCGGACTGTCAGTCGTACGACGCCGGCGCCATGGGGCTCTCGGCACGTTTCCTCCATCACCGGATCGGCTGACCCGCCACCAGGGCGGGCTGTCCGGCTGTCTCGTGCCGGACCTTGCTGGTCCGGCAGCCCGTTTTGCGGAGTACACCATTGCACAAGGGAAAGGGGCTTGGCGATAGCTGCCGGCGGTACTTATAACTCTCTTAACCGCACGAACCGCTCTCTTATTCCCATCTCGGGCTTCATCGCCCGTTTCTTCCACCAACCCCAATCAACGACTGTACCGGAGGGTCACCACGGCGGCTCGGGAAGCGGGTGCTATCGGCCCCGGCGTCCGGTTGCCAACCTGGCCACATCCGTCAGCCACAGGCCGCTGACCTGCTCAGGATCGAACCAGGCGGCCCGCGCGGTGGAGCCGCCGGCGAGTTCGGTCACCACCGCCTCGGTCGGTGCGTCCACCCGTACCCGGTAGATCACCCGGACGGCGTGCCAGTCCAGCGGCCGCCGCTCCGGGCCGAGCGCGGCCGGGTTGTGCAGGTTGTCCACGGCCAGCAGGTCGACCACCCGACCAAGCTGGCCGGCCTCCTCCACCAGCTCGCGGAGCAGCCCGGCGGCCGGCTGCTCGCCGTGGTCCGTGCCACCACCGGGCAGGTGCCACTTGCCGGCGCCCGGATACCCGTCCGCGATCATGGTGAGCAGCACCCGCCCGGCGGGGTCGGTGACCAGCCCGTACGCGGCGAAGCGTTGCCGCCGGTCGGTCGGCGCCGGCCCGAACGGCTCCCGGCCGGCCCGCGCCGGCAGCGGGGTGGCGGGCAGGCCGAGCAGCTCGGCGGTGAACGGCAGCAGCGGCAGCCCGGCCGCCTCGGCGGGGGTGAACCAGCCGGCCCGGTCGATGGTGCCGCCGGCGGCGTCCCGGAGCGTGCCGCCGGTGGGCGTGACGTCGAAGATGATCCGGTCGGTGTGCAGGGCGACGTCGAGTTCGGGGTACCGGGTCACGTCCGCCACCGCGTCGCGCAGGCCGGCCACCGTCACGGTCAGCCCGGTCTCCTCGGCGACCTCGCGGACCACCGCGACCTCGGCATGCTCGCCGTGCTCCAGCCCGCCCCCGGGCAGCTGCCACGCCTCGGGAAAATCCGCGCCGGCCGCCCCCCGGACGAGGAGCACCCGCTCGCCGTCCCGGCACACCCCGTACGCCCCGATCCGCCGCCGCTGGTCCATCAGCTCCCGCTCCCCACACCGAACCGGCCCACCCGTCGATCATGAATCTATTGCCCCCCGGCGCGGCGTGCGGGCAACAACTTCATGAGCACCGGGGTGGGCCGGTGGGTGGGGCGGGTCAGAGGAGGTGGGCGGCTTGGACGGCCTCCGCCGTCACCTCGGTGAGACGGTCGGTGGACAGGGCGGTCAGCTCCTCCCGGCGGAACCAGCGGGCCTCACAGGTGGAGCCACCGACGTCGGCCACCGTGGGCGGGGCGGGCTGGTCGACAACCACCCGGTAGAACGCGCGTACGCCGTGCCAGTCGATCGGGTAGCCCTCCGGGCCGAGCGAGGCGGCGTCCCGGTGGCTCGCCACGCCGAGCAGCTCGACCAGGCGACCGGTCTGCCCGGTCTCCTCCACCAGCTCCCGGATCAGCGCCGCATCCGGCTGCTCGCCGTAGTCCGTGCCGCCGCCGGGCAGGTGCCAGCAACCGGCGCCCGGGTACCCGTCGGAGACCCGGGTCAGCAGCACCCGCTCCTCGGGGTCGGTGACCACGGCGTACGCGGCGAAGCGCTGCGCCCGGTGCAGCCCGTCCGGGCCGGGCACCGCGTAGAAGGAGGGGAACTCGGGGACCTCCTCGGGCACCACGTCCGCCGAGGAGGCGGGCAGCCCCAGGGCGCGCGCGGTGAACGACCGCAGCGGCAGCCCCCGGGCCTCGTCCAGGGTCACCCAGCGCACCAGGTCGGTCGGGCGGTCCACCCGGTCGGTCAGCGTCCCGCCGCGCACCGAGACCGTGTAGAGCAGGCGGTCGGTGTGCAGGGTGATGCCGCGCTCGGGCAGCGCTCGCATGTCGGCGAGCACGTCGGCCAGCCCGGAGACGGCGACCGAGATGCCGGTCTCCGCCGCGGTCTCGCGGACGACGGTGTGCTTCGGGTCCTCGCCGTGGTCGACCGCCCCACCGGGCAGCGACCAGGTGCCGGGCGTGCCGGAGCGCTCCGATGCGCGGACCAGCAACACTCGGCCGTCTTGATCAGCACAAACTGCGTATGCCGCGATCCTGCGGAGCGGCTCCAGCAAGGTGGTCACGGGAGGCAATTCTCCCCGCGCCGGGTTACCTCCATCGAAAAGAGTCGGATTCCTGACTCATCGCTGGCGCCTCAGGGATCGATCAGGGTAGGAGTCCGGGCGGTCACCGAGGCCATCCGCCGGCCGGCGAGCGACCGTGGGGACATGACCTCCACGAGCACTCCTCAGGCCCCGTACAAGCAGCTCCGCCGACCGACCACCGACCGCATGCTGGCCGGCGTGGCCAGCGGCCTCGGCCGCTACCTCGCCGTCGACCCCACCCTCGTCCGGGTGGTCTTCGCCGTCGCCACCCTGCTCACCGGCGGCATCGCCGCGCTGGCGTACCCGATCATGTGGTTCCTGATGCCCGAGGAGCCGGCCGGCGCGCCCGCCTGGCCGCACCCGGCGGGCACCGCGCCGCTCGGCTGGCCGCCCGCCGGCCCGGCGCCGCAGGGCTGGCCGCAGCCCGCGCCCGACCCGGCGGTCCGCCCGGCCGCGACCGCCGGACCGGCGGCCACGCCCGAGCCGGCGCCCCGACCGGAGCCTCAGCCGCCGGCCGCCGCCTGACCCGGCGTCACTCCCACTCGATGGTGCCCGGCGGCTTGCTGGTGACGTCCAGGACCACCCGGTTCACCTCGGCCACCTCATTGGTGATCCGGGTGGAGATCCGCGCGACCACCTCGTAGGGCAGCCGGGACCAGTCGGCGGTCATGGCGTCCTCGCTGGAGACCGGGCGCAGCACCACGGGATGCCCGTAGCTGCGCCCGTCACCCTGCACGCCGACGCTGCGCACGTCGGCCAGCAGCACCACCGGGAACTGCCAGACACCCCGGTCCAGGCCGGCGGCGGTCAACTCCTCCCGGGCGATCAGGTCGGCCTTGCGGAGCAGGTCGAGCCGCTCCCGGTCGACCGCGCCGATGATCCGGATGGCCAGGCCGGGGCCGGGGAACGGGTGCCGCCAGACCATCGCCTCGGGCAGGCCGAGCTGGAGGCCGAGCGCCCGGACCTCGTCCTTGAACAGCGTGCGCAGCGGCTCGACCAGGGCGAACTTCAGGTCCTCCGGCAGGCCGCCGACGTTGTGGTGGCTCTTGATGTTGGCGGTACCGGTGCCGCCACCGGACTCCACCACGTCCGGGTAGAGGGTGCCCTGCACCAGGAACTCGACGTCGCCGTGCGCGGCGATCTCCCGGGCGGCGGCTTCGAAGACCCGGATGAACTCCCGGCCGATGATCTTGCGCTTCTGCTCCGGATCGGTCACCCCGGCCAGCGCCCCGAGGAACCGCTCCTGGGCGTCGACCACCTTGAGCTTGATGCCGGTGGCGGCCACGTAGTCCTTCTCCACCTGCTCCGCCTCGCCGGCCCGCAGCAGGCCGTGGTCGACGAAGACGCAGGTGAGCTGATCACCGACGGCCTCGTGCACCAGCGCGGCCGCGACCGCGGAGTCGACGCCACCGGAGAGGCCGCAGATGACCTCCTTGTCGCCGACCTGCTCCCGGATCCGGGCCACCTGCTCGTCGATGATGTTCTCCGGCGTCCAGGTGGGCTCGATGCCGGCGATGTCGTACAGAAAGCGGGTGAGCATCTCCTGGCCGTGCGCGGTGTGCCCGACCTCCGGGTGGAACTGCACGCCGGCCCGGCGACCGGCCAGGTCCTCGAACGCGGCCACCGGGGCGCCCGCCGACTCGGCGGTCACCGTGAAGCCCTGCGGCGCCTCGGTCACGCAGTCGCCGTGGCTCATCCAGACCGGCAGGTCGTCCGGCAGGTCGCGGAGCAGCACGCCGGCCTCGGCGCGGGCGTGCAACGGGGTGCCGCCGTACTCCCGGTTGCCGGTCTTCGCGACCGTGCCGCCGAGCGCCTGGGCCATCGCCTGGAAGCCGTAGCAGATGCCGAAGACCGGGACGTCGGCGGTGAACATGCCGGCGTCGATCTGCGGGGCGTCGGGTGCGTAGACGCTGGACGGGCCGCCCGACAGGATGATCGCGGCGGGTTCCTTCGCCAGCATCTCGGAGACCGGCATGGTGTGCGGGACGATCTCCGAGTAGACCTTCGCCTCCCGCACCCGGCGCGCGATGAGCTGGGCGTACTGGGCTCCGAAGTCCACCACGAGGACGGGGCGAGGCGTGCTCATGTGCAGAAAGCCTACCGACCGTCACCGCCGGCCCGGGGCGCGGGCCGGCCGCTGGGCGCGGCGCGCCACGATCTAGGGGCGCAGGGCGGCCGGGGCGTGCGCCGGGACCGCCGGCCGGTGCGGGGCGACCGGCTCCACCCGCCGGTACGGCCGCCCGAGCGGCGGTCGCGGGTCCGGCTCGCCCTTGTTGGGCCAGCCCGACATCGCCCGTTCCGCCTGCGCGGTGATGGTCAGCGACGGGTTCACCCCGAGGTTCGCCGACACCGCCGCACCGTCCACCACGTGCAGCCCCGGGTGCCCGTACACCCGGTGGTACGGGTCGATCACCCCGTCGGCCGGGGTGGCCCCGATCACCGCCCCGCCGAGGATGTGCGCGGTCATCGGGATGTTGAACGGCTCGGTCAACGCGCCGCCCGGCGTGCCGTCGATCTCCTCGGCGAGCAGCCGGACCGCGTGGTTGCCGGCCGGGATCCAGGTGGGGTTCGGCGCACCGTGCCCGGGGCCGGAAACCAACCGGCGGCCGAGCGGTCCGCGCCGCCAGCGCGTGGTGAGCGAGTTGTCCGCCGACTGCATCACCAGCGCGATCACCGTCCGCTCCGACCAGCCGCGTACCGACAACATCCGGGCGGCCAGGCCGGGCTGGCGGACGATGCTGCCGAGCCAGCGCCGCACCCGGTGCGGGCCGCCGTCGACCAGCAGCGACTGGAGCAGCCCCATGGCGTTGGAGCCCCGGCCGTAGCGGACCGGCTCGATGTGGGTCTGCGGATCGGGGTGGAACGAGCTGGTGATCGCCACCCCCTCGGTGAAGTCCACCCGGCGCTCGCGGGCCCGCTGGCGGGGCACCGAGGCGCCGAGGATGGCCTCCGAGTTGGTCCGGGTCAGCTCGCCGAGGCGCGGCGACAGCCCGGGCAGCGCCCCGGTCGCCTTCATCTCGTGCAGCAGCCGCTGGGTGCCGAGCGCGCCGGCCGCGAAGACCACCTGGTCGGCGTGGATCACCTGGCGGCGCTTGCGCAGCCAGGCCCCGGTGCGCTCGGTGTGCACGTCGTAGCCGCCGCCGGCGGCCGGCCGGACCGCAGTGACGGTGGTCAGCGGTTGGACCTGCGCGCCGAGCCGCTCGGCCAGCCAGAGGTAGTTCTTGACCAGGGTGTTCTTCGCGCCGTGCCGGCAGCCGGTCATGCACGACCCGCAGTGCGTGCAGCCCGTCCGCTCCGGGCCGGCCCCGCCGAAGTACGGGTCGGGCACTCGCTCGCCGGGCCGGCCGATGTGCACCCCGACCGGGGTGGCGTGGAAGGTGTGCCCCACCCCCATCCGCTCGGCCACCGCCCGCATCGCCCGGTCCGCGCCGGTCTGGATCGGGTACGTGGTGACGCCGAGCATCCGCTTGGCCTGGTCGTAGTGGCGGGCCAGCTCGTCCCGCCAGTCGGTGATGTCCCGCCACTGCGGGTCGGCGTAGAACGCGTCGAGGGGTTCGTAGAGGGTGTTCGCGTAGACCAGCGAGCCGCCGCCCACCCCGGCCCCGGACAGCACCATCACTCCCCCGCCGGCCTTCCGGTCCGCCGAGCGCAGCAGGGTGATCCGTTGCAGGCCGTAGCAGCCGAGCTTCGGCGCCCAGAGGAAGCGCCGGGCCCGCCAGGACGTCTGCGGGAACTGGTCGTCGGCGAAGCGCCGCCCGGCCTCCAGCACGCCGACCGTGTAGCCCTTCTCGGCCAGCCGGAGCGCGGTGACGCTGCCGCCGAAGCCGGACCCGATGACGACCACGTCGTACCGCATGGACGCATCATTACCGACGGGTAGCGGTCGCGCCAGCACGAGTTTTCCGCGATCATGCAGAACGCTCGACGATCCGGACGCCGCGGGCCGCAACGCGAAGTGCCCGTCGGAGCGTTGTCCGGGTACGGGGGAAGGGGACATCGAATGACGCAGGACGCGGCAAGACCACGTCGACGTTGGCTGCTGGGGCTGGCGGCCCTGGTCGCGGTGGCCCTGGTCGCCGCCGGCGCGGTGGTGGCCACCCGGCTGGTCTCGCGGTCCGGGCCGGGCCCGGTCGCCGCCTCGGCGACGCCGACGCCCTCGCTCACCACGGGCGCCCCGGTGACCAGCAGCCCCACCCCGCCCCCGCCCCCGGGCGCCGGCCTGAAGGGGCCGTTGAACTTCCTCATCGTCGGGGTGGACACCCGGGTCACGGTGCCCGGCTGGGAGCCGCACGCCGACGCGGTGATGGTCATGCGCGTGGAGGCGGGGCTGAAGCGGGCGTACCTCTTCTCCCTCCCCCGCGACCTGGTGGTGGACATCCCGGCCTTCCCGAAGTCCGGCTACCCCGGCGGCCGGACCAAGCTCACCCACGCGATGAGCTACGGCAGCCGGGTGCCCGGCGACAAGCTCCACCCGAGCACCGCCCAGGGGTACGAGCTGCTGCGCACCACGGTCAGCCGATACACCGGGCTGCGCATCGACGCCGGCGCGGTGCTCACCTTCTTCGGCTTCGACCGGCTGGTCGACGCCCTCGGCGGGGTGGACCTCTACATCGACCAGCGGGTCGCCTCGATCCACCGGCGCCCCGACGGGCAGTACCGGCCGCACACGGCCAGCGGCTACGTCGGGCCGCAGATGGTCTACGAGAAGGGCAAGCGGCACCTCAACGGCTGGCAGGCGCGGGACTACGCCCGGCAGCGCTACATCGCCGGGGGCGACTACGCCCGGCAGCGCCACCAGCAGCAGCTGATCCGGGCGCTGGTCCGCAAGATCCTCGACCAGGGGCTGGCCCGGGACCCGGACCAGGTCCAGCAGGTGGTCCGCACCCTCGGCAGGACCATGGTGTTCGTCGGCGGTGGCCGGCGGGTGATCGACTTCGCGTACGCCCTCGGCGGGATGCCCGCCGACGGCCTGGTGCTGGTCGGGCTCCCCGGCGACGGGGTCCGCACGGGCGGCGCGTACCGCGGCGAGCAGCTCCGCCCGATCGGCCGACAGTTCATCAGCGAGCTGCGAGCCGGCCGCGCCGACGCGTTCCTCACCGCGCACCCCACCCTGCGCGTCAAGACCTGAGCGGCTCAGCGGGGCTTCGGCTCGGCGGGGCGTTCGGTGCCGTAGAGCCAGGCGTCGAAGAGCGTGTCCAGCTTCCTGCCGGAGACCCGTTCGGCGAGGGCGACGAAGTCGGCGGTGGTGGCGTTGCCGTCCTTCCACTCCGCCGCCCAGGTACGCAGGATGCGGAAGAAGGCGGTGTCGCCCACGGCCACCCGCAGCGCGTGCACGGTCATCGCACCCCGCTGGTAGACCGACTCGCTGAACAGATCGTCCACCCCCGGCCGGCCCGGCGGGGTACGCCAGACCTGCCCGGACGCCGTCGCGTACCTCTGGTCGAAGGCGCGCTGCACGGTGGACTCTCCGGTGTGCTCGGCCCACAGCCACTCGGCGTAGGTGGCCAGCCCCTCGTTGAGCCAGATGTCCTGCCACCGTTGCAGCGACACACTGTTGCCGAACCACTGGTGGGCCAGCTCGTGCGCGACCACCCCGGTGTCGTCGCCCGGCCGGAAGAACCCGGCGGAGTAGACCGGCCGGGTCTGGGTCTCCAGCGCGTACCGGATCCGGTCGTCGGCGACGACCACCCCGCCGTACGCGTCGAACGGGTACGGCCCGAAGACGCTCTCCAGGTAGTCGGCCACCTCGACGGTCCGGTCGATCGACCGGTCCGGGGCGCCCTTGGCCACCTTCGTGGTGACCGCGCTGAACACCGGGCGTCCCTTGTGCTCGCCGGTGGTGACCCGGAACCGGCCGATCACCACGGTGCTGAGGTAGCTGGCCATCGGCGCGCCCTCGGACCAGCTCCAGGTGGTCCACCCGTCCCGGGTGGTCCGCCCCTTCGGCACCCCGTTGCTGATCGCGGTGAGCCCCTTCGGCACGGTTATCTCGATGTCGTAGGTGGCCTTGTCCGACGGGTGGTCGTTGACCGGGAACCAGGTGCTGGCCGACTCCGGCTGGCCCAGCGCGATCGCGCCGTCCGCGGTGTGCAGCCAGCCGCCCTCGCCCAGCGCCTCGTTGCGCAGCGCGGCCGGCACGCCGTCGTACCGGACCTCCGCGGCGAAGCCGTTGCCGGCGGTCAGGCCGGTGGCCGGAGTGACGATCAGCTCGTCGTCGGCCCGGGCGTGGGTGGCTGGGGCGCCGTCCACGGTCACCGAGCGCACGGTCAGCCCGGCCAGGTCCAGGTGGAACGCCGAGAGGTTCGCGGTGGCGGTGGCCCGCACGGTGGTCGTGCCGGTCAACCGGTCCCTCGCCGGGTCGTAACGGACCCGCACGGTGTAGTGGGCGACGTCGTAGCCGCCGTTGCCGTAGCTGGGGAAGTAGGGGTCGCCGGCACCGGCCGCGCCGGGCGCGAACGTCCGGGAGGCTGTCGGCGAGGGCGACACCTGCGCGGTTGTCGTCCGTTCCTGGCCGGCCGAGTCGCAGCCGGCCAGCGCCAGCGTCCCGACCACCAGCAGCCCGAGCCCCCGTAACGGGCCCCGCCGCATCCGCGTCATCGCTTCGACCTCCCGGGAACGACCGCCAGCGGCCCGCCCGGGCCGCTCCGCCCGCGGCAGCCTACCGAGCGGCGCTCAGCGACGCCTCACGGCAGGGCCGGCGCGGTGCCGCCGACCAGCCAGGCGTCGAGCAGCGGGCGCAGCGGCCGGCTGGCGACCCGTTCGGCGTACGCCACGAAGTCGGCCGTGGTGGCGGTCCCGCCCCGGCGCTCGGTGACCCAGCCACGCAGGAGGCGGAAGAACGTCGGGTCGCCGACGGCCCGGCGCAGCGCGTGCAGAGCGAGCGCGCCACGCTTGTAGACGGCGGTGCCGAACAGGTCCGCCGGACCCGGGTCCAGCACGGGCTGCGCCCAGTCGGTGGCGGCGTACTCGGCGGCCACGGTCCGCGGCACGCTGCGACCGCCATCGTGCTCGGCCCAGAGCCATTCGGCGTACGTGGCGAAGCCCTCGTTCAGCCAGATGTCGCTCCACCGGGCCACCGAGACGCTGTCGCCGAACCACTGGTGGGCCAGCTCGTGCGCGACCACCTCGGTGTCCGGCCGGCCGGAGCGGAAGAAACCCGGCCCGTACACCGGCCGGGACTGGGACTCCAGGGCGTACCCGATGCGCGCGTCGGCGACCGCGATCCCGCCGTACGCGTCGAACGGGTACGGGCCGAAGCGGCCGGCCAGGAAGTCGGCGATCTCGCCGGTGCGGGCGATCGAGGCGGCGGCCGGCCCGTCGGCGGGCAGCGCGGCGGCCACCGCGGTGACCATCGGCTTCCCGGCGTGGGTGCCGGTGGCCACCCGATAGTCCCCGATCACCAGGGTGGCCACGTAGCTCGCCATCGGCGCGCCCTCCGACCAGCGCCAGGTGGTCCAGCCGTCCCGGCTGGTCCGTTCGCCCGGCACGCCGTTGCCCAGCGCGACCAGCCCGTCCGGGACGGTCACCTCGACCTGGTAGGTGGCCTTGTCGGAGGGGTGGTCGTTGACCGGGAACCAGGTGCTCGCCGAGCCGGGCTGGCCGAGCGCGATCGCCCCGTCCGCGGTGGCCTGGAAGCCGCCACTGCCCAGCTCCCCGTTGGACAGCGGTTGGGGCACCCCGCCGTACGCCACGTCGACGGTGAACCGGGCCCCGGCGGCTAGCCCGCGCGCCGGAGTGACGACCAGCTCGGCGTCGTCGCGGCGGTGCCGGGCCGGGGCGTCGTCGACGCGGACCCGGTCGACGGTCAGGCCGGCGAGGTCCAGGTTGAACCGGGACAGCCCGGCGGTCGCGGTGGCGGTGACGGTGGCCTCGCCGGTGAGCCGGTCGCTGCCCGGGTCGTAGCGCACCTTCAGCCGGTAGTGCTGGACGTCGTACCCGCCGTTGCCGGCTCCTGGCACATACGGATCCCCCGCGTCAGCCGCCCCCGCCCGGAACCCCCGGTCGCCGTGGGTGCACCCGCCCCCGACCAGCAGCACCACCCCCAGCACCGCCGCCGCCCCGCCCCGCCGCCACCTCACCAGCCGAGCCTAAGCCGACAGCCCGGGCCGATCATGGAGTTGTGGCAGATGGCGAACCGGAAGCACCGGGGCGATCCGGGAACCACACCTCCATGATCGACGGCGGGGTGTGCGGTCAGCGGTCGAGGACGAGGCCGACCTTCTGGAACTCCTTGAGGTCGCGGTAGCCGCACTTGGCCATCGCGCGGCGCAGGCCGCCGAAGAGGTTGAGCTGGCCGTCCGGCTCGTCGGCCGGGCCGAAGAGGAGCTGCTCCATGGAGCCGAGCGGCTCGCCGGCCACCTCGAACGCGCCCCGGGGCAGCGACGGGTGGCTGGCGGCCGAGTGCCACCAGGCGCCGCCGGCGGGGGCCTCCGCGCAGAGGGAGAGCGGCTCGCCGAGCATCACCGAGTCCGCGCCGCAGCCGAGCGCCTTGGCGATGTCGCCGGAGGTCTGGATGTCGCCGTCGGCGATCAGGTGGACGTACCGGCCACCGGTCTCGTCGAGGTAGTCCCGGCGGGCAGCGGCCGCGTCGGCGATCGCGGTGGCCATCGGCACCCGGATGCCGAGCACGGAGTCGGTGGTCGACCAGTCGTCGCCGCCGATGCCGACGATCACGCCGGCCGCGCCGGTGCGCATCAGGTGCAGCGCGGTCTTGTAGTCGGTGCAGCCGCCGACGATGACCGGCAGGTCGAGGTCGGCGATGAACTCCTTGAGGTTCAGCGGCTCCTCGGTGGTGGAGACGTGCTCGGCGGAGACGATGGTGCCCTGGATGACCAGGATGTCCACGCCGGCGTCGAGGATCACCGGGGCGAGCGCCAGGGTGTGCTGCGGGGAGACGCGCACGGCCACCGTGCCGCCGCCGGCCCGCAGCTCGCGGACCCGCTCGGCGATCAGGTCGGGGCGGATCGGCTCGGCGTACACCTCCTGCAGCCGCTTGGTGGCGCGGGCGTCCTCGCCGAGGCCGGCCAGCTCCTCCAGGACCTTGGCCGGGTTCTCGTACCGGGTCCAGAGGCCCTCGACGTTGAGCACGCCGAGCCCGCCGAGCTGGCCGAGCCGGACGGCGGACGACGGGCTCATCGTCGCGTCCGACGGGTGCCCGACGCAGGGAATGCCGAACTGGTACGCATCGAGCTGCCACGCCGTGGAGACGTCGTCGACGTCCCGGGTGCGGCGGCTCGGCACGATGGCGATGTCGTCCAGGTGGTAGCCGCGCTGCGCGGTCTTGCCCAGCCCGATCTCGACCACGTCACGCATGGGGACTCCAGGTGGTTGGGGGTGATGGTCAGCGGGAGTGGTAGTTGGGCGCCTCGACCGTCATCTGGATGTCGTGCGGGTGGCTCTCCTTGAGGCCGGCCGCGGTGATCCGGATGAGCTGGCCCCGCCGGTGCAGCTCGGGGATGCTCTCCGCGCCGACGTAGCCCATCGCGGCCCGCAGTCCGCCGATGAGCTGGTGGGCGACCGCCGAGAGCGGGCCCCGGTAGGGCACCTGGCCCTCGACGCCCTCGGGGACCAGCTTGTCCTCGGCGAGCACGTCCTGCTGGAAGTAGCGGTCCTTGGAGTAGGACTTGGCCTGGCCGCGCGACTGCATCGCGCCGAGCGAACCCATCCCCCGGTACGCCTTGTACTGCTTGCCGTTGATGAAGATCAGCTCGCCGGGGCTCTCCTCGCAACCGGCCAGCAGGCTGCCGAGCATCACCGTGTCGGCACCGGCCACCAGCGCCTTGGCGATGTCGCCGGAGTACTGGATGCCACCGTCGCCGATGACCGGCACGCCGGCCGGGCGGGCGGCCCGCGCCGCCTCCATGATCGCGGTGATCTGCGGTACGCCGACGCCGGCGACGATCCGGGTGGTGCAGATGGCACCCGGGCCGACGCCGACCTTGACGCCGTCCGCGCCCGCGTCGACCAGCGCCTTCGCGCCGGCGTACGTGGCGACGTTGCCGCCGACGATGTCGATGCTGACGTCGGACTTGAGCTGGCGGACCATGTCCAGCACGGCCCGCTGGTGCCCGTGCGCGGTGTCCACGATCAGGACGTCCACGCCCGCGTCGACCAGGGAGCGGGCCCGCTTGTACGCGTCCTCGCCGACGCCGACCGCGGCGGCGACCCGGAGCCGGCCCGCGTCGTCCTTGGTGGCGTTCGGGTACTGCTCGCTCTTGGTGAAGTCCTTGACGGTGATCAGCCCGCGCAGCCGGCCCGACTCGTCGACGATCGGCAGCTTCTCCACCTTGTGCCGGCGCAGCAGGTCGAGCGCGGCGTCCTTGCTCACCCCGACCGGTGCGGTGACCAGCGGCGTCCGGGTCATGATCGAGTGGACCGGGGTGGCCGGGTCGGAGACGAAGCGCATGTCCCGGTTGGTGACGATGCCGACCAGCTGGCCGTTGGCGTCGACCACCGGCACGCCGGAGATGCGGTACCGGCCGCAGAGCTCGTCGACCTCGCGAAGGGTGTCGTCCGGGCTGGCGGTCACCGGGTTGGTGATCATGCCGGACTCGGAGCGCTTCACCAGGTCGACCTGGAGCGCCTGGTCCTCCAGCGAGAGGTTGCGGTGCAGCACGCCGATGCCGCCCTGGCGGGCCATGGCGATCGCCATCCGCGCCTCGGTGACGGTGTCCATCGCGCTGGAGAGCAGCGGCACGGTCAGCTCGATGTTGCGGGTGAGCCGCGTGCGGGTGTTGACCCGGCTGGGCACGACGTCCGACTCACCCGGCTGGAGCAGCACGTCGTCGAAGGTCAGCCCGAGCGGCACCACGCGGGCCGAACCGGCGGGCAACTCGGGCAGGTGACCGCCCAGCTCGCCGCCGTCGGTGCCGGCCGGAAGGTCGGTGCTGGGCGAATTCTCCACGATTGCTCTCCTGAGCTGGTCGGACGGGCTTCAGCGAGGCGGCGCGCGCGGGCACCGACGCAGGCCGAAGTGACGGCGCGTCGCTTCATCGTACCCATTGAGCTGGGCCGGCCCCGGCAGTGGCGGCGCGGGAGAGCGGCGCCACCGTGAGCGCCGGGGGCGGACTTCCCCCGCCGGTTGGGACTACGGTGAGGGGGTGCACGACGAGCCCATCGACCCGTTCAACGGCGACCCGGCCGATCCGACCGCCGGTCTGCAGGATCCGCGCGAGGACGACGCGCTGGACCCGCTGACCGAGGTCGAGCGCCAGGACGTCCTGGAGGATCTCGCCGACCTGGAGATCTACCAGGCCCTGCTGGCGCCGATCGGGGTGCGCGGGCTGGTCATCGAGTGCGAGGACTGCCGCGAGCCGCACTACTTCGACTGGGACCTGCTCCGCGGCAACCTGCGCCACCTGCTCACCTCAGGCCGGCCGCGGGTGCACGAGCCGGCCTACGACCCGGACCCGGACCACTATGTCACCTGGGACTACGCCCGGGGCTACGCCGACGGCGTGCACGACACGCTGACCGAGGGGACCGACGAGGACGACTCCGCCGACGCCTGACCGACTGCCGAGCCCGCCCGGCGGCCCGGTGGTCGGGAGCGGGTCAGGCGACCAGTCCGGCGCGGAAGCCGGCGGCCACCGCGTGCGCCCGGTCCCGGGCGCCGAGCTTGCGGAACAGCCGCCGGGCGTGGGTCTTGACGGTGTCCTCAGAGACGAACAGCTCCCGGCCGATCTCCGCGTTGCTCTTCCCCTCGGCCATGCCGAGCAGCACCTGGAGCTCGCGTTCGGTCAGCCCGACCGGGGTCCGCCCGGTGCGGGCGCCCACGCCGGTGCGCGGCTGACCGCTCGGCGCGGCGGGCTCCGGCTCGCCGCCGGCCGACTCGGCCTCGTCGTCGCCGCGCTGCACCGGGACCACGGTGGGTCCACCCCCGGCCCCCTCCACCCAGGGCTGTGCCGGCCCGCCCGGGGTACGCCCCGCCGCGGTGGACCGGGCCGACCCGCCGACCGCCGCGGCGTCCCGGGCCGGGTCGGTCACCCGGTGCCGGGCCGACCGTCCGGGGGCGGTGAGCAGCAGCAGCGCCTTGGCCACCGCGCTGGTGAGGTCGTGGTCGGTCCCCTGGATCAGCCCCCGCGCCCCGGCGCTGATGGTGGCCGCGGCGGCCTCGGACTCCTCGGCGCCGAGCAGCAGCACCGCGGCCTGCGGCGCGCGGGCGAGCACCCGGCGTACGAAGCCGGCGCTGTCCGGCCGGGTGAGGGCGGTATCGGCGAGTACGACGTCCACCGGACGCTCGGCCAGCCGCAGCATCACCTCGGGATCGGAGACGGCTGTCCGGACGATCGCGGACAGCCCCAGTCGGGCCGCCGCGGAGGTCAGCTGCTGGGCCGCGGTCGGTGTCCGAACGCACACGAGAACGGTACGCACAGTTGGTCTCCTCTCCGTCTCAGAGCAGACCACGGCCGGCTCGCGCCGCGAGGTGGTTCCGGTCAATCATCCGAACTTTTCCGACAGTTGGGGCATATGGCGCATGTTGTCCGAGGTTTTCGATCACAGATGTGTGAGCGCGGGAAAGCCCGGGTACCGAGACGCCAGGCCGGAAACGGTGCGCCTGCGCGGACCGCCGCCCGGTAGCTGGCCACGAAGGATTCTCCGCGGTGCCGCGCGGGAGGAGGGATGCTGATGTCGAACGTACGTAGACTGCCAGGACCCATCGTCGATCTCTGGGACTGGCAGCGACTCGGTGCCTGCCGGGGCCGCGACAGCGCCCAATTCTTCCACCCGGACGGCGAGCGGGGCTCGTCGCGGCTGCGCCGCGAGTCCGGCGCCAAGGCCGTCTGCCGCACCTGCCCGGTCCGGGCCGAGTGTGCCGCGCACGCCCTCTCCGTCCGCGAGCCGTACGGCGTGTGGGGCGGGTTCAGCGAGTCCGAGCGGCTGCGGCTGCTCGCCCTCGGCTGGGAGGACCTGGCCGACCGCCGGCAGAGCCGGGTCGACGTGGCCCGGCTGGAGGCCCGCCTCGGCCGTCCACACAAGTCGACCGTGCCGGACCAGCGCAAGGTCGCCTGATCCCGGTCACTGACATACCGGCGCCGCGTCCCCTCGGGGGCGCGGCGCCGTCTCGTTGCCCGGCCGCGCCGTCCCGCGGGCTCCGGTGAGCAGACCCCTCGGGCCGCCGGCTTCCCCGCCGCCGGTCGGGGACGCGCATGCTGTGATGGGCGGGTGGAACTGCGAGAGATGCGGGCGTTCGTGGTGGTCGTCGAGCAGGGCAGCCTGTCCGCCGCGGCACGGCGGTTGCACGTCAGCCAGCCCGCGCTCTCCCAGACCATGAACGCGCTGGAGCGGCAGCTCGGTGTGCAGCTGCTGACCCGCCGAAGCACCGGTGTGCAAGCCACCGACGCTGGCCTGACGCTGCTCGCCGAGGCTCGTGCGGTGCTCGCCCGGCACGACCAGGCGGTGGCCGCCGTGACCCGGCACACCGGCGCGGGCGACAGCGTGCTGCGGCTCGGGATCCCGCTCGAGCTCCCCACCGACCTGCTGTCCGGGCCGCTGGCCGAACTCGCCACCGCCTACCCGGGCACGCGGGTCCAGGCCCGCCACCTGTCCACCGCGGCACAGCTCGCCGCGCTGCGCGCCGGCGACATCGACGTCGGCCTCGTGCGGGAACACCCGATCGGTCCCGACCTGGACGCCGTACTGGTCGTCGCGGAGCCGCTGGGCGTGCTGCTGGCCGCCGAACCGGCCGCGGCCCTCGCGGGACCCGACGGGATCCGGTTGGACGCCCTCGCCGGGCTGGACTGGGTCGGCTTCCCCCGCTCCGGGAGCCCCGCCTGGTACGACGAGCTGACCGCGATCCTGCGCAGCCACGGCCTGGACCTCGGAGCCGGCGCGCCGGAAGGGCAGGAGCTGATCCCCGAGGTGAAGCTCGCGGCCGTCACCGCCGGTCGCGCCTTCGCGCTGGCACCGCCCAGCTGGCCGCAGCCGATCCCGGACTCGGTCACCTGGTCGCCGCTGGTCGGGCATCCCCTCGTCCGGCGTACCTGGGCGGCGTGGCCGGCCAGTTCCCACCGGCGCGACCTTGGCCATCTCATCGCCGCTCTGGAGATACGGGGAGCGGACCGGGTCTGACCCTCGCCGGCCGGGGTCGCTTATGGCGGCCATAAGTCGCTCGATCAGCTCGGCGGGAACCCGTGCGCCCCCGCGCGACTTGCACTCACTGGTCGGGGCACGCCCGACCGAAACCGTTCTCTCAGAGATGTGGGTGCACAACGATGACAGCATTGCGAGGCAGGTCGGCCCTGGTGACCGGTGGCAACAGCGGCATCGGCCGGGCGACGGCGATCGCCCTCGCCGACCTCGGCGCACACGTGGTGATCTCCGGCCGGGACGAGGCCCGGGGCAACCAGGTGGTCCGGGACATCCGGGCGGGCGGCGGCCGGGCGGACTTCGTGGCCGTCGACCTGCGGGACGAGGCGTCGGCCCGAGAACTCGCCGCGCGGACCAGGGAGCTGGTCGGTGACGTCGACATCCTGGTCAACAACGCCGGGATCTATCCGTTCGGTCCCACCGACCAGACAAGCGACCAGACGTTCGACGCCGTCTTCACGCTGAACGTGAAGGTGCCGTACTTCCTGGTCGCCGAGCTCGCGCCGGAGATGGCGAAGCGCGGCCACGGCGCGATCATCAACGTGAGCACGATGGTCGCCGAGTTCGGCCTGGCCGGGATGGGCCTGTACGGGGCGAGCAAGGCGGCGCTGGTGCTGCTCACCAAGTCCTGGGCCGCCGAGTACGGGCCGCACGGCGTCCGGGTCAACGCGGTCAGCCCGGGCCCGACCCGTACCGAGGGCACCGCCGGGATGGGCGCGGACCTCGACCAGCTCGCGGCCTCGATCCCGGCCGGCCGTCCCGGCTCCGCCGAGGAGATCGCCGAGGCGATCACCTTCCTGGCCACCGACCGGTCGAGCTTCGTACACGGCGCGATCCTGCCGGTGGACGGTGGACGCGTCGCCGTCTGAGCCGGTTGCCCGTACCGCGCGGCCCGCTTCCCGATGCTCTGTCGGGGAGCGGGCCGCCGCCCGGCCGGGCTGGCGCGGGCCACGGCCCGGTTCACCGGAGGACCCCGACCGGACGCGGATACCGCCGCTGGTCAGCGGACGGTGACCGGCACGCTGTGCCAGCCGGTGGCGCCGTCCGGCTCGACCGGCCGGCGCTGCGGCGTCTGGGTGACGCCGTCGGCGTCCGTGGCCCGCACCTGGAGGGTGTGCTCGCCCGGCGTGGCGTCCCACCGCCAGGACCACTGCACCCAGGTGTCCACCGAGACCGTCGGGGCGAGGGTCGCCTCCCGCCACGGGCCGCCGTCCACCCGGACCTCGACCTTGCGGATGCCGCGGTGCTGCGCCCAGGCCACCCCGGCCACCATGACCGGACCGGCGGTGAGCCGGTTGCGCGGCCGCGGCGCGTCGATCCGCGACTGGGTCTTGATCGGACCCTGCGCCGACCACCCGCGCGGCACCCAGTACGCGTCGAAGTCGGCGAAGCTGGTCAGCTCCAGCTCGGTGACCCACTTGCACGCCGAGACGTAGCCGTAGAGACCGGGCACGACCATCCGCACCGGGAAGCCGTGCTCGACGGGCAGCGGCTCGCCGTTCATCCCGACCGCCAGCAGCGCGTCCCGACCGTCCCGCAGCACCGCCGTCGGGGTGCCGCAGGTCCAGCCGTCGACCGAGCGGCCGACCACCTGGTCCGCCCCCTCCTCCGGCCCGGCCTCGTCGAGCAGCTCCTTGATCGGCACGCCCAGCCAGCGCGCGTTGCCGATCAGGTCGCCGCCCACGTCGTTGGAGACGCAGGCCAGCGTCACGTACCGCTCCACCATCGGCCGGGCGAGCAGGTCGTCGAAGCTCAACTCGAGTTCCCGACGGACCCGGCCGTGGATGCGCAGCCGCCAGGTCGCCGGGTCCACCTGCGGCACCACCAGCGCGGTGTCGATCCGGTAGAAGCCCGAGGTCGGGGTCACGTACGGGGCGAGCTGGGCCAGCGAGAGGTCCGCGCCGGCCGGCACCGCCGGCGCGGCGGCCGACGGGGTGGGCAGGGCGACGGCCCGGCGGGCCGCCGACACGCCCCGCCGCCCGGCCAGCCAGTGCCCGCCGAGCCCGGCCACGGCGGCCGCACCCAGCAGCGTCCCGACCCCGGTCAGGAACCGCCGCCGTCCCTCCGGGTCGACCTCGTCGCGACCGGGCGCGGGTGGCACCGCCGGCTCGATGGGCCGGGCCTCCGGCGCGGCTCGCTCGACGGGCCGGGCCGCCGACACCGCCGGCTCGGCGGACCGAGCCTCCGCGGCGGCCGGCTCGACGGGCCCGGACGGCTCGACGGGCCGGCGTTCGGACGCCTCCGGGGAGGGCTCGCGGCCGGGTGGCACCGGCGGTGCGGCCGGGGCGGCTGGCGACCAGGACCAGAGCTGGGGTTGCAGCGGACCGGCCAGGAGCAGCCAGAGGGCAAGCGCGCCGAGCGCACCGCCGACCAGCGAGGGCAGCGCGTCGAAGAGGTTGGCGCCGGCCCGGGTCAGCGCGGCGGCCACCCCGAGGGCGGCGAAGGCGGCGATGCCGGCCAGCCCGATCCCGAGCCGGCGGGCGGCCAGCACACCGAGCGCCGCGGCGAACGCCCCGAGCAGCACGGCCGTCCCGACCAGCAGGGCGATCTTGTCGTACGTGCCGAAGACCGCGATGGCGAACTGCTTCAGCGGCGCGGGCACGACGTCGACGACCAACCCGCCGACGGCGATCAGCGGTGCCGAACGGGCACCGGTGAGGACGGCCACCGGTTCGGCGGCGCCGATCGCCACGGCGGCGGCGGTGATCCCGGCCAGCGCGGCGTACCCGCGGGACGTGGTGGTCATCGGGCCAGTCTTGTCGATCACCGGGCCGGACCGGTAGCCGCGTCAGCGTTCCGTAACCAGATACGGATCAGGGCACACCGTCGGCGTGACGGTGTGCCCTGACGATGCCGTACGGCGTCGGGTCAGAAGCCCGGGCCGTGCTGGTGGCCGTGGCCGTGGCCGTGCCCGCCGGCGGCGGCCGGCTCGGCCTTCTCCGGCTTCTCCACCACCAGGCTCTCGGTGGTGAGCAGCAGGCCGGCGATCGAGGCGGCGTTGGTGACCGCGTTGCGGGTCACCTTCACCGGGTCGATGATGCCGGACTTGACCAGGTCGACGTACTGGCCGGTGGCGGCGTCGAGGCCGTTGCCCCACTCCTTGCCGGCGACCTTCTGCACCACCACGTAGCCGTCATGGCCGGCGTTCTGGGCGATCCACCGCAGCGGCTCGACCAGGGCCTTACGCACGATCGAGACGCCGGTCTTCTCGTCACCGGTGAAGCCGAGGTCGTCGTCGAGCGCCGGGATGATCTGGGCCAGGGCGGCACCGCCACCCGGGACCGTGCCCTCCTCGACGGCGGCCTTGGTCGCCGCGATGGCGTCCTCGATGCGGTGCTTGCGCTCCTTCATCTCGACCTCGGTGGCCGCGCCCACCTTGATGACCGCGATGCCACCGGAGAGCTTCGCCAGCCGCTCGGCCAGCTTCTCCCGGTCCCACTCGGAGTCCGAGGCCTCGATCTCCTTGCGGATCTGGGCGACCCGGTCGGCGACCTCGGAGGCCTGGCCGCCACCGTCGACGACGGTGGTGGTCTCCTTGTCGACCACGACCCGCCGGGCGGTGCCGAGCACCTCCAGGCCGACCTGGTCGAGCTTGTAGCCCAGCTCCGGGGCGACCAGCTCGGCGCCGGTGAGGATCGCCATGTCCTGGAGCATCGCCTTGCGGCGGTCACCGAAGCCGGGGGCCTTCACCGCGCAGACCTTGATCGTCTTGCGGATCGCGTTGACGACCAGGGTCGACAGCGCCTGGCCCTCGACGTCCTCGGCGATGATCAGCAGCGGCTTGTTGTTCTGGAGGACCTTCTCCAGCAGCGGCAGCAGCTCCTCGATCGCCGAGATCTTCTGCGTGGTGATCAGGATGTACGGGTCCTCCAGGACCGACTCCTGCCCCTCCACGTCGGTGACGAAGTTCGGGGAGATGAAGCCCTTGTCGAACTGGAGACCCTCGGTCACGTCCAGCTCGGTGTGCAGGGCGGAGCCCTCCTCGACGGTGATGACGCCGTCGCGGCCGACCTTCTCCATCGCCTCGGCGATCAGATCGCCGATGGTGGCGTCCTGCGCGGAGATCGTCGCGACGTGCGCCACCGACTCCTTGTCGGCCACCTCGACGGCCCGGCCGAGCAGCGCCTCGGAGACCTTGGCGGCCGCCGCGTCGATGCCCCGCTTGAGACCGGACGGGTTGGCGCCGGCGGTCACGTTGCGCAGGCCCTCGCGGACCATCGCCTGGGCCAGCACGGTCGCGGTGGTGGTCCCGTCGCCGGCGACGTCGTTGGTCTTCGTCGCCACCTCCTTGACCAGCTGCGCGCCGAGGTTCTCGTACGGGTTGGTGAGCTCGATCTCCTTGGCGATGGTCACACCATCGTTGGTGATCGTCGGCGCACCGAATTTCTTGTCCAGGACGACGTTGCGCCCGCGCGGGCCGAGGGTGACCTTGACCGTGTCCGCGAGGGCGTTGACACCATGCTCGAGCAGGTGCCGGGCGTCGTCCGAGAAGCTCAGGATCTTCGCCATGAATGTCCCTTCGAAGCGACGTTGCCCCGGCCCGGCGAGCCGGACCGGGGCAACGACACTGATCGGTTGCTTACTTCTCGATGACCGCGAGGACGTCGCGGGCGGAGAGCACCAGGTACTCCTCGCCGGCGTACTTGACCTCGGTGCCGCCGTACTTCGAGTAGATGACGGTGTCGCCGACGGAGACGTCAACCGGGATCCGGTTGCCCTTGTCGTCGATCCGGCCCGGGCCGACAGCGAGGACGGTGCCCTCCTGCGGCTTCTCCTTGGCGGTGTCGGGGATCACGATGCCCGACGCCGTGGTGGTCTCAGCCTCGTTCGCCTGGACCAGGATTCGGTCCTCGAGCGGCTTGATCGCAACCTTGGTCGCGGTAGTCACGGGCATACCCTCCTGGGGTACTTGGTTTCGTTGCCGGACGGCAAGCCGAACGGCGTCAATCTGCCACATGCCACCGGGCGGGGCCGTCGTCGCGGGTGCCGGTCCGCCTGGCGTTCAGCGACCGGGCCGAGGCCCGGAAGCTGGCACCCTCGATGGGAGAGTGCTAATCGCAGGTTATGCCTCGGCTAGCACTCCGTCAAGGAGAGTGCCAGCCCGACACCCGGCGCGTCGCCACGGACCGGCCGGCCCGACCGGTCGCGATCCCCGCCACAGCGCGACCTCGCGGCCTCGGGGACCTCGCGGACCACGCCACGTCGGTGGCGTGCCGACACCCGGCCGGCCCGGTCGCGGTCGGGCCGGGAGAATGGCCCGATGGACCTCGACCAGCTCGCCGCGCTGCGTACCGCCGAGGGGTCGGCCGCGCTCGCCGCGGCGGCCCGGGTGGCCGGCGGCGACCCGCTGGCCGCGGCGGCCGCGCTCCGCTCGGCCGGCGTGCCGGCCGGGCTGGCCGCCGCCGCGCTCACCCAGGCCGAGCTGCGCCGCCGGGCCGTGGGCAAGTTCGGGCCCGCCGCGGCCGGCATGTTCCTCACCCGCGCCGGGTTGGAGCAGGCCACCCGCCGGGTGGTCGCCGACCGGCGGGCCGCCCGGCTGCGCGCCGCCGGAGTACGCACCCTGGCCGACCTGGGTTGCGGACTCGGCGCGGACGGGCTGGCCGCCGCCCGCGCCGGCATCCGGGTGTACGGCGTGGAGGCCGACCCCGTCACCGCCGCGATGGCCGCCGCCAATGCCGAGGCGGCCGGGCTGGCCGAGGAGTTCACGGTGGAGTGCGGCGACGCGACCGCCTTCGACGTGCGCCGGGTGGACGCGGTCTTCTGCGACCCGGCCCGGCGCCGGGCCGGTACCGGCCGGCGGATCTTCGACCCGAACGCCTACTCGCCGCCGTGGGACTTCGTCACCGGGCTGGCCGAGCGGGTGCCGCGCACCGTGGTCAAGGTGGCCCCGGGGCTGGACCACGCGCTGATTCCGGCCGGCGCGGAGGCCGAATGGGTCAGCGTCGACGGCGACCTGGTGGAGGCTGCGCTCTGGTGCGGCCCGCTCGCCGAGGTGCCCCACCGGGCCACCGTGCTGCGCGGCGACGTCCCGCACGTGCTGACCGGCTCCGGCGACGCGGAGGCGCCGGTCGGGCCCACCCGCCGCTTCCTGTACGACCCGGACCCGGCGGTGGTCCGCGCGCACCTGGTCGCCGAGCTGGCCGGGGAGCTGGATGCGACCCTCGCCGACCCGAGCATCGCCTACCTGTACGCCGACACCGCCAGGGCGACCCCGTACGCCCGCTGCCTGGCGGTGACCGACGTGCTGCCGTTCTCGCTGAAGCGGCTGCGGGCCCTGCTCCGGGACCGTCGGGTCGGCCGGGTGGAGATCCTCAAGCGCGGCTCGGCGCTGGAGCCGGAGCGGCTGCGCCGGGACCTGCGGCTCTCCGGTGACGCGGCGGCGAGCCTGGTGCTGACCCGGGTGGCCGGCGCGCCCACCGTGCTGATCGGCCAGCCGGCCTGACATTCCGGCTCGCCCGGGCGCCCGCCGGGCGCTAGCTTGTCGGCATGGCGGGACAGGGCACTCCGGCGACCGCGCTGCTCGCGCGGCGGAAGATCGCGCACAGCACCCACCCGTACGACGTCTCCCCGGACGCGCCGAACTACGGCGCCCTGGTCGCGGCGGCCCTCGGGGTGCCGCCGGAGCGGGTGTTCAAGTCGCTGGTCACCGAGGTCGATGGTGGACTCACGGTGGCGGTCGTGCCGGTCACCGGCGAGCTGGACCTCAAGGCGCTCGCCGCCGCGACGGGCGGGAAGCGGGCCGCCCTGGCCGACCGGACGGCCGCCGAGCGGGCCACCGGGTACGTGCGCGGCGGCATCAGCCCGCTCGGCCAGCGCCGACGCCTGCCGACCGTGGTCGACGCCTCGGCGCTGGACCACCCGACCGTGTACGTCTCCGCCGGGCGTCGCGGGCTCCAGGTGCAGCTGAGCCCCACGGACCTGATCGCGCTCACGGCCGCGGTGACCGCTCCGCTCGCCGCCCGCTGAGCGCCGGGGGCGCGGCGGCGGCATCGATGTCGGCCGCGTTGCGGAATTGTTATCGCTGGTGACGAGGTCCTGACCGACCCGGCTCTTGTGCGACCGGGCGGTGAACAATACGTTGCCCGGAACAACAAATCGCAGGTGAGGCGGCATGCGGCAGCCCACCGGCGCGTACCTCCCCTTCACGCTCCCCCTCGAGTTCCGTCTCCCTCGAAAGGAACCGTGCACATGCGCAGAGGGATCCTCACCCTCGCCGCGGTCGGTGTGCTGACCGCGGGGAGCCTGACCGCCTGCGACGCCGCCGGCGACGCTGCCGGGAGCCAGCCCAGAGCGAAGATCGGCGTGATCCTGCCCGACAGCGCCTCGTCGAATCGCTGGGAGACCGCCGACCGCAAGTACCTGGAGGCGGCGTTCAAGGCCGCCGGCGTGGAGTACGACATCCAGAACGCCCAGAACGACAAGGCGCGCTTCGTGACCATCGCCGAGCAGATGATCACGAACGGGGTGACCGTACTGATGATCACCAACCTGGACTCGGGCACCGGCAAGGCGGTCCTGGACAAGGCCACCCAGCGCGGCGTCGCCACCATCGACTACGACCGGCCCACCCTCGGCGGCTCCGCGCAGTACTACGTCAGCTTCGACAACGTCGCCGTCGGCCGGATGATGGGCGAGGGCCTGGTCACCTGCCTCGCCGACCGGGGCGTACGGCGCCCGGTGATCGCGGAGCTGAACGGCGCGCCGACCGACAACAACGCGGCCCAGTTCAAGGAGGGCTACGACTCGGTCCTGAAGCCGAAGTACGCCGCGCGTCAGTACGTCGCCGGCCCCGACCAGGACGTGCCCGGCTGGAACAACACCACCGGTGGCACGATCTTCGAGCAGATGCTGACCCAGACGAACGGCCGGATCGACGGCGTCGTCGCCGCCAACGACGGGCTGGCCAACGCGGTCATCTCGGTGCTGCGGAAGAACAAGCTCAACGGGCGCGTCCCGGTCACCGGCCAGGACGCCGACGCCCAGGCCCTGCGGCACATCCTCGCCGGCGACCAGTGCATGACCGTGTACAAGCCGATCAAGGCGGAGGCCGAGGCCGCCGCCGACCTGGTGATCGGCCTGGCCCGGGGCGAGCGGAAGAAGACCGAGCAGCGGTTCCACGACCCCCAGGGCGGCCGGGACGTGCCCGCCGTGCTGCTGGGCGCGGAACCGATCACCAAGGACACCGTGAAGAACGTCATCGCCGACGGCTTCGTCGACAAGGCCGACGTGTGCACCGCGGAGTACGCCGCGCTCTGCGCCCGGGCGGGCATCAGCTGAGCCGGCCGCGGCCGGCCGGCCCGGACCGGCGAACCGGCATCCGGACACCCAGTAAGGAGACACCCGTGTCCGAGACACCCCTGTTGGAGCTGCGTGGAGTCGACAAGAGCTTCGGTCCCGTGCAGGTGCTCCGCGACGTCGACTTCGCGGTGTACCCGGGCGAGGTGACCGCGCTGGTCGGCGACAACGGCGCCGGAAAGTCGACCCTGGTCAAGTGCATCAGCGGCATCTACGGCACCGACGCCGGCGAGTTCTTCTTCGAGGGACGGCCGGTGACCATCAACGGTCCCCGGGACGCCGCCGGTCTCGGCATCGACGTGGTCTACCAGGACCTCGCGCTCTGCGACAACCTCGACATCGTGCAGAACATGTTCCTCGGCCGGGAGCGGCGCTCGGGCCTGGTGCTCGACGAGCCGACCATGGAGGAACTGGCGGCCCGGACCCTCGCCGAGCTCTCGGTCCGGACGATCGGCTCCCTGCGCCAGCACGTGTCCAGCCTGTCCGGCGGTCAACGGCAGACGGTGGCGATCGCCAAGGCGGTGCTCTGGAACAGCCGGCTGGTCATCCTCGACGAGCCGATGGCGGCCCTCGGCGTGGCGCAGACCGCCCAGGTCCTCGAACTGGTCCGGCGGCTCGCCGACAACGGGCTGGCGGTCGTCCTCATCTCGCACAACATGAACGACGTCTTCGCCGTCTCCGACCGGATCGCGACGCTCTACCTGGGTCAGATGGTCGCCCAGGTGCGGACCACCGACGTCACGCACGCCCAGGTGGTCGAGCTGATCACGTCCGGGCGCAGCGACTCGCTCGGCGCCAACGGCAGGAACGACGGCGGTCGCCGACGCAACGGGACAGTGGGGGGCCTGGAATGATCACGCAATCTCGGACGGACCACCCGGAGACCTGGTCGGCCGTCCCCGCCCGGACCACCCTCGACGGCCACGTGCGCAGCTACCTCGCCCGCCTGCGGGGCGGCGACATGGGTGCCCTGCCGGCGATCCTCGGCCTGGTCGTGCTCTGCGCGTTCTTCTCGGTGCTGCGGCCCAACTTCCTCACCGCCGGCAACTTCGCGAACCTGTTCACCCAGGGTGCGGCCGTCGTGCTGATCGCGATGGGGCTGGTGTTCGTTCTGCTGCTGGGCGAGATCGACCTCTCCGCGGGCTTCGCCAGCGGGGTCTGCGCGGCCGTGCTGGCCAACCTGCTCACCCTCCAGGGCTGGCCCTGGTACCTGGCCACCACCGCCGCGCTGGCCACCGGTGCGGCCATCGGGCTGGTGCTCGGCTTCCTGGTGGCCAAGGTCGGCATCCCGTCCTTCGTGGTCACGCTCGCCGCGTTCCTCGCCTTCCAGGGCATCATGCTGATGCTGATCAAGGGCGGCACCACCGTCGCGGTGCAGGCCGCCCCCATCGTCGCGATCGAGAACCGGAACCTGTCGCCGCTGGTCGGCTGGCTGCTGGCCGCGGTCGCCGTCGCCGGGTACGGCGTCACCCAGCTGCGCCGGTACCACACCCGGCGGACCCGGGACCTGGCGACCGATCCGCTGTCGGTGGTGCTGATCCGGATCGGCGGCCTCGCCGCGGTCGTCGGCGCCGCCGTGTACGTGCTCAACGTGGAGCGCAGCCTGAACAGCCTGATCAGCTCGAACCGCGGCATGCCGGTCGTGGTGCCGCTGATCGCGGTGCTGTTCGTCGCGCTCAGCTTCGTGCTGTCCCGCACGGCGTACGGGCGGCACCTGCAGGCGGTCGGCGGGAACCGGGAGGCCGCCCACCGGGCCGGCATCAGCGTCGACCGGATCCGGATCTCGGTCTTCGTGATCTGCTCCTCGATGGCCGCGGTCGGCGGCATCGTGGCGGCCAGCCGGTTCAGCTCGGTGGACGCCACCACCGGCGGCAGCGACGTCCTGCTGTACGCGGTCGGCGCGGCGGTGATCGGCGGGACCAGCCTCTTCGGCGGCAAGGGCCGGGTGGTCGACGCCGTGCTCGGCGGCGCGGTGGTCGCGGTGATCGACAACGGGATGGGGCTGATGGACGCCAGTTCCGGGGTGAAGTACCTGTTCACCGGGCTGGTGCTGCTGCTGGCCGCCGGGGTCGACGCGCTGTCCCGGCGTCGGGCCGCCGCGACCGGGAACCGCTGAGCCCGCTGATGCGCACGGGGCCGAGCCAGGAGGAGATTCGCCGGCAGAATCTCGGTGCGCTGCTGCGCCACGTCCACCTCCGCGGCGCCATGTCGCGGGCCGAACTCACCACCGCCCTCGGGCTCAACCGCAGCACCATCGGTGCGTTGACCGCCGACCTGGCCAGCGCCGGCCTGGTCAGCGAGGCGATCCCGAAGCAGCGCGGGCGGGGCGCCGGGCGGCCGTCGCTGGTCGTCCGGCCCGAGTCGGCCCGGGTCCACGCCTGGGCGTTCAGCATCGAGGTGGACCGGTTGCAGGCCGCCCGGATCGGGCTCGGCGGTGTCGTGCTCGACCGCCGCGAGCTGGGCCGGCCGCGCGGGCTGGTCGCCGCGGAGACCGCGCCGCTGCTGGCCGGGGCGCTCAAGGAGATGCGGCGGGCGGTGCCGCCGGGGACGATCGGCGTCGGCGCCGGAATCGCGGTCTGCGGCATGGTGCGCCGTGAGGACGGCCTCGTCCGGCTCAGCCCCCACGCGGGCTGGGTGAACGAGCCGATCGGCGCCACCCTCGCCACCGAGCTGGGCGCGGACACGCCCGTGGTGGTGGCCAACGTGGCCGACGTCTGCGCGTTCGCCGAACACGCCCGCGGTGCCGCGGCCGGCTGCGACAACGTCATCTACCTGTACGGGGACGTCGGCGTGGGCGCCGGCATCATCGCCGGCGGCCGTCGGCTGACCGGGCACGGCGGCTACGGCGGCGAGGTGGGCCATATGGTGGTCAACCGGCACGGCTCCCCCTGCGAGTGCGGGTCCCGTGGCTGCTGGGAGACCGAGATCGGGGAGTACGCCCTGCTCAAGGCCGCCGACCGGCCGGAGGCGTTCGGCCGGGAGGCGGTGCTGGCGGTCTTCGACGCCGCCGACCGCGGTGATGCCCGCGCCCAGACGGCGGTCCGGCAGGTCGGCGACTGGCTGGGCTTCGGCGTGGGGAACCTGGTCAACCTCTTCAATCCGGAGATGGTGATCTTCGGTGGGACGATGCGGGACCTGTACCTCGCCGCGGCGGCGCAGGTGCGCAGCCGGCTCAACTCGGTCGCGCTCTCGGCGTGCCTGGAGCACGTCCGGCTGCGCACCCCGCAACTAGGCAACGACGCCGCGCTGATCGGGGCGGCCGAGCTGGCCTTCGAGCGGCTGCTCGCGGATCCGCTCGACGCCTCCTGACCACGAGGGCTGTCGGCCCCCGGTGAACCGATCGCGCCGGTGATCCGTACCAGTGTCCGAACGGGCGGCCGGCGAGGTGCGGCCGCCCGGCGACACACGCGTTCGGTCCGGACCGAGGAGGCACCGCAACGATGGCACCGCTGGAATCCGCACGCCGCCGGCCAGCGCACCGGACCCACCGGGTGGCGCTGCTGCTCATCACGCTCGTCGCGGGGCTCGGCGTCCTTCCCGGCACCGCTTTGGCCGCGCCCGGATCGCAACTGAACGCCGCCGACATGACCCTGCTCAACGGGGTACGGCTGGCCGGGCTCTGGGAGATGCCGGCCGGGCAGCTGGCCGCCGAGAAGGGCCGGTCGCCGCGGGTACGCGAGATCGGGGCGGAGATCGCCCGGCAGCACGGCGTCCTCGACCAGCTCGTGGTGGACGCCGCCAACAAGCTGGGCGCCACCCTGCCGACCGACCCGACCAGCGAGCAGAAGGGGTGGCTGGGCGAGATGCAGAACGCGACCGGCACCCGCTTCGACCAGATCTTCGTCACCCGGCTCCGGGTCGCCCACGGCAAGATCTTCCCGGTGATCGGGGCGGTACGGGCCAGCACCCGGGACGCCACCGTGCGCAAGCTCGCCGACGAGGCCAACAAGTTCGTCACCGACCACATGGCGATGCTGGAGAGCACCGGGCTGGTCCGCTGGCAACAGCTGCCCCCCGCCGCGCTGCCCCCGGCGCAGAGCGACTCGCTGGTCGCCGCGGCCGCGGCCAACGTCGGCAGCGGCGGCCGCACCGAGGTCAGCACCACCGTCGTCTGGCTGGTCTTCCTCATCGCCCTCGGCACCGGCGGCATCGCCACCTACCGCATCCTGCGCCGCAACTGACGCCCGTCGCCGGGGGCCCCGCGGGGGCCGGCGTGCCGTCAGCCGTGCCAGGACCGCCACAGGGCGGCGTACGAGCCACCCGCGGCGACCAGCTCGTCGTGCGAGCCCAGCTCGGTGATCCGGCCGTCCTCCACCACCGCCACCCGGTCCGCGTCGTGCGCGGAGAAGAGCCGGTGCGCGATCGCGATCACCGTCCGCCCCTGCAACACGGCGGCGAGGGAGCGTTCCAGTTCCCGCGCGGCGTGCGGGTCGATCAACGAGGTGGCCTCGTCCAGCACCAGGGTGTGCGGGTCGGCGAGGACCAGCCGGGCCAGCGCGAGCTGCTGGGCCTGCGCCGGGGTGAGCGGGTGCCCGCCCGAACCGACCTGGGTGGCCAGCCCTGCCGGCAGCGCCTCCGCCCAGCCCAGCGCGTCGACAGCGGCCAGCGCGGCCCGGACCTCGGCGTCGTCCGCCGCCGGCCGGACCATCGCCACGTTCTCCGCCACGGTGCCGATGAAGACGTGGTGCTCCTGGCTGACCAGCGCGACGTGGCTGCGCAGCTCGGCCAGGGGCAGCTCGGCCAGCGGCCGACCGTCCACCGTCACCGCGCCGGAGCGCGGCGCGTGCACCCCGGCCAGCAACCGACCCAGGGTGGACTTCCCCGCGCCGGACGGGCCGACCATGGCCAGCTTCTCCCCCGGCCGGGGCACCAGGGTCACCCCGTGCAGCACGTCGTGGCCCTCCCGGTAGGCGTACCGGACGTCGCGGGCGGCGAGCCGACGCTCCCCGCCCGGCGGGACGGGCGCGGCGGGCGTCGCCGGTGCCGGCGCCCCGTCGGCGGCCACCCCGAGCAGCCGGGCCATCGAGGCGCCGCCGACCTGGAGCTCGTCCAGCCAGGAGAGCAGCCGGTCGATCGGGTCCACCAGCTGCTGCACGTAGAGGGTGGCCGCGGTGACCTGACCGAGGCTGGCCCAGCCCCGCAGGTGGAACCAGCCGCCGATCACCAGGGTGGCGACCACCGGCACGACGTACCCGATCTCCGCGATCGGGAAGAACACGGTACGCAGGCGGAGGGTGTAGCGCTCGGCGGCGTACGACCGCCGGATGTCGGCGTCGCTGCGGGCCCGCCGGCGGGCCTGCTGGCGCAGCGCCTCGGTGGTGCGCGCCCCCGCCACCGTCTCGCTGATCCCGTCGGTGATGTCCGAGTAGGCGGCGTTCTCCCGCAGGTAGCCCTCGGGGGCGCGGCGCAGGTACCAGCGGGTGCCGGCCCAGAGCACCGGGACCGCGAGCAGGCAGGGCAGCGCCAGCAGCGGACCGGTCAGCAGCAGCGCGCCGAGGACCAGCACGACCGTCAGCACCGCGATCAGCGTCTCCGGTACCGCGAACCGGACCGTGCGGGACAGCGCCGAGACGTCCCGCGAGGTGCGGGTGAGCAGGTCACCGGTGCCGGCCCGCTCCACCGTGGACAGCGGCAGGGCGAGCACCCGGTCGACGAAGTCCTCGCGCAGCTCGGCGAGCACCCGCTCGCCGAGCCGGGCCGAGGCCAGGTGGGCGAACCGGACCAGCACCGACTGGACCACCACGAACCCGGCGATAGCCAGCGCGACCCGGTCGACGGTGACCGCCGCAACCCCCCGCGAGATCCCCTCCACCAGGTCACCCAGCAGCCGGGGCGCCACCAGGCCGGCCGCCGCGGCGAGGGCGTGCAGCCCGAGCGCCACGGCCAGGCCGCGCGGGTGCCGGCGGACCAGCGTGCGGGCGTACCGGCGGACCTGGTCGGCGTCGGCGACCGGCAGCGCGGCGCTCATCGCTCCTCCTCCCGGCTCACCGTGGCCGCGTAGCGCGGCTCCGCGGCGAGCAGCTCGTCGTGCCGGCCCTCGGCCACCACCTTGCCGTCCTCCACGAAGACCACGTGCTCGGCCCGGCCCAGCACGAGCGGGCTGGTGGTGCAGACCAGGGTGGTCCGCCCCCGCCGGGCCGCGCTCAGCCGGTCGGCGATCCTCGCCTCGGTGTGCGCGTCCACCGCGCTGGTCGGCTCCACCAGCACCAGCGTCTCCGGGTCGGCGACCAGCGCGCGGGCCAGCCGCAGCCGCTGCCGCTGCCCGCCGGAGAACTCCCGGCCTCGCTCGGCCACCTGGCCCGCCAAGCCGTCGGGCAGGGCGTCGACGATGTCCGTCGCGCTCGCCGCCACCAGGGCCGCCTCGACCGCGTCGCGGCCGGCCGCGTCGTGCGGGTCCAGCTCCGACCGGAGCGGGCCGGTGAAGAGATGCGCGTCGTTGTCGGCCACCACGATCCGCTCGCGCACCGTCGCCACCGCCAGGTCCCGCAGCGGTACGCCGTGCAGCGTCACGTCGCCGTCGACGAACCGGCCGAGCCGGTCGGCGATCGTCGCCGCGTCCTCCGGCGCCGTCGCGGCCAGCGCGGTGAGCCGCCCCGGCCGCAGCACCAGCCCGGACTGGACGTCGACCAGTTCGCCCGGTCCGGCGGGCAGCGTCGCCGGGCGGGGCGGGTCGACCAGTTCCGGGGTGAGCCGGAGCAGCCGGACCACCCGCCGGGCGGCGACATGCCCCCGGGTCAGCTTGTCGGCCGCCTCGGTGAGGTTGCGCAGCGGGCTGATCAGGAAGGCGGTGTAGCCGTAGAAGGCGACGAGCTGGCCGGCGCTGATCTCACCGCGCAGCGCGAACCGCGCCCCGAGCCAGGTCACCAGCACCACGAACGCGCCGGGGAGCAGCACCTGGGCCGCCTCCAGCAGCGACTCGACCCGGGCCACCCGGAGGCCGTCCGCGCGCAGCGCCTGGGACTGCGCCCGGTACCGCGCGGAGAGCAGCGGCTCGCCGCCCACGCCGCGCAGCACCCGCAGCCCGGAGACGATGTCCCCGGCCCGGGCGGTCAGCCGCCCCTCCGAGTCCCGGTACGCCTGCTGCTGCCGGTGCAGCGGCCGGATCAGCAGCCCGACCAGGCCCATCAGCAGCGGTACGCCGAGCACCACCACCAGCCCGAGCGGCACCGAGGCGTCCAGCAGGATCACCGCGACCGTGACGACGGCGACGATCGAACCGGCGCCCCGCGCGGTGATGTCGACGGCGCTGCCGATGTGCTCGATGTCGGCCGTACCGATGCTCACCACCTCGCCGGCGGCGACCCGGCGCGGCAGCGCGGCGCCCAGCCGGTTGGTGGCCTCGACGGTCACCTGCACGGTCCGGTACGCGGCGGCCAGCCAGTTGTGCACCGCGCAGCGGTGCCGCAGGATCCCGGCCACCGCCTGGAACACGCCCAGCCCCAGCAGCACGGCGCCCCAGGTCAGCAGGGCGTCCGGGTCGCGGTGGGCGAGGCCGGCGTCGATCGCCCGGCCCACGGCGGCCGGCATCAGCGCCTGGGCGACCATCCAGGCGATGCCCAGCCCGATGCCGGCGGTGAAGAGGAACGGGTGCCGGCCGGCCAGCCACACCAGGTAGCGGGTGGCGGACCGGGCGTCGGGGGTGCCGGGATCGCCGGCGGGTTCGAAGCGCATGACGCCTGCGACGCTAGGCGGCGACGACCGCGTCACGCATCCCAATTCCCGCCGGTCAGCGCCATTGCGACGCAGGTCGCACCGGGTGCCTCGGCGGCGGGGCCACCCCGGCGACCGGCGATCGCTAGGCTTCCGGCGGGGCGTGGCCGGTCCAGGTCCCGCCACAGTCGACCGGGAACGGGGTGGCCACAGTGACCGACCAGTACGACCGACCGGACGGCCCGTTGGGCCGCCTCACCGCCGTCCGGGCTGCCGGCGACGCGGCGGGTGGCCTCGTGCACGTCGAGCTGGACGGCACCGGTGACCTGCTCGCCCTCGACCTCGACCCGCGGGTCATGCGGCTGCCCTCCGAGGACCTGGCGGCGGCGATCCGCGAGGCGTTCGGCACCGCCCGGGCCGAGTTGCAGGCCGCCCTTCAGGAGCAGTTCGCCGCGCAGCCGGTGACCCTGCCGCAGGGGCTCGGGCCGCTGCTCAACGACCTCGGCTTCGGCGCCCAGCGCCCGCGGTGCTGTCGCACGCGCTGGAGACGTACGGCTCGCACGTCCAGCTGCTGATCACCGCCGCCGAGGGGCTGGCCGACTGGGCGGAGCGGGTGGTCGAGGCCGACCGGGTGTCCGACGCGCTCTTCACCTCGCTGCACGGCCGGCTGGGCGGCTGACCCGCACCCGCCGTCCGGTCAGCGGTCCACCTGAGTGAAGTCCCAGGAGTGCGGCGGCCGGGCCACCAGCCGCATCGGCGGCTCCGGCAGGTCCCGCGGGCCGCTGCGCCACTTCGAGATCACCACCAGCCGGTGGTCGGTGGAGGAGAAGACCTCGCTGGACAGGTGCAGCGGGTCGTGCTCGAATTCGGGCAGCGCGGTGTCGCAGACCCAGGTGATCAGCTCCGCGAAGCCGTAGGGCTCCGCCCGCGCCTCCCACATCCGTACGATCATCGGCCCTCCCCCGTCAGACGCTGACCGTGGTCAGCGGCATCGCCGAGTCGGCCGGCAGGTCGAGGCGGCTGGGCGCGACGCCCGAGGACACCAGGTGCGAGCCGAGCGCGGCGACCATCGCCCCGTTGTCCGTGCAGAGGTTCGGCCGGGGCACCCGGACCCGGATGCCGTGCTTCGCCGCCCGGTGCTCGGCCATCGCCCGCAGTCGGGAGTTGGCGGCCACGCCCCCGCCGATCACCAGCGTCCCGATGCCGTTGGTCCGGCAGGCGTCCAGCGCCTTGCCGACCAGCACGTCGCAGACCGCCTCCTGGAAGGACGCCGCCACGTCGGCCACCGGCACCGGTTCGCCGGCCCGCTGCCGCGCCTCCACCCAGCGGGCCACCGCGGTCTTCAGCCCGGAGAAGGAGAAGTCGTACCGGTGGGCGGCCAGGTCCTTGGCGGCGGTCAGGCCGCGCGGGAAGGCGATGGCACCGCCGTCGCCGGCCCGGGCCTCCCGGTCGATCCACGGGCCGCCGGGGAAGGGCAACCCGAGCAGCCGGGCGACCTTGTCGAACGCCTCACCGGCGGCGTCGTCGATGGTCGAGCCGAGCGGGGTGACGCCACGGGCCAGGTCGTCGACGCGCAGCAGCGACGAGTGCCCGCCGGAGACCAGCAGGGCGATCGACGGCTCCGGCAGCGGCCCGTGCTCCAGGGTGTCCACGGCGACGTGCGCGGCGAGGTGGTTGACCCCGTACACCGGCTTCTCGGCCGCCACGGCGTAGCCCTTGGCGGCGGCCACGCCGACCAGCAGCGCGCCAGCCAGGCCCGGCCCGGACGTCACCGCGATCGCGTCGATGTCCGCGATGGTCACGCCGGCCTCGGCCAGCGCCCGCTCCATGGTGGGGACGATCGCCTCCAGGTGGGCCCGGCTGGCCACCTCGGGCACCACGCCGCCGAACCGGGCGTGCTCCTCGACGCTGGAGGCCAGCGCGTCGGCGAGCAGGGTGTGGCCGCGCACGATGCCCACGCCGGTCTCGTCGCAGGAGGTCTCGATGCCGAGGATCAGGGGTTCGTCAGCCATGCTCATCAGTCCTCGGTGCGCCGCATGACCAGCGCGTCGACGTTGCTGGGTTGGTAGTAGCCGCGCCGCACCCCGATCGGCTCGAAGCCGTACGTCGCGTAGAGCCGCTGCGCAGGCGCGTTGTCCGCCGCCACCTCCAGCAGCGTGCTGCGGGCGCCGCGCCGGGCCGCCTCGGCGAGCAGCGCCTCCAGCAGCAGCCGGCCGACGCCCCGACGCTGGGCGTCCCGGCGGACCGCGATGTTCTGCACCCACGCCTCGTCGGGCGGGGCCACCGCCAGCCCGGCGTAGCCGAGCAGCTCACCGGCGGCGTCGGTGGCGACCAGGTAGTGGTGGCCGTTGGCCAGCTCGTTCCAGAACATCGCCGGGGACCACTGTTCGGCGCCGAAGAGGTCCGCCTCGATCGGCATCACCCGGTCGATGTGCCACCAACGGAACCGACCGACCCGGACCGCGCTCACGGTGTCGCCTCGGTTCGCGACTGCGGGGCTCGCAGACCCGGCTCACTCCTCGCGCTCACGGTGTCGCCTCGGTTCGCGACTGCGGGGCTCGCAGACCCGGCTCACTCCTCGCGCTCACGGGAGGACCGGCTTGTGGCCGGTGGCCGCCACCGCGTCCGGGCGGCGCAGGTAGAGCGGGGTGAGCCGCTCGCCGGGCGCGCCCGCCCGGATCCGCTCGGCGGCGAGCCCGGCCAGCGCCATCGCGTCCGGGTAGCGCGGCTCGGCCCGGACCGGCAGGCCGAGGACGTCGGCGTACCGGTGTGCCCCGTCGCCCACGGCCACGGTGACGGCCAGCGCGCGGGCGCGCTCGGCGGCGACCGCGGGCGCGTCGACGTTAGGCCCGGCGATCCGCTGGCCGGCGCCGTCGTAGACCGCCCAGTAGACCTCCCGGCGGCGGGCGTCACTGGCCGCGAGGACCGGCTCGCCGGCTGCGACCGGGTGGCCGATGCCGTCCAGCGAGCAGACGCCGTACGTGGGGATGCCGAGCACCTGGCCCATGGTGGCGGCGGTGACCAGGCCGACCCGCAGCCCGGTGAACGGCCCGGGACCGAGCCCGGCGACGATCGCGGCCAGGTCGGCGGGGCGGGCGTCGGCGTCGGCCAGCACCGCGTCGACCTGCGGCGCGAGCAGCTCGCCGTGGGCCCGGGCGTCGACCGTGCACCGCTGCGCGCGGGCCAGGACACCGTCCGCCGAGACCTCGACCAGCGCCGCGGTCACCGCGGGCGTCGAGGAGTCCACCACCAGTACGAGCACGGTGAACCAGCCTAGCCGGCACCCCGCTCCCGCCCGGTCACCCCCCGGGTCGGGACGCACCCGACCGGTCCGTTCTGCCGGCCAGCCGGTCAACCGCGACGCCGGCCCGCACCGCCGGTGTCGATCCGGGACGGCACGGCACCACCGCGAGCGATATACCTGTGAGGCATAAATATGACTCTCACGTATATCGCTCAATGCGGTGCTTCATCATCCGGAGGTGCCCGAGAGTCGCCTTGCCACGCAGATCGCCGCCGCTCTCCGTCGGGAGCGGGGCGGTCGGCTGCTGACCCAGCAGGCGCTGGCCGACCAGGTCGGCACGAGCCAGGCTGCCATCGCCCGGGTCGAGCGGGGCGACCGGTTACCCAGCCTCACCCTCGTCGAGCGGCTGTTCGCCGCGCTCGACCTCCAGCTCGCCGTCGCCGTCGAGCCGCTGGACGCGCACCTCGACACCAGGATGGCCGAGCTGGCCGCCCGGCCGCTCCCCGAGCGGATCGAGCAGCTCGGGCTGGACCGGTTGATCGACCGGCTCGGCGACCTGCCCCACCTGCTGACCGGCAGCACCGCCGCGCTGCTCCAAGGCGCACCGGTCCCCGTGGACGCGGTGGAGATCGCCCTGCGCTGGCGTGACTCGTCCCGCTTCACCGCCTGGCTGAGGGCCGGGTACGGGCAACGCTGGAACGCCCGGTGGGAGGAGTTCGGCGGCCTGCAGCTCGAACCGGAGGAGCCGGGCGAGCACCGCTGGCGGACCCGGTACGGCGAGATCCGGGCGCAGCTCTGCGACGAGCTGCCCGAGTCGATCGAGGTCCGGCACGGCGACCGTCTTTACCGGGTCGTGCCGCTGCTCCAGGTGGAGCTGACCGACCCGCGCGCCGCCGATCTCCTCCGCCGCCACCGGCGGCGGTCAGCCGGCTGAGCGCTCCCAGTCGATGGTGGGCAGGCCGGCGTCGGCGAGGGCCTTGTTCGCGGCGCTGAACGGCCGGCTGCCGATGAAGCCACGCGGGTTCATCGGGCTGGGGTGGCCAGCCTCCAGCACCACGTGCCGGGGGTTGGTGACCAGGGCCGCCTTCTTGCGGGCGTAGCCACCCCAGAGCAGGAAGACCACCCGCTGGTCGAGGGCGTCGAGGGCGCGGATCGTGGCGTCGGTGAACTCCTCCCAGCCGGCGTTGGCGTGCGAGCCGGGGGTGGCCTGGCGGACGGTGAGCACCGAGTTGAGCAGCAGCACGCCCTGCGCCGCCCAGCCGCTCAGGTTGCCGCTGCGCGGCTTCGGCACGCCCACGTCCTCGCCCAGCTCCTTGAAGACGTTGCGCAGCGACGGCGGCACCGTCACCCCCTCGCGCACGCTGAAGCTCAGCCCGTGCGCCTGCCCGGCCCGGTGGTACGGGTCCTGCCCCAGGATCAGCACCCGGCACCCCGCCGGCCCGCACAGCCGGTAGGCGGAGAAGAGGTCCTCGACCGGGGGGAAGACGGTCTGCGTCGCGTACTCCCGGGCGACGAACTCGGCCAGCGCCGCGGTGCGGGCCGGGTCCAGATGTGGGGTGAGCACCGCCCGCCACTCGTCGGGGAGGAGCGCCAGCAGGTCGAGGGTCGGGGCGTTGTCGCGCATCGGCAGCCTTTCGCAGTCGGTCCCGGGCACTGTAGGCAGCGGGTACGACAGCCGTCAGTCGAGGGTCGCGACCCGCTGCGCCCAGTCGCCGCCGACCGGCTCCAGGGTCACCACCCGGGTGTCGTCGTCGCGCCGGTCGAGGCGCACCCGCAGGTGGGCGTCGACCAGCTGCTCGACCATCCCCTCGCCCCACTCGACCACGGTCACCGCCTCGTCCACCGAGGCGTCCAGGTCCAGGTCGTCGATCTCGGCGCGCGGGTCCGCCGACTCCCCCAGCCGGTACGCGTCGGCGTGCACCAGCGCCACCGTGCCGCCCCGGGCCGGATCCGGCCGGTGCACCCGGGCGATCACGAAGGTCGGCGAGGTGATGCCGCCGCGTACCCCGAGGCCGGCGCCGATGCCCTGGGTCAGCGCGGTCTTGCCGGCACCCAGCGGGCCGCTGAGCAGCACCAGGTCGCCCGCGCGCAGCACGCCGGCCAGCCGGCGGCCGAACTCGTGGGTGTCGTCCACCGTCTTCAGCTCGACGACGACGGTCACAACCCCTCCAAGAACCGCTCCATCGCCGCGTTGACCTCGTCGGCGTGCTCCAGCATCACCACGTGCCCACTGTCCTGGATCTTGACGAACTGGGCGTGCGGCAGGCGCCGGACGATCTCCTCGGAGTGGGTCACGGGGGTGATCATGTCCTTGTCCCCCACGATCACCAGCACCGGCGTGCCGGCCAGCGCCGCCAGCGCCGGGAACCGGGAGTGGGTGGCCAGGGTCCGCAGGTAGCGGGTCACGGTGTCGGCCGAGGTCCGCGAGTTCATCCTCTCCACGTACGAGACCAGGGCCGGGCTGGGCTTCGGGGTGCCGAAGCCGTATTTGCGGGTCAGCAGCCAGGAGACGTTCGTGGTCGACTTCCGCGCCTTGTCGATCACCGTGCCGCCGTACCGGGTGGCGTTGCTCACCATGTAGAGCACCGGCCCGCTGACCCGGCCGATCAGCGCGGGCGCCACCAGCTTGGTCTCCGCGAGCAGGCCGCCCGAGGTGGCCATCAGCACCGTGCCGACCACCCGGTCGCCGAACATCTCCGGGTAGAGCTCGGCGAGCGCCATGATGGTCATCCCGCCCATCGAGTGGCCGACCAGCACCAGCGGCCCCTCCGGCGCGGTCTCGTCGATCACCCGGCGCAGCGTGCGGCCCAGCGCGGCCAGGTCGTACTCGCCGCTCTCCAGCCGGCCGGAGCGCCCGTGCCCCGGCTGGTCGTACGCGACGACCCGGTAGTCGCCCCGCTCGGCGAGCATCTTGCGCTGGAAGTGGAAGGTCCCCATGTCCAGGCAGAAGCCGTGCACCAGGAGCACGGTCGGATGGCCGGCGACCGGTCGGGTGGGCTCGACCACCTCGACGTGGATGTCTGTGCCGTCCGGCATCTCGAACCGGTACGACTCGTCGTACCGCAGCTGTTCGAAGACCTCATGCGCGTACGGATCGGTGGGGTCGGACTTGAGCCGGCGGACCAGGACCCGCTCGCTCACCACGCCCGCGGCGAGCCCGGCGGCGGCAACGCCGACGGCGGCGCCGACCACGCCGGCGACCTTGCCGGCCGCGGTCCGGGGCCGGGGAATGCGGAACCGGGGTGACGAGCTCACGGCCGCTCGCCGTCGTAGACGCGGGGCACCCGCACGCCGCCGAACCGGGTCACGATCTCGTAGTTGATGGTGCCGACCGCGTCGGCCCAGTCGTCGGCGGTCGGCTCGCCGTCCGCGCCGCTGCCGAAGAGCGTCGCCACGTCGCCCGCGGCGATCTCGTCGTCGCCGCAGTCCAGCACGAACTGGTCCATGCAGACCCGGCCGGAGATGGTGCGGCGCTTGCCGCCGAGCTGCACCGGACCGGTGTTGGAGGCGTGCCTCGGCACCCCGTCGGCGTAGCCGAGCGGCACCACGGCCAGGTTCGCCTCCCGCTCCGTCAGGTAGGTGTGGCCGTAGGAGACGCCGGTGCCGGCCGGCACCCGCTTGGTCAGCATCACCCGGGCCCGGGCGGTCATCGCCGGGCGCAACCCGTACCGCTCACCCGCGACCGGGGAGAGGCCGTAGCTCGCCAGCCCCGGGCGGACCAGGTCGAAGTGGGTGTCCGGGCGGGTCAGCGTGGCGGCCGAGTTCGCCAGGTGCCGGTAGCGCGGGCGCAGCCCGGCCCGCTCGACCATGGCCAGCCCCTCGTGGAAGACGGCCAACTGCCGGTCGGTGGTGGGGTGGCCGGGCGAGTCGGCGTACACGAAGTGGCTCCACACCCCGACCACCTCGACCAGGCCGTCGGCCTGTGCCTTCGCCGCGGCCTCCAGCAGGGTGGGCCAGTCGGCGACGGTGGCCCCGCCCCGGGACAGCCCGGTGTCGATCTTCAGGTGCACCCGGGCCGGGCGTTCGGCCCGCCGGCTCGCCTCGATCATCTCGTCGAGCTGCGGCAGGCTCGCGCAACCGAGGTCCACCCCGACGGCGACCCCGTCGTGCAGCGGCAGCCCCGGGCTGAGCAGCCAGGCCAGCACCGGTGCGCTGATGCCCTCCCGGCGCAGGCTCAGCGCCTCGTCCAGGGTGCAGACGCCGAGCCAGTCGGCACCCGCGTCGAGCGCGGCCCGAGCGGACGGGACCATGCCGTGGCCGTACCCGTCGGCCTTCACCACCGCCATCAGCTCGGCGCTGGTGCCCGATTTCAGCCGGGTCACGTTCTCCCGGATCGCGTCCAGGTCGACGCGTACCTCCGACTGCCACATGTCCCCAGCCTACTTCCGCCGGTGATCACGCCGGGTCGCAGCCGCACGGTCGGACCGCCGGACGCGGCCCGGCCCGCCGGTCAGGGCAGCCGGGCCAGCACCGGGCGCAGCGCGGTGGCCACGTCCGGCGCGGTCACCGGCCCGCTCCGGGCCGCCTCCCGGCCGGCCAGCCCGTGCAGGTACGCCGCCGCGGCGGCCGCCCGGTCCGCCGGCAGCCCCGCCGCGAGCAGCGAGCCGAGCAGCCCGGCCAGCACGTCGCCGGTGCCGCCGGTGGCCAGCACGGGGGTGCCGGTCGGATTCACGTACGCCCGGCCGTCCGGCGTACCGATGATCGTGCGATCCCCCTTGAGCAGCACCACCGCGTTCATCCAGGCGGCCAGCCGCAGGGCGGCCGACACCCGGTCCGCGCCCGGGGTCTCGCCGCAGAGCCGGGCGTACTCCCGGTCGTGCGGGGTGACCACGATCGGGGCGTCCCGGTCGCGCAGCCGGTCGGCGAGCTTGCCGTCCACCAGCAGGGTGAGCGCGTCCGCGTCGAGCACCACCGGCACCGGCGCCGACAGCACCGCGCGCAGCTCGGCGGCGGAGTCGTCGCCGGTGCCCAGCCCGGAGCCACAGATCCAGGCCTGCACCCGGCCGGCGTCCGCGACCCGGCCGGTGGCGATCACCGACGGGTGCTGGTGCAGCACCTCGGCCCGGGCCCCGCCGGCGTAGCGCACCATGCCGGTCGGCCCGGCCAGCGCCCCGCCGACCGAGAGCACCGCCGCCCCCGGATACGTCGCCGAGCCGGTCGCCACCCCCACCACGCCCCGGGCGTACTTCTCCGAGGACGCGCCGAGCCGCGGCCACCACTCGACGACGTCCGACCATTCGGTGACCCGCAGCGCCGGCGACCCGCGCAGCCAGGGGCGCAGCCCGATGTCGACCAGCTCGACGTGCCCGGCCAGCTCGGCGGCCGGCCCGACCACCAGCGCGGGCTTCAGCGCGCCGAAGGCCACCGTCACGTCGGCCCGCACCGCGCTCGGCCGGCCGGACGCGGTCAGCGGGACGTGCCCGGTGTCCACGGCGACGCCGCTCGGCACGTCCACCGCCACCACGGTGGCCCGGTCGCCGTCCCGCCCGCAGTGCCGGACCAGGCTCGCCGCCAACTGGTCGGCGGTCTCTCGCAGCCCACCGGTGCCACCGATCCCGACGATGCCGTCGAGCACCAGGTCGACCACCGCCGGCGGCCGGTCGACCAGGCGCCCACCGGCGGCCCGGAGCGCGGCCAGCCCTTCGGCGTGCGCCCGGCCGGGGGTGAGCAGCAGGGCCGAGACGGCCGCCCCGCGCCGGGCCAGGCGCGCGCCCGCGTACAGGGTGTCGCCGCCGTTGTCACCGGCGCCGACCAGCAGCAGCACCTGGGCGGCGTAGACCCCGCCCCGGTCTTCGAGGAGCAGCGCGCAGCGGCGGGCCAGCCCGGCGGCGGCCCGCTGCATCAGCGTCCCGGGCGGGAGGGTGGCCATCAGGCCCGCCTCCGCCGCGCGTACGTCCCCGACCCGCCACACCGGTTCCATGCCACCCCGTCCCCTCGACGGCGGGCCGGCCGGCCCGCCGGTCAGCTCACCGTTCCGCCACCACCATCGCCGACGCGATGCCGCCGTCGTGCGACAACGACAGATGCCAGCGGTTGATCCCGCGCTCGGCCGCGGCGGCGGCCACCGTGCCGGAGACGGTCAGCCACGGCCGGCCGTCCGGGTCGGGCACGATCTCGCAGTCGTGCCAGCTCAGCCCGGCGGGGGCGCCGAGCGCCTTGGCCACCGCCTCCTTGGCCGCGAAGCGGGCGGCCATCGACTCCGGCGAGCGCGGGTTGCCCGAGCGGGTGTAGCGCTCGGCCTCGGTGAAGAGCCGGTCGGCGAGCAGCGGCGTCCGCGCGAGGGCCCGGGCGAACCGGTCCACCAGCACGACGTCGATGCCGACAGCCACGATCACGGCACACACCCTACCGGCGGCCGGGGTCGCAGATTAGCCACCGGCTCCGCGGTGGGCAACGCCTGTGCACAACCCGGGGGTACGGCCACCGCCCGTCGTCCACAGGGCCGACGTACCCGCCGCCGGGCCACCTAGCGTCGCCCCCGTAGTCCGCCGACCCGGGCCCGCCGCCCGGGTCGGCCGTCGATCCGCCGCCGACGTCCCGCGCCGACGGCGGCCGAGCCCGGGGGTCCACCGATGACCGAGGAGCCGTTCACCGTCCAGCCCGCGCTGCTCCGCGCGGTCGCCCGGGCACTGGGCGACGACGGGTACGCGCTGGCGCACGGGGTGGCCGGGGCGCCGGGGCTGCTGCCGACGGCCGACGGCTGGCGGACCGGCGTGACGCTGGCCGAGCTGGAGTCGGCGGTGCACCGCTGGTGCGGGGCGCTGGCGGCCCGGGTGGCGGCCACCGCCGACGCGGTCGGACTCGCCGCGGCGGGCTACGAGGCGGTCGACGACCGGGCCGCCCGCCGCCTGGCCGGGGTGCCCCGATGAGCCACCGTCCCGGGCGTCCGGCGGCCCGGCACGCCGCCTCGCCGGCGCTACCCGCCGCGCCGTCGGTGGGCGGGCCCGCACCGTCGGTGGGCGGGCCCGGTGCGCCGGAGCCGGTCGGGTACGCCCAGCTCTGGTCCGCGGACCCGGCCGCCTGGGCCGGTGCCGGGGCGGCCTGGCGCGGGCTGGCCGGCCCGGTGCGGCGGCGGGCCGACGCCCTGGACGCCCGGGTGGCCACCCTCCGCCCCGCCTGGTCCGGCGCGGCCGGCGACGCAGCGCGGGCGCGGGTCACGGCGCTGCGCGGCGAGCTGACCGAGGTGCTGCCCGCGCTGATCGAGGTCGACCAGGTGCTCGCCGAGTTCGCCGCCCGGCTCGGCGCGGCGAAGGCCCGGCTGGCCGCCGCCGTGGCCCGCGCCGACCAGGGCCGGCTGCTGGTCGACCGGTCGGGCCGGGTGCGGGCCGACCCGGCCGTGCCGCGTCCCGCCGACCGGGTCGGGCCGACGGTGGCCCAGGTGGCGGCGGCGGTGCGCGAGGCGTTGGCGCTGGCCGGGGCGGCGGACCGGGAGGCGGCCGGCCGGCTGGCCGAATTGTCGGCGGCGGCCCGGGCGGGCTGGGTGCGCGTCCCGCCCGCCTGGCGGCCGTCGGGCGGTGCCGGTCCGGCCGAGGTGGGGCGCTGGTGGGCGGGGTTGACGCCGGCCGAGCGCCGCTGGCTGGTGATCCACGAGCCGGCCCTGGTCGGTCGCCTCGACGGGGTGCCGGTGTCGGCGCGGGACCAGGCCAACCGGCTGCTGCTGGCCGGCCGGCAGGCGGCCCTGCTGGCCCGCGAGCGGGCGCTGCTGGCTCGGGTGCCACGGGGTCCGCTGGAGCTGGCCGCGCTGGCCCGGGTGGCGGCGGCCCGCCGCGGGCTGGACGGGCTCGCCGAGCGGTTGGCAAGGTCGGCGCCGCCCCGGGCGTACCTGCTCGGGCTCGACCCGGCCGGCGACGGGCGGGCGATCGTGGCGCTGGGCAATCCGGACCGGGCGGGCGCGGTGCTGACGTACGTGCCGGGGATGACCGCCGACCTGGCCGACGCGCCGGGCGAGCTGGGCCGCGCGGCCCGGGTGCTGGACCGCTGCGCGGCGCTCGCCCCTACCGAGCAGACGGCGGCGGTGCTCTGGCTCGACTACGACGCCCCGGACTTCCTGCCCGAGGCGGCGCGGGGCGGGCAGGCCCGGGACGCGGGGCCGGCGCTGCACCGGTTCTCCGAGGGGCTGCGCGCCTCGCACGAGGGGCCGCCGGCCCGGCACACCGTGCTCGGGCACAGCTACGGGTCGGTGGTGGTGGGCACGGCCGCCCGCGATCACGGGTTGGCTGCCGACGCGCTGGTCTTCGTGGGCTCGCCCGGGGTGGGGGTGGCGCACGCCGCCGAGCTGCGGATGCCGGCCGGCCAGGTGTGGGCGAGCACCGCGCCGGACGACGTGATCCGGCTGGCCCGGCCCCCCGACGAGCTGGCCCGCCGGGCGGTGCTCGGCGCCACGCCGCTCGGCGCAGCGGCGGCGCTGCTCCATTCGGGCGACCACGAGTTGTGGTTCGGGCATGACCCGAGCGATCCGGGTTTCGGCGGCCGGCGCTTCCCCAGCGGCCGGTACGGCCACACCGGCTACTGGGAGCCCGGCAACCCGGCGCTCGACGGGATGGCCCGGATCGTGCTCGGCCGGTGATCAGGGGCGGCAGGTCGGAAGACGGCGGAACCCCCTGGCCGTGGGCGGCGCAGGGGGCTCCGGATGCCGGGCGGGCCCGGTCGGTTACTCGACGGTGACCGACTTGGCCAGGTTGCGCGGCTGGTCGACGTCGTGCCCGCGGGCCGCGGCGATCTCGGCGGCGAGCACCTGGAGCGGCACGGTGGTCACCAGCGGGGCCAGCAGCGTCGGCGTCCGCGGCACGTAGATCAGGTGGTCGGCGTAGCGGACCACCGCCTCGTCGCCCTCCTCCGCGATCACGATGGTCCGGGCGCCCCGGGCGCGGACCTCCTGGATGTTGGAGACGACCTTGTCGTGCAGCATGCCCCGGCCGACCGGCGACGGGACCACGCAGATCACCGGGGTGCCCTGGTCGATCAGCGCGATCGGGCCGTGCTTCAGCTCACCGGCGGCGAAGCCCTCGGCGTGCATGTACGCCAGCTCCTTGAGCTTCAGCGCGCCCTCCAGTGCCACCGGGTAGCCGACGTGCCGGCCGATGAAGAGCACGGTCGGCTCGGACTTCAGCTCGCGGGCCAGCTCGCGGACCGGCTCGATCCGGTCGAGCAGCTCGCGCAGCTTGCCCGGCATCTCCTGGAGCTGGGCCACCACCGCGCCGACCTCGTCGGCGAACTTGATTCCGCGGACCTGGGCCAGGTGCAGGCCGATCAGGTAGCAGGCGACGAGCTGGGTCAGGAACGCCTTGGTGGAGGCGACGGCGATCTCCGGGCCACCGTGGGTGTAGAGCACGGCGTCGGACTCGCGCGGGATCGTGGAGCCGTTGGTGTTGCAGATGGCCAGCACCCGGGCCTTCTGCTCCTTGGCGTGCCGCAGCGCCATCAGGGTGTCCATGGTCTCGCCGGACTGCGAGATCACCACGATCAGCGTGGACCGGTCGAGGACCGGGTCGCGGTACCGGAACTCGCTGGCCAGCTCCACCTCGCAGGGGATCCGGGTCCAGTGCTCGATGGCGTACTTGGCGACCAGACCGGAGTGGTACGCGGTGCCGCAGGCGACGATGAAGATCTTGTCGACGTCGCGCAGGTCCTGCTCGCTGAGGCGGACCTCGTCGAGGGCGATCTCGCCGGTCTCGGTGAGCCGGCCGAGCAGCGTGTCGGCGATCGCCTGCGGCTGCTCCTCGATCTCCTTGAGCATGAACCAGTCGTAGCCGCCCTTCTCGGCGGCCGAGGCGTCCCAGTCGATGTGGAAGTCCTTGCCGGTGGCGGGCTGCCCGGCGAAGTCGGTGATCTCGATGCTGTCCGTGGTGATCAGGACGATCTGGTCCTGGCCCAGCTCGACCGCGTCCCGGGTGTGCTCGATGAACGCCGCCACGTCGCTGGCCAGGAAGTTCTCGCCGTCGCCGCGACCGACCACCAGCGGCGAGTTGCGCCGGGCGCCGACCACCGCGCCGGGGATGCCGGCGTCGACGGCGAGCAGGGTGAAGGCGCCCTCCAGCCGCTGGCAGACCACCCGCATGGCGGAGGCGAGCAGCTGCGGGCTGTCCACCTCACCGGCCGCGCGCAGGTCGGCCAGCGCGGCGGAGAGCAGGTGCGCGGCGCACTCGGTGTCCGTGTCGCTGGTGAACTCGACGCCGTCGGCCTCCAGCTCGGTGCGGAGCTTGGCGAAGTTCTCGATGATGCCGTTGTGGATCACGGCGACCCGGCCGTCGGGGGCCAGGTGCGGGTGGGCGTTGCGGTCGGTCGGACCGCCGTGGGTGGCCCAGCGGGTGTGGCCGATGCCGGTGGTGCCGTCACCGATGCCGATCGGGCTGGCGGCGCAGTCGGCCGGGTTGCTGGCGGCCCGCTCGGAGAGGACCTTCTCCAGGTTGGCCAGCTTGCCGGCCTTCTTCTCGGTCAGCAGCTCGTCGTCGCAGACGATGGCGACGCCGGCCGAGTCGTAGCCGCGGTACTCCAGCCGCCGCAGACCGTCGAGCACGATGCCGAGCGCCGGGCGCGCGCCGGCGTAACCCACGATTCCACACATGGCCCCGAGCCTAACCCAGTTTCGCTCATCGCGCGTGCTCGGAAGTGCGGTAATCGATCACTGAATTTGAGCGTTCAGGTGAACACCACCGAAGGATCGGACATACCACCCGGCCCCGTCCAGGTCACCGGCGGGTGCGGCGGGCCACGTAGATTCAGGCTTCCACGCCGGGGCGACGACCGATCCCCGGCACGCCGCCGGCCGCGGCCGCCTCCGCGGCCCGTCCCCTGCGAGCGGAGCTGATGTCCGAAGCAACGCCACCCCCCGACCGACAGTGGTCGACGGGCGCGGTCCCGCCCGACCCGGCGGCCGCGCCCGAGCCGTGGGTGCAGCCGGACCGGCCGGCCCCGGCGCCGTCCAGGCCGGGGCCCGATCCCTGGCTGCCGCCGACCGGGGTGGCCCAGCCCGCGCCCGGGTCTCCCGCCCCCCTCGCGGAACCCGCCGAACCCGCCGGACGCCGACGCGGCCGGGACGGCAGGACGACCACCATCGTCCTCTCGGTGTTCGCCGCCGTCGTGCTGGCGGTCTGCGGGTTCCTCGGCGTCGCCGGGCTCCTCGTCAACCTGCCGGCCCACCCGTTCGGCGAGCCGAGGGCCGCCGAGCCGCGGCAGGAGGAGCCGACCACCGCGGACGAGTCCGAGGACCCGGACGCGGAGGCGGACCAGGGCGGGCCGCCGGCAGCGGACCCGACGCCCACCCGGAAGCCCGCCGCCACGCCGTCCAGCGGGCCGGGCCGGTTCCTCGTCGCGTACGAGGTGACCGGTCAGGGGCCGGCCAACATCCTGTACTACGACGCGGACGGCTTTCCCGTAGAACTCCACGGCGTACGGCTGCCCTGGCGTACGAAGATCAGCACCGACGACCCCGGCCGGGCGTCCGTGTGGGCGAACAAGGGCGACGACAAGGGCGGGCGCACCATCGCCTGCGCGATGACGGTGAGCGGTGGCCGGCCCGTCACCGAGTCGGCCGACGACCACGCCTGGCGGGTCAGTTGCGGCGGCTGACGGCGGACTTGAGGTGTCCCGCCCGGGCCGTAGGCTGACGCAGGTGACGACACTCCCCGATGTCGACCCGCTGGTGGCCCGGATGCGGCCGTTCGGCACGACCATCTTCGCCGAGATGTCCGCGCTCGCCGTGCGTACCGGCGCGGTCAACCTCGGCCAGGGGTTCCCCGACACCGACGGCCCGCCGGAGATGCTGGCCGCGGCCGCCGAGGCGCTGTGCTCCGGCCACAACCAGTACCCGCCGGGCCCCGGGATCCCGGCGCTGCGCGCGGCCGTCGCCGACCATCAGCGCCGGTTCTGGGGGCTGGCGTACGACCCGGACGGCGAGATCGTGGTGACGGCCGGCGCCACCGAGGCGATCGCCGCCAGCATCCTCGCCCTCTGTGAGCCGGGCGACGAGGTGGTCTGCTTCGAGCCGTACTACGACTCGTACGCCGCCTCGATCGCGCTGGCTGGCGCGGCCCGCCGCCCGGTCACACTGCGCCCGGCCGCCGACGGCCGGTACGCCTTCGACCCGGCGGAGCTGCGCGCCGCGTTCGGCCCGCGGACCCGGCTGGTGCTGCTGAACTCACCGCACAACCCGACCGGCAAGGTGTTCACCCCCGACGAGCTGGCGCTGGTCGCCGAGCTGTGCCACGAGCACGACGCCTACGCGGTCACCGACGAGGTGTACGAGCACCTGGTCTTCCCGGACGCCGCCGCGCCGCACGTGCCGCTGGCCACGCTGCCCGGGATGCGGGAGCGCACGCTGCGGATCTCCTCGGCCGGCAAGACCTTCTCCTGCACCGGCTGGAAGGTCGGCTGGGTGAGCGGGCCGGCGCCGCTGGTCTCCGCCGTGCTGCGGGTCAAGCAGTTCCTCACCTTCGTCAACGCCGGCCCGCTGCAACCGGCGGTGGCGGTGGCGCTGGCCCTGCCGGACACCTACTTCGCCGACTTCGCCGACGGCATGCGGCGGCGGCGCGACCAGCTCGTCGCCGGGCTCACCGACGCGGGCTTCGCGGTGTACGCCCCGGAGGGGACGTACTTCGTCACCGCCGACGTCACGCCGCTGGGCGGCCGGGACGGGGTGGAGTTCTGCCGGTCGCTGCCCGAGCGGTGCGGCGTGGTGGCGGTGCCCACCCAGGTCTTCTACGACGACCCGGAGGCGGGCCGGAGGCTGGTCCGGTTCGCGTTCTGCAAGCGCCCGGAGGTGCTGACCCAGGCGGTCACCCGGCTGCGCCGACTGAAGGAGCCCCGATGACCGACGCGTACGTCGACCGGATCCGCCGGGTGACGGCGCTGCGCGGCTGCGACACCGTGCTCTCCGGGATCCGGCCGGCCTCGGTCGCCGAGCAGCTCGACACGATCCGGGCCGCCGTCCCCGACGACCTGCTGCCGGACATCTACGGCGAGGGCGGCGCGGTGGAGGCGGTGGAACGCCGGGTCGCCGGGCTGCTGGGCACGGAGGCCGCCGTCTTCTTCCCCACCGGCACCATGGCCCAGCAGCTCGCGATGCGCTACGGCACGGAGGTGACCGGCCGCAGCGCGGTCGGCCTGCACCCGCTGAGCCACCCGCTGGTGCACGAGCGGGACGCGTACGCGATGCTCGGCGGGCTGCGGGCGGTGCTCACCACGCAGGCCCCGCGCAACCCGACGGCGGAGGAGGTGGACGCGCTCGACGAACCGATCGGCACCCTGCTGCTCGAACTGCCGCTGCGCGACGCCGGCTTCGTGCTGCCGACCTGGGACGAGCTGGTGGCGGTGGTCGCGGCGGCCCGCGGCCGGGGGGCGCGGGTGCACCTCGACGGCGCCCGGCTCTGGGAGTCCACCGTCCACCTCGGTCGGTCCCTGGCCGAGGTCGCCGGCCTCGCCGACAGCGTCTACGTCTCCTTCTACAAGTCCCTCGGCGGCCACTCCGGTGCCGCGCTGGCCGGCTCCGCCGACCTGGCCCGCTACGCCCGGGCCTGGCGGCACCGCTACGGCGGCAACGTGTTCCAGCAGTGGCCGGCGGCCCTCGCCGCGCTCGCCGGCCTGGACCGGGAGCTGCCCCGGCTGGCCGGCCACGTGGCGCACGCGAAGGAGGTGGCCGCGGTGCTGGCCACCCTGCCCGGCGCCCGGGTGCATCCGGCGCCGCCGCACACCCACCAGTTCCGCCTCTGGCTGCCGCATCCGGCCCGCGCGTTGAACGACGCCAACCTCGCCCTCGCAGCGGAGGAGAAGGCGTGGTTCGTCGGCGGCTGGCAGGACACCGACGTGCCGGGCCTGGCCATGGCCGAGGTGACGGTGGCCGGCCCGGCGGGCGAGTTGGACGCCGCGCAGGTGGTCGCGCTGGCCGAGCGGTTCCTGCACCGGGTCCAGGCCGCCTGAACCACCCGCGAGCCGACAGGATCTGGATCCCCAGCCGTTCGACCAACTGTTAGGCGGCGGGCGGAACGGGGTACCCCCGCCGGTCAGCCCGTCGCCCGGATCGGGCCGGGCCGCCGGTCGGCAGCCTCGGGCCGGCCCGCCTGAAGCGTGTCGAGCAGTGCGCCGCCATCGGCGAGCAGCACCGCCTCGGCGTCGTCGACGAAGGCGAGATCCGCCTCGACGTGCCGGCTCGCCGCGGTGAGCAGCAGACCGACCACGGGATCCTCGGTGCGGCGGCGCAACCCGTCGAGGTTGCACAGCTCGCGCATCAGGTGCCCGCGCTGGTTGCCGAGCACCGTCCGGACGGTGGCCGGCTGCCCGGAGCGGGCCGCGGCGGTGACCTTGAGGAAGAAGTCGTCCCGGAAGCCGCCGCTGCGGGGGCTGGGCTCGCCGAGCCACCGGTCGAGCTCGGCCCGGCCCGCCTGGGTGATCTCGTAGACCACCCGGTCGGGCTTCACCGCCTGGGCCTGCCGCTCGGCGACCACCAGGCCGTCCCGTCTCCCTGAGTGTGCGAGGCCCGGACACCATGGCCGCCGTCGCGACGGTGCTGCTCGGCGCCGCCGCCGTCGCCGACGTGCTCTACCTCAACATCCGGGACCGGGCCGCGGAGCTGGCGACGCTGCGCGCGATCGGCTGGACCGACGCCGCGCTGGGCCGGCTGATCGGGTACGAGGGGCTCACCCTCGGTCTGCTCGGCGCGCTCTCCGGGGCGGCGCTGGGGCTGGCCGGGGCGGCCTGGCTGGTCGGCGACCTCCCGGCCGCGCTGGTGCTGGTCGCCGCCCTGGTGGCGGCAACCGGTGTGCTGGTCACCTGCGTCGCCGCGCTGGTGCCGGCCGCGCTGCTGCGGCGGATCCCGACGGCACGACTACTGGCAGAGGAGTAACGATGGAGTCAACGGGGGGCAGCACGGTCCGGATCTCCGGGCTGGTCCGGCAGTTCCGCACGGGCGCCGAGCGACTGACCGCGATCGACGACGTGACGCTGGACGTCGCCGCCGGGTCGGTGGTGGCGCTGACCGGGGCGAGCGGCTCCGGCAGCTCCGGCAAGTCCACGCTGCTGCACATGATCGGCGCCATCGAACATGCCGACCAGGGCACCGTGACGGTGGACGACGTGGAGGTCACCGGCCTGCGTCGGGCCGCCCTCGCCCGCTACCGGCAGCGGGTCGGGTTCGTCTTCCAGCGCTACCACCTGCTGCCCGCGCTGACCGTGCTGGACAACGTGATCGCACCGGTGCTGCCGCGGCGCGGCCGGGACGACCACGTCACCCGCGCCCGGGAGCTGCTCGACGCGGTCGGCCTCGCTGGGCGGGAGCGGGCCCTGCCGGCACAGCTCTCCGGCGGCCAGCAGCAGCGGGTCGGCATCGCCCGGGCGCTGATGGGCGCGCCCGGGCTGCTGCTGGCCGATGAACCCACCGGCAACCTCGACTCGACCACCGGCGCCCAGATCCTCGACCTGCTGCTGGACCTGCGCGACCGGCACGGCATGACGATCCTGCTGGCCACCCACGAACGGTCCATCGCTGCCAGGTGCGACCGGCTGGTCCGGCTCGGCGACGGACGGGTCGTGGAGGACGTCGACCTCACCGACGGCGAGGACCCCGCCGACACCTTCGACCGGGCCGCCCGCCTGCGCCTCTGAACGGCGGGATGCCCGGCCGCGACTTCGAGCGCGCGGCCGGGCCGACCTGTCAGGCGGTCGGGCTGGCGGCGCGGACCTGCTCGGCGATGCGCTCGGCCACCTCGCGGGCCGTCGCCTCGGTGGCCGCCTCGACCATCACCCGAACCAGCGGCTCGGTGCCCGACGGGCGCAGCAGCACCCGGCCGGTCTCGCCCAGCTCGGCCTCGGCCCGCTCCACCTCGGCGCGGACGGCCGGCGCGGCGGCGCCCACGGTGCGGTCGCCCACCGGCACGTTGATCAGCACCTGGGGCAGCTTGGTCACCACGGAGCCCAGTTCGGCCAGCGACTTGCCGGTGGCGGCCATCCGGGACATCAGGTGCAGCCCGGTCAGCACGCCGTCGCCGGTGGTGGCGAACGCCGGCATGACGATGTGGCCGCTCTGCTCCCCGCCCAGCGCCAGGCCCGAGGCGCGCAGCTCCTCCAGCACGTAGCGGTCGCCGACCTTGGTCTCGACCAGCCGGATGCCCTGCGCGGACATCGCCAGCCGCAGGCCGAGGTTGCTCATCACGGTGGCGACCAGGGTGTCCTGGGTCAGCTCGCCCGCCTCGCGCATGGCCAGCGCGAGGATCGCCATCAGCTGGTCGCCGTCGACCTCCTCGCCGTCGGCGGTGACCGCGACGCACCGGTCGGCGTCGCCGTCGTGCGCGATCCCCAGGTGCGCGCCGTGCTCGACCACGGCGGCGCGGAGCGCGTCGATGTGGTTGGAGCCGCAGTCGTCGTTGATGTTGAGCCCGTCCGGCTCGGCGTGGATGGCGATCACCTCGGCGCCCGCCTCCCGGTACGCCACTGGGGCGACCTCGGCGGCGGCGCCGTTCGCGCAGTCCACCACGACCTTGATGCCCTCGAGGCGGTGCGGCACCGTGCCGACGAGGTGCTGGACGTAGTGGTCGGCACCGTCGAGCAGGTCGTGCACCCGGCCGACGCCGGCCCCGATCGGCCGGTCCCACGCCGTGGTGGCGTTCGCCTCGACCGCCGCCTCGATCCGCATCTCGATCTCGTCCGGCAGCTTGTGCCCGCCGGCGGCGAAGAGCTTGATCCCGTTGTCGGGCATCGGGTTGTGCGACGCGGAGAGCATCACGCCCAGGTCGGCCTTCGCCTCCGCGGTGAGGAACGCCACCGCGGGGGTGGGCAGCACGCCGACCCGGACCACGTTGGCGCCGGCGCTGGTGAGACCGGCCACCACGGCCGCCTCCAGCATCTCGCCGCTGGCCCGGGTGTCCCGGCCCACCACGGCGAGCGGCGGATGGCTCCTGTCCGTCTCGGCGAGCGTGTGGGCGGCGGCCACCGCCACCGCGAGCGCCAACTCCGGGGTGAGATCTGCGTTCGCCCGCCCGCGAACGCCGTCCGTGCCGAACAACCGGCCCATACCCGCCAACCTCCGATGTAACGGTCCCAGGGGAAAGGCGAACGGCCGGGCCACCTCCCGTTCGGGGAGGCGGACCCGGCCGTCCGTCAGAAGTACAACGTGCTGGTGGTGATCAGCGCTTCGAGTACTGAGGAGCCTTGCGGGCCTTCTTGAGGCCGTACTTCTTGCTCTCCTTGACCCGGGCGTCACGGGTCAGGAAGCCGGCCTTCTTCAGGGCCGGGCGGTCGTCCGGCTCGTTGACGATCAGCGCCCGGGCGATGGCCAGCCGCAGCGCACCGGCCTGGCCGGTGGTGCCGCCGCCCCGCAGGTTGGCGATGACGTCGAACGCCTCGGGCTTCTCGGCGGTGACCAGCGGGTCCTTGATGAGCTGCTGGTGCACCTTGCTCGGGAAGTAGGCCTCAAGGTCCCGGCCGTTGCAGGTGATCTTGCCGCTGCCGGGGACGATGCGCACCCGGACGATGGCCTCCTTGCGCCGACCCACGGTCTGGATCGGGCGGTCACCGCGGGGCGCGCGGGCGACGGGCGCCGGCGCCTCGGCGGCCTCGGGGGCAACCTCGGTCTCGGTGATGTCGGTCATGCTGCTTCCTTCGCCCGCGCTCACTGCGCGATCTGCTTGATCTCGAACGGCACCGGCTGCTGCGCGCCGTGCGGGTGCTCGGCACCGGCGTAGACCTTCAGCTTCTTGATCAGCTGACGGCCGAGCTTGTTGTGCGGGAGCATGCCCTTCACGGCCAGCTCGACGGCCCGCTCGGGACGCTTGGTCAGCAGCTCGTCGTAGCCGACCTGCTTCAGACCACCCGGGTAACCCGAGTGGCGGTAGGCGACCTTGGTCTGCCGCTTGTTGCCGGTCAGCGCCACCTTGCCCGCGTTCACGATGACGACGAAGTCGCCCGTGTCGACGTGCGGCGCGAAAGTCGGCTTGTGCTTGCCGCGCAGCAGCGTGGCGGCGTGGGTGGCCAGGCGGCCCAGCACGACATCAGAGGCGTCGATAACGTGCCACTGACGCTCGATCTCACCCGGCTTCGGGCTGTACGTACGCACAGGTCTACCTTGTCTCGTCGTCGGTCTGGGGTCGCGCGCCGAGATGACCAGGCGCGCACGAACGACCAAGCGTACCTGATGCGGCACGCCTCTGGATGTCGTACAACAGCAGGCAACGTTACCCGCCGCCCGGTCGGCAGGTCAAAACGGGGGGTCACCCCAGCGCGGCTCGCGACATGCCGATGGTACAGGTCACACGCCGGCCAGCCGGCGCGGCCCCGGCCGCAGGTAGACCGCCCAGGTCACCAGGAAGCAGAGCGCGTACCAGCCGATGAAGGCCAGGTAGGCGGCGTCCGCGTTCCCGGAGGTCAGGAACGACTGCCGGAAGGCGACGTTGACCAGCACGCCGCCGGAGGCGCCGACCGCACCGGCGATGCCGATCAGCGCCCCGGAGAGCCGGCGGGCCCGCCGGTCGGCCGCCTCCCGGTCGCCGGTCAGCTCCGCCTCGGCGCGGGCCCGGGCGCGGAAGATCGCCGGGATCATCTTGTACGTCGACCCGTTGCCGACGCCCGAGAAGACGAAGAGCGAGAGGAACCCGGTCAGGTAGAGCGGCAACGACCGCTCCCGGGCCGCGTACAGCACCAGGCCGGCACCGGCCGCCATGGCGACGAAGTTCCAGAAGGTCACCCGGGCCCCGCCGAGCCGGTCCGCGAGCTGACCGCCGAGCGGCCGGATCAGCGAGCCGATCAGCGGCCCGAGGAAGGTCAGCCAGGCGGCGTCCACCGGGGTGGGGAACCGGTCGTGGAACTGGAGCTGGAGCACCTGGCCGAAGGCGAAGCCGAAGCCGATGAACGAGCCGAAGGTGCCGATGTAGAGCAGCGACATCACCCAGGTATGCGGGTCCCGGGCGGCCTCGCGCAGGGCGCCGGGCTCGTTGCGGGCACCGGGGATGTTGTCCAGCCAGCGCGCCGCGGCCAGCGCCGCCAGCACGATCAGCGGCAGGTAGACCGCGGGCACCAGGCGGGGGTACGCGGCCCCGGCGGTGGCCAGCACCGCCAGCCCGACCAGCTGCACCGCCGGTACGCCGAGGTTGCCGCCGCCGGCGTTGAGCCCCAGCGCCCGCCCCTTGAGCCGGTCCGGATAGAAGAGGTTGATGTTCGCCATCGAGGAGGCGAAGTTGCCCCCGCCCACCCCGGTCAGGCAGGCCAGCACCATCAGCGTGGCGTACGACACCCCGGGTTCGAGCAGCAGCGCCATCGGCACCGCCGGCACCAGCAGCAGCAGCGCGCTGACGATGGTCCAGTTCCGGCCGCCGAACCGGGCCACCGCCAGGGTGTACGGCAGCCGCAGCACCGCGCCCAGCGCGGCCGGCACGGCGGTGAGCAGGAACTTCCCGGCGGGGTCTATGCCGTACGCGGGGCCGAGGAAGAGCACCATCACCGACCAGAGGCTCCACACCGAGAAGCCGACGTGTTCGGCGAAGATCGAGACGTACAGGTTGCGGCGGGCGATCGGGGCGCCGGTCGTACGCCAGAATTCCGGGTCCTCGGGGCGCCAGTCGGTGATCGGCCGTCGGTGCCCGGCGGCGGCCGGGGTCCGGGTGGCGGCGGGGGCGAGTGTGCTCACGGCGGCTCCTCCTCGTCGTTGCGACGAGGGGGACGCTAGGAACACGGGGTTTCCCCGCGGTGCCCGTCGGGGGTCGTTCCGGAAACGGGAATCGCACGTCGCCCCGGGGCCGGTGGTGAGGCGGTCAGATCTCCTGCAGGATGCGCAGCGCCCGGCCGACCCGCTGCATGGTCTCCGTGTCGGCCACGTCCACGCACTCGGTGAACCACTTCTTCATCGGCGAGGAGAGCCGGTCGGGCATCACCACCCAGCGGCCCATCGTCACCGCGAGGGGCGAGTCGCGCAGCAGCGACTCGTCGACCACCTCGGCCACCATCACGATGGGCACGTCGGTGGAGTTGTAGACGTCGGAGCTGATCACCAGTCCGAGGCGTTCCCGGGCGCCGTCGATGCGCCAGATCTCTCCCCTACGCAGCACGCGGGCGTCCGCCGAAGAGCACGTCGTCGACCATGGCGACCTCGTGGGCGTCGGCGAGTGCGGCGGACTCCAGGTCGAGCCCGGCGCGACCGACGGCGGCGGCGTGCGCGGTGAAGACCTCGCGCAGCGCCTTCTCCCGGGCGGCCTGGTCCATCCAGGCGGAGAGCGACAGCCCCTCGCGCTTGGCGAACCGGCGTGCCTCCTCGATCGTCTCGTCGGAGAACGAGAGCGTCACCTTGGCAGTCATGCCGCCCAGACTACCGTTCGGTATGACCGGCGGTCATCCCCGGCGGGCCGCCCGCCCGCGTCCCCGCGCAAGAACGCCCACCGCCGACATTCCCGGCGAGACCGTCCGCCGGGACGCACCGACGTCACCAGGTCTGCTGCGGCCCGGACGAGCTGTCAGGCCGCCCGGCCACCGAAGACGGCGAAGCGCCACTCCTTGAAGAAGCAGTCCACGTCGACCAGCCCCGCCTCGGTGAGCCAGCCGCACTGATCGGCCACCGGCGCCGGGCGGTCGTGCCGCATCCGCTCCCGGGCGGCGGCGATCTCGGTCGCGTCCGAGCCCAGCTCGGTGATCCGAGCGGTCCAGACCTCGTCGTAACGGCGATCCAGGGCCGGCGTCGGGCCGGCCACCTGCTCGGCGTTGACGAACACCCCGCCGGGGACGAGGGCCGCCACGGCACGCCGGTAGAGGGCCCGCTTGCCGGCGTCGGTCAGGTGGTGGATGGCGAGCGCGGAAACCACCGCGTCGTACCGCCCGGGCGGCAGCGGGTCGGCGAGGTCGGCGCGGACCACCCGGTGCGGCACGCCCCGGGCGCGGAGCTGGTCGGCGGCCACCGCGAGCATCGCGGGCGCGGCGTCGACCAGGGTCAGCCGGACCCCGGGCACGGCGGCGGCGAGCAGCAGGGAGAGCAGGCCGGTGCCCGCGCCGAGGTCCAGCACCTCCGGGGTACGCCCCGCCGCCAGCGCCGCCCGCAGCGGCGGGGCGGCGGCCTCGACCGTGGTGCCGTAGAAGGCGTCGAAGCAGGGCACCAGCCGTCGCCGGGCCTCGTCGTAGCTGCCCGCCACGGCGTCGAAGGCGTCCGCCACGGTCATGCCGGCCTCCCGAAATGTAGGATCGTTGTCCCATATTCTAAACCGTGAGGTCCGGCCCGGTGGTCCCGTCCGGTGTGAGGCGCTCTTGACAGGACCGAAACAGAAGGGACCCGGACCGGAAACCGCCCGGCGGCACGCTTTGCCGGCATGACAGACGGTGCACGGCTGGCGACACGACCGGGGGTCGCCCCCCGCGAGGCGGCCACCCACTGCCCGTACTGCGCCCTCCAGTGCGGGATGGTGCTGCGGGAGGCGCGGGGCCGGATCGAGGTGCTGCCCCGGGAGTTCCCCACCAACCGTGGCGGGCTCTGCCAGAAGGGCTGGACCGCCGCCGAGCTGCTGGACCACCCCGAGCGCCTGACCACGCCCCTGCTGCGTGACCCGGCCAGCGGCGAACTGCGCCCGGCCAGTTGGGACGCCGTGCTCGACCGGGTGGCGGCCGGCATCCGCACCGTCCAGGGCGGACACGGCCGGGACGCGGTGGCCGTCTTCGGCGGCGGCGGGCTGACCAACGAGAAGGCGTACGCCCTGGGCAAGTTCGCCCGGGTGGCGCTGCGCACCCGGCACATCGACTACAACGGCCGCTGGTGCATGTCCTCGGCGGCGGCGGCCGGCATCCGGTCCCTCGGCGTCGACCGGGGGCTGCCCTTCCCCCTGGCGGATCTCGGCCGCGCGGAGACCCTGCTGCTGGTCGGCGCCAACCCGGCGGAGACCATGCCGCCGCTGATGCGCCACCTGGCCGACCAACGGGAACGCGGCGGCCGGCTGATCGTGATCGACCCCCGGGTCACCGCGACCGCCCGTCAGGCCGACCTGCACCTGCAGCCGCTGCCCGGCACCGACCTGGCGGTGGCCAACGCGCTGCTGCACATCGCCCTCACCGAGGGCTTCATCGACCGCGACTACGTGGCCGCCCGCACCGACGGCTTCGACGCCGTCCGTCGCACCGTCGCCGGCTGCTGGCCCGCCGAGGTGGAACGCCTCTCCGGGGTGCCGGTCGCCGACCTGGAGGCGACCGCCCGGGCGCTCGGCACCGCCGGCAGCGCGATCATCCTCACCGCCCGGGGCGCCGAGCAGCACGCCAAGGGCGTCGACACGGTCACCGCCTTCATCAACCTGGCGCTCGCCCTCGGCCTGCCCGGCCGCCCCGGTTCCGGGTACGGCTGCCTCACCGGGCAGGGCAACGGCCAGGGCGGCCGGGAACACGGGCAGAAGGCCGACCAGCTCCCCGGGTACCGCCGGATCGACGACCCGGCCGCCCGGGAGCACGTCGCGCGGGTCTGGGGCGTACCGGCCGACGACCTGCCCGGGCCGGGAGTGCCGGCGTACCGGCTGCTGGACTCCCTCGGCACACCGGACGGCCCGCGGGCGCTGCTGGTCTTCGGCTCCAACCCGGTGGTGTCGGCCCCCCGGGCGGCCCGGATCGAGTCCCGGCTGCGCGACCTGGACCTGCTGGTCGTCGCCGACTTCCTGCGCTCGGAGACGGCGGAGCTGGCCGACGTGGTGCTACCGGTCGCCCAGTGGGCCGAGGAGGACGGCACGATGACCAACCTGGAGGGTCGGGTGCTGCGCCGCCGGGCGCTGCGCGAACCGCCCCCCGGCGTCCGCACCGACCTGGCGGTCCTCGCCGACCTCGCCACCCGGCTCGCCGCGCCGGTGGAGTTCCCGACCGACCCGCGGACCGTCTTCGCCGAGCTGCGCCGGGCCTCCGCCGGCGGGCCGGCCGACTACGCCGGCGTGACGTGGGAGCGGATCGACGCCGACACCGGCGTCTTCTGGCCCTGCCCCGACCCGGCCGGCCCGGACAGCCCCCGGCTCTTCGCCGGCCGGTTCCCCACCCCGGACGGGCGGGCCCGGTTCCACCCGGTGACGCACCGGCCGGCGGCCGAGGAGGTCAGCGCCGACTACCCGCTGCACCTCACCACCGGGCGGGTCCTCGCGCAGTACCAGTCCGGCACCCAGACCCGGCGGGTCGGCGCGCTGCGCCGCGCCGCACCCGGCGCCTTCGTCGAGCTGCACCCCGACCTGGCCGCCCGGCTCGGCGTCGCCGACGGCGACGAGGTCCGGGTCGTCTCGCGCCGCGGCGAGCTGCGCGCCCCCGCCCGGGTCACCCCGACGATCCGGCCGGACACCGTCTTCGCGCCGTTCCACTGGGCCGGCGCCGCCCGGGCCAACTCGGTCACCAACGACGCCGTCGACCCGGTCTCCGGGATGCCCGAATTCAAGATCTGTGCGGTACGGGTGGAGAGGGTCGAATCGTGAGCGAGCGGGTCGTGATCGTCGGGTACGGCATGGCCGGGTCGCGGCTCGCCGCCGAGCTGCACGCCCGGGACGGGGATCGCAAGGTCACCGTGCTCGGGGCGGAGCCGCACCGGGCGTACAACCGGATCATGCTCTCCACCCTGCTGGCCGGGAAGATCGCCGAGCCGGACGTGGAGCTGGCCGAGGTCGCCGGACAGGGCGTGGACGTGCGGACCGGCGTGGCGGTCACCGCGATCGACCGCGCCAACCGGGTGGTACGCACCGACGACGGCGACGGACACCGCTACGACCACCTGGTCCTGGCCACCGGCAGCCGGGCGCTGGTGCCGCCGCTGCCCGGCCTGGACCCGCTGCCGGAGCGGGTGGTGCCGTTCCGGACGCTGGACGACTGCCGGCGCATCCTGGCGGCCGCCCAGGGCGCCCGCAGCGCCCTGGTCCTCGGCGGCGGGCTGCTCGGCCTGGAGGCGGCCCGCGGGCTGGCCGCGCGCGGGCTGGCCGTGACCGTGGTGCACGCCACCGGCTGGCTGATGGAGCGGCAGCTCGACCCGGCGGCCGGGGCGGTGCTCGCCGGCACCCTCGAGGGGCTCGGCGTGCGGACCGTGCTGGCGGTCCCGGCGACCGGGGTGGCCGCCGACGGCAGCGGGGTGCGCCTCGACCTGGCCGACGGCCGGTCCCTCACCGCCGACCTGCTGGTCCTCTCCTGCGGGGTGCGCCCCGACACCACGCTGGCCGCCGCCGCCGGGCTGGCCGTCGAGCGGGGTGTGGTGGTGGACGACCGGATGCGCACCAGCGACCGGCGGATCTCGGCGATCGGCGACTGCGTCCAGCACGACGGCACGCTGACCGGACTGGTCGCCCCGGCCTGGGCGCAGGCGCGGGTGCTGGCGCAGGTGCTGACCGGGGACGACCCGCTGGCCCGCTACCGGCCCCGGCCGGTGGTGACCCGGCTCAAGGCGGCCGGCATCGACCTGGCGGCGATGGGCGACGCGGTCGACGGTCCGGCGCCCGACGGGCCGCCGGTGGAGGAGCTCACCTTCGCCGACCCGGCCCGGGGGACGTACGCCCGGCTGCGGATCCGCGACGAGCGGCTGACCGGGGCGATCCTGCTCGGCGACAACCCGGCGGTCGGCACCGTGGTGCAGCTGTTCGACCGGGGCGCCCCGGTGCCGGCGGACCGGCGGTCGCTGCTGCTGGGCCGGGCGTTCGGCACGGTGCCGGCCGCGCCCGCCGCGTCCCCGGCACTGATGCCGGACGCGGCCACGGTCTGCCAGTGCAACGACGTCAGCAAGGGAGCACTGGTGGCCTGCTGGCGCTCCGGCGCCCGGACGGTCGAGGCGCTCTCCGGGGCGACCCGGGCCGGCACCGGCTGCGGCGGTTGCCGCGACGCGCTCGCCGGCATCGTCGACTGGCTCGCCGGGGCGGAACCGGCGGAGGCGACGCGATGACGGCCGGCGGTGCGCGCCCGGGAGCCGGCGGGAGCGACGCGCTGGCCGGCGGTGACCCGGTGCGGGCCGGCGGAGGTGACGGGATGGGACCGCGAGGCGGTGGAGGTGACGTGATGGACGGCGAGCTGGTCGTCATCGGCAACGGCATGGTGGGGCAGCGCTTCGTCGAGGCGCTGCGCGCCCGGGACCACGAGCGACGCTGGCGGGTCACGGTGCTGGCCGAGGAGTCTCGGCCCGCGTACGACCGGGTGCGGCTTTCGGCCTTCTTCGACGGGGTCAGCGCCGAGGAGCTGAACCTGCACAGCCCCGACGACGGCGTGGCGCTGCGGCTCGGCGAGCCGGCCACCGGAATCGACCGGGTCCGGCGGGTGGTCACCACGGCGGCCGGCGAGCATCCGTACGACGCGCTGGTGCTCGCCACCGGGTCGTCCGCCTTCGTGCCGCCGGTCGACGGCACGGACCTGCCGGGGGTCTTCGTCTACCGGACGCTGGACGACCTGGCGGCGATCCGCGAGCACGCCCGGGGCCGGGAGACCGGCGCGGTGATCGGGGGCGGCCTGCTCGGTCTGGAGGCGGCGAACGCGCTGCGGCTGCTCGGCCTCGCCACCCATGTGGTCGAGTTCGCGCCCCGGCTGATGCCGGTGCAGGTGGACTCGGCGGGCGGGGCGATGCTCCGGCGCTACGTCGAGGAGCTGGGCGTGACGACCCACCTGGGGGTGGCGACCAACGCGCTGCGCCCCGGCCCGGACGGCACGGTGGCCGAGCTGGCGCTCTCCGACGGCGGCTCGATCGCCGCCGAGCTGGTCGTGGTGGCGGCCGGCATCCGGCCCCGGGACGAGCTGGCCCGGGCGGCCGGCCTGGCACTCGGCCCGCGCGGCGGGGTGCTGGTGGACGCGACGTGCCGCACGGAGGACGAGCGGATCTGGGCGATCGGCGAGTGCGCGGCGGTCGACGGCACCTGCCACGGGCTGGTCGCTCCGGGCTACGCGACGGCCGAGGTGGTCGCCGACCGGCTGCTGGGCGGCGCGGCCACCTTCCCCGGCGCGGACACCGCCACCAAGCTGAAGCTGCTCGGCGTGGACGTGGCGTCGTTCGGCGACGCGCACGGCACCACCCCGGGCTGCCTGGACGTCACCTTCACCGACCCGGCCACCCGGTCGTACGCGAAGCTGGTCCTCTCCGACGACGCGCGGACGCTGCTCGGCGGCGTGCTGGTCGGGGACGCGACCGCCTACCCGACGCTGCGGGCCAGCGTCGGCGGGCCGCTGCCCGCTCCCCCGCTGGCGCTGCTGGCCCCGGCCGGCGAGACCGGCGGCGGCGTGGCCGCGCTGCCCGGCGCGGCGCAGGTCTGCTCCTGCAACGCGGTGACCCGCGAGCAGATCGACGCGGCGATCGCCGACGGCTGCGCGGACGTGCCCGCGCTGAAGGCGTGCACCCGGGCCGGCACGAGCTGCGGCTCCTGCGTGCCGATGCTGAAGCAGCTCCTCGACGCGGCCGGGGTGAAGCAGTCGACGGCCCTCTGCGAGCACTTCGACGCCAGCCGGCAACAGCTGTTCGAGATCGTCCAGGTCCGCGGCATCCGCACCTTCTCGCAGCTCATCGCCGAGCACGGGCGGGGGCGCGGATGCGACATCTGCAAGCCGGTGGTGGCCTCGATCCTCGCCTCGCTCGGCACCGGGCACGTGCTCGACGGCGAGCGGGCGTCCTTGCAGGACACCAACGACCACTTCCTGGCCAACCTGCAACGCGACGGCAGCTACTCGGTGGTGCCCCGGATCCCCGGCGGCGAGATCACCCCGGAGAAGCTGATCGTGATCGGCGAGGTGGCCCGGGACTTCGGGCTCTACACGAAGATCACCGGTGGGCAGCGGATCGATCTGTTCGGGGCCCGGGTCGACCAACTGCCGCAGATCTGGCGCCGGCTGGTCGACGCCGGCTTCGAGTCCGGCCACGCGTACGGCAAGGCGCTGCGCACGGTGAAGTCCTGCGTCGGCGAGACCTGGTGCCGGTACGGGGTGCAGGACTCCGTCGGGCTGGCCATCGCGCTGGAGCTGCGCTACCGGGGCCTGCGCGCCCCCCACAAGATCAAGTCGGCGGTCTCCGGCTGCGCCCGCGAGTGCGCCGAGGCGCGCAGCAAGGACTTCGGGATCATCGCCACCGAGACCGGCTGGAACCTCTACCTCGGCGGCAACGGCGGCTTCCGGCCCCGGCACGCCGACCTGTTCGCCACTGATCTATCCACCGAGGCGCTGATTCCGCTAATCGACAGATTCTTGATGTATTACATCCGCACGGCCGACCGGTTGCAGCGCACCGCCGCCTGGATCGAGGCGATGGAGGGCGGCCTCGACCACCTGCGCGCCGTCATCGTGGACGACTCGCTCGGGCTCTGCGCCGACCTCGACGCGGCGATGGCCCGGCACGTCGCGTCGTACTCGGACGAGTGGCGGGACGTCCTCGACGACCCGGACCGGCTGCGCCGGTTCACCTCCTTCGTCAACGCCCCGGACGTGCCCGACCCGTCCATCACCTTCGCCCTCGAACGCGGCCAGCCCGTACCGGCCCGCGGGGCACCGCTGGCGGCCGGCGCCGAACGCCGCCGCCAGCCGGTCGCGCTCGGCCTGCCGGAGGTACGCCGATGAGCCCGACGAGCACGCTGGACTGGACCCCGGTCTGCCCCCTCGACCGGCTGGACCCCGACCGGGGCGTCGCCGCGCTGGTCGACGGCGTGCAGGTGGCGCTCTTCGCCACCGGCGGCGAGCTGTACGCGGTGGACAACCTCGACCCGGTCGGCGGCGCGTACGTGATGTCGCGGGGCATCGTGGGCAGCCGCGGCGGCGTGCCCACGCTCGCCTCCCCGCTGCACAAGCAGGTCTACGACCTGCGCACCGGGCGCTGCCTGGACCTCCCCGACGTGACGCTGCGGCGGCACGAGGCGCGCTGTCGGGCCGGGGTGGTCGAGGTGCGGCTGCGACAGGAGGAGTGATGGCCGACGAACTGGCCGGCTTCACGATCGGGGTGACCGCCGACCGGCGGCGGGACGAGCTGGCCGCGCTGCTCCAGCGGCGCGGCGCCCGGGTGGTGCTCGCCCCGGCGCTGCGGATCGTCCCGCTCGCCGACGACACCGACCTGCGCGAGGCCACCCGGGCCTGCCTCGACCGGCCGCCGGACATCCTGATGGCGAACACCGGCATCGGGATGCGCGGCTGGCTGGAGGCGGCCGAGGGCTGGGGACTGGCCGAGCCGCTGCGGTCGGTGCTCGCCCGGTCGTACGTGGTGGCCCGCGGCCCCAAGGCGCGCGGCGCGATCCGGGCCGCCGGCCTGCACGACCAGTGGTCGCCGGCCTCGGAGAGCTGCGACGAGGTGGTCGAGCACCTGCGCCGGCGCGGGGTGGCCGGGCAGGTCATCGCCATGCAGCTGCACGGCGACCGGCAACCGGAGTGCACCGCCGCGCTGGAGGACGCCGGGGCCACCGTGATCGAGGTGCCGGTGTACCGCTGGGCGGCGCCGACCGACCCGGCCCCGCTGCACCGGCTCATTGACCTGGTCGCCGGCCGGCTGGTGGACGCCGTCACGTTCACCTCCGCGCCGGCCGCGGAGGCGCTGCTGCGGGCTGCCGGGGACCGGACCGAGACGGTGCTGGAGGCGCTCCGCGGCGACGTGCTCGCCAGCTGCGTGGGTGCGGTCACCGCCGAGCCGCTGGTCCGGCGGGGGGTGCCGGTGAGCGCGCCGAACCGGGCCCGGCTCGGCGCGCTGGTCCGTACGATCGTGGACGAGCTGCCGCGCCGGACGGTGAGCGTCAAGGCCGGGGGCCACCTGCTGACCCTGCGCGGGCACGCGGCCGTGGTGGACGGGGAGCTGTGCCCGCTCGCCCCGGCGCCGATGGCCGTGCTGCGGGCGCTGGCCCGGTCGCCGGGGCGGGTGCTGTCCCGCACGGCCCTGCTGCGGACGCTGCCGCGCGGCGCCGACGAGCACGCGGTGGAGATGGCCGTGGCCCGGCTCCGGGCCGGCCTGCGCGCCCCCCGCGTGGTGCAGACCGTGGTCAAGCGCGGCTACCGGCTCCGGGTGGAATAAACCGGAGGGGCCCTGCGGCGCCGTCTCCGGTGGCGGAGACGGCGCCCTGTCGACACGTACCCGGACCGCCCCACACCGGGGCGGACTGCGTCAGCCGACCGGAGTCGGGAAGCCGCGGCCGTGCTCGGCCTGGAGGCGGAGCATGGCGTGCTCGACGACGGTCACCAGCACCTGCTTGACCGACTCCCGGTGCCGGGCGTCGCACGAGACCAGCGGCACGTCCGGCGGGATCGCCAGCGCCTCGCGTACCTCCTCCAGCTCGTAATGCGGCGCGTCGTCGAACCGGTTCAGCGCCACCACGTACGGCAGGTTGCGGTTCTCGAAGTAGTCCAGCGGAGCGAAGGCGTCGGTGATCCGCCGGGTGTCGACCAGGACGGCCGCCCCCACCGCACCACGGATGATCTCGTCCCACATGAACCAGAAGCGCGTTTGGCCCGGCGTGCCGAACAGGTACAGGATCAGGTCCTGCGCCATGGTGATCCGGCCGAAGTCCATGGCGACCGTGGTGGTCTCCTTGCCGGGCACCTTCGACGGGTCGTCGATGCCCACGCCGGCGGCCGTCATCAACGCCTCGGTGGTCAGCGGAGTGATCTCGGAGATCGCTCCGACCAGGGTCGTCTTGCCCACGCCGAAGCCACCCGCGACCACGATCTTCGCGGAGATGATCTCCCGGCTGCGGCGCGCCCCGGCGGGGTCATAGTTCGCGAAGTCCACTTAGCACCCTTCCAAGCAGGTTCATCCGCTCCTCGAATCCCTCGGGGGGAGCGGCGGTGTGTAGCGTCAGCAGGCCCTCGGCCACCATGTCGGCGACCAGCACCCGGGTGACGCCCAGCGGCATCCGGGTGTACGCGGCGATCTCCGCGAGTGACTGTGCCCGGCCCTCGCAGACCGAGGCGATGCGGTACTTGTCGTGCCCGGCGAACCGCGCCTCGGCCACCTGGGTGGGCGTGCACGACAGCACCGCCTCCAGAGCGATGTTCTGCAACGGCTCCGTACGGCCACGGGTGACCGCGTACGGTCGCACCAGCGCCCCGCGCGGGTCCCGCCGTGGTTCCATCTCGCGATCACCTCCCTCCGTACGGAGCCGGGCCGGCTCCGGATCACCTGGTCACGTCGGTTCCGGTCAGGACCGGACGGCATCCCGGGGCAACGGCACCAGGGCCGCACCCACCCGTTCCACCAGCAGCGCCATCTCGTAGCCCACCTGGCCGACGTCGCAGCTGCGGGCGGCGAGCACCGCCATCGAGGAGCCGTCGCTGATCGACATCAGGAACAGGTAGCCGCTGTCCATCTCGATCACGGTCTGGAGCACGCCGCCCGCGCTGAACATCCGCGCCGCGCCCTCGGTCAGGCTCACCACGCCGGAGGTGATCGCGGCGAGCTGGTCCGCCCGGTCCCCGGGCAGGTCCCGGGAGGAGGCGAGCAGCAGCCCGTCCGCGGACACCGCCACCACGTGGGCGATGCCCGCCACGCTGTCGGCGAAGTTGGTGAGCAGCCAACCCATGTCCTGCATGGCCGCTGGCCTGTTCATCGGTTCGTCTCCTTGTTAGAGGTGCTGTTCAGGTCCGCGCCGGCCGTCCGGCCCCGCTGCACACCGCGGTGGTAGGCCGACAGCAGGCCGCGTACTTCGTCGGGCGTGCGCCGGCTCTGGGACCGGCCTCCCTTCGGCTCGATGCCGCCGGGGACGAGCTGGGCCTGCGGCACGCGCTTCGGCAGACCGGAGCGGGTGGTGCCGCCGGTGGCCGGCTCGGCGGCCCGGGACGCCCGGGTCCAGCCGTCGTCGGCCGCCGTCCGCCACGCGTCCGGGTCCGTCCTGGGCGGCGCCGACGCCGGCGCGGGGGCCGACGGCGGCGGGGCAGCGGGTGGCACCGGCGGGGGTACGGCCGCGGCGGGCGGCACGGTGGGCGCGGCCGGCGGGTTGTACGGCGGCGGGGACGACACGGCCGCCGCCTGGGCACCCGGGGTGCGGGTCGGCAGCGGCGGTCGGGACGCCGCGGCGACCGGCTGCGGCGCGGCCGGGGCCGGCTCGTCGTCGAACCGCGGGCGGGTGAAGATCGTCGTCTCGTCGTCGCCGTGGGAGCGGAACCAGACCGCCTCCATCTCCCGGAAGATCGGCGCCTCGGCCGGCTGGGCCGGTCGGGCCACCACCGGGACGGCCGCGGCCGGCGGGGTCGCCGCGACGGGCGCGGTCACCGGCGCCACCGGGGCCGGGCCGGCCGTGGCGACGCCGCCCAGCCCGGTGAGCGGGCCGACCGGGAGTCCCGAGGTACCCGGATCGGCCGCCTCGCCGCCCGGGGTCCGCTTGGGCAGCGGGGCGAGGGTGGGGTAGGCGCCGGTGGGCGTACCCACCGACAGGCCGCCGCTGGAGACGTGGGCCGGCGGCGCGGGCGCCGGCATGGGGGGCAGGGTCGGCAGCGCACCGGTCGCACCGCCGGCCTGCACGGCGGAGGTGGTGTCCCGGGCCTCGGTCGCCCCCTGCCAGCGGGCCGGCGCGGGCGTCGAGGTACGCCACTGGTCGGTCAGGGTGGCCGCCCCGGCCCGCCCGGCGCCGGCCAGCGGGTCCGCGTGACCCACCGTGGCCAGCGGCGTCTGCTCGACGGCCAGCGGCTGGCGCGGCCGGGTCAGCGGCGTCGGGTCGTGGCCCCGGTTCGCCGGCAGCACCACCGTCGAATTGGGCAGGGTCACCTGGGCGACCGTCCCGCCCTCGACGTTGCGCCGCAGCTCGACCCGGACGCCGTAGCGGGACGCGAGCCGGCTCACCACGGCGAGGCCCATCAGCCGGAAGGCCGCCACGTCCACCGTCGGCGGGGCGGCCAGCCGCCGGTTCAGCGAGTCGAACTGCTCGTCGGTCAGGCCCAGACCGCGGTCCTCGACCTGGATCAGCACGTAGTCCCGGATCCGCCGGCCGTCGGCCACCACCGTGGTGTTCGGCGGGGAGAACCGGGTGGCGTTGTCCAGCAGCTCGGCGACCAGCCGCACCACGTCGTTCACCGCGTGGGCCGCGACCGAGACGTCGGTGTCGACCGTGCCGAACTCGATCCGGTTGTAGAGCTCCACCTCGGACTGGGCGGCGCGGAGCACGTCCACCAGGAGCGCGTCGTCGCGGCGCGGCACGGCCGAGTCGGCGCCGGCCAGCACCAGCAGGTTCTCGTCGTTGCGGCGCATCCGGGTGGCCAGGTGGTCCAGCTCGAAGAGCTGGGCGAGGCGCTTCGGGTCCTCCTCGGTGCGCTCGATGGCGTCCAGCTCGCCGATCATCCGGTCGACCAGGGTCTGACTGCGCCGGGCCAGGTTGAGGAACATCGCGGACACGCTGGTCCGCAGCGCGGCCTGCTCGGCGGCCACCCGGACGGCCTCGCGGTGGACCACGTTGAAGGCGACGGCCACCTGGCCGACCTCATCGCGGTTGCTGAGCTGGATCGGGTCGCGGACCTGCTCGACGATCGCCTCCACGCCGCCGTCGCCGATGGCGTTGACGTTCTGCAGCCGGCTCACCGCCTCCGGCAGGTCGTGGTTGGCCACCGCGAGGGCGCCCTCCCGCAGCCGGCGCAGCGAGTGGTTGAGCGAGCGGGCCAGGACCACAGCGAGGGACACCGCGATGATGAGGGTGAGCAGGACGAGCACCGACTCGATGATCGCCTGCCGGATGACGTCGGTCCGGGCGGCGTCGGCGTCGGCGAGCAGCTGGTCCTGGAGCTGGATCTCGGCCCACCGCATCAGGTCGTCGACCGCGCCGATGGCGGCCGCGGCGTCGTCCCGGGTGACCAGCGGAGCCTGCCCCACCGGAGCCTGCCCGACCGAGCGGGACAGGTCCGCCGCGACCCGGTCGGAGAGCTGCACCGCGTCGCCGGAGACCGTGCTGTCCACCAGGGCCCGCTGTGCCGGCTCGGCGGAGCGGGCGAAGGAGAGCAGCGCCTCCTGCTGTCCGGTCAGGGTGGCGAGGAAGGAGGAGAACTGCTCCTCGTCGAGTCGACCGGCGGCCAGCGCGGTGAAGGCGACCGCCTGTTCCTCGGCGACCGCGGCCTTGGCGTGGGCGAACGCGGCCACCGCCCGTCGGGCGTCGGCGAGGCTCTCGCCGCCGGACTGCTGCGCGAGCGTGTCGCCGTACGAGACCAGGTCGGCGAGGATGACGCCGTAGCGCAGGCTCGCCTCGGCCACCGGCATCTGCTGCCGGTCGAGCACCTCCTGGCGGGTGCCGTTCAGCGTCGCCAGGTGATCGTCGATGACCTCGAGCCGGTCCTGGACCGCGGCCGGCAGGTTGTCGAGCTGCCCCCGCTCCTGGCGGTACGCCGCGATCCGCTCGTCGGTGCGGCGGACCCGCAGGTTGTAGTCGTCCGGCTTCTGGTCGGGCGCGACCAGGTAGACCGCCGCCGCCATCCGCTCCTTGTGCAGGTCCTGGTTGAGCGCGGAGATGTCGATGGAGAGCGCGGTGAGGGACCGGATCCGGGTGGCGTCGTAGGCGCCCTCGCCGACCGAGACGAGTCGGATAGTCGCCAGCGCGATGACCGCGGCGACCGGTACGACCAGGATGAGGGCGAGCTTGGACCGGATCCGCGCGTCCCGCAGCCGGGGCAGCCGTCGTCGCCGGTTCCGCGAGGCGGCGCCGGGAATCTCGGGCAGGGTCGTAGGTCCGGTGCTCACGACATCGCCTCCGTCGTTTCTTCCACGCCTGACCCGCCGACCCGTGCCTGGTACAGCGGCCAGCGCCACGCGCGGCACGGCCGCGATTTCATCAGAGAAGATCCTGTTTGGGAAGCCGCAGTGAGGCAGGAAACGATCGGCGGGCGCTCAACCCGGGCTCCGGTCAACTATTACCTTCTTTTCCCCAGCCCTCTGAACAGGGCATGTGCATCCAGAGTGGTCGGTTGAATCTGCAAAGTGAGCAACGGTGAACATTCCGCGTCCCCACCATGTGGGATGAGCGTCCCGAAACAGCTCCCGGCTTCCGCGCTTGACCACAGGGCCCGGCATTGGCAAGGTTTTGCAGGCTTCGCGCACACCGTACGGCAGACCAATCCCGTCTTCCACTGAGGACGGATAAGCGGCGGTGATCGGGCCCCGCCCGCGCCGCACCTGGAGGACCAAGTTGAGCCCCATCCGCTCCGCGAGTATCGCGGCGCTCGCCTCGGCCGTGCTGGCCACCACGCTCACCGGCTGCCAGATCGGCGAGGAGCAGCAGGACACCAGCCCGATCGTCATCGCCGCCGACCTGGAACTCTCCGGCGCCTCGGCACCGTTGGGCAAGGTGTACCAGCGGGCGTTGGAACTGAAGGTCGAGCAGTTGAACTCCTCCGGCGCACTGGGCGACCGGAAGATCGAGCTCAAGGTGAAGGACAACCGCTCGGACGCCGCCGAATCGTTGCGCAACATCAACGATTTCAGCAACGACTCGAAGGTCACCGCGATCATCATGGGCGGCTGCAACGAATGCGCGGTGGGCGCCGTCCGCACGATCAACGAGAAGCGCATTCCCACCATCGCGCTCGCCTCCTCCGGGGGCGTGACCGAGCCGGTCGCCCAGCGCCGGTACGTGTTCAAGCTGGCCCCCAACGCGGCCGACAGCGCCGGCGCACTCACCACCGAGCTGACCCGCCGCAACATCCGCAAGGTGGCCGTGCTGCACAGCGCCGACAACTACGGCCGGGAGGGGCTGACCGCGCTGAGCCGCGAGTTCGACAAGGCCGGCATCCGGCTGCTCCGCACCGAGGCCGTCCGCCCCACCGACACCGACGTCGCCAGCCAGGTCGGGGCGCTGGTCGACCGGAAGCCGCAGGCGCTGGTCGTCTGGACACCGCCGGAGCAGGCGGCGCTCGCCGCGGCCAGCGCGGGGCAGAACAGGTCCGCCCCATCGCTCTTCTTCGACTCGTCGGCCGCGGGCGACCTCTTCCTCGGCGCGTCGGCGCGGACCACCGAGAAGGCGACCCTGATCTTCACCCAGACCATGGTGATCGACGACGTCATCGCCACCACCCCCGCCAAGGCCGCCCGCCGGCAGTGGTTCCAGGACTACACCGCCCGCTTCGGCGGCTACCACGGCTACTCCTCCTTCGCCGCCGACGCGGTGCAGCTCATCGCGGACGCCGAGCTGCGCTCCGGCGGCGAGCCCGGCCGGATCAACCGGGATGGCCTCCGCGATGTCCTGGAGACGTCGCAGCTCGACGGGCTCTCCGGCCCGATCCGGATGACCCCGGACAACCACTCCGGCCTGATGCCCCAGGCGCTGACGACCCTGGTGGCCCGCGGCGGGCGTTGGCGCCTGGCCGGCTGAGGCGGGCAGTGCGGTGTGGCCCGCCGGGACGGGCGGGCCACACTTCGGGGTGAGCTCCGGCGTCCCCGGCCGACGCCGGGTCAGCGGGACGACGTGGTGGCGCGGACCCAGGGCAGGGCGAGGCGCTCGACGAGGCCGAGGGCGGAGTAGAGCAGGATGCTCATCACCGCGATCAGCACGATCGCCGCCCAGGCCGTCGCGGTGTCCCCGATGCCGTTGTACTGCAGGATCTGGTAGCCCAGGCCGGGCTTGTCCGAGTAGAACTCCCCGATCACCGCGCCGATCGCGGCGAGCGGCATCGCCACCTTCAACCCGACGAAGATCTGCGGCAGGGCGGCCGGGAAGCGCACCTTGCGGAACGACTGCCACCACGAGGCGTTCAGCGACCGGGCCAGCTCGGCCAGGTCGGCCGGGGTGGTGGTCAGCCCGGTCGCGGTGGAGAGCACGATCGGGAAGAAGCAGAGCAGGAACACCATGGTCAGGATCGGCTTCTGGCCCCAACCCACCGAGACCACCAGCAGCGGGCCCAACGCGATCTTCGGTACCGCGTTGACCGCCACCAGCAGCGGCGCGAACATCCGCTCGACCGGCCGGGAGGCGGCCAGCGCCATGCCGATCAGCACCCCGGCCACCGAGGAGAGCAGGAAGCCGAGCACGGTCATCGCGGTGGTGATCCCCAGCGCCGGCAGCAGCACGTCGCTCGTGCCGGTCAGCGCGCGCCACACCACCTGCGGCGGCGGCAGCGACGCCGGATGGACCAGGTGCAGGCCCGACGTGACCGTCCACCAGACCGTCACCGCGATCAGCAGCCCGAGCGCCGGCAGCGCCACCGCCGCCGGGCGTACGCCGGCCCGGCGCGACCCGACCGGCGCCGGCGCGGACTGGTCCGGCGCCGGCGTACCGGCCCCGGTCCAGGTGAACTCCGTCAACGTGTCCTCCTCTGCTCGACCGGCCCCACGACCGGCACGGGAAGGGGGTGCGCCCCACCGGAACCCCGGCGGGCCGCACCCCCGTTGTCCGAGTCGACCGGTCAGGCCTTCGGCGCGAGGTTGAAGTCGATGATCTGGTCGGGGGTCAGGTTCTGCTTGAGCGCGCCCGCGCCCTGCAGCAGGGCGATGCTCTTGGCGACCCGGCCGCTGTCCAGGGTGCCCAGCGCGGTGCCGGAGTTGCTGGACCGGACGTACGCGGCCATCAGCTGCAGCTCGGCGGCGGCCGCGGCCGGGTTGGTGGCGTCCACGTTCTTCTTCAGGATGTCCGCCGCCTCCTGCGGGTTGGCCAGGGCGTACTCCAGGCCCTTGAGCAGCGCCGCGGTGAAGCGCTTGACCATCTCCGGCTTCTCCTTGGCGATCTTCGTGGAGGTGATCAGCACGTTGCCGTAGAGGTCCTGCATCACGTTGCTGTACGGGAGCACGACCGGCTTCTTCTTGGTCACCGCCTCGACGGTGGGCTGGCCGACCACGAACTGGCCGATGCCGTCGACCGAGCCGGAGGCGAGCGTGCCCATCAGCGTCTGCGCCTCGCCGTTGACCCAGGTCACCTTGCTGGCGTCGATGCCGGCCAGCCGGGCGTACGTGGGGAAGAGGTTGCGCACGACGGAGCTGGGGGTGTCGGCGAGCTTCTTGCCCTCCAGGTCCTTCGGGGTGGCGATGTTCTTGCCCTCGACCGAGACGATGGCGGCCATGGTGCGCTGCTGGATCGCCGCCACCGCGACGAAGTCCTTGGCCTGGCCGTTGCCGAGCTGGAGGATGCCACCGGTGAGGTCGATCGGCCCGAAGTCCGCCTGACCGCCGACGACCGTCTGGATGACGGTGCCGGTGCCCTGACCGGGCTTGATCTCCACGTCGAAGCCGGCGTCGGAGAAGAAGCCCTTCTCCTTCGCCACCCAGGCGTAGGAGTCCCGGCCGAAGTTGCCGAACGACGTGAGGTACGTCACCTTTTCCAGGGCGGCACCGTTCGCGCCCTTGGCCTCGTCCGACTTGTCCGAGCCGCTGCTGCACCCGGCGACCAGGGCGAGGGCGGTGGCCAGCGCGGCGGCGGCGACCGTACGGGTCAGCCTTCTCATCAGTGCACCATGTCCTTTCCGACCAGGTCATGCCACCCGGACGGGTCGTGGGTCCGACGGTGCCGGCAGGAGGGGACAGCTGACGGGACCGTCGTGAGGGGACTATTCGCGGGCACAGCGTACGAGAAGGCCAGCTCGGTCAGCCCGGGCGTATCGGTTGCGGAACGGAAACGAAGTTGCGTGATGGAAACTGACAGCCGTCCACCCCGGACGGTGCTATAGGGACGGGCGCCGGTTACCCTTGCCGGGCTCGTGATCGGCGGGACCGGAGGGAGACGGCGGAACATGATCAAGCTGGCCGCGGTGTCCCGTACCTTCGACGGCCGGTCCGGACGGGTCGAGGCGCTCCGCGGCATCGACCTCGACGTCGCGGAGGGCGAGTTCGTCGCCGTCCTCGGCCGCTCCGGCTGTGGCAAGTCGACGCTGCTCCGGATGATCGCCGGGCTGCTGCCGGTCACCGAGGGCGAGATCACCGTGGCCGGCGCGCCGATCACCCGGCCCCGCCGCGACATCGCCATGCTGTTCCAGCGGCCCGCCCTGCTGCCCTGGCGCTCGGTGCTGGACAACGTCCTGCTCCCGGTCGAGATCTTCGGCTGGAGCCGGTCGAAGCACCGCGAGCGGGCCCGGGAGCTGCTGGACCTGACCGGCCTCGGCGGCTTCGAGAAGCGCCTGCCGCACGAACTCTCCGGCGGCATGCAGCAGCGGGTCTCGCTGTGCCGGTCGCTGATCGGGGAACCCCGGGTGATGCTGATGGACGAGCCCTTCTCGGCGCTCGACGCGCTCACCCGGGAGGAGCTCTCCGGCGAGCTCCAGCGGGTGCACATGGAGACGAAGGCGACCATCGTCTTCGTCACCCACTCGATCGACGAGGCGGTGCTCCTCGCCGACCGGGTGGTCGTGCTCAGCCCGCGTCCCGGGCGGATCCGCGACATCCTCGAGGTGGACATCCCGCGGCCCCGCACCCTCGGCCGCAACGCCCACCTGGCCGAGGTCGCCCGGGTCAGCGCCGAGCTGCACGAGCTGTTGATGGAACGGGACGGCCCGGCGGGGACGCCGGCGGCGTCCGGCACGGGAGGACGCTGACCATGCGGGTGTCGATCTTCACCGAGCCGCACCGGGGCGCCAGCTACGACGACCAGCTCCGGTTCGCCCGGCTGGTCGAGGCGGGCGGGTTCGAGGGCTTCCTCCGCGCCGACCACTACCAGTCGATGGGCGACGACCCCGGGCTGCCCGGTCCCACGGACGCCTGGCTGACCCTGGCCGGGCTGGCCCGGGAGACCTCCCGGATCCGGCTCGGGACGCTGGTCAGCTCGGCCACCTTCCGGCTCCCCGGTCCGCTCGCGGTGATGGTGGCCCAGGTCGACCAGATGAGCGGCGGCCGGGTCGAGCTGGGCATCGGCGCCGGCTGGTACGAGCGGGAGCACCTGTCGTACGGCATCCCCTTCCCCCCGGTGGCCGAGCGGTTCGACCGGCTGGCCGAGCAGCTGGAGATCATCACCGGGCTGTGGCGCACCCCGCCCGGGCAGACCTACCGCTTCACCGGCGAGCACTACCGGCTGGTGGACGCGCCCGCGCTGCCCAAGCCGGTACAGCGGCCCGGGCCGCCGGTGATCGTCGGCGGGCGCGGCCCCAAGCGCACCCCCGAGCTGGCCGCCCGGTACGCCGACGAGTTCAACATGCCGTTCAAGAGCGTCGCCCAGACGGCGGCCGCGTACGAGCGGGTGACCGAGGCGTGCGCCCGCACCGGCCGTACCGAGTCCGGGCGGGCGCCGCTGGTGCTCTCCGCCGGAATCGTGGTGGCGATCGGCCGGACCGACGCGGAGGCGCAGCGCCGGGCCGCGCCGCTGCACGTCAAGAGCGCCCTTCCGCCGGAGGACCCGGTGGTCGGCTCCCCGGCCCAGCTGGTCGACCGGCTCGGTGAGTTCGGCGCGATCGGCGCCACCCGGGTGCACCTGCGGCTGATCGACTTCGCCGACCTCGACCACCTGGAGCTCATCGCCGCCGAGGTGCTCCCTCAGCTGGACGGAATCCGATGACCGAACTGTCGCAGGACCTCGAACTCGGCCCGGTGGGGCAGGAGATCGTGTACGAGAACGACCGGGTCCGGGTCTGGCACATCCGGCTGGAGCCGGGCGAGCGGCAGCCGCTGCACCGGCACGACCACCCGTACCTGGTGGTGGCGATCCAGGGCGCGAAGAACGTGGTGCAGACGATCGACGGCACCCGGATCGACGCCGACGAGCCGACCGGCGGGGTGGTCTACCGCGACCCGGGCGCCGTGCACATGCTCACCAACGTCGGGGACACCACGTATCTGGCCCGCCTGGTCGAGCTGAAGTAGCCCCGCAGGGAACCACGCCGCGCCGGGCTGCGTCAAGGTGGCGATCGGGCGCACCGGGCCGTAACGTGCCCGACATGGCCTTTCGGACGTGGGGCAGGCTGCTGCTCACGGCGCTCGGGGTGAGCGTGCTGGCCGGGGCCGGCCAGCTCGGCGTCGCGTACGGGTTCGGCATCGTGCACCTGGGCGGCGCGTTCACCGACAGCTCGATCAACCGGTGGCCGGCCCAGCTCGTCTGGGTGGCCTGGTTCGCGGCGGTCGCCGCGGTGGCCGGTGCCGTGGGCACCGAACGCCTCGCCCGCCGGGACGGGTTCTCCGGCGGCACCGGCGAACAGCTCTCGGTCGCCGGAGCCGCCGCGCTCGGCGCGATCGTCGTCGCACCGCTGTGCATGCAGCCGGCCCGGGCCGCCGAACTCGGCGGCACCGTCGACCCGGTGTGGGCCGTCGGCATCTGCGCGATCCTCGGCGCGGTGGTCGGCGCCGGGACGGCGCTCGCCGTACTGCTGAACCCGCCGTTGGGCTGGAACATCGCGCTCACCGCCGGCGTCGTCTGGCTGCTCGCGCTGGTCTCCGTGGCGCCGGCGCTCGCCTCGACCGGGCAGCTGCCCACCGTACGCCTCGGGGTGCTCGAACCGTCCTGGCTGGACGCGGCCACGGCGCAGTCCCTGGCCATGCTGATCCTGCCCACGGTGGCCCTGCTCGCGGGCGCGGCGGTCGGCGCACTGGCCCGCCGGCGCGGTCACCCGCCGCTGGTCGGCGGCGCGGCCGGCGCGGCCGGCCCGGTCCTGGTGGCGTTCGCCTACCTGACCGCCGGCCCGGGCGTCGCCGCGGACCGCTACCAGCTCGCGCCGTACTACGGGGCGCTGATCGCGGTCGCCGCCGGCCTGCTCGGCTCGGCGGCCACCACGGTGCTGCCCCGGCCGTCGCAGGCGCCGGCGACCGACGCCATCGAGCCGACCGACATCCTCCAGCCGCTTCCCGCCGGTCCCGCCACCACGCCGGCCGGCCCGACCGATCGGGCGGCGGACGGCCCGACCACGGCCGATCCGAGCCACGCCGATCCCGGCCATCTCCCGGCCGCCCGGCACACCGAAGCCGCCGGGGCCGGCCGTCCCACCCCCGCACACTGGGACTGGCCGGCGACGTCGAGCGGCACCCCCACCCCGGCACCGGCCACCGTGTTCCACCCCACCGCCGGCACGCCGGCGAGCTCCGCCGACCACGACGGCGTCGCCGGGCCGAGCGCCGGACCCGACAGCGACCGCCCCCTCGCCAGCCCGACCGCCGTACCCGCCGACGGCCGCGAGCTCACCGCAACCGCGTCCGGTGCCGCCGGTGACGACCCGGGCCGCCCCGCCGGCTCCGCGGCGCTCGACGCTCTCGGCGGCGACCGTGCCAGCGGTACGCCGGCCCCGGTCCGGCCCGGCGGGGCCGCCCCACTGTTCGACCACGACGACCCGATCCAGAGCCTGCCGGCGTCGGCCCCGCTCTCGCCGGCGCGGCGCATCTCCGCCATCGACGTGGTCGCCGCCGGCCGGACGCCGGCCGCGCCGCGGCCCGCGATGACCACCGCACCGGATCCGGCACTGGCCGCCTCAGCCGCACCTCCGGCGCCCCCGGCCCCCGCACCCCCGGCCGGGACGCCGGTTCCCCCGGCGACACCGACCGGCACGGCCGGGACCACGACATCCACCGCGGACGTCGCGGCGGCCCGCACCGCGGGCGGCGGGGCGTCCGCATCCCGCCGGCAGGGCAGGCGGCCGGCCACCGCGCCCGGCGCCGGTACGCGCGGCACCGACGTCCCGGCCGGCGCGCCGGCGGACGACGCGCGCGAACCGGCCACCCAGCCGCCGGCGGTGACCGCACCGGAAGCCCAGGCGCCGCCGGCCGCCGCCCGGTCCGGACTGGCCGGCACCGGGGCCGACAAGGCCGGCTCGCCGGCCGGGTCGACATCCGCACCCCTGGCCGCGCCGCCCGCGACGGGTCGACCGAAGCGGACCCGCAAGTCCCGCTCGGCGGCGACCCCTGCGGCCGAGACGCTCCCCGGCACCGCAGCGCCGGCCGAGACGCTCCCCGGCACCGCAGCGCCGGCCGAGACGGTCCCCGCCACCGCGGCGCCGGGGGAGACCACCACGGCGACCGCCGGCACCCCGACCTCCCCCGACGTCACCGCGCCGAGCTCCCTCGACGTCACCGCGCCGGCCACAGCCGAGACCCCGGCGCCCGCCGGCACTCCCGCGCCGGCCGACGCCCCGGCGCCCGCCGGTGCCGACCCGGACACCGCTGGCGCTGCCGCCCAGCCCGGGCACGGCTTCTCACCGCGCCCCCGACTCCCGATCTTCGCCGACGACGCCGACCGCCGTGGCGAGGTCCGGCCGGCGTGGCCGATCGCCCCGGCGCCGGCCCGGCCGCCCGCGCCCCGGCAGACCGCCAACCCGGCGGCGTCCACCCCGGACCCGGTCACCGCGGACGGCGACGGCCCGGTCGAGCCGGCCCCGCGCCCCCGGCACCGTGCGCTGCCCGACCTGGGCCGGGCCGCGAGCTGGAACGCCTTGGCCAGCGCCCGGCGCACCGCGCCGGACCCGGTCGAACCGGCCGCCTCCGCCACCGCCCGGCGCACCGCGCCGGACCCGGTCGACCCGACCGCCTCCCCCGACGATCGGGGCGGGGCGCCGGACGCCGACGGCCAGGCGGCGGGCGACCAGACGCCGCCGACGGTCGCCGACCGCGAGGAGGCGCCAGCCGGCAAGCCCCGGCGCGGCCTGTTCCGGCGGAACCGGGCCAAGGGCGGCGAGGAGACGGCGACGGATCGCGACAGCCGCGAGTCGGAGCCGGTGCCGGCGCACGACGAGGAGTACGTCGACTGGGTCACCGGCCTGGGCCGGCCGGCCCCGGACAGCGACTCCGGATCGCTGCGTACCGGCCGGCACCACCGGGACTGAGCCGAACGGCCCGGCCCCATCTCGCGGGGCGGCCCGGCCGACGGGGCCTCAGGCGAGCGGCAGGTAGACCCGGCCGCCGGAGGAGATGAACTCGGCGGACTTGTCCTTCATGCCGCGCGCCGCGTAGTCCTTCAGCTCCTGTGTGATCTTCATCGAGCAGAACTTCGGCCCGCACATCGAGCAGAAGTGCGCGGTCTTCGCCGGCTCGGCCGGCAGCGTCGCGTCGTGGTACGACAGTGCGGTCTCCGGGTCGAGCGACAGGTTGAACTGGTCGGACCAACGGAACTCGAACCGGGCCTTGGACAGCGCGTCGTCCCAGGCCTGCGCCCCGGGGTGGCCCTTGGCGAGGTCGGCCGCGTGCGCCGCGATCTTGTACGCGATCACGCCCGCCTTCACGTCGTCCCGGTCCGGCAGCCCCAGGTGCTCCTTCGGGGTGACGTAGCAGAGCATGGCGGTGCCGAACATGCCGATCATCGCGGCGCCGATCGCCGAGGTGATGTGGTCGTACGCGGGCGCGATGTCCGTGGTCAGCGGGCCGAGGGTGTAGAAGGGCGCCTCGTGGCACCACTCCTGCTGGAGGTCCACGTTCTCCTTGATCTTGTGCATCGGCACGTGCCCCGGGCCCTCGATCATCACCTGCACGTCGTACTCCCAGGCGACCTTGGTCAGCTTGCCGAGGGTGCGCAGCTCGGCGAACTGCGCCTCGTCGTTGGCGTCCGCGATGGACCCCGGCCGGAGCCCGTCACCGAGCGAGAACGTCACGTCGTACTGCGCGAGCAGTGAACAGAGCTCACGGAAGTTGGTGTGGAGGAAGTTCTCCTCGTGGTGCGCCAGGCACCAGGCCGCCATGATCGAGCCGCCCCGGGAGACGATCCCGGTGACCCGGTCCACCGCCAGCGGCACGTACGGGAGCAGCACCCCGGCGTGCACGGTCATGTAGTCGACGCCCTGCTCGGCCTGCTCGATCACGGTCTCCCGGAAGACCTCCCAGCTCAGCTTCACCGGGTCGCCGCCGACCTTCTCCAGGGCCTGGTAGATCGGCACGGTGCCGATCGGCACCGGCGAGTTCCGCACGATCGCCTCGCGGGTTTCGTGGATCCGCCTGCCGGTGGACAGGTCCATCACGGTGTCCGCGCCCCACCGGGTGGCCCAGGTCAGCTTCTCCACCTCCTCGGCCACCGAGGAGGTGACCGCCGAGGTGCCGATGTTGGCGTTCACCTTCACCAGGAACGGCTTGCCGATGATCGCCGGCTCACACTCGGGGTGGTTGACGTTGAGCGGCAGCACCGCCCGCCCGGCGGCGATCTCGTCCCGGACGAACTGCGGCGTGACGCCCTCGCGGATCGCCACGAACTCCATCTCCGGCGTGACGATCCCGGCCCGGGCGTAGGCGAGCTGGGTCGGCCGCTTCCCGTCCGCCCCGGCCAGCGGCGTGCCGGCACCGCGTACGGGTGCGACGTCGCCGCGCGCCGCGATCCACGGACCGCGCAGTGGCGGCAGCCCGACCGCCGGGTCCGAGCCCGGGCCGGAGGTGTCGTAGAGGCGCAGCGGCGGGTTGTCCCCGGTCAGCTCCACCTCGGCGAACGGCACCCGGACGTCCGGACGTGCCCCCTCCACGTAGACCTTGCGACGTGCCTGCATGACAGCCTCCCTGATGGTCAACGGGACCAGCCGAAGTGGTCCAGCGGGCCGTGTCCCGCGCCCAGCTCCCAGTCCCGCGCGCCGGTCAGCGCGCGGGTGACGTACTCCTTGGCGGCGGCGACCGCGACCGGCACCGGGTCGCCCAGCGCCAACCGGACGGTGATCGCCGCCGAGAACGAACAGCCGGTGCCGTGGTGGTGCCGGGTCGGCACCCGGGGCGCGCGCAGCAGCGTGGTCGCGCCGCCGCCGACCAGCACGTCGATCGACTCGCCGGCGGCGTCCACGTCGCCGCCGGTCACCACCACGTGCGCCGGGCCGCCGGCCGCGAGGGCCTCGGCCGCGGCGACCATCTCCTCGACCGTGGTCACCGGGCGTCCGGTGAGGGCCGCGGCCTCCGCGCGGTTCGGCGTCGCCACCATCGCGTACGGCAGCAGCCGCTCGACCGCCTCCACCACGCCGAGCCGGTGTCCGCTGGTGGCGACCAGCACCGGGTCGACCACCAGGTACGGCAGTCGCCCCGCCTTCGCCGCGTCGGCCACCGCCTCGGCGACGGCCGGGGTGCCGAGCATCCCGGTCTTCACCGCCCGCACGGTGAAGTCGCCGAGCACGCTGTCGAGCTGGTCGGTGACGGTCCGGGGCGGCAGCGGCAGGACGGCGTCGACGCCCCGGGTGTTCTGCGCGGTGACGGCGGTGATGACGCTGGTGCCGTACGCGCCGAGGGCGGCGAAGACCTTCAGGTCGGCCTGGATGCCGGCACCGCCGCCGGAGTCGGAGCCGGCGATGGTGAGGACCGTTCTCGGCGTCACTTCTCCCCCTCCGTTTCGCTTGCGGGCTGCCGGCTCTGCGGCACCGGGGTGAACGCCTGCTCGAAAGCCCTGGTCAGCGTGGTGGCCGCCTCGGTAGGGTCCTCGGCGCGCATGACGCCACCCAGCACCGCAACTCCGACGGCCCCCGCCTCGACGCAGGCGTGCACCTGGTCCGGGCTCTCCACTCCGCCGAGGGCGAGGACCGGCACCGGGCTGATCCGGATCAGCTTCCGCAGTTCCTCGTGGTGCAGGGGCGGGCCGTAGCCGGGTTTGGTTCGGGTGGGGAAGACGGGCGAGAGGGTGGCGTAGTCCTCAGTAGTAAGTCTCGTCAGCTCCGCCGCGTCGTGGCAGGAGCGGCCGACCAGTCCGCAGGTCGGCGGTGGGTAGGGGCCGGCGGCGGGGAGGTGGACGGCGTCGCCGTCCAGGGGGTCGGGGCCGGCGACGATCAGGGCGCCTCCCGCCTCGGTGAGGACCGCGCGCAGCTCGGCGGCGAGGGCGGCCCGCTCGGCGCGGGGCAGGTCCTTCTCCCGTAGCACCACCCAGCGCACTCCCCCGGCCACGGCCGCTGCGATCACCTCCGGCAGCGGCCTCCGCGCCACCCATCGATCCGTCAGCACCACCACCCCCGACGGCACGAGGCCGGATCGCGTGCCCGACGAGATCTTGGAAGAATCGGGACCCTCCAGGGGCCGCCCCCTTCCAAGATCTGCCGGGCCACGCCCCAGCACCGGCGACGGCGCCGTCACAGGTCGGGCCTTCCGTCGTCCGGGGTGGAGGCGAGGGCGTGGAAGCGGCGGGCGATCCGCCCCGCCCCGTACGCGAGCCGCCCGGCCTCGACCGCGTACCGCATGGCGGTGGCCATCGCCACCGGGTCGGCGGCCCGGGTGACCGCGCTGGCCAGCAGCACCGCGTCGCAGCCGAGCTCCATGGCCAGCGCCGCGTCGGAGGCGGTGCCGATGCCGGCGTCGAGGATCACCGGGACGTCCACGGCCTGCCGGATCAGCCGGATGTGGTGCGGGTTGGTCACGCCCAACCCGGAGCCGATCGGCGCGCCGGCCGGCATCACCGCAGCGCAGCCCACGTCGGCCAGCCGCCGGGCCAGCACGGGGTCATCCGAGGTGTACGGCAGCACGGTGAACCCGTCGTCGACCAGTTCCTCGGCGGCGCACAGCAGCTCCACCCCGTCGGGGAGCAGTGTCCGCTCGTCGCCGATCACCTCCAGCTTGACCCAGTCGGTGCCGAACGCCTCCCGGGCCAGGTGGGCGACCTTCACCGCCTCGGTCGCGGTGTGGCAGCCGGCGGTGTTGGGCAGCAGCCGCACCCCGCACCGGTCCAGCAGGTCGAGCAGGCCACCGCCGGTACCGGGGGCGGTGTCGACCCGGCGCAGCGCGAGGGTGACCAGCTCCGTACCGGAGGCCCGGATCGCCTGCTCCAGGACGTGCAGGTTGGCCGCGCCGCCGGTGCCGAGGATGAGCCGCGAGCCGAAGGTCTCACCGCCGATGGTGAGCAGCACCCCGGTCACCCGCCCTGGGCGGCGCTGAGCACTTCGACCCGGTCGCCGTCGCGCAGCAGCCTCGCCGGCCACCCGCCGCGGGGCACCACCTCGCCGTTGACCGCCACGGCGAGGCCGCGCTGCTGGTCGGTGACCGCGCGGACCAGGTCCGCCACCGTCGACCCGCCGGGCATGGACCGCCCGGCCCCGTTCACGGTCAGTTCCACGTGCGCTCCTCCTCGGCGGTGAACCGGTCGGGGGTGAAGGGGGCGAGCAGCGGGGCCGACTGGCCCGTCACGATCAGGTCGGTGACCAGGTCGGCGGTGACCGGGGTGAGCACGATGCCGTGCCGGTGGTGCCCGGTGGCGGCGAGCACCCCGGGCCGGCCGGGCAGCGGGCCGAGGATCGGCGCGTTGTCCGGGGTGCCGGGGCGCAGTCCGGCGGCGGCCTCGACCAGGTCGTACTCGGCCAGCTCGGGGACCAGGTCGACGGCGGCGCGGAGCAGCCGCAGCACCGCGCCGGCGGTCACCTCGGTGTCGGCGCGCTCCTCGACGGTCGCCCCGACCACCACCTCGCCGCTGTCCCGGGGCACCAGATAGACCGACTCGCCGTCGGCGTACCCCCGGAGCACGTGCCGGAAGCCCGGCGCGCCGCGACCCGGCGCGCGGAGCCGGAGGACCTGGCCCTTCACCGGCCGGACCGGCAGCCCGGTCAGTGCCGCCGCCCCGCACCCGGCGGCGACCACGGTGACGCCGGCGTCCACGTCGGAGAGCCGGCTGACCGCGCCGGGCACCAGCGTCGCGCCGGCCCGCCCGGCGGCCACCCGCAGCGCGGCGACCAGCCGTCGCGGGTCGACCTGGTGGTCACCGGGGGCGACCGCGCCGCCGCGCACCCGGGTCGCCAGCGCCGGCTCGCGCTCCCGCAGCTGCGACGGGCGCAGCGGCGTGATCGGCAGCCCCAGCCCCTCCTGGTACGACCAGAGCCGGCGCGCCTCGGCCAGGTCGTCCCCGGTCAGCCCGACCACCAGGGTGCCCTCGGTGCGGTAGCCGAACTCCTGGTCGCTGGCCTCGCTCAGCTCGGCCGCGAAGCCCGGCCAGCGGGCGGCGGACTCGGCGAGCAGCCCAATCAACTCGGGCTCCCCGAAGTACGCCTCGGCGACCGGCGCCAGCATCCCGGCGGCGACCTGCGACGCCCCGGAGCCCGGCGCGGGATCGTGGACGGCGACGCGGAGCCCGCGCGACGCGCAGCGCCAGGCGATCGCCAGCCCGACCGGTCCCGCCCCCACGATGGCGACGTCCGGTCGGGTCAGCACGTCAGTGCCCCGAGCAGCGTCGCGGTGGCCCGCGCCGGATCGGCCGCCCCCGAGAGCGCCCCGACCACCGCCACCCCGTACGCCCCGGCGGCCCGCAACGCCGGCACCGACGCGGCGGTCACCCCGCCGATCGCGATCACCGGCACCGCCACCGCCTCGGCGACCGCGCGCACCCCGGCCGGGCCGATCGGCGCGGGCAGGCCGGTCTTGGTGCTGGTGGCGTGGCAGGGGCCGACGCCCAGGTAGCTGGCCCCGGCGACGACCGCCGCCGCGGCGCTCTCCGCCTCCCGGGTGGTGGCGCCGAGCACCGCCGTGGAGCCGAGCACCCGCCGGGCGGCCCGTACCGGGAGGTCGTCCGCGCCGACGTGCCCGCCGGCGGCGCCGACCGCCAGCGCCACGTGCAGCCGGTCGTTGACCAGGCACGTGGCCCCGTACGGCGCGCAGAGCGCGACCACCCGGCGGGCCAGCTCGTACGCCTCCCGGTCGGTGGCGTCATCCTCCACCCGCACCTGGACGACCAGCTCGGGGCCGGCCACCGGCAGGGCGGCGCGCAGCACGGCGAGCGGATGGCGCCCCGGCCGGGTGTCGGTGATCAGATGCAGTCGTCCCAGGGACGGCACGGCAACACTCCTCCCTGCGCCGGCATTACCCGGATCAGGTTCAACGGTCGGGGGCTTTCAGCCCCCCTCTCAGCCCGGTGTACCGGGCTCCCGTGGGTCACTTGCGGCCTACCGTACGACGTCGGAGCGGATCCGCCAAGGGCGGGGACCGGCTTTTCCCACTGACCGTCCGAAGGCGACGGCCGGGGCAGCGCGTGACGGCCCGGTCACGCGATGCTGTCCGGATGCCCTCGACCCCGCGCCTTCCCCGACGGCTGTCGAGCTGCGATCGCCGGACGCTCACCGGCCGCCCACAGTGGCCCCGCCAAGGCGGGCGCGATGCCCGGGGAGAGCGCAATGCCCGGCCGCCCACGGATGGGCGGCCGGGCATCGGGTCGGGAGCGGGTGGTACGGACGGGTCAGAAGAGGGCGTCGAGGGCGTCGAGATCCTCGTCGGTCGGCTGCCAGATGCCCGCCTCGGCATTGGCGCGCACCTGCTCGGGCGTGGTGGCGCCGGCGATCACCGAGGTCACCGCCGGACGGGCGGCCAGCCCGCCGATGGCCACCTGGAGCATGGTGATCCCGCGCTTCGCGGCGTACGCCTCGATCGCCTCGATGGTGTCCCAGTCCGCGGCGGCCAGGCGCTCGGCGTACCGGCCGCCGCCGGAGAGCCGGCTGCCGGCGGGCGGCGTCTCGTTACGCTTGTACTTGCCGGTGAGCAGCCCGTTGGCGAGCGGGAAGAACGGCAGCATGCCGAGGCCGAACCGCTCGCACGCCGGGATCACCTCGGCCTCGACGGACCGCTCCAGCAGCGAGTAGTGGTTCTGCGCGGAGATGAAGCGGGCCCGCCCCTGGGACGAGGCGGTCCAGTCGGCGTCGGCGATCTGCCAGCCGGCGAAGTTGGAGTTGCCGAGGTAGCGCACCTTGCCGGCGCGGACCAGGTCGTCCAGGGCGGCGAGGGTCTCGTCGATCGGGGTGCCCGGGTCGGGCTCGTGCATCTGGTACAGGTCGATGTGATCGGTGCCGAGCCGGCGCAGCGACGCCTCGACCGCGCGGGCGATGTAGCGGCGGGCGCCGCGGGCGCCGAAGTCCGGGCCGTTGAGGCCGTGCATGTCCATGCCGAACTTGGTGGCCACCACCACGTCGTCCCGGCGGCCCTTGAGCGCCTGGCCGAGCAGCTCCTCGGAGCTGCCCTGCGGCTCGCCGTAGATGTCGGCGGTGTCGAAGAAGTTGATGCCGGCGTCGAGGGCGGCGTCGACCACCGCCCGGGTGCCGTCGAGGTCGAGCTTGCGGCCGAAGTTGTTGCAGCCGATGCCGACCACGGACACCACGAGCCCGGAGTCGCCCAGCCGGCGGTAGGTCATCTCAGTCACGAGATCCACCCTATGCCGGCCGGGGACGGCCGGTCCGGGGAGCCGTCACCCCACGTCCCACACCGGCTCCGGCGTCTCCACCACCTCACCGTCGCTCCCGAACAGCACGAACCGGTCGAAGGAGCGGGTGAACCAGCGATCGTGGGTGACCGCGATCACCGTCCCCGCGAAGGCGGTCAGCCCAGCCTCCAACGCCTCGGCGGAGGCCAGGTCGAGGTTGTCCGTCGGCTCGTCGAGCAGCAGCAGGGTCGCCCCGGACAGCTCCAGCAGCAGCACCAGGAAGCGCGCCTGCTGCCCGCCGGAGAGGGTGCCGAACCGCTGGTCGCCCTGGCCGGCCAGCTCGTACCTGCTGAGCGCCGCCATCGCCGCGTGTCGATCCATCCCGGCCCGGTGTTCGTCGCCCCGCCACAGGATCTCGACCAGGGTCTTCGCCATCAGCTCGGGCCGGTCGTGGGTCTGCGAGAAGTGGCCGGGCCGGACCCGGGCGCCGAGCCGTACCACGCCGTCGTGGACGACGGGCGCGAGCGCGCCGGCCCCGTCCACCGGGGTGTTGGCCGGCTCGGGGTCGGTGCCGCCGCGGGCCAGCAGGCGGAGGAAGTGGGACTTCCCCGTACCGTTCGCGCCGAGCACGGCGACCCGGTCGCCGTACCAGATCTCCAGGTCGAAGGGGTAGGTCAGGCCGTCGAGCTCAAGCTGCTCGGCGACCACCGCGCGCTTGCCGGTCCGCCCGCCGGTCAGGCGCATCCGGATGTCCTGGTCCTTCGGCGGTACGGGCGGCGGCCCGGCCTCCTCGAACTTGCGCAACCGGGTCTGCGCGGCCTGGTACCGCGAGGCCATCCCGTCGTTGTACGCGGCCTTCTGCTTGTACATCAGCACCAGCTCGCGCAGCTTCTGGTGTTCCTCGTCCCAGCGGCGGCGCAGCTCGTCGAGGCGGGCGTGCCGGGCCACCCGCGCGGCGTGCCAGCTGGCGAACCCGCCCGGGTGGATCCAGGCGCTGCCGCCCTCGACGGCGACGACCCGGTCGGCGGTCTGCGCCAGCAGCTCCCGGTCGTGCGAGACGTAGAGCACCGACTTGCCGGACTCGCGCAGCCGGGCCTCCAGCCAGCGCTTGCCGGGCACGTCGAGGAAGTTGTCCGGCTCGTCGAGCAGCAGCACCTCGTCGGTGCCGCGGAGCAGCAGTTCCAGGGCGAAGCGTTTCTGCTGGCCACCGGAGAGGGTCCGCACCGGACGGTCCCGGGCGGCGTCCCACGGCAGGTCGAGCACGATGGTGGCGACGGTGTCGAAGAGCACCTCGGCGTCGTACCCGCCGACCTCACCCCACGCGGCGAGCGCGTCCGCGTACGCGAGCTGGGCCTTGCCGGCGGCGGTGCTGTACTTGCCGCGGACCTCGGCGTCCCGCATGGCCGCCTCGGTGGCGACCAGCCGCCGGCCGGCGTCGCGCAGCGCCGGCGGGGCGAGCGACAGCGCCAGGTCGGCGAGCGTGGAGTCGTCCCCGATCATGCCGATGAACTGCCGCATCACCCCGAGGCCACCGGCCCGGGCGACCGCACCGGCCTTCACCGGCAGGTCACCGGCGACCATTCGCAGCAGGGTGGTCTTACCGGCGCCGTTCGGCCCGACCAGGGCCACCTTGGTGCCCTCGCCCACCCGGAACGACACGTCGGCGAAGAGCTCCCGGCCGTCCGGGAGGATGTACCCGACGGCTGCCACGTCCACGTATCCCACGCCGGCATCCTGCCCGAGGGACCGGGGCGGGCGACACTTGATTACCGGGTGACCCGCAGCACCCGGTAGCCCTTCTGGCTGGCGTGCCGCTCCACCTGCCAGCCCTCGTCGACGAGCCAGCGGTGCAGCGAGTCGCCGCCGAGGTGCCGCGCGACGACCAGCCAGGCGACCCCGTCCGGGGCGAGCCGGGGCAGCCAGCGGCGCAGCAGGTCGTGCAGCTCGGCCTTGCCGATGTGGATCGGCGGGTTGGACCAGATCTGCGCGAACGTGACGTCCGCCGGCACGTCGTCCGGCGCGACGACCCGGACCCGTTCGGCGGCGCCGACCCGCTCGGCGTTGGCGGCGGCCAGCTCGCGGGCCCGCCCGTTGACGTCGACCGCCCAGACGGTGGCGGACGGCGCGATGGTGGCCAGTACGCAGGTGATCGGGCCGAATCCGCAGCCGATGTCGAGCAGCGGGCCGGTGACCTCGCCGGCCGGCAGCTCGGCCTTGCGCAGCAGTACCGCGGTGCCGGGGTCGAGTCGGTTGGCGGAGAAGACCCCACTGGCCGAGGCGAGGGTGAAGTCGCGCCCGGCGGCGGAGAACTGGACCTCGCGCGGCTGGGCGGCGGTCGTTGGTTCAGCGGTGAAGTAGTGGTCGCCGGTCACGTCCGGCATTGTCGCACCGGCCCGGGGGCGGCCCGTCAACGGAGTGACGAACAGCAACCCACGCCACGTACGCCGGAATTTCCCAATATTACCCCCTAAAGGGACAACCGGCCCTACTGTGGGCCACATGGTGTATCGGTACGAGTCCGATGAGGACGCCTTCCTGGAGTACCCGGAGTCCGGGTCCGACCTGTCGGTGCTCGGCGCCGGTGCGCCTCCGCACACAGGTCCCTCCCGGTCCCGCTTCCCCACGCCGTCGCTGCCTCCGCCCGCCCGGCCGGTCCGACCGACCCGGCCGGCCGCCGAGGCGGCCCCGGCCCCGGCCCGACCCACCCGGCCGGCGGCGGAGGCGGCCCCGAGCCCGGCCCGACCCTCGGTCGACCCGGCCACGCCCCGGCCCACCATCCCGGTGCCGCAGCCCGTGCCCACGGCCGGGCCACCCGCGCCGGCGACCGAGTCCGGCATTCCCACCTCGGCGCCCCGCAGCCAGGTCTACGTCGCGGGCGAGCCGCCGGGCCTGTCCCGGCCCCGGCGCGCCGACCGCGACCGTCGCGGCGGACGGGCCTGGCAGGTGCTGATCGGCGGTGCCGCCGTCCTGGTCCTGCTCGCCCTCTGCGGGCTGGCCGCCGCGGCCGTGCTCCAGGACCGGACCGCCACGCCGCAGGGGGCCGCTCCCACCGGTCAGACCGTGGCGGAGCAGTCGGCCGCGCCGGACGGGACCGACCTCAACTCCCGGGACACCGACCAGTTGGCGCTGACCGTCAAGGAGGTCTTCCCCGGCAAGTCCGTGGTGGTCACCGACGGGCAGCCGGCCTACCAGGTGCTCAAGACGCACTCCAGTGGCAGTTGCGCGATCGCGGCCACCGGTGAGATCGCCGACCTGCTGGTGCGGCTCGGCTGCAACCAGGTGGTCCGGGCCACCCTCCGTTCCCCCGACGGCGATTACCTGCTCACCGCCGGGCTGTTCAACCTGACCGACCTGGCCAGCGCCCAGCGGGCCCGGGACCGGATCCGGCAGATGCTCGACGAGCGGCAGGGCCGCCTCCGCGGCATGGCGGCCGGTGACGACACCGAGGCGGTGGCCCAGGCCGCCGCCCGGGTCGGCTGGCAGGTTCGCGGCCACTACCTGGCGTACTGCGTGGTGACCCGGGCCAACGGGGAGCGGATCAGCGCCAACGACGCCAAGGTCCGGGACATCCTGTACGACCTGATCGAGGTCCACCTCAACCGCGGGGTGCTGGAGCGACGGGCGAACGCCGGCGTGGCCAGCCAGCCCACCGACGCCCCGGCGGACGGCACCGCCAGCCAGGGCGGCAGCCAGGAACTGCCCGGGAACTGACCGACTTCCCGGCGACCCGCCGCTCCTCGCTCACGCGACCGGGGTGGCGGGTCGTTCCCTGTCCGGCGGCGACCGGCGGCAACCGGCGCGACCGGTACCGGGCCAGGCCGGTACCGGGCCGCGAGCTGCCGGAAGGGGTCAGCCCTCGACCACCGGCACCCGGAGCCGGCGGGTCAGGTCGGCGCGGCGGGCGTACTCGGCCGCGTCGTCGGGATAGCCGACCGCGACCAGGGTCAGTCCGTGCGCGGCGGCCACCGTCACCGCACTGGACCGTTCCCGGCGGCTCAGCAGGCTGGCCGGCCACTCCACCGGCCGTCGGCCGTCCCCGGCCACCAGCATCGCGCCGACCAGACTGCGCACCATCGCCTGGCAGAACGCGTCGGCCTGCACGGTGGCGACCAGGATCCCGTCCGGGTCCCGCCGCCAGTCCAGCCGGGTCACCTCGCGCAGCGTGGTGGCGTTCTCCTTCCGCCGGCAGTACGCGGCGAAGTCGTGCTCACCCACCAGCCCGGCCGCCGCGGCGTTCAGCGCGGCCAGGTCCAGCGGCTTGGGCCAGGCCAGGGTGTCCCGCCGGCGCAGCGGCTCGGCGCCCCACGGGGCGTCGGTCACCCGGTACTCGTACCGGCGGAAGGTCGCCGAGAAGCGGGCGTCGAAGTCCGCCGGCACCTCGGTCATCGCGCGGACCCGCACGTCGGCGGGGAGCAGCCGGGCCAGCCGGCGCAGCAGCCGACCGTCGTGCTCCCGCCACACGGCGGCGGGCAGATCGAGGTGGCAGACCTGGCCGGTGGCGTGCACCCCGGCGTCGGTCCGGCCGGCGACGGTCAGCCCGGTCGCCGTGCCCGCCCCGAGGACCAGGTCCAGCGCCTCGACCAGCACCCCGGCGACGGTGCGCCGGGTCGGCTGGGCGGCCCAGCCGGAGAAGTCGGTGCCGTCGTACGAGACGTCCAGCCGCAGCCGGGTGGGCTCGTCCACCTAGTACCTCCCGTTCACGGCGTCGGGCCCGGCACCCCAGGAAGGGATACCGGGCCCGACGATGGTGCCTGTGCTCAGGCCTTGTTCTCGTTGGCCTCGTCGCTGTCCTCGCGGGCGGCGTCGGTGTCGCCGGACGCCGACACCGGCGCCTCGGAGTCCTGGTCGACCGGGGTCGACTCCGGGGTCTCCTCGGCCGGGGCGAGCGCCTCGACCTTGTCCTGCTGGGCGGCCTTGCGAGCGGCGGTCTTCTTGTTCGCCTTGGGCTCGGCGACCTGAAGCTCCTCGACCAGCTCGATGATCGCCATCGGAGCGTTGTCACCCTTGCGCGGACCGGTCTTCACGATCCGGGTGTAGCCACCGTTGCGGTTGGTGTACCGGGGCGCGATCTGGTCGAACAGGGCGTAGACCACGTCCTTGTCCTTGACGACGCCCGCCACCCGCCGCCGCGCGGCGAGGTCGCCGCGCTTGGCCTTGGTGATGAGCTGCTCGGCCAGCGGACGCAGCCGCCGGGCCTTCGTCTCGGTGGTCTGGATCTTGCCGTGCTGGAACAGCGCGGTGGCCAGGTTGGCCAGCATCAGCCGCTCGTGCGCGGGGCTGCCGCCGAGGCGGGGGCCCTTGGTGGGCGTGGGCATGCTTGGTGCTCCTCAGGTGTGGCGGCAGCGCGGACTAGAGCTGCTCGGTCTCGCGGTAGTCGTCGGTGTCGTAGTCGGCCTCGCCGAAGGCGTCCACGACGTGCGCCGGGTCGAAGTTCGGAGCCGAGTCCTTCAGCCCGAGACCCATCCCGGCGAGCTTCATCTTGACCTCGTCGATCGACTTCTGACCGAAATTCCGGATGTCGAGGAGGTCGGCCTCGGTACGCCCGATGAGCTCACCAACGGAGTTGATGCCCTCGCGCTTGAGGCAGTTGTAGGAGCGGACGGTGAGGTCCAGCTCCTCGATCGGCAGAGCGAGGTCCGCCGCCAGCTGGGCGTCCTGCGGGGACGGCCCGATGTCGATGCCCTCGGCGGTCTCGTCCAGCTCCCGGGCCAGCCCGAAGAGCTCCACCAGCGTCGAGCCGGCGGAGGCCAGCGCGGTACGCGGGCCCATCGACGGCTTGGTCTCGACGTCGATGATCAGCCGGTCGAAGTCGGTCCGCTGCTCGACCCGGGTCGCCTCGACGCGGTACGTCACCTTGAGCACCGGCGAGTAGATCGAGTCGACCGGGATCCGGCCGATCTCGGCGCCGGCCTGCTTGTTCTGCGCCGCCGTGACGTAGCCACGACCCCGCTCGACGGTCAGCTCCATGTCGAGCCGGCCCTTGCCGTTCAGGGTGGCGAGCTTCAGGTCCGGGTTGTGCACCGAGACACCGGCCGGGGGCTGGATGTCGCCCGCGGTCACGTCGCCCGGGCCCTGCTTGCGCAGGTACATGCTGACCGGCTCGTCGTGCTCGGAGCTGACGCACAGCTCCTTGATGTTCATGACGAGCTCGACCACGTCCTCCTTGACACCGGGGATGGTGGTGAACTCGTGCAGGACACCGTCGATCTTGATCGAGGTGACCGCCGCACCCGGGATGGACGACAGCAGCGTGCGCCGCAGCGAGTTGCCCAGGGTGTAGCCGAAGCCCGGCTCCAGCGGCTCGATGGTGAACCGGGAGCGGGTCTCGTTGATCGACTCTTCGGAGAGAGACGGTCGCTGGCTGATGAGCATTTCTTCTCTTCTCTTCCGGGACGCCCGCTATTTGACGCCCACGACACAAACTGTTCCGGTGGCCCGCCCCGGGGGGCGGGCCACCGCAACGAGCCATTACTTGGAGTAGAGCTCGACGATCAGCTGCTCCTGGACCTGGGTGTCGATCACCTGACGGGCCGGGAGCGAGTGCACAAGGATCTTCATCTGGCTGGGGATAGCCTCCAGCCAGGCCGGCACCGACCGCGAACCGGCCTGCGCCTGCGCCACCACGAACGGGGTGAGCTCCTTGCTCTTGCCCCGGACCTCGATGATGTCGTGCTCCTTGACGCGGTACGACGGGATGTCGACCTTCTTGCCGTTCACGGTGAAGTGGCCGTGCTTGACCAGCTGGCGTGCCTGGTCCCGGGAACTGGCGTAGCCGGCCCGGTAGACCACGTTGTCGATCCGCGACTCGAGGATCTGCAGGAGGACCTCACCGGTCTTGGCCTGCTTGCCCACGGCCTCTTCGTAGTAACCGCGGAACTGCTTCTCCAGCACGCCGTAGACACGGCGGGCCTTCTGCTTCTCACGGAGCTGGAGCAGGTACTCCGTCTCCTTGGTGCGGCCGCGGCCGTGCTGTCCGGGCGGGAACGGCCGGGACTCGAACGGGCACTTCGGGCCATCGCACTTGCTGCCCTTGAGGAACAGCTTCATCTTCTCCCGCCGGCAACGGCGGCAGTCAGCACCGGTGTAACGAGCCATCTCTCTCTACCTCTCAGACCCGGCGACGCTTCGGCGGACGGCATCCGTTGTGCGGCTGTGGGGTGACGTCGGAGATCTGCCCGACCTCCAGCCCGGCGGCCTGCAGCGAACGGATGGCGGTCTCCCGGCCGGAGCCGGGGCCCTTGACGAACACGTCGACCTTGCGCATGCCGTGCTCCATCGCCCGACGCGCGGCGGCCTCGGCGGCCAGCTGAGCGGCGAACGGAGTCGACTTGCGGGAGCCCTTGAAGCCCACCTGGCCGGAGGAGGCCCAGGAGATGACCGCACCGGTCGGGTCCGTGATGGACACGATGGTGTTGTTGAAGGTGCTCTTGATGTGCGCCTGCCCGTGGGCGACGTTCTTGCGTTCCTTGCGCCGGACCTTCTTGACGGCGGCTCCGGCACGAGCCTTCGGTGGCATAAGTCTGTGCGCTCCTAGTTACTTCTTGCCGGGCTTCTTCTTGCCGGCGACGGTCCGCTTCGGGCCCTTCCGGGTCCGCGCGTTGGTCTTGGTCCGCTGGCCACGGACGGGTAGGCCCCGGCGGTGCCGGATACCCGCGTAGCTGCCGATCTCGACCTTGCGGCGGATGTCAGCGGCGACCTCGCGGCGCAGGTCGCCTTCAACCTTGTAGTTGCCCTCGATGTGGCTGCGGAGCTGGACCAGCTCCTCATCCGTGAGGTCCCGAGCGCGCTTGTCCGGCGAGATGCCGGTGGCGGCGAGCGTCTCCAGGGCGCGGGTACGGCCGACCCCGAAGATGTAGGTGAGCGCGATCTCCATCCGCTTGTCGCGGGGGAGATCCACGCCGGCTAGACGTGCCATGTGCGGGCGTACTCCTCGTGATGTTGTGGCGGAGGTGTGGACCCGTCCCACCCCGCTACCGACCGTCCCTGTCCTTCCGGCGCGATTCGCGCCGGCGACCGGGATCGGTCGCTGCCCGAGCGGGCCCCGGCCTCCGACCGGGGGTCAACCACGATTCAGTACGCGCTGCGTACCGCTCGTGGCTGGAACGAGCTGATGATGTGCTGTCTGGATCTGCGGCCGGGACCGATCCGACCGGCCGTCACGACCGGTGGGACTGGTTCAGCCCTGGCGCTGCTTGTGGCGCGGGTCAGTGGAGCAGATGACCATGACCCGGCCGTGCCGGCGGATAATCCGGCAGTTGTTGCAGATCCTCTTGACGCTCGGCTTGACCTTCACGGTTGCCTTACTTCCCATCTGGCCCGGCGACGCGACCACGCGCGACACCGGACGTCGAAGACGGACACGGGGACGTCCCGGCCGCCGTCAGGCTTACTTGTAGCGGTAGACGATGCGCCCGCGGGTCAGGTCGTACGGCGAGAGTTCCACGACGACCCGGTCCTCCGGCAGGATGCGGATGTAGTGCTGCCGCATCTTGCCGCTGATGTGAGCCAGCACCTTGTGACCGTTCGCGAGCTCCACCCGGAACATGGCGTTCGGCAGGGGCTCGATGACCCGACCCTCGATCTCAATGGCTCCGTCTTTTTTCGGCATGTCCTCCGCTGTCCTGACGTCGGTTACTCCGGACGGCCCACAACGTCTTACACGGGCTCCGACGGGAGTCGTCGAACCCGAGCCAGCCGCGGCTCCGACTCCCACCGAAGCGCAGGATGGGCATGCCGGAGTGGACGCTGTGCGCCGATCAGAAAGTGTACGCCCGCCTGCGGGCCGTCGCCAAACCGGCCACCCCGCACGTCACCCGCGCGAGGAAAACCGACACCCCGCACGCATCCCCGCCGCGACGGGCCAGGACGCTACCGCTCCCCCGCCCGGCGGGCCTGCCGGCGGGCCCGGCGCCGCTCCCGCCGCTCGTCCCGGTGACGCGGCTCACCGCCCGCCAGGCCATTCGCCGTCCGGATCAGCAGCACCGCACCCCACGGCCCGATCGCCCAGACCGGCCAGTAGAAGAGTAGCTCCCGCGCGCCGACGGCGGAGAGCACCCAGATCGCGGTCAGGATCGCCGCCACCCGCAGCCAGGGCGTCCACACCTCGAGCAGCCAACCGGTGGTGCCGGCGCCGGGCGCCCCGGACGCCGGGGCGACCGGCGCCGGCGCGACGCCGGCCGGGCCGGGCTGGCGCGGCGCCAGTGCCGACCGCTCCGCCGGGGCCGGTCCGGGCAGGTCGGCCAGGACCTCGCCCAGCTCTCCGTACGTCTTCGCGCCGTAGGCCCGCTGCAGCCGCTCGTCGTACTCGTACAGGTCGATCCGGCCCTCGTCGAGCGCCGCCCGGAGCCGGTCCGCCGTCTCCTGCCGGTCCGCGTCGGCCGCCCGCATCCCGTCCCGCCCCTCCATGCCGGCAAGCATGCCACCGGTGCGCCACCTTCCCCAGCCCGCCGGCGGGGCCGGACCCGGAGGACGGGGACGCCCGCCTCGGGCGGGGGGTGTCGCCGGGTTACTTCCCCGGGGTCGCTGATTCTTTCACGTGATCAGCCCCACAGCGTCCGGCACGAACAGCGGGCGGGGGGCCTCGACCTCAACGTGTCGTCGGCGAGGGACGGGGTCAGTGCGTCGGGGAGTCGGCCGACTGACGTGAGGTCACCAGGTCGCCGAGCCGGGCGCGGCCGCCGTCCTCGGCGGTCAGCACCCAGACGCCGTCGTCCAGCAGCGCCATGGAGTGCTCGACGTGCGCCGCCATCGACCCGTCCCGGGTCACCACGGTCCAGCCGTCACCGAGCTCCACGGTGCGCGGCGAGCCCATGGTGATCATCGGCTCGATGGCCAGCGCCAGCCCGGGGACCAGGCGGGGGCCCTTGCCCGGCCGGCCGTGGTTGAGCACGTGCGGGTCCTGGTGCATCTCGGTGCCGATGCCGTGCCCGCCGTAGCCGTCGACGATGCCGTACCGGCCGCCCTTGCGGACCGCGTTCTCGACCGCGTGCGAGATGTCGGTGAGCCGTCCCTTGCCGCTCGCGGCGCCGCGGGCGGCGGCGGCGATGCCGGCCCACATCGCGTCCTCGGCCACCGCGGCCATCTTCAGCAGGGCCGGGTCGACCTCGCCGACGCCGACCGTGATCGCCGCGTCACCGTGCCAGCCGTTCAGCACCGCGCCGCAGTCGATCGAGATCAGGTCCCCCTCCTGGAGCACCTGCGCGGACGCCGGGATCGCGTGCACGACCTGCTGGTTGACGGACGAGCAGATCGACGCCGGGAAGCCGTGGTAGCCCTTGAACGACGGGATCGCGCCGGCCTCGCGGATGGTCGACTCGGCGATGGCGTCCAGGTCGGCGGTGCTCACCCCGGGGGCGACCGCCTCCCGCATCCGACGCAGCGCGCGGGCGACCACCAGACCGGCGGCCCGCATCTTCTCGATCTGGTCGGGGGTCTTCAGCTGGATGTCCAGCTGGGGACGACGCATGGAGCCGTTACCTTTCGTCGCGCGGAACAGCGGGGCACGTCGGACGTACCCCGCTGTTCGCACTCTATCCGTCGGGGTGCCGGCGGGACGTCAGCCGCCGTACGAGCGCAGGGCGTCGATGGCGCGGACGGTCACGTCCTCCACCGGCCCGGTCGCGTCGATGCCGACGAGCTTGCCCTGGGCGCCGTAGTAGTCGACGAGCGGCGCGGTCTTCTCCGCGTACTCCCGCAGCCGGGCGGCGATGGTCTCCGGCTTGTCGTCGTCGCGCTGGAACAGCTCGGCGCCGCAGCGGTCGCAGATGCCTTCCCGGGTGGTGGCGTCGAACTCGACGTGCCAGATCTTGCCGCAGCCCCGGCAGGTACGCCGGCCGGAGAGCCGCCGGATCACCTCGTCGTCGTCGACGACCAGCTCCAGCACCAGGTCCAGCGCGGTGCCGAGGTCGGCGAGGAGCTTGTCCAGCGCCGCGGCCTGCGGCGTGGTGCGCGGGAAGCCGTCGAGCAAGAAGCCCTCGGCGGCGTCCGGCTCGGCGAGCCGGTCCCGCACCATGTTGATGGTGACCTCGTCCGGGACCAGCTTGCCGGCGTCCATGTACCGCTTCGCCTCGACTCCCAGCGGCGTGCCCTGGGAGACGTTGGCCCGGAAGATGTCACCGGTCGAGATCTTCGGCACCGAGAGGTGGGCGGCGATGAACTCCGCCTGCGTGCCCTTGCCCGCGCCCGGCGGGCCAACCAGAACGAGTCGCATCTACCGCAGGAACCCTTCGTAGTTCCGCTGCATGAGTTGGCTCTCGATCTGCTTCACGGTCTCCAGACCGACGCCGACCATGATGAGCACAGCGGTGCCGCCGAACGGGAAGTTCTGGAACTGCTGGCTGTTCAGCCAGATGAAGAAGAAGTTCGGCAGGATCGCGACGATGCCCAGGTACAGCGCGCCCGGCAGGGTGATCCGGCTGAGGATGAAGTCGAGGTACTCCGCCGTCGGCTTGCCCGGGCGGATGCCCGGCACGAAGCCGCCGTACTTCTTCATGTTGTCCGCGACCTCGGTCGGGTTGAACGTGATGGACACGTAGAAGTACGTGAAGAAGATGATCAGCAGGAAGTAGATCGCGATGTGCTCCGGCGCGCTCGCCTTGACGATGTGGTTCTGGATCCAGGCCTGGGTCTTGCCCGGGTTGGTCGGGTCGAAGAACTGGAGCGCGAGCTGCGGCAGGTAGAGCAGCGACGAGGCGAAGATGACCGGGATGACACCGGCCTGGTTCACCTTCAGCGGGATGTAGGTGGAGGTGCCGCCGTACATCCGCCGGCCGATCATGCGTTTGGCGTACTGCACCGGGATCCGGCGCTGCGCCTGCTCGATGAAGGTGACCGCGGTGATGACCACCAGGACCAGGAGCAGCACCAGGACGAACTTGCCCCAGCCCGAGGTGGTCTTGATCTTCCAGCCTTCGCTGGGCAGCCGGGCCGCGATCGAGGTGAAGATCAGGACGGACATGCCGTTGCCGACGCCCCGGTCGGTGATCAGCTCACCGAGCCACATCACCATGCCGGTGCCCGCGGTCATGGTCATGACCACGATGGTCAGGGTCAGCCAGTCCGGGATCCCGATGCCCTTGGGGATGATCGGGAACTGGTCACACTGGTTGTTGAACAGCTGCCCGGAGCGGGCCAGCGCCACGAACGCCGACGACTGGAGGATGCCCAGGCCCAGCGTCAGGTAGCGGGTGTACTGGGTGATCTTCGCCTGGCCGGCCTGGCCTTCCTTGCGGAGCTGCTCCAGCCGCGGGATGACCACCGTCAGCAGCTGCAGGATGATCGACGCGGTGATGTACGGCATGATGCCCAGCGCGAAGACCGAGAGCTGCAGCAGCGCGCCACCGGAGAACAGGTCCAGCAGGTTCAGCACGCCGGTGCCACTGCCCTGGATGGTGTCGAGACACTTCTGCACGTTGCCGTACGAGACACCTGGGCTGGGCAGCGTTGCGCCCAGCCGGTAGACCGCGATGATGCCTACTGAGAACAGCAGCTTCTTGCGCAGGTCAGGCGTACGGAACGCACTGAGAAAGGCGGACAGCAACTTCTTCCTCCTGCGCGAGGCGGGCCGCCGGTGATCCCTGGCGGGGCGGGGTGGGTGCCGGGCGAGTGCCCGATATCCATAGCTGGGAAGGGACTCTAACAGCCCGATCCCGGTCCGGGCAGATGTGCCCGGCTACATAAACCGAATCCGATGTTACCCGGCGCACATGGGCCGGTAGACCACGGCGCCCGCCCAGTCGCGGACAACTGAGCGGGCGCCATGGGTCTGCCTTACAGCTCGGTGACGGAGCCACCGGCGGTGGTGATCTTCTCCTTGGCCGACGCGCTGAACGCGTGCGCCGACACCTGGAGGGCCACCCCGCCGAGGTCGCCGGTGCCGAGGATCTTCACCGGGTGGCCCTTGCGGACCGCGCCGGCGTCGACCAGCTCGGCCGGACCGACCTGGCCGCCGTTCGGGAACAGCTCAGCGAGCCGGTCCAGGTTGACCACCTGGAAGACGACCTTGAACTTGTTCTTGAAGCCCTTGAGCTTCGGCAGGCGCATGTGGATGGGCATCTGCCCACCCTCGAACGCCGGCGAGATGTTGTTGCGGGCCTTGGAACCCTTGGTACCGCGACCGGCGGTCTTGCCCTTGGAGCCCTCACCGCGACCCACACGGGTCTTCGCGGTCTTGGCACCGGGTGCCGGGCGCAGGTGGTGCACCTTGATCGTCATTACTCGACCTCCTCGACCTTCACGAGGTGGTTGACCGCGAAGATCATGCCACGGATCTCCGGACGGTCCTCCTTGACCACCACGTCGTTGATCCGCTTGAGACCGAGCGAACGCAGCGAGTCACGCTGGTTCTGCTTGGTCCCGATCTCGGACCGGACCTGGGTGACCTTCAGGCGAGCCATCAGGAAGCCACCCCCGCCCGCGACGCCAGCATGGCGGCCGGCGCGACATCCTCGACCGGCAGACCACGACGGGCCGCGACGGCCTCCGGGGACTCGAGCCCCTTCAGCGCCGCCACCGTGGCGTGCACGATGTTGATCGGGTTGGACGAGCCGAGGCTCTTGGAGAGCACGTCGTGGATGCCCGCGCACTCCAGCACGGCACGCACCGGACCACCGGCGATGACGCCCGTACCGGCCGAGGCCGGCTTGAGCAGCACCACGCCGGCCGCAGCCTCGCCCTGCACCGGGTGCGGGATCGACTGACCGATCCGCGGCACCTTGAAGAAGTGCTTCTTGGCCTCCTCGACACCCTTGGCGATCGCCGCGGGCACCTCCTTGGCCTTTCCGTAGCCCACACCGACGGTGCCGTCGCCGTCGCCCACGATCACCAGGGCGGTGAAGCTGAAGCGACGACCACCCTTCACGACCTTGGCGACGCGGTTGATCGCGACGACCCGCTCGAGGTGCGGGGTCTTCTCGACGGGCGCGTTTCCGCGACCGCCCTCACGGCGGTTGTCGCGGCGACCACCCTCGTTGCCACCGGACCCGCCGCCACGGCGCTGTTGACCTGGCATCAGCAGCCTTCCTTCTCTCTCGTGACGGGGTTTCTAGAACTCGAGCCCGGCTTCGCGGGCGGCGTCGGCAAGCGCGGCGACCCGCCCCGCGTACCGGTTGCCACCGCGGTCGAAGACGACCTTCGAGACGCCGGCGGCCTTGGCCCGCTCGGCCAGCAGAGCGCCGACCTTGCCGGCCAGGGCGCTCTTGTCGCCCTCGGCGCCGCGCAGCGAGGCGTCCAGGGTCGAGGCCGACGCCAGGGTGTGACCCTTGGTGTCGTCCACGATCTGGGCGACGATGTGCCGCAGGGAACGGGTGACGACCAGGCGGGGACGCTCGGCGGTGCCGCTGACGTTCTTGCGGACCCGGAAGTGCCGGCGCGCACGCCCGACGGCGCGCTTGGCGGCGACGCCGCGGCGGCGCTTGAGCAGCGTGGCGCTCACTTCTTACCTGCCTTTCCAGCCTTGCGGCGGATGACCTCGCCCTGGTACTTCACGCCCTTGCCCTTGTAGGGCTCCGGCGGGCGGATCTTCCGGATGTTGGCGGCGACCTCGCCGACCTGCTGCTTGTCGATGCCGGCCACGTGGAACAGGGTCGGCCTCTCCACCGTGAAGGTGATGCCTTCCGGGGCGGGCACCAGGACCGGGTGCGAGAACCCGAGCGCGAACTCCAGGTCCTTGCCCTTGGCGGTGACGCGGTAACCGGTACCGGCGATCTCGAGGCTCTTGCGGTAGCCCTCGGTCACCCCGACGATCATGTTGGCGACCAGCGTACGGCTCAGGCCGTGCAGCTCCTTCGCCTTGCGCTCGTCGTTCGGCCGGTTGACGTGCAGCTCGCCGTCCTCGCCCCGCTCCGCCTTGATCGGCTCAGCGAGGACGTGGCTCAGCTCGCCCTTCGGGCCCTTGACCTTCACGGTCTGGCCGTCGATCGTGATCTCGACGCCGGCTGGCACCGGGATCGACTTACGTCCAATACGCGACATTTCTACCTGTCTCCCGTTACCAGACGAAGGCGAGGACTTCCCCGCCAACGCTCCGCTTGCGGGCCTGCCGGTCGGTGAGCAGCCCCTGGGACGTCGAAATGATCGCCACGCCCAGCCCGCCGAGCACCCGCGGGAGCCCGTCCGACTTGGCGTACACCCGGAGACCGGGCTTGGACACGCGCTTGATGCCGGCCAGGCTCCGCTCGCGGTTCTGGCCGTACTTCAGCTCGACGACCAGTCGCTTGCCGACGGCGCCCTCCTCGGGCTCCTCGACCGACCAGGTGGCGATGTAACCCTCGGCCTTGAGGACCTCGGCGATGTTCGCCTTGATCTTCGAGTAGGGCATCTTCACCTGGTCGTGGTACGCCTGGTTGGCGTTACGCAGACGCGTGAGCATGTCTGCGATCGGGTCGGTCATCGTCATGAATTCGTCAACCTTTCTCGCCGGGGTTCCCCGGGCACGGCCCGGGGCCTACGGCGAAGAGACAGTTCAGCTGACGCGCCGGAGCGCGCCGGGCTATTACCAGGAAGCCTTGGACACGCCGGGCAGCTCACCGCGGTGGGCCATCTCCCGGAGGCACACCCGGCAGAGACCGAACTTGCGGTAGACCGCCTTCGGACGCCCGCACCGCTGGCAGCGGGTGTACGCGCGAACCGAGAACTTCGGCTTCGCGGCCGCCTTGATGATCAGCGCCTTCTTGGCCATCTCAGTTCTCCTTGAACGGGAAGCCCAGGAGCTTGAGCAGCGCCCGGCCCTCGTCGTCGGTCGTGGCGGTCGTGACCACCGTGATGTCCATGCCCCGCTGGCGATCGATCTTGTCCTGGTCGATCTCGTGGAACACCGACTGCTCGGTCAGACCGAACGTGTAGTTGCCGTGCCCGTCGAGCTTGCGCCCGTCCAGACCGCGGAAGTCACGGATACGCGGCAGCGCGATCGAGAGCAGCCGGTCCAGGAACTCCCACATCCGGTCGCCGCGCAGGGTGACCTTCGCGCCGATCGGCATGCCCTCGCGGAGCTTGAACTGCGCGATGGACTTGGTCGCCTTCCGCACCTGCGGCTTCTGACCGGTGATCGTGGCCAGGTCGCGGACCGCGCCATCGATCAGCTTGGCGTCGCGAGCGGCCTCGCCGACACCCATGTTGACGACGATCTTGACCAGCCGCGGCACCTGCATGGGGTTGCCGTAGTTGTGCTGCTTCTGCAGCTCGGCCACGATCTCGTTGCGGTACCGCTCCTTGAGGCGCGGCATGGTCTTGGTTTCGGTAGCCGTGGTCATCACAGGTCCTTACCGGTGCTACGCGCGATGCGGACCTTCTGGCCGTTGTCGTCGATCCGGTAACCGACCCGGGTCGGCTTTCCGTCGGAGTCCACGACCTGCACGTTCGAGACGTGGATCGGGGCCTCCTGGGTGACGATGCCACCGGTCTTGGCGCCACGCTGGGTGGTGCTGATACGGGTGTGCTTCTTGACCCGGTTCACGCCCTCGACCAGGACCTTGTCCTGCCGCGGGTAGGCCGCGATGACCTTACCCTTGGCACCCTTGTCCTTGCCGGCGATGACGACGACCGTGTCGCCCTTCTTGACCTTCACGGTCACAACACCTCCGGCGCGAGAGAGATGATCTTCATGAACCGCTTGTCCCGCAGCTCACGACCCACGGGGCCGAAGATACGGGTACCGCGCGGGTCCCCACCGTCCTTGATGATGACGGCGGCGTTCTCGTCGAAGCGGATGTACGACCCGTCCGGCCGCCGCCTCTCCTTGGCGGTGCGAACGACGACCGCCTTGACGACGTCGCCCTTCTTCACACCGGCACCGGGGATCGCGTCCTTGACGGTTGCCACGATGACGTCGCCGATGCTCGCGTAGCGCCGACCGGAGCCACCGAGAACCCGGATGCACAGGATCTCCCGGGCACCCGTGTTGTCGGCGACGCGCAGTCGCGACTCCTGCTGAATCACGTCTATCTCCTATGTCTGCCGGTTCTCCGGCCACCCGGAGGCGGCCGGAGCCTGGCGGAACCTGCGCCCGACCATGCCGGCCGAGCTCGAGCCTTCGCTACTTGGCCTTCTCGAGGATCTCCACGAGCCGCCACCGCTTGGTGGCGGAGAGCGGCCGGGTCTCCATGATCAGGACCCGGTCGCCGATCCCGGCGGAGTTCTGCTCGTCGTGCACCTTCAGCTTGCTGGTCCGGCGCATGATCTTGCCGTACAGCGCGTGCCTGACCCGGTCCTCGACCTCGACCACAACGGTCTTTTCCATCTTGTCGCTGACCACGAGGCCCTCACGCACCTTGCGGCGGGCCCGCGCGGAGGCGGTGGTGTTCTCGCTCATGATGCAGTCACCTCAGTCGGCGCGGCAGAGAGACCCAGCTCGCGCTCACGCATGATCGTGTAGATCCGGGCGATCTCCCGACGGATGACCTGCAGCCGCCGGTTGTTGTCCAGCTGCCCGGTTGCGGCCTGCACGCGGAGGTTGAACAGCTCCGCCTTGGCCTCACGCAGCTTCGTGACCAGCTCCTCTTCGGAGAGCTCACGCAGCTCGGAAGGCTTGACGCCCGCTGCCATCAGGATTCACCCACTTCGCGCGTAACAATGCGGCACTTCATCGGGAGCTTGTGGATCGCGCGACGCATCGCCTCTCGCGCGATCTGCTCGTTGGGGAAGGACATCTCGAAGAGAACCCGCCCCGGCTTGACGTTGGCGACCCACCACTCGGGCGAACCCTTACCGGAACCCATCCGGGTCTCGGCCGGCTTCTTGGTCAGCGCCTGGTCCGGGAAGATCGTGATCCAGACCTTGCCGCCACGCTTGATGTGACGGGTCATCGCGATACGCGCCGACTCGATCTGCCGGTTGGTCACGTACGCCGGCTCGAGAGCCTGGATCCCGAACTCGCCGAACACCACGCGGTTACCACCCTTGGACGTGCCGTGGCGGTCCGGGTGGTGCGGCTTGCGGAAGCCCTTCGGGGGCTTGCGCGGCATCAGCATCTGTCAGCCCTCCTGCTGCGTTTCTGCCGGAGCGGAAGCCTTGGCGGCGACAGCAGCGCTGTCGACCGGCTCGCCGCTCGGCGTCTCGGCCTGCTGCGCGATCGTGGTCGCGGCAGCCCGGCCGGCCTCGGTGCCACCAGCCGTCGTGCCGGACGAACCCGACCGACCACGGCGCGGACGCTCCGGACGGTCGCCACGCTCACCACGACGCGGGCGGGACGGACCGGCCTCGGCCGGAGCCTCCCGGCCCGGAACCGCGTCACCCTTGTAGATCCAAACCTTCACACCGATCCGGCCGAAGGTGGTACGGGCCTCGAAGAAGCCGTAATCGATGTTGGCCCGCAGCGTGTGCAGCGGAACCCGGCCTTCGCGGTAGAACTCGGTCCGGCTCATCTCGGCGCCGCCGAGGCGACCCGAGACCTGCACCCGGATGCCCTTGCTGACCGGGTTCTTCATGGTCGACTGCATCGCCTTGCGCATCGCCCGACGGAAGCTGACCCGGCTGGACAGCTGCTCGGCCACGCCCTGGGCCACCAGCTGCGCGTCCGACTCGGGGTTCTTCACCTCGATGATGTTCAGCTGCACCTGCTTGCCGGTGAGCTTCTCCAGCTCGCCGCGGATCCGGTCGGCCTCCGCACCCTTACGGCCGATGACGATGCCCGGCCGGGCGGTGTGGATGTCGACGCGGACCCGGTCCCGGGTGCGCTCGATGTCGACCTTGGAGATGCCGGCGCGCTCGAGGCCCTTGGACATCATCCGGCGGATCTTGACATCCTCGCCGACGTAGTCCTTGTAGAGCTTGTCCGCGAACCAGCGGGACTTCCAGTCGGTCGAGATGCCGAGCCGGAACCCAGTGGGGTGAACCTTCTGACCCATTACTCGGCACCCTCCGTCTTGCTCTCCGGCTCAGCGGCCTCGGCCTGCTGCGCCGGGGCGGCCTTCTTCGCCGCGGACTTCTTCGGCGCGGCCGGTGCGACCGCCTCGACCGCCACGGTGATGTGGCACGTGCGCTTGCGGATCCGGTACGCCCGGCCCTGCGCCCGCGGCCGGAACCGCTTCATGGTCGGGCCCTCGTCGACGAACGCCTCGCTGACGAGCAGCGCATCGGGGTCCAGCCGCTCGTTGTTCTCCGCGTTGGCGATCGCGCTCGCGAGCACCTTGTACACCTGCTCGCTCGCAGCCTGCGGCGCGAACTGCAGCACCGTGAGCGCCTCCTTCGCGGGCAGGCCGCGGACGAGGTTGACCACCCGGCGCGCCTTCATCGGCGAGATGCGCACGTGCCGCGCAACCGCCCGCGCGCCCGGAAGCACCGGAGCGTCGCCCTTTCCTGGCATCGCTGTAACCCCTTGTTCCTCTATCCGTATGCCCGCGGCGTCAGCGCCGACGGCTCTTCCGGTCGTCCTTCTCGTGACCCTTGAACGTGCGGGTCAGCGCGAACTCGCCGAGCTTGTGCCCGACCATCGCCTCGGTCACGAACACCGGGACGTGCTTGCGTCCGTCGTGCACGGCGATCGTGTGACCCAGCATCTCCGGGATGATCGTCGAGCGCCGCGACCAGGTCTTGATGACGTTCTTCGAGCCCTTGTCGTTCTGCGTCTCCACCTTCTTGAGCAGGTGGTCGTCTACGAACGGGCCCTTCTTCACGCTGCGAGGCATGTCTTATCTCCCTCAGCCGCGCTTACGCGTGGCGTAGCGGCGGCGGACGATCAGCCGGTCACTCGGCTGGCCCTTACGACGGGTGCGGCCCTCGGGCTTACCCTGCGGGTTGACCGGGTGGCGACCGCCGGAGGTCTTACCCTCACCACCACCGTGCGGGTGGTCGACCGGGTTCATCGCGACACCACGGACGGTCGGGCGCCTGCCCTTCCACCGCATCCGGCCCGCCTTGCCCCAGTTGATGTTCGACTGGTCGGCGTTGCCGATCTCGCCGATGCTGGCGCGGCAGCGCACGTCGACCCGCCGGATCTCACCGGACGGCATGCGCAGGGTCGCGTACGGGCCCTCACGGCCGAGCAGCTGGATGCCGACGCCGGCCGAGCGGGCCAGCTTGGCACCGCCGCCCGGACGCAGCTCCACGTTGTGGATGGTGGTACCGACCGGGATGTTGCGCAGCGGCAGGTTGTTGCCCGGCTTGATGTCGGCGCCCGGACCGGACTCGACGGCGTCGCCCTGCTTCATGTCCTTCGGCGCGAGGATGTAGCGCTTCTCGCCGTCGGCGTAGTGCAGCAGCGCGATGCGCGCGGTGCGGTTCGGGTCGTACTCGATGTGGGCGACCTTCGCCGGCACGCCGTCCTTGTCGACCCGCTTGAAGTCGATCAGACGGTACTGGCGCTTGTGACCGCCACCGTGGTGTCGCGTGGTGATCCGGCCGTGGGCGTTGCGTCCGCCCTTCTTCGGCAGCGGAGCCAGCAGCGACTTCTCGGGCGTCGACCGGGTGATCTCGGCGAAGTCGGCGACGCTCGAGCCACGCCGGCCCGGCGTCGTCGGCTTGTACTTACGGATAGCCATTGTCTACACCCCTCAGCTGACCGGGCCGCCGAAGGCCTCGATACGGTCACCGTCAGCCAGCTTCACGATCGCCCGCTTGGTCGACTTGCGCTGACCGAACCCGGTCTTGGTGCGCTTGCGCTTGCCCTCGCGGTTGAGCGTGTTGACCGTCAGGACGCGGACGTTGAAGATCTGCTGGATAGCGATCTTGATCTCGGTCTTGTTCGCGTCCGGGTGCACCAGGAAGGTGTACCAGTTCCGGTTCAGCTCGCTGTAGCTCTTCTCCGAGACGACCGGCGCGACGATGATGTCGCGCGGATCGGCGATCGTGCTCACTTGCCACCCTCCTCGGTGGTCTCGGCGGGAACACCCAGGAACTCGTCCAGGGCGTCCTTGGTGAAGACCACGTCGTCGGCCACCAGCACGTCGTACGTGTTGAGCTGGCCGGCCTCGATCAGGTGCACCCGCGGCTCGTTGCGCAGCGACACCCAGTTCAGCTCGTCGGTGCTGCTCAGCACGACCAGCACCCGACGGGCCTCGGTCAGCTTCGCCAGCGTGGCCAGCGCGGCCTTGGTCGACGGCTTCTCGCCCGAGACGAACGCCTCGACGACGTGCACCTGGCCGGCGCGGGCCCGGTCGGAGAGGGCGCCACGCAGGGCGGCAGCCTTCATCTTCTTCGGGGTCCGCTGGCTGTAGTCGCGCGGCACCGGGCCGTGGACCACGCCACCGCCGGCGAACTGCGGCGCGCGGGTCGAGCCCTGGCGGGCACGACCGGTGCCCTTCTGCTTGTACGGCTTCCGGCCGCCGCCGGAGACCTCGCCGCGGCTCTTGGCCTTGTGCGTGCCCTGGCGGGCCGCCGCGAGCTGGGCCACCACGACCTGGTGCATCAGCGCGAGGTTGGCCTGCACGTCGAAGATGTCGGCCGGCAGCTCGACGGAGCCGCTCTTGGCGCCCTCGACGTTGCGGACGTCAACGGTGGTCACTTGGCCGCACCGCCCTTCTTCACCTTGGTCTTGGCCGCGGTACGGACCAGGACCAGCGCGCCCTTGGGGCCAGGGATGGCACCACGGACGAGCAGGAGGTTGTTCTCGGTGTCGACCGCCTGAACGGTCAGGTTCTGCACGGTGTAGCGCACGCCACCCATGCGGCCGGCCATCCGGACGCCCTTGAAGACGCGACCCGGCGTGGAGGCGCCGCCGATGGAGCCCGGCGACCGGTGCTTGCGCTCGACACCGTGGCCGGCGCCCAGGCCGTGGAAGCCGTGCCGCTTCATCACACCGGCGAAGCCCTTGCCCTTGGTCTTGCCGGTGACGTCGATCGGCATACCGGCCGGGAACTCCTCGACCGTGATCTCCTGGCCGAGCGAGTAGTCCGCGGCGTCGCTGGTGCGCAGCTCGACGATGTGCCGGCGCGGCGCGACGTCCGCCTTCGCGTAGTGCCCGCTGATCGGCTTCTTCACCTTGCGCGGGTCGATCGTGCCGTACGCCAGCTGGACCGCGGAGTAACCGTCCTTCTCGGCGCTACGAACCTGGCTGATGACGCAGGGGCCGGCCTGAACCACGGTCACGGGGACAATCTTGTTGTTGTCCCAGACCTGGGTCATGCCGAGCTTTGCGCCCAGGATCCCCTTGACTTGCCTGTCCATTTGTCCGGTCCCTACAGCTTGATCTCGATGTCGACGCCAGCCGGCAGGTCGAGGCGCATGAGCGAGTCGACCGTCTTCGGGGTCGGGTCGATGATGTCGATCAGACGCTTGTGCGTGCGCATCTCGAAGTGCTCGCGCGAGTCCTTGTACTTGTGCGGCGAGCGGATGACGCAGAAACGGTTGATCTCCGTGGGCAGCGGCACCGGGCCAGCGACCTGCGCCCCGGTACGCGTCACCGTCTCGACGATCTTCCGAGCCGAGGAGTCGACGACCTCGTGGTCATAGGCCTTGAGCCGGATGCGGATCTTCTGTCCCGCCATGGTGGCTTCTGTTCCTTCTCTCGATGCCGCTGTGTTGCGGGCGCCTGTACCGGCTGGCACAGGCCCACTTCCGCCGACCCCCGCGGTCGGGCGTGTCGCGCCCTCGGACCAGGCTCCGCCCCGGGACTCCGGAGCGATTCTCTGACCACGCGGTGGGTCAAGGCGCCGATCGCGTTTCCGCGACCTGGACGCCGTGCGAGGGTGGTTGACCGCCTAGTGGCGATCAACCACCCAACGCGCGACTGTTCGTCTCCCGGAGGTCCAGCATTCACCGGACGCAGGTGACCAACCGTCGTTACGCAACCTGACTAGTATGCCGTACGACCGACGGCGACGCTAATCGGGGTTACCCAGCTCACTTGATGATGTTGGTGACGCGACCCGCGCCGACCGTACGGCCACCCTCCCGGATCGCGAACTTGAGGTTTTCCTCCATCGCGATGGGCTGGATCAGCTTCACGGTCATCGTGGTGTTGTCGCCCGGCATGACCATCTCGGTGCCCTCGGGCAGCGTGACGACGCCGGTAACGTCCGTGGTCCGGAAGTAGAACTGCGGACGGTAGTTCTGGAAGAACGGGGTGTGCCGGCCGCCCTCCTCCTTGGAGAGGATGTAGACCGTCGCCTCGAACTCGGTGTGCGGGGTGCTGGTGCCCGGCTTGACGACGACCATGCCGCGCTCGACGTCCTCGCGCTTGATGCCACGCAGCAGCAGACCGACGTTCTCACCCGCGCGGGCCTCGTCGAGCAGCTTGCGGAACATCTCGATGCCGGTGCAGACCGTCTTCTGCGACTTCTCGCGGATGCCGACGATCTCCACCTCCTCGTTCGGCTTGAGGATGCCACGCTCGGCGCGGCCGGTCACGACGGTGCCACGACCGGTGATCGTGAAGACGTCCTCGATCGGCATGAGGAACGGCTTCTCGGTCTCGCGCTCCGGCTGCGGGATCGCGGTGTCGACGGCGTTCATCAGGTCCATGAGCTTCTCGGTCCACTCGGGGTCACCCTCGAGGGCCTTCAGCGCCGAAACCCGGACGACCGGCAGGTCGTCACCCGGGTACTCCTGCGCCGACAGCAGCTCGCGGACCTCGAGCTCGACGAGCTCCAGGAGCTCCTCGTCGTCGACCATGTCGCTCTTGTTCAGCGCCACGACGATGTAGGGCACACCGACCTGGCGGGCCAGCAGCACGTGCTCGCGGGTCTGCGGCATCGGGCCGTCGGTCGCCGCGACCACCAGGATCGCGCCGTCCATCTGCGCGGCACCGGTGATCATGTTCTTGATGTAGTCGGCGTGACCGGGGCAGTCTACGTGCGCGTAGTGCCGCGCCTCGGTCTGGTACTCGACGTGCGCGATGGAGATCGTGATGCCGCGGGCCTTCTCCTCCGGCGCCTTGTCGATCTCGTCGAAAGGCGTGTAGGGGTTGACATCCGGGTACCTGTCGTGCAGGACCTTGGTGATGGCCGCCGTCAGCGTCGTCTTACCGTGGTCGATGTGACCAATGGTGCCGATGTTGACGTGCGGCTTAGTCCGCTCGAACTTCGCCTTCGCCACTGGTGTCCTCCTGTGGACTTCTTGGTTCGTACGCCCGGCGCGCCGGTCGGCGCTTAGGACTCTGTCGACAGCCTTTCCGGCCTGACGGCCGGAGAGCTTGGTGGGTTCTGCGGCGATGAAGCCTACAGGCCCGGTCTCACGCATCCCGACCGAGGTGGCCGCGGGCGGGGAGCACCCTCCCGCGACCAGCCTCAAATCATCGGATCAACTCAGGTGAGTTTCACTCACCCGTCGCCTTGGCGATGATCTCCTTCGCGACGCTCTGCGGAACCTCTGCGTAGGAGTCGAACTGCATGCTGTAGCTAGCCCGGCCCTGGGTCTTCGACCGCAGGTCGCCGACGTAGCCGAACATCTCCGACAACGGCACCAGAGCCTTCACGATGCGGGCGCCACTGCGCTCCTCCATCGCCTGGATGATCCCGCGGCGGGAGTTGAGGTCGCCGATGACGTCACCCATGTTCTCCTCAGGAGTGGTGACCTCAACGGCCATCATCGGCTCGAGGAGAGCGGGGTCGGCCTTGCGGGCCGCCTCCTTCATCACCATCGAGCCGGCGATCTTGAATGCCATTTCCGACGAGTCGACCTCGTGGTACTGGCCGTCCAGCAGCGTCAGCTTGACACCCACCAGCGGGAAGCCGGCGAGAATGCCGTACTGCATGGCGTCCTGGGCGCCCGCGTCCACCGACGGGATGAATTCCCGGGGGATGCGGCCACCGGTGACGGCGTTGGCGAACTCGTAGGTCGGCGAGTCGTTGTCCAGCGGCAGCGGCTCGATGCTCACGATCACCCGGGCGTACTGGCCGGAACCACCGGTCTGCTTCTTGTGGGTGTACTCGATCTTCTCCACCTTGCGGCGGATCGTCTCGCGGTACGCCACCTGCGGCTTACCGATGTTCGCCTCGACGTTGAACTCGCGGCGCATCCGGTCGACCAGGATGTCCAGGTGCAGCTCGCCCATGCCGGAGATGACCGTCTGACCGGTCTCCTCGTCCAGCTTGACGCGGAAGGTCGGGTCCTCCTCGGCCAGCCGCTGGATGGCGGTGCTGAGCTTCTCCTGGTCGGCCTTGGTCTTCGGCTCGATGGCGACCTCGATGACCGGCTCCGGGAAGGTCATCGACTCCAGGATGACCGGGTTCGCCGGGTCGCACAGGGTGTCACCGGTGGTGGTCTGCTTGAGACCCTGCACCGCGATGATGTCGCCAGCCTGGGCCGAGCCGCGCTCTTCCCGCTTGTTGGCGTGCATCTGGTAGATCTTGCCGATCCGCTCCTTGCGGTCCTTGGTGGAGTTGACCACCTGGGTACCGGTCTCGACCATGCCGGAGTAGACCCGGACGTAGGTGAGCTTGCCAAGGTGCTTGTCGGTCTGGATCTTGAAGGCCAGGCCCGAGAACGGCTCCGACTTCGCCGGCTTCCGCTGCAGCGGGGTCTCGCCATCGGTGGCGGTGCCCTCGATGGCCGGGACGTCCAGCGGCGACGGCAGGAAGTCGACCACGGCGTCGAGCATGGGCTGGACGCCCTTGTTCTTGAACGCCGAGCCGCAGAGGACCGGGTTGGCCTTGCTGGCGATGGTGGCGCGCCGGATGGCGGCCTTGATCTCCGCGTCGGAGATCTCGTCGCCCTCCAGGTACTTCTCCATCACCGAGTCGTCGACGTCGGCCAGGGTCTCCATCAGCTTCTCGCGCCACTCCGCCGCGGAGTCGGCCAGCTCGGCCGGGATCTCCTCGATGGCGTAGTCCTCACCCTTCTGGGTCTCCCCGCGCCAGGTGAGGGCGCGCATGCCGATCAGGTCGACGACGCCGATGTGGTCGCCCTCGAGCCCGATCGGGATCTGGAGCACCAGCGGGGTGGCGTTGAGCCGGTCGATCATCATCTGCACGCAGCGGAAGAAGTCGGCACCGGTCCGGTCGAGCTTGTTGACGAAGCACATCCGCGGGACGTGGTACTTGTCGGCCTGACGCCAGACGTTCTCCGTCTGCGGCTCCACGCCGGCGACACCGTCGTAGACCGCGACCGCACCGTCCAGCACCCGCAGCGACCGCTCGACCTCGACCGTGAAGTCGACGTGACCGGGCGTGTCGATGATCTGGATCGTGTGGCCCTTCCACTCACACTTGGTAGCAGCGGAGGTGATGGTGATACCACGCTCCTGCTCCTGCTCCATCCAGTCCATGACGGCAGCGCCCTCGTGGACCTCACCGATCTTGTACGTGATACCGGTGTAGAACAGGATCCGCTCGGTGGTCGTGGTCTTACCGGCATCGATGTGCGCCATGATGCCGATGTTGCGTACGTTGGCGAGCGCGTCTGCGGCGGCCACTTCAATCCCTACTTATCGTCGTCTAGACACAACTGGTGGGGTTCCGGCGCCTCGTGGACGCCGGAACCGAGGTGTTACCAGCGGTAGTGCGCGAAGGCCTTGTTGGACTCGGCCATCTTGTGCGTGTCCTCGCGCCGCTTGACGGCGGCGCCGAGGCCGTTGCTCGCGTCCAGCAGCTCGTTCATCAGCCGCTCGATCATGGTCTTCTCGCGACGGGCCTTGGAGTACGTCACCAGCCAGCGCAGCCCGAGGGTGGTCGCCCGGGCGGGACGCACCTCGACCGGCACCTGGTAGGTGGCGCCACCGACACGGCGGCTGCGCACCTCGAGGGTCGGCTTGACGTTGTCCATCGCCCGCTTCAGGGTGACGACCGGGTCGGTGCCGCTCTTCTCGCGGCAGCCCTCCAGGGCGGCGTACACGATGCGCTCGGCGAGCTGACGCTTACCGCGCATCAGGATCTTGTTCACCAGCTGGGTGACCAGGGGCGAGTTGTACACCGGGTCAGCGACCAGCGGCTTCCGCGGAGCGGGTCCCTTACGCGGCATGTCAGCTCTTCTCCTTCTTCGCGCCGTAACGGCTGCGCGCCTGCTTGCGGTTGCGGACACCCTGGGTGTCCAGCGAACCGCGGACGATCTTGTACCGCACGCCGGGGAGGTCCTTCACCCGGCCGCCGCGGACGAGCACGATCGAGTGCTCCTGCAGGTTGTGACCCACGCCCGGGATGTAGGCGGTCACCTCGATCTGGCTGCTGAGCTTGACACGAGCGACCTTGCGGAGCGCCGAGTTCGGCTTCTTCGGGGTGGTGGTGTACACGCGGGTGCACACACCGCGCCGCTGAGGGGATCCCTTCAGCGCCGGGGTCTTGGTCTTGGTCGTCTTGGCCTGGCGGCCCTTTCGGACCAGCTGCTGAATGGTGGGCACCGGGTTTCTCCGCTCCCTTCGGCCGCTGCGAAGCGACCGCGCCGTCTGCTCGTAGCCGGCCTGATGGACGGCTCTCCTACATTCCAACCAGGGCCACCTGACGGCGGTCCCAGCACCCGCGGTCGGGCGTGTCGCCCGGATCACGGTCCCGATGCCGCCGCTCACGCGTCGTACCGGGTGTGTGTCCCCGGCACGCGGATCACCGAGCGCCGGTTCTTTGGCTTTGATCGTGCTCCGCGCGATCACCGGCGGACCGGTTCCAGCGCACGCACACATTGCCCGGGCTGGCCCGGGCACAAGAGGAAAGAGTACCTACCACAGCCGCGCAGGTCAAAACGGAGCGGTCCGGGAGAACTGCGTCGCAGCCTGCCGGCCTGACCCCTCGTGCCTGCCCACCCGCGATGGGCACCTACGGGAACAAGTGTACCGGCTTCCCCACGAGGCGGCCCGGCGGGCCCGGTTCCGCCGGGCGTCCGAATCCGCGGGCGCACCGGGCCGACGAGGTCGTCGACGTACCCGGCGAAAAGGTGACTCGGGTCACGTCAGTTGCACGAGCAGTGCCACACCGAGCCCCAGCACGCTGAGCAACAGTCCCACCGCGCCGCAGCTCAGGCCGGCGACGGCGAGCCCCCGACCGGTGAAGCGAACCGCGGGCGGCGGCGCCGGCCGCCGGATCTGCCGACGGGCCAGCAGTCCGCCGACGATCGCCGCCGTCCCGGCCAGCCCGCCGAGCACCGTGAACGCCCCCGCGGCCCAGGCGCCGCCATAGTCCGGACCGGCGATCCCGAAGCAGAGCACCAGGAACGAGACCAGGATCGCGGCGATGCCGGTCACCAGCGAGCCCACGGCCAGACCCGAGGTCACCGGCGGCACGTCCAGATGGACCACGCCGAAGGGCGTGCCGGGGACCGGGTCGACGCGCTTCGGTGGGCGGGCCGGCTCGCGCGGGGGCGGCGGCACCGGCCCCGGCCGGGGACCCGCCGCCGGCGACATCGGGGCCCAGCCACCGCCCACCGGCGGGCTCCCCGGTGTCGCCCACCCGCCGCCGGGTGCCGGCGCGTTTCCCGGGTACGCCCCCGGCGTCGCCCATCCGCCGGGTTCCGGCGGCGCGCTCGGCCCCTCGTCGGGCCGGGCCCCCGGCATCGCCCAGGGGCTGGCGGGGCGGGTGCCCGGTGTCGGTCCGGCGGGGTCCGGCGCGGCGGCGGACCGGGTCGGGTCGCCTCCCGGCGGCGGGGCCGGTTCCGTCACGAGGTCCTCCTGTCGACGTGCGTGGCCGCCGCACGGCGGACACCGGCCAGGCTACCGTCGCCGCTCCTGCCAGCGGGCCCGGGCGCGGGCGGCTCCCCCGCGATCAGTCGACGTTCGGGGGGTAGTCGTGCCCGAAGGGGGCGTCGGCGAGCCGGACCACGCCGATCACCACCGCCACCACCACCGCCACGGCGGCCAGCACCAGACCGGTCCAGGCCAGCCGCTCCCCCCGCCGCAGCCGGTCCCCACCGGTCAGGAAACCACCGGAGGCGTACGCCTCCCGGCGGGCCTGCCGGGCCAACTGGAGGGCGATCGTCGACGGCACCACCCCGCCGACGAAGAGCCCGGTCAACGCACCGATCAGGCCCAGGGCGAAGACCGCGCGGGCCTTCGTCGACCGGGTCGGCTCAGGATCGAGCGGATGGCGCGGCCCGCGCTGGGCGACGGGCGCCGGCCCGGGTGGGATCGTCATGGCTCCATCATGCCCCGCCGGCCGGGACGGCAGGCCCGACCCGGCCGCCGTCGCGGTGGCCGCCTCCGCCACCGGAACCGGTGCGGACCGACCGAAACGCGACGAGGCCCCCGGCGGCTGCCGGGGGCCTCGTCGTTTCCTACTGCTTAGCGGTACGACCCGAAGTCGAAGTCGTCCAGCGGCACCGCCTGGCCGCTGGCCGGCCCGAAACCGTAGTCGGTCTCCGGGTAGCCGGTCATCGAGTAGACCTTGGCCTTCGCCTCCTCGGTCGGCTCGACCCGGACGTTGCGGTACTTGCTGATGCCCGTACCGGCCGGGATGAGCTTACCGATGATCACGTTCTCCTTGAGGCCGACCAGCGAGTCACTGCGCGAGTTGATCGCCGCGTCGGTCAGCACCCGGGTGGTCTCCTGGAAGGAGGCCGCCGAGAGCCAGGAGTCGGTGGCCAGCGAGGCCTTGGTGATACCCATCAGCACCGGGCGACCGGCGGCGGGCTCGCCACCCTCACCGACGAGTCGGCGGTTCTCCGACTCGAAGAGCGCCCGGTCGACCAGCACACCCGGCAGGAACTCGGTCGAGCCGGAGTCGATGACCGTCACCCGCTTGAGCATCTGGCGGATGATGATCTCGATGTGCTTGTCGTGGATGAGCACACCCTGCGAGCGGTAGACCTCCTGGACCTCCTGGGTCAGGTGGACCTGGACCGCGCGCGGGCCGAGGATGCGGAGCAGCTCGTGCGGGTCGATGGTGCCCTCGGTGAGCTTCTCGCCCACCTCGACGTGACCGCCGTCGTGGGTCCGCAGCTTGACCCGCTTGGAGATCTTGTCGTAGACGATCTCGTCGGTGCCGTCGTCCGGCACCACGATGATCTTCCGCGACCGCTCGCCGTCCTCGATCCGGACCCGGCCGGGGGTGTCGGCGATGGGCGCCTTACCCTTCGGCACCCGGGCCTCGAAGATCTCCTGGACACGCGGCAGACCCTGGGTGATGTCCTCACCCGCGACACCACCGGTGTGGAAGGTACGCATCGTCAGCTGGGTACCCGGCTCACCGATGGACTGGGCGGCGATGATGCCGACCGCCTCACCGATGTCGACCGCCTTGCCGGTCGGCAGCGAACGGCCGTAGCAGGCCGCGCAGACGCCCAGCTTCGACTCGCAGGTGAGCACGCTGCGCACCCGCACCGTCTCCACCCCGGCCGCGACGATCTTGTCGACCCCGATGGAGTTGATGTCCTGACCCCGCTCGGCGACCACGGTGCCGTCCGGCCCCTTGATGTCGTCGGCCAGGGTCCGGGCGTGCACGCTGGTCTCCGCGTGGGTGTGGACCACCAGCTTGCCGTCGAGCCGCTCGCCGATCTGCATCGGGATGGCCCGGTCGGTGCCGCAGTCCTCCTCGCGGATGATCACGTCCTGCGAGACGTCCACCAGACGACGGGTCAGGTAACCCGAGTCGGCGGTACGCAGGGCGGTGTCCGCGAGACCCTTACGGGCACCGTGCGTGGAGATGAAGTACTCCAGCACGGACAGACCCTCCCGGTACGAGGCCTTGATGGGCCGCGGGATGATCTCACCCTTCGGGTTGGCCACCAGACCACGGATCGCCGCGATCTGCCGGAGCTGGAGCAGGTTACCGCGGGCACCCGAGTTGATCATCTTCCACAGCGGGTTCTCCTGCGGCAGCGCGGTGTCCATCTCCTTGGCGACCTCGTTGGTCGCCTTGGTCCAGATCTCGATGAGCTCGCCGCGGCGCTCCTCGGCGGTCATCAGACCACGCTGGTACTGCTTGTCGATCCGGTCGGCCTCGGCCTCGTACCGCGCCAGGATCTCCCGCTTGCGCGGCGGCGCGATGACGTCCTCCATGCCGATGGTGACGCCGGACCAGGTGGCCCAGTGGAAGCCGGCCTCCTTGAGCCCGTCCAGGGTGGCCGCGAGGGCCACCTTCGGGAAGCGCTCGGCGAGGTCGTTGACGATCGCGGAGAGCTGACCCTTGCGGATCTCGTAGTTCACGAAGCGGTAGCCCTGCGGCAGCGTCTCGTTGAACAGCACCCGACCGAGGGTGGTCTCCACGGTCAGCGGCTCACCCTCGACCCAGCCCTCCGGCGCGACCCACGGCTCGGCGCCGGCGCCGTTGTCGACATCGGTGACGCCGCGCAGCCGGATCTTGACCGGCGTCTGCAGGTGCAGCTCACCGGCGTCGAACGCCATCCGCGCCTCGGCGTCCGAGCTGAACGCCCGGCCCTCGCCCTTGTCACCCGGGGTGAGGTGGGTGAGGTGGTAGAGACCGATGACCATGTCCTGCGTGGGCATGGTGACCGGCTTGCCGTCGGCCGGCTTGAGGATGTTGTTCGACGACAGCATCAGGATCCGCGCCTCGGCCTGGGCCTCGGCGGACAGCGGGACGTGGACCGCCATCTGGTCACCGTCGAAGTCGGCGTTGAACGCGGTGCAGACCAGCGGGTGGATCTGGATGGCCTTGCCCTCGACCAGCTGCGGCTCGAAGGCCTGGATGCCCAGTCGGTGCAGGGTCGGCGCGCGGTTCAGCAGCACCGGGTGCTCGCCGATGACCTCTTCCAGCACGTCCCACACGACCGGCCGCTGCCGCTCGACCATCCGCTTGGCGGACTTGATGTTCTGCGCGTGGTTGAGGTCGACCAGCCGCTTCATCACGAACGGCTTGAACAGCTCCAGCGCCATCTGCTTGGGCAGGCCGCACTGGTGCAGCTTGAGCTTCGGGCCGACCACGATGACCGAACGGCCGGAGTAGTCGACGCGCTTGCCCAGCAGGTTCTGGCGGAACCGGCCCTGCTTGCCCTTGAGCATGTCGGAGAGCGACTTCAGCGGGCGGTTACCCGGGCCGGTGACCGGCCGGCCGCGGCGGCCGTTGTCGAACAGCGCGTCGACGGCCTCCTGGAGCATCCGCTTCTCGTTGTTGACGATGATCTCGGGCGCGCCGAGGTCGATCAGCCGCTTGAGGCGGTTGTTCCGGTTGATCACCCGGCGGTACAGGTCGTTCAGGTCGGAGGTCGCGAAGCGGCCACCGTCCAGCTGCACCATCGGACGCAGGTCCGGCGGGATGACCGGGACGCAGTCCAGCACCATGCCGAGCGGCGAGTTGCGGGTGTTCTGGAACGCCGCGACGACCTTCAGCCGCTTGAGCGCCCGGATCTTCCGCTGGCCCTTGCCGGAGCGGATGGTCTCGCGCAGGCTGTCGGCCTCGGCATCCAGGTCCATGTTCTGGACCAGGGCCTTGATGGCCTCGGCGCCCATGCCGCCGGTGAAGTACTCGCCGAAGCGGTCGCGCAGCTCGCGGTAGAGCAGCTCGTCGGTGACCAGCTGCTTCGGCTCGAGCTTGCGGAAGGTGTCGAGGACCTCGTCGAGGCGGTCGATCTCGCGCTGGGCCCGGTCGCGGATCTGGCGCATCTCGCGCTCTCCGCCCTCCTTGACCTTGCGCCGGACGTCCGCCTTGGCACCCTCGGCCTCCAGCTCGGCCAGGTCGGCCTCGAGCTTGGCGGCCCGCTTCTCGATCTCCGAGTCGCGGCTGTTCTCGGCCTGCCGCTTCTCGGCCAGGATCTCGTTCTCGATGGTCGAGAGGTCACGGTGACGCGACTCGGCGTCCACGCTCGTCACGACGTACGAGGCGAAGTAGATGATCTTCTCGAGGTCCTTGGGGGCGAGGTCCAGCAGGTAGCCCAGCCGGCTCGGCACGCCCTTGAAGTACCAGATGTGGGTCACCGGAGCGGCCAGCTCGATGTGCCCCATCCGCTCACGACGGACCTTGGAACGGGTCACCTCGACGCCGCAGCGCTCGCAGATGATGCCCTTGAAGCGGACCCGCTTGTACTTACCGCAGTAGCACTCCCAGTCCCGCTGCGGGCCGAAGATCTTCTCGCAGAAGAGCCCGTCCTTTTCCGGCTTGAGCGTGCGGTAGTTGATCGTCTCGGGCTTCTTGACCTCACCGTGCGACCACTGACGGATGTCGTCGGCGGTGGCGAGGCCGATGCGCAGCTCGTCGAAGAAGTTGACGTCGAGCACTATGTCCCCTATGTCGTCGTCTGTACTGCTAGCTAGTGGGTGGGGTCAGGAGCCGGCGGACCGGCTCCCGACCGCTCACCTCAGACCTCTTCGACCGAGCTCGGCTCGCGCCGGGACAGGTCGATGCCCAGCTCCTCCGCGGCCCGGAACACCTCGTCGTCGGTCTCGCGCATCTCCAGGGCCACACCGTCGCTGGAGAGCACCTCGACGTTGAGGCACAGCGACTGCAGCTCCTTGAGCAGCACCTTGAACGACTCCGGGATGCCCGGCTCGGGGATGTTCTCGCCCTTGACGATCGCCTCGTAGACCTTGACCCGGCCGAGGACGTCGTCGGACTTGATGGTCAGCAGTTCCTGCAGGGCGTAGGCGGCGCCGTACGCCTGCATCGCCCAGCACTCCATCTCACCGAAGCGCTGGCCACCGAACTGCGCCTTACCACCCAGCGGCTGCTGCGTGATCATCGAGTACGGGCCGGTCGACCGGGCGTGGATCTTGTCGTCGACCAGGTGGTTGAGCTTCAGGATGTAGATGTAGCCGACCGCGATCGGGTCCGGCAGCGGCTCGCCGGAGCGACCGTCGAACAGCTGCGCCTTGCCGGAGGAACCGATCAGCTGCTTGCCGTCCCGGTTGGGCAGGGTCGACGAGAGCAGACCGGAGATCTCCTCCTCGCGGGCACCGTCGAAGACCGGAGTGGCCACGTTGGTGTCCGGCTCGGACTCGTGGGCGTCGATCGAGCGCAGCTGCTTCTTCCACGCCGCGTCGTCGCCCTCCACGCTCCAGCCGGTCTTGGCGACCCAGCCGAGGTGGGTCTCCAGGACCTGGCCGATGTTCATCCGGGAGGGCACACCCAGCGGGTTGAGCACGATGTCGACCGGGGTGCCGTCCTCTAGGAACGGCATGTCCTCGACCGGCAGGATCTTGGAGATGACGCCCTTGTTGCCGTGCCGGCCGGCGAGCTTGTCACCGTCCTGGATCTTGCGCTTCTGGGCGACGTAGACCCGGACCAGCTCGTTGACGCCCGGCGGCAGTTCGTCGCCGTCCTCACGGGAGAAGGTACGCACGCCGATGACCGTGCCGGTCTCGCCGTGCGGCACCTTCAGCGAGGTGTCCCGAACCTCACGCGCCTTCTCACCGAAGATCGCGCGGAGCAGCCGCTCCTCCGGGGTCAGCTCGGTCTCGCCCTTCGGCGTGACCTTGCCGACCAGGATGTCGCCGGGGACGACCTCGGCGCCGATCCGGATGATGCCGCGCTCGTCGAGGTCGGCGAGCATCTCCTCGCTGACGTTCGGGATGTCGCGGGTGATCTCCTCCGGGCCGAGCTTGGTGTCCCGGGCGTCGACCTCGTGCTCCTCGATGTGGATCGAGGTGAGCACGTCCTGCTGCACGAGGCGCTGCGACAGGATGATCGCGTCCTCGTAGTTGTGGCCCTCCCAGCACATGAACGCCACGAGCAGGTTGCGCCCGAGCGCCATCTCGCCCTCGTCGGTGCAGGGACCGTCGGCGATGACCTGACCGGCCTCGACGCGGTCGCCCTCGAAGACGACCGGCTTCTGGTTGACGCAGGAGCCGGCGTTGGAGCGGCGGAACTTGTGCAGCAGGTACGTCCGGCGGTGGCCGTCGTCCTGGTGGATCGTGATGTAGTCGGCGCAGAGGTCCTCGATGACACCGCCGACCTCGGCGACGACCACGTCACCGGCGTCGACCGCCGCGCGGTACTCCATGCCGGTGCCGACCAGCGGAGCCTCGGCCTTGACCAGCGGCACCGCCTGACGCTGCATGTTCGCGCCCATCAGGGCGCGGTTGGCGTCGTCGTGCTCGAGGAACGGGATCATCGCGGTCGCGACCGAGACCATCTGCCGCGGCGAGACGTCCATGTAGTCGACGGCGCCGGGAACCACGTCCTCGGTCTCGCCGCCCTTACGGCGGCAGAGGACCCGGTCCTCGGCGAACGTGCCGTCGGCCTTCAGCGGCGCGTTGGCCTGGGCCTTGACGTACCGGTCCTCCTCGTCCGCGGTCAGGTAGTCGATCTGGTCGGTGACCCGACCCTCGACGACCTTCCGGTACGGCGTCTCGATGAAGCCGAACGGGTTGACCCGGGCGAAGGTGGACAGGGCGCCGATCAGGCCGATGTTCGGGCCTTCCGGCGTCTCGATCGGGCACATCCGGCCGTAGTGGGACGGGTGCACGTCACGGACCTCGAAGCCGGCCCGCTCCCGGGACAGACCACCCGGGCCGAGCGCGCTCAGCCGGCGCCGGTGGGTCAGACCCGCCAGCGGGTTGGTCTGGTCCATGAACTGGGACAGCTGCGACGTGCCGAAGAACTCCTTGATCGCCGCCACCACCGGGCGGATGTTGATCAGGGTCTGCGGCGTGATCGCCTCGACGTCCTGGGTGGTCATCCGCTCGCGGACGACCCGCTCCATCCGGGAAAGACCCACCCGGACCTGGTTCTGGATCAGCTCACCCACGGTACGCAGGCGACGGTTGCCGAAGTGGTCGATGTCGTCGGCCTCGTAGCCGTCCTCGCCGGCGTGCAGCCGGCAGAGGTACTCCACGGTGGCGACGATGTCGTCCTCGGTGAGCGTGCCGGTGGTGATCGGCACGTCGACTTCGAGCTTCTTGTTGAACTTGTAGCGCCCGACCTTGGCGACGTCGTACCGCTTCGGGTTGAAGAAGAGGTTGTCGAGCAGGGTCTGGGCGTTCTCACGGGTCGGCGGCTCGCCAGGGCGGAGCTTCCGGTAGATGTCGAGGAGCGCCTCGTCCTGGCCGGCGATGTGGTCCTTCTCGAGCGTGGTCATCATCAGCTCGGACCAGCCGAACTTCTCGCGGATCTGCTCCGCGGACCACCCGATGGCCTTGAGCAGGACGGTGACGGCCTGCCGGCGCTTGCGGTCGATGCGAACGCCGACCGTGTCGCGCTTGTCGATGTCGAACTCCAGCCAGGCACCCCGACTCGGGATGACCTTGACGCTGGAGAGGTCGCGGTCGGAGGTCTTGTCCGGCTGCTTGTCGAAGTACACGCCCGGGGACCGGACGAGCTGGCTGACCACGACGCGCTCGGTGCCGTTGATGATGAAGGTGCCCTTGGGCGTCATCATCGGGAAGTCACCCATGAACACCGTCTGGCTCTTGATCTCGCCAGTGGTGTTGTTGGTGAACTCCGCGGTCACGAAAAGCGGCGCGCAGTAGGTGAGGTCCTTCTCCTTGCACTCCTCGATCGAGGCCTTGACCTCGTCGAAGCGCGGAGCCGAGAAGGAGAGCGACATGGTGCCGGAGAAGTCCTCAATGGGACTGATCTCCTCGAGGATCTCCGCGAGACCCGAGCGTGCGTGCGGGTCGTCCGCCGACCGGCCCTGCCAAGCCTCGTTGCCGACGAGCCAGTCGAAGGACTCGTTCTGAATGGCGAGGAGGTTGGGGACCTCGAGGTGTTCGGTGATCCTGCCGAAAGAAACTCGGCGGGGAGCGAAAGCGCTCGACGTACGACTGGTCTTCGCAGGGCGGGAAGCTGCCAAGATGCGTCCTTCCGAGGACCGGTGCTGCAGAACGGCTGGTACGCGTGCACTCCAATGACCCCACCAGAATTATCCGTAACCGGACATATCCGAGCAGGGGTCAAGTCGGAAGGCAGCGCAAACTAGCAGTGTAGCCGAGAGGCTAACCGCTGTCCAGCCCACCCCGCAGGTCATCGCGGAACTCGCCTCGGGACCTCGGAAAACCGGGTCTACCGGGCCGCTCGGAACGCGATGTTCCTGCCGGGCCGCTCGGGTGTCGCGGGCGGTGGTGCTGCCGTTGCCATTACCCGAGAGGTGGCCGTTGCAAGCGCGGAGGTCTTGCTGGTGTCAGCGTGCCTGTCAGCCGGGTGTCGCGTCAAGGGCCGGTTACCGGTCGGGGTGTCTTTCCCACCGACGGACTACCGACAGGACCCGCTGTGGAGCGGTAGGCCCGACCCGGACGCCCTGCTCACGCCGCCGCCACCGGAACCCAACAACCACAGCGGGCGGCGATCCGTTCCCGGATCACCGCCCGCCACGACGCGGTGTGCCCCAGCTCACGTGAGCCGGATGCGCGTCAGGGTCGTACGCAAGGTCACTTGAGGGTGACCTTGGCGCCCTCGCCCTCGAGCTTGGCCTTGGCCTTCTCGGCGGTCTCCTTGTTGGCCTTCTCCAGGACGGCCTTAGGCGCGGCCTCGACCAGGTCCTTGGCCTCCTTGAGGCCCAGGCCGGTCAGCTCACGCACGACCTTGATGACCTGGATCTTCTTGCCACCGTCGGCGTCGAGGATGACGTCGAACTCGTCCTTCTCCGGCTCGGCCTCGGCCGGCGCGGCACCCGCGGCGGCAACGCCCATCGCGACCGGGGCCGCGGCGGTGACCTCGAAGGTCTCCTCGAACTGCTTCACGAACTCAGAGAGCTCGATCAGCGTCATCTCCTTGAACGCGTCGAGCAGCTCGTCGGTGCTGAGCTTCGCCATGTCTGGCGTCCTTTCTCAAAGTGAAAACTAAGAACGTGGGTGCGCCGGGAGGCCTCAGGCCGCCTCGGCGCCCTCCTTCTCGCGCTTGTCCTGCAGTGCGGCCGCCAGACGGGCGGTCTTGGAGAGCGGAGCCTGGAACAGGGCCGCGGCCTTGCTCAGGTTGCCCTTCATGGCGCCGGCCAGCTTGGCCAGCAGCACCTCGCGGGACTCCAGGTCGGCGAGCTTCGTGACCTCGGCCGCGGAAATGGCCTTGCCCTCGAAGACACCGCCCTTGATGACGAGCTTCGGGTTGGCCTTCGCGAAGTCGCGAAGCCCCTTCGCCGCCTCGACGACGTCGCCCGAAACGAAAGTCAGCGCGGTAGGACCGGTGAACAGCTCGTCGAGCCCGGAGATCCCCGCCTCGGTCGCCGCACGCTTCGCCAGCGTGTTCTTCGCGATCGTGTAGGTGGTCTCGTTGCCGAGCGAGCGCCGCAGCTGGGTGAGCTGGGAAACCGTCAGACCACGGTATTCGGTCAGCACCGCAGCGCCCGCGTTGCGGAAGCTCTCGGTCAGCTCAGCGACGGCCGTGGCCTTGTCGGCCCGGATCGGCTTGTCCGCCATGTCCCTCCTCTCTCGTTGCTCGAGGCTGGTCGCCGCCGACGAGCGGATGCTCGGTGACGGCGCCGGAGGCATCACGACAACGAAAAGCCCCGGCGCAGGGCGCACGGGGCGAGGGCCGGCGATCACCATGGTCCGGACCACGGGAGGAACCGAATTTCGCTTGCCGCCCTGCGCGGGTCGCCCGTCATCGCGGGACCTTCGACCGTGCCGGAGCACGGTGACCAGCGGTCTCTGGGTGGAACTACCGCCCCAGGCTACGCGACGGGTCCGCGTACCGCCAAATCGGCCCCGGCGTGCGCCCGATCACTCCCTCAGGCCCGCGAGCGACGTCGCCAGGCGTAGCTGCCCAGCGCCACCGCGGCCCACGCGGCCGCCCAGAGCGACAGCAGCAGCGCCGTCGGCGCGGCCAGCGGGCCGGTCAGCGCCCGGGCGGTCGGCATCACCGGCGGGGCCAGCCACGGCGCGACCGAGTCGCTCAGGCCGAGCACCAGGGCGCCGACCGCGCCGAGGGCCAGCACCGCGATGCCGTACCCGGCGCTGCCGGTGACCGCCCGGCTGGCCAGGGCGCCGAGGGCCACCGCCGCCGGCAGCGCCAGCAGGTGCGCCCAGAGGCCGAGGCCGACCCCGGCGACGATCGAACGGTCCCCCGGCCCGACCGGGCCGGTCACCCCGCCGACCAGCCACGGGAAGATCAGCGCGACGCCGACCGTGCCGAGCCCGGCCAGGGCCGCGGCGAGCAGCCCGGCCGCCCGCTCCCGGGCCGGACCGACGGCCACCTGGGCCAGCCGGCGCTGCACATCCGGCTCCACGTCCAGCAGGATCTTGGTCTGCCAGGCCAGCACGGGGAAGAGCACCACCGCCGAGACGCCGTAGGCCTCCGCCGGCTGGGCCCGACCGCCGCCGTAGAGGACGCCGAGGGTCAGCAGGCCGGCCAGGACCGGCGCCAGCGCTCGTCCGGTACGCAGGAAGCCGGCCAGCCGCAGCCGGACCAGCGCGGTCACCGGGCGGCCTCCCGGGCCGGACCGGTCGCGCCCGGCTCGACGCCGTCGCCGAGGCTCAGCGACGGCGCCCCGGGCTCGGCCCTGCTCGGCACGGCCGACGACGCGGCAACGCCATCAGGAATGCTCGCCGCAGCCGGCGGCGCGGCGGCGCGTACCCGGAGGATGTGGTGGCCGTCGGCGCGCAACCGGGCCACGGTGCCGGACACCCGCGCGGCCGGGACCACCAGCTCCACCACCGCCATCGCCTCCGGCCCGGACGGGGACTCCTCGGCGACCGCTCCGTCGGCGACCGCCCACCGCCGCGCGGCGGGCAGCCGGACCGTCTCGCCCCGGTGGTCGCTGACCAGCACCGCACCCCCGTCGGCGAGCACCTCGTCGATCACCGCCGGCACCAGCTCGCGGGCCGCGGCGTCCAGCCCCTCCCAGGGCTCGTCCAGCACCAGCAGCCCCGGCGGGCGCAGCATTGCCTGAGCCAGGCCCACCTTCTGGGCGGTGCCCTTCGACAGCTGGGGCAGCCGGACCCCGCGGACCGGGGTGAGGCCGAGCCGGTCCACCCAGTGGGCCACGGCGCGGTCGGTCGCCGGGCCGGCGAGCCCGGCCACCCGCCCCATCGCCCCGAGGTACTGGTCCACGGTGAACGGCTGGTCGGCCGGAAAGCGCTCCGGCACCCAGCCGACGGCGGCCGGCCGGCCGAGCACCCGCCCGCGGGTCGGCCGCAGCACTCCGGCGGCGAGCTGGAGCAGCGTGGACTTGCCGACCCCGTTACGGCCGAGCACCACCGCGACCTCACCCGGGTCGATCCGCACGTCCGCCGCTCGCAGCACCCACGGGCCGCGCCGGTGGTACCGCAACCAGACGTTCTCCAGCCGCATGCCGCGAGCCTGCCACAGCGGAAAGCAGAACGGGGCCCCGCCACCTGTGGTGGCGGGGCCCCGTTACGTCAGGCGTGCTCAGCCCTCGGTCGAGGTCTCCTGCAGGTTCTTCACCACGTTCGGGTCGACCGGAACGCCCGGGCCCATGGTGGTGGTCAGGACGACCTTCTTGAGGTACTTGCCCTTGGCCGCGGACGGCTTGGCGCGGAGCACCTCGTCGAGGACGGCGGCGTAGTTGTCGATCAGCTGGGTCTCGGAGAACGAGGCCTTGCCGATGATCAGGTGCAGGTTGGAGTGCTTGTCCACCCGGAAGGTGATCTTGCCGCCCTTGATGTCCGAGACGGCCTTGGTGACGTCCATGGTCACCGTGCCCGTCTTCGGGTTCGGCATCAGGCCGCGCGGGCCCAGGATCCGCGCGATCCGGCCGATCTTGGCCATCTGGTCGGGGGTGGCGATCGCCGCGTCGAAGTCCAGCCAACCGCCCTGGATCCGAGCGACCAGCTCGTCGGTGCCCACCTCGTCCGCACCCGCGGCGGCGGCCTCCTCGGCCTTCGCGCCGGCGGCGAAGACGATCACGCGGGCGGTCTTACCGGTGCCGTGCGGCAGGTTGACCACGCCGCGGACCATCTGGTCCGCCTTGCGGGGGTCGACGCCGAGGCGCATCGCGACCTCGACCGTGGCGTCGAACTTGGTGTTGGTGGTGTCCTTGGCCAGCTTGACGGCCTCGGCGGGGGTGTAGAGCTTCGCCCGGTCGATGACCTCGGCGGCCTTGCGGTAGCTCTTGCTGCGCTGCATTTCTGCTTACTCCTGTGGTCTATGGCGGGCCGCGGTCACCGCGCGCCCTCCCACGAACTGATCGGGTGAGTGATGTCCGACGTCAGTCGGCGACGGTCAGACCCATCGACCGGGCGGTGCCGGCGATGATCTTCGCAGCCTGGTCGACGTCGTTGGCGTTGAGGTCGACCATCTTCTTCTCGGCGATCTCACGCAGCTGGGCGCGGGTCACGGAGCCGACCTTCTGGGTGTGCGGGACGCCCGAGCCCTTCTCCACGCCGGCGGCCTTGAGCAGCAGCCGGGCCGCGGGCGGGGTCTTCAGGACGAAGGTGAAGGTCCGGTCCTCGTACACGCTGATCTCGGCGGGGACGATGTCGCCCCGCTGGGACTCGGTCTGCGCGTTGTAGGACTTGCAGAACTCCATGATGTTCACGCCGTGCTGACCGAGCGCGGGGCCGACCGGCGGTGCCGGCGTGGCCTGGCCCGCCTTCAGCTGAAGCGTGAACGTCTTGACGAGCTTCTTCTTCGGAGGCATGTCTCTTCCTGGGGCTTGGAACTGGGAAAGATGCCGGCAGCGGGCGCGCACGGTCAGCGCGGTGCGACAGCCGACGTTCTAGGGTAGCGCAGACATCCGCCACCCTCGCCGCCGAGGTCCGACGGCCGGGTGAAACGACGCACCGGCGGCGGGCCGGAGCCCCACCGCCGGTGCGACCGTACGTCAGATCTTGGCGACCTGGTTGAAGTTCAGCTCGACCGGCGTCTCCCGGCCGAAGATCGACACCAGCACCTTGAGCTTCTGCTGGTCGGCGTTGATCTCGCTGATCGTCGCCGGCAGCGACGCGAACGCGCCGTCGGTGACGGTGACCGAGTCGCCGACCTCGAAGTCGAGGACCCTGACCTCGGGCTTCGCCCTCTTCTCCACGGCCTCGACCGCCGGGGCCAGCCACTTCAGCACCTCGTCGAGGCTCAGCGGTGCCGGCCGGTCGGCCCGGTCGGTCGCCCCCACGAAGCCGGTGACCCCGGGGGTGTTCCGGACGCAGGAGTAGGACTCGGCGGTCAGCTCCATCCGGACCAGGATGTAGCCCGGGAAGACCTTCGCCTGGACCTGGGACCGCTTGCCGTTCTTGACCTCGACCTCTTCCCGGGTCGGCACCTCGACCTGGTAGATGAAGTCCTCCATGTCGAGGGAGGTGATCCGGGTCTCGAGGTTGGTCTTGACCTTGTTCTCGTAGCCGGCGTAGGAGTGCACCACGTACCAGTCGCCGGGCGCGTAGCGCAGCTTCTGGCGCAGCTCGGCGACCGGGTCGTACTCCTCGTCCGGCGCGGGCTCGGTGGTCGGGAATTCCGGCTCGCTGGCGGCCTCGACCGACTCATCGTTGGCCGCCGTCGCCACCGTGGACTGCTCGTCCGTGGTCTCGGCGGTCTCGTCGTACTCAGGCACGCTCGCTCACTTCCGTCACTATCGGCACAGTCAGCCGGTCAGCTGGGGTTGCCGAAGACCCACAGCACGCCCTTCGCGAACGCGAAGTCGAGAAGGCCCACGATCGTCAGCATCACCGCGACGAAGGTGACCACCACGGCGGTGTAGGTCAGCAGCTCCTTGCGTGTCGGCCAGATGACCTTACGCAGCTCGGCCACCACCTCGCGGAAGAACCGCGCGATGCGGGCGAAGAGCCCCACCCGGTCGGTGTCCTTGCGGGTCTTCCGACCGTCGGCCGACTCGGCCCGGGCCCGTGCGCGGGTCGCGGTGCCGCCCCGGGTTACCGGCTCCTCCGCGTCGGTGGCGTCGTCGTCGGCCACGTCGTCGACGACCGCGTCTTCGCGCTGGCGCTCGTCGCCGGCGTCCTCGCCGCGCCGCTTGCTCTCGGCCACTTCGCCCTCCGTGCGGGGTATCGGGTCGCACGCCGATAGGCGTGCGCGGCGTTTGGTCACGCCGGCCGGACCAAACCGTCCCGCGACGGGCCGCGGCCGGCGGATCGACCGGGAGGGACCGATGCCTCGGAACCACCCCGCCGGTGCCACCACCACGGGCCGGACGCCGCCGTTCGGCGGCGCGACCCACGGGAACGGTCAGGCCTGAGGCGCAGGGGTGACAGGACTTGAACCTGCAGCCTGCGGTTTTGGAGACCGCTGCTCTGCCAATTGAGCTACACCCCTGTGCGACAACTCACGCCCCACCCAGCCATGCAGGCCCGGCAGGGGTCACTTGCCCCACGGCGGACCAGTGTACGGGTAGTCGTACGACTTTCCCAACCGGTCCACCTCCTGCGCGTCGGAAGACCTCTCAGCGGGGCGTCCGGATGGTCGCCCGGGCCTGCGAGAGCACCTTCTCACCCAGGCAGGTCGCGGTGACGTCCAGCCTGGTCAGGCCCTCCTCGGTGACCTCCCTGACCACCGCGGAGACCTCGATCTCGGCGCCCTGGTCGTCGTCCGGGACGACCACCGGACGGGTGAACCGCACCCCGAAGTCGACCACCGCGTCCGGCGCGCCGGCCCAGGCCGTCACCGCCCGGCCGACCAGCGCCATGGTGAACATGCCGTGGGCGATCACCCCGGGCAGGCCGACCTTGGTGGCGAACCGGTCGCTCCAGTGGATCGGGTTGAAGTCGCCGGAGGCGCCCGCGTAGCGGACCAGATCCGCCCGGGTCACCCGGAACGTCTGGGTGGGCAGTTCCATCTCAGGCCTCCCCGCGTACGACGATCTTGGACCAGACGGCGACCACCGGCTCGCCGGCGGCGGTGCGCACGTCGGTGCGGGTGGTGAGGAAGCCGTGCCCGCCCCGGCTGCTGATGTCCTCGATGGTGTTCACGCACACCAGCTCGTCACCGGCCACCACCGGCCGGGTGTACGCGAACCGCTGGTCACCGTGGACCACCCGGCTGTAGTCCACGCCGAGGGCCGGATCCTCGATGATCTGCCGGCTGGCGGCCATGGTGACCACCACGGGGAAGGTCGGCGGGGCCACCACGTCGGGGTGCCCCAGCGCGCGGGCCGCGTCCGGGTCGTGGTGCGCCGGGTCGGTGGCGCCGATGGCGGTCGCGAACTCGCGGATCTTTTCTCGGCCCACCTGGTAGGGGGCGGTCGGCGGATACGTCCGGCCGACGAAGGACGGGTCCAGAGACATGCCGCGAACCTACACGGAAGACACGAACGCCGATCCGTACGGGGCGGCCACTCGGGGCCGCCGTCCGCGCGGATCGGCGTTCGGGGATGCTGTGGAACCGGGCCGGCCAAGCCGGCCGCGGGTCAGCGGGTCTCGCGGTGGATGGTGTGCTTGCCGTCCCGGCGGCAGAACTTCTTCAGCTCGATCCGGTCCGGGTCGTTGCGGCGGTTCTTGCGCGTGATGTAGTTGCGCTCCTTGCACTCCACACACGCCAAAGTGATCTTCGGCCGGACATCGGTCGCCTTCGCCACGGCGGAGTGCCTTCCTCGCTAACGGAACAACTACGACGCGCCAGCCTACGCGCTGACCGCGCGGACATGCAAAGTGGGCGCCTGTGGCGCCCATCCCACCGACCTCCGGGCTGGCCCAGAGGACGAGAGTAGCGGTGGCCGGACTTGAACCGGCGACACAGCGATTATGAGCCGCTTGCTCTGCCATCTGAGCTACACCGCCGTGGCGGGTCCAGCCGGACCCTGTGAGCCCCCTTACGGAATCGAACCGTAGACCTTCTCCTTACCATGGAGACGCTCTGCCGACTGAGCTAAGGGGGCCTACCCGATCACCCCGTGGGGTGTCGCGCAGAAAAGACAGTACACGACCGGGCTCGCCGAGGTGAAATCGGATCCCCCCATACCGGCCGTGTTCCGCGTTCCCCCAGGTCAGAGCAGGGTGGCCGAGCGGTCCGGCACGACCCGCAGCCGGGGCGCCTCCGCGGCGGCCGTGGCCTCCGGCTCCACCTGGGCGCCGAACCACGCCTCCAGTCGCTCGTACGGCAGCGGCCGGCTGAACAGGAAGCCCTGGCCGATCTCGCAGCCGATGTCCTGGAGCAGCTCGAGGGTCAGCTCGCTCTCCACCCCCTCGGCGACCACCGCGAGGCCGAACTGCTGCGACAGGGTCACCACCGCGTTGACGATCGCCAGGTCGCCCGGGTCCGTCGCCATGCCCTGCACGAACGCGCGGTCCACCTTCACCTCGTGCACCGGCAGCCGGCGCAGGTAGGCCAGCGAGGACGAGCCGGTCCCGAAGTCGTCCACCGACAGCCGGACACCGAGGTCCCGCAGCCGGCGCAGGGTCGGTATCGGCCGGTCGGTGCCGTCCAGCACCCCGGCCTCCCGGATCTCGAAGGTGAGCCGCTGCGGCGGCACGCCGTACTCGTCGAGCAGCTCGCGAACCTGGTCCGGAAAGCCCGGGTCGGTGAGCGTACGCGCGGAAAGGTTGACCGCGACGGCGAGCGGCTGCTCGGCGTGGGCCCAGTCCCGACTGCGCCGCAGCCCCTCCCGGAGCACCACCTCGGTGAGCCGGCCGAGCTGACCGGTGTGCTCGGCCACCGCGACGAAGTCCTCCGGGGCGACCGTGCCGTGCGTCGGGTGCTCCCAGCGGGCCAGGCACTCGACCCCGAGCAGCCGCCGGTCCCGCAACGTCACCTTGGGCTGGAAGTAGACCTCCAGCTCGCCCTGGTCAAGAGCGCGGCGCAGGTCGCCGGCGAGGCCGAGGCGGCGCAGCGACCGGGACTCCAGCGCCGGATTGAACAGCTGCACGCTGCCCGGCACCGACTTGGCCGCCGTCGCGGCCAGGTCGACCCGTTGCAGCAGGCTCGCCGCGTCGCTGCCGTGATCGGGGTGAACGGCCACCCCGACGGCGGTGTCCACGTCCAGGGTGAGCGCGTCGAAGACCATCTCGTCGCGGATCTGCTCGCGCAGCTCGGCGGCGAGCTCCAGGGCGGCCTCGGCGTTCTCCAGCCGCAGCGTCACCAGAAACTCGTCGCCCCCGGCCCGCCCCACCAGGGCCGAGGAAGGGGCGCAGGCGCGCAGCCGCTCGGCCACCTCGACCAGGACCTTGTCGCCCGCCGCGTGCCCCAGTGACTCGTTGACCTGGCGCAGCCCGTCGACGTCGAAGACCAGCACCGCGACCACCTCGCCGGGCGCCCGGATCTTCACCGCCTCGTCCAGCGCGCCGGTGATCCGCCGCCGGTTGGGCAGCTTGGTCAGCGCGTCGTGGTACGCGTCGTGGCGCAGCCGGTCCACCAGCCGGGAATTCTCCAGGGCCACGGCGACGTGCGCGGCCACCGTCTCGAAGACCGGGATGTCGGCCGAGGTCAAATGGTTGGTGTCGCCCAGCCGGTTGACGATCTCCAGGGTGCCGATCACGGCCTGACCGGAACGCAGCGGCACGACCAGGACGTCCTTGGCGGGGCCGGCGCCGGTCCGGGGCAGATCCGGGTCGTCGCCCAGCTTCCGCCCGGCCGCCACGCGCTGGCCCGACTCCAGCACCCGCTGCCGGATCGCCGTCGGCCCCGGCGCGAAGTCGAGCAGGCCCGGGTCGTCGACCCGGGCGGTGAGCAGGACCTCCGGATGCCGCCCCTGCGACGGCAGCCAGAGGGTGGCGTACTCGGCCTGCATCAGGCTGCGGATCCGGCCGAGCAGCGCGTCGACCAGGGTGCCGTCCTGGCCGCTCTGGTTCACCGCCTTGGTCAGGTCGTACAGGTCGGCCAGGGTGCGGTGCTGCCGGAAGAACCGCGAGTAGGACCGGTAGACGAACGCCACCGCCACCGCCACCGCGGCGAGCAGGAGGATCGCCCAGCCGCTGCTGCTGAGCACGATCAGGATGACCAGGCCGATGGCGACGTTCACCGCCGCGGCCAGCAGCGTGGGCGCCGCCGACCGGACCACCTGCCAGCCGGCCTGCCACCCCTGCAGCAGGCTGATCACACCCCCGACGGCCGCGAGCGTGACCAGCGTCAACGTGCTCACCGCGACGAAGAGCACGCCCCAGGCCGGTGGGCCGACGCCCTCGACCGGCGGCATGGCGAGCAGCACCAGGCTAGCGACCGTGGCCGCGGCCCCGGCCTTCGCCACGTTGAACCACACCTTGGTCGGCGTCAGCCGGCGTCTCATCTGGCCGATCAACGCGGCGAGCGCCGCCACCAGGACGACGGTCACCGGCTGGAGATAGTGAAAGGCGAGCACGAGTGGGATCTCCGTCAACGTGACGGAGAGGCCCTGCCGCAGCACGATGAACTGGAGAACCTGAGTGCCCGCGGCCACCAGCGCGAAGAGCAGTATGGGAGCCGCCAGGGCGTCCCCCACCGTCGGCGGGCTGGCGAGGCTGAGGATGATCAGGCCGACGACGGTGATCAGCGCGAGCGGACCGGTGATCAGCCAGGCTGAATCCGTCGTCCTCCGCGTCGGCGGTCGACTCGTTGCCATCCCGCTCCTCAGACAGTGACGCCTGGCCCGAACCGCCAGGGACGCGAGTGCGCCCCGGGCGGTTACGGAACGAGCGCGGTGACGATCGCGGCGGACCAGTCGTACTCCAACTGGTGGTATTCGAGGTCACCGATCACGCCGCCGAAGACGGCGGCAAGGGCAACGAGGGCCAGCGTCACGCCGAGCAGCCGGCCGGACCTACGACCAGACATCAGTGTGCTCCTGTCGGCAGGGGGTGCAGAAAACGATGGAGATTCCATGATGGTGCCACAGCCCGCTCAGCCTGGAAAGCTGCGGCAGGGCGCTCAAGACGCTGGCAGGGACGGCTCAAGCCGTCCGGTTGGCCGCGTCAGTCGTGTGGCCAGAATCTTTGTCGGTTCCCCCGTCGGCCGTAGTCCCAAAATCCGACCTAGCGTCAGAATTGGCATCTAGATCCTCTACCACCCGTAGCGGACACGCAACCCGTCGTCCACCGATCGCTCTGGCCGATCTCCGACAGCCCTCCGGCCCTCGCCCGGAACAGCAGGATCGAGCGGGCCGCTCATGCGCCGGACCGTAGCGGAAGCACCTCCCGGTCGTGCTGGTCGGGCCGGCCGCAGGAGCAGTTGCCGCCAGCGCAGCCGGCGGTGCGGAGGCGCTTGCTGGCCCACCACCAGGCGAGGCCGGCGAGCACGGCCAGGGCGACGGCGACGCCGGGCATGAAGCGGTTGGCCGCAGCCCAGCCGGCACCGCCGAGGATCCCGGCGGCGAGCAGGGGCGGCAGCACGCAGCAGGCGGCGCAGGCGGTGGCCGCGAGTCCGGTCATCCCGGAAGGGAGCAGGCGGCGCAGCCGGTCAGCAATGGTCGGCACGGTCGTTCCTTTCGGCGAGTTCAGCGAACGGCAGGGGGCAGCAGGGGCTGCCCGCGCAGGCGACCAGGTCGTCACAGCCGGCCGAGATGGCGGCGCGCAGGGTGTCGCGGATGACGGTCAGGTCCGCCAACTTCTGCTCCACCTCGACCAGCTTTTCCCCAGCCCGTGTTTGTAGGCCCCTGTCCGGTCGACTGCCGTGGTGGTGACCGCCGGTGTCGAGCAGGTCGGCGACCTCCGTGAGGGTGAAGCCGAGGCGTTGCGCAGTCTTGATGACCCGCAGCAGGGTCACTGACTCGGACGGGTAGAGCCGGTGCCCACCGGGGGACCGCTGCGGAGAGGTGAGCAAGCCGCGGCGTTCGTAGTAGCGCAGGGTCTGCACGTTCACCCCGGCCGCGTCGGCCAGTTGGCCGCTGCGTAGCCCTGATTCGGTCATCGCTCGCCCTGATCTGACGCGGCACGATCGGCGAGGCCATCGAGCACGTCGACGTGTGCCGCCGGTACCCGCACGTCCAACGTCAGCGCATCCGGGCCGGACCGGGAAAGGGCGAAAGCAAAGAACGAGCAGCAAGACGACTCACGGGCCATCAGGTCCCGCGCCGTCTCCTCCACCTGCCCGGCACCAGCGAGCTGCAACCGCAGATGCTGCGCCGACAGCCGATCGACGCCCCGCACCGCATCGCGAAAGAACTGATCGAACTCGGTGAGCCGCAGCGGCCGGTCAGCCGTCGGCAAGGTGCAGGCATCCGGCACCCAGGCGCTATCCGTCGTGATCTGCTGGTCGCTCATACCCAGACGGTAAGCGTGTACCTAGGTACCGGATGCAAGCCCTGCAGGAGTCGAGCCCAGGCGTGGAACCGCTTCCACCGCCGTCCCCAGGTCAACTGACGTCCGGCTACGATGCGCCATCTCCCCTGCCGGCGTGGTGATACCGGCCCCTGTCTCCCCGCCGCCAAAGGACGATGATGACGAGCGCCCCCGCCACGATCCGCAGCACGCCGTCTGCGGCGGCCCGCCTGGACTCCCTGACCGGGCTCCGGTGGATCGCAGCCCTGATGATCTTCTGCCTGCACATCCAGAGCGAGAGCAACTTCTTCATCGCCGACAGCCGCGCGCAGGAGGCGTTGAACTCGCTCCTGGCCGCGGGCCGGTCCGGGGTGTCGTTCTTCTACATCCTGTCGGGCTTCGTACTGGCCTGGTCCGTGCGACCGACGGACACCGCCAGCCGATTCTGGTGGCGCCGCTTCTCCAAGATCTACCCGAACCACTTCGTCACGTTCCTGATCGCCTGCCTCCTACTGTCATGGCGGGGCATGGAGGTCATCGACTTCGAGCGGATGTTCTACAACCTCACGCTGCTGCACTCCTGGCCGCCCGGACAGGCCGACGTCTGGTACTCGTTCAACGCACCATCGTGGTCGCTGAGCTGCGAGGCGTTCTTCTACCTGTGCTTCCCGCTCCTGTACGCCGGGCTGCGGCGGCTCCGACCGGCCGCCTGGTGGCTCATCGCTGGGGCGTCGGTCCTGTTCGTCGCGGTTCTGCCGTTCGGCATCAAGGTGTTCCACGAGCCGTTCGGCTGGTCCGAGCACTTCATCGTGTACCACCTGCCGCCGGTCCGGATGGTCGAGTTCCTACTCGGCATGTGCCTCGCGCTGCTGGTGCGGGGCGGCTGGTGGCGCGGTCCCGGCATGACGGTCAGCATCGTGGTGGTTCTTGCCGGGATGGCCGTGGCGGCGTTCCTGCCGGAGGAGTACGGGCTGGCCCGGGACGCCGCGTGCACGGCGCTGGGCTACTCGCTTCTACTTCCGGCGTGTGCCCTGGCTGACGTGCGGCGGTCACGGTCGATTTGGCGGGCGCGGCGGCTGGTGTACCTGGGTGAGGTGTCGTTCGCGTTCTACATGGTTCACGAGATCTGCTTGTACGCGGTGCGGCACACGTTCGGCGACGACCACCCTCATCGCCCGACGGTGGCTGCCGGGGTGTTGGTCCTGGCTACGTTCTGCTTTGCGTTGGCCGCGGCGATGGTGCTGCATCACGTTGTGGAGCTGCCGATGATGCGGCTGCTCACCGGTGGGAGGCGCCGGTCTGCTGTGGGTACTCCGGCCGACGGTCCAGGCGCGGTGCCGCCGCGGCCGGGCGGGGAGAAGGCGGCTTCGGCGGCCCCGCAGCCGGTGGCGGCCGGGACGACCTAGTGCCACGCCACGCAACCTTGAACGGGTAATCGGGGTGGCGGATCTTGGAGCGGGCGGCGAATGACGTTTTCGGTTTTGGCGCGCTGGTTGCGCCACGTTGCCTGCCGCCCGGCGGCCGGTGAGCGGGTCGTCGGCAAGGACGTCGACGGCGAGGGGTAACAGGATGGACTGGATAAGGAAGTCAACCGCGACCCACCCCCCGCCACGCGCGAGCCCGAGGACCAGTGCGTGACCCAGGATTGTCGGGAACCCCAAGATCCAACCTGCCCGTCGCGTGCCCGATCGGCCGGTCGAGGAGAGGCAACAACGGTCAACCGTGGCAGGAGACGACAAAGGCCCCTAACTCGCGTTTCCGCAGGTCAAGGGCCTTGCCTCTGCCTGGTGGCGGGTAGAGGATTCGAACCTCTGAAGCTTTCGCGACGGATTTACAGTCCGCTCCCATTGGCCGCTCGGGCAACCCGCCAGGGCACCCCACCGCGTCGCAACGCGGCGGCGCAAGCAAGGATAGCGGCTCCCCCCGGGACGGGTGCAAGCGGGTACCGTCAGGGGGTCGTACCGCTGGTCAGCGGGGGACACAGGACCACAAACCGCCGGACAGCAGGAGCATGAGTATGGCAGCGAACCCGTCGTTCGACATTGTGAGCAAGGTCGACCGCCAGGAGGTCGACAACGCCCTCCGTCAGGCGGAGAAGGAGCTCGCGCAGCGGTTCGACTTCCGCGGCACCGGGGCCGAGATCTCCTGGTCGGGCGAGGAGGCGATCAGCCTCCAGGCGGAGACCGAGGAGCGGGTCCGGGCCGCTCTGGACGTGTTCAAGGAGAAGCTGGTCAAGCGGAACATCTCGCTGAAGTCGCTGGACGCCGGTGACCCCCGCGCGTCGGGCAAGGTCTTCAAGATCGACGCCAAGGTCATCCAGGGCATCGAGACCGACAAGGCGAAGTCGATCAGCAAGAAGATCCGCGACGAGGGCCCGAAGGGCGTGCAGGCGCAGATCCAGGGTGACCAGCTCCGGGTTACCGGTAAGAAGAAGGACGACCTCCAGGCCGTTATCGCGCTGCTGAAGGGCGAGGACTTCGGGGTCGCTCTGCAGTTCACCAACTACCGCTGAGCCAGAAGCCGTGGCGCTGGCCGGAGAGCTAGCCACGCGCGGTGAAGTGCGCAAACGTGGTCGCCGCTGGCCGTCGTTCGTCATGCCCGTCTGACGTCCGACGGCCTGGCGACGGCCTGGCCCATCGCGAGGGTTGAGCCCATCGGTGAATTTTTCGAACCGACGTCTTTCGAGGTGGACCAGCCGTACGCTCCTCCGCCCGTTTTGAGCTCGTCGCCCGGAGGCTTTGCGCCCGCACCGTCTGACGCAAGAATTGCGATCACGCCAAGCACCGCAAATGCGACGAAGAACCAGAGCTTGTGGCGAGCCCGCCCAGATCGCGCATCGGCGATCGGAATGCTCGTTCCGTTCAAGGTGCGCACCAATCTGGTACCGCGAAGGCCGTCCGCGTTTGCGGGCGGGTGAGTACGTTAGCGCTCCGCACGGGAACCGATGAGCCTTCCGAATTGTGTTCGCTTCGACGGAAGCTTGCCGCGTTCCAGGCCGCCGCGGTGCTGACGCCACTGCCGCAGCAGTTCGCCGTGACGCCTGGCGGCCAGAACCCGCGACAGGCCGATCTCCTCGCAGGCGTTGGCTGGTGATGGTGCGCATGCGAACGAATCTGGCCAGTGCCGAGCGCGCCGGGTCAGCGGGAGAAGATCAACAGCAGGATGACGGTCAGGATGGCGCTGATCAGGATCGAGCCCAGACAGCCGATCCGGTTCGAGAAGAAGAGGAACATCGCGCAGAGGTACCCCGTCGAGGGTGGTTGAGACCCTCCAGGATCACTCGGTCGCGACGACGCCGACCTGGTCGAACTCGAACTCGCAGTTGTCCCCGCGCAGACCGACCGCGCCGGCTCCGGCGCCGGCCGGCGGCGTGGGGGGACAACCGGTGCCGGTCGGGGGCGGCGGCGCCGCGCCGCGGGTGCCCCAGCTGCCGTCCCTGATCCGCACGACCGCCCAGAGCAGTTGCGGCGAGAACAGGATGTAGAAGAAGGTGCCGAGCAGCGCGTACAGCCACAGGCCGTCGTGCCGCAGCATCCGGTAGACCAGCGCGTACGCCCCGGCGACGAGGTGGAGGCCGGTGAAGTAGACCAGCGGGAAGTGGGGCGGGCTGGTCGCCGGTCAGGCGGCGACGGGCTGTTCGGCGCGTACCGCGGTGGCCTCGGCCCGGGCGATGGGGCCGGCGGGGAGCGCGGCGACCGCGGCCCCGACGGCGACCGCCGCCCCGGCGAAGAGGAACGCCCACGGCACGCCGCCGGCGTGGTCGACGATCAGACCGGCCACCGCGCCGCCGACGGCGCTCGCCGCCACCGACATGGTGACCACCCAGGTGTACGCCTCGTTCAGCATGCCGGCCGGGGCGATCCGGCCGACCAGGGTGTTCTCCAGGGTCAGCGCGGGTGCGATGGTCGCGCCGCCGAGCACCAGCGCGACGCCCAGCGCCGCCGGGCCCGGCATCACCGCGAAGACCGCGAAGCTGGCGGCCACCGCGCCGAGCAGGGCGGCGAACTGGCGGGTCATGTTGGCCGCCGGCCGGCGTACGCCGAACCAGAAGCCACCCGCTGCGCTGCCGATGCCCCAGACCGCCAGCAGCAGGCCGGCGAGACTCTCCGGGTCGTCGGCGGTGGCGTTGCCGGCGAAGGCCGGCACGATCACTCCGGCCGCGCCGAAGGCGATGCCGAGGCTGGCGACGCAGACCAGCAGCGCGGGAAAGCCACCTACCCGCAGCGGGCCGAGACCCTTGGCGTGGTGCTCGCGCGGGTGCGGCCGCCAGCCGCGCATCACCCGGCCGAGCGCCACCGCGCCGGTGCCGACCAGGGTGACCACGGCGGCGCCGACCAGCGCGGCGGCGGCGTCGGCGACCAGCACGAACGCGGCCACCAGGAGCGGACCGAGGACGAAGACGATCTCGAACAGCGAGGTCTCGGCGGCGAGCGCGGTGTTGCGCAGGTGGTACCGGCCGGAGGTTGGGCCGGTGAGGTCGTTCCAGGCGCCACGGATGGCGGCGGTCAGCGGCGGGTAGGTCGCCCCGGCCACCCCGGCGGCCAGGTAGATCAGCGGGAGGTTGCCGGCCGCGGACCGGCTGGCCCCGAGCAGCCCGAACAGCGCCAGGGGGTGGGCGACGGCGGTGGCCAGCAGCACGGGCGTGGGGCCGACCCGGTCGGCGACCCGCCCGGCGACGGGGCTCAGTGCGGCGCCGGCGAGCGCGTAGATGCCCCCGGCCACCGCGGCGAGGGAGTACCGGCCGGTCACCTGCTCGACGACGAGCAGCAGCGCCAGCGGGGTCATGCCGATCCCGAGCCGGCCGATGACGCCGAGGATCAGCAGCATCGGCGCGCCGGGGATCCGCCAGACGCCCAGGTACTGGCGCAGTGCGGCCACGGTCGACCTCCGAGGGTGTAACGGGTGAGAGACGTTTCGACCCTAACGCCGCGCGCGGCGGGAGGGAAAAGGTTTAGTTCCCCGCACACAACTCCGCCCGCGTCCGGAACCGGACGCGGGCGGAGGTGTCGGCGTGGGTCAGCGCTGGAACTGCACCGGGCCGGCGTTGCGGGCGAGCTGCTCCAGCCGGGCGACCCGCTCCTCCATCCGAGGGTGGGTGGAGAACAGGGCGGCGATGCCGCCACCCCGCTTGAACGGGTTGTCGATCATCAGGTGGGCGGTGCTGGTCAGCTGACCCTGCGCGGGCAGCGGACGCGCCTGGGTGCCCGCGTGGATCTTCCGCAGTGCGCTGGCCAGGGCCAGCGGGTCCCGGCTCAGCTCGGCGCCCGACTGGTCCGCCTGGAACTCCCGGCTCCGGCTGATCGCCAGCTGGATGACGGTGGCCGCGATCGGGCCGAGGATCAGGGTGAGCAGCAGCACCGCCGGGTTCGGGGCGTCCTCGTCGTCGGAGGAGCCGAGCGGGATGAAAAAGGCGATGTTCGCCAGAAAGGTGATGATCCCGGCCAGCCCGGCCGCCACGCTGGAGATCAGGATGTCCCGGTTGTAGACGTGCGACAGCTCGTGCCCGATCACCCCGCGCAGCTCGCGGTAGTCGAGGATCTCGGTGATGCCCTGGGTGACGCAGACAGCCGCGTGCTGCGGGTTGCGGCCGGTGGCGAACGCGTTCGGCTGCGAGGTCGGGCTGACGTACAGGCGGGGCATCGGCTGCCGCGCCTCGGTGGCCAGCTCACGGACCATCCGGTACAGCTCGGGGAACTCCGCCTCGCTGACCGGTTGCGCGCGCATCGAGCGCAGCGCGAGCTTGTCGGAGTAGAAGTAGGTGACGCCGTTCATCAGCAACGAGGCGACGACGGCGATGACCAGGCCACCGCTCCCGCCGAACCAGTAGCCGACCGCGAGGATCAGCGAGGTCAACAGGCCGAGCAGCGCTGCGGTCTTCAGACGGTTGTGATGCACGATCGCTCCTTCGGTGCGCGGACCCGCGCGGGGGCCGCTGACCGGTTCAACAACCCGGTACCCGTCAACCATCCTGCTCATGACTGAAAGTTGGCTGGGGATTTCTGTGCGCCCGCTGTGCGCGGGCCCGGTCAGCGGGCGAGGTCCAGCACGAGCTGGGGCGCGAAGCCGATGACCACGGCCACGGCGGTTGCCGCGGCCAGGACCACCGATACCAGCCAGGCCGGGCGGGAACCGACCACGACGGCCGAAACCGCACCGCCGGGCGCGCCCGCGGCGGCGACCGGGGTGCCGGAGCGCTCCCGGGCCGGGGCCGCGTCCGGTGCCGGGGCCGCGTACAGGGTGGCGGCCAGGCGCAGGTAGTAGGCGAGGCCGAGCACCGCGTTCAGCGCCACCACCAGGGCGAGCCAGCCGGCGCCGCCGTCCAGCAGCGACCGGACCACGGTCACCTTGGCGAAGAGGCCGGCCAGCCCGGGCGGCAGCCCGGCCAGCCCGATCAGCGCGAGGGCGAACGCGGCGCCGACCCACGGGTGCCGGCGGGCCCCGCCGCGCAGGTCGTCCAGGGTGCCGCCGTCGGCGTCCGCTGGGCGCAGCGCCACCACCGCCGCGAAGGCGGCCAGTTCCAGGACCACGAAGAAGACCGCGTACGCGACGGCCGCCGCGTACGCCCCGGCGCGGGCGTCGGCGGTGCGCCCGCCGGCCAGCGCGAGCGCGCCCAGCGGGGCGAGGATGTAGCCGGCCTGGGCCACCGAGGACCAGGCGAGCAGCCGGACGGCCCGCCGCTGACGCAGCGCCACCAGGTTCCCGACGGTCATGGTGAGCACGGCGAGCAGGGCCAGCACCGGACCGGTGACGGTCGCCGGCAGCGCCCGCTGGACCACGGCGAGCAGGGCCACCACCCCGCCCAGCTTCGACGCGGTCGACAGGTACGCGGCCACCGGCAGCGGCGCGCCGTCGTACGTGGCCGGGGCCCAGGCGTGGAACGGCACCGCCGCCACCTTGAACGCCAGCCCCAGCACCACCAGCGCCACCGCGACCGTGGTGAGCGGCAGGTCCAGCAGCTCCGGCCGCCCGGTGAGGGTGGTGCCGAGCCGGTCCAGGTGCAGTCCGCCGGTCACCGTGTAGAGCAGCGCCGCGCCGAGCAGCGTGAGCGTGGTCGCCACGACGCTGACCACGAAGAAGGTCACCGCCGCCTCGGCGCTGGCCAGGCTGCCCCGGCGCAGCCCGACCAGGACGTAGAGCGGCAGGGTCAGCGTCTCCAGCGCCACGATCAGGGTGATCAGGTCACCGGCCGCACCGAGCACCACGCCGCCGGTCAGCGAACAGGCGAGCAGGAAGGCGTACTCCCCCACCGGCGCCCGACCCGCCCGCAGCAGCGGGCCGGAGAGCGCCAGCACGCCGAGGGTGAGCAGCGCGAAGACCGCCGCGACCAGGGCCGCCCGGCCGCCGTACACCCAGGAGCAGTCCGCGCCGACGCAGAAGGTGCGCCGCTCGCCGCCCGCCCCGACCACCGCCGCGCCGACGGCGGTGGCGACGGCGCCCGCGGCGGCCACGGCCACCGTCGCGCCGGCGCGGGCCACCAGCAGGTCGGCCAGGAGAACGAGTACGGCCGTGCCGGCGGCCAGGTACGCCGGCAGCAGCGCCACGTTGTTCACGCTCTGCACCAGGCTCATGCCGTCACCTCGCCACGGGGTTGGCGGTCCTTCGTCCGAGCACTCACCGGAGCACCCCCACCAGGGCGTCCACCGGACCGGAGGCGTAGCCGAGCACCAGCGCGGGGGCCAGGCCGACGGCCAGCGCCAGCAGCACCAGCGGGGCCCAGGCGGTCAGTTCGGCCCCGGCCAACCCGGGTGCCAGCCGCCCGACCGCCGAGCTGGGCCGCCCGTGGGTGACCTGCCGCAGCAACCGCAGGAAGTACGCGGCGGTCAGCGCCCCGCCGATCGCGGCCAGCACGGCCAGGGTGGTCCAGAGCCCGCCGCCCCGCCGGACGGCGGCCACCACGGCGAACGCCTCACCCCAGAAGCCGGCCAGCCCGGGCAGCCCCAGCGAGGCGACCGCCGCGAAGCCGAGCAGCCCGGCGAGCCGGGGTGCGGTCTCCCGCAGCCCGGACAGCTCGGCGAGCGTGCCGGTGTGCGTCCGGTCCTTGACCGCGCCGGCCAGGAAGAAGAGCAGGCCGGTGATCACGCCGTGCGCGATGTTGCCGATCAGCGCCGCCTGGATGCCGGTGGCGGTCAGCGTGGCCACCCCGAGCAGCACGAAGCCCATGTGCCCGACGCTGGAGTACGCGATCAGCCGCTTCAGCTCGTCCTGCGCCAGGCAGACCAGCGAGCCGATCAGGATCGCGGTGACCGCGAGCACCCCCAGCACCGGGGCGGCCCAGCGGGCGCCCTCGGGCGCCACCCCGACCGCCACCCGGATCAGGCCGTACGTGCCCATCTTGAGCAGCACGCCGGCGAGGATGACGCTGCCGACGGTGGGGGCCTGGGTGTGCGCGTCGGGCAGCCAGGAGTGCAGCGGCCACAGTGGGCTCTTCACCGCGAAGGCCAGCGCGAGCAGGGTGAACGCGGCGAGCTGGGTGCCCCGAGACAGCCCGGCCCCGCCGGTCAGGGTGACCAGGTCGGCGGTGCCGGCCGCGGCGACCACCACGTAGACGCCCACCAGCAGCAGCACCGAGCCGAAGAGCGTGTAGAGGGCGAACTTGCGGGCGGCCCGCCGCCGGTCGTCGCCGCCCCAGCCGGCGATGATCACGTACATCGGGAGCAGGACGACCTCGAAGAAGAGGAAGAACAGCACCAGGTCGAGGGCGAGGAAGGTGCCGAGGATGCCGACCTCGACCACCAGCAGCAGCGCGACCAGGGCCCGCCCGCTACCGCCGTCGGGGACCCGCCACAGCGTGTACCCGCAGCAGAGCAGGGTCAGCAGGGCGGTGAGCACCACCAGCGGCCAGGAGATCCCGTCCACGCCGAGGTGGAAGCGCAGGTCCAGACCGGGCACCCAGGGCAGGTCGAGCTGGTGCCAGGGCTGCACGGCGGGGCGGGGCCCGTAGCCGAACCAGCCGTGGTCGCCGCCGGCCAGCGGCAGAGTGCCGAGCAGGGTCAGCGCGGCGGCGACCGTGCCGACCACCCGGGCCACCCGGTCGGGCCGGATGGCCGCCACCGCGACCGCGCCGAGCGCCGGCACGGCGAGCACGGCGACCAGCAGGAACTGTCCGAACCTCACGACGCCCCTCCGATCAGGGCCACGGCCAGGCCGATGAGCAGCGCCCCGGCGAGCACGCCGGCCGCGGCCCGGGGCAGGGCCGCCCGGTGCAGCGCGGCCAGCCCGCCGCCCAGCCCCACCGCAGCGCGACCAGTGCCCTCCACCAGGCCGTCCACCCCCAGCTCGTCCCCGGTACGCGCGGCCCGGGCGAGCGCCGTCGTCGGGCGTACGACGAGGGTGTGCTGGACGTCGTCGAGCCGGAACGCCCGGGCGAAGACCGGCCGCAGCGGACCCAGGAAGCGGGCCGGGTCGGCGACCGGGTCCCGGCGCCAGCCGGCCCCGGCGACGCCCGCGCCGACGAGCAGCAGGACGAGCGGCAGCAGCAGCGCCGGACCGAGGTGGACCAGGGAGACATCGAAGTCGTTCCCCTCGGCCGCGGTGATCGGCGCGGAGATCCGGTCGGCGAACGGCGGCCAGAAGGCGGCCAGCCCGAGCAGCGCGGCCGGCACGGCGAGCAGCAGCACCGGCCAGCGCATCGACCCGGGTGGGTCGTGCGGGTGGGCCAACGGGATCCGGGTGGTGCCGAAGAAGGTGCGCAGCAGCAGGCGGGTGGCGTACCAGGCGGTGACGGCGACGCCGAGCAGCCCGGCCAGCCAGACCAGCCAGCCGACCCACTGCGGGGCCGGGCCGGCGCCGTCCAGCGCGGCGGCCTCGGCGGCGGCGAGCACGCCGTCCTTGCTCCAGAAGCCGGACAGCGGGGGCAGCCCGGCGAGCGCGCCGAGCCCGACCAGCGTGCACCAGAAGGTCACCGGCATGGTGGCGCGCAGCCCGCCCATCCGGGACATCAGCGTGGTGCCCACGGCGTGGATCACCGCGCCGGCGGCGAGGAAGAGCAGCGCCTTGAACGCGGCGTGGCTGAGCAGGTGGAACAGCGCGGCCGTGGGGGCGCCGACGGCGAGCGCGCCGGTCATGTAGCCGATCTGGGAGACCGTCGACCAGGCCAGCACCCGCTTGATGTCGTCCTGCGCGGTGGCCGCGAGGGCGCCGAGCAGCAGGGTGATCGCCGCCATCACCCCGAGCACCGCGAGCGCGACCGGGGCGCGTTCGAAGAGCGGGAAGAGCCGGGCCACCGCGTACACGCCGGCGGCGACCATGGTGGCGGCGTGGATCAGCGCGGAGATCGGAGTGGGGCCGGCCATCGCGTCGGGCAGCCAGGTGTGCAGCGGGAACTGGGCGCTCTTGCCGGCCACCCCGGCGAGCAGCAGCAGGCAGGCGGCGGTGAGCGTACCGGTGGAGTGGTCGTGGGCCAGCACGTCGGCGATCTTGAAGCTGCCGGCGGAGACGCCGAGCAACGCGATGCCGAGCAGGAAGCCGACGTCACCCACCCGGGTGACCAGGAACGCCTTCACCGCGGCGGCGGGCGCCTCGGGCAGCCGGCGGTCGTGCGCGATGAGCAGGTAGGAGCAGATGCCCATCACCTCCCAGCCGACCAGCAGCATGATCAGATCGCCGGCGATCACCACCACCAGCATCGCGGCGGTGAAGAGGCTGATCTGCGCCGCGTACGGCGGATAGCGGTGGTCCACCTCGACGTCGTCGTGCGGCCCGCGCCGCAGATAGCCGATCGAATAGACCTGCACGGCCAGGGCCACCGTGGCCACCGCCGTGGCGACCAGCACGGCGACCCCGTCCAGCCGGTAGCCGAGGGTGACCTGCAGACCGCCCAGGTCGACCCAGCTGGTCGAGCCCTCGACCAGGTGATCAACCCGGCTGAGCAGGGCGAGCGCCACCAGCAGCGCCCCGGCCGCCCCGGCCACGCCGAGGACGATCGCCACCTTCCGGGCCCGGTCCTCGCCGGTCGCCGCGCCGCGCGGCGACGGCGGCAGCAGCAACCCGATCAGCCCGGCAGCCAGGGGCAGGCCGGGCAGCAGCGGTACGAACCACGCCAGCCGCCCCAGACCCTCGCTCATCAGCGCACCTCCGACCCGTCGCTGGAACCGGGACGGTGACCACCGTCGACGAGCGCTCCGGCGGGACCGGCGGCCGCGCCGACCGGGGTCGAGCTGGCGGAGGGGCCCGCCGAGGGCGACCCCGCCTCGGCCGGGGCTTCGGTGAGCGGCACCTCGTCGACGGCGACGCTGGCCCGCAGCCGGTAAAGCTGGAGCACGATGGCCAGCCCCACGCCGATCTCGGCGGCGGCCAGCACGATCACGAAGAGCGCGAAGACCTGGCCGGCGTGCGGCAGCTGCGCCCGGACGGTGGTGTCCGCGGTGACCAGGATCAGGTTGACCGCGTTCAGCATCAGCTCGACGGCCATCAGCACCAGCACCGCGTTGCGGCGGCGCAGCACGCCGTAGACGCCCAGGCCGAAGAGGACGGCCGCGGTGACGTACGGGACGACGGGCCTCACCCGCGACCACCCTCCTCGACGGCGGATCCGGCAGTCGGGCCCGACCGGCCGATGTCGGGGCGGGACAGCACGATCGCGCCGACCAGAGCGGCGAGCAGCAGCACCGACAGCACCTCGAAGGGCAGCACCCACGAGCGGAAGACCTGCTCGCCGAGGCGGTCGGCGGTGCCCGCGGCGGGCAGCTCCACCCGGGACCAGCGGAACGCGTCGACCAGCAGCACGGCCAGGCCCAGCCCGCTGCCTCCACCGATCAGCGCGGCCGGCCAGCCGGGCCGGTCCAGGTCGTCGGAGGCGCCGATCGGGGCGCGGGTCAGCATCACCGCGAAGAGCAGCAGCACCACCACCGCGCCGACGTAGATCAGCACCTGCACCCAGGCCACCAGCTCGGCGGTCAGCACCAGGTAGTCGCCGGCCAGCGCGCCCAGGCAGACCACCAGGTAGAGGCCGGCCCGGACCAGGTGCTTCGTGCCCACCACGAGCACACCCGCCCCGACCGCGACCGCGCCGAGCGCGAGCAGCAGCAGGTCCGCACCCGTCATGGGGTCGTGCCTCCGGCGGCGGGACCGGGCTTGGGGCGTACGGCGGCGGGGCGGGCCGGAGCCACGGCCTTGCGGGCGGCGGTGGTCTCCTCCTTCGACGGGTCGCCGTGCGGGTCGTGCGCCGGCGGCGGCGGGACGGTGGCCATCCACTCGCCGAGGTGGTCCTTGTCGTGCAGCAGGTCCTTGATGTCGTACTCGGCGTACTCGAACTCCGGGGTCCAGTAGAGCGCGTCGAAGGGGCAGACCTCGACGCAGATGCCGCAGTACATGCAGAGCGAGAAGTCGATGTCGAACTTGTCGAGCACGTTGCGCTGGCGGGGGCGGGCGGCGCCGGGCACCGCCACCTCCTCCTTGTGCGAGTCGATGTAGATGCACCAGTCCGGACACTCGCGGGCGCAGAGCATGCAGACGGTGCAGTTCTCCTCCAGCAACGCGATCACGCCGCGGGAGCGGGGTGGCAGCTCGGGGGCGACATCCGGGTACTGCTGGGTGGTCGAGCGGCTGGTCATCGTCTTCAACGTGACCGCCAGCCCCTTCACCAGCCCTTCGCCGGGCATACCGCTGCGGTCGCTCATGCCGCCCATCCTGCCCTGTGCCCCCGGCGCGCGCGACCACCACCCGGCTCTTCCCGGCGGTACGGCGGCCGCGGGCGGCGGGCGGCGGGGTCCACGGCCAGCAGGCCCCGGTGGTCCCACGGCATCCCGCTGCCGGAGCCGTGCCGGATCGACCTTCCGCCCGGTCGGGTCACTCCCCGGTCGCGCTGAGCCCGCCGGGAAGCGGGGGCAGCATCTCCACGCCGAGCTGCTGGAGGAGCTGGAACAGCTCGTTGACGCTCCACACGTCGATGATCCGGCCGGTGTCGTCGAAGCGCAGGAACGTCGCCCCCGAGTAACTGACCACCTGATGGGTCGGCGGCACCGGGCCGAACTGGCCGGCCTGGGTGCCGGCCGCCCGCCAGTGCACGGCCACCCGGTCCCCGGCCGCCACCAGCTCGACGAGCTTGTACCGCAGGTCGGGAAAGGCCGCCCGCCGGTCCCGGTGCCAGGCCAGCATGGCCGCCGGCCCGGTCCCGCCCAGCCCCGGGCAGTCCTCGGCGACCAGGTCGTACGCGCTCTGCTCGTTGCCGGCGTTCCACACGTCGGCGATGAAGCGTCGGGCCGCCGCCTCGAGATCGGTCACCGCGGCAGCCTAGCCCTGCGGTCCCCACGGTCGGCCTGCCGGCGGCGGCCGGAGCGGCAATGATGGACCGGGACGACATCCTCGGGAGGCGGCGTGAGTACGGACAGCGACGAGATCCTGGCGCGGACCGGCGGGAAGTACGTCGAGCCGGGCGGCGAGTTCACCCGGGACCAGCGTTACATCGCCACGCGGATCACCGCCGACGGCCGGGACGGCTGGCCGGTGGAGCCCGGCCGGTACCGGCTGGCGGTGAGCCGCGCCTGCCCATGGGCGACCCGGCTGATCATCGTCCGCCGGCTGCTCGGGCTGGAGGACGCCATCTCGATGGCGGTGGCCGGCCCGACGCACGACAAGCGGAGCTGGACGTTCGACCTGGACCCGGGCGGGCGCGACCCGGTGCTCGGCATCGAGCGGCTGGCCGAGGCGTACTTCCGCCGCTTTCCGGGGTACGAGCGCGGCATCACCGTGCCGGCGCTGGTGGACGTACCGACCGGGCAGGTGGTCACCAACGACTACGCGCAGATGAGCCTCGACCTGTCGACCGAGTGGACGGCGTACCACCGCGAGGGCGCGCCGGAGCTGTACCCGGAGCGGCTGCGCGACGAGATCGACGAGGTCAACGCGGTGGTCTTCGCCGACGTGAACAATGGCGTCTACCGGTGCGGCTTCGCCGGCAGCCAGGAGGCGTACGAGAGGGCGTACCACCGGCTCTTCGACCGGCTGGACTGGCTGACCGAGCGGCTGGCCGGGCAGCGCTACCTGGTCGGTGACACGATCACCGAGGCGGACGTGCGGCTGTTCACCACGCTGACCCGCTTCGACCCGGTCTACCACGGCCACTTCAAGTGCAACCGGCAGAAGCTGGCCGAGATGCCGGTGCTCTGGGCGTACGCGCGGGACCTGTTCCAGACCCCGGGCTTCGGCGACACGGCCGACTTCGACCACATCAAGCGGCACTACTACGAGGTGCACCGGGACATCAATCCGACCGGTGTGGTCCCCCTCGGCCCCGACCTGTCCAACTGGCTCACCCCGCACGACCGCGAGCAGCTCGGCGGGCGTCCGTTCGGCGACGGCACCCCACCCCCGCCGCCCCCGCCGGCCGAGCGCGTCGACCCCGCCCACACGCCGCTGCGCTGACCCGCCCCGCTCAGAGGGCGAGGCGGACTGCGGCGGTGAGGACGAGCTGGGCGAGGGAGAGGGGGACCAGGACGAGCCAGCAGAGGCGCTGGAGTTGGTCCTCGCGGAGGCGGGGGTAGGAGACCCGGAGCCAGATGATCACGAAGGCGACGGCGAAGACCTTGAGCAGGGTCCAGAGCCACCCGAGCTGGGCGTCGGCGAACGGGCCGTGCCAGCCGCCGAGGAACAGCACGGTGGTCAGCGCGGCGATCACCACGATGCCGACGTACTCGGCGAGCAGGAAGAAGGCGAAGCGCAGGCCGGTGTACTCGGTCATGTAGCCGAAGACCAGTTCCGAGTCGGCCACCGGCATGTCGAACGGGGGCCGCCGGATCTCCGCGAGCCCGGCGACGAAGAAGATCACCATCGCGGGCGCCTGCCACAGCAGCCACCAGGGCCGCCACGCCTCGACGATGCCGGAGAGGCTGAGCGTGCCCGCCGCCATCGCCACCGACGCGGCGGCCAGCACCAGCGGCAGCTCGTAACCGAGCAGCTGGGCGGCGCCGCGCAGCCCGCCGAGCAGGCTGTACTTGTTGGCCGACGCCCAGGCCGACATGAGCACCGCCACCACGCCGATGCCCACCACGGCGAGGACGAAGAAGAGGCCGATGTCCAGCGGCTGCCCCACCAAATCGCCCGGCCCGAGCGGGATCACCAGCAGCGCGAGCAGGTACGGCACCAGCGCCACCGCGGGCGCCAGCCGGAAGACCGGCCGGTCCGCGTCGCGCGGGGTGACGTCCTCCTTCTGCACGAACTTCACGCCGTCGGCGATCAGCTGCGCCCAGCCGTGGAAGCCGCCCGCGTACATCGGGCCGAGCCGGCCCTGCATGTGTGCCATCACCTTGTGCTCGACCTGCCCGACGATCAGGGGCAGGGTGAGGAACGCGACCAGCACGCCCACCACCCGGACGATCAGCTCCAACCAGGCGGGCATCAGGCGGTGCCTTCCTCGGAGGTCGGTTGCGCACCGGGCGCCGGCCGCGCGGCGCGCTCGCCGGCGGCGGGACGGGCCGGGCGGTCGCCGGGTGCCGGTCGGGCGGGACGTTCCCGGACCGGTCGGGCGGGCGTACCGCCGCGCGGGCCCTCGCCCGCCCCGGCCGCCCCGGCGGGGGTCGGCGTGGTCCCCCACTCCCCCGGGGCCGGTACGCCCGGCGGCCGGATCGGCCGGCGCCCGCCGCCGGCCTCGGACTCGCCGGGCTCCTTGGCGCCCGGCCACGGCTTCGCCACCCGGGAGGCGAGGACGAACTCCTTGCGCAGCGGATGGCCCTCGAACTCCGGCGGCAGCAGCAGCGGCTTCAGCTCGCCGTGCCCGTCGAACGAGATGCCGAACATCTCGTACGTCTCCCGCTCGTGCCAGCCGGCACCCGGGTAGAGGTCGACCACCGACGCCACGGTCGCCGGTTCCCGGGGCACCCGGGTGCGCAGCAGCAGGCCGTGCCGCCCGCGGGTCGACCAGAGGTGGACCACCACGTCGAAACCGTCGGCCAGCTCGTCGACCGCCGACAACCAGTCGAAGAAGTCGCAGGCCAGCTCGGCGTCGTCGCGGGCCGCGCGCACCGCGTCCCGCCAGCTCGCCGGGGGTACGTCCACCGTCGCACGGGCGTACCCCTGACCGCCGGAGACCGACGCGGTGACCTCGACGGGCGCAAGCAGCGCGACCACCCGCCGGCCGACCTCTTCCGGAGTCATGCCGCTGATCCTAGGGCCGGCGGTGGGTGGCCGCGTCGGCCAGTCCGCCGCCGGCTTCCGCTTTCAACTCCCGGCTTTTCCCGACGGTGGGCCGCGCGCCAGGGAAAGATGGGCAACGTGCGCGCTGTGAGTGTGACCGCCGGAGTCCCCAATTCGCTGCGCCTCGAGGACGACCACCCGGAGCCGGCCACCGAGGAGGGCGCCATCCTCGTCGAGGCGCTCGCGGTGGGGATCTGCGGCACCGACCACGAGATCATCGCGGGTGAGTTCGGGATAGCCCCGCCCGGCACGGACTCGCTGGTGATGGGGCACGAGTCGCTGGGCCAGGTGCTGGAGGACCCGACCGGCACCCTGCAACCGGGGGACCTGGTCGCCGGCATCGTGCGCCACCCGGACCCGGTTCCCTGCACCAACTGCGCCGTCGGCGAATGGGACATGTGCCGCAACGGGCAGTACACCGAGCACGGCATCAAGATGCTGCCCGGCTTCGCCCGGGACCGGTGGCGGGTCCAGCCCCGGTTCGCCGTCGGCCTCGACCCGGCGCTGACCGACGTCGGCATGCTGCTGGAGCCGACCAGCGTGGTGGCGAAGGCCTGGGACCACATCGAGCGGATCGGCCACCGGGCCGAGTGGAAGCCGCAGACCGTCCTGGTCACCGGGGCCGGGCCGGTCGGCCTGCTGGCCGCGCTGCTCGCCAGCCAGCGCGGGCTCGTCGTGCACGTGCTCGACCGGGCCACCAGCGGGCCCAAGCCGGAACTCGTCGCCGCGCTCGGCGCGACGTACCACGCGGTGCCGGTCAACCAGCTCGACATCGAGCCGGACATCGTGATCGAGGCGACCGGCGCGCCCACGGTCGTGCTGGACGTGATGTGCAAGGCCGCGCCGACCGGGATCGTCTGCCTGGCCGGGGTCTCCAGCGGCGGCCGGACTATGGACTTCGACGCCGGGGCCCTGAACCGGGCCCTGGTGCTGGAGAACAACGTCGTGTTCGGCTCGGTCAACGCGAACCGGCGGCACTGGGACCTGGCCGCCCAGGCGCTGGCCCGGGCCGACCGGACCTGGCTGGGCTCGCTGATCACCCGCCGGGTGCCGGTGAGCGGGTACGCCGAGGCGTACACCCCCACGCCGGACGACATCAAGGTGGTGCTCGACTTCACCGCCTGAGCGCCTCCGCCGGCGCGGGCTCAGATGCCGGGCAGCCGGCCGTTGCGGAACAGGTCCACGAAGAGCTGGTGGTCCTGGCGGGCCTGGATGCCGTACGCGTGCGCGAAGTCGACCAGGTACGTCACGAACCCCGCCGCGTCGGCGTCCACGGCGGCGACGATGGCCTCCTCGGTGGAGTAGTCGACCAGGTCGTGACTGGACTCGTCGTCGGCGACCGAGTGCATCCGGGCCACCGCCCGCCCGAGGTCGGTGAGCACCCCGGTCAGTTCCTCCGGCTCGTTGACGTCGGCCCAGTCCAGGTCGGCGGCGTACGGGGAGACCTCGGCGACCAGCTGGCCGACGCCGTCCAGCTCGGTGAAGCCCAGCCACGGGTCGGCGTACGCCTGGAGTGCCCGCTGCGACTCGGCCGTACGGTGCCCCTGGTGCCGGAAGTAGCCGCGGACCCGCTCGTCGTCGATGTGCCGGGCCACCGCCGGCACCTGCGCCTGCTTCATGTACAGCACGACGTCGTTCTCCAGCGCCTGGGTGTGCCCCTCCAGCAGCAGGTTGTACGACGGCAGGCCGGCCGAGCCGATGCCCACGCCCTTACGCAGCACCACGTCCTTGATCCGGGACGCCACCGGGCGCAGCCGGGCGGCCGACGCGGGCCGGGTGTCCAGGTACGCCTCGTAGGCGGCGCAGACCTTCTCCCGAGTCTCGCCGTCGATGGTGTGGACGCCGTCGCCGAGGGAGAACCGGCGGTCGTAGTTGTCGATGGTGGTCTGCGTGGCGAGCAGGTCGACCCGGGTGTTGAGCCGGGCCCGCTGGAGCACCAGGTGCAGCACCCCGTCGGCGTTCTCCAGGGTGATCGAGCCGATGGCGTCGTCCCCGCCGGCGGCGATGGCCCGCAGCTCGGTCAGGTACGACCGCGCGAAGGCGGCAACCAGGTCACCGATCACCTGGTCGGAGAGCGCCTTGGCGTACCCGAGCAGGGCCACGCTGGCCGCGAAGCGCTTCAGGTCCCAGGAGAACGGCCCGACGTACGCCTCGTCGAAGTCGTTGACGTTGAACACCAGTTGCCCGGAGGCGTTCATGTACGTGCCGAAGTTCTCCGCGTGCAGGTCGCCGTGGATCCAGACCCGGCTGGTCCGCTCGTCGAGGAACCGGTCGTCGGCGAACCCAGCGCGCTGGTCGGCGTAGAAGAGCGAGGCGCTGCCCCGGTAGAAGGCGAACGGAGAGGCGGCCATCTTCCGGAACTTACGGCGGAACGCCGCCGGGTCGAGCGCCATCGACGCCCCGAACTCCTCGGTCAGCACGTCGACGATGAAGGCGGAGCGCTTCTCCGCGGACTCGGTCATGGTCCGCAGGCTAATCGCCGGCCGCCACCGCCGGCCTCGGTCGCGGTTCAGGAGAAGAAGAGACCGGTGGTGTACGGCAACCAGTAGCCGAGATAGGCGCCAGCGGTCACCTGGTAGCTGAGCCGGCCGTTCACCCAGGCCGTGGCACCCAGCGGAGCCGAGGTCGCGGTCACGAAGCTGAGCCGCCTGGACGCCGTCACGTTGCCACTGCTGTCGTAGGCGTATCCGGTGTAGCTGCCGGGCTGGAAGAAGAGCGTCCGGTTCGGGGTGTACCGGTGTTCCACCACCTTGCCGAGCAGGATCCGCTGGCCGTACGCCTCGGACACCAGGTAGCCGGCCAGGGCACCGTTGGTGATCCGGTAGTAGATTCCCCGGCCGTACACCCGGATCCGCTGGTCGGCGAGGGCTCCGGAGGCCCGGCCCAGGCTCAGCGGCTTCTGGGCGGTGACGGTGCCCGTGCTGCTGAACTTGTAACCGACGTGGGTGCCGGCCGAGAACGACACCGTGCCGTACACCGCCGGTGCCGGGTAGTCGGAACGCAGCAGGTAGGCGTTGGTGACGAAGATCGCCGAGTGGGTCATCTCGTAGACCTTGAGGTGCTGCGTGGTGTGGATCTGGTGGTACGTCAGGTGGGGAGTCGGGCAGCCCATGGAGTAGTTGCTCGCCCACCGGGGCATCCGGAAGTGGGTCGGCAGGTACCGGCGGACGGTGCTCGCCGCGCCGTCGAAGACCGCGACCGCCCGGGCGTCGGCGGTGAGCCGCCAGTAGTCGTAGACGCCGTAGAGGGCGAAGATGTGGCCGTTGAGCACCCGCTCACCGGTGGTCCCGGCGCTGGCCGGGTACTCCTCCAGCCAGAGGTAGCCGTTCGGATCCGTCCAGCTGGCCCAGGGCGCCGCCGAGCTGGCGGACAGCGTCAGGCTGAGGAACGTGCTGTCCGCCGCCGTCTTCCACTTCGCGTCGCCGGTGACTTCGTACAGCCGGACGAAGAGGCTGAGCAGCTGTCCCTGCGCCATCCCGCTGTACCACGGCGCCTGGAGCACGGCCCGGTTCGCGCACCGGGTCAGGTCGAAGTCGTACGGGTAGAACCAGGCGCCGCGCGACTCGACCCTGCGGTCCACGTTGCGCTGCGCGTTGGCGATCGCCCGGTCGAGGTACGTCCGGTCCTTGGTCAACCGGTAGCTGGCGAGGTTCTTCAGGCCCCACTGCGCCTGCGCGACCGGGTGGTCCCAGGTCCGGCCGAGAAAACTGAACATCCGCACGCCCTGCGCGTCGTGCAGCCCGTTGTCGACCAGCCGGGCCGGTTCGTCGTTGAAGGGCAACGCCTCCACCGGCACAGTCCAGGGCTGGTGCCCGTCCCGGACGTACCCGGCCTGCTCGGCGCTCTCGGCGGCGCCGAACGACCGCTGCCGCTCCTTGACCTTCTTGACATCCCGGGACGGCGGGCGTGGGGTGCCCTCCGCGACCGGGTCCGGGGTCCACTCCGGGTCCTCGACGGAAACGTCCGGCGACCGGTCCGGGCCGGCCGGTGCCGCCTGGGCGGGTGCGGTGGGTGCCAGACCGAGCAGTAGCCCGGCGGCGAGAACGGCCGGCGCCCGCCGGGCGCGCAGTAACCTGACAGGCGCCATGTGGATAACCCCCCGTGTCATCGACATGACCGCACGTTACCGAGCGCACGACGCGCCGCGGGACCGCGAAAGGCCGGACTGTGCGGCGGGACGGTTGGCTTGAGCAGCCGATCAGTTGAGCAACGGATCAGCCGTCGCCGGCGGCCGGCCCATCGACCTCAGCTGGTCGGGGGGCGTACCGGTGGCGCGGTGAGGGAGGCGACCGGGCGCGGCGCGGCCTCGGCGGGGCCGGCGTCGACCGGGGAGGCGAGCCGGTCCGGACGGCTGACCCCGCCGATGCCGGACTGCTCGGCGGCGATCTTCTCCTGGAGGCGGAGGATGCCGTGCAGCAGCGCCTCCGGCCGGGGCGGGCAGCCGGGCACGTAGACGTCGACCGGGATGATCTGATCGACCCCCTTCGTGACCGAGTACGAGTCCCAGTACGGGCCGCCGCAGTTGGAGCAGGCGCCGAACGAGATGACGTACTTCGGCTCGGGCATCTGGTCGTAGAGCCGCTTGATGGCCGGGGCCATCTTGTCGGTCACCGTGCCGGAGACCACCATCAGGTCGGCCTGCCGGGGCCCGTGGGCGAACGGGATCACGCCGAGGCGGATGAAGTCGTGCCGGCCCATGCTGGTGGCGATGAATTCGATGGCGCAGCAGGCCAGCCCGAAGTTGAACACCCAGAGGGAATAGCGACGTCCCCAGTTCAGCACGAACCGGATCGGCTCGCCGAGCACCGCCGGTAGCTGCACCTCGCCGCCTCCCTCTCGCGTGTCCGGAGATCTGTCAGTCAACCACAGCGGCCGTTCCTCGACCCGTGCAACCTGGGCCGGCCCCCAGGCGTGTGAGGAGCGTCGCCGGCGGACGCCGACGACGTTCACGGGGAGGAACAGGTGGCGGTGACCACGGATCCGAGGCTCGATGAGCCTCCCCCGCGGCGGGGCGCGTCCCGTCCCGTCGCACGCGACCGGCTCGGTGTGGAGTTCGACCAGCTCTACCACGCCCACTTCCGGTCGCTGACCGTGCAGCTCACGGCCTACTGCGGGGACCTGGCCCAGGCCCAGGACCTGGTCCAGGAGGCGTTCTGCCGGGCCTTCACCCGGTGGTCGGCCGTGTCCCGCTACGACGATCCGGTGGCCTGGGTGCGCCGGGTGGCCTGGAACCTGGCCACGAGCCGGTGGCGGCGGGTCCGGACGGCCCAGTCGTTCCTGCGCCGCCAGCGCGAGGAGCACGTACCCGGCCCGAGCCCGGACCGGGTGGCGCTGCACGCCGCGTTACGGCTACTGCCACCGAACCAGCGACGGGCGGTCGTCCTGCACTACCTGGCCGACCTGTCCGTCAACCAGATCGCCGAACAGGAACAGGTGCCCGAGGGCACCGTGAAGTCCTGGCTGCACCGGGGCCGCGCGGCACTGGCGACCCACCTGAGCGTGACGAACGAGGTGACCGACCATGGGTGAGCCCACGGACGCGCTGCTGGGCGGTGAGTTCGCGGCGTACCGGGACGTGCTGCTCGCCGCGGTCGAGCCGGCCGGCCCGACCGCGGTCCGGGAGACGGTACGACGGCGTCGACGGCGGGCGGCGATCACGGTCGCCACGGTGGTCGTCCTGGCGATCGCCGTGCCGGTGGCCGGCTGGGCGGCGGCCGGGCGCGAGGCCGGACCCGCACCGGGGGGCACGACATCGCCGTCGCCCGCGCCGACGGCCCCGGCCAGCCCCACGCCGGGCGCGCCCAGCGCGTCCGTCACGCCGAGCGGCAGCCCGGCCGCGCCGGACGGGCGGATCAGCCGGGCCCAGCTGCTCACCGTCCCGCTCGACCTCCCCGCCTGGCTGCCGGGGTCCGGCTGTTTCGCCGGCGACGTCCGGCTGCGCGCCGCCGTGCGCGACGACGGGGACGTGGTGCTCGCGGCCGTCGATTACGGCGACGTGGACGGCGACGGCGCCACGGAGACGGTGGCCCTGCTGCGCTGCGTGCTGGGTACGGGCGGTCCGGCGCAGGTGGTGGCGTTCGACCGGGACGCCGCGGGGCGGATCGTGGCGATGGGTCGGGTGGTCCGGACCCAGCTGGAGAAGCCGCAGTGGCTGGCGGAGCTCGCCGTCCGGAACGACGGCGCGGTCCGGGTACGGGTGGCCGACCACGCGCCGGGCGGCGGCTGGCCGATCGAGCAGTCGATCATGCAGTGGCGGACCTACCGGTGGACCGGCGACGGCTTCCGGCAAGTCGCCGGGCCGACCAGCTTTCCGCCCAACCCGGCGGCGACACCGCCATCGACGCCCAGCGCCGGCCCGAAGACGCTCTCGCTGGGCGTGAGCGCCACCAAGCTGGTGTACGGCGCGCCGAACTCCGACGGGCTGCGGCGGGGCACCAGCACCGTCACCGTCACCAACACCGGCGGCGCGACCGTCCAGTACCCGATGGTGATCATGCTGATGAACGGCCGGGACGACGCGGAGCACGCCATCTGGCCGGCGGAGTGCGCGGTGGGCAACTTCCGCAGCGACGCGGCGGTCTGCACCCTGTACCCGCTGCGCCCCGGGGAGCGTCGGAGCGTCGTCCTTCCGTTCCTCACCACCGCCGACGGCCCGGACGGGGCGGCCACTGTGGAGGTGGCACCCGGCACCGGCGACCTCACCGAGCAGGTGCCCGGCACGAAGGTCGCCTCGACGACGTACCCGGTGCTGTTCAGCGGCTGACCCGAGTGTCGTGACCGGCGTGAATATTTCTCCCGGGCGGCGCAACCGGTCCCGGGTCCCGCGCGTGTCCGTTCCGCGCGACCAGAACGGACTCCGGTGCTGGATCCGGGCGCTGGTGGCGTGATCGGGGGTTGACGGTGGCGCCGGCCGCGACGAGCGGCCGTCGTCACCGTCAGTACGACAGCGGGCCGCGCGATCGGGCACCGACGCCGGACGCTGCCCGACGACAGCGCGACGGAAACCCGTCGCGCCGACGGTAATCACGGGAGGACATCCAGATGACCACACGTACCGGACGGCGATTGGCGACCGTCCTGCTCGGCCCGGCCGCGGCGGTGCTGGCGCTCGCCGCACCCGCGGCGGCCGCGCCCGCCGCCACCTTCGACGCCGACGTCTCGGTCGGTCGGCTGGTGCTCGACCCGACCGAGCGCGGCTACCGGGGCACGCTGCCGGTCACGGTGACCAACAGGGGCACGACCGGGACCTACTTCAGCGTCACCATCGTCGAGCCGGTGGCCGGTTCGATCGGCAACCTCTCCCCGGACAGCGCGTGCGGCTTCCAGGGGCTGGTGGAGAACCGGCGGGTCGTCAACTGCCTGGTGCCCGGGCCCGACCTGCGGCCGGGGGAGCGACGGTCGTTCTCGGTGGCCTTCCAGGCGCTGACCACGCCCCGGGACGTCGCGATGATCGCGCAGGGCGGCCAGGTCTCGGTGAACCCCGGCGACGGCAGCCCGGAGGTCGCGGACCAGGAGAGCTTCGCCGCGCTCTTCCGCTCCACCTCGGGGTCGTTGCGCAACCCCGTGCCGTACGTCCAGGACACCCAGGCCCGGGCGTCGATCAGCACGGCGGGCGCGGCGACCCTGGTCCGGCAGGAGGACGGCAGCTACCTGGGACGGCTGCCGGTGACCGTCCGGTGGGCCGGTGACGCGGCGCACGACCTGCTCTTCGTCGACGCGACCGCGCTGCCAGCAGGGGTGGCGATCTGGGGTACCGACCCGGAGGACCTGCCCAGCTTCTTCACCAACTTTGTGGTGCCGGGTGGTCGGTTCATGGCCGGCGAGCAGCGGAACTTCGACGTGCTGCTCCGCGCCGAGCCCGGCACCGTCCCGGGTGCGCTGGGCGGCGCCACGTTCCAGCTCAGTACGCAGTGGGACGGCTACGTGGTGGCCGACACGGACCCGACGGACAACGTCGCCACGTTCACCGTGACGGCGGCGGACGCCAGCTGAGCGACGCGTCGCCCGGCCGCAATCGTGCCCGGCCGGGCGACGCGTTCGTCTGCTGGGCGGATGTCACCAGGTCGGGCGTTGGAGCAGCGCGACGAACTCCACCAGCAGCCGTTCCCGCAGCCGGATCGGGGCCGCGTTGAGCAGGGTGTTGACGGCCGCCATCCGATCCGGCAGCGGACCGGGGCCGCCGCCGATTCCGAGCCCGGCGGCCAGCCCGGCGATCAGGTCGGGGGTGAGCGCCTCCGGGGTGAGGCTGCCGGCGAGCGCCAGCAGCTCGGGCGGGAGCTGAACCGGGCCGGCGGCCCGGGCCGCGGCGACCGCGTCGGCCAGCGCCGGGCCGAACTCAGCCACCCGGGGGGCCACCGCCGCGGTCACCGTGAGGTGCACGCTGGCCGGCAGGTCGGCGTACGACAGCTGGGGCTGGGTGTGCCAGCCCCGGGCGGTCAGCTCGTCGACCAGAACGAAGAGGTCCAGCCCCGGGTCGGTGCCGGTGAAACAGACCACGGTGGACTCCGGCTCGGCCATCAGCCGCAACCCGTCGACCCGGCGCACCGCGTCGGCCAGCCCGGCCACCGCCTCCCGGGTCAGCGCCGCGAGCCGCAGGTAGCCGTCCTCGCCGAGGTGCCGCAGCGTGGCGTACGCGGCGGCGATCGGCCCGCCGGACCGGGTGGAGGCGATCACCGAGTTGATCATCGTGTACCCCGGCCAGTCGGCGTACGCGAAGTACTGCGGGGCGCGCAGCGCCGGCTCCCGGTGCAGCAGCACCGACACCCCCTTCGGGGCGTACGCGTACTTGTGCAGGTCGACGGAGATCGAGGTGACCCCGTCCACGGCGAAGTCGAACGGCGGCACCGGCGCACCGAGGCGCCGTAGCCAGGGCAGCGCCCACCCACCGAAGCAGGCGTCCACGTGGCAGCGCACCCCGGCCGCGGCGGCTACCGCCGCGATCTCGGCGACCGGGTCCACCACGCCGTGCGCGTACGAGGGGGCGGAGCAGACGACCAGCACCGTCTCGGGACGGATCGCGGCGGCCACGTCGGCGGCGGTCGGGCGGAGGGTGACCGGGTCCACCGGCACCGGGTCGAGGGCAACCCGCAGGTAGTGAGCCGCCTTGGCGAAGGCGGCGTGCCCGCTGACCGGCACCACGAGCCGTGGCTCGGCGAGCTCCGGCCGGGCGTCCCGGGCCGCCTTCACGGCCAGGATCAGCGACTCGGTGCCGCCGCCGGTGACGCTGCCGACCACGTCCGGCGCGCTCGTGCCGGGCCCGCCGCCGAGCAGCCGGGCCGCCGCCCCGACCAGGGCGTTCTCCATCGCCAGCAGCGACGGGAAGGCGGTCGGGTCGAGGCCGTTGACGTGCGCGCTCGCCGCGTACGCGGCGTGCGCCAACTCGTCCAGTCCGGCCACCCCCGGGTCGTACACGTACGCGAACAGCCGTCCGCCATGCGTCGGCCGGTCCAGCGCACGCAACCCCCGGACCTCCTCGAGCACCCGCTCCGCAGGCACCCCCTCGGCGGGCAGCGCACCCGCCCTCTCCTCGTCGATCATGGACTTGTGGCGCCTTTCTTGGGACGGTCAGCGGCGTTCCTCCCCCACCACAGCTCCATGCTCGGCGGAGGGGGTGGGGGTGGCGGCGGCGAGGCGGGAGGGGGTCAGGTCGTAGGGGCGCAGGAGGGCGAGGGGGGCGGCGACCAGCAGGGCGGGGAGGACGGTGAAGCCGAGCAGGACGCCGAGGCGGGCACCGGCGGACTGGGTGGCGGCGACGCCGGTCGAGGACGAGACGTATCCGCTGAGCTGGAGGACCAGGCCGAAGAGGCCGGGGCCGAGCGCCAGGCCGAAGGTCTCCCCCGCGGTCCACAGGCCGGTGAAGACGCCGGCCTGGCGGCGGCCGGTGCGCGCGGTGTCGTACGCGATGCAGTCCGGGAGCATGGCCAGCGCGAAGACCTGCTGGCCGGCGTACCCGACGCCGATCAACGCGACCAGCAGGTAGATCCCGACGGCCGGCAGCACCGGCGCGGCGACCAGGGCCAGCGCGCCGGCCGCGAAGATCAGCGACGCGGCGACCAGGGCAGCGAGCTTCCCCACCCGGGCACCGACCCGGGTCCAGAGCGGCATGACCAGCAGCGCCGGCCCGACGAAGCAGGCGAAGAGCAGGGTGGGTCCGGTCTCCGGTTCGCGCAGCACCTGGTCGGCGAAGTAGCTGACCCCGGCCAGCACGGTCGCCACCCCGGCGGCCTGCACCACGAAGCAGGTCAGCAGGGCCCGGAACGGCCGGTTCCGACCGGCGACCCTGAGCTGCGCCCGCAGGCTCGGCTCGCTCTCCCCCACCGGGCCGGTCGGGGCGGAGCGGGTGCCGAGGAACGTGCCGACCGCGCCGACGACGATCAGCGTGGCCACGAAGAGCCCCATCCAGCGGTGCCCGGCCACGCCGTCGCCGCCCGCGGTCACCACCGCCGGGGCCACCGCCCCGGAGACCAGGATGGCCAGCGCCAGCACCGCGATCCGCCAGCTCATCAGCCGGGTACGCTCCGCGTAGTCACCGGTCAGCTCGGCCGGCATCGCCACGTACGGCACCTGGAAAAAGGCGAACGCGGTCGCGGTGGCGAGGAACGCCAGCGCCACGTACGCCCCGGCCTCCGGCCCGGTCCCGAACGGCGCGGCGAAGATGCCGGCGAAGAGCACGGCCAGCGCGAGCCCGCCCAGCAGCAGGTACGGCCGGCGGGCCCCCCACCGCGACCGGGTCCGGTCGGAGATCCGCCCGGCGACCGGGTTGACCAGCACGTCCCACGCCTTCGGCAGGAGCACCAGCAGGGCGGCCACGCCCGCGGCGACGCCCAGCGTGTCGGTCAGGTACGGCAGAAGCAGCAGCCCGGGCACGGTGCCGAAGGCGCCGGTGACCAGCGAACCCAGCGCGTAACCGGCGTGCACCCGGCGGGGCAGCCCGGCAACTGGCGGGATCGGGGTGGCGTTCGGATCGGCGACCGCGCGCGGCGCGGGCACCACCGGCACCTCGGCCGGGGACGGACCAGGCTGCCGATCCGATGAGGCGGGGCTTCCCGGCGGCCTGTTCATGGCGCCGAATGTTACTCACGTTATGGTCCGGGTCACATCCCCTCCTCCGGCGACCAGGCCGCCGCCATGTCCACCCCGGACGGGCGCAGCGGGCAGCCCTCGGCCCGCAGCCGGGCCCGCGCCTCCACCTCGTGCCCCGGCGGCAGCCGCCCGGCGGAGTTGACCACCCGGTGCCAGGGCACCCCGCCCCCGTGCCGGGCCATGATCGAGCCGACCAACCGGGCGGACGCCCGTCCCGACCGCTCGGCGAGCGCGTCGGCCACCGCCCCGTACGACATCACCCGGCCCGGCGGGATCCGCTCGACCAGGTCGAGCACCGCCTCCACGTACTCGTCAGGTGTCACGAGCTGCCACGATATGGGAACGGCGGCGGGCGCGGCGGACCCGACCGCGCAGAATGGTCGGGTGCGCGAAGCAGTCACGGCGGCCCGGCGGATCGTCGTCAAGATCGGCTCATCCTCGCTGACCACCTCGGCCGGCGGGCTGGACGACGCCCGGGTCGACGCGCTGGTCGACACCCTCGGCACGCTCGCCGCCGACGGCCGCGAGGTGGTGCTGGTCTCCTCCGGCGCCATCGCCGCCGGCCTCGCCCCGCTCGGGCTGGCCCGGCGCCCCCGCGACCTGGCCACCCAGCAGGCCGCCGCGAGTGTCGGCCAGGGCCTGCTGATCGGCCGGTACGCGGCCAGCTTCGCCCGGCACGGCCTGACCGTCGGGCAGGTGTTGCTCACCGTCGACGACGTGACCCGGCGGGTCCACTACCGCAACGCGTACCGGACCCTGCGCAAGCTGCTCGACCTGCGGGCGGTGCCGATCGTCAACGAGAACGACACGGTGGCCACCGAGGAGATCCGGTTCGGCGACAACGACCGCCTCGCCGCGCTGGTGGCCGCGCTCGTCCACGCCGACCTGCTGGTCCTCCTCTCCGACGTGGACGCCCTCTACACCGGCGACCCGTCCCGGCCGGAGACCACGCGGATCGGCGAGGTGCACTGCGAGCGGGACCTCGCCAGCATCGACATCGGCGGCGCGGGCCGCGCCGGGGTGGGCACCGGCGGCATGGTGACCAAGGTCGAGGCGGCCCGGATCGCCACCGGCTTCGGCATCCCGGTGGTGCTCACCGCCGCCCCACTGGCCGCCGGGGCACTGGTCGGCGAGCCGGTCGGCACGCTCTTCCACCCGGAACGGCGGCGGCCCGCGGCCCGGCTCTTCTGGCTCGCCCACGCCACCACCCCGCGCGGGCGGCTGCACCTGGACCCGGGGGCGGTGCAGGCCGTGGTGGGCCGGCGCAAGTCCCTGCTGCCGGCCGGGATCACCGCCGTGGACGGCGCGTTCACCGCCGGGGACCCGGTCGACCTGGTCGACACCGACGGGGCGCCGGTGGCCCGTGGCCTGGTCAACTACGACGCGGTGGAGCTGCCCGGGCTGCTCGGCCGCTCCACCGGAGAACTCGCCGCGGCACTCGGCCCGGCGTACGAACGCGAGGTCGTCCACCGCGACGACCTGGTGCTGCTGTGAACCGGAACCCCGTGCCGCACGGGATCCCCTACCGACACCCGAGGAGTGCAGGATGAGCGTCGTCGAGCAGGCCCGGCGGGCCGGGGACGCGGCGGAGGCGCTGGCCGTCGCCACCCGTACGGTCAAGGACGCCGCGCTGGTCGCGATGGCCGACGCGCTGGTGGCGCGTACCCCGGAGATCCTGGCCGCCAACGCGACGGACCTGGCGGCCGGGCGGGAGGCCGGGCTGACCGCGGCCGTGCTGGACCGGCTGGCCCTCGACGCGGCCCGGGTGGCCGGCATCGCCGACGCGCTGCGCCAGATGGCCGCGCTGCCCGACCCGGTCGGCGAGGTGGTCCGCGGCTCGACCCTGCCCAACGGCCTGGAGCTGCGCCAGGTCCGGGTGCCGTTCGGGGTGGTCGGGATCATCTACGAGGCCCGGCCGAACGTGACCGTCGACGCGGCCGGCATCTGCCTGAAGTCCGGCAACGCGGCGCTGCTGCGTGGCTCCTCCTCGGCGGCGCACTCCAACGCCGCCCTGGTCGCGGTGCTCCGGGACGCGGTCGCCGCCGCCGGCCTGCCGGCCGACGCGGTGCAACTGCTCGACGCCAGCTCGCGCGACTCGGTCAAGGAGCTGATGCGCGCCCGCGGCCTGGTCGACGTGCTGATCCCGCGCGGTGGCGCGTCGCTGATCCGCACCGTGGTCGAGGAGTCCACCGTGCCGGTGATCGAGACCGGGGTGGGCAACTGCCACGTCTACGTGGACGCCGCCGCCGACGTCGCCAAGGCGGTCGCGGTGACCCTGAACGCCAAGACCCAGCGCCTGTCCACCTGCAACACCGCCGAGTCGCTGCTGGTGCACGCGGGCATCGCCGACGCCTTCCTGCCGCCGATGCTGGCCGCCTTCGCCGAGGCCGGGGTGACCGTGCACGGCGACGCCCGGGTCGCTGCCCACTCCGCCGCGGTGCTCCCCGCCACCGAGGAGGACTTCGGCACCGAATACCTGTCCGCCGACATCTCGGTCGCCGTGGTCGACTCGCTCGACGCGGCGGTCGCGCACATCCGCCGGTACGGCACCGGCCACACCGAGGCGATCCTCACCGACTCGCAGCGCGCGGCCCGGGAGTTCGTGGCCCGGGTCGACGCGGCGGCGGTGATGGTGAACGCCTCCACCCGGTTCACCGACGGCGGCGAGTTCGGCTTCGGCGCGGAGATCGGCATCTCGACCCAGAAGCTGCACGCCCGCGGCCCGATGGGGCTGCCCGAGCTGACCAGCACCAAGTACGTGGTCACCGGGGACGCGCACCTGCGCTGACCCGGGCGGGCCCTCAGGCGGTCGGTTCGGCGGGCTGGGACGGCCCGGCGGTGCGCTGCCGCGGGACGGCGACGGTGACCTCCGGCCGGCAGGCCCGGATCGCCCGCAGGGTGGTGTGCACGTCGAACTGGTGCCCGTCGTCGCTGTCCCAGCCGCCGTCGCTGCGCTGCGTCTCGGTGAGCCGCTTGCGCGCCGACACCAGCAGCCACTGCTCCTCGCCCACCTCGACCCGGCGCAGCGTCGCGGCCAGCCAGGCCACGTCGGCCGGGGACAGCTCCGGGATCCGATCGGCCAGCACCGCCTGGATCCGCGCCGACTCGTAGTACATCTGCTGCCGGTGCAGCACCGCCGCGCTCAGCCAGCCGGCCGGGAGGAACGACGGCCAGCTCCCGTCCGGGGCGAGCTGGGCGGCCAGCGCCTGCGCCGCCGCGTGCACCACGCCGGCGTACGCCCCGCCGACCCGGTGGTCGAGCGGCCCGGCGGCGCGGGCGTCCAGCCCGGCCACGGTCAGCCAGAATCCGGCGTTCGCGGTCAGGTAGAGGCGGGCCTCCGGGTCGCCCGGGCGGGCCCACTCGGGGGCGAACCCGGCCAGCGCGGCGTCCTCGTCCCAGCCACCGTCGGACAGCTGCCGGGTGGCGAGCCAGTCCAGGGCGTGCCGGGCCGCCGGACGGCCCAGCGCGCCGAGGTCGTCCAGCTCGCCCAGCCGGAAGCAGGTCGCGTCGACCGAGGGGATCTCGCTGCCCAGCGTGGCCGGCCAGCCGCCGTCGGGCGTCTGCCCGGTCTCGGCGGCGTCGAGGAGCTCGACCGGCACCGGGGCGCCGGTGCGCAGCCGGGAGAGGCGGGCGCGGTCGACCGCGTCACCGTGCGCCACGACGAAGCCGATCGCGGCATCCAAGTCGACCACGACAGACACGCTACCGGCGCAAACACCGGTTACGCCTCGGTAGCTCGGCCAACGTGTCGCGGCCCACCGGCGGGTACGCGAAGGGGCCCGTCCGGCGGCGGACGGGCCCCTTCGACCGACGACTCAGTACGCGGGCAGCGACGGGTCGATCTGCTTGATCCAGGAGAGCACGCCACCCTGGACGTGCACCGCGTCGCGGAAGCCGGCCGCCTTCAGCGCGGCGAGCGCCTCGGCGGAGCGGACGCCGGACTTGCAGTGCAGCACGATCTGCTTGTCCTGCGGGAGCGTGGCCAGCGCCTCGCCGGAGATGATCTCGCCCTTGGGGATCAGGGTCGCGCCGGGGATCCGGACGATCTCGTACTCGGCGGGCTCGCGGACGTCGACCAGGAAGATGTCCTTGCCGGCGTCCTGCCACTCCTTGAGCTCCTGCGCGGTGATGGTCGCGTCGACCACCGCCTCCTGCGCCTCCTCGGAGACCGCGCCGCAGAAGTCCTCGTAGTCCTCCAGCAGGTCGGTGACCGTCGGGTTCTCGCCGCAGAGCGCGCAGTTCGGGTCCCTCCGGACCTTGATCTTGCGGTACTCCATCTCCAGGGCGTCGTAGACCATCAGCCGGCCGACCAGCGGTTCGCCGATGCCGGTGAGCAGCTTGATCGCCTCGTTGACCTGGATCGAGCCGATCGAGGCGCAGAGCACGCCGAGGACGCCGCCCTCGGCGCAGGACGGGACCATGCCGGGCGGCGGGGGCTCCGGGTAGAGGCACCGGTAGCAGGGGCCGTGCTCGGCCCAGAACACCGACGCCTGGCCGTCGAAGCGGTAGATCGAGCCCCAGACGTACGGCTTGCCGAGCAGCACCGCGGCGTCGTTGACCAGGTAGCGGGTGGCGAAGTTGTCGGTGCCGTCGACGATCAGGTCGTACTGGGAGAAGATCTCCCGGACGTTCTCCCGGTCCAGCGCGGTGTTGTGGATCTCCACGTTGACCAGCGGGTTGATCTCGCGGATCGAGGCGGCGGCGGACTCGGCCTTGGACCGGCCGACGTCGGAGACACCGTGGATGATCTGGCGCTGGAGGTTGGACTCGTCGACGGTGTCGAAGTCGATGATGCCGAGCGTGCCGACGCCGGCGGCGGCGAGGTACATCAGAGCCGGCGAGCCGAGGCCACCGGCGCCGACGCAGAGCACCCGGGCGTTCTTCAGCCGCTTCTGCCCTTCGACCCCGACATCCGGGATGATCAGGTGGCGCGAGTAGCGGCGGATCTCGTCAACGGTCAGCTCGGAGGCGGGCTCGACGAGCGGGGGCAACGACACGGTGGACTCCCCGGGATCGGCGGTGGTGAACCGCGCCATTGTCGCTCGCCACCACCGCCATCGGCCATGAGGAGGGACACCTCGCCCGAGATGCGGGAGCGGGAATAACTCAGATCCCGTCGACCAACTCGCCCGCGTACCGCTGGCCGTCGACGTACGGCCAGGCGTTCGCGACGCAGCCGTCCAGGCCGTACGTCTGCTGCTGCATCACCGGCGCCGGCTCGCCCGGCCCGGGACAGGCCTGGTGCTCCTCCCCGAACTCGTGGCCGACCTCGTGATTGATCACGTAGGTCCGGTAGACCACCAGCGGCGCGCCGTAGTCGGGCACCGAGTCCATCCAGCGGGCCAGGTTGATGATGACCCGGCCGGGGATCCGGCAGGAGGTGTACCCCTCGGTGCTCAGCCCGCCCTCGGCGCACAGCCGCTCGGAGGTGGCCGGGGTGGCCAGGTAGATGGTGAAGTCGGCGGCGGCCTCCTCGGGCACCCGCTGGATCCGCAACTGGTCGGAGCCGATCCAGCTGCGCCGGTCGCCCAGCACGTCGTCCACTGTGGCGGCGAAGGCGTCCACGTCCTGCCCGGCGCCCTGCTCGACCACGACCCGGTAGCGGCGCAGCGGCCCCTCGTACCCCCGGACGGGGGAGCGGCCGTCGGCGGCGGCGAAGCTGCCGGTGCCCTCGGCCGGGTAACCACCGCGCTCGGGGTGGGCGCCCGCGCCGGACCCGTCGGTCAGGTGACCGCGTGACGCCGCCGGCTGCCTCGCCGGCGGCTGGACCAGCCCGGTCAGGCCGACCGCCGCGCCGCCGACCGCCAGCAGGGCGAGCAGCAGTACGGCATGCCGCCGCATCCGGCGCCGCCGCATCCGGCGCCGGCTCGAGCGGACGGGCGGACCGGGGTCGGCGGGCGGGCCGTAAGGGGACGACGGCGTCATGACACCAGCGTGCCAGGTCAATTCGGGCATTCAGCCGTGTTTGCCGCTCTTACCGCGAAATACTCCGGGTTGCCCTCTTCAGGATGGTCAGACCGCCGGCCCGGTGTACCGCCGACCCTCGACGTACGGCCACGGATTCGGCGTGCAGCCGTTCAGGAAGAGCGTCTGCTGCTGCATCACCGGCGCCGGCCGCCCCGCGCCCGGGCAGCGCTCGTGGTGGTACCCCAACTCGTGACCCACCTCGTGATTGATCACGTAGAGCCGGTACCGCTCCAGCGGGAGCTTCGCCTTCACCAGGTGCGGCACTGACAGCCGCCAGCGGTCCAGGTTGATGATCACCTTGCCCGGCGCCCGGCACGAGGTGTACGGGCGCCCGCCCACCCGGATGTCGATGCCCCCGGCCAGGCACATCCGACCCGCCGTACTGGCCGTCGCCAGGTAGATGGTGAAGTCGTGGCCGGCCCCGGTCGGCACCCGCTGCAACCGCAACTGGCCGCTGTCCACCCAGCTCCCCGGCCCGGCGAGCGCCGTCTGAACGGCGTCACCGAAGGCGTGCACGTCCTCCCCCGACCCGCTCTCCACCGCCACCCGGAACCGGCGCAGCGTGCCCGACCGGCCCAGCACGGCGCCCTGCCGGTCGTCGTACCCGAAGCTGCCCCGCCCCGTCGCGGGCACCGGGCCGGGCAGGCTCAATACCGGAGCGGGGCGGGCCGGGCGCGGCGCGACGGACGGTGGCGGGGGTGGCGGCAGGACGGCCTGGGCGGCCTGGGCGGCCGGCTGGCCGACCGGTGGGGCGGTCGACCGGCCGTCGGCCAGTACCCCGGCGCTGGCCGACGGCCGCTGCACCGCCACGGTGACGGCGACACCGGCAGCGAGCAGGAACGAGAGCACCACGATGGCCGGGCGCCAGCGGGACGCGCCGGATCGACCGTTCGGGGCGGGAGCGGGCCGCGCGGAGCCGTGGCGCGGGCGAGGAGGAGCGGGCATCCGGCTCAGCCTGCCATGTCGTGGCCCCGGGCGCTCTCCTCCGTTTCGGCGAGCAGCCCCACGACCGCCCGCGCCACCGTCCGCGGCACCTCCAGCTGCGCCACGTGGCCGACCCCGTTGAGCATCAGCAGCCGGCTGTCCGGGATCACCCGGGCAGCCTGCGAGGCCACCCGGACGTCGACCAACCGGTCCTGCCGTCCGCCGACGACCAGGGTGGGCGCCCGCACGGTGGCGGCCAGCCGCCACAGCGAGCCCGACCCGGGCAGGTACGACCGCAGGAAACTGGAGACCAGGCCGCGGAACGTGCGGACGTACGCGGCGGCGTAGTGCGTGGCCTCGTAGCGGATCCGGATCTCCTCGACGGCCTCCTGCCGGCGCTGCTCGCTGATCCGGGTCAGGTCGGCGATGCACGCCTCCATCACCTGCTGCGCCATCACCTCGGGGGCCAGCTGGGCCAGCCGCCAGGCGGCGAGCCGCTCGCCCCGGGGGATCGCCAGCAGCGGCAGCATCCGCCCCTGCAGCGAGCGCCGGAAGTCCAGGAACGGCAGGGCTGGGGAGATCAGGGTCAGCGTCCGCACCAGGTCCGGCCGCAGCGCCGCGACCCGCACCGAGATCGCCCCGCCGAGCGAGTTGCCGAACAGGTGCACCGGCCCCCGGCCGCTGTGCTCGATCCAGCGCACCACCCGGTCGGCGAAGGACGGGATGGTGTACCGCCGGCCCGGCTCGCTGCGCCCGAAGCCGGGCAGGTCGATCGCCTGCCCGTCCAGCCGGTCCGCCAGCAGGCCGGCCAGGTCCGTCCAGTTCTGGGCCGAACCCCCGAGGCCGTGCACGTAGAGCGCCGGCTCGGCGCCGGGCGCGGTGGCCCGGGTCTCCCGTACGTAGGTGGCCGTCCCGTCGAGGCGCACCTCGCGGCCGGGCCACGGCCGCGGTACGTGGTGCGCTGGCAGGAGATGGTCCGGCCCGAGGGTGGCGCGCTTCATGCTCCCAGTGTTCCCACCCCACCACCGACCGACACCGGTACGGATCAGGCCAGCAACGCCTCGAGCCGGCGGTTCACCGCGGCCAGGGTCGCCCGGACCACCGCCTGCCGGGGGTCGCCGGCGACCAGCGCGGAACCGGCGAGCTGCTCCACCCACCCGTCGCAGACCAGCAGCACCACCACGGTGGCGACCTCGCAGTTGCCGAACGGCACCAGGGCGGTGTGCTCGACGAAGCATCGCCCCCGGTCCGACGGCTGGGCCGCGCCGCGCAGCAACTGGTCCACCGCTGCCGCCGCGGCCACCGCGCAGAGCCGCAGCACGTAGCCGTCGACGGCCGGGCCGGTCGAGTGGCCCTCGGCCGTCCCGTCGCCGGCGATCAGGCGTACCTCGACGGTGGCGTCGAGGCCGAAGGTACTCACCTGGACGTGGTCGATCACCACCCGCGGCCCCGGTGCGCCGCCGGTGTCCAGCGGTCGCGAGGGCGCGGTCTCCGTCGTGGTCATCTGGCCACCGGAGTACGACGTGCCGAGCGTCGCCGGGCTGCCGGTGGGCGCACCGGCCGGCGCGGCGGCGAGCGACGTCTCCTCCACCGTGGCCCGACCCCGGTGGGGTGCGACCTGACGGCGCCGGCGCGGCGACTCCGGCTCGGCCCGCTCCCGGGCACCGCTCGGGGGCGCCTCGGCGGAACGCCCGGCCCGCTCCTCCGCGGGTCGGGCCTCGGCGCCCCGCTCGGCGGAGCGCCGGCGGACCGGGGGCGGCGGAGTCGCCGGCATCCCCGGCAGGTTCTGCGGGGCGGCGGCCAGCCCCATCCGCTCCTGGAGCAGGCGCGCCACCTGGCGGCTCACCTCGGCCGGGTCTGCGCCGTCGGCCAGGTCGAGCCGGAGGCTGTGCGCACCGGCCGGGGTACGGCGCAGGGCGGCGTCGCGCACGCCCGCGACCTCCCGGACGGCGTCGAGGATGGCGTTGACGTCGAAACCCTCGGGCCGCTCCCGCAGCGGCGCGGGCTCGTCGTCGCGGCGCAGGTGGGTGGCGATCCGGGCGAGTTCCGGAGTTTCGGCGGATGGCTCCACGGCTGGCGGCTCCGGCACGACGGGCACGTCCGGCTCGGCGGGGACGCGCTGCGGCAGCATCGCCGTCGCCCGGTCGTCGGGCCGGGTGTCGGCGGCCGGCTCGGCCGTCGGCAGCGGTTCGGGCGCGGACCGGCGGGCCGCGTAGGGAGGTGCGCTCGTCGGGGCGGGCGCGGGGGTGCGGTCGAAGCGGGTCACTCCGCTCGTGGCGGTCGCGGGGCCCGGGCCGGTGGTGGGCGGCGGATGACCGCCCGGGTCGGCGGGGGGCGTCGCGAAGACCTCCTCGGGCTCCGGACGCAGTCGGAACGGCCGGACCACCGGCTCCTCGGTCGACCGGCCGGGGAAGGCCGGGTCGGATCCGGCGGGCGTCGGGTCGTACGCGACGGGCGGGGCGCTGGCCGGTACCGAGTACGCCGGTGCGCCGGCGGGCGCCTCCCGCGGGGCCACCGGCCCGGCGTACGGCGCGGCACTGGCCGGCGGCGCACTGGCCGGCGCGGCGTACGGCGGGACACTGGCCGGCGCGACGTACGGCGCGGCACTGGCCGGCGGTGCACTGGCCGGCGCGGCGTACGGCGCGGCACTGGCCGGCGGTGCACTGGCCGGCGCGGCGTACGGCGGGGCACTGGCCGGCGGGGCGCTGGTCGGCGGGGGGTACGGCGGCGAGCTGGCCGGCCGGACGCCGGCGGATGCCTCGCGGGGCATCGGCGGGGCACTGGCCGGGACGGTGTGCGGCGGGGCGCTGAACGGCGTGGCGGCGGGCGCCCCACCGGCCCACGGGGGTCGGTCGGCGTCCCGCTCGTACGCCGGACGGGGCTCGGCGTCGCCGCGGGCGGCCTCGTACGGCCGGGCCGGCTCGACCCGCGCCGCCTCGTACGCCGACGTCGGCTCGGCGCGCACCGGCTCGTACGGCCGGGTCGGCTCGGGTGCCCACTCGGCGGCCCGCTCGTCCCGGGCGCGGCGGCCGACCGGCTCGTCCTGCCGGGACCAGGGCGGCGCCCAGCCGCTGCCCCAGCTCGGCCGGTTCCAGCTCGGGCCCGGCCACTCCGGCTGCTCGGCCGGGGCGGCGCGGCGTTCGTCGACCGGCTCGGCGGCGGGCGGCTCCGGCGGCCGCCGGTCGGCCCAGCCGCCCGACAGCGACGGGATCGGCTCGGGGGCGCCCCGCTCGACGGTCGGCGCGTGGAAGCCGGGCGGCACCTCGAACCCGGAGGCGGCGGTGCCGACGGGCGGCACCTGCACGGCCGGCGGCGCGGACGACGGGATGTTCCCCTCCGCCCAGCGCGGCGCGCGAGGGGCGGGTGGATCGTCCGAGGAGTGCCGGGCCGGGCCCGGCTCCGCCTCGGCGGACGGCTGCTCCACCGCGGGCACCGGCCGCGGGGCCGGTACCGCCAGTCGGTCGGCGTCGAGATCCCGGCGCGGCTCGTCGGCGGGCGGGGCACTGACCGGCGCCGGGCGGGTCACGGGCGGCTCCTCCTCGGCGTGCCGCACGCCGTTTACGTGGGGACGGCCGTTGACCCGGCCGGGCGGCTCGTCGGTGGGCCGCCCGGACAGCGGGGCCGGCAGGTCACCGTGGCGGGACGATGAGGCGCCCCAGCCGGTGGCGGGGTCGGGCGACCGCCACACGAGCGCGGGCTCGCGGCCGGCCTCCCCGCCGCGCGACCAGCCGGCCGCCGGGGGCGCCCACCCGCTGACGGAACGGGCCAGGTCGTCCTGCTGACCCGTCCCGTCGCCGTGCTCTCCCGGGGTGGCGGCTCCGGGTTGCCCTGATTCACTCACCGCGCGCTCCTTGGTCGCCCCCGCTGAGGCTACCGTGTGGTGACAGTGGCGATAAGTTACAGCGGCGGGCCAATTCCGGGACGGGTGCACGAACCCGGACCGGTACGGGTGATAAGTGCCGGCTCGTACGAAGAACTCGGAGGCTCCCATGACCGCTGTGGGGAACGGTGCACAGACCGCCGGCCGGCCCACCCGCCTGCCCCGGTCAGCCCGGCGCAAGCAGCTGCTCGCGGCCGCGCAGGAGGTGTTCGTCGCCCAGGGCTACCACGCCGCCGCGATGGACGACATCGCCGAGCGGGCCGGCGTCTCCAAGCCCGTGCTCTACCAGCACTTCCCGGGCAAGATGGAGCTCTACCTGGCGCTGCTGGACACGCACTGCGACGCCATCGTGGCGAAGGTGCACGACGCGATGCGCGGCACCAACGACAACAAGGAGCGGGTCGGCGCGTCGGTACGCGCGTACTTCGACTTCGTCGACCACGAGAGCGAGGCGTTCCGCCTGGTCTTCGAGTCGGACCTGCGCAACGACCCGGCCGTCCGGCAGCGGGTGGAGCGGGTCGAGCAGGGCTGCATCGCCGCGATAACCGACACCATCATCTCGGACACCGGCGTCAGCCGGGCGCACGCGGAGCTGCTCGCCTCCGGCCTGGTCGGGGCGGCGGAGACGGCGGCGCAGTTCTGGCTGGCCGGCGGCCGGCAGGTGCCGAAGGCGGAGGCGGAGGCCCTGGTGGCCGCGCTTTCCTGGCGGGGTATCGCCAGCTTTCCCCTGCAAGGTGAGTCAGCCTGAACATCGGCAGCCAGATCGGATAGCCTTCCCACGGCGGCTTTTTCGCCCCAGTTGAGGAGGCACAGTGGAGGTCAAGATCGGCGTGCAGTACGCGCCGCGCGAGCTGGTTCTGGAGAGCGCGCAGTCGCCGGCCGAGATCGAGCAGATCGTGACCGACGCGATGGCCAAGGCCGAGGGCACTCTCTCCCTGACCGACGAGAAGGGCCGGCGGGTGATCGTGCCGATCGGCAAGGTCGCCTACGTCGAGATCGCTGAGGCCTCGCCCCGCGCGGTCGGCTTCACCGTCCGCTGACGATCCGGCTGCCGCGGCAGGCGACGCGCCGGCGTCCCTGCCGCGCGGCACGCCGGGGGCGGCTCAGTTGTTCAGCCCGACGGCGGTCATCCGCGCGGTGTGCGCGGCAGTCAGCCGCCGGAACAACGCCGGCACGTCCACACCCTCCCGCCGGGTGATCAGCGCAGTGAGTGCGCCCCGGTCCGCGGCGGCGACCCGCCCGGCCTGGGAGAGCGCCTCCCCGACGAGCCGACGGGCCCACATCGAGAGCCGGTTGGCCACCCGCGGGTCGGCCGCGATCGCGGCCCGCATCTCGGCGGCGGCGAACTCGGCGTACCGGGAGTCGTGCAGAACGTCGAGGACGAGCTGCCGGTCGGGCTCGGCCAGGCCGTCCGCGATCTCCCGAAGGAAGTCGTCGGTGATGGCATCCCCGACGTACGCCTTGGTGACCGCCTCCAGCCAGTCCTTCGGCTCGGTCGAGTCGTGGTACGCCTGGAGCGCCTCGACGTACGGTGCCATCGCGTCGTCGGGTGGCGTCCCGAGCGCGGCGATCCGGTCGGCGATCCGCCGGTAGTTGCCCATCTCGGCCGCCGCCATCTCACTCAGCGCGGCCCGGCGACGCAGGTCGGGGGCGAGGCGGGCGTCGGCGGCCAGCCGGTCGAAGGCGAGCAGTTCCCCGTACGCCACCAGGCCGAGCAGGTCGACGACGGCGGGCTCGGGCGCGGTGGGGGCGGGCACGAGCGGCAGGGTACCGCCCGCCCGCAAGCGGCGAGCGCCGAGCTTCTTGTGGCGCAGGTCACACCGGTCACACCCGGATGCCGGCCCGTCACCGGAATCGGGAGGGCCAATAGGGGGTTCAGGTAGTATGGAAGAGTTGCCGTGGGCGTCGGTCCGATTCTGAGTTATCCGACCCACGGCGCGCGTGCGGCCCGGTCCGGCTCGGCGATTCCGCCCCCGACCGTGTGGCCCGCGCCATACCGATCGCGCCCTGAGGACATGACGGGGCGCACCACGAGAGGGCACCCCCAAATCCACATGAGCGAGCAGATTCAGGACAACACGGGCCAGGAACTGGCCCCCACCGCTCCGGTCCGTCCGGAAGCTCCCACCTTCACCGAGCTCGGCGCCCGCCAGGAGACCGTCGAGGCGCTGGCCGCCGCCGGCATCATCCGCGCGTTCGCCATCCAGGAGTACGCGCTGCCGATCGCGCTGCGCGGTGTCGACCTGATCGGCCAGGCGCCGACCGGCACCGGCAAGACCCTCGGCTTCGGCGTACCGCTGCTGGAGCGCGTCTTCGCCCCCGCCGAGGGCAGCGACGGCGTGCCGCAGGCGCTGGTCGTCGTCCCCACCCGCGAACTGGGCATCCAGGTCGCCAAGGACCTCGCCGCCGCGGGCAAGACCCGGGGCGTGCGGGTGCTGCCGATCTACGGCGGCGTGGCGTACGAGCCGCAGATCGACGCGCTGCGCAAGGGCGTCGAGATCCTGGTCGGTACGCCCGGCCGGCTGATGGACCTGCAGAAGCAGAAGCACCTGCGACTCGACCGGGTCCGCGCGCTGGTCCTCGACGAGGCCGACCGGATGCTCGACCTGGGCTTCCTCGACGACGTCGAGAAGATCCTGGCGATGCTGCCGGAGGACCGGCAGACCATGCTCTTCTCGGCCACCATGCCGGACCCGATCGTCGCCCTGTCCCGGCGCTTCCTGCGCCGGCCGGTGACCATCCACGCCGGGCACACCGCCGAGACCGGCCCGTCGCCGCAGACCCAGCAACTGGTCTACCGCACCCACTCGATGAACAAGGTCGAGATCGTGGCGCGGATCCTCCAGGCGGAGGGTCGGGGCCTGACCATGATCTTCACCCGGACCAAGCGGGCCGCCGACCGGGTCGCCGAGGACCTCGACTTCCGCGGCTTCGCGGTCGCCGCCGTCCACGGGGACCTGGGCCAGGGCGCCCGGGAGCGGGCCCTGCGGGCGTTCCGCGCCGGCAAGATCGACATCCTGGTCGCCACCGACGTGGCGGCCCGTGGGCTCGACGTCACCGGCGTCACCCACGTCATCAACTACGACTGCCCCGAGGACCAGGACACCTACACCCACCGGATCGGTCGTACCGGCCGGGCCGGGGCGACCGGCGTCGCGGTGACCTTCGTGGACTGGGACGACATGCCCCGTTGGCGGATCATCGACAAGACCCTCGGGCTGGAAATGCCGGAGCCGGCGGAGACGTACCACACCTCCCCGCACCTCTACACCGACCTGGACATCTCCCGGGACGTGACCGGCACCCTGCCGACCGCCGAGCGCACCCGCGCCGGACTGTCGGCGGAGGTCGAGGAGGACCTCGGTGGCCGGCCGCGGCGCGGCGAGGTCCGTGGCCCGCGCCGTGGCGAGGGTCGCGGCGAGGGCCGTGGCGAGGGCCGCGGTCGGACCGACCGTCGGGGCGGTCGCCGCGACGGGGGCGACGCGCCCGAGGCGGAGACGCCCGCCGAGGCGTCGGCCGAAGAGGGCACCCGGACGCCGCGCCGGCGGCGGCGCCGCCGGGCCGGCGAGCCGATGGCCGGCGAGGCGACCGCGGTGATCACCGCCGAGGGCGGTCCGGCCGAGCCGGCCGCGACCTCCACCGGCGAGGGCGAGGGCACGCCGAAGCCGCGTCGCCGCCGGCGCCGCCGTGGTGGCGGTGCGGGCGCCGGTGCACCGGCCGAGGCGACCGCCGACTGACCCGTACGACATTCGACGTCCCCCGCACCGGTGAGCCGGTACGGGGGACGTCGTCTGTCGGGCAGGCCGCAGCCATGCGCACGCCCTGCTCTGCGCCGACACCGCCGCCCACCCGGTGTCGCGTCGGCCGGGCAGAGCAAAGGACCACCCGAACACCTGGCCCACACACGCCGCACGCGCCGGAGCACCGGCGACCGGAAGGATGATGGAACGATGCCGGAACCGCTGGACGCGGCCCTGACCGAGGTGCGCGCACTGCTGCTCGACCCCGCCCTGACCCGGGCGGTCGCCGCCGGACGGCGCCGGGGGCAGCACCCCTCGGTGGTCCGGGCCGAGCTGCGGCAGGTCACCCTGAAGACCGGCCCGCGCCTGCAGATCTCCACCTCCGACGGCGCCCGGCCGTACACGCGGAACGTGGCGCCCGGCGCGGAGGCCGCCGCGGCGGTCGACGCACTGCTCGCTGAGCCGTTCGGCAACTGGCACGTGGAGACGGCCGACGCGACGCTGCAACTGCGGGTGACCAAGTCGGGTGAGGCGCAGGTGCACCGGGCGGCGGCGACCCGGCCGGTGGCGGAGCCGGGCGGACACGACCGGGAGAAGGACTACCTGCTCGACCCGGGCGACCCGATCTTCACCGAGATCGGTGGCTCGGCGGCGAAGCGCCGCCAGGTGGACGCATTCCTGCGGGCGCTGGCCGCGACCCTCCCCGACGACCTGACCGGCCCGCTGCGCGTGGTCGATCTGGGCTGCGGCAACGCCTACCTGACCTTCGCGGCCCACCGGTACCTCACCGCACGCGGGCTCGACGTGGAGCTGGTCGGGGTGGACGTGCGCGAGGACCAGCGGCGGCGCAACACCGAGCTGGCCGAGCGGCTGGGCTGGGCGGGGCAGGTCGGCTTCGTCGCCGGCACCATCGCCGACGCGGTGGTCGAGCCCGCGCCGGATCTGGTACTCGCGCTGCACGCCTGCGACACCGCCACGGACGAGGCGCTGGCCCGCGCCGTCCGGTGGGGTGCCCGCTGGGTGCTCGCCGCGCCCTGCTGCCACCACGACATCGCGGCCCAGCTGCGCGCGCAGCCGGCGCCTCCGCCGTACGAGCTGCTCACCCGGCAGGGCATCCTGCGGGAGCGCTTCGCGGACGTCCTCACCGACGCGCTGCGGGCCGGGCTGCTCCGGCTGCACGGCTACCGGGCCGAGGTGGTCGAGTTCGTCGACTCCCGGCACACCCCACGGAACCTGCTGATCCGGGCCCGCCGGACCGGTACCGCCCCGACCGAGGCCCAGCAGGCCGAGTACCGGGAGCTGGTCGACCAGTGGCGGATCACGCCGCGGTTGGCGACGCTGCTGTCCGACGCGACCGCCGAGGGGCCGGCCGCCTAGCGGCGCCGGTCGGTGCCGCGGTTGCGCTCCGCGGCGCTCCGCTGGAAGGCGGAGACCCGCTGGCCGTGCCCCTGGTTCCCGGCACGTTCGTGCTCCGGCGAAGCGGTGGGAGGGGCACGACGGTGCCCTGGTACTCGGCGTTGCCGGCGGCCGCGAAGGCGCGCCGCCGGGCCGGTCCCGCCCACGAGACCTTCGGACCGATCAGTCAGTTGTCTCCGCCTCGAGCCGTACTACCCTCTTAGGCGCACCGTCCGGTGCGAGGGCCGGGAAAGGGAAGATCCCGCAGGGATGGGTTCCGCAGAGGTTTCGCCACAGATGGCCTTCGCGCGTTTCGTGCGTCGGGCCATCGACGACGCCCGCGAAGAGCGCGGGTGGACGGTGACCGACCTGGCCACGCACACCGGTGTGGGCCGGTCCACCGTGTTCCGGTGGCTCGCCGGCGACTGGCAGGACTACCCCGAACTGGCCAAGGTGCGCGGCTTCTGCGCCGCCCTCGATCTGCCCGTGGCCGCCGCCTTCCGGGCCCTGGGCCTGCCGGACGCGGGACCCAGCCCGCGCCGCCGTGCCGAGGACGGCCCGGTCGAGGCGGACGTCCGGGTGATCCTGGAGCGGCTGGCCGATCCGAGCGTTCCCGCCGAGGAGAAGCACCACATCCGCGACCTGCTCCGCTACCTGGCCCGCCGCCCGATCCGCCGGGCCGGCTGAGGGGTCAGGGCACCGTCAGGGTGAAGGCGGCCGTGTGCACCGCGCCGGCCACCTGGAAGTCCAGGAACATCCGGTAGCGGCCGGGACCGGGCACGGTGAGTTGGAACGCCACGGCGTCGCCGTCCCGCCCGCTGTCCGGGTGTACGTGCAGGTAGCCCAGGTCGCCCTCGCGGAGCGCGACCAGATGGCCGTACGCGCCGAGGTAGCGCTCCAGCGGCGCGGCGGCGGCACCGGCCCGGACCCGGAAGCGCAGCGGGACCGACTCCCCCGGCTTCGGGGTGCCCGCGTAGTCGACGGTGCACCCGTCGACCGTGCTGGTGGTGGCGGCGGCCGGCAGCGGGCGGGGCGCGTACCCGCCGGGTGCGGTCAGGTCGACGCCGAGCGTGACGGCGGCCTGCCGGCCGTCGTCGGCGACCGCGGTGAAGTCCGCGTACGCCCGCCAGACCCCCGGCTCGGCCAGGGTCAGCGGCACCGACCAGGTGCCGTCCGCCGCCATGGTCGGGTGCAGATGCTGGTAGCCGGTCAGGTCCCGGCGGACCACGATCAGATGCAGCGGCTTGTCGTGCACCACGGCGAACCGGGTGACCGCCCGGCGCCGCTCGTCCCGGATCTGGAACCGCAGCTCGTCGGCCCGGCCGACCGGGAACTGCACGGTCGACGGGGTGAGCGTGTAGCCGGCCGCGCTGACCGACAGGCCGCCGGCGTCCAGCGCCGCGCCCTGGTCGACGGTCACCCCGCCGTGCGCGTGCGCGCCGGTGCCGGGCGGGTGGGTGTGGCCCGCGCCCGCCGGGACCGCGCCGGCCCCGGTGCTGAGCGGCGGGTTCAGCCGGCCGAGGCCGAAGCCGAGCAGCACGGCGAGCACCAGCCCGCCGACGACCAGCGCCAGCCGCAGGGTGCTCCGGTCCGGCCCGACGGCCGCCTCCCGCACCGCGAGGCCCGGCTCCGCCGCTGGCGCGGGGGGCATGCGCGGAGCCGTCGGTCCGGCGGGCAGCGACTCAGGCAACGCCGCCGGCCAGCTCGTAGCCCGCCTCGTCGACGGCGGCCCGCACCGACTCCACCGGCAGCGGGGCGGCGCTGGTGACGGTGGCGCTGCCGGCCGCCAGGTCCACCCGGACGTCCTGCACGCCGGGCAGCGCAGACAGTTCGTCGGTGACCGCCCGCACGCAGTGCTCGCAGGTCATCCCGGTGACGGCGTACGTCTGGGTGACGGGTCGCTGCTCGCTCATGGGCCCCACGGTACCGCCGGACGGGGTGCCGCCCCCCGGCCGGCGGGTAACGGTGGCGACGCTCGCATTCCGGTTCGCCGGGGAACTTTTCGCCGGTCACCGACGACCCCCGGACGCGACCGGGTCAGCCGGCCACCGCGAGGGCGAGCGGCAGCACGTCGGGGGCGCCGGACCGGCGCAGCAGCCGGGCCACCATGGTCATCGTCCAGCCGGAGTCGACCAGGTCGTCGACGAGCAGCACCGGCCCGTCCAGCCCGCCGAGGGCGTCGGCCAACTCGTCGGGGACGGCGAAGGCGTCATCCAGCGCACGTACCCGCTGGGCGCTGTTGCCGCGCGGCCCACCGGGACCGGCCGGGCCGTGAGGGACGACCCGGCCGAGCAGCGGGAGCCGGCCGACCGCGGCGATCCGCTCGGCGAGCGACGCGACCAGCGCGGGGCGGGTGCGGGAGCCCACCGCGACCACGCCGACCGGGCGGCGCGGCCACGGGTCGTCGCCGTGCGCCCAGGCCTTCAGCACCTCCACCACGGCCGCGGCCACGTCGTCCGGGACCGGGCCGTCCGCCGCGTCCGGCCCGACCAGGCCGCGCAGCCGCCCACCCCAGCCCAGGTCGGAAAGCCGGCCCACGGCCCGCCCGGACAGCGCCTGCTCCGCGGGCGGGATGCGCCCCTTCAGCGGTACGCCCACCGCCTCCAGGCCGGTCGGCCAGAGCTTCTTCGGCGCGATCTCCACGCCGGGGCGGCCCAGGAAGGTCTGCGCGGCGGCCAGCGCGGCGTCCGACACCTCGGCGGCGAAGAGCGGGCCGGCGCACCGGTCGCAGCGGCCGCAGTCGCCCGCCCCGGCGTCGTCAAGGCACTCACGCAGGTACCGCATCCGGCAGCCGGGCGTGGTCGCGTACTCCCGCATGGCCTGCTGCTCGGCGGTGCGCGCCTCGGCGACGCGGCGCAACCGGGCCTCGTCGTAGACCCACGGCTCACCGGTGGCGAGCCAGCCACCGCGGACCCGGCGGACCGCGCCGTCCACGTCGAGCACCTTGAGCATCAGCTCCAGCCGGGCCCGGCGCAGGTCGACGAGGGGCTCGAGGGCCTGGGTGGAGAGCGGCCGGTCGGTGCGCAGGGCGGCCAGCACGGCCCGGACCTGCTCCTCGGGTGGGAAGGCCAGCGAGGCGAAGTAGCGCCAGATGGCGGCGTCCTCAACCCCCGGCAGCAGCAGCACCTCGGCGTGCTCGACGGCGCGTCCGGCCCGGCCGACCTGCTGGTAGTAGGCGATCGGCGAGGGCGGCGCGCCGAGGTGCACCACGAAGCCCAGGTCCGGCTTGTCGAAGCCCATGCCCAGCGCGGAGGTGGCCACCAGCGCCTTGATCTTGTTGTCGAGCAGGTCCTGCTCGGCCGCCCGCCGGTCGGCGTCCTCGGCCTGCCCGGTGTAGGAGGCCACCGACCAGCCCCGGGCCCGGAGGAACTCCGCGGTCTCAACGGCCGCCGCGACGGTCAGCGTGTAGATGATCCCCGAGCCGGGGAGCCGGTCCAGGTGGTCGGCGAGCCAGGCCAGCCGGTGGGCCGGGCTCGGCAGCTCGAGTACGCCCAGCCGCAGCGACTCCCGGTCGAGGGTGCCCCGCAGCACCAGGGCGTCACCGAGCTGCTCCGCGACGTCGGCCGTCACCCGCTCGTTCGCCGTCGCGGTGGTGGCCAGCACCGGGGTGCGTTCCGGCAGGTTGCCCAGGAAGGTCCGCAGCCGGCGGTAGTCCGGGCGGAAGTCGTGCCCCCAGTCGGAGACGCAGTGCGCCTCGTCCACCACCAGCAGGCCGGTGGTGGCGGCCAGCTTCGGCAGCACCGTGTCCCGGAAGTCCGGGTTGTTGAGCCGCTCCGGGCTGATCAGCAGCACGTCGACCGCACCGGCGTGGATCTCGGCGGTGATCTCGTCCCACTCGTCGAGGTTGGCGGAGTTGATGGTGCGGGCCCGGATGCCGGCCCGGGCCGCCGACTCGACCTGGTTACGCATCAGCGCCAGCAGCGGGGAGACGATCACGGTCGGGCCGGCGGCGTCGGGGCGCTCGCGCAGCAGGGCGGTCGCCACGAAGTAGACCGCGGACTTGCCCCACCCGGTGCGCTGGACGCAGAGCACCCGACGCCGGTCGACCACCAGCGCCTCGATCGCCCGCCACTGGTCCTCGCGGAGCCGGGCGTGCTCGCCGGCCAACCGCCGCAGCACCGCCTCGGCCTGTTCCCGTACCGCCACCCGATCCTGACCCATCCGGCATTTCTACCAGCCCGGGCGGACCCTTCCGTCGATCATGAGCGCCCGGCGGGGTCGACCCCGCCCGGCGGGGCGGCGGCCGGGGGCGGTCCGTCGGGCGGCAGGAAGACCAGGATGTCGCGGAGCGCGTCGGTCACCGAGGGCGGTAGCGGACACCGCGCCGCCAACTCCTCCATCGACCCGTACGGCCCGCGCAGCCAGCGGTCCATCGCGACCTGCCGGCGCTGGGCGTCGGTGAGTCCGGGCAGGGTCGCGAGCACCGGTTCGGTCACGGCGTTGATGTCGACCAGCCCGCCGTCGTCGAACAGCCGCGGCAGGTCGGGTCGCCCGATGCCGAGCTGGTGGCGGGCCGCCGGATGATGGTGCAGCAGATAGCGGGCCTGCTCGCGGCGCACCCGCTGCTCCGCGTCGCGAGCCCGCAGCCCGACCGGCCGTCCGGTGATCACCCCCCAGACCCGATCGTTCAGCAGGATCACGTGCACCGCGCCCACCAGCCAGCAGACGGCGATCAGGCCGAGCGCCAGGAACGCCTCCGAGGCCGGCGGCTCGGCCTCCGGGTCGCCCCGGCCGAACAGGTACAGCAGCGACGACGCGGAGCCGAGGTATCCGACGGTGGCGAGGGCGAGCCGCCAACTGCGCCGCCGCACCGCGTACCCGAGGATCACCAGCCAGGTCGCGAGACCGAACGACAGCAGCACCAGGAGGGTCCCGGCGACCGTCAGCGTGGTCCTCACCCAGGTCGGCAGCGGCTCCCGGGTCCGGGCGGGGGCCGGGGCCGACAGCGCCAGCGGCATGGTGGCGGCGAACCCGCTCTGCACGGGCGGCCCGAGGTACGGCGGTGGGCTGGCGTGCGGGGCCCGCGCCGACGGGATCGGGGCGACGGCCGGTACGGGCCTCGGCGGGGCCGCGGCGGCGGCAGGCGCGGGCGACGGGGCGGCGGGCGCGGGCGGCGCAGTGGCGGGCGCGGGCGGGGCGGCGGCGTCCGGCCCTGGCCCGGAGTGCGGACCCGGCCCGGGGGACGGCGGCTGGCCGCTCTCCGACGCCGGCTCGACGCCCGGGGAAGGAGGCCCGGCGGTCGTACCGGAGGCGGGCGCCAGCGCCGGGTCGGAGCGGAGGATGCGTCGGTGCAGTTCCCGGAGCGCCTCCCCCGGCTCGATGCCGTACTCCTCGCGGAGCAGGTCGTCGAACTCGCGGTACGCGGCGAGCGCCTCCGCCTGCCGGCCGCTGCGGTACAGCGCCAGCATGAGCTGGTGCCGCAGCCGCTCCCGCACGGGGAACTCGGTCACCAGTTCGCGCAGCTCGCCGACCAGCTCGCGGTGCCGGCCGGTCTCCAGCCCCAGCTCGGCCCTGGTCTCCAGGGCGACGGCCCGCAGCTCGACCAGCCGGTGCCGGGCGGCGTCGAAGACCGGCCCGGCGAACCCGGTGAACGGCTCCCCCTGCCACAGCTCCAGGGCCGCCGTGACCTCGGCCAGCGCCTCCGCCGTACGCCCCGCCGCGTGCCGCTGCCGGGCCCGGTGGACGCCGCGCTCGAAGCGGACCGCGTCCACCGACTCCGGGGCGACCCGGAGCAGGTAACCGGCGTCGGTGAGGCTCAGCACCTGTCCGGGCGTACGCGGGGAGCGCTCCGGTTCGAGCACCCGGCGCAGCCCGGCGACGTACTTCTGCACGACGTTGGGGCCGTTCGCGGGCGGCTCGTCGGGCCACACCGCTTCGACGATCTGTCCGGTGGGGACCGGGCGGCCGGCGGAGAGCAGCAGCACGGCCAGCACGGCGCGTTGTTTGCCGGGGCCGAGGTCGAGCTGCCGGTCGGCGTACCAGGCCCGCTGCGGCCCGAGGATCTCGAAACGCAGCTGCGAAGGTCCCGGCGGGCGCATGCCGGCCGGCCCGCCCGGCGGCACCTTCGTTCCTGACATGCGACTTCCCGCTCCTGACACCCCCACCGTCGCCGCGCGGCACTGCCCGGCAGCCGGACGGCAGCATATCGGCAGCGAGACGGCCGTGGCGGCCCGCAGCATGATCCTCGGCAGACGCCAGGCAGCGAGAAAGAGACGTGTGATGACACAGGCAACGGGCAGCGCAGGCACCATCCGACGGGCGATGGGCACGGCCGCCGCCGTACTGGCCGCGACCACCCTCCTCGCGGGTTGCGGGCCGAAGACCGGACCGGCCGCCGCGCCCGGGACCAGCCCGACCGCCAGCCCGAAGGAGGCCCTCCTCGACGCGGTTCCCGACGGCACGGAGGGCGCGTTCCGGTTCAGCGGCAAGGACGCGTCCAGCGCCCTCACCGGGCGGATCGACCCGGAGTCGAAGGCCTTCGAGATCAACACCGCGATGGCTCCGGACTCGGACGGCATCACGGTGAAGATGTCGTTCCTGGTGATCGAGGAGAAGCTCTGGATGAAGGCGAAGTTCACCGGGCACCCCGGGCTGCCGAAGTTCCCGAACAAGTGGATGGCGCTGGACCGGTCCAAGCTGACCGGCGGCGGGGACGTGCCCAGCTACGACGGCGCGGACCAGGGCAACGCCGGGCCGCTCATCGAGGCGGCGACCTCGGTCGAGCAGCAGGGCCCCGGGAAGTACGTGGGGTTCATCGATCTCACCAGCGGCAACGCGGCCCAGGCGTTGGAGGACGGCGAGGCGGCGGCGCTCGGCGCGGCCGGCCAGCACGTGCCGTTCACGGCGTTGGTCGGGCCGGACGAGCACCTCACCTCGCTGACGCTGAAGATTCCGGCGGCCGGCAAGCGGAAGGCGTACGACTACGTGGTCAGCTACACCGGCTACGGCAGCACGCCGGAGATCACCGTGCCGACCGGGAGCGCGGCGACGACGGCGCCGGCGACGGCGTACGAGATGTTGAACAGCTGATCAACGACGCGGGGGGCGGCGGCCACACGGGGGGTCGCCGCCCCTTCGTCGTACCCGGCGGGGCAGGGGTCAGGAGGGGCGGCGGAGCGAGGTGAGAAGGGGACTCAGGCGGGTCCGGAGGCTGGCCAGGCCGCCGGGGAAGAAGTAGACGGCGAGGATGAAGACGGTGCCGAGGACGAAGAGGGGCTGGGAGAGGGGGCGGCTGAGCACGGCCGGGAGGTTGTCGACGGCGTCGCTGGTCCCGAAGGCGGTGAGGCGGTGGTCCAGGTACATGTAGAGGATGCCGCCCAGCACCGGTCCCCAGCGGGTACCGGGACCACCGAGCACCACCATGACCAGCAGCGACAGGGTCAGCTCGGAGGAGGTGACGTGCGGGGAGGCGCCGCCGACGATCAGGCAGTAGACCACCCCGCCGGCCGTCGCCAGCCCGCCGGCCAGGGTGAACGCGACCAGCTTGAACCGGTACGGGTCCAGCCCCAGCACCCCGATCCGCCGCTCGTCGTCGCGCAACCCGGCCAGCACCCGGCCGGTCGGCGAGCCGCTGACCCGGTGCACCACGAGGACCACCACCGCCAGGTACGCCAGCGCCAGCCAGTACAGGTTGACTGTGTTGGTCACCCCGACCAGCGCTGACGGCAGCCCGGAGACGTCCAGCGGCAGGCCCTCCTCACCGCCGGTCCAGCCGCCGAAGTCCCGGGCCACCAGGATCGCGCCGACCTGGGCGAAGGCGAGGGTCACCATGGCGAAGGCGATCCCGACGGTCCGCAGCGCGACCGCGCCGAGCAGCGCGGCGAGGATCGTCCCGCCGGCCACCGCGAACAGCGCGGCCTGCCACAGCGGCAGCCCGGCCCGGGTGACCAGGACGTCGGTGCCGTAGACGCCGGCGGCGAAGTAGAGAGCGTGCCCGAAGGAGAGCATGCCGGTGCGGCCGAAGAGCAGGTCGTAGCCGGCCGCGAGGCCGCCGAAGACCAGGCAGATGGCGAGCAGCTGCAGGGTGCCCGGCGAGTTCAGCGGGCCCTCGAAGATCCCCGGCAGGTTCGCCGTCGAGTACGGCACGATCGCCGCCAGCACCAGCGCGACCAGCGGCAGGTACGGCCGCAGCCCGTGCCAGCGGGCGTGCCCCGGGGTCAGCTCGTCGGGCACCGCCGCCGGCGGCGCCGGAACCTCCGGACTCTTGACCTCGGTCATGCCGTCGCCACCTTTCCGGCCAGGCCCTGCGGACGCAGCAGCAGCACCACGGCGAGCAGCCCGACGACGCAGAGATCACCCAGGCCGGACGTGCCGTAGTAGTTGACGAACTGTTGCAGCAGCCCCACCGCGACCGCCGCGTACGCGGACCCGACCACCGAGCCCATCCCGCCGATCACCACCACGATGAAGGCGAAGATCAGCAGCGAGCCGCCCTGCCCCGGCGACACGGTGCCGAAGTAGACCCCGCCGAGGGCGCCGGCCAGCGCGGCGGCCGCCCCGCCGAGCGCGAAGACCAGGGTGAACGCCTTGCGGACGTCGATGCCGAGCGCGGTCACCATCTCCCGGTTCTCCACGCCGGCCCGGATCACCAGGCCGTACCGGGTCCAGCGGAGGAAGGCGAGCAGCCCGCCGAGCACCACCGCGGCGGCGACGATCAGCAGCAGCCCGGCGTTCGGCACGTTCGCGCCGAGCACCCCGGTCACGTCCCGGGTCCACGACGGCCGGGGGAACGGCCGCGCGTCGGCGCCCCAGGTGGCCTGGAGCAGCGCCACGCCGGCCAGCGACAGGCCGACGGTGACCAGCACCTGCTCGATGGTTCGGGTGTAGAGCGGCCGGATCAGCACCAGCTCCACCAGCACCGCGACCAGGGCACCGGCGAGCACGCCGAAGGCCACCGCGACCACGAACCCGAACCCGTCCGAGCCGGCGCCGGGCAGGTTGGCCGCCGCCCACCAGGTCGCGTACGCCCCGACGCCGAGGAAGAGGCCGTGCGCGAAGTTGAGCACGTCGGCGAGGCCGAAGACCAGGGAGAGCCCGGAGGCGACCAGGAAGTAGAGCGCCGCCAGTCCGAGCCCGGTCAGCGTCAGCAGGACGACCGCGCTCATGCGTGCACCTCGCCGGAGCCGACACCCAGCAGCGACTTGGTCAGCGCGGTCTCCAGCAGCAGTTCCTGTGCGTTCCCGGTCCAGGCCACCTTGCCGGCGGAGAGCACCACCGCGTCCCGGGCCAGCCGGCGGACCACGGCCAGGTTCTGCTCGACCAGCAGCACCGGCACGGATTCGGCCACCCGTTCCAGCACCTCGGCCACCTCGGTCACCACCTTCGGCGCCAACCCCTTCGTCGGCTCGTCCACCAGCAGCAGCCGGTTGTCGTTGAGCAGGACCCGGCCGATCGCGAGCATCTGCTGCTGCCCGCCGGAGAGCGAACCGGCCCGTTGCCGTCCGCGCCGGTCCAGCTCCGGGAAGAGCGCGAAGACCTTGTCGTACGCCGGGGTGGTGCCCCGCCGTTCGGCGAGCCGCAGGTTCTCCGCGACGGTGAGGCCGGCGAAGACGCAGCGGTCCTCGGGCACGTAGCCGAGCCCGCCGCGGACCAGCCGGTGGGTGGGGCGGGCGAGCAGGGTCTGCGCGCCCATCCGGATGGTGCCGCGCACCTCGCCGTTGCGGGGGGTCAGCCCGACGATGGCGCGCAGCGTGGTGGTCTTGCCGACGCCGTTGCGGCCGAGCAGCACGGTCACCCCGGTCGGGGCGACCGTGAACGACACTCCCTGGAGGATGTGCAGCCCGGCGATCCGCACCGACAGGTCCTCGACGGCGAGGACGGGTTCCACACTCATAGCGATTCCCCCAGGTACGCCTCCTGGACGGTGGCGTTGGCCATCACCGTGTCCGGGGTGTCGCAGGCGAGCAGCGCGCCGTGGTGCATCACGGCGATCCGGTCGGCCAGCTCCAGGATCACGTCCATGTGGTGCTCCACCATCAGCACCGACCGGCCACTGTCCCCGGTCAGCGACTTGATCACCTCGACCAGCTCGGGCACGTCCTCGGCGCTGACGCCGGCCATCGGCTCGTCGAGCAGCATCACCCGGGGCTCCCCGGCGAGCAGCAGGGCGATCTCCAGCTTGCGCTTCTCGCCGTGAGCCAGGGTGCCGGCGAGCGCCGTACCCCGGTGGTGCAGCCCGACCCGGTCGAGCGCCGCGTCGGCGGCGGCGGCGACCTCCCGGTCGGCCGCCGCCCGCCGCCACAGCTTCATCGAGCCACCCCGGTGCGCCTGTACGGCCAGCCGGACGTTCTCCCGCACGGTGAGCGACCCGAAGACGGAGGACGCCTGGAAGGTACGCCCCAGGCCGAGCCGGGCCCGCCGGTGCGGCGGCAGCTCGGTGACGTCCTTCCCGTCCAGCAGGATCCGCCCCTCGGTGGGCCGGCGCAGGCCGGTGATCAGGTTGAACAGGGAGGTCTTGCCGGCGCCGTTCGGCCCGATCACGCCGAGGAACTCCCCGGGCGCGAGGTCGAGGTAGACGGAGTCGACGATGGCGACCTCACCGATCCGCCAGGTCAGACCGCGGGTGGCGAGCACTGGTCAGCCCTTCATCTGGGAGACCGGCGGCGCGGTCTCGTCACCGGTCAGGCTCTTCTGGGCGGCCGCGGTGAAGGAGGTGCCGCTGCCGGAGAGCTTGGCCTGGTACATCGGCTGGAGCAGCGCGTGGTCCTCGGCGCGGATGGTCATCGGGCCCTTGATGCTGTCGAACTGCCAGCCTTCGAGGGCCTTGATCATCTTGTCGACGTCATCGCCGCCCTCGGACGCGGCGCGGACGACCATCTGGGCGGCGGCGAAGCCGTCCGGGTGGAACAGGTCGAGGTTCCCGCCGGGGATCTTGGCCTTGGCGGCCTTGGCGGCCTCGGTGTCGCTGGCCCCGTCGAAGTAGTGCGACAGGAAGGAGATCTTGCTGCCGGCGGCGCCGAAGGTGGGCCAGGAGGCGCGGATGTCCAGGCCGGTGACCACCGTGGTGGAGGCGAGCACGCCCTGCTGGTCGAGGTTCTGCCACATGGCCGGGGCGGTGGTGCCGGCCCAGGCGACGAAGAGCAGGTCCGGCTTGGCGGCCTTGATCTGGCTGGCGAACGGGGTGAACTCGGTGGCGCTGGCGGGGGCGCGGACGCTGCTGACGGTGGCGCCGGCCCCGCCGATGACCTTCTTGACCGCGGCGTCGTTGGCGTCGCCGAACGCGCCGTCCTGGGCGAAGACGACGACCTTCTTGCCGGTCGCGTCGCCGATGAACGACTTGGCGGTCACCACGTCCTGGTACGACTGCCGCCCCGACCGGAACGTGTACTTGTTCGCGCCCGTCACCCCGTCGGTGGCGGCCGGGCCCGAGATGAAGAGGACCTTGTTCTGCGCGGCGATCGGGGCGACCTGGAGAGCGACGCCGGACGCGGTGGACCCGGCGATGATCTTCGAGCCCTTGCCGATCAGGTCCTTGGCCGCGGAGACCGCCTTGGCCGGGTCGCCCGCATCGTCGACCTCGGTGAGTTCGATCTTCCGGTCACCGACCTTGCCGGTGCCCTTGGTGGCGTAGTCGAGGCCGGCCTTGAACCCCTCGATGTACTGCTTTCCGTAGCTGGCCAGCGGGCCGGACTGGGAGTAGACCAGGCCGACCTTGACCGGGGCGGTGTCACCACCGCCGGAGGCGGTGTCCTGCGGGCTGCCGCAGGCCGTGGCGGCGAGCGCCGCAGCCATCATCGTGGCGGCGGAGAGAAACACCCGCCGCGTGTGCCGGACCGTCATCGCGACTCCAGGTGAGGACAGGAAGCTAACTCAGTTGTCGGCTCACGCTAGAAGTGACGTCACGCACGGGCTATGTGGCCGAAACACACAAGTAATCGTGATGGGGTGGCCGACTGTAACAAGCAGCTGCGCCCCCTGGTGATACGGCCGGTGGTTGATGGCCCCCACCCCTACCGCCTGCAACGGCGGTGTGTCGCGGTCCGCCACCGCCATGCTGGGAAACCGGGTCTTTCGCGGCTATGACTGTGGACGCGGGCCGCAGGTGCCGTCGTGGTCGGCCGGCAGCGGGCAGCGCCGGCCGCCGTCCAGCAACAGGTCGCAGTAGACCCGATGGCGTACGTGTTGGGCGTCCTCCTCGGAGACAGTCGTCTCGGCGTGGTCCACGTCGGCCAGGAAGCCGAGCGCTCGACAGATGGTCCGGGCGAACCGCCGGGCCCCGTCGAGGTCGCCCGCGAGCACCGGCAGGTGGACGACGAACCGCTCCCGGCTCACCGGCGCGCACCCGGGGCGAACCGGGACTGCCAGCTCCGCAGCGCCCGCTTGATCCGGACGTTCTCCTCCGCGGTACGGGCCAGCTCGCGGCGGACGATCGCCAGGTCGCCGGCCACCCGGTAGAGGAAGGCGTGCACCTCGGCCGGGTCGAGGCCGTGCCGCACGGTGCGGAAATGCCGGTCGCGGATCTGCCCCACGCTGAGCGGCCGGCAGGACTCCGACCGGTACCAGCCACCGTTCGGCGGCCGACTCGACGCCGGCCGATTCGACGCCGGCCGCCTCCGCGCCGGCCGGAACACGTTGAGCACGTTGCGCATGACACCTTCCTCCCGCAGTCGCCCTGGAAGGCGGCCCGGTCCGCGGAAAGGGGACGCGGGCCGGACCGCTGGCTTCGCGACCGCAGCCCGCATCGGCGGTACGGCCCCGGAGCCAATCCGAGGTCCGACCCCGCGGTTTGCCGAACCAACCGGAGCCGGACATCGAGCAACCTACTACAGCAGCTACAGCAAGACGACCCCGCAGCGTCACGCGGCCTCTACTTATTGCAGTAGCTCTAGCAAGTCGGGCATGATCGGAGGTGCCGAACCAACCGGAGTCCTCACCATGCCCACAGCACAGCCAACATTCCGACGCATCGTCGAGGAAATCGCCTCGAAGATTAAGAGCGGCGAACTGAAGCCTGGCGACAAGCTGCCCTCGACCAGCGAACTCGCCAAGATCTACGACGTCAGCACCGGCACTGTTTACCGTGCGCTCTCGCTGCTGCACGACCGGGAGCTGATCATCGGGCAGCCCGGTCGCGGCACCTACGTCGCCGGGCCCTCCCTCCGGCAGTAACCCGCCAAGCTCCTATGGAGCTGATGTCGCAAACGAATCAGGCGGCCCGCCCAGCAACCGGCCCACCGGCTGATTCATCTACGACATCAGCTCCAAAGGACCGCGACGACACATCCCGAACCGGGACCCTCGTCGAGGTTGAGCTCACCGCGACGAGACCCGGCGCCGTCGAATCCGCCAACCGGACCTGACCGGAAGTCCTTTGGAACCGCCCGCGCCAACGGGACGGCTGTTCGGGTCCGCAGGGCGCACAGACGCTCACCGGCCCGCTACCCCGGGATCGGGGCGGCGGGCCAGCGACGGGATCCGGTGGGTTATCGGGAAGACAGGCCGGCGCGGGCGGCGACGGCGGTGTCCGGCTGGTCGGCGAAGGCGCCGTCCAGGCCGAGGCCGAAGAAGAGCTCGTACTCGGACGTGATGTCACCGCGGGCGTTCGGGTCGGCGCCGATCCGGAAGTCCACCGGCAGGAACTGGTTCTCCGCGCGGAACGTCCAGGCGTGCACGACCAGCTTCTCCCGGTGCGCGTCGGGGATCAGGGTGGTCGGGGCGAGCAGCCTGCCGGCCGCGTCCCGGGGGACGATCAGGTTCTTGTTCGCGCCGATCCCGTCGGCGTACGCAGCGATCCAGGCCAGGCCCGCCGGCGTGGCCAGGTCGGCGTAGGTGCGGGCGTCGCCGGCGGCGGCGAAGTCGTACGGGCGGCCGGCGGCGTCCATCAACTGCACCAGCGGCACGTCGATCAGGCCGTCGAGCTTGCGCAGGTTGGCCGTCTCGAAGGACTGGATGAAGACCGGGTCGTGCCGGTGGGTCAGCTTGTTCGTGCGGAGCACGGCGACCAACGGCTCCTCCAGCGCCAGCCCGATCGAGGCGAAGTAGCTGGGGTGCTTGGTCTCCGGGTAGATGCCGATGGTCCGCCCGCGCGCCTTGCTCTCCGCGCGAGCCAGGTCGATGACCTCCTGGAAGGTCGGCACCTCGAACTTGCCGTCGAAGGCGGTGTTGGCCACCCGCACCTGCGGCAGCCGCTCCTTGGCCCGCAGCGTCTTGAGCTCGGCCAGGGTGAAGTCCTCGGTGAACCAGCCGGTCACCGACCCGCCGTCGATGGTCTTCGTCGCCTTGCGGGCCGCGAACTCGGGGTGCGCGGCCACGTCGGTCGTACCGGAGATCTCGTTCTCGTGCCGGGCGACCAGCACGCCGTCCTTTGTCGAGACCAGGTCCGGCTCGACGTAGTCGGCGCCCATCCTGATGGCCAGGCGGTAGGACTTCAGGGTGTGCTCCGGGCGGTAGCCGCTCGCCCCGCGGTGACCGATCACGATGGGCCGCTGGGCCGTGCGGGACCCGTCGGCGTCGGGCTCCGGGTCGGCCTGGGCGGCCATGGCCGGCACCACCACGGCCGCCGCGAGCAGCGCGCCGGCCAGGCCGAGAGCCGAAAGGGTACGTCGCAACGCCGTCTCCTGTCGTTGAGGGATGCGCCCAGCAGACCGGTTCCGGTTGACCACCAGTTGGTCGGTTCCTGACCTCCCGGTGAATCTCCGGGCGGAAGATTGCCTGGTGCGTCGGCTGCTCCGTCACCCCGTGCGCCTGGTGCCGTTCGGGTTCCTGGCGGCGATCCTGCTCGGCACCGGGACGCTGATGCTGCCGTGGGCGACCAGCGAAGACGAGTACACCCCGTTCGTCACCGCGCTCTTCACCGCCACCTCGGCCGTCTCCGTCACCGGCATGGCCGTCAACGACACCCCGAACTACTGGAACGGCTTCGGCCTGGCCATGATCACCGTGCTCACCCAGCTCGGCGGCCTCGGCATCCTGACCATCGCCGCCCTGGTGATACTGGTGGTCTCCCGCCAGCTCGGCCTCCGCAACCGGATGCTGGTGCAGGCGGAGACCGCCGAGTTCGGCATCGGCGACGTGGGGCGGCTGCTGGTCCGGATCGCGGCGACCGTCTTCGCCACCGAGGCGGTGATGACCGCGGTCATCACCGGCCGGCTCTGGCTGGTCTACGACTACCCGCCGGGGTGGGCGCTCTGGTCCGCCTCGTTCCACTCCATCCAGGCCTTCAACAACGGCGGGTTCACCCTCTACTCCGAGGGGCTGCTCGCCTTCTCCCGGGACCCCTGGGTCGCACTGCCGCTGGCCCTCGGCGCGATCATCGGCGGACTCGGGTTCCCGGCGCTCTTCGAGGCCGTCCGCGAGTGGCGGCGGCCGGGCCGCTGGGCGGTCGCCACCAAACTCACCATCTGGGGCAGCCTGGTGCTCATCGGGTTCGGCTTCGGCTACCTGCTGCTCGCGGAGTGGACCAACCCCGCCAGCATCGGCACGTACGACGCGCCGGGAAAGGTGCTGGCCGCCTTCACCCAGATCGCGCTGAGCCGCACCGGCGGCTTCGACGTGATCAACGTCGAGAATCTCAGTGAGGAAAGTTATCCGCTGCTGATCGTGCTGATGTTCATCGGTGGTGGCAGCGCCAGCACCGCCGGCGGCATCAAGGTCTCCTCGTTCTTCCTGCTCGCCTTCGCCATCTGGGCGGAACTGCGCGGCGAGCCGGACGTCACGGTCGGCCACCGGCGGGTGTCCACCGCCAGCCAGCGCCAGGCGCTGACGGTCGCGCTGCTCAGCGTCGCGCTGGTGGTGGGCGGCACGGTGGGACTGATCCTGGACACCGAGGGGGTGCGCGCCAACGTCGCGCTCTTCGAGGTGACCTCGGCGTTCAGCACCACCGGCCTCTCCGTCGGCCTCGCCCCCCAGCTACCGGCGTCCGGCCAGTACGTGCTGACCGCCCTCATGTTCATCGGCCGGGTCGGCCCCCTCACCCTCGGATCCGCGATCGCGTTGAACACCCGGCGACGGCTGTACCGCTACCCGGAGGAGCAACCCATTGTCGGCTAGGAAGACGAACGACAGCGGCATCGTGGTGATCGGCCTGGGCCGGTTCGGCTGCCATCTGGCCGGCTCGCTGCTCCAGCTCGACCATCAGGTGCTCGCCGTCGACCGCAACCCGGAACGGGTGCAGCGCTGGTCCGAACAGCTGGACCGGGTAATGCAGGCCGACTCCACCGAGGAGGGAGCGCTGCGCCAGCTCGGCGTCGCGGACTTCAAGCGGGTGGTCGTGGCCATCGGCGGCTCGGTGGAGGCCAGCGTGCTCACCGTGCTGGCCCTGACCGAGCTGGGCATCCCACAGATCTGGGCCCGGGCCACCTCCGAGAAGCACGCGAAGATCCTCGCGTCGGTGGGCGCCCACCACGTGATCTTCCCGGAGGCGGAGACCGGTGAACGGGTGGCGCACCTGATCGTCAGCAAGATGCTCGACTTCATCGAGTTCGGCGACGACTTCGCCATCGCCAAGGTGCGCGTACCGGCGGCGATGGTCGGCCGGCCGCTGCGCGAGCTCGCCCCGACGGAGCGGTACGGCGTGATGGTGGTCGGCGCGAAACTGCCCGGCGAGCGGTTCCGCTACGCCGGGCCGGACACCGTACTGGAACGCGAGAGCGTGCTCATCGTCGAGGGCAGCATCGGCCAGGTGCAGCGCTTCGCCGGGCTGGGCTGACCACCGGGCGTACCGTCACCTGCCCTTGCCGCCGTCACCCCCCTTCCCCTTGGTCACTTTCCTTTTCCCTTGCCACCGTCCCTGCCCTTGCTCGGCCTATCGGCCTTCCCGCCACCGGAACTTCCCGACCCGCCGCCGCTCTTCGCCGTGCTGGTCTTCGGCGACGGCTTGGTCGTCGGCGGCGCGGTGGTGGGCGTCGACCCGGCCACCCCGGAGACCTGCACCCGGCAGGCGGTCTCGCCCACCTTGAACTCGACCGGCAGCGGGTTGTTCCCGGTGTAACGGCCGCTGAGCGCGACCTTCTTCGACGCCCCCGGGGCCAGTGCGGCGTCCGCGGCAGGCGGCTGCACCAGCACGTCCGACCCCTGCTGCCGCACTGCCGGCTCGGCCCTGGTCACGGTCTGCCGGCCGGGGAAGGTGAAGCTCATCCGCCAGTCCCGCAGCTCCCGGTCACCGGTGTTGGTCAGGGTCAGCTCGGCGGAGAAGTCCCGCCCGGAGTCCCGGCGCAGCGCGTAGTCGACCTCGCACGGCGCCGGCTGGGGCAGCCCCATCCGGGCCTCGATGGGCTCCGCCCCACCGCTGGCCGGGCTCCGCGCGGTCAGCCCCCACATGGCGGCGGTGACCGCGACCAGGCCCGCCGCGGCCACCCCGGCCTCGACCTTGCGCCGCCGCGCCGCCGCCCGGCGGGTGCGCGTCCGCCCGATCGAGAAGGGCAGCGCGTCGGTCGCCGAGGACCAGGGCAGAATCGTGGTTCCGGCGTTCTCCAGCAGCGTCGGGTCGAACTGGCCGAGCGCCGGGGAGACCGGCACGATCGCCGCGATGCCGGCCACGTCGGCGAGCGTCCGGGCCACCTCGGCGGTCGGTGGCCGGTCCGCGGGACGCTTGGCCAGGCAGCGCCGGACCAGCTCCTCGACCTCGGCGGGCAGGCCGACCACCGGCGGCATCGGGTCCGGGTCGTTGTACATGTGCGCCCGGAGCATCTGGGTGGTGGTGCTGGCCTGCCAGGGCAGCCGGCCGGTGAGCATCCGGTACAGCAGCAGACCGACCGCGTAGACGTCGGTGGCCGGCGAGACCTGGCCGTTGTCGAGCCGCTCCGGGGCGAGGTAGGCGGGAGTGCCGAGCAGGGCGCCGTCCGGCCCCTTCTCGCTCTCCCCGACCAGCGCCGAGATGCCGAAGTCGACGACCTTCACGCCGGTGGGGGTGAGCATGACGTTGCCCGGGGTGACGTCCCGGTGCACGACGCCGCGGGCGTGCGCGGCGGCCAGCGCCGAGGCGACCTCCGCGCCGATGACCACCGCCTCGCGCCAGGGCAGCTGCCCGCCGCGGCCCAGCCGGCTGCTCAGCGGGCCGCCGTCGACCAGCTCCATGACGACGTACGGCACGGTCAGGCCGCCCTGCTCGGACTCGCCGTAGTCGTACACGTTGGTGATGTTGGGGTGGCAGAGCCGTGCGGCGGCCTGCGCCTCGATCCGGATCCGGTGCCGGAACGCCTTGTCGGCGGCGAGCCGGGAGGCCAGCACCTTGACCGCCACCTGGCGGCCGAGCACTTCGTCGTAGCCGCGCCACACCACCGACATGCCGCCCGCACCGAGTTGCTCGATCAGCCGGTACCGCTCATCCAGCAGCTGCGCGCCGCCCCTCTGTGCTGCACCCATGGTCAGTCCAGTTGCCCGGGGTGGTCCCACCTACACCTGACCAGTCGGAATCGGTCACATAAGTCACCCGATCAGGCGGTCGCGAGCAGTTGGTCCACCGGGGCGTAGTCGTCGGTCAGCACCAGCGCGTCCCCGACGTACGCGGCGAGCTCGGTGTCATGCAGCAGTCCCGCCGGCTCGGGCAGCATCGGCAGTCCGAGCCGGATCCGGTCCAGCGGCAACGGCGCGTCCGAGCCGACGATGAGGAAGTTCGAGCCGTACTGGCCGGCGATCGCGCCCGGCGGGGCGATCAGCGCGACGTGCCGGAACTCGGCGGCCACGGTGGCCAGCTCCGCCCGGATGAAGCGGCCCGGCGGGTAGTCGATGACGTTCTGCACGTAGATCCCGCCCGGCCGGAGCACCCGGCGGATCTCGGCGGCCATCTCCCGGGTGGCCAGGTGCCAGGGCACCACCAGATGACCGAAGGCGTCACCGACGATCAGGTCCCGACTGTCGGCCGGCTCGGCGTCGAGCAGCACCCGGGCGTCGCCGACCACCGCGCGCAGCCGCGGGCCGGTCCGCACGCCCAATTCCCGCCGGTCCAGCTCGACCAGGCCGCCGTCGATCTCGAACACCAGGTTGTCCGTGTCCGGCCGGGTGGCGGTCAGGTAGCGCGGCATGGTGAAGCCGCCGCCGCCCAGGTGCAGCGCGTCCAGCCGCTGCCCCTTCGGCGCCGCCGCGTCGGCCACCAGGCCCATCCACTGGGTGTACGCGTACTTCAGGTGCGTCGGGTTGGCCAGGTCCACGTACGAGTGCTCGGCCGAGTTGAGGTAGAGGGTGCGCCCCTGCGCCCACTGCGGGTCCACCTCGACCTTCGCGCAGTGGTACGCGGTTTCCACGTCGCACGGGTTCGGCGCGACGGCGGCGAGCCCCGCGCCGGCCAGGCCGAGCGCCGCCAGGGCCGCCTTCGCCCGGGACGGACCGGGCAGCCCGGTCCCCGCCCGCCGCCGCAGGTACACCCCGAGCGCCAGCCCGGTGGCCCCGAGCAGCACCGCCAGGCCGAGCACGATCACCGTGCTGGGCAGCGCCGCCACCAGCACGAAGCCGGTGACCAGGGTGGCGGTGATGCCGCCCAGCGTGCCGATTCCGGAGAGCCGACCGACCACCTGGCCGGTGCGGCGCAGGTCGGCGAGCTGGAGCTTCACCACCAGCGGGGTGATCCCGGCGAGCAGCGCCGCCGGCACCAGCACCGCCACCGCGGTGAGCAGCAGTACGGCGCTCGCCGCGCCTCCGCGCAGCACCTCACCGGCGTAGCGGACGACGGGGAGGGTGACGGCGGTGGCGACGCCCGCCAGCACCAGGGCCGGGGCCAGCAGGGCGCGCGGGTCCCGCCGGTCGGCCAGGAACCCGCCCATCCAGGCCCCGTACGCGATCGCGGCCAGCGCCATGCCGATGACCGAGCTGGTCACCTGGAGGGTCACCCCGACGTACGGGCCGACCAGGCGGAGCGAGACGGTCTCCAGGACCAGCACGGCCCCACTGGAGAGGAACACCAGAAACGCGGCGAGCCCGTTGGGCAGGGCTGTGGACGGCATCGGCGCGGTCGGCGCGGACCCCGCCACGACTTCGGGGGATGAGCTGCTCACCGTCGCGATGCTACGCAGCGTGCCCGGCGGACCGGGTCAGTACATCGAAAGATGAACATGGTTTGTGTGGTCGGCGGCGGGACTGCCCCCGCCGCTGTACGACCGCCAGCCGGTGTTCGGCATCCAGATCTGCCGGTACCAGATCACGTACATCACGCCGAGCCGGCTCGCGTTGTTCTTGAAGTAGTTGGCCAAGCTGTCGCCGTACGCCTTGTCCCCGCCGGTGGCCGACACATCCTCGAAGCCGCCGGTGGCGGCGGAGAAGTCGCAGGCCCGGCCCTTCGGGTGCTCGCCGTCGCCGCCGCTGCGGAAGCACGAGACGTAGCGCTTGTAGCCGGCCGCCTGGGCCTGCTGGAGCGCGTGCAGGGTGCGCGGGGTGATGCAGCCCGAGGTGGTCGGGTCGTTGACGGAGCAGGACTCCGACGGCCAGGAGCCGTCCGAGTTGCGCGGCGCAGGCCGGGCCGACGCCGAGCCGCCACTGAACCCGGAGCTGCTGCCCGAGCTGACCTTGGCCAGCGCGATCTCCGCGTCCCGCTTCTTCTTCGCCAGCACGGCGAGCTGCTTCTGCTGCTCGCGCACCTCGATGTCGATCGCCGCCTTGGCCCGGGCCGCCTCGGCCTTGGCGTCGGCGAGCGCGTGCAGCCGCTTGCTGTCCCGCTGGGCCATCACGTCGAGCTCGGCGGCCCGCTTGAGGAACGCGTTCGGGTCGGCGCTGGCGAGCAGCATCGACACCGGGGTCAGCCGGCCCACCCGGTAGGACTGCGCGGCCACCTGGGCGACCTGCGAGTTCAGTTCGGTCAGACGGAGCTCGACCTGCCTGAGCTGCCCGGTCAGCGCCACCTGCCGGCGCTTCGAGTTGTCCAGCCGGGCCTTGGCCTCGATGTGGCCCCGGGCGGCCGCGTCGAGCGCCGCGCGGAGCTGCTTGCTCCCGCCCTCGTCGGGCGTGCTGCCCGGCGCGGCGGTGGCCGCGCCCGGGGCGAGGCCCGCGCCGAGCAGCACGGCCGTCGCGGCGAGCAGGGCGAGCAACGACCGGCGGACCCGCCGCCGGTTGAGCCTGGTCCTGGGCACGAAAGCGTCCTTCCGTCGACCGCCGGCCCCCCGGGGACCACTGCGCGGCGGCGGCTCCGCCGGCGCCGGACGGCGGCCTGCTGGCGGAAACCGCCGGTCACGATACCGGACCGCGCCGGTTGCGCCAGGCCCCCGACCTCCCCCGACGCGAACCATCGACACAGCGTGTCGGCACTGTCGCGGAGGCGTCACCGGCGCTGCCCCGCCGGCCGGGCGGACGGGCCGGTCAGCCGTCGAGCAGGGCGGCCCGGACCTCGGTCCAGACCTCATCGCTCGCCGCCACCAGCAGGCCCCGGCCGTCGTCGGCCGGGTGGTAGTCGGTGCCGTCGAAGCAGCGCGCCACCCCGCCGGCCTCCCGGACCAGCAGGGTGCCCGGCGCGTGGTCCCACGGCAGGGTCCGCCAGAAGAGGACGAAGTGCTGCTCGCCGGTGAGGATGTCGAGGTACTCCCGGCCGGCACAGTGCTGGCCGGGGAGCAGCTCGCCGATCCGGCGGCCGCCCGCCTCGACGGCCCGCCGCGCGTCAGGCGGCAGGAAGCGGGTCATCGCCGTGCCGCGCAGCGCGTCGACCGCCGGCACCGGGCCCGCCGTCCGCACCCGCGTGCCGTCCAGGCGGGTGCCCTCCCCCGCCAGGGCGCTGGCGAGGTTGTCCGCCAGCGGGTCGTACACCCAGGAGGCCACCTGCACGCCGTCGGTGAGCAGCGCCACCATCAGCGCGAACGGCCGTCGACCGGCGGCGAAGTTGGAGGTGCCGTCGACCGGGTCGACCAGCCAGACGTCACCGGCGCCGCGCAGGTGCCGCAGCAGCTCCGGGTCGTCGGCGACGGCCTCCTCGCCGACCACCATGGAGCCGGGGCGCAGCTTTCGCAGCCCGGCGGAGATCAGCTCCTCGGCCCGGCGGTCGGCGACGGTGACCACCTCGCCGGGGGCCTTCTCGGCGATGTCGGCCGCGTCGAGCCGCTGGAACAGTGGCACCACCACCTGCGCCGCCGCCTGCCGCAGCAGCTCGCCGACGTCGTCGAGCAGCGGGTCACCCACGCGGCGGCAGCTTGACCACGCTGACGAAGAACTCGTCGATCTGGCGGACCACCGAGATGAAGCGCTCGAAGTCCACCGGCTTGGTCACGTAGGCGTTGGCGTGCAGCTGGTAGCTGCGCAGGATGTCCTCGTCGGCCTGCGAGGTGGTGAGCACCACGACCGGGATCCGGCAGAGCTGCTCGTCCTTCTTGATCTCCTCGAGCACCTCCCGCCCGTCCCGCCGGGGCAGGTTGAGGTCGAGCAGGACCAGGTCGGGGACCACCGCGTCGACGTACTGGCCCTCCCGGCGCAGGTACGCCAGGGCCTCGGCGCCGTCCGAGACGACGGTCAGCCGGTTGCGGAGCTTGTGCTCGTCGAACGCCTCCTGGGTCATCAGCACGTCGCCCGGGTCGTCCTCGACGAGCAGGACCTCGATCGGGCTCTTGCCGTCTGCCGGCGCGGTCATCCCACCGCCTCCTTCATGCCACCCGTTGTACCGTCTCCGGCGGTGCCGCCGGCCATTTCGCCGCGTACCGACCCGCCCGGTTGCCGACCGACCGGGGTGGGCTCCTCGTCCGCGCCGTCGCCGCCCGCGGCCACGGTCGACCCCGCGCCCGCCGTGGTCGCGCCGGCCGTCGTCGCGTCCGCCGCGGTGCCCTCCGCCGCGCCCGCCACGGTCCCGTCCGCCGCGCCCGCCACGGTCGCGTCCGCTCCGTCCGCCTCGTCCGCCGCCGTCGCGCCCGACTCCGTCGCCGCACGGGCCGCCTCGACGTCCTCGGGGAGGGCGGGCAGCGTGAAGTGGATCGCGGTACCCTCCGCGGTGCCGGTGTCCACCCACACCCGGCCGCCGTGGTACTCGACGATCTTCTTGACGATGGCCAGGCCGATGCCGGTGCCCGGGTACGCGTCCTTGGCGTGCAGCCGCTGGAAGATCACGAAGATCTTGTCGGCGAACTCCGGCTCGATCCCGATGCCGTTGTCCTGGCAGCTGATCTCCCACTCGTCGCCGACCAGCCGGGCGGAGACGTGCACCTTCGGCGGCACGTCGGGACGGCGGAACTTGATCGAGTTGCTGACCAGGTTGGCCAGCAGGTTGGTCAGCAGCGGCTCCTCGCCGCGGATCACCGGCAGACCCTCCCAGGTCAGCTCGGCGTCGGTGTACTGCCGGGCGGCCTCGGTCTGACCGGCCACGTCGCCCATCACCTTGTTCAGGTCGACCTCGGTGAAGCCGGTGGTGAGCCGGCCGATCCGGGAGAACGCGAGCAGGTCGTTGATCAGGCGCTGCATCCGCTGGGCGCCGTCCACGGCGAAGGCGATGTACTGGTCGGCCCGCTCGTCGAGCTGGCCGGCGTACCGGCGCTGGAGCAGCTGGCAGAAGCTGGCCACCTTGCGCAGCGGCTCCTGCAGGTCGTGCGAGGCGACGTAGGCGAACTGCTCCAGGTCACGGTTGGACCGGGTCAGCTCCTCGGCCTGCTTCTGCAGCTGGCTGTTGACCCACTCGATGCGTTCCCGGGCCTCGCGAACCTCGGCGAGCTCCAGGGCGATCTTCTGCCGCATGCCGTCGATGTCGTCGGCGAGCTGGCGGAACTCCGGCGGCCCCGACCCTTCGATGTGGTGCTGGTAGTTGCCCGCGGCGACCTCCCGCACCTGCCCCGCCAGCCCGGCCAGCGGCCGGATCAGGATCCGGTCCAGCGAGAGCAGCATGACCGCGCCGGCGACCGCCACCACGAGGGCCGCGACGATCAGCAGGACGACCAGGATGTTGCCGGTCCGGTTGACCCGGTCGGCGGTCTGCTGCCGGACGACGAGGATCTCGTCCTGGAGCTCGTCCACCGCGTTGCGGATGCCGTCGAACTGCTGCCGGGTCTGGTCGGTGATCAGCGCCTGCCCGGCGGCCGGGCCGCTGCGCTGGGTCGTCGTGATGACCGGCTCGGCCACCTTCGTCCGCCACTGCGCCGCCTGCTCCTCGACGACCCGCAGCTCCCGCAGGACACCCGGGTAGCCGGCGGCCACCTTCTCCATCGCGGCGACCGTGTCCCGCTCCCGCCGCAGACCGGACTCGTACGGGGCCAGGTCGTTGCGGTCGCCGTTCACCGCGTACCCGCGGACGGCGGTCTCCTGGTCGAGCAGCGCGCTCAGCAGCTCCTGACCCTGCACCCGCAACGGACCGGTCTTGAGCAGGACGGCGTCGATGTTCTGCCGGTTCTTCGCCGCCACCGCGGCCTCCGCCGCGGCGAGCCCGAGCAGCAGCACCAGCACCACGGTGAGCAGCGCGACGACGCGACGACGCAGGGTCCACCCCTGGCGATCCGGCGTCACCGGCCACCGCCCCGGGCGACCAGCAGCATCGCGACGTCGTCGGCCAGCGGGCCACCGTTGAGCTGCTCCGCGCGGCCGACCAGCCAGGCCGGCAACTCGGCCAGGGGCACCGCCCGGTTGGCCGGGTCGGCGAGCAGGTCGGTCAGTCCCGGCACATCCAGCCGGTCGTCGCCGCTGCCCACCCGACCCTCGATCAGGCCGTCGGTGTACATCAGCAGGGACCAGTCATCACTGTCGAACTCCAGATCGAAGGCAACGGGCCGGCGCGGTCGTACGCCGAGCAGCAGACCGCCCCTGGCTGGCACCGGCGCGACCTTGTCCCCGCTGAGCAGCAGCGGCGGCGGATGGCCGGCGAGCCGCACGGTGGCCCGGTTGGCGGCCAGGTCGAGCCGGACGGTGGCCACCGTGGCGAAGATCTCCTGGAGCCGGCGCTCGCTCATCAGCACCTGTTCCAGGGCGGGTAGCACCTCGTCGTCCGGCACGCCCGCCAGCACCAGGGCCCGCCAGGCGACCCGTAGCTCGACGCCGAGGGCGGCCTCGTCCACGCCGTGCCCGCAGACGTCGCCGACGATCAGGTCGACCCGGTCCGGCCGGGTCTGGACCACGTCGTAGAAGTCGCCGCCGATCAGCGCGGCGTGCCGGCCGGGGCGGTAGAACGTGTGCACCGACACCTGATCGGTGGTCATCAGTGGCTGGGGCAGCAGGCCCCGCTCCAGGCGGGCGGACTCGGCCTGGCGCAGCTCCACCTCGCGCAGCCGGCGGGCGTTCTCGTCGGCCCGCTTGCGCTCCACGGCGTAGCGCAGCGCCCGGGTCAGCAGGACCCCGTCGACCTGCCCCTTGACCAGATAGTCCTGGGCGCCCTCGGCGACCGCCACGATGCCCAGGTGCTCGTCGGAGCGGCCGGTCAGTACGCAGACCGCGGCGCCGCTGGCCATCTCCAGCACCTGACGCAGCCCGTCCAGGCCCTGCGCGTCCGGCAGGCCCAGGTCGAGCAGGACGCAGTCCACGCCCATCACCCGCTGCCGGGCCTCACTGAGACTGGTGGCGACCAGCAGGTCGATCATCGAGTTGGTCTCGGCGAGCAGCTCGCCCACCAGGAAGGCATCGCCCTCGTCGTCCTCGACCAGCAGCACCCGCAGCCGCTCGCCGGGCGGCAGGTTGACATGCCGCCCGAGCCCGCCGTGCGGATAGGGCACGACGGAGGAGCCGGCCATGCCGGCCCCCCGGTGCGGCCGGGTCACCGCCGCGAGACGCGGGAGTTCGCTGGTGATGTCGGGCTCCTTCCGAGTGCCCTGCTGATCCTGTATTAGACAACGGTCGCACACAACACGGCGGTGCCAGCGCGGGCAGCACCGGCGGGACGGGTCCGGCGCGCCACCCGCATAGCGACAAAGCGGGCGGCTGGTGTTACGTGTGGGCCCGGTCACCGCCCCGCGCGCCGGCCACCTGCGGACGGCGGAGTCCCGTTCGGGGCCGGCGGGGTGCAGGATGATGCCACCCCTGGCCCCACCCCCGAGGAGTTCCCGTGGGCGCAACCCCCACCCGCCCGGCCGACCGGGCGCTGGCCTGGCCCGCCCGCCCGGCCGACCGGGCGCTGGCCCGGCCCCGCCGCCGGCCGCTCGCCGCCGTCGCCGCGCTCGCCGCGCTGCTTGCCGTCGGCGCCGGTGTGCTGGTCGATTTGCGTACCCCGGCGCCCCGCCCGGCCGACGCGCCGGCCGCCGACTTCAGCGCCGCCCGGGCGTACCGGAACGTCACGGTGATCGCGGCCCGGCCGCACGTCGCCGGCAGCCCGGCCAACGACCAGGTCCGGGAGCACCTCGTGGGCGTGCTGCGCGGCCTGGGCCTGGAGACCGAGGTGCAGGACACCGTCGCCCCGGAGGCCGGGCAACTCAGCGGGGCCGCGGGCGGGGCCACCCTGGCCCGGGTCCGCAACGTGGTGGCCCGGCTGCCCGGCACCGACCCGACCGGCCGGGTCTTCCTGGTCGCCCACTACGACTCGGTGCAGTCGGGGCCGGGCGGTAACGACGACGGCGCCGGCACCTCCACCATCCTGGAGGTGGCCCGGGCGCTGGCCGCCGGTCCCCGGCCGCGCAACGACGTCGTCTTCGTACTCACCGACGCCGAGGAGGCGTGCCTCTGCGGCGCCTCGGCGTTCGCGTCGAGCCATCCGCTGGCCGCCGACGGCGGGGTGGTGCTCAACCTCGAGGCCCGCGGCGCGACCGGCCCGGTGATCATGTTCGAGACGTCCCGGAACAACGCCAAGCTGGTGGAGGTCTTCGGCCGGGCCGCCCCGCACCCGGTGGGCACCTCCTTCGCGGTGGAGATCTACCGGGCGCTGCCGAACGACACCGACTTCACCGCGTTCCTGGACCGGAAGTTCGTCGGGTTGAACTCCGCGTACATCGACGGGGGCGCGGTCTACCACACCCCGCTGGACACCCCGGCGGCGATGGACCGGGGCAGCCTCCAACAGCACGGCGACAACGCGCTCGGGCTGGCCCGCGAGTTCGGCCGGACCGACCTGAAGGCGCTGCGTTCCGGCCACGACGCCACCTACTTCCCGGTGCCGGGCGGGCTGGTCCGTTACCCCGGCTGGCTCACCCTGCCGCTCGCGCTGCTCGCCCTGGCGGCGGTCGGCGTGCTCGGCTGGCTGCTGCGCCGGCGCGGTCGGGGCACCGCCGGCCGGCTCGCCGCCGGCTTCGGGCTGGCACTCGTGCCGGTCGTCGCCGCCCCGCTGGCCGCGTCGGCGCTCTGGGCGGCGATCACCGCGCTGCGCCCCGGCTACGCCGAGCTGCTCGACCCGTACCGGCCGGTCTGGTACCGGCTGGCCGTGGTGGCGCTCGCCGCCGCAATCCTCTTCACCTGGTACGCGCTGACCCGCCGCTGGGCCGGCCCGGCCGCCCTCGCGTTCGGCGGCCTGGCCTGGCTGGCCCTGCTCGGGGTGCTGCTCGCGGTGCTGGTGCCCGGCGGGGCGTACCTCGCCACCCTGCCCGCCCTGGCCGGCGCGCTCGCCGGCTTGGCGGCCTTGGCCACCCGGATCGACGGGCCCTGGCCGGTGCTCGCGGTCACCCTGGCCGGCGCGGTCGGCGTGGTGATCCTGCTGCCCACCGTGGTGCTGCTCTTCCCCGCGCTCGGCATGGCGATGGGCGGCGTCGCCGCGCTCTTCGCGGTGCTGCTCGGGCTGGCGGCGCTGCCGGTGGTGGACCTGCTGCACCCGCAGGCCGGCGGGCAGCGCGGCCTGGTCGCGCTGCGGGCCCGCCGGCTGGGCGCGCTGCCGGCCGTCGCCGCGGCGCTGGCCGCCGTGGTCCTCGCCGGGGTCGGGCTCCGGGTGGACCGCTTCGACGCCGCCCACCCGGCGCCCACTCACCTCATGTACGCCCTGGACGCCGGCACCGATCAGGCCCGCTGGCTCAGCCACGAGGACGAGCCGCAACCGTGGACCGACGGGTACGTCGACGGCCGGGTGTCGGTCGCCGACGACTTCCCGGGCCTGGGCGATGCGGAGCTGCGGACCGGACCCGCGCAGGCGGCGAACCTGCCCGCGCCGAAGCTGGAAGTGCTCTCCGACACCCGCTCCGGTGACCAACGGGTGCTGCGGGTCCGGCTGATCCCGCAGCGCCCCGTCCGCCTCGCCTCGCTGCATGTGGACACGACCACCGCGGCGGTGCGGTCGGCGACGGTGGCCGGCCGCGACGTACCGGTCAAGGCCCGCGACGGCCGGTGGGGCTTCGGGATCGTCTTCCACGCCCCGCCGCCCGAGGGCGTCGAGGTGACGCTGACCCTGACCCCGAAGGCGGGCCAGGTGAACCTGCGCGCGATGGACGCCAGCGACGGCCTGGACGGGGTGCCCGGCTTCCGCCCCCGCCCACCGGACGTCGGCATCGTCGGCTCCCACACCTCCGAGATGCTGGCGGTGGCTCGCACCTACCCGCTGTGACGGGCAGCGGCGGTCCTCGGGGATGAACCGGGGGCCGCCGCCGCGCAACGCCCGCTGGCGCCTTGCGGCCGAGCGGGTCAGCTTCCGGCCGACCGCGGGACGGCTCAGGCCGCGAAGAAGCTGCCGGTGGCGGTGCTCAGCGGGCGGAGCAAGGCCCTGCTGTCACTGAAAGCGCCTGCCGGGCCTTCTGGCGCTTGTCGGCTTGTTGATTACGGCATCCTGGCGCCTACGTCGCACCACAATCGTGCTTGCCTTCTTCCTCAACCGCTGCAGGATTCGGTCCTTCATCCCAAGCCTCCCTTCTCGCGTTCGCAGCCCGGGTACCCGAGGAGGCAACGGTCATTCATGAGCGTCGGCCGCCGAGACTCGACCAACATGGGCCGTGCCGTCGCTACTTCCGGCGGGCATGCACGAATCGGAGCAGACGCGGCATTTGACCTGCGACGCAACACCACACCGCGCGCGGACCCGCGGCTGGCACTGGCCGCGCCGATGGTTCCGCGGGAGCGAGTACGGGGGTTGGGCCGCTCGGCGTCCTGTCGCGCCATTTGCGGAGCTTGACCGATGGCAAGCGATTGCCTGCATCCGCTGCCTCGGGCACGATCGGATACCACCCGGAGGGCAGCGATGAGACTGCGTATCGTCGGGTGTCGCCTCGGAGCCGAACCCTGCGGACGCCAGCGGACGCTGCGACCTTTGGCAAACGCCTTGTAAGTGAGATGTCGCCTGCCCGGGTGGCGCTATTCGAGGCTGGCCAGCTCGTCTGCGGACAGGCGAAGCGCCCCGGCGGCCACGTTCTCGAACAGGTGATCCGGGTTGCCCGTACCCGGGATGGCTAACACGTGCGGCCCGCGGCTCAGCGTCCAGGCGATCCGGACCTGCGCGGGCGTGGCGCGGTGTGCACGTGCGACGGCGAGGAGGGCGTCGTTGGCGGCGACACCGCCGGCCTCACGTCTGTCGCCGGTGATCGCATAGAACGGCACGAACGCGATGCCCTGCTCGCCGCAGGTGCGGAGGGTTTTGTCGCTGATGCGCTTGTCGATGCCGTACGCGTTTTGCACGCACACGACGGGGGCGATCGCCTGGGCCTGCGCAAGATGTTGCGGGCGGACGTTGGAGATGCCCAGGTGCCGGATCAGGCCGGCGTCGCGCAGGTCGGCAAGCGCACCGAAGTGCTCGGCGATCGAGTCGAGGCCGTGCTGGCGCAGGTACACCACGTCCAGGTGGTCGCGGCCGAGCTGGCGCAGGTTCTCCTCCACCTGCCCGCGTAGTTGATCCGGCCGGGCCAGTGGCAACCAATCGCCGGACGGATCCCGGCCGGGACCGACCTTCGTGGCGATGACCAGATCGTCGGGGTACGGCGCCAACGCCCGGTTGATCAGCTCGTTGGCCGAGCGCAGCGAGGAGAAGTAGAAGGCCGCAGTGTCGATGTGGTTCACGCCCAGCTCGACGGCACGGCGCAGCACGCCGATGACCCGGTCGCGGTCACTTGGCGTGCCGAGGTCGAAGGCGGCGCTGCCCGTCAGTCGCATCGCGCCGAAGCCGATCCGGTTGATGGTCAAGTCGCCGAGCCGCCATTTACCCGCCGAAGCCGCAGTGATCTTGTCAGTAGGCATCGGACGAACATAGTCATGGCCGCTGACCTGCGCAGTCGGTCGTGTGCCCGATGGTGCCACGCCAAGATCACTGTTACGTTACTTATCGTCGGTGAGCACTGCGAGGGTGTTGCCCCGTGCTTGCGTGCGTGTCCCAGGTGGCAAGGCGCCCGAGGCAGGGGCAGGTCGGCGTCGCG
>NZ_JAEMUW010000019.1 GCF_016598485.1 Micromonospora coerulea | reverse complement strand
GGCGGCCACGTTGCCCGCGTCGTACTCAAGCAGGGTCCCGTGTAGCCGACGAGCATCAGGCCGTGAGGCAAGGACACCGATGAGGTCATGGCCCTGCCCCGCGCACGCGCTCACCACAGTCAGCCGCTCGCCCGAACGCTGATCAAGCCACGAGGCGATGTGCTGCTGCACCAGCCGCAGTCGACGCGACAGCGGGGAAGTTTCATCTGCGTAGGGTTCATGCCACGCCTGCCAGTGAGTCTGGGCGGTCATCTGGATCACCTTTCCAGAGCGGAGCCGACACGGATGCCCCGTTTGCGGACAACAGGCAGAGTGCAGGCCGCCATGGGTCGTCCTGCGGTGCCTGGGCCGTGTCCGGGCCGTTCGGGCCGTCGCGGGGCCGTCAATTGCCGACCAATGCTGACCACTAGCACTCAACAAAACAGCAGGTCAGCCACCATGCGAGGGCAGCTGACCTGGTGGGCGACGGACGAGTCGACCTGTACGCCGGATTCTGTGACCGACGCCGCCCCGGAGGGCGTCGTCGGCGGCGGCCATCCATCTCGGCCTGCCGTCGCCGGCAGGCTCCAGCGGCCTACCCGCAGACATCGGACGGGCAGCCCTCAAGCGTCTGCGCGGACCGTCATCTTGCGGTGACGACCCATTCTTGGCCTTGCTCCGGGTGGGGTTTACCGAGCCATCCCGGTCACCCGGGATGCTGGTGGGCTCTTACCCCACCGTTTCACCCTTACCGTCCCGTTTAGGGCCGGCGGTCTTTTTTCTGTGGCACTGTCCCGCGGGTCACCCCGGGTTGCCGTTAGCAACCACCCTGCCCTGTGGAGTCCGGACGTTCCTCGGCGACGGGCCGGAGCCCATCGACGCGACCGCCCGGTCGACTCGTCCGTCGCGCTCTCATCCTAACGACCCGACGGCCGCGCTCATTTCCGACCCGGACACGGGTGGCCGGCGGGGACGGCGGAGACCGGCCCTCCCCGCCGCCGATCACCAGTCCGACACCAGCCCTTCGCCGAGGAGCCGCTCACCCCTGCGCAGTGTCCCGGCTGCCGGTCAGCAGGTACGCGGTGCGCAGCAGGCGGCGCGGACGGGAGCGTACTAGCCTCTGGGGATCATGGACCTCTCCGACGCCGCGCTCCTGCTCGCCGCCGGTCTCGCCGCGGGCACGGTGAACGCGGTGGCCGGGGGCGGTTCCCTCCTCACCTTCCCGGCATTGATCGCGGTCGGGCTGCCGCCGGTTCCGGCGAACGTCAGCAACTCGGTGTCGGTCTTCCCCGGGTACGTCGCGAGCGTCGCGGGCAGCCGGACGGACCTGCCGCCCGGGCGGTCGTTGTGGCGCCTGCTGCCCACCGCGGTGCTCGGCACGGTGGTCGGCTGCGTGCTGCTGCTGGCCACCCCGGCGCGGGCCTTCGAGCTGGTGGTGCCGTTCCTGGTGCTGGGCGCGACCGCCGTGTTGGCCTTCCAGGATCCGCTGCGCCGGCTGGTCGGTCACCCGGCCGACCTCAGCCCGCACCGCCGGACCGTCACGGTGCAGGCGATGGTCGCCCTGGGCACCGTGTACGGCGGTTATTTCGGCGCGGCGCTCGGGGTGATGCTGGTCGCCGGCCTGGCCCTGGTGCTGGACACCACGCTGGCCCGGGTGTCCGCGATCAAGAATCTGCTCTCCGCCATGGTGGGGCTGACCACGCTGGTGGTGTTCGCGCTCTTCGGCCCGGTCAACTGGGCGGCCGTCGCGGTGGTCGCGCCGGCGACGCTGGTCGGCGGGTACGCGGGCGCCCGGCTGGTCCGCCGGCTGCCGCCGGTGGTGCTGAAGACCCTGATCGTGGTCTTCGGCACGACGATCGGCCTCTACCTGCTCTGGCGCGCGCTGCGCTGAGGCCTTTCGGGCGGCGGGCCCCGGACGCCGAGCCGCCCCGGCGCGACGCGGTACCGGGGCGGCTCGACCAGGGGCCGGGGGGAACTCAGTACGCCTCGCCGACCGCCTCCTCGGGGGCGTGCTCGGCGTCGCGGGCGGCGGAGTTCCAGCGGGACCAGAGCACCCGCTCGCCATAACCGGCGGCCATCAGCTGGGCGGAGGCCAGGTAGACCAGCACGCCGGCGGCGAGAACGGCGAAGCCGACCCAGAACGGCAGCGCCAGCCCGTGCTCGGCGAGCTTGCCGGAGATGATCGGCGCGGGCGCGGCGGCACCCCAGCGGACCAGGTTGAACGCGCCGGTGGCCACCCGCCGGTCGCGGGAGCCGAGGCCGAGCGCCAGGTCGGTGAGGTTGGCGTTGGCCAGGCCCATGCAGAGGCCGGCGAGCACCAGGACGACCAGCGACTCGGCGGTGGAGCCCGAGGTGGCGAAGAGCGCCATGCAGACCAGCAGGCCGGCGATGGCCACGCCGACGGTCTGCACCGCGCCGATCCGGTGCGCGAGCCGGTGCCCGATCACCAGGATGCCGGCGGCCAGGCCGAGGCCCCAGGCGGTGAAGGCCAGCCCCAGCGGCACCACGTCGAGGTGCAGGAAGAGCGGCGTGTAGCCGAGCACCACGAAGAAGACGAAGTTGTAGGCGGCGGTGACCACGCAGAGCGCGATGAACGCCGGCCTGCGGTAGGTGGCGAAGATCTGGCCGACCCGGACCGGCGCCTGCCGGTTGGCCGGCTCGCGGAGCTTGCGGGCCGCCACCACCAGCGCGAGCACCATGAAGAGGCCGCAGACGAAGAACGGCAGCCGCCAGCTCACGTGGCCGAGCAGGCCGCCGAGCAACGGCCCGACGGCGAAGCCGAGGCCGAGGGCGGTCTCGAAGAGGCCGACCACCCACTCCCGGTCGACGGCGAGGTTGACCAGCACCACCATCGCGGTGGCGAAGAACATCGCGTTGCCCAGTCCCCAGACGCCGCGCAGCACGGAGAGCTGCACGATGTTGTCGCTGAACGAGGCGAGGATGGCGGCCAGGCCGACCACCGAGACACCGGTGATCAGCACCGGCTTGAAGCCGAACCGGCCGCTGGCCAGCGTCGCCGGAATCATGCCGACCGCCATCACCGTGATGTAGGCGGTGAAGAGCAGCTCGACCTGCCAGGCGGTCACCCCGATGTCCTCGCCAATGGCCGGCAGGATGGGGTCCACCACGGCAATGCCGGCGATGGCGAGGAAGGCCACCAGGGTGGTGGCGTAGATGGCACTGCGGTTGGGTTCGGATCGCCGATCCACTCCGCGCCTCCAGACAGATAGCTGTATCGTACAGGTAGTTCTGTTGTATCATACAGCTATGACGGACGAGCACACCGCGGACCGGGACGAGCTCGCCCTCGGTCGGATCGAGACCGAGGTCGCGCTGCTGATGCGCTTCGGCGAGGCCACCCGGCGGGGCACCGGCACGACGGAGCACCGGCTGCTCGACCGGGCCGCGTACGTGATCCTGCGGCATCTGGCCAGCGTCGGCCCACAGAACGTCTCGGCGCTCGCCGCGAAGCTGAACCTGGACGGCTCGACGGTCACCCGGCAGGTCTCCGCGATGCAGCGGGACGGCCTGATCGCCCGTACCCCCGACCCGACCGACGGCCGGGGCACGGTGATCTCCCCCACCCCGGCCGGACTCCAGCGGATGGCCGCCGTCCAGGCGGCCCGCACCCGGCTCTACGGCGACATCCTCGCCGCCTGGTCCCCCGACGACCGGGACAGCCTCGCCGAGCTGCTGCACCGGCTCAACCAGGCCCTGGAATCCCGCCCCCGGCCCCGCTGACGCGCGCAACGGGGCCCCCGGCTCAACAGCCGGGGGCCCCCTTCGCTCACCTCAGGCGACCGGCTCCCGGGCGGAGTCGGCGTCCCGCTCGGCACCGGGGACGACCCGGGGGTCGCCCTCGTCGGCGAAGTAGTCGTCCGGCGTGGTGTGGTCCACGCCGCCCGACACCTTCGCGGCCCGCAGGACCAGGGTCAGCAGCGCGGCCACCACCAGGTTGACCAGCACCGCCACGATGCCCACGTAGATCGTCTTCTTGGTGTCGAAGCCGAACTCGGAGAGCGGGAAGGCCGAGCCGGCGAAGTGCTTCTTCCCGGTCGCCGGGTTCGCGATCTGGTAGAGCATCCACATGCCCATCGCCATGCCGGCCGCCCAGCCGGCGATCAGCGCGGTGCGGTGGAACCAGCGGGTGTAGAGGCCCAGCGCCACCGCCGGCAGCGTCTGGAGGATGATCACGCCGCCGATGAGCTGGAGGTCGATGGAGAACTGCGGGTCCAGGAAGACGATGCAGGCCACCGCGCCGACCTTCACCACCAGCGAGGTGATCTTGGAGACGTTCGCCTCCTGCGCCGCAGTGGCGTCCCGCTTCAGGTACTCCTTGTAGATGTTGCGGGTGAACAGGTTCGCCGCCGCGATCGACATGATCGCCGCCGGCACCAGCGCGCCGATGCCGATGGCCGCGTACGCGACGCCCGCGAACCAGTCCGGGAACTGCTGGTCGAACAGGAGCGGCACGACCGTGTTGCCGTCCACGCTGCCCTGGGTCGCCCCCGGCAGCGGCTTCACCCCGGCCGCGATCGCCATGTAGCCGAGCAGCGCGATCAGGCCGAGCAGCAGGCTGTACGCCGGCAGCGCGGACATGTTCCGCTTGATCACGTCCCGGTTCCGGCTGGCCAGCACGCCGGTGATGCTGTGCGGGTAGAGGAAGAGCGCTAGCGCGGACCCGAACGCCAGCGTGACGTACTGGAGCTGGTTGTTGGCGTTGAGCAGGATGCCGTCCCCAGGAGCGGGTGACGCCTTGAACTTCGCGTCCGCCGCGTTGAAGATGTCGCCCCAGCCGCCCAGCTTGTACGGCAGGTAGATGATCGCCACCAGGATCACGATGTAGATCAGCGAGTCCTTGACGAAGGCGATCAGCGCCGGGGCGCGCAGGCCGGACTGGTAGGTGTAGGCGGCCAGGATGGCGAACGCGATGATGATCGGCAGGTGCCGGGCGATCGTGCTCTCCCCGGTGACGCCCATCGTCTTGAGCACCGCCTCGATGCCGACCAGCTGCAGCGCGATGTACGGCATGGTCGCGAGGATGCCGGTGATCGCGACCAGCAGCGCCAGGATCGGCGAGTCGAACCGGTTCCGGACGAAGTCCGCCGGGGTGACGTAGCCGTGCCGGTGCGACACCGACCAGAGCCGGCAGAGCACCAGGAAGACCAGCGGGTAGATCACGATCGTGTACGGCACGGCGAAGAAGCCCATCGCACCCGCGCCGAAGACCAGCGCCGGCACCGCCACGAAGGTGTACGCGGTGTAGAGGTCACCGCCGACCAGGAACCAGGTGATCCAGCCGCCGAAGTTGCGGCCGCCCAATCCCCACTCGTCCAGGTGGGCCATGTCCCGCGGCGCCCGCCAGCGGGCGGCCACGAAGCCCATCGCGCTGACCAGCAGGAAGAGGAACGTGAAGACGATGATCTCGGTCAGGTGAGCGCGCATCACCGGTCACCCCGCTTCTTGGTCATCTGGTAGACCAGCGTGGTGGTGGCCACGCCGAGGATGATCCAGGCCAGTTGCAGCCAGTAGAAGCGCGGGAAGCCGAACAGCCGGGGTGAGTCGGCGTTGAACAGGGCCGGGATGAGCGGCACCACGATCGGTATGAAAAGCAACCAGTTCCAGGGACTGTGGTCCTTCGCCCTGGATCGCGCCGTGGTCGGCGCCTCCGGTTCGGGTGCTGCCATGTGACACACCTCCGGGAAAGTCGTAACTAGCCATGTGACGGCCGGAGGCTACGACCCTGTGAGCGCAGTCACGTTCGACGGTGCGAAGGAGATGCGCCGAACGGCCCCCCACCTGCGCCGAACGGCACCCACCCACCCCCAACCCACCCCAGCCCCGCCCGTGCACATACAGAGAAAGAGTGGCCATTCCGCGGGGAATGGCCACTCTTTCCGAGAAAGTGCACGACGGGGGCGGGGTTAGAGGTTGGTGAGGTGGGCGGTGTCGTTGACCGCGCGGACGGCTACGCCGCCGTCGGGGTAGAGGTCGAGCAGCGAGATGCCGGCCGTGTCCAGGTAGAGGCGGTGCAGGAAGGCGTCGCCGGCGGCCAGGGCGTCGCGCAGTACCAGCTTGACCGGCGAGACGTGGGAGACCACCACGACGGTCTCCCCCGGGTACGCCGCGCGCAGCCGGTCGACCGCCCGGCCGGTCCGCTCGGCGACGGCGACGAACGACTCCCCCTCAGGCGGGGCGATCCGGGTCGAGGCGAGCCAGGCGTCCAGCTCGCCCGGCCAGCCCTCGCGTACCTCGGCGAAGGTCCGGCCCTCCCAGAGCCCGAAGTCGCACTCGATCAGGTCGTCGTCGGGGCGTACCGGCGGGTTGCCGACGGCGGCGGCGATCGCCTCGGCGGTGGCCGTACACCGGGACAGCGGCGAGCTGACCACGGCCGCGACGGACGGGGCGAGCGCGGCCACCCGGGCGGCCGTGGCCCGGGCCTGGGCCCGGCCGCGGTCCGACAGCGGCACGTCGCCGCGGCCGGAGTAGCGCTTCTGCACGGTCCGTTCCGTCTCGCCGTGCCGGACCAGGATGAGCCGGGTGGCCTCCTCCGTCGGGCGCGGCTCCCAGGACGCCGGGATGGTGGCCGGATCGGTGCCGCTGGCGCGCCCGATGGCCACCCGGGCGGCCACCTCGCGGGCGGCCGCGCGGGCCGCCGAGTCGGGGCCGGCGACCTCGCGCGGCGGCTCCACGATCCGGGGCGGCGCGACAGTGGCCCGGCTCGGGGCCTTGCCGGCGGCGACGTCCATCGCCGCGTTGGCCAGGGCGTCCGCGTGCTTGTTGCGCTCCCGCGGGATCCAGCTGAACCGGACGCTGTCGAACCGGCCGACCAGGCCGGCGGCCTGCGCGGCGAGCGGCCGCAGGCCGGGGTGCTTGATCTGCCAGCGGCCGCACATCTGCTCGACCACCAGCTTGGAGTCCATCCGCGCCTCGACCTCGGCGGCGCCCAGCTCGGCGGCGGCCTCCAGCCCGGCGATCAGGCCGCGGTACTCGGCGACGTTGTTGGTGGCGGTGCCGATCGACTCGGATCGCTCGGCCAGCACCGCACCGGTCGCCGGGTCCCGGACCACCGCGCCGTAGCCGGCGGGGCCGGGATTGCCCCGGGACCCGCCGTCGGCCTCGACGACGACCGCGCGCACCGCCACGGCGGTTACAGCCCCGACTCGTTGGTGCGCACCATGATCCGCCGGCACTCCTCGCAGCGGACCACGTCGTCCGGGGCGGTCTTGCGGATCCGGGCCAGGTCGGCGCCGGAGATCTCCAGCCGGCAGCCGCCGCAGCGGGCACCGGTGAGCAGCGCCGCGCCCAGCCCGGTGTCCTCCCGGATCTTCTCGTAGAGGCCGACCAGGTCGGCCGGGAGGTCGCTGGCGAGCGGCTGGCGGGCGGAGCGCTTGAAGTCCTCCTCCTTGGCGATCTCGGCGAGGCTGGCGTCCCGGCGCTGCTCGGCCGCGGCGCGCCGCTCCCGGGTCTCGGCGAGGCGTCGCTCGATCCCGTCGAGCACCCCCTGCGCGGTCTCCCGCTGTTCCATCAGGTCCAGCTCGGCGTCCTCCAGGTCGCTCTGCCGGCGGTTCAGCGAGGCCAACTCGTGCTGGAGCGCCTCCAGCTCCCGGGCCGGACCGCCGCCCGCGGCCAGCCGGGCCTCGTCCTTGCTCTTGCGCGCCCGCACCTGGTCGACGTCCTTCTCCAGCCGGGCGATGTCCCGATCCAGGTCGTCGACCGCCACCTGGGCGCGGACCCGCTCGTCCTCCAGCGCGGACAACTCCCGCGCCAGGGCCTCCAGCTCCGCCCGCTCCGGCAGCGACCGGCGGCGGTGGGCGAGCTGGGCGAGCGCGGTGTCGATCGCCTGCAGGTCGAGCAGGCGGCGCTGCACCTTCGGGTCAGCCTTCACGGGCGGGGCTCCTTGTCCGGTCGGGGTGCGGCGGCATGCACGGTCCACGGGTCGGTGTCCAGGTCGGACACCACGGTCTCGACGCTCAGCGCGTCCCGGAGGTGGGCGGCCAGGTCGTCCAGCCAGGGTCGTTCGGTCGCCCAGTGGGCGGCGTCCAGCAGGGCGGGGCCGCCGGCGGCGAGGTGCTCACCGGCGGGGTGGTGGCGCAGGTCGGCGGTGAGGAACGCGTCCACCCCGGCGGCGGTGGCCTCGGCGAGGAAGCCGTCCCCGGAGCCGCCGCTGACGGCGAGGGTACGAACCATACGCCCGGGATCCCCGGCGGCGCGAACTCCCCAGGCGGTGACGGGCAGCACGGCGGCGGCGTGCCGGGTCAGCTCGGCGAGGGTCATCGGCACGGGCAGCTGTCCGATCCGGCCGATGCCCCGCCCGGGGGCGTCCGCCGGGGAACCGGGGCGCGGCCGGTGCAGCGGGCGGAGCCCGGTCAGCCCGAATCGGGCGGCCAGGGCGTCGGAGACGCCGGGATCGGCCACGTCGGCGTTGGTGTGCGCCACGTACAGCGCCACGTCCGCCTTGATCAGCCGGTGCACGATCCGGCCCTTGTACGTGGTGGCGGCGACCGAGGAGACGCCGCGCAGCAGCAGCGGGTGATGGGCGACGATCATCTCGGCCCCGGCGGCGAGCGCCTCGTCCACCGTCTCCGGCACCACATCCACCACGCAGGCGATCCGGCGTACCGGGGTGGTGGGCTCGCCGAGCACCAGGCCGACCCGGTCCCACTCCTCCGCCCAGGCGGGCGGATAGCGGACGTCCAGCGCGGCCACCACGTCGGCCACCCTGGGCGCGGATCGCGTTGTGCTCACGGCCGGCCAGCTTACCGGCGCGGGCCGTGACACACGCCCTCGACCACCGGGACGCGCCCACGGCACGCCGGAACGCCCGGCCGACGGGCCGTCCCGCGGGGCCCCGCCGACCCGCTCGGCCACGAGGTCGGGACGCCCCGGCCCATCGGTGCGCGGCTCAGCCGACCGGGGCGACCGGGCGGCGCACCCCGCGCAGCGCGGCCAGGCCGGCCGCCCACGGGAAGGCGTCCTGGTGGCGCTCGGCGGTGCCGGGCGGGTGCAGCGGGACCACGTGGTCGCCGAAGACCACCGCCACCCCCCACTCTTGCAGCCGGGCCAGGCTGGCCCGGAACGCCGGGTGGGCGGCCATCGCCACGTTCGTGTACGGCACCGCGGCGATCGGCAGCCCCAGCCCCTGCCCCTCGATCAGCAGCCCGAGGGCGAGGGTGTCGGTGATCCCGACCGCCCATTTGTTGACCGTGTTGACCGTCGCCGGGCAGACCAGCATCGCGTCGGCCGCCGGCAGCACGTCGGGGTCGCCCGGGTTCTTGTAGTGGGTGCGGACCGGGTGGCCGGTCTGCCGGGCCAGCGCGGTCCGGTCGACGAACTTCGCGCCGTCCGGCGTGGTGACCACGCAGACCTCCCACCCGTCCTGCTGGGCCAGCTCGACCAGCCGACCCACCTGCCGCGCCAGCGGCGAACCGCAGGCCACGACGTAGAGCACCTCCCGGCGCCCGTCGCTCAGGTGCGAACCGTTCATCCGACCGGCACCACAGTCACACTCCTACTCCCATGTGCCCAGCCAACTCCGCGATCGGCGGAGGCGGCGCACCCCGTGTGCGACGGAGCACGTCCGCCATCACCTCATGGGCGATCGGCCGGCAGCGGATCTCGGACGGCGCGAGCCGGTCGCCGCGCAGCAGCATCTCCCCCGCGTTCGCCACGTCGCCGAGCTGCGTGTAGCCGCGGGCGATGTCGAGCAGGTGGTGGGCCCGCCGCTCGGGCAGCAGCGCGTTGAACGCCGGCTCGGGGATGGCCTGGTGGATCTCCACGGCCCGGCCGCCGTCGCCCAGCTCCACCGCGGCGGCGGCCCGGTGCAGCTCCAGGTTGGTCGGGCCGAACGACGTCCAGTAGTGGTTCTGGTCGCCGCCGAGCAGCGTCGCCGCCTCCTGGGCCCCGGTGAGCAGGTCGTCCACCGTGGCGGAGTCGCCGATCCGGGCGGCGGCCATCGCGCCCTGGAGCAGCAGCATGCCGTAGACGGAGAGCCGGCCCGGGGAGGCGTCGTTGCCGCCGCCCGGGGCGAGCCGGTTGGCGATGTTGACGTTGAGTTCCAGCGCCGGCCGGGCCCGGCCCATGGCCACCAGCGCGTTACAGACCCGGGTGGTGGCGATGCCGGCCAGCAGCTGGTCGTCGGCCCGCTGGGCGACCGCCATCGAGCGGTCCGCGGCCAGCCAGGCCAGCTCGCACTCGCCGAGCTTGCGCAGCACCGAGGAGGCGATCTGGTAGACCTGCCCGAGCAGGTGCGCCGACTCGCGGGCCTGGTCGCCGCCGTAGCCGGCGTCGGCCGCCTGGGCGTCGCGCAGCAGCTTGGGCAGGGCGCGGGTGAGCATGCCGTAGCGGCCGTACTGGTAGGTGAGCCAGGCGTGGTTGACGGCCTTGCGCATGTCGGCCAGCGGCGGCGGGTACGGCGCGGCGTCGAAGTACGCGCTCATCGAGTCGTACCGCTCCAGCGCGGCGCGGATCTCCTCGACCTCGACCTGGTCGATGCAGTTCAACGCGTCGGTACGCCGCTCCGGGTCCTTGCCGAGCAACAGTTGGACGTCGACCTGGAGGATGTCGGCGATCTCGTAGAGGACGGAGAACTTGTCCAGCCGCCGAACGCCGCGTTCGACCTTGTCGACCCAGCTCTTGGATTTCCCCAGCCGGTCGGCGAAGACCTGCTGGGACATCTTGCGCCGGCCGCGCCAGTAGGCGACCCGGCGCCCTATCGGCAGTTCGTCCATCTCCGCATCCCTCCCCTGCCCGCGCCCGGTGGCGTTCCCCCGGTCGGCCGGCGCGGCGACGCCTCGGTCTCCAGGTTTTCGCTGGTCGCACACTCTGTGCGTCAGCCGTACAGCCAGTCCTCGTACTTTTCGTGCAAGTTGCATGAGCCGTTTCGTCAGCTCAACGATCGCGGGTTACGGCAGTGACGGCGCTCGACATGTGACGTGGGGACAGCCCGGGCACGGCGAGAGGAGATGGCACACATGTGGGGGAATGTCGGACCGCGCGTCGCTCACCTGTCGCCCCTGGAGCGGGTCCGGCTGCGCCGGGTCGCGGTCCGGTACGCCGCGCACGGCTGGGCGGTGACCCCGGGCGCCTGCCTGGCCAACAGCCGCTTCGTCTGCGGCCGGGCCGGCTGCCCGACGGTCGGCTGCCATCCCGCCCTAAAGAACTGGGAGCACGGGGCGAGCGCCGACCCGGCCCGGGTGGCCACCTGGTGGCGCAGCCGCCCGCACGGGGTGCTGCTGCCCACCGGGCGCTCGTTCGACGTGCTGGAGGTCTCGGCGCACGTCGGCCGGCACGTGCTGCACGCCGTCGCGACCCACCCGGCCGGCTTCGGTGTACGCGGCCCGGTCCTGGTCACCCCCACCGGCCGGTGGATGTTCCTGGTCCGCCCCGGCGACCCGCTCCGACCCGAGCTGGAGCTCTGCTTCCACGTGGTCCGGCACGGTCCGGGCTCGTGGATCGCCGCGCCGCCGACCCGGCTGCCGGAGGGGATCGTGCGCTGGGCCGTCGCCCCCGAACAGGCCCGCTGGCAGCTGCCCGACTCGTACCTGGTGCAGAACGCCATGATCGACGCGCTGCGCGCGGCCGGCGTGACGCTCGCCTCCGACCTGCTCCCCGGCCAGCTGCCGCTGCCCCGGCGCGGCTGGTGAGGGCCGGCCGCTGGCGGCGGCCCGGTGGGGCAGCCGCCGCGGGCGACCGGTGCCCGCCGGCCGGTACCCGCGGCGGGACGGTCGCCCCCCGGGCGGGTGAACGACCGCCTCCGGACAGCGTCCCCGGCGACGTCGCCTTCGTTAACCGGATGACGGCGCACCGACGCCAATGAGCGGGGGTAGATCATGTCCAGGGACGACGCGGCACGCCACACCGGCGGCACCGGACCAGCGCGGCCCGGACGCCGCCCCTACGGCTGGGCCGGCACCCGCCCCTGGGGCACCCGCCCCGGCCGCCCGCGCCCGCTCGGCTCCCGGCCCGCCATCACCCACCGCCCCCTGCGCTGACCCCACCCCCGGGCCCGGTCAGTCGGTGACGGGAAGGCGGGTGGAGTGCAGGAGGCGGCCGTCGTCGGTGACCACCGCGTGCAGGTGGTCGGGGAGGCGGTCCAGCCAACCGATCCCGGACCGGCCCATCGCCACGGCGGCGGTGGCGTACGCGTCCGCCACACCGAGGTCCGCGCCGACCACGGTGACCGAGCGCAGGCCCGGGGCGGGCGTGCCCCGGCGGGGGTCGAGCACGTGCTGGCCGCGCTCGTAGACCCCGGAGGTGGCCACCGCCAGGTCGGTGCCGGTGAGCACCAGGCAGGTGGCCGCCGGGTCCCACGGGTGCCGGATGCCGATCCGCCACGGCTCGCCGGTGGCCGAGTGGCCGCGTACCCGCACGTCGCCGCCAGCGTTGACGCAGTGGTTGACGGCGCCGGCTGCGCGTAACCGGTCCGAGGCGACCTGCGCCGCCCAGCCCTTGACGTAGCCGGACGGGTCCAGCCGCCCGGTGGCGTACGCGTCGAAGAAGCCGTCAGTCGCGCCCCAGAGGTCGGCGCAGCGCTCCAGCACCCACCGCAGCTCCGCCGACGCCCCGGCGAGCGGCAGCTCCCCCCGATCGAACCGGCGCACCTCGCTGTCCTCGCGGTAGGTGCTGAACCGGGCGTCGACCGCGCGGAGCCAGCGGAAGGTCTCCTCGGCCAGCTCGTGCAGCGTCGCGGCGGGCAGGTCGTCGGCCAGGTCCAGGCTGATCGCCGTACCCATGATCTGCTCGACCCGCCGCAGGCCGGGACGGCCGCGCGACGCCGCCACCTCGGCCACCTCGGCCACCTCGGCCACCTCGGCCACCCCGGTCAGGCCCGGTCGATCGCGGCCTGGAGCGACTGCTTGTACGCGGTGCTGGTGTAGGTGGCCCCGGAGACGGTGTTCAGGTTGGCGCTCTGCTTCGCCACCACCTCGCCGGAGGTGCCGCTGTAGCGGGCCTGCACGTCGTCGGCGCGCAGCCCCGACTGCCCGCCGACCGGCATGCCGAGGGCGGTGGCGTCGACGATCCGGCTCCCGCTCAGCGTGATCCGCACCTGGAGCGAGCCGTACTTGTAGGTGACCGTCGGCCCGGTCACGGTGCGGGTGGTGCTCGACTTCGGCGCGCTGGTGGTGGGCCGCGGCGCCGCCGTCGTCGCCCGGACGGTGGCGGTGCTCTTCGTCGGGGCCGTGGTCCGGCTGGGCCGGGTCGACCGGGACGGCGCGGCGGGGTCCGGGGTGACGCCGGGCGCGGCCGGTCCCCCGGACGCTCCCGGCACCACGGACGCCTGATCGGCGGGGAGGTCCTGGGCGACCTGGCTGGTGCCCGGGCTGCCCTTGAGCACCACCAGCGCGGTGGTGCTGGCGGCCAGGCCGGTGATCGCGAGGAGGGCGCGACGCATTCCAGGAGTGCCTTTCTACAGCTCGAAGGTGGCCAGGTGGATCTGCCGGCGCGGCACGCCGGCCCGGCGCAGCACCCGGACCGCCTCGTCGACCAGCCCGGACGGCCCGCACAGGTAGACGTCGCGGCGGGTCAGGTCGGGCACCATCCGGCGCAGCCCCTCCGGGCTCATCACCTGGCGCGGGCCGGGATCGTCGCGGGATCCGATGACGTACCAGACGGAGGTCCGCCGGGCCTGGGCGAGCCAGTCCAGCTCCGGGTGGAGCAGCACGTCGGCCGGGGTACGGGCGCGGTAGATCAGCGCGGCGCCCGGGGGCAGCTCCTCCAGCATCGCGCGCAGCGGGGCGATGCCGCTGCCGCCGGCGATCAGCAGGGCCCGTTCCCGGGTGCGGTGCGCGGCGGTGAAGGTGCCCGACGGGCCCTCCGCCCAGACCCCGGTGCCCGGTCGCAGGTCCCGCAGGTCGGCGGTGTGCCCGCCGACCACCTTGACGGTCAGCCGCAGCCAGCGGCCGTTGGCCGCGGCGGAGACCGAGAACGGGTGCGACTGCCACCAGCCGCCGGCGTTGAGGAAGCGCCAGCGGAAGTACTGCCCGCCGAGCATGTCGATCTGGTTGAGCCGGCGGCCGGTCAGGTAGATCGAGATGGTGTCCCGACTCTCCGCCACCACGTCCGCGACCCGCAGCCGGTGCCGCAGGTTGAAGCGCAGGGGGGCGACCACCCGGCCCCAGATCAGCGCGGCGAGCACCAGCAGGTAGGCGCCGATCCAGCCGGTGCGTACCGGCCCGGGCTCGAAGAGCTGGGCGCCGTTGCTGAACTGGTGGCCGAAGCCGAGCAGCAGGGCGGCGTAGCTGGTGAGGTGCAGGTGGTACCAGAGCTCGTACGGCAGGACGGTGCGGATCGCCCGGATGGCGGTGAAGCCGACCGCCATCATGATGCCGGCGGCCACGAACGCGGAGACCATGTCCTGGTAGTCGCGCAGCAGCGAGCCGACCTCGCCGAGGATCGACTTCTCCTCCATGCCGGCGTAGGCGACCACGATCAGCGAGAGGTGCGCGAGCACCGCGACGAGCAGGGTCGCGCCGAGGTCGCGGTGCAGGCGGGAGATCCGCTCCCCGCCGACCCAGCGTTCCAGCGCGCCGAGGCGACTCATCATCGCCACCTGGACCAGCAGCAGGTAGCCGGCGACCAGGCCGGTGATCCGCCCGGCCGCGACGAGCACGTCGGTGGTGTCGGCCAGCGAACCGGCCGGGGTGTCCAGCCACCATGGCAGCACCGCCGCCACCAGGCCGAGCCAGAACAGGGTCGCCAGCGTCCGCCGGCCACCGGGTCCGCGGCGGGGCGGCGCCGGGGCTACGGGGGCAGCCGAACGGCCGCCGTACGGGAGGGAACTCCCGGTACGGCGGCCGGCGGCGTGGGTGTCCTGATATGTCACGCGTACAACTTCATGGGTACGTATTTCTGCCGGGGGAAGACCTTGTCCACCTCCGCCGTGGTCAGTCCGAACCGGCCCTGCGCCACGGATCCGTAGACGTTGAACATGTTGTTGTACTCGGGTACGTCACCCGAGTCCAGCTCGGTCAACCCGTTCCAGGTGCCGAGCAGCGAGCCGGCGAGCCGGCGACCGGACAGGATGGTCACCACCCCGCCGTGTCCGTGGTCGGTGCCGCCGCTGTTCGAGGCGACCCGGCGGCCGAACTCGCTGGACACCATGATCGTCACGTCGGCGGCCCGGTCGCCCAGGTCGGTGAAGAACGCCGCCATCGCGTTGGCCAGCTCGTTGAGCTTGCGCCAGAGGTTCCCGCCGTCCTGGGTGCCCTGGTTCTCGTGGGTGTCGTAGCCGCCCATGCCGACGGTGGCGACCCGGACGTTCGCCCCGCCCTTGATCAGCTGGGCGAGCTGCTGGAACGCGTACCCGACGCCCTCGTACTTCACCCCCGCGGCGGCCTGGTACGGCTTCGCGGCGAGCTTCTGGGCGGTGGCCAGCGCGCCCATCCCCTCGATGACCGCCTCCTCCACCGGGTGGTTGATCCCCGTGAACAGCCCCTTGATCGCCTTCTCGGTGGCCGCCCGGTACTTGTCGCCGCCGTTGAGCCGCAGCTCGCCGACGCTGTTGAGGGAGAGCGCGCCGTTGACGCCGACCAGCGAGCGGGGCAGCGTGCTGCCGATGCCGACGCTGCGGAACGCGGTGCCCTTGCCGAGCGCGTCGACCAGGCTGTCCAGCCAACCCCGGCCGCCGGTCTCGCCGGGCAGGCCGCCCAGGTTGCAGGCGTCCGAGGCCTGGAAGTGGCTGCGGGACAGCCGGGGATCGGAGACCGCCGGGACGAAGCCGAGCTGCCCGGCCTTGAGCCACTTTTCCAGCGGGGCGAAGGCGCTGGTCAGCTTGAAGCCGCGGCCCACGGCCAGCGAGTCGTTGCCGAGCAGCAGGTCCGGGCGGGCCTTGCGCAGCACCGGGTCGTCGGTCGGGGCGACCAGGCTCAGCCCGTCCAGCCCGCCGTAGAGGAAGACGTGGATCAGGGTGCCGGTCCTGGTCGCCGCGAAGGACGCCGAGGTGGTGACGAACTGGGCGGTGGCCAGCGCGGTGGCGGTGGCGGCGGCGCCGGCGACGAAGGTCCGCCGGGTGACGCCGCGCCCGTCCTGCTGGGCCTCCTCCAACTCCTCCAGCCGGCGGTACCGGTCCGCCTCGACGGCGTTCTCCGCGGCGGCGATGTCCGCCTCCGCGCGCAGCAGCGCCTCGGTCGGGTTGTCCGCCAGCCGCCGCACGTCGGGGCATTCGGGGTGCAGGGGGAACGAGTACAAAGTCTTCTCCATCGAATGCCTCACCGGAGGTGGTGCTGGGGGGAAGCGAGGATCGTCCGCGCGACGGCGGCGATGGCCCCGTTGAACGTGGCGTCGACCTTCGCGGTCGCCGGAACCCCGGCGACGCCGAGGACCAGCGCCTTCTCCTTGGCGCTCAGCTTCTGGTGCACCAGCCGCCTGGCCAGCGCGTCCACGTACGCCCCGGCAGTCGACGGCGGGTTCGCCACCAGCTTCTCCGGCGCGGTGTAGGTGAACTGCTTGCGCCAGCCGCCGAGCAGGTCGCCGGCCTCGTTCCAGCCGTCGACCATGGTCCCGGCCGAGGTCCAGGCGACGTAGACGTCCGCGTACCCGTCCGGGGTGGGCTTGCCCATCGGGTACTGGCCCAGCTCCCGCATCTTGTCCTGGATCTGCCGCAGCCCCTGCGCGTACGGGGTACGCCGGTTGTCGCCGGCGAACCCGGGGCACGCCTCCGGCCGGACACCGAGGGTGCGGTAGGTGGCGACCAGGTACTCCATCGGCCGGCGCACCTTCTGGCCCACCGCGGCCCAGAACTCCGAGGAGCTGAACAGGGTCATCAGCACCGGCTTGATCAGGCCCTGGTTCGTCGCGTACGTCTTGGCGAGCCGGTCCACCAGGGACTTCGGCGGGGTGTCCGAGACGAAGCGGGTGGCCAGGCTCTGCGCCACGTACCGGGCGGTCGAGGGGTGCAGCGCGAGGTAGGCGAGGTACCTGTCGATCACCGCGTCGGCGGCCTTCGGGTCGGCCGAGCTGTTCGGGTGGCTGAAGCCGAGGATCTTCACCTTGCCGACGTAGTGCCGGTCGGCGTGGAAGACGTACCTGCCGTCGGCGACGCCGCGGCCGGTCTGCAGCAGCGCGGCCTGGCGAACGTCCTTCTCGGTGTACCCGCCATCGACGCCGACCGAGTACAGCTCCAGGTTTTCCCGGGCCAGGTTCTCGTTGACCGCGTCCTTACGCGAGTCGACCTGGTTCAGGTAGAGCAGCAGCGCCGGATGCCGGTTCGCGGCCATCAGCATCTCGGGGTAGCTGCCCAGCGCGTGCTTGCGGATGACCTCCCGGTCGAAGGAGTTGCGGTAGATCTCCCCGCCGTCGAAGTCGGCGGCGACGTGCAGGAAGTCGTTCCAGAAGTCGACCATCACCTCGAAGAGCTGCCGGTCGGACCAGATCTGCCGGGCGATGGTCGCGTCGACCGTCTCCCGCTCCGGCTGGGCGCCCCGCTCGTTGAGCTGGTCCCGCTGGTCGCGCAGCTGCTGCGGGGTCAGCTTCAGGGTGGGCAGCTCGGCGAGCTTCAGCTCCGCCTTCGTCGGCGCGATCTTCTCCGGGTCGAGCTGCCACCGGATCCAGCCGTCGATGCCGAGCCGCTTGAGGTCGGCCAGCACCTTCGGGGTGGCACCGAAGGTGGCTCGGCTGGCCAGGTGCCGGACCGGGTCCTTGGCGAGCACCGTCCTGACGGTCACCCGGGTCGCGGCGGCGGCCGCCGCCGGGCCGTCGAAGATCCGGCCGCCGGTCGGCGAGTTGCGCTTCAGCGCCGCGCCGGCCCGGGAGCCCATGTAGCTCTCGTTCTGCTCGGTGTAGGTGCGCACGGTGCTCGGCTGCTGGCCGCTGGGGCGGGCGGCGGTGCCGTCGGTGACCACGGTGCCGGTGGCGTCACCGGCCACCGGGTCGTCGCGGAAGAGCGCGCGCACCTGGGGCGTCATGGCGAGGGCGGCCCCGCCGGCGACCACCGCGGCGCCGCCGAGCGCGGCGAGGGCACGCCGCCGGCCGGTGCGGCGACCGTGGTCGCCGTCATCGTCCAGGTTGGGCAGTCCCGGGGCGGGCGCCGGGGCGTAACCCTGGCGGCCGAAGCCGTCCGGGCCGACCCACTGGGCGCCCTGCGGGGGCAGCGTCGTGGTACCGCCGGGGTACCCGGTCGGGCGGCCGTAGCCGGCGGGCGCGCTGTGACCGGCGGGGCCGTACGTCGCGGCGGCGTCCAGGTCGCGGTACCCGTCCGAGGTGGGGTGCTGTGGTGCGTCCCACCCACGGTCGTCCCGGGGTCGACGTGGTGGCACATTCTGGTCGGCCATGTACCAATCCCGTTTTCTTCGAGCGCCGGCCTGCCTGGGATCGGGGAGGACATCAGGGGCGGCGACTGTTGCCGGAGGAGTTGCTACGGCAAGGTAGCCAGGCGATGGATGCCGCTCAAGGCGGGTCGACGGCGCCCGCGAGGGCACTTAAGACGGTGCTCATGCCCCCGTCCGGGCGGCGGTCCGGCCCCGTCCGGGCGGGGTCTCCCCAGCAGGCCGACATCGGCCCGGAACGCCGGGACGTAACGTTTTCGGCCCTCGTGACGCTGTTCGCCGCGTTCGATGGCACAGGCAAATTTAAGGTTCGGATAAGCCTGCGCTGAGGTGTCCGACCGGTGCTTGGGCCGCTGCGCACAGCTCGCTGCCGCGCCGCCCCCCGGCAAGGCGAAAACAGCGGCAGGAGCGGCGCGTGACCGGGCTCCGTTGCGGGTATGCCGCCGAACCGCTGAAGCCGTGAGGGGAAGGCACCGCCATGCTCAGCAAAGAGGATCAGCGCAGGTTCGAGCAGATCACCCGCCAGCTGCGGGAGAGCGATCCGCAGTTCTTCGCCCGGCTGGACCACCGGGCGCGCGCCCGTCGTGGCCGGTACCTCATGCTGTTGACGATCGTCCTGTGGGCCTCACTGCCGGCGATGACCGTGCTGGCCGGGCGGCTGGCCGGCGCCATCTGCGCCGTGGTGCTGGTGGCGAACGCCGGGCTCATGTGGCGGTTCCGACGACGCTGGCTGTAGCTCCGCCGGCCCGGCGGCCCCCCGGTCCGCCCGCGACCGGCCGAGGTGTCGGTAGGCCCGGCGCAGCCGTTCGAGCAGACCCGGGCCGCCGATGACCGGCGCCGGCGAGCCGAGCTGACGCAGCAGCAGGTCGGGAGCGGTCGCCAGGGTCGGCGGCCGGTCGGGCAGCGGCACCGGCGCCACCCAGAACCGGTCGACCGGGTCGGCCAGCGACGGCGCCGGCAGCCCACCGAGCACCCGGGCCGCCCCGGCCGCCGGCGCGACACCGTCCACGGTGGGATCCGGCGAACCGTCGGCGGCCGGCGCCGGTCCGGGCGGCGAGAGCGGGCCGGGCCCCACCCCGGCCGAACCGCTCGCCGTGGCCGGCGCACCGGTGGGTGCGCGCAGCGCGCGGAGCCGGTCGAGCAGCTCGGCGCGGCCCCGACCCCGCCAGTGCAGCAGCTGGAACGGGTCGGCGTCGAACGCCTCGGCGAGCAGGTAGAAGGTGGCCGCCAGGTGCTTGCACGGCACCGCGAAGTCCGGGCAGCCGCAGCGCTGGGTCAGCTCGTCCACTGTGGCGGGGAACAGCGGCGCGCCGGCCGCCGTGAACAGCTCCTCCAGCTCGGCCGGGAGATCGCCGGCGAGCAGCCGGGCACTGAAGAACGCCTGCGCGGCGAGGTCCGCCTCGATCCGGGCCCACACCTCGGGCGGGTACGCCGCCAGCCCGATCCGCACCGGGTACGGGTCGGGCCGGGAGCCCTGCACGGTGGCGGTGACCAGACCGGGAGCGACGTCGAGCTGGAGCACCTGGCCGCGGCGCGCGTACGCCCGGCCCCGGGTGAGCCGGGTGCCGAGGGCGAAGGACTCCAGCACCTCCAAAAACCGGCGGGACCACCAGGACTGCCCTATCGCGCCCCGGGTGCTGCGCGCCCGCAGCCCACCCTCGACCCGGCGCGGCGGCCCGAACTCGGTGAACCGCCCGGTCGACCCACTGTCCGGCGTGGTCACTCGACCACCGCCCCGGACTCCAGGGCGAACAGCTCGCGCAGCGTGTCGGTGGAGAGCTCGGTGACCCACTGCTCGCCGCTGCCCACTACCCGACCGGCGAGGCTCCGCTTGTCGGCGATCATGGCGGCCACCTTCTCCTCCACCGTTCCGGCGGAGACGAACTTGCGGACCTGGACGCGGCGGTGCTGGCCGATCCGGAACGCCCGGTCGGTGGCCTGGTCCTCGACGGCCGGGTTCCACCACCGGTCGACGTGCACGACGTGGTTGGCCGCGGTGAGGGTGAGCCCGGTGCCGCCGGCCTTGAGGGAGAGGACGAAGAGCGGCGGCCCGTCCGGCGACTGGAACCGGGTGACCATGGCGTCCCGGTCGGCCTTGCCCACGCCGCCGTGCAGGAAGAGCACCTCCCGGCCGACGCGGGCCGACAGGTGCCCGCGCAGCATGCCGCCGAACTCCGCGTACTGAGTGAACAGCAGCGCCTTCTCCCCCGCGGCGAGGACCTCGTCGACGATCTCCTCCAGCCGCTCCAGCTTGCCGGAGCGGCCGGGCAGCGGCGAGCCGTCGCGCAGCAGTTGCGCCGGGTGGTTGCAGACCTGCTTGAGCCGGGTCATGGTGGCGAGCACCAGACCCCGGCGCTCCATCCCGTCGCTGGACTCGATCTTCGCGAGCATGTCGTCGACCACCGCCCGGTAGAGCGCGGCCTGCTCGGCGGTGAGGTTGCAGAGCACCTCCATCTCCAGCTTCTCCGGCAGGTCGGAGATGATCGACGAGTCGGTCTTGAGCCGGCGCAGCACGAACGGGCCGGTGATCCGGCGCAGCCGGCCGGCCACCTCGTCGTCGCCGTGCCGCTCGATCGGCTCGGCGAACGTCTTGCGGAACGTGGTCGCCGGGCCGAGCAACCCGGGATTCGCGAACTGCATGATCGACCAGAGGTCGGCCAGCCGGTTCTCCACCGGCGTACCGGTGACCGCGACCCGGTGTCGCGCGGGCAGCGACCGGACCGCCTCGGCCTGCCGGGTCGAGGCGTTCTTGATCGCCTGCGCCTCGTCCACCACCACCCGGTGCCAGTCGATGCCGGCCAGCGCGAACGCGTCCCGCGCGGCCACCGAGTAGGTGGTCAGCACCAGGTCCGCGTCGTGCACGGCCGTCCGGAACTCCGCCCCCCGTGCCCGCTCGGCCCCGTGGTGCACGTGTACGCGCAGTCCCGGCGTGAACCGGGCCGCCTCCCGCTGCCAGTTGCCGACCAGCGACATCGGACAGACCAGCAGGGTCGGCCCGGTCTCCGGCGGGTCCCCGGCCAGCAGGGCGAGCAGTTGCACCGTCTTGCCCAGCCCCATGTCGTCGGCGAGGATCCCGCCCAGCCCGAGCGACTGGAGGAAGGCCAGCCAGGCCAGTCCCCGCCGCTGGTAGGGCCGCAGCGTGCCGTGGAATCCGGGCGGCGGGTCGGCCGGGGTGAGCCGCCGCTCCGCCTCCCCGGCGAGCAGCTCGCCGAGCGCGCCGTCGGCGGTGATCTCCAGCACCGGCAGCTCGTCGGCCGCGTCGGCTTCCGCCAGGCCCAGCCGGAGCAGGTCGGCGACGGTCAGCTCGCCGGCCGAGCGGAGCAGCCGCAGGCCGGCGGCGAGCCGCTTCGGGTCCAGCTCGACCCAGCGCCCGCGCAACCGGACCAGCGGCGACTTCAGCTCGGTCAGGGCGGCCAGCTCCTCGGCGGTCAGCGGCTGGTCGCCGAGGGCGATCTCCCACCGGTAGTCGACCAGGGCGTCCAGCCCCAGCGCACCGGAGGTGGCGGCGACGGTGCCCGGGGCGGTCCGGCTGCGCGCCCGCAGCCGGGCGCCCAGCCGGCTCGACGGCCGCCGCCACCAGGACGGCAGGAGCACCCCGAAGCCGGCCGCGTGCAGCACCGGGGCACCCTCCCGCAGGAAGCGGTGCGCCCCGTCGGGGTCCAGCTCCATCCCCTCCGGCGTCGCCGTCCGCAGGGCGTCGTCCAGCTCCGGCCAGAGCCGGCTGGCCCGGCCCAGCTCGGCCAGCAGCGTCTCCTGCGGGTCGGCCAGGTGTGCGCCGAGCCCGGGCAGGCGCTCCGGTTCCCGCCACACCTGTCCGGCGTCGACCAGCAGGCCCGGCTCGGCGGCGGCCTGCAACCCGAACTCGATCCGCCACCGGCCACCGTGCGTCACCACGCCGTCCGGGTCGGCCGGCACCACCAGCAGCGCGTCGGTGATCTCGTCCGGTGCCGGCTCGACCAGCCGGAAGCTGGCCCGCACCGCGCCTCCGGCGGCGTCGCGCTGCCACTGCTCCAGCTCGGTCCGGAGAACGTCCAGCGCGGCCCGGTCGGCGGTGAAGTCCGGCTCGCCGGTCAAGGCGGCGAGCCAGGCCGGGACCGGCCCGGAGGGACGCATGCCGCGGGTGAGCACGGTGGTGGCGAGGGCGGCCCGGGCGGCCGCGTCGGTCAGGGCGTCCAGGGCGTCCGCGACCAGCAACCCCGGTCCGGGACCGCCGTCGGCTGCCGCCCGGGCCGCCGGGGGCAGGGCGAGGGCCAACGACCGGGCCCAGGCGGCGTCCGTCCCGGTGAGCAGCGGTCGCCACACCGCCCGGGCGGGCACCTCTGCCGGCCCGTCGGTCGGCGGGCCGGCCGCCGGCTCGGCCACGCCCGGCAGGATCCGCCCACGGGCAACCAGGTCGGTGGCGAAGCCGGCCAGCTCGGCGAGGTGCCGCAGGGCCGCCCCGGGCACCACCGGACGACCGTCGACCGCCGGCGCCACGGCGGGAGCGCCGCCGGCCGTACCGGGATCCCCGCCGAGGGCGCGCAGCAGGTCGAGCGCGCCGTCCGGCGGGTACGTCAGGGCGGGCGCCCGCCAGCCGGCCAGGGTGACCGGGCCGCGGCCCGGCTCCCCGACGGTGGTCCGCACCAGCTCCGGTGAGTCGAGCGGCGAGCCGGCCCGGGTGGGGAGGGTGAGCAGGACGGACGTGGCGCGGGCGGGCCGGTCGCCGAGCGCGGCGGCCAGCGTGGCGGGACCGGCGGCGAACGGATGCGGACGTTCGCGCGGCGCCCGGCCGGGGCGGCGGGGCGCCCGCGCCGGCAGGGTGCTGTCCTCGGCCCAGACGGCGAGCCCGACGCCGGGCAGCCACACCCCGTGGATGACCAGCACGCACTCCCCCTCGTCGACGCCCGGGCCCAGGATAGGCGGCCCCGGCCGGCTACTGTCGGCGCCATGTTCGATCTGCTGGTGATCGGCGGCCTCGGGGTCGACGTGCGGACCCGGGTGCCCGCGTTGCCGTTGCCGGCCGCGGATTCGCTGACCGTGCCCCCCATCGACCTGCGGATCGGCAACACCGGGGCCGGGGTGGCGCTCGCGGCGCACGCGCTGGGGCTGCGGGTGGCCCTGGTGGACGTGCTCGGCGCCGACCCGGCCGGCGACGTCGTCCGGGCGGCGCTGGCCCGCACCTCGGTGCACGCCGTGCTCGCCGACGCCCCGGCCGGCACCCGCCGGTCGGTCAGCCTGGTCGACGACGGCGGCCGGCGGATGTCCCTCTACGACCCGCGCCCCTGGCAGGGGCCGCCGCCGTTCCCGCCGGACGCGCTCACCGCGCTGGTCCGGGACGCCGCCCACGTGCACGTGTCGATCATGGACTGGGCACGCGACGTGCTGCCGGCCGTGCGCGCCGGGCTCGCCGCCGGCGCGACGCTCTCCACCGACCTGCACGACTGGGACGGGGACAACCCCTACCACCGCCCGTTCGCCGAGGCGGCGGACCTGGTCTTCGTCAGCGGCGTCCGGCTGGCCGCGCGGTCCGGGTCGGTCGCGGCGGCGCTGGCGCCCCGAACGGTCGTGGTGACCGGTGGGGAGGCCGGCGCGACCCTGCACACCCGGGAAGCGCCCCCGGTACGGGTGCCCGCGGCGACCCCACCCGCCGCGGTGATCGACACCAACGGCGCCGGTGACGCCTTCGCCGCGGGCGTCATCGCCGCTCGCCGGCGCGGCGCCACCCTGACCGGCGCCGCCGGGTACGCCGCCCGGGTCGCCGCCGCCGCCTGCACCCACGACGGGATGGAGTACCCGGCCGGCCTCCTGCCCGGGGACTGAGCCCGGGGCCGGTCAGAGCGCGCCGGTCTCGCCGTCGGTCAGCTCCCGCAGGATGTCGGCGTGGCCGGCGTGTCGGGCGGTCTCCTCGATCAGGTGGACCATGATCCAGCGCAACGACACCTCGCCGAGCTGCGGGGGTGGCACCACGTCGGCCAGGTCGAAGCGGGCGGCCACCGCCCGGGAGCGGGCGCAGGCCGCGGCGTACGCCACGGCGAGCCGATCGACGGTCTCGGTGGCGTCCAGGGTGAAGCTGGCCTCCGCCTCCGCCTCCGTAGTCAGGTAGACGTCGCCGGGTTCCGGTGCGAGCAGGCAGGGAAACCAGTTCCGTTCCACCAGCGCCAGGTGCTTGAGCAGGCCGGCAAGGGTGCTCGGACCCTAGCCCCGTTCCGGCCAGCGCGCTGGCCCGCTATCCGCTGCGGGCCGGCGATCTCCGGGGCAGGATGGGCCCATGGCATCCACGGTGCAGATCCCCCTGGTGGGCGGGACGGCCGACGGCGAGACCGTCACCGTCGAGCTGGACAGCAACGGCCGGCCGCCGCTGACCCACCACCACCTCGGCCCGGAGGGGCTGGCCGAGGCGCAGATCTACGAGCTGGAGTCGGACCACGCGGCGGGCCGGCCGTGGATCTACACCTTCCGTGGGCCGGCGGTCTGACCCGCCCGGCTCAGCCCGCGTTGATCCGGCTCAGGCCCCGGGACCGGATGCTCTCCAACACTCCCCGGGTGACGTGGGAGGTGCCCCGGGCCTGCTCGCACACCTCGGCCACCCGCCGGGCGGTCTCCGCCGCGCGCGTTTCCCGTTCGTCCCAGAGCCGGTCCACCTCCGCCAGCAGCGGGCCCTCCACCTCGCGTTCCACGCCGCGCAGCGCCGGCACCCCGAGCCGCTGGGCCAGGTCGAAGACCTTTCCGGCGTACGGCAGCGGCAGGAACGGCGTACCCACCATGGCGGCGAAGATCAGGAAGTGCAGCCGCATGCCGACGGCGAGGTCGAAGTGCCGCATCAGCCCGAGGACCTGGCGGGGCGAGTAGTCGCCGTGCAGGACCCGGCCCCGCTCGGCGGCGATCATGTGTGACATCACCCCGTGGGAGTGCCGGATGTCGTCGCGCTCCATCGGTACGAAGAGGACGTACGCGTCGATCCGGTGCACCAGGAAGTCACTGATCTGCGCGAGCAGCCGGTGGTAGCCGTCCACGTCGAGCCGTTCCGCGGCGCGGCCCGGCTCCCGGACGCTCAACCCGACGAGTTGCTTGCCCGCCGGCACCCCCTCCTCGCGCAGCCAGCTCTCCGGGAACTCCTCGGGCTGGAGCAGGAACGCCGGGTCGGCGGTGACCGTGATGGGGTTGGTCAGTCCGGCCTCCTCCAGCACCATCCGGGACTCCTGGTCCCGGACGGTGACCTCAATCGCCCCGGCGAGGGTCTCCCGGACCATGCCGGTGTCCACCCCGTCGCTGAGTGGTCCGACCCCCACCGCGTACGTGAGCAGGGGCAGGCCGCGTTCCTGGGCGACCCGGACCACCCGTAGGTAACGACGGGCCTCCCGGTCGTAGAGGATCCCGCCGCCGCCCAGGATCAGCAGGTCCAGCTCGCCCAGGATCAGGGCGGAGTCGGCCCGGCTGACGCCCTCCCAGGGCACGGCCTCGACGTCGGGATGGGCCAGGGAGGTGTGCGCGGGGTTGCGGGAGAAGACGATGATCCGGGCCCGGGGCTCGTGGTGCCGCAGGTCGGCCAGGAGTCCGCTGAGGATCGCCTCGTCGCCGAGGTTGCGGCCCCCGTACGAGCCGAGCACACCGATGGTCATTTCGGCGCCATCCGTCATCCGTCGCTCCTCCCCAGGTGCGTCCCGGGGCGGTTTCCCACTGCGCCGGTGGACATACCTAAGGCGTCGATCAAGCAGTCGTCGGCGACCAGCCGGGACACCAGGGCGGAAATCACCTGATCGGTGTCGAAGCCGGCCTCGAAGTCGTCGGCGTACCCCCGGGGCGGCTCCAGGCGGCCCAGCTCGGCCAGAACGGTCGGGTCGGGGGGCATCGGTGATCCTCCGCTACGCCACGACGCCCCGGTAATCGGCTTGCCCGGGTGCCGGGCCGGAAGCACCGTGGACGCATGCAGAGCGCGATGAAGACCCGGATCGGCTGGACCGACCTGCCGGCCGGGGTGCGGGCCACGGTCGAGGAGCTCCTCGGCGACCGGGTCGTCGAGGCGGTGTCCCAACCGGGCGGCTACTCCCCCGGCACCGCCGACCGGGTCCGCACCGCCGGCGGCCGGCGGGCCTTCGTCAAGGCGGTCAGCCCCGCGCAGAACGACCGCAGCCCGCACCTGCACCGCACGGAGGCCCGGATCGCCGCCGCCCTGCCCCCGTACGCCCCGACGCCCCGCCTGCTGGGCTGCCATGACGACGGCGAGTGGGTGGCCCTGGTCTTCACCGACGTCGACGGCCGGCACCCGGCCACCCCGTGGCGCCACGAGGAACTGGCCGGCGTGCTGGCCGCCCTGGCCGCGATGGCCGCCGCGCTGACCCCGACGCCGGTCCCGACCGTGCGCACCGCGGCCGAGCAACTCGGGCCGGACTTCGCCGGCTGGCGCCGGATCGCCGCCGACCCGCCCGCCGACCTGGCGCCGTGGGCCCGCGCGCACCTGCCCGAGCTGTGCGCGGCGGCGGATCGGGGCCTCGCCGCCCTGTCCGGCGACACCCTGTGCCACCTGGACGTCCGCGCCGACAACCTGCTGGTCGGCCCGGACGGCACGGTCACCGTGGTGGACTGGCCGTGGGCCTGCCGTGGCCCGTCCTGGCTGGACACCGTGCTGCTGCTGGTCAACGTCCGGCTGCACGGCGGCCACGACACCGAGGCGCTGCTGCGCGACCTGCCGCTCACCGCCGGGGTGGACCCGGCCGCGCTGACCGGGGTGCTGGCCGGGCTGGCCGGCTTCTTCCTCGACGCGGCCCGGCAGCCGCCCCCGCCCGGCATCCCGACGGTCCGGGCGTTCCAGCGGGCGCAGGGCGAGGCGCTGCTGCCCTGGCTCGCCGAGCGCATCGACGGGGGAGGCGGCGTCGCCGGCTGAGCCGTCCAACTGGCCGGGGGGCTCGCCCCATCCCCGCCACCCGGTTCGGGGCGGTGGGGATGGGGCGAGACGAGGCGGGTGCGGGCGGTCAGGCCACTGAGCGGACCTCGTGGGTGAGGAACGGCAGGACGGCGGCGGGCAGCGCCGGTGCGCCGATGATGTCGTAGTGGGTCAGTCCGGGCAGTACGGCCAGCCGCGCGGCGGGGCGGTCCGAGCCGTCCCAGCCGGCGTCCCGGTGCCCGCCGCCGAGCAGGCCGAAGAACTCCGCCATGTGGGTGACCGGGATCGAGTCGGCGTCGGCGAAGACCAGCAGCACAGGCATGGCGAGGGCGGCCACCTCGGCCGACCAGTCGTACTCCTGGCGGAGCAGGTCACCGGTCTTCACCCAGAGGGTCGGCCAGTCCTGCGGGCGCGGGGCGACCCGGGTGTACAGCTCGTGCGGCGGGGTGCCGCGCATCTGCTCGGCGACCCGCTCGTCCTGCGTCGCCATCGCCGCCAGCACCTCGGGATACCAGCCCTGCCGCTTGCAGGGCGACGAGACCAGGGCCAGCCGGCGGACCAGGCCGGGGTGCTGGATCGCGGTGCGCAGCGCCACCCCGCCGCCGAGGGAGTAGCCGAGCAGGTCCGTCTCGGGCAGGTCGAGGTGCTCGATCAGCGCCGCGATGTCGTCGGCCATCGACTCGAAGCGCAGCGGCCGGTCCACGTCGGCGGTCCGTCCGTGGCCCTGGAGGTCGACCAGGATGACCTGCCGGCGCTCGGCGAGGGCGGGCAGGATCGCGGCGAACATCTCCACCGCGCCGTAGCCGCCGTGCAGTGCCACCAGCGGGCGGCCCGTGCCGTGGATCTCGTACCAGAGGCGCACCCCGTTGACGTCCGCGTAGCTCACCCTGACTCCTCCGTCACTCGTCGGCATGTCCCGCGACCATCGTCGACGGGGCACACCTGATGTAACGCCGACGACGCCGCAAACTCATCGGCGACCCGGGTGGACAGCCGACCCGGCGGCGGGGACTGGCGGTGGCCGTACTCGTGCAGGCAGTCGGGTCGCCCGGCGAGGCGCCCGGGCACCATAGCCCGGGAGGCGGATACGACGCGCCCCCGCTGCCGTCGGGCCGGAGGCAGCGGGGGCGCGTCGACGCCGGTCAGCTGACGCCCGTGACGGCCTTGACCAGGTTGATGGCGAAGTAGAACACGAAGGCCACCGCGACCGCCCACAGGAGCGGGTGGATCTGGCGGGCCCTGCCCTGCGCCACCCGGATCGCCACCCAGCTGACGAAGCCGGCACCGATGCCGTTGGTGATCGAGTACGTGAACGGCATGAGCGTCATCGTCAGGAACGCCGGGACCGCCACGCCGACGTCGGTGAAGTCGATGTCCTTGACCTGACGGATCATCAGCGCGCCCACCACGACCAGCGCCGGGCCGGCGGCCTCGCTGGGCACCAGCGACACCAGCGGGGTGAGCAGGAGCGCGCCCAGGAAGAGCAGGCCGGTGACCACGCTGGTCAGACCGGTCCGGCCGCCGTCGGCGATGCCCGAGGACGACTCGACGTACGTGGTGGCCGAGGAGGCGCTGCCGGCGCCACCGGCGACCGCGGCGACACCGTCGACGAAGAGCACCTTGCCCAGCCGCGGCATGTCGGTGCCGTCCGCGGTGGCCAGGTCGGCCTGCCTGGCCAGGCCGACGGTGGTGCCCATCACGTCGAAGAAGTCGGCGAGGACCAGGGTGAACACCAGCAGCAGGGCGGTCATCGCGCCGACGTGCGCGAACGCGGTGAACGACACGTTGCCGAGCAGGTGCAGGTCGGGCGCCTTGATCAGCGGGTCGGGCAGGGTCGGCACGTTCAGCTGCCACCCGGTCGGGTTCGGCTTGCCGTCCACGAACGCCGGACCCGGCTTGGCCAGCGCGTTGACGATCACCGCGACGACGGTGGTCGCCACGATGCCGATCAGGATGCCGGCCTTGACCTTGCGGGCGACCAGGATGCCGGTGACCAGCAGGCCGACCAGGAAGACCACGGTCGTCCAGCCGCGTAGCGTGCCGTCGCCGCCGAGCTGCACCGGCACGGTCGTGCCGGCGGCGTCCGGCACCCGCCGGACCAGGCCGCCGTCGACGAAGCCGATCAGCGCGATGAACAGGCCGATACCGGCGGCGATGGCCGCCTTCAGCTCGGCGGGGATGGCCCGGAACACGGCCTTGCGGAAGCCGGTCAGCACCAGCACGGTGATGATCAGACCCTCGATGACGACCAGGCCCATCGCCTCGGCCCAGGTCATCTGGGAGGCGACGGCGTACGCGACGAAGGCGTTGAGACCCAGGCCCGTCGCCACCGCGAACGGCACCCGCCCGATGACGCCCATCAGGATCGTCATCACCGCGGCGACGAGGGCGGTGACCCCGGCGACCGGAGCGATGCCGAGCAGCTTGCCGTCGGCGTCCGGCGCGGTGCCGATGATGAGCGGGTTGAGCACGACGATGTAGGCCATCGTCGCGAAGGTGGTGAGCCCGGCGAGCACCTCGCGCTTGACGGTCGAGCCCCGCCGGGTGATCTCGAAGAAGCGGTCGAGACGGCCGCGCTCGGCGGGTTCCGTCGGCTCGGCCGGGACAGCAGGATCCTGCGTAGTCACGCTCATGGCGTGGCTTACTCCGTTCCGGGTTGGCCCACCGGACGTGCCGGTAGGGCGGTGGGGGTGCAGCCGTCCCGGTGCGGTTGGCCCGGAGAACGTCGGAACGGCCGGGCTCCACGGATCCCGTGAAGCGCTACGAAGCCGCACCCCGGTCAGGGAGCGACTTCGCCCGCCCACCTTAACCGCCGGGCAACGCCGAATGACCTGCCGCTAGGCGTACGCCCGGGCGGCGTGGGCAACGTCACCATCAGCCGTCGGAGTCGGGCAGCCGCCCCCCGGCCCGGTGTCGGTCGATCCACTCCCGGTTGAGCGCGTCGGCCTGGCGCCGGTGCCGGGGGCGGATCGTCGCGCCGGCGGGCAGCTCGAGCCCGAGGAAGCCGAGCACCTTCCGGGTCACCCCGGCCGGGTCGGCGGCCAGCTCCTCGTAGCGCACCCGGTGGGGCGTCACCTGGTACGCGGCGAACCACTCCTCCCACGCCGCCTGGTGCGCGTCGATGGTCCGGACCAGGTCGTCGATCCCGTCGTGGTCGTACCGGGGTTCCGCGCCGTTCGCGTCCGGGCAGCCGACGTACCAGAGGTTGGTCTGCTCCGCGCGCAGCCAGGACACCGCCTGGGCGAGCACGTCGTCGCGCCGCAGGTGCACGAAGGCGGTCCGCCCGAAGGCCCGCCGCAGCAGCACGTCGTCCGCGCCGGCCAGCTCCGGGTGGACCGTGGCCAGCCCGTCCACCACCCGGTCCAGCGTTCCCCACATCAGCTTCGCCCCGAAGACCCCGTTGCCCGTCCGCCCGGCGGCCAGCGCCGCGGCCACGAAGTCGCCGTAGTCGAAGGCGGTGGGGTCCAGTCCCCAGCGGCCGGCCCAGGCCGGCTCGTCGGGCACCCGGAAGTACGCCTCCGGCCGCCCGGCGACCCCGGTCGAGGCGAGCAGGCCGCAGAGCAGCGAGCTGCCGGTGCGGGGCGTGGCGCAGATGAAGTAGGAGTCGACGTCGGCCATGGCACCAGCCAATCGACGGACGCCAGCGGCGACAACCGGATTATCCCGGCGCGACACGCGTACGGTATTGACACTCTTACCCACCGCGAGCAGATTCCGGGGTGATCCCCGGTCGGTCACGGCCGGGACGTCCGCGGAAGGACGATCGCCATGAACAAGATCAGAGCCACCGGTCCGGTCCGGCTCGCCTCGGCGGCAGCGTTGCTGGCACCGTCGCTGGTCCTGGTGGCCGGGCCGGCGCCGGCGTACGCCGCGGAGACCACCACCCGGATCCTCCGGGCCCCGCTGGAGCTGTCCCTCTTCCTGCCCTGCGCCAACGGCGGCCTGGGCGAGGTCGTCGACCTCGACGGCACGATCTCCGAGCTGTACCACGTGACCGTCGACGAGACCGGGGGCTTCCACGTCCACCTCGTCGAGACCCAGTCGAGCGTGCACGGCACCGGCGAGACGACCGGGGACCGGTACGTCAGCACCCGGGTCAACCTCTTCGTCTACAACCAGGGATCCGGGTCACTGCCGATCACGTCGACCCAGCAACTGGTGTTCCAGATCGTCGGCCCGGGACCGGGCAACGACGCGTCGATCCGGATCACGAACCACAGCACGATCAACGCCGACGGCACCGTCACCGTCGCCTTCGACACGTTCGCCGCGGAGTGTGAACCGACCGCGCCCTGACCCGCCGGGCCGGTCGGTCCGCGGCCGCGGTTCCTTGCCGCCCGGCCATCCGTACGCTGTCCGGGTGATCAGGTTGGAGCGGCCGAACAGGACGCCGGCCTGATCCACTTCCACGTCGTCCTTGATCATCGGGGCGAGCTGATCGGCCGGGTCAATCTGGTGGACGTCGCGGACGGCTCGGCGGAGCCGGGTTACCGGATCGGGGAGCGCGCCTGCGGCCGGGGGGTCGCCACGGCGGCGGTACGCGAGGTGTGCCGGCTCGCCACCACGGCGTACGGCCTCGTCACGCTGACCGCGGTCACGACCCGGGACAACCCGGCGTCGATGGCGGTGCTCCGACGGGCCGGATTCACGGCGGCGTCGGACCTCGTCGTCGACGGTCGCCCCGGCGTTCGCTACACCCTGCCGCTCACTGCGGCCTGACGGTCACCGCTGCCGTCCCGGGCACTCCGACCGCAGCGGTGGCTCCCGGTCGGACCCGTCGTCTAGCCTCGGCTCGTGGCCGTCCACGAGCTGTCGCGCCTCGACGCCCGCCGCATCGCCGTGCGGGCGCAACTGCTGGACAGCCCGCGGCCGACCGGCCTGCTCGACGTGGTGCGCCACCTGACGCTGCTCCAGATCGACCCGACCGGCGCCATCGCGCCGAGTGCCGATCTCGTGGCGTGGAGTCGCCTCGGCTCGTCGTACTCGCCGGCGCAGTTGACGGCCGCCCTCGCGGACCGCGCCCTGCTCGAACTTCGGGCGATGATCCGGCCGAGCGAAGACCTCGCCCTGTACCGCGCGGAGATGGCCGGGTGGCCCGGTCGCGGAGAGCTGCGCGACTGGCAGGAGGCCAACCGGGATTGGGTACGGGCCAACGACGCGTGTCGGCGCGACATCCTCGATCGGCTCGGCGCCATGGGGCCCCTGCCCTCGCGCGAGCTCCCGGACACCTGCACGGTGCCGTGGAAGTCGACCGGGTGGACCAACAACCGCAACGTCACCCAACTGCTGGAGTTCATGGTGCGGCGGGGCGAGGTCGCGATCGCCGGGCGCAGGGCCCGCGACCGGCTGTGGGACCTGGCGACCCGGGTCTACCCCGACGACCCGGTGGTCCCCTCCGACGAGGCGCGCCGCGTCCGCGACCAACGACGGCTGCACGCGCTGGGCATCGCGCGCGCCCGGGGACCGGAGTGCCCGGTCGAGCCGCTGGACGTGGGTGACGCCGGAGAGCCGGCCGTCGTCGAGGGCGTCCCCGGCCAGTGGCGGGTCGACCCCGCCCACCTGGCCCAGCCGTTCGCGGGCCGCGCGGCGTTGCTGTCCCCGTTCGACCGGCTGATACAGGACCGCAGGCGCACCACCGAGCTCTTCGAGTTCGACTACCAACTGGAGATGTACAAGCCCGCGAGCAAGCGCCGGTCCGGATATTTCGCGCTGCCGATCCTGTACGGCGATCGACTGGTCGGCAAGCTCGACGCCACCGCCGACCGGAAGGCCGGGGTGCTCCGGGTCGACGCGGTCCACGAGGATGTGGCCTTCGACGGGGCCATGTCCGCCGCGGTGGAGTGCGAGATCAGGGATCTGGCCGACTGGCTCGACATGGATCTCGCGCTGCCCCGCCGATGACGCTTCACCTGACCGCGACTCGCGCGGACACGTGGCCTTCCTCGCCGACTCGTGGGCAATGGCACCGGCGCCACCGCCCGCAAGTGTCGGTAGGGGGCGCGTCAGTCGGTCGGGGAGCGCTCGGCGTCCGGGAGGGTCGGCACGTTCGTGGGGTAGAGGCCGGCGACGAAGCCGTAGACCTGATCGCCGGACCGGGGGATCTGGGCGAAGCGGCGGGCGAGCTCCTGGACCTCCGCCCAGAAGTTCCGCACCTCTTCGACCGGGATGCGGGCGTGGACGAGCGTGCACCGTAGCTCGTCGGCCGCGTGGGCGGCAGCGGACTCGGCGGCCGCCTCCGAGAGCCCGTTGATGGCGGCCACCACCTGCTTGTCCTCGGGGCGGTTCAGCACCCCGATGTAGAGCGTGCGGGCGACCCGGCCGTAGTACCGCTCCTCGATCGCTCGCACGCGGCGTGTGCGCACCACACGCAGCAGGCCGGCGTTGACGAGCAGGTTCACGTGGTACGCGACGCTGCTCTTGGGACGGTCGACCGCCTGGGCCATCTCGCTCACCGTGGCGGCCCGCTCGAGGAGCAGCTCCAGGAGGGTGCCGCGCAGCGGGTCGGCCAGCGCACGCAGCTGCTCGGGCGCGGTGACCACGACCATCTCGTCGAGGTCGTAGTCCGGGACCTGGTCATTGACCGACATATCTCGACCGTTCTAAAATTCTGGATCATTCGATCACTGTCGTCCGATGACAGGAGTGTAGAGATGGCCCACGTCGTTCTGTTCCACCACCTCCAGGGACTCACCGACGGGGTGCGCGCCTTCGCCGAACGCTTGCGCGCCGGCGGGCACACCGTGCACACGCCGGACCTGTTCGACGGGGAGCGACCGGCGGCGATCGACGACGGCATCGCGCTCACGAAGCGGATCGGGGACCAGGTGCTCGACGAGCGCGCCGACCGGGCGGTGGCCGACCTGCCGGAGGGCCTGGTGTATGCCGGCTTCTCCTGGGGAGCCGCCACGGCGCAGCGGCTCGCCCAGACCCGGCCCGGCGCCCGCGGCGCCCTGCTCTACGAGTCCTGCCTCCCCGTCACCGACGAGTGGGCCCTCGGGCCGTGGCCCGACGGGGTCCCGGTACAGATCCACGGCATGGACAAGGACCCGTTCTTCGCGCTGGAGGGCGACATCGACGCCGCCCGCGAGCTGGTTGGGATCGTCGGGTCCGACCTGGCCGAGCTGTTCGTCTACCCGGGCGACCGGCACCTGTTCACCGACAGCTCGCTGCCGTCGTACGACGCGACGGCGACGGCCCTGGTGGCGCAGCGCTCCCGGGACTTCCTCGACCGGGTGCGCTGACCGCGGATCCCGCTGGAGCACTCCCATGTTGGTGGTGCAGGGTGGGCACGGCAGGTTTCGCGCCTGCGCCCGAAGGACGGGGATACCGTCAGCGGGATCAGGCGGCCTTGCGTGGCGCATTAGCGTTCGCTGGCCGCCCTGCGTTGGGAGGACGAGTGGAGCGCGGCGAGGTGTGGTGGGCGCTCATCGACGAGAAGCGCCCCGTTGTGCTCTTGTCGGGAGAACAGGCGCCCGAGGGGTTCCGGGCGATGCAGATCGTCGCCCCCGCAACCACCGATGAGAAAAGCGGGTTCGTGGTCTTGTCGGGAGAAGCGGCGTCTGATCCCCGAGCGATGCAGCAGATCATTGCCTCCGCGGGCACCGACATCGGTGGTGTGGGCGTGGAAGTGGAGATCGGAACTCGCGAAGGGCTTCCGCACGAAGGCGTTGTGCGCGTCGCGCTTCCTCACGGCGGCCGCGTCTTTTGCACGTGGCTGGTCACCCTGACGCGGGAATACTTGATCGAGCGGGCGGGGGCTCTATCGACCGCGAAGCTCCGTCAGCTCGAGAATGCTCTTCGGCTGGCCGGAATCGAGTAGCACCTTCGCGACCGCGGTGAGCAACGAACCGCCGACCACCTCGACGAGTGCGGCACGTCAGCGGCGGCTGAGCTGCGTGGGCGTCTGGGTCGAGCGGGCCAAACGGTCCGCGAGCGTCCACGGCCGCCCGTCCTTGCTCGTGCTCGTCGTCGCCAGTCGTAGCGCGCGTGCTGTCAGGCCGCGGTCGGCCTGCTGGACCGCCCGGCAGGGCCGCGAGGCTGTCCGGCCGGGTACTCGGGCCCGTGGTCGTTGACGGCGTGTCATGTCCGGCGCGTGGCGAGTGTGGGCAGTCTCTACCGTGTGCGGCATGTACCAACACGTTCTCGACCGAGCGAGACGCTCTGGGCAGCCCCCCGGGCAACCAACACGGTGTCTTGACCTGTTGCCATATACCCAGTTAGCTGCTGCAACGGCCCCCCGGCGTCCGTGCTCGTCCGCCCGCGTGCATCCCAGTCGTCACCCAGCTAGTCACCCACTCGCATGACTCTCAGGTGTAGACGCCGCGCCCGTACTCTTCACTGGAGACTGTGAAGTCATCTGGCCGGGTCCGTCGCAGGAGTTCATACCGCTCCGCAAAGACGTCGATTGCCCGGTGCAGGCTGCACCCCTCTGCCTCGCGGATGGCCTGCATCGCTGGCAGGATCCGCCGTTGCACGATGAGGTCATCGATCGACTGCCAGGCATCCACGCGACCATCCTGCACGTCGACTGACAGCTTGGGAATCGTGTTGATCTGCACGGCGGGTAGTCACATCATCTGGATGTCACTACCGAGCGTTGATCACCTGCCAGGTCGTGTGCCTCTGCGTCCCCGTGTTGGCCGCTGTATCGGGCACGGATCGGGCACGACGCTCGACAGCTACATTGGTCCCTCCCCGAGGAGTCGTATGTCCCCCAAACCGGACTACGACGCCGAGTACGCGCGACGCATCGAGCGACATGCCAATGCGGTTGTTGACGCCGCGTTCGACGAAGGTTGGTTGACCTTCCTACCCGAAGACGAGCATCAGACGCCGCTTCAGCGCGCGATCAACGAGCTGGCCCGAAACCTCTGCTTCAAGCACTTCGATGGCGATGGCTGTTTGGAACATCGCCAGTGACTTCTTCGGTGTGAACGCGGGTGCGGAGCGCCATCAGGTGTCATCCGTTGCTGTCCCGTGCTGCCGAACACGGCCGCCACGCTTGCTCGTGCCAGACGTTGTCGGCCCTTGACGATGCTCTCGCTGCCTGCTCGCTGCCTTCATTGGCGCGACCGTCGGGGGCCGTTGTATTCCTCGTCGGTGATGTGCTCGAGCCAGACGGTGGTGGTGGCCGGGTCGGCGCCGTTCTCGAGGATCGCGATGTACTCCATGAAGCAGTCGGGGGCGGCTGCGTGCCAGTGCTCCTCACCGGGCGGGGTGCACAGGGTGTGGCCGGGGTGGACCTCGGTCACGGTGCTGTCGCGGCTGCCGAACAGGGCCCGTACCTACTGTGGCGGCGGCCACTCCTCGTGGCGCTATTTCCGCGGGCTGGGCGCCAAGGCGGGGTTCCGGATGGAGTCGGCGATGGCGATCGTGACGAGTACTGCGGTCGAAGCAGCGGTCGCGGCAATCAATGTCAGCGGCGCGGTGGCAAGGGCGAGGATCCCTAGTGCTCCGATCCCGTGCAGCCGGGACCGTGGGCCTCGCCCGAGTGCGTCACGGAGGAAGAAGAACTGGGCCAGCAGGAAGAGTGCCGATCCCCCGAATGTAATAATCATGAAGCTGGCCGTCGTGTCGCTGCCAGGATGGGCGATGGCGAGCTCGTCGGCGACGGCAATTCCGACCAGCGCTAGCACGGTGAGCGTGAGGGTCCATGTGCCCTGCCAGCCGACGGCTCCGGCGTCCTCGGCGGTCTCCGCCGCCTGGACACCGATCCTCTCGACGCGTTGGAAGTAGCACCACCATAGGGCGACGGTCCCGGTGAAGCCGATCGCCAGAGCGAGCAGGCGGTCGAGCTCGAACGGCTCGTCTGCGAATGCCACGCCCATCGTCAGCACTGTCTCGCCGAGCGCGATGATGAAGAACAGTCGGAAGCGTTCTATCAGGTGCTCACCGGCGATCTCGCTGTGGGATAGGTCGATGGCCCGTCCACGGCCCGGTACCCAGTGCAGGGCCCACGCGCCCCCGTGGCTGGCCACCACGGCAAGGCCCCAGAGCACAAGGCGCGCGTGGCTGCCGGCGATCGCTCCGGCCACCCAAAGGACGCCGATGAGCAGCTCCCAGACCAGTACGTTGATGAAGTGCCCGCCGAGTGCCCGGCCTCGCAGGGCCACGATCAGGAATGCCGAGCGTCCGATCTGCAGGATTAGGTAGCCGGTGACGAAGAGCCATGCTCGTCCATCGAATGCGTCCTCTATCGCGGCGGACATGAGCAGGCTGGCGAACATCAGCGCGATGAGGAGCAACTTCACCGGCAGCCGGTCTGGGTCGAGCCAGTTCGCGCCCCACGCGGTCATGTACCACGCATAGGCTACTGCGAGCCCCATGATCACGGTCTCGGCGGCGGTCTGCAGGTCGACGTGCTGGAGTAGGTGGTGTGAAATTTGCCCGACCGCGAACACGTAGACGAGGTCAAAGAACAGCTCGAGCGGGGTGACGGCGCGTCTGGCGCCGGGCCTGCGCGAAACCGCGATCCTCATCGCCGGGATCCTACGCTCGCATCTGCAGCGGTGATGACGTCGCAGGTGGTGAGCGGTCGCGGCGTGTCGCCGAAGGTGGTACCCGATGCCACGACGCGCCACTGATGTCCCTCGACGTCGTCCGCCAAGACGACGTCGTCCGCCAAGTCGGAGACGACATCGAGAACAGGGTCACAGCGCTATTGACCGATCTGCGGGCCGAGGGTTGAGCCCGTCCTTGTTGCGGCGCGGCTTGGAGTGCGAATGATGGACGCCTGCGAGGCAAAGGCGGGACGTAGGTACCCGCCGATCAGACGAGGCATCGTCTGAGTACCGGGGTTACATCTCTCCGAGCCGTGCCTCGCACAGGGAACCAGCGGATCAAGAGACACTGCCGGCGTCGCGGTCAACGGCGGCGTAGCTCGGGGGATGTCGCGCGACCAGTTGACCTCGGCTGCCCCGGACCGCCTCGGTTGCTGTCACCGCCCCGGGAGCCGATCTTCTCGGGGCGGTTTCTGCTGGTGGTGATGGGTGGGCGCGGCAGGTTTCGAACCTGCGACCCCTCGCTTGTAAGGCGAGTGCTCTCCCGCTGAGCTACGCGCCCGGAACGCCCCGTACGGCGGGCCGGTGGCTGGCAAGCTTACCTGCCGGTCACCGGCCCGGTCGAACGGTATGCCCGGTTCCGGGATCAGGCGGCGGCGGTCTCGGCGAGCGCCTTGCGCCAGCCCTCCTGGTCCCGCGCCTCGCCCGGCATGTTCATCTCGGCGAACCGGACCACGCCGGCCTTGTCGATCACGAAGGTGCCCCGGTTGGCGATACCCGCGACGTCGTTGAAGACGCCGTACGCCTGGGCCACCGCGCCGTGCGGCCAGAAGTCGGCCAGCAGCGGGAACTGGTAGCCCTCCCGGTCGGCCCAGATCTTGTGGGCGTAGACGGAGTCGACGCTGACCGTGAGCACCTGGACGTCGTCGTTGACGTACTCGTTGAGGTTGTCCCGCACCTCGCAGAGCTCGCCCTGGCAGATGCCGGTGAAGGCGAGCGGGTAGAAGACCAGCAGCACCGTGCGCCTGCCGCGGAAGTCGGAGAGCCGGACCTCCTGGTTGTTCTGGTCCTTGAGCACGAAGTCCGGCGCCTGGGCGCCAACCTCGATGGTCATGCGAGCTCCTTGAGGGGTCGAGTCTGGAGATGATCAGCCTGCCACACCCGGCGGCGGTAGCCGTCGGGCAGCGGTGGGTCGGCTACTTCTTCGCCTTCGATCCGCGGCGCAGCACCAGGCGCGCGCCGCTCCAGTCCCGGCCCGCGTTGATCGTCGAGGTCTGCTGGAGGCCGGCGGTCTGCGCGCTCTCCGCGACCTCGCTGGGCTCGACGTGACCGTTCCGCCCGGCCTTGGGCGTCAGGAGCCACACCACCCCGTTGTCGGCCAGCGGCCCGAGGGCGTCGACGAGGAGCTCGAAGAGGTCACCGTCACCGTCGCGGTACCAGACGAGGACCGAGTCGACCACCTCGTCGGTGTCCTCGTCGACCAGGTCTCCACAGCGGTCGGTCAGGGCGTCCCGGAGATCCTGGTCGACGTCGTCGTCGTACCCCATCTCCATGACGACCATCCCCGGCTCGATCCCGAACCGGTCCGCCAGGCTGCGTACCCCGTCGGCGGCCTGACCAGCGGTCGCGCTCACTGTCGCGTGCCTCCTCATCTCATCCTGCCCGCGGCGTCGTACGACGCCGTCGGGCCAAGTCCACACAGTTGTGGCTCCCCGCGCAAGTGGCGCACCGGGTGGAACGGAATTTACCGTGCCAGCAGCGTACGGGCACCCTGGGTGATGGCTTCCTCGGAGACCAGAACCTGACGCGCCGCCGGACCTAATGGTACAAACGAGTCAACTCCCGCCACCCGTCGCGCCGCCCCCACGTACCCGGCGTCGACCAACGCGGCGATCACCCCCTCGCCGACCCCGCCGGACCGACGGGTCTCGTCGACGACCAGCACCCGGCCGGTGGCCGAGGCCTCCCGGATGATGTCCGCCATCGGCAGCGGGGCGAGCCAGCGCAGGTCCACGACCCGGCTGCCGATCCCCTCGTCGGCGAGGGTGGCCGCCGCCCGCAGCGACATCCGCACCCCGTTACCGAACGTGATGATGGTGATGTCCTCGGCGGAGCCGACCCCGTACACCCGGGCGCGGCCGATCGGCACGTGGCCGGCCGCCCAGGCGGCCGGCTCGGCGTACTCGGCCAGCCATTCCCCGTCGCCGTCGTCGTAGAGGTCCCGGGCGTGGTAGAGCGCGATCGGCTCCAGGAACACGCAGACGCTGCCGTCCACCGCGGCGGCGGCCAGGCAGGTCCGCAGCATCGGCGCGGCGTCGTCCGGCCGCGCCGGCACCGCGATCACCAGGCCGGGCACGTCCCGCAGTACGGCCACCGAGTTGTCGTTGTGGAAGTGCCCGCCGAAACCCTCCTGGTACGCCAGCCCGGCCACCCGCACCACCATCGGGTTGCGGAACGCCCCCGAGGAGAAGAACTGCATGGTCGCCGCCTCGCCGCGCAGTTGGTCCTCGGCGTTGTGCAGGTACGCCAGGTACTGGATCTCCGGCACCGGCAAGATCCCGGCGATCCCGGCCCCCAGGCCCAGCCCGAGAATCGAGGTCTCGTCGAGGAGGGTGTCGAAGACCCGGGCGGCGCCGAACTTGTCCCGCAGCCCCTTCGTCACCCCGTACACCCCACCCTTGGCGGCGACGTCCTCGCCGAACACGGCCATCCCGGGGTGGTCGAGCATCCCGTCGGCGAGCGCCGCGTTGATGCTCTGCGCCAGGGTGAGCGGGCCGGCCAGCTCCGGCGGCTTGCCGCCGAAGGCCTCGGCCCGCGCGCCCGCGCTCGGTCCGGCCGCCCGCGCCGCCGCGTCGGCCACCGCCCGGGAGATGCGCACCGGCCGGCGCGGGGCCAACGCCGCCACCACCTCGGCCGGTGAGGCGAGCTTCGGCTCGTCGAGCACCTCCTCGGCGACCCGGCGGACCTGCCAGCCCCGCTCGTCGTACCGGGACAGCAGCTCCGCGCCGGTGGCGAAGCCCCCGTCGACCAGCAGCCGCGCGGTGGCCAGCAGCGGGTCCCGCTCGGCGTCGGCGGCGATCTCCGCCGGGCTGCGGTACGCGGTCTCGGCGTCCGCCCCGGCGTGGCCCATCAGCCGGACGGTGGTCAGGTGCAGCACGGCGGGCCGCCGGTGCCGGCGCACCCAGGCCGCCGCCTCCCCCGCCACCCGGTACGCCTCGACCGGGTCGGCGCCGTCGGCGGCGAAGTAGCGGATCCCTGGCTTCGCGCGCAGCGCCGCCGCCACCCAGCCCTGCGGCGAGCGGACGCTGATGCCGAGGCCGTTGTCCTCGCAGACGAACAGGACGGGGATGCGCAGGCCGGCGTGGTCGTACCAGCCGGCGGTGTTGAACGCGGCGGTCGCGCTGGCGTGGTTGACCGAGGCGTCGCCGAACGAGCAGACCACGATCGCGTCCGGCGGCCACGGCGCGCCGGTCGGCTCCGCGGTCGACGGGGCGAGCCCGGCGCGCCGCCCGCCGCCGGCCCGGCGCAGCCGTTCCAGGGCCAGCCCCATTCCCACCGCCCGGGGCAGGTGGGAGGCGATGGTGGAGGTGGTGGGGATGACGGCGAGGTCGGCTCGGCCGAACACCTTGTGCCGGCCACCGGCGATCGGTTCCCGGACGGAGGCGACCATGCCCCGCAGGACGTCCCGCGCCGCCTCGGCGTACGCGTCCTCGCCGACCGCCGGCGGGTCGCCGATCACCGCCGCGCCGGTGGCGTCGACGGCCACCCCGGCGCCGACGGGCACGCTGGCGGCCTCACCGGCGTCGTCGTCCCGGCCCTCGTCCGGCGGCGGGGCCGCGCGGTCGACGCCCCGGTCGTCCTCGGCCGGCGAGGTCTCGGCGGCGTCCGGATCGCCGTCGGCCGTCCCGCCCTCGGTGGCGCGGTCGTCGCCGACCGGGGCGTCGTCGGGCCCGGGGTCCGTCGACGGACCGGTGGGGACCGGATCACCGGCCGGGAACTCGCCGGCGGCCTGGGCGGCGCGGACGCAGTAGAAGGCGCCGGAGCGGTAGTGCAGCAGGGCCGGGTCGGTGGGTCGCAGGGCGGCGGCCACGGCCGCGTTGCCCTCGTGGCCGGCGGAGCCGATGGTGTAGAAGCCCTCGCCGAAGCCGCGCAACCAGCGTCCGGCGAGGTCGAGCAGTCGACTGGTGACCTGGGCGTCGAAGAGCGCCAGGGCCTGCGCTGCGGTCAGCGGCGTGCCCTCGGTGAGCGGCTCGTCGAGGTCACGCCGCCGGGCGGGGACGCCGAGCGCGCCCAGGGCCTCCCGGAACCGGTCGTCGAGATCTTGCGGGGTGGTCACGTCGGACAGCATTACCGACGAAGGGGCGCCGCGCCCACTCGGACACGATCCACCCGCCCTGGCCTACTCGCCGCCGCACTGCTCCGGGCAGCCTCCGTCGGAGACCTTCCAGACCAGCTCACGAAGGGCGGCCAGCTCGTCGGTGGTGAGCCCACCGAGCAGTCGCGAATCAGACATCACCTGGTGCACCCGGTCCCGCATCCGCCGGCCGGCGTCGGTCACCACCAGGGTCTTCTGCCGCCGGTCGGCGGGGTCGACCCGCCGCTCCACCAGGCCGGCCTGCTCCAGCTTGTCGACCAGCCCGGTGACGTTGGAGCGGTCGCAGCGCAACTGCTCGGCGAGGTCGCGGGCGGGCAGCGGCCGGTCCGGGTCCAGCTCGTGCAGCGCCCGGGCGACGGCCGGGGTGAGGCCCAGCTCGGAGATCTCCACGTCCTGGTAGTGCCGGATCGCGGAGGCGATGTGCATGATCCGGCGCACCGCGTCCCCGGCCAGGCCGGAGCGGTCGCCCGCGTCGGGGCCGGCGATGGGGAGGGTGGGTTGCGCCATGCCTCACATGCTACTTCCCAAACCGATAGTTGATTGGCTCTACTGTTGAGCAGCTCACGCAAATGCGTCGGGCCTTCGCACCGCCAAGTCATCGCGCCGACCCGCCGGGGCCGCCGACGACATGTCCCGATCGACCGGGCCGGGCGGGGGTGGGCCGGGCCGGGCGGGGTGGGTGGCGCGGTGGGCGGCGAGGGCACCGAGCAGAAGGAGGGCCGCGGTGAGAGCGGCCGGGGGCAGGGCCACCACCAGCGGCGGGTGCGCGGCGGCGGTGAGTGCCAGGTGCAGGCCGCCGATCACCGTCACGCCCAGGACCGCGGCGAGCAGGGTGCCGGTGGAGACCAGCGCGGAGAGGGCGGCGGCCGAGGTCACCGGCACGACGCCGGCCAACCGGCTGACCAGCGGGCTGAACGACGCCGCGTGCGCCGCGCCGCCGGCCAGCAGCAGTGCGCTGCCGAGCAGCCACGGCCAGCCGGCGCGGGACAGCCAGGCCAGCCCGACCACCACCGCCGCGAGCACCACCGGGCCGACGACCGGCAGCACCCCCCGGACCCGGTCCGGCAGTCGCGGCACCGTCAGGCCGCAGAGCGCGAAACCCGAGGCGTACGGGAGGAAGGCCAGTCCCGCCGCCAGCGCGGTGAACCGCAGCCCGTCCTGCAGGCGCAGGGTGAGCACGAAGAGGAAGCCGGCGTAGCAGCCCATCACCACGCAGCAGGCGAGCAGGCCGGCCGGCACGCCGGGGTGCCGCAGCACCGCCACGTCCAGCAGTGGATCTGCGCCGCGCCGGGCCCGCCGCCCCTCGTACCCGAGGAAGAGCCGGAGCCCGACGGCGCCGGCGGCGACCGCGGCGGGCATCGTCCAGCCGGGCCAGCCCAGGTCGCGGCCGAGCACCAGGGGCAGCACCAGGATCAGCATCGCCGCGGAGAGCAGCAGCACCCCCGGCAGGTCCAGGCCCTCGCGGCGCGGGGGCGCGCCGGGCAGCGCGGCGAGCACCCGCCGTCCGAGCAGCAGCAGCAGCGCCCCGACCGGCACGTTGACCAGGAACGCCGTCCGCCAGGTCAGCCCGCCGAGGTCGAGGGTGACCAGCAGCCCACCGGCGACCTGACCGGCGGCCACGCCGAGCGCCAGCACCATCGAGTACGCCCCGATCGCGCGGGCCCGCGCCGCCCCGGTGAAGCAGGACTGGATCAGCGACAGCACCTGCGGCACCATCAGCGCCGCGGCGGCGCCCTGCCCGACCCGGGCGAGCACCAGCGCGACCGGACCCGGCGCCAACCCGCAGGCCAGCGAGGCGAGGCTGAAACCGGCCAAACCGAGCAGGAAGACCCGGCCGTACCCGTGCCGGGCGCCGAGCCGCGCGCCGGTCACCACCAGCACCGCGAAGGTGAGGGTGTAACCGGCGAGCACGAGCTGCTGCACGGCGGGCGGTCCGGCCAGGTCGGCGCGGATCGCCGGGGCGGCCACCGCTGCGATCGAGGTGTCCATGGAGGCCATCGCCTGCCCGGTCAGCAGGACGACCAGCAGCGCGGCGCGCCGGTCGGTGGTCGACTCGGTCATGGCCGCCAGCCTGCCGGGCGGTCCGGCCGGCGGTCTTGACGATTCTTGCGCCCGCCGGATCAGCCGCGGTCGTCCGCTCCCGCCTACGCTGGCCGGCATGCGGAGTGCGGTGGAGCTGCTGCGGCATCCCGACTTCCGGGTCGCCGCGGTGCGCTGCCGGGACGACCACACCGGTTGGTCCGATCCGGAACCGAGCGGCGCGCACGGGCTGGTGCTGACCCGCCGGGGCGGCTTCCGGCGCGCCGGGCGGGGCGGGGCCGAGTTCATCGACCCGACGGTGGCCTACCTGACCGTGCCGGGTGAGGAGGAGCGGTTCGCCCATCCGGCCGGCGGTGACGACTGCACCTCCGTGCACCTCTCCGCCCGATTGTGGCGGGAGCTGTTCGCCGACCGCCCGGTCCCGGCCGTCGTCCACGCGGACGCCCGGGTCGACCTGGCCCACCGGCTGCTGCTGCGACCCGCCACCCGCGACGATCCGGACTTCGCCGCCGCCGAACGGCTGGTGCGGCTGGTCGCCGCGGCGACCGGGCCGGTGGTCGACGGCGCGGGACGGAGCCGCCGGCTGGTCGAGCGGGCTCGGGCCGCGCTGCACGACGGGCAACCCGCCGCCGCCGGACTCGTCCCGCTGGCCCGGGCGCTCGGGGTGTCGCCGTACCGGCTCAGCCGCGAGTTCCAGGCGCGGGTCGGGGTGCCGTTGACCCGGTACCGCAACCGGCTGCGGGTCGGGCGGCTGCTGGACCGGCTGGAGGAGGGGGCGGAAAGCCTGGCCGGGCTCGCCACCGAGCTGGGCTTCGCCGACCAGGCGCACCTGACCCGGACGGTCCGCGCCCACCTGGGCGACACCCCCGGCCAGCTCCGCCGCCTGTTGCGCTGAACCGCCGCTGGTCAGCCCGGCAGGAAGGACAAGCGGACCTTGCGGCTGGGGTTGTCGCCGTTGGTGTCGACGAGACAGATCGACTGCCAGGTGCCGAGCGCCAGCCGCCCGTCGAGCACCGGCAGGGTCGCGTACGGCGGGACGAAGGCGGGCAGCACGTGGTCCCGGCCGTGTCCGGGTGAGCCGTGCCGGTGCCGCCAGCGGTCGTCGGTGGGGAGCAGGTCGTCGATCGCCCGCAGCAGGTCGTCGTCGGAGCCGGAGCCGGTCTCGATGATCGCCAGCCCGGCGGTGGCGTGCGGCACGAAGACGTGCAGCAGGCCGTCGCCCTGCCCGGAGACGAACCGTTCGGCCTCGGCGGTGATGTCCCGGACGGTCGGCCGGGACCCGGTCTGGACGGTGATCACCTCACTGCGCACACGTCGCATTCTGCCGCAGCGACCCCGTTGCCGCCGCCACCACCGCCACAGTCCCCCGCCACCACCGCAGTGGTCGCCACCACGGTGGCGAGCGGTCCCCGGCCCAGCGCAGCCCGTGATCGCGCAAAGTTACTGGTGGGTACCTGTGTTCAGCGTCGCGTCTGGGGGAGGGAGACGTGACGACGAGCGCCACGAGGGGGCAGGATGGCGCTAGAGACCTATCCCACACACACCCGAGGGAACGCCTGTGGCTACGGAACGCAAGCGCCCGGTGATCACCGCTGGTCTGCCGAGCCAGCTTCCGGACATCGACCCTGAAGAGACCGGCGAATGGGTCGAGTCACTGGACGGTGTCATCGACGAGCGCGGAACCAAACGCGCCCGGTACGTCATGCTGCGCCTGCTGGAGCGGGCGCGCGAGCGCCAGGTCGGGGTACCGTCCCTGACCACCACCGACTACATCAACTCGATCCCCCCGGAGCGCGAGCCCTGGTTCCCGGGTGACGAGCACGTCGAGCGGCGGATCCGGGCGTACATCCGGTGGAACGCCGCCATGCTGGTGCACCGCGCGCAGCGGCCCGAGATCGGCGTCGGCGGCCACATCTCCACCTTCGCCAGCTCCGCGTCGCTCTACGAGGTGGGCTTCAACCACTTCTTCCGGGGCAAGGACCACCCGGGCGGCGGCGACCACATCTTCTACCAGGGGCACGCCTCCCCCGGCATGTACGCCCGGGCGTACATGGAGGGCCGGCTGAGCGAGGACCAGCTCGACGGCTTCCGCCAGGAGCTGTCGCACCCCGGCGGCGCGCTGCCCTCGTACCCGCACCCGCGGCTGATGCCGGACTTCTGGGAGTTCCCCACCGTCTCGATGGGCCTCGGCCCGATCAACGCGATCTACCAGGCCCGGTTCAACCGGTACCTGCAGCACCGGGGCATCAAGGACACCAGCCAGCAGCACGTCTGGGCGTTCCTCGGCGACGGCGAGATGGACGAGGTCGAGTCGCTGGGCGCGATCGGGGTGGCCGCCCGCGAGGAGCTGGACAACCTCACCTTCGTGATCAACTGCAACCTGCAGCGCCTGGACGGGCCGGTCCGCGGCAACGGCAAGGTGATGCAGGAGCTGGAGGCCTTCTTCCGGGGCGCCGGCTGGAACGTGATCAAGGTGGTCTGGGGTCGGGAGTGGGACCCGCTGCTCGCGGCGGACACCGACGGTGCCCTGGTCAACCTGATGAACACCACCCCCGACGGTGACTACCAGACCTACAAGGCGGAGTCCGGGGCGTACGTCCGGGAGCACTTCTTCGGCCGTGACCCGCGGACCCGCAAGATGGTCGAGCACCTGAGCGACGACGAGATCTGGAACCTCAAGCGCGGCGGGCACGACTACCGCAAGCTCTACGCGGCCTACAAGGCGGCGATGGAGCACACCGGTCAGCCGACGGTGATCCTGGCCAAGACGATCAAGGGCTGGACGCTCGGCTCGCACTTCGAGGCCCGCAACGCGACCCACCAGATGAAGAAGCTGACGCTGGAGGACCTGAAGCTCTTCCGCGACCGGCTCTACCTGGACATCCCAGACAAGCAGCTGGAGGAGAACCCCTACCTGCCGCCGTACTACAACCCGGGTGAGAAGTCCGACGAGATCCAGTACCTCAAGGAGCGGCGCCAGCAGCTCGGCGGGTACCTGCCGTCCCGGCGGACCACCGGCAAGCGGCTGCAGATCCCCGGCCCCGAGCGGTTCTCCGACGTCAAGCGCGGCTCGGGCAAGCAGAAGGTGGCCACCACGATGGCCTTCGTCCGCCTGCTCAAGGACGTGATGAAGGACAAGGAGTTCGGCAAGCGCTGGGTGCCGATCATCCCGGACGAGGCCCGCACCTTCGGCATGGACTCGCTCTTCCCGACGGCGAAGATCTATTCGCTGCACGGCCAGCGGTACACCTCCGTCGACCGGGAGCTGTTCCTGTCGTACAAGGAGGCCACCAACGGGCAGATCCTGCACGAGGGGATCAACGAGGCCGGCTCGGTCGCCTCGTTCACCGCGGCGGGCACCTCGTACGCCACGCACGGCGAGCCGATGATCCCGATGTACATCTTCTACTCGATGTTTGGGTTCCAGCGGACCGGCGACGGGCTCTGGGCGGCGGCGGACCAGATGGCGCGGGGCTTCCTGCTCGGCGCCACCGCCGGCCGGACCACGCTCAACGGTGAGGGCCTCCAGCACGAGGACGGCCACTCGCTGCTGCTCGCCGCCACCAACCCGGCGGTGGTCGCGTACGACCCGGCGTTCGCGTTCGAGATCGCGCACATCATGGAGAACGGCCTGCACCGGATGTACGGCGAGGCGCAGGAGAACGTCTTCTACTACCTGACGGTCTACAACGAGCCGATCTACCAGCCGGCCGAGCCGCAGGGCGTGGACGTCGAGGGCATCCTCAAGGGCATCTACCGCTACTCCCCCGCCCCGAAGGTGGACGGGGACGCGCCGAAGGCGAACATCCTGGCCTCCGGCACCGGCATGCAGTGGGCGCTGAAGGCGCAGCAGGTCCTCGCCGAGGACTGGGGGGTGGCCGCCGACGTCTGGTCGGTGACCTCCTGGACGGAGCTGCGCCGGGACGCGGTGGAGTGCGAGGAGCACAACCTGCTCAACCCGGGCGGCGAGCAGCGGGTGCCGTACATCCAGCAGAAGCTGGCCGACGCCGACGGGCCGAAGGTCGCGGTCAGCGACTGGATGCGCGCGGTGCCGGACCTGATCTCCCGCTGGGTACCGGGCGACTACACCTCGCTGGGCACGGACGGCTTCGGCATGTCGGACACCCGGCACGCGCTGCGCCGGCACTTCCACGTCGACGCCGAGTCGGTGACGGTCGCGACGCTGCGCCAGCTCGCGCTGCGCGGCGCGGTGCCGGCGAACGTGCCGGCCGAGGCCGCCAAGAAGTACGCGCTGGACGACGTCAACGCCGCCCCGGTCGGCGAGACCGGCGGCGACAGCTGACCCATCCCTGACGAGGGCCCGGCGGATATCCCCGCCGGGCCCTCGCCCGTTCATCGGCGACGGTCAGCTCCGCCACGAAGGGCTCGAGCGGGGCCGGTCAGGCGGTCGGGGTGGCGGAGGTGACGATGGTCCGGCGTCCCTGGCGGGGACGCCGGACCATCACCATCGCGGGCGACGCCGGGACGGGCCGGTCAACCGACGGCGGCCAGGTCGGTCAGCCGGGCCAGCGAGTCCTCCAGGTCGGCGCCGACCCGACGGAGGCCGAGCCGGAGCAGGGCGGCCTTGACCGGCCCCGCGGGCCACCGGACGACGATGAGCCGCACGATGGTCCCGCCCTCCTCCTCGTCCGGAGTCAGCTGTACGTAGATCTCGGTACGCGCCTCGGCCCGGGCGCCGGCACCCTTGGCCCGCTCGCGCCAGCCGATCAGGGTGGGCTCCTGGTAGGCGATCACCTCGGCCTCGTGCGCCGAGCCGCGCCCGGCCTGCACCAGTTGCCGCCGCCCGAAGCCCTCCCCGGAGAGGACCTCGGCCGCGCGGACCCCCGCCAGCCAGGCCGGCAACTGGTCGGCCCGCTGGACGACGTCCCAGACCGCTTCCACCGGCGCCATCACGTGCGCACTGCGCTCCACGAGGATCATTTTCTGTCTTTCCCCCACTTAAAACACATCCGCGATATTCGGCACTGTATGCGCTAATCGGACTTACCCGGACGCGTTCGGAAAAGACACGCCGAAAACCCTTGCCCCGCCGGCCGTTGACCGCCTATGGCGCATCGGCGGCCCGCGCCCTAGAGTCCCGAACACGCTTCACATTTCCGGGAGGGCGAATGACGACCGCGCCGATGCCGGACTTCCCCGCCGGATTCCGGTGGGGAGTGTCCACCGCCGCGTACCAGATCGAGGGCGCGGCGACGGCCGACGGCCGGGGACCGTCCATCTGGGACACCTTTGCCCACTCCCCCGGCCGCATCGCCGACGGCAGCACCGGCGACGTGGCCTGCGACCACTACCACCGGTACGCCGAGGACGTCGCGCTGCTGGCCGGGCTCGGGGTGTCCGCGTACCGGTTCTCGATCGCCTGGCCCCGGGTGCAGCCCACCGGCGCCGGGGCGGCGAACCCCGCCGGGCTGGACTTCTACGACCGGCTGGTGGACGAGCTGCTCGGCCACGGCGTCGACCCGGTCGCCACCCTGTTCCACTGGGATCTGCCGCAGGCCCTGGAGGACACCGGTGGCTGGCTGAACCGGGACACCGCCCACCGCTTCGCCGAGTACGCCGACCTGGTCGCCGCCCGCCTCGGCGACCGGGTGAAGCTGTGGATCACGCTCAACGAGCCGTTCATCCACATGAGCCTCGGGCACGGCATGGGCGTGCACGCCCCCGGCCGGATGCTGCTCTTCGACGCCTTCCCGGTCGCCCACCACCAGCTGCTCGGCCACGGGCTCGCGGTATCGGCGCTGCGAGCGCGCAGCACCAGCCCGGTCGCGATCGCGAACAACTACTCCCCGGTGCGCCTGGCCGGCGACACCGATGCCGACCGGGCCGCCGGGGCGGCGTACGACGCGCTGCACAACCGGCTCCTCACCGACCCGCTGCTCGGGCTCGGCTACCCCGAGGAGCCGGGCCTCGACCCGGGCGTGGTCCGCGACGGGGACCTCGACGTGATCGCCGCCCCGCTGGACGTGCTGGGGGTGAACTACTACAACCCGACCGGGATCCGGGCGGCGGAGGAGGGCTCGCCGCTGCCGTTCGAGATCGTTCCCCTCGGCGGCTACCCGCGGACCGCCTTCGACTGGCCGGTGGTCCCCGACGGGCTGCGTGAACTGCTGGTCGGGCTCCGCGACCGGTACGGCGACGCGCTGCCGCCGATCCAGGTCACCGAGAGCGGGTGCGCGTACGACGACACCCAGGACGCGGACGGCCGGGTGGCCGACCCGGAGCGGATCGCGTACCTGGACGGGCACCTGCGCGCGGTGCGGGCGGCGATCGACGAGGGCGTCGACGTGACCGGGTACTTCGTCTGGTCGCTGCTCGACAACTGGGAGTGGGCCGAGGGGTTCACCAAGCGGTTCGGTCTGGTGCACGTCGACTACGCGACCCAGCGTCGGACCCCGAAGTCGTCGTACGCGTGGTTGCGGGACGTGATCCGGGGATGACCACGATGAACCCGACGCCGGCCTCGCTGCCGGCGGCGCTCGCCGAACCGACCGTGCCGGTCCGGCGGAGCTGGATCGCGCTGATCTTCGCAGCCAACCTGGGCGTCTGGATGGCCTTCTTCACCCCGATCCAGGTGCTGCTGCCGCAGCAGATCGAGCGGATCGCCCCGGGCGACAAGGAGGCGATGCTCGCGGTCGTCACCGGGCTGGGCGCGCTCGCCGCGGTGTTGGCGAACCCGCTCGCCGGCGCGCTGTCGGACCGTACGGTGATCCGGCTGGCCAACCGGCACCTCGGCCGGCGGCACGTCTGGACCGCCTCCGGCGCGGTGCTCGGCGGGCTGGCCCTGGTGCTGCTGGCCCGGCAGGACACCATCGCCGGGGTGGCGGTCGGCTGGGTGGCCGCGCAGGTCTGCTTCAACGCGATGCTGGCCAGCCTGACCGCCGCCATCCCGGACCGCGTCCCGGTCGCCCAGCGCGGCGGCGTCTCCGGCTGGGTGGGCATCCCGCAGGCGCTCGGCCTGGTGGTCGGCGCGGTGCTGGTCACCGCGCTGGTCACCGGCAACGCCGCCGGGTACGCCGCCATCGCGGTGGCGATGCTGCTGCTGTCGCTGCCGTTCGCGCTGCTCACCGCCGACGACCCGCTGCCCCGGGAGCACCGGTCGGCGCTGCGGCTGCGCGGGCTGCTCGCCTCGATGTGGATCAGCCCGCGCCGGCACCCCGACTTCGCCTGGGCCTGGTTCACCCGGTTCCTGGTCCAGACCGGCAACGCGCTGGGCACCCTCTACCTGCTGTACTTCCTCACCGACGGGGTGCGGGTGGCCGACCCCGAGGGCGGCCTGCTGGTGCTGATCCTGCTCTACACCCTCGGCATGATGGTCACCGCCGTGGTCGCCGGCCGGCTGTCGGACCGCTCCGGCCGCCGCAAGGTCTTCGTGATCACGTCCGGCCTGATCATGGCGGTGGCGGCGCTGCTGCTCGCCGTGGCGCCGGTCTGGCCGATGGCGGTGGCCGCCGCGCTGCTGCTCGGCGCCGGCTACGGGGTCTACCTGGCGGTGGACGCGGCGCTGATCACCCAGGTGCTGCCGGCCGCCACCGACCGGGCCAAGGACCTCGGCGTGATCAACATCGCCAACTCCGCGCCGCAGGTGCTCGGGCCGGCCATCTCCGCCCCGATCGTGGTGCACCTGGGCGGCTACCCCACGCTGTACGCGGTCACCGCGGTGGTCACCCTGGTCGGCAGCGTCCTGGTTTTGAAGATCAAATCGGTGCCCTGACCGGCCCCCTCGGCAAACCGCTGGCCGCCGCCCGTAGGCTGGGGGACGTGACGGTACGTGTACGCTTCGCCCCTTCCCCGACCGGTATGTTCCACGTCGGCGGCGCCCGCTCGGCCCTGCAGAACTGGATCTACGCCAAGCAGCAGGGCGGGGTGTTCGTGCTCCGCATCGAGGACACCGACGCGGCCCGTAACAAGCCCGAGTGGACCGAGGGCATCCTGTCGGCGCTGGACTGGATCGGCATCGAGCGGGGCAGCTACGAGGGCCCCTACTTCCAGTCGTCGTACGCCGGCGAGCACCGGGCCGCCGCCCAGCGGCTCTTCGACGCCGGCCGGGCGTACTACTGCGACTGCACCCGCGAGGCCGTGCAGGCCCGTACCGGCTCGCAGTACCAGGGCTACGACGGCTTCCACCGCGACAAGGGGCTCGGCCCGGGCGAGGGGCGGGCGCTGCGCTTCCGGACGCCCGACGAGGGCGAGACCGTGGTGGTCGACCTGATCCGCGGCGAGCCGACCTTCGAGAACAAGCTGATCGAGGACTTCGTCATCGCCCGCGCCGACGGCTCGGCGGTCTTCCTGCTCGCCAACGTGGTCGACGACATGACCATGGGGATCACCCACGTGATCCGGGCCGAGGAGCACCTGCCCAACACCCCGAAGCAGCAGCTGCTCTGGGACGCCCTCGGGGTCAAGCCGCCCATCTGGGCGCACGTGCCGGTAGTGGTCAACGAGAAGCGGCAGAAGCTGTCCAAGCGGCGGGACAAGGTCGCCCTGGAGGCGTACCGGGACGAGGGCTACCTCGCCGGCGCGATGCGCAACTACCTGATGCTGCTCGGCTGGGCGCCGTCGGGCGACCGGGAGATCGTGCCCTGGTCGGTGATCGAGGACGAGTTCCGGCTGGAGGAGGTGAACGCCTCCCCCGCGTTCTTCGACGAGAAGAAGCTGCGCGCCTTCAACGGCGAGTACATCCGGGCGCTGCCGGTGGAGGAGTTCATCGCCGCCTGCCAGCCGTGGCTGACCGGCACCGGCACCATCGTGCCGCCGCCGTGGCAGCCGGAGGAGTTCGACCCGGCGGCGTTCGCCGCGGTGGCCCCGCTGGCCCAGACCCGGATCGCGGTGTTCAGCGAGATCGTGCCGAACGTCGACTTCCTCTTCCTGGCCGACCCGCTGATCGACGAGGCCGCCTGGGCGAAGGCGATGAAGGAGGGCGCGGCCGACCTGCTGGACGCCGCGATCGCCGCCTTCGACGCGCTGGAGTCGTGGGACGCCGAGTCGCTGAAGTCGACGCTGGAGGCGGTCGGCGCCGAACGCGGCCTCAAGCTGGGCAAGGCCCAGGCGCCGGTCCGGGTCGCGGTCACCGGCCGGACCGTCGGGCTGCCGCTCTTCGAGTCCCTCGAGGTGCTCGGTCGCGAGCGCACCCTGACCCGGCTGCGCGCCGCCCGGGTCCGCCTGGTCTGACGTCCCGTCCCGAAGGGCCCGCCGGTCTTCCGGCGGGCCCTTCGCGGTACGTCCGGCGGCTCCAGTGGCGGCCCTACCGCGCGTCGGCGCCCCGGCCGGGCGGGCGTCAGCGGCGCGCGAGGCGGCGGCGGAGCAGCAGGCCGCCCCCGAGCAGGACGAGCACCAGCACGGCGGCGAGCAGCCAGAACCAGCCGGCCCCCCGCTCGTCCGAGCTCTCCCCGGCGGCCGGCGCCGGACTCACCGGGGCGCCGCCTCCCGAGGCCGTCGGCGAACCGGCCGGAGACGTCGCCCCGACGGTGGCCGAGGGGGCGGTGGCGGTGGGTGCCGGCAGGGCGGTGGCGGTGGCCGACGGCGGCTCGGCCGGCGTACCGGTGGTGAGGGTGAAGCGGATCTCGCCGGTCACCGGATGGCCATCGGTCGACCCGACCCGGTAGTCGACGATGTAGAGGCCGGCCGCCCCGGGCCGGAACGGGACGCTCACCCGGTTCCCGGTGAACGTCGGCGCGCCACCCGCGGCGTCCACATTGTCCGGTCCAGTGACTGTGATCTTCGTCGTAGCCGGGACCGGGCTGGCCAGGAACCGGAGCTCGATCCGCTTCGGCGCGGCCGCCAGTCGCGCGCCGTTGTGCGGGTCGCTGCCGGTCAGCGAGTTGTGCGCGGCCGCGGGGGTGGCCGGGAACGCCACCGACGCACCGACCGCCACGCCGAGAACCGCTAGCCAGGTCCGTGCCACGCGTGCCACGCTGCCCCCCATGAACCCCTCCGCAAAGGTACGATCCGCCCGCTGATCAACAACCGCTCGTTAGTCGGTCCCAGATCGCAGATAGTTCCAATAACTCTTCCAGCAGCTGCAACCAAGCAACGTTCTGCGGAGTCTTCTAGGTGGGCACCCGGTTTGCGGGCCGGACCACCACCGTCGGCCGATCAGCGTGTGACCTGCAGCGGAAGCCACCCATCGAACGGGGCGAGGAGGCGGCGATGGTCCGAAAGGTGAAGCGGCTGCTGGCCGTGGTGACGGGTGCGCTGATAGCGACCGCCTGCGGGCTGGTGCTCGCCGGCCCGGCCCAGGCGGCCGCGCCCAAGCTGCCGCCCGCCGGGGTGCACATCACCGGCTACCGGCTCGAACAGCCGCTGCGGCTGCGCGCCGACACCCGGCCCGCCGAGGTCGGCGTCGTCGTCGACCAGGTGAGCTGGCTGGGCCGCACCGGCCAGCAGCGCGGGCCCGCCGCGAAGGACCTGGGTCCGAAGTACACCGTCGTGGTGCTCGCCGGGGACGTGCCGATGCACACCTACGACCTCTACCCGCTGGCCAAGGGCGGCCCGCGGGTCTACCGGCCGGCCAAGCAACCGAACCTGAGCAAGACCCGGGCGGGCTGGTTCCTCGGGCGGCTCAACATGTCGGAGACGCTGCGCAGCGTCGGGGTGCCGCTGGAGCGGCAGTTCGACACGGTCAGCGGTGGAGTGGGCGGCGGCGAGCGGGTCATCCCGGAGGATTCGCTGAACCCCGGCCGGGACATCGACGACGCGATGGGCGAGCTTCAGCGGCTGCTGCTGCTCAACGTCGGGGTGATGCTGGTCATCACGACCGGCCTCGCCGGGATCGCGCTGCTGATCCGCCACCGCACCCGCTGAGCCCTCCCGCCGGGCGGCGGCTGGTCAGCACCAGCGGTGCGGCGGCCGCTCCCGGCGCAGGGTCCGGTTACCCGGTCGGACCGCGCCGTGCCGGTGCGCGCCGGCCCAGCCCGCCCGCTCACTGCGGCAGCTCTGGGCGGGCGCCGGCTCGGGCGCGGCCAGCTCGGCCGGCTCGGGCCCGCGCGGGCGCGGGGCGGGCGGCTCGTCGTCGGCCCGCTCGGGCCCGCGCCCGGCGGTCGGCTCCCCCGAATGGGTCATGCCGCCGAGCCGGCGGGGGTGTTTGGCGGACGCCGGCTGTTCGTGGTGGCCCAGCCGGCAGGGCTCGCCCTGGGCGCAGCCGTGCTCGGCCTCCCCGTGCGCCATCCCGGTCTCCTCACGCTCGCCATCGCCCGTCGGGCGGTCGCCCCGACGTGCCCTGACACCGTACTGGCCGGGCTCGACGGGCCGTGCGCCGCGTACCCGGTCAGCGCGCGCCGGAGATCGTCCAGCCGACCGGTCGGCGCGCGCCGGAGATCGTCCGGCAACCGGCCGGCGTCGGCCGCTCAGGCTCGGCGGTGCGCCGCCAGGTCGGCGCGGGTGAGCAGGGCGCGCAGCGCGACGCCGTGCGCGGCCAGCGCCTCCGTGCCACCCTCGGACCGGTCGATCACGCAGAGGGCCTGGTCGATCCGGGCGCCCAGCTCGCGGAGCTGACCGGTGGAGATCACCACCTGGCCGCCGGAGGTCACCACGTCCTCCACCACGAGCACCCGACGGCCGGCGACCTCGGCCCCCTCCGCCAGCCGGGCGGTCCCGTACGCCTTCGCCGTCTTGCGGACGAACGCGCACGGCAGCCCGACGTGCCGGGCCAGCGCGGTGACCACCGGGATGCCGCCCAGCTCGAGACCGGCCAGCACCTCCGTGCCGGGCGGGACCAGCTCGGCCAGCCCGGCAGCGACCCGGTCGAGCAGCACCGGGTCGGCCTCGAACCGGTACTTGTCGAAGTACTCGTCGGCGGTCCGGCCGGACCGGAGCACGAAGCGGCCGGTGAGTCGGCAGGTGCGGTCGATGTCGCGGGCCAGCGCCGCGGTCGCCTGGTCGGTGTCGGTCACGGAAGATCATTCTGGCCGACCGCCGCGCCCACGTCGAGCGCGTCCCGCGCACCGCCGCCCCTCGGTGTGGAGTCCCTGCTCAGGGCATGTCAGGCTGGGGCGGTGAGCGAGCCGGGCGGTACCGAGCTGTCGGCCACCCTGCGCCGGATCGAACGGGCCGCGGGGGCACTGGCCACCGCCAGCGTGGCCCGGATGGACGAGACCCTGCCCTGGTTCCGGGAGCTGCCGGCGGACCAGCGCTCCTGGGTCATGCTGGTCGCCCAGGCCGGCGCCCGGTCGCTGGTGCAGTGGCTGCGCTCCGGCGGCGGCACCGCGGACAGCACCCAGGAGGTCTCCGACGAGGTCTTCGCCACCGCCCCGCAGGCCCTCGCCCGCTCGATCAGCCTCCAGCAGACCGTGGCGTTGATCAAGGTGACCATCGACGTGGTCGAGGAGCAGGTGTCGCACCTGGCCGTCAAGGGCGAGGAGCAGCAGCTGCGGGAGGCCGTGCTGCGCTTCTCCCGGGAGATCGCCTTCGCCGCCGCCCGGGTCTACGCCCGGGCGGCCGAGTCGCGCGGCTCGTGGGACGCCCGGTTGCAGGCCCTGCTGGTCGACGCGCTGCTGCGCGGCGACTCGCCGGACGTGCTGGCCAGTCGGGCGGCGGCGCTGGGCTGGTCGGACGCGCCCCCGGTGGCGGTGGCGGTGGGCCGTTCCCCGGGCGGTGAGGTGGCCGCCGTGCTGCACACCGTCTACCGGCAGGCCCGCCGGATCGGCGTGGAGGTGATCGGCGGTGTGCACGGCGACCGGCTGGTCATCGTGCTCGGCGGGGCCGCCGACCCGATGGCCGCGACGGAGAAGCTGCTGACCGCCTTCGGTGACGGGCCGGTGGTGGTCGGCCCGGCCGTACCCAGTCTGGACGAGGCGACGGACTCGGCGCGGGCCGCGCTGGCCGGTTTCCGCGCGGCCCCGGCCTGGCCGACCGCGCCACGCCCGGTGCCTGCCGCGGACCTGCTGCCGGAGCGGGCCCTGGCCGGCGACGCGGAGGCCCGCCGCCGGCTCCGGCACGACGTGTACGCCACCCTGGTCCGCGCCGGCGGTGAGCTGCTGGAGACGCTGGACGCGTTCCTGGCCGCCGGGGGCACGCTGGAGAGCGCCGCCCGGGCGCTCTTCGTGCACCCGAACACGGTGCGTTACCGGCTGAAGCGGATCGCCGAAGTGACCGGCTTCTCGCCACTGACGCCGCGGGACGCGTTCGCCCTCCAGGTGGCGCTGACGGTGGGTCGGCTGGACCCGGTCGTCCCGGCCGTCACACCCGTCCCGACCCAGACAATGACCCCAGCCGTGAGGAAAACATCACAGCTGGGTGATGATCACCGCCGATTTTTGTAGGAACCCTCCAAAGGTTCTAGTGCGGTTTGGTGGCGCTCGCTACAGCGCGACCCACGAGTATCCGTCAGAGTCATAGACGTGCTCGCCGTACTCTCACCCGGCCAGGGTTCCCAGAAACCCGGCTTCCTGACTCCTTGGCTCGACCTGACCGGCTCCGAGGCGCGCCTGCGCTGGTGGTCCGCGCTGGCCGGCGTCGACCTAGTCCACCTCGGCACGAAGGCTGACGCCGAGGAGATCAAGGACACCGCCCGCACCCAGCCGCTGCTGGTCGCGGCCGCGCTGCTCGCCGCCGAGCACCTGCCGATGTACGACGTCGCGGTGACCGCCGGGCACAGCGTCGGCGAACTCGGCGCCGCCGCCCTCGCCGGGGTGCTGCCCGCCGAGGCGGCGATCACCCTCGCCGGCGTACGCGGCCGGGAGATGGCCGCCGCCTGCGCACTGGAGCCCACCGGGATGGCCGCCGTGCTCGGCGGCGACCCGGACGAGGTGCTCGCCGCGATCGAGGCGCACGGGCTGTACCCGGCCAACCGCAACGGCACCGGCCAGGTGGTCGCCGCGGGCGCGGTGGCCGGGCTGGAGAAGCTGGCCGCCGAGCCGCCGGCGAAGACCCGGGTGATCCGGCTCCAGGTGGCCGGCGCCTTCCACACCCCGTACATGGCCCCGGCCGAGGCCGCGCTGGCCGGCGTGGCCGCCGGGATCACCCCGGCCGACCCGGCCCGGATCCTGCTGTCCAACCTCGACGGCTCGGCGGTCAACCACGGCCGGGAGATGGTGCAGCGGCTGGTCCGCCAGGTGACCGCCCCCGTGCGCTGGGACCTGTGCATGCGCACCCTGGCCGACCTCGGCGTCACCGGGGTGATCGAGCTGCCCCCGGCCGGCACCCTCGCCGGCCTGGTCAAGCGGGAGCTGAAGGCCAGCGGCGCACCGGAGATCGTCACCCTGAACACCCCCGACGACCTGCCCGCCGCGCGGGACCTGATCGCCCGGCACAGCGGCCTGCGCGGCCACGAGCCGGTGATCCAGTTCCGGGTGGTGGTCTCCCCCGCCGCGGGCACCTTCGAACCGGCCGCCGAGCTGGCCGAGGGCGCGGACCTGCGCACCGGCCAGGTCATCGGTCACATCGCCACCCGGCAGGGGCCGGTCGAGGTGACCGCGCACGACAGCGGGCTGCTCACCGAGTGGCTCGCCCACCACGACGACCCGGTCGCCCCGGGCCAGCCGCTCGCCCGCATCGGAGGACAGCACTAATGGCCGGCAGTCGGATCGTCTCGATGGGGCACTACCAGCCGTCGCGGGTGGTGACCAACGACGACCTCGCCCAGCTCGTCGACACCAACGACGAGTGGATCCGGGACCGGGTCGGCATCGTCACCCGCCGGATCGCCGGCGACGAGACGGTCGCCGACATGGCCACCGCCGCCGCCGGCAAGGCGCTGGCCAACTCCGGCCTCACCGCCGCCGACATCGACCTGGTCGTGGTGGCCACCTGCACGTCGGTCGACCGCAGCCCCAACGTGGCCTGCCGGGTCGCCGCCAAGCTGGGCATCACCGCCCCGGCCGCGTACGACATCAACACCGCCTGCTCGGGCTTCGCGTACGCGCTGGGCACCGTCGACCACGCCATCCGGGCCGGGGCGGCGCGCAACGCGATCGTCGTCGGCGCGGAGAAGCTCTCCGACTTCACCGACTGGACCGACCGCTCCACCTGCATCATCTTCGGTGACGGCGCCGGCGCGGCCGTGGTGACCGCCGCCGCCGAGGGCGAGCCGGCCGGGGTGGGCCCGGTGGTCTGGGGCTCGGTGCCGGAGAAGAGCGACGCGGTCCGCATCGAGGGCTGGCGGCCGTACATCGCGCAGGAGGGGCAGGCGGTCTTCCGCTGGGCCACCACCGCGCTGGCCCCGCTGGCACTGCAGGCCTGCGAGAAGGCCGGGGTGGCGCCGTCCGAGCTGGCCGCGTTCGTGCCGCACCAGGCCAACGCCCGGATCATCGACGGCATCGCCAAGCGGCTGAACATCCCGGACGCGATCATCGCCAAGGACATCGTCGAGTCCGGCAACACCTCGGCGGCGAGCGTGCCACTGGCCCTGTCCAAGCTGGTCGAGCGGCGGGAGGTGCCCGCGGGCGCCCCGGTGCTGCTGTTCGGCTTCGGCGGCGGCCTGACCTACGCCGGTCAGGTCATCCGCTGCCCCTGAAGACCCCCTCGGGCGCGCACGCGCCGAGGATGGCGGCCGGCAACGTCGGCCGCCGAGAACCCCCGATGAGAGGAACCAACCGCAATGACCCGTGACGAGATCACCGCCGGCCTCGCCGAGATCCTCGAAGAGGTTGCCGGGGTGAACCCGGACGACGTGGCCGAGGGGAAGTCCTTCACCGACGACCTCGACGTCGACTCCCTCTCCATGGTCGAGGTCGTGGTGGCGGCCGAGGAGAAGTTCGGCGTCAAGATCCCGGACAACGAGGTGCAGAACCTCAAGACCGTCGGGGACGCCGTCAGCTACATCGCGGCGCAGTCCTGATCATGACTCGCCCCGACGTCGTCGTCACCGGGCTCGGCGCGACGACCCCGCTCGGCGGGGACGTCGCGTCGACCTGGGACGCAATGCTCGCCGGCCGCTCCGGGGTGAGTGCGCTCACCCAGGAGTGGGCCGGGCAACTCCCCGTCCGGATCGCCGCCCAGCTCGCCGTGGACCCGTCCGAGGTGCTGGAGCGCGTCAAGCTGCGCCGGCTGGACCGGTCCGAGGCGATCGCCCTCATCGCGGCGCAGCAGGCCTGGGTCGACGCCGGCCTGGCCGACTCCGTGGACCCGGAGCGGCTGGCCGTCAGCGTCGGCTCCGGCATCGGCGGCGCCACCACCCTGCTCGCCCAGGACGACATCCTGGAGGCGTCCGGCCCGCGGCGGGTCTCCCCGCACACGGTGCCGATGCTGATGCCGAACGGCCCGGCCGCCTGGGTCGGGCTGGAGCTGGGCGCCAAGGCCGGCGTGCACTCGGTGGCCAGCGCCTGCGCCACCGGCGCGGAGGCGATCGCACTCGGCCTGGACATCATCCGCGCCGGCCGGGCCGACGTGGTGGTGGCCGGCGGCACCGAAGCGGTCATCCACCCGCTGCCGATCGCCGGTTTCGCCTCGATGCGGGCCATGTCGACCCGCAACGACGAGCCGGAACGGGCCTCCCGGCCGTGGGACAAGGGCCGCGACGGCTTCGTGCTCGGCGAGGGTGCGGGCGTGGTGGTCCTGGAGCGCGCCGATCACGCCGCCGCCCGCGGCGCCCGGGTCTACGCGCGCCTCGCCGGCGCCGGCATCACCTCCGACGCGTACGACATCGTGCAGCCGCACGCCGAGGGCGAGGGGGCGATCCGGGCCATCGCCAAGGCGATCGCCGACGCGGACGTCGCGAAGACGGACATCACGCACGTCAACGCGCACGCCACCTCGACCCCGGTGGGCGACATGCTGGAGATCGGCGCGCTGCACAAGGCGCTCGGCGACCACCCGGTGCTGTCGGCCACCAAGTCGATGACCGGGCACCTGCTCGGCGCGGCCGGCGCGCTGGAGTCGATCGCCGCGATCCTCGCCATCCGCGACAGTGTCGTCCCTCCGACGATCAACCTGGACGACCCGGACGAGGGCCTGACCATGGACGTGGCCGCCCACAAGGCACGCCACCTGGAGATCCCCGCCGCGCTGAACAACGCGTTCGGCTTCGGCGGTCACAACGTGGCTCTCGTCTTCACGCGGGCCTGAGACCACAGCCTTGGAGGCACAAGTGACCACGACCGCCGTCAGCGCGGACAGCTCGACAGTGGACTACCGCGATCCCGAGGTCCGGCTCCGGGCCCTGTTCGACGCGGGCTCGCTGCGCCTGCTGGCGCCGCGGGACACCTCCGGCGTGCTCTGGGCCCGGGGTGAGATCGACGGTACGCCGGCGATCGCCTACGCCACCGACGCCACGAAGATGGGCGGCGCGATGGGCACCGAGGGGTGCCGGCACATCGTCGACGCCATCGACACGGCGGTCCGGGAGCGGGTGCCGGTGCTCGGCCTCTGGCACTCCGGCGGCGCCCGACTGGCCGAGGGCGTCGTCGCCCTCGACGCCGTCGGGCAGGTCTTCGCCGCCATGGTCCGGGCCTCCGGCCGGGTGCCGCAGATCTCGGTGGTGCTCGGCCCGGCCGCCGGTGGCGCCGCGTACGGCCCGGCGCTGACCGACATCGTGGTGATGAGCGGCGCCGGCCGGATCTTCGTCACCGGTCCCGAGGTGGTCCGCAGCGTCACCGGCGAGCAGGTCGACATGGAGCGCCTGGGCGGCCCCGAGCCGCACGGCCGACGCTCCGGTGTGGTCCACGTGACCTGCGCCGACGACGAGGCGGCGATGACCGAGTCGCGCAAGCTCGCCGCGCTGCTGGGTCACCAGGGGCGGCTCTCGCCCGACGACGTGCCGGCCGACGACGTCGACGGGCACGACCTGGCCGCGAAGATGCCGGCCGAGACCAACCGGGCGTACGACGTGAAGCCGGTGGTCAAGGCGCTGCTCGACGCCCCGGGCGTGGAACTGCACGCCAAGTGGGCGCCGAACGTGGTCACCACGCTCGGCCGGTTCGCCGGCCGGACCGTCGGCGTGATCGCCAACAACCCGCTGCGGCTCGGTGGCTGCCTCGACGCGTCCAGCGCGGAGAAGGCGGCCCGGTTCGTGCGGATGTGCGACTCGCTCGGGGTGCCGCTGATCGTGCTGGTCGACGTCCCCGGCTACCTGCCCGGTCTCGGTCAGGAGTGGGACGGCGTGGTCCGGCGCGGCGCCAAGCTGCTGCACGCCTTCGCTGAGGCGGTGGTGCCGCGGGTGACGCTGGTGACCCGCAAGGCGTACGGCGGCGCGTACATCGCGATGAACTCCCGCTCGCTGGGCGCCACCGCGGTCTTCGCCTGGCCGAGCGCGGAGGTCGCGGTGATGGGCGCCAGCGCCGCGGTGAACATCCTGCACCGCAAGAAGCTCGCCGCCGCCTCGTCCGAGGACCGGGAGACGCTGCGGGCGCAGCTGATCGAGGAGCAGATCCGGGTCGCCGGTGGCGTCAACCGGGCGCTGGAGATCGGCGTGGTGGACGACGTGATCAAGCCGGAGCAGACCCGCCGGCGGATCGCCGAGGCGCTCGCCGCGGCCCCGGCCGCCCGGGGCGCGCACGGCAACATCCCGCTGTAACGCCAGCCAGGAAGGGCCCCCGCCGTCCTTAGGTTCTAGGGATCGTTGCAACGCCTGACCTGATCAGGGGTTGCAGTGTTCGAGATCCGTGGGGATCGTCGGCCGCAGGGTCGTAAGAAGCTTCGCGCGGAGCGCCAGGCATATTTGGATCTTGTGGCGCGGGGTGTGAGTACGAGTGAAGCGTGTCGGCTGGTTGGGATCAATCGCAAGACTGGTCACCGCTGGCGCTACGGGCGCATGAGCCAGGCGAAGGCCGGGCAGCAGGACGTATCTCGTCCTGCTGCCCGGCCTTCGGCCGTGTCGGGCCGCTATCTGTCGCAGGACGAGCGGATCGTGATCGCTGACCAGCTGCGCGAGGGTGCCTCTCAGGCGGCGATCGCCGCTGAGTTGCGACGGTCGCCGGGCACGATCAGCCGGGAGATCCGCCGCAACCGGCATCCGGACAGCGGCGACTACCAGCCCTACGCGGCCCAGCAACGCGCCGACAGTCGGCGGCCTCGCCCGAAGCTCGGCAAGATCGCCGCCTGCCCGCAGTTACGTTCCCTGGTGCAGGGCATGCTCGACTGCAAGCACAGCCCGGAACAGATCAGCCGTCGGCTGCGCCGCGACTTTCCCGAGCGAAGCGAGCTGCACGTGTCACACGAGACGATCTACCAGGCGCTCTACGTCCAGGGCCGCGGCGAGTTGCGCCGGGAACTGAGCGCCGCGCTGCGCACCGGCCGGGTGGTGCGACGCCCGCGCCGTCAGCCCGGGCAGCGCCAGCCCCGTTTCACTCATCCGATGGTGATGATCAGCGAGCGGCCCGCCGAGGCCGACGACCGTGCCGTCCCGGGTCATTGGGAAGGCGACCTGATCATCGGCAAGGACAACGGCTCCGCGATCGGCACCCTCGTCGAACGCGCCACCCGCTACGTCCTGCTCGTGCACCTGGGCGCCGGCCGCAGCGCCGACCGGGTCCGTGACGGCCTGCTCGCCGCCATGGCCACCCTGCCGCACCACCTGAAACGGTCTCTGACCTGGGACCAAGGCGCGGAAATGGCCATGCACCACGAGTTCAGCATCGCCGCGGACATGCCGGTCTACTTCTGCGACCCGCACTCACCCTGGCAACGCGGCTCCAACGAGAACACCAACGGACTGCTGCGCCAATACTTCCCCAAAGGCACCGACCTGGCCGTCCACACCCGCGAACACCTCGCCGCCGTCGCCGCCGAACTCAACGCCCGCCCACGCAAGACGCTCGGCTGGGACACCCCAGCCGAGCGCCTCGCTAAGCTCCTAGCCGTCACCAGCTAGACCTCGTGTTGCAACGACCCCTCGAAACCGCCCGTCGCGGGGGCCCTTCCGCATGTCCGCGCCCGGCCCGACGGCGGCCGCGCGGTTAGGGTGAGGACCGCCGACCCGCCGAGGAGTACGCCGTGGAAGCGACCGAGATCCGCAAGCTCGCCGCGCTGGAGGACACCCACTGGTGGTACCGGGAGCGACGCGCCCTGCTCGGTCGGGCGCTGCGCCGCCTGGCAGCGGCCGGGACGCGGCCGGGGCGGGCGCTGGACATCGGCGCGGCCGGCGGCGGCAACACCCGGGTGCTGCGGGCGCACGGTTGGCGGCCGCTGGCCCTGGAGTACAGCGCCGAGGGCGCCGGGGTGGCCCGGGAGCGCGGCCTCGACGTGATCCGGGCCGACGCGCGGCACCTGCCGGTACCCTCCGCCAGCCTCGGCCTGGTGGTCGCCTTCGACATCCTGGAACACTTCGACGAGGACCACCTGGCCGCGGCGGAGATCCGCCGCACCCTGCGCCCGGGCGGGACCGCCCTGATCGCGGTGCCCTGCGACATGCGGCTCTGGTCCGCCCACGACGTGGCGGTGGGGCACGTGCGCCGCTACGAACGGGCCGGGCTGCGTGCGGTGGTGGCGAAGGCCGGCCTGGTCGTCGACGAGCTCTGGAGCTGGAACGTGATACTCCGCCCGGTCGCCGCCTGGCGGCGCCGCAGCTCCACCGGCAGCGACCTGGCCGACCCGCACCCGGTCGTGAACCTCGGGCTGCGCACGATCATCACCGCCGAGCGGTACCTGCCGGTGCGGTCGCTGCCCGGCGTCTCGCTGATGCTCCGCGCCCATCGTCCGACCGAGGACTGAGCCCCGACGTCGTCCGGACCCGATGCCGACGTGGCCCGGCGCGACGACCCGGCCGGGGATCAGCGCAGCCGGTAGACGGCCGTCCCGGCGTTGCCGAAACGCAGCTCGGCCAGGGTGCGCAGCGCCGGGGACTCGGGGCCGACGGTGCGGTCGACCACCAGCCAGCGGACCCCGTACCGATCCCGCAGCGAGGCCAGCCCGGCGGCCGTCGGGGCGGTGAAGGCGGCGTCGTTGGCGCGCAGTCGCTCGGCGTCCCAGAACGGGGCGTACGGGCCCTCCGGCCGGCCGACCATCCGGGGCGCGAACGCCCACCCCTCCACCAGCACCGCGCGCTCGGCGTAGCCGCTCAGCCAGAACGAGCGGGCGTCGCACCAGCCGTCCACCACGGTTCGGCAGTGCACGTTGGTGGCGAGCACGTCGTCGGGATCGCTGTGCGCGTTGACCCAGCGGGCGGCCTCCACCCGGGAGGCGGGCATCGGCACCACGGCGTACGCCCCGCCGTTCGGTTGCTTCCGGGCGGCGGCCGCGTCCATCACCAGGCCGGGGGCGCCGGCGACCAGCACGGCGGTGAGCAGCAGCAACCCACCCCGGCCGGCCAGCCCGGGCCACCGGCCGACCAACGCCGGCCAGCACAGGGCCACCAGCAGCGCCAGCACGGTCAGGGCGGCCGCCCAGCAGAGCAGCGGCAGCACCCGCGCGTACGCGGGGGTGATGGGCGTGCTGGCCGCGGAGTCGAGCTGGACCGCGGTCAGCAGCACCGCGAACCCGGCCGTCCCCGCCCCGAGCAGCAGCCGTCCCCGGGCCGACAGGGCGGCCCGGTCGGCCAACTCGGCCCAGCCCCAGGCGGACAGGATCACCCCGAAGGCGAAGCCGGTCCGGGTGAAGTACTGGTTGCTGCTGCCCGGATGCCCCACCAGCAGGTAGGTGGCCGGGCCGGCCAGCGCGCCGCCGAGCAGGAAGAGCTGCACCGCCTCCAGCCGCCAGCGGCGCACCCGCAGCAACGCCAGCACCCCGGCCAGTCGGAGCTGGAGGCTGAGCAGGAAGGCCAGGCCGACCGCCACCCAGGTCACCGCGGCGGCCCCGGCGGACTGGTCCACCGGCAGGTACGTCCGCAGCCCGGAGAACGGGTCGACGGTCACCCCGTGGCTCTCGAAGGCGAAGAGCACGGCCGTGGCGAAGACCTGTGCCGCGAGGGCCAGGCCGGCGGCGGCCAGCACCGCGCGGGGCAGCCGCCGCCGGATCGCCAGCAACAGCACGGCGGTGAACGCCAGGGCGGCCAGCACCACCGGCACCGTGCTGGCCTTCGCGCCGGTGGAGGCGGCCAGGAAGGACGCCGCCAGCACCCAGGCGCCGCGGCCGAGCGGGGGCACGGCCACCCCCCGCGCCCGGCCGACGACCTCCCCGAGCGCCGCGATCAGCGGCAGCAGCAGGACCCAGCTGTAAGTCATCGACGGGCTGCCCCAGACGATGAAGGTGGCCTGGGTCCCGAAGAGCTGGCGCCACCCGTTCTCGAAGCCGAACTCGCCGACGGTGAACATCAGCGCCGCGGCGACCACCCCGGCGTACGGCCGCCCGGTGATCCGCCAGCCGACCACCGCGACCAGCACGGCGGCGAGCGCGCAGAGCGCCGGCACGGCGAGCCGGAAGAAGACCGTCGGCAGGTCCACCCCGCTGACCAGGCTGGTCGCCGCGAGGTGCGCGAAGCCGAACCAGTGGTAGTGCAGCGGCTCACCGGCCACCTGCGGGACGTCCAGCGGCACCTGGTGGGTGGCCGCCCCGGCGAGGGAGAGCTGGAACGCCAGGTCGAGGTACTGCGCCTGCCCCTCGTCGGTGGGCAGCACTGGGTTGACGGCCAGGAACGAGGCGTGCAGGTAGCCGGCAAAGCCGGCGACCACCGCGGCGAGCGACCAGGCCCAGCCCACCGGGGCGACGGTGGCGTACCGGACCCGCCAGTGCCGGCGCAGCCGGGGCACGGCGGCGAACGGCAGCACCACGGCGAGCGGCCAGAGCCGCAGCCAACCGGGCGCCCCGACGGCGGTGAACGCCGCCCAGGCGGCCAGCTCCAGCACCAGGCCGACGGCCGCGCCCATCGCCAGGTCCTCGACCAGGGTGTGCGGCCGGCGGCGCAGGGCCCGGAACACCAGCGTGCCGGGCAGCAGCACGGCGAGCAGGGCGTACGCCGTCCAGCGGGCCACCGCGAGCGCGGGCGTACCGGTGTGGAGCAGGAAGACCACGACGACCGCGTAGCCGGCGACGGCCGGGGCGAACCGGACCGCGACCCCGTGGCGGCGCGGGTCCACGGTCGACCCGGTGGCCTCCCCGGTGGCGAGCGTGGTCACCACAGGCTGTCGGCCAGCTCGACCGGATCGGCGGGCGAGCCGGCGGCGGTGTCGCTGGCCACGAAGTAGGCGGGCCGGCCCTGCACCGCCGTGTAGATCCGGGCGACGTACTCGCCGAGCAGGCCGAGGCAGAGCAGCTGCACCGCGCCGAGGAAGAGGACCGCCACGTAGAGGGACGGCCACCCGGTCACCGTGGCGCCGGCGAACCAGGCGAGCACCGCCACCACCACCAGCACGCCGCACACCGCCACGCCGGCCAGCCCGAGCCAGGTGGCCACCCGCAGCGGCGCGGCGGAGAAGCTGGTGACGCTCTCGGCGGCCAGCCCGGCCATCCGGGACAGCGGGTACTTGGTCCGCCCGGCCGCGCGTTCCTGCCGCTCGTAGCCGACCTCGCCGCTGGGGAAGCCCAGCCAGGGCACCACCAGCCGGAGCACCGGGCTGCGCTCGGGCAGCTCCCGCAGCGCCTCCACGGCGGCCCGGCTGAGCAGCCGGAAGTCGCCGGCCTGGGCGGGCACCTGCTTGCCGACCAGCCGTCGCATCAGCCGGTAGTAACCGGCCGCGGTCCACCGCTTGAACGCGCTGTCCCGGCTCCGGTCGGCCCGGACGCCGTAGACGATGTCCAGCCCGTCGGCACGCGCCCGGCGGAGCATCTCGACGATCACCTCGGGCGGGTCCTGGAGGTCGGCGTCGATGCTGACCACGTACCCGCCGCGGGCCCGGAGCAGCCCGGCGACCAGGGCGGCCTGGTGGCCGCTGTTCCGGCGCAGCCGCAGCACCCGCAGCTGCGGCCAGCCGGCGCGCAGGGCGGTCAGCCCGGCGACGGTGCCGTCGGTGCTGCCGTCGTCGACCGCCACCACCTCGTACGCCTCGCCGAGGCCGTCCAGCACGCCGCGCAGCCGCTCGGCCAGCAGCGGCAGGACGCTCTCCTCGTTGAACATCGGCACCACCACGGAGAGTGCCGGCTGAGGTCCGGTCACGACGCTCGACCCCCCGTACTACCTGCGGCGGCGGACGGCCCGAACGCTACCAGTCCGGCCCGTCGCGCTCGGCCCGGTCGCGGCGGCCCCCGCCGGTCAGGTGCCGCAGGTGGTGGCGGGCAGCCCGGTCACCGGGACCGGCGACCGGCCGCCCGGCCGGGCCTTGCCGGCGAGCACCCCGGCCAGCGCGGTCATCGACGCCCGGCTGGACGAGTACGTCGCCAGCAGCGTCGGCGACTTCGCGGCGGCCAGCACGTACGGCGTGTCCATGGCGACCGTGACCGCCGCGTCGGCGCGCAGGTCGTCGGCGCCGTCGCCGTAGCCGACGAGGTGGACGATCGTGCCACCGCTCGGCACCACCTTCACCCCGGCCGCGGTGAGCGCCTCGGTCAGCGTCCCCCGGGTGCGGTCCCGACCGCCCGAGGAGGTGACGGTGACCGGGCCGGCGATCGGGCCGCCACACCTGCCCCGCAGCACGGTGACCGCGGCCGCGGCCAGGTCGGCGGCGGCCTTGCGGTGCGCGGGGCCGTCGAGCCCGGACAGCGCCGGGGCCGGCCGGTCGGCCAGCTTGAACTTCATGGTCAGCACCCGGGTGGCCGCCTCCACCAGCCGGGCCCGGGGCAGCGAGCCGTCGCGGAGCGCGGCGAGCAGTCCCGCGTACGCCTGGCCGACGTTCGGGGTCATCAGGATCAGGTCGTTGCCGGCGGTGAGGGCCCGCACCGCGGCCTCGCCGGGCGACCAGCGCTTGGCGGGCGGCATGTTCATCCCGTCGGTGATGACCACCCCCTGGAAGCCGAGCTGGCCGCGCAGCACGTCGGTGAGGAGCTTGCGGGAGAAGGTGGCCGGGGTGCCCGGGTCGACGGCCCGCACGTCGAGGTGGGCCGACATGACGGCCATCGCGCCGGCGTCGATGCCGGCGCGGAACGGCGGGAACGCGGTCCGGTCCAGCACCGCCCGGGACTGGCCGATCACCGGCAGGTCCTTGTGCGAGTCGGTGGCGCTCAGGCCGTGGCCGGGGAAGTGTTTGACGCTGGCGCCCACCCCCTCGGCCTGCAGGCCGCGCACCGCGCCGGCCACCTGGGCGGAGGCGTTGGCCGGGTCGGCGCCGAAGGAGCGGGAGCCGATCACCGTGCTGCGGGTGACCAGCACGTCGGCGACCGGGGCGAAGTCGAGGTTGATCCCCATCGCGGCGAGCTCCGCGCCGGCGGCCCGCCAGGCGGCCTCGGTCAGCGCCGGCTGCCGGGCCGCCCCGGCCGCGAGCGGGCTGGGCAGCAGGGTCACCCCGTCGGTGATCCGGGTGACCACCCCGTACTCCTGGTCGGTGCCGATCAGGAAGGGGGCCGAGCCGGCGGGGAGCTTCCCGGCGGCCGCCCGCAGCCCGTCGGTCAGCTCCCGGACCTGCTTCGGGTTGTCGACGTTCGTGGTGGCCTGGTTGCCGGCGGTGGGGTCGTCGGCGCTGAAGCCGACCAGGATCAGCCCGCCCAGCCGGTACTTCGCCACCATCTCCGCCGGGGTGTCCACCCCGGCCAGGGCCCGGTTGCCGGCGGCGGACCCGGGCGACACCTTCGTGGCGGAGCTGCCGTATGCGTACGGCATCAGCACCTGGCCGACCAGGTCCTCGTCGGCGAGCGTGCCGACCAGGGCCGCGGCGCGGGCGGCCGGGTCGGCGGCCACGGTGGGAGTCGGCGCGGGCCCGGCCGAGGACGCGCTCGGCGACGGTCCGCTGCGCGGTCGTTCCGGTTCCGCCGAGCATCCGGAGACGAGCAGCGCGGTCAGTGCGGCGAGCGCGACGCCGGCACGTCGCGGAGAAATCGACACGCGGCCCATCCCACCAGTGCGCCATGTATCGGGGCAACTTGACCTTCGTCAACCGACCCGGGTGAGCAGCGTCACCGGCGCACCGTCGCCGGCGTACCGGTAGGGCTCCAGCTCCGCGTCCCAGGCGGTGCCGAGCGCCTTGTCCAGGGCGTGCGCGAGGGCTTCCGGGGCGCGGGCGGACGCCATGATGGTGCGCAGCCGGTCCTCGCCGAGCTGGATGTCGCCGGCCGCGCCGACGGTGGCCCGGAACAGGCCCCGCCCCGGCACGTACATGAAGCGCTCGCCGTCGGCGCCGGGGCTGGGTTCCTCGGTCACCTCGAAACGGATCATGGGCCACTGCCGGAGGGCAGCAGCCAGCTCGGCGCCCGTCCCCGGGCTACCGGTCCACCCGCACTCGGCCCGGCGGGCGCCGGGGTCGACGGGCTGAGCCGTCCACTGCAGGTTGACCGGCGCGGCGAGGACGCGCGCGATCGCCCACTCGACGTGTGAGCACACGGCGAGCGGGGTCGAGTGGACGTATACGACGCCACGCGTTGGCACGGTGACCTCCCGGAGAGCGAGGTGCGTCTTCCCCTACGACCTCGTCCACTCCAGTGGCCTGTGCAACACATGATGGCCCGTGTGAAGGATGGTGCGCCAGCGAATCGGAAAATTCGGTGCCGGGATCGGGCCGGAATAGCCGGCCGGGTGACCCCGTTGACCACCATGACGGCGCGACGACCAGCCAGGTGTCGCAGTCGTGTACAGTTTCTTGGGCGGTTGTGTGCCGCCGTACATCTTCGCGGGCCGAGGCTCATCCGGGCGTCACCCGCAACAGCCCCCGGACGATCAAGTCCTCCCGTACGTCTGCAAGGAGTACCTCCGTGGCGAGCAACACCTCTAAGACCGCGCGCGCGTCAGTCCGGGCCGGCCAGGCTGGCCAGGGTGGCGCCCTCAGCGTTCTGGGCGAGTTCAAGTACGTCATCCCGCTCAACGGCGGCAAGCACGCCTACGTGCGGAACCTGACCAACGGCAAGACCGCGCACCTGCGCACCGACTCCGAGGCCTTCGTCGAGGAGATCCGGGTGCTGGCCGCGGCCGGCCACGCCGCCAAGATCCGGGCGGAGATCAACGGCCTCGCGGCCGCCCACCCGGGCCACGGCTGGGACGCCACCGAGAAGCGTCTCGTCGAGGCCGGCGTCTTCGAGGGCTGAGCCCTCTCGCGTCACCACGAACCGCCCGCCGGGTCACCCGGCGGGCGGTTCGTCATTTCTCGGCCCCGTCATTCCTCCAGCAGCGTGACGTTGCCGGTGGCAAGGTCGTAGAGCGCGCCGACCACGGCGACCCGGCCGGCGGCGACGGGTCCGGTGAGCAGGTCGTCGGCCCGCAGCGTGGCCACCGTGCGGAGCACGTGCCGGCGGACCGCCATGGGATGCGCCCGCGGGTCGTCCGCGCCCACCTCGGCCACCGCCGGGGCGATCTGGTCCACCACGTACGCCAGCGAGCCGCCCGGCCGCTCCCCGCTGCGCAGCGCCTCCACCGCCGACCCGACCGCCCCGCACCGCTCGTGCCCGAGCACCATCACCAGCGGCACCCCGAGCTGGCCCACCACGTACTCGATGGAGCCGCAGACCGCCTGGTCGAGCACGTGCGCGCCGGTGCGGATCACGCAGATCGACCCGAACGTCTGGTCGAAGATCGCCTCCAGCGGGACCCGCGAGTCGATACAGCCCAGGACCACCGCGTACGGCTGCTGGTCCCCGGAGGCCACCGCCGCTGCGGCGGTGACGTCGTGCCCGTGGACCGGCTGGCCGCTGACGAAGCGGCGGTTCCCGGCGAGCAGCTCGGCCAGCGCGGTTCGCGGCGTCCGGGCCGCTCCGGCGGCCGGAGTCGGGTTCGGCGGCGGCATGCCCTCCAGCCTGGTCACCGATCGACGGCCCGGGGCGGGGTTGCGAATCTTCTCACCACCACGGTTGGCGTGTTGTCATGACGGGTAGCCGGTGTTACCGCCGGGTTAACCGGTGCATGGGAGACCGGTCGGCCCGGGGGAGGTAGCGATGCCGGAGCACGTGGAGGTACGCCTACCGGACGACGTACGCCTGCACGTGGCGGTGACCGGGCCGGCCGACGCCGAGGTGACCGCGATCCTGCTGCACGGCTGGACGCTGGACGGCCGGAGCTGGCACCGGCAGCTCGCCGAGGTCGGGGAGCGGTTCGGCGACCGGGTGCGGGTGGTCACCTACGACGCCCGTGGGCACGGCCGGTCCAGCTGCATGGCGCTGCGTACGGCCACCCTGGCCCAGCTCGGCGACGACCTGGCCGCGGTGCTGGACCAGGTCGCCCCGACCGGCAAGGTCGTGCTGGTCGGGCACTCGATGGGCGGGATGACCGTGATGGAGTACGCCCACCGCCACCCCGGCCACTTCGCCGCCCGTATTGCCGGCCTGGTCTTCGTCTCCACCACCGCCGAGGGGCACACGCACACGGTCTACGGGCTGTCGCCCCGGATCGCCCGGTTGATCCGGCTCGCCGAGACCACCGGCGCCGGGGTGCTGGCCCGCTGCGGATCGTGGCGGCCGCCCCGGGCGCTGCTGCGCGCGCTGCGCCCCAGCATCCGCTGGATGCTCTTCGGCGACCGCTGCGACCCGGCGGACATCCGGCTGGTCACCTCGGCGGTGGCGCACGCCTCGCTGCGTTCGATCGGTGGGTTCCGCGCCTCGATCGGCGCCCAGCACCGGCTGGACACCCTGGCCGCCCTGGCCCACCTGCCGGCCGCCGCGTTGGTGGGCGACCGGGACCGGCTGACCCCGCCACCCTGCGCCGAGTCGATCGCCGCCGCGCTGCCCACCACCGAGCTGACCGTCTGCCCGGGCGCCGGGCACATGCTGATGATGGAGCGGCCGGACGAGGTGAACGCGGCCCTGGCGGCGGTGCTCGAGCAGGCGCTGGCCCGGCCGGCGCCGGACCGGGCCGGTGACGGGCCGTCCGCCGGGGTGGGAACGGTCGGATAACGGGCAACCCGGGCGGCGGGGCCCCCGGACCGGCATGGCCCCGACGCGGGCCCGATCGCCGGCCCGTACCCTCATTCAGCCACCGTGCCCGCCCGCATGACCACAGGAGTTGCCGCGTTGACCGACCAGACCACCCTGGAACAGGAGATGGCCGCCGAACAACGGCATCTCGACCGGGTGTACATCCGCCTGGCGGAGCTGCGCCGGTCGGCCGCCGACGCCGAGCGGGAGGGCTACCGGCTGGCCCGGGTGGGCAACTTCGGGGCGCTGGTCGAGCGGGACGCGATGGTCTTCCACGCCGCGCAGCGCCGGCACGCGCTGGACGCCGAGCACGAGGGTCTGGTCTTCGGCCGGCTCGACCTGCGGACCCGGCAGGTGCTGCACGTCGGGCGGCTCGGGGTGCGCGGCGAGCACGCCGAGACCCTGGTGGTCGACTGGCGGGCGCCGGCCGCCGCGGCCTTCTACCAGGCCACCCCGGCCGAGCCGATGGGCGTGGTGCGTCGGCGCACCATCCAGTCCTCTGCGGAGAAGGTGACCCGGATCGAGGACGACCTGCTCGACCCGGAGTCGGCGCCGCCGGACATGGCAGTGGTCGGCGACGGGGCGCTGCTGGCCACCCTGTCCCGGGCCACCGGGCGGGGAATGCGGGACATCGTCGCGACGATCCAGCGGGAACAGGACGAGGCGATCCGCTCCCCCGGCTCGGGCGTGACGATCGTCTCCGGCGGTCCGGGCACCGGCAAGACGGCGGTGGCGCTGCACCGGGCGGCGTACCTGCTCTACTCGGACCGCAGCCGGTACGCCGGCGGCGGCATCCTGGTGGTCGGCCCCTCGGGCGTCTTCGTCCAGTACATCGCCTCGGTGCTGCCCTCGCTGGGCGAGGAGACGGCCACCCTGCACTCGCTCGGCTCGCTGTTCCCCGGCATGTCGGCGAACCGGACCGATCCGCCGGAGGTGGCGGCCGTGAAGGGGTCGCTGCGGATGCGCCGGGTGCTGGAGCGGGCGGCCCGCGACGGGGTGCCCGACTCCCCGACCGAGCTGCGGCTGCTCTACCGCGGCGAGCTGCTCCGGCTGGAGCGCCGGGAACTGGACGGCATCCGGGACCGGGCGCTGACCCGGGGCGCGCGTCGCAACGAGGTGCGCCGGGCCGGCTTCGACGGGGTGCTCGCGGCGCTGTACGTCCAGGCCCGCCAGCTGCGGGTCGGCCGCTTGCCCGAGCAGCGCGCCTTCGAGGACGAGATCATCGAACGGCCGGAGTTCCGGGAGTTCCTGAAGGCCTGGTGGCCCCGGCTGCACCCGCGGCACGTGCTCGGCTGGCTGGCCCGCCCGGAAAGGCTGCGCCGGTACGCCGGCGGCATCCTCTCCGGTGCGGAGATCGGGCTGCTCACCCAGGCGTACCGGAGCCTGGACGACGCGGGGCTGACCATCGCGGACATCGCGCTGCTCGACGAGCTGGACGCGCTGCTGGGGAAGCCGGTGCGGCCGGCGAAGGCGAAGCGCGACCCGTTCCAGCTCGCCGGCGGGGTCCGCGAGCTGAGCACGTTCGCCGACCGGCAGCGGGCCGCGCGGGCCGCGGCGCGGGAGCGGCCGGAGGACTACCGGGAGTACGCGCACGTGGTGGTCGACGAGGCGCAGGACGTCTCCCCGATGCAGTGGCGCATGATCGGCCGGCGTGGCCGGCTGGCCTCCTGGACGGTGGTGGGCGATCCGGCGCAGACCGCCTGGACCGGCGACCCGGACGAGCTGACCCGGGCCCGGGACCAGGCGCTGGGTCGGCGCCGGCGGCACCAGTTCACGCTGACCACCAACTACCGCAACTCGGCGGAGATCTTCGCCGTGGCGGCCGCGGAGATCCGGCGGCTCTACCCGGATCTGCCGCTGCCCACCGCGGTCCGGTCCACCGGGGTGGACCCGGTCCAGCGGTCGGTGCCGGCCGGCGAGCTGCCGACGGCCACCGTCGAGGCGGCCGGCACGCTGCTGGCCGAGGTGGAGGGGACGGTCGGGGTGATCACGCCGGTGCCGCGCCGCGACGAGGTGGCCGGCTGGCTCGGCGACCTGGGCGGCTCCCGGCTCCAGGTGGTGACGAGTCTGGAGGCCAAGGGCATGGAGTACGACGGCGTCGTGCTGGTCGCCCCGAGCGAGATCCGGGCCGACCCGGGCTCCGGGGTACGCACCCTCTACGTGGCGCTCTCCCGGGCCACGCAGCGGCTCACCACCGTCGACTCGCGGGGCTGAGCAGGGCGTCCACGGGTGTCGGGAGGGCGCCGACCCTTTACTTGCACACATAGCGATGTGAACATAGATTGGGCCGGGTCCGGGCGAGGGACGGAGGGTGTGGGCGTGGGCGCAGGTCATGACCACCAGGGCTCCGTCGCCAACGCCGCGTACCACCACCGGGGCCGGCTCTGGGCCGCCTTCGGGCTGCTCACCGCGCTGATGCTGGTCGAGGCGGTGACCGCCTTCGCGACCGGCTCGCTGGCCCTGCTCTCCGACGCCGGGCACATGTTCACCGACGTGCTGGGCATCGGCATGGCCCTCGCCGCGATCACCGCCACCCGGCGGGGCGATACCGACCCGCAGCGCACCTTCGGGCTCTACCGGCTGGAGGTGCTGGCCGCGCTGGCCAACGCCGTGCTGCTCGGCGCCGTCGCGGTCTACGTCGTGGTCGAGGCGGTCCGCCGGTTCGGCGAGCCACCCGAGGTGCTGGCCGGCCCGATGCTCGCGGTGGCGCTGCTCGGCCTGCTGGCCAACATCGCCGCCTTCGGCCTGCTGCGCGGCGGGGCGAAGGAGAGCATCAACCTGCGCGGGGCGTACCTGGAGGTGCTGGGCGACCTGCTCGGCTCGCTCGGGGTGATCGGCGCCGCCCTGGTCATCGCGTTCACCGACTGGTGGTGGGCGGACCCGGTGGTCGCCGTCGCGATCGGCCTGTTCATCCTGCCCCGGACCTGGCGGCTGGGCCGGGCCGCGGTACGCATCCTGGTGCAGGCCGCCCCGGAGCACCTTCAGGTGACCGCGGTGCATGACCGGCTGACCGCGGTGCCCGGCGTCGCCGAGGTGCACGACCTGCATGTCTGGACCCTGACCTCGGGCATGGACGTGGCCTCCGCCCACCTGACCATGGCGCCCGGCGCCGAGGTGGGCGAGGTGTTGGCCGCCGCCCGGACCGCCCTGCACCAGGACTTCCGGATCGATCACGCCACGCTGCAGATCGAGCCCGGAACGTCACCTGGGGCCTGTGGTGCGGTCGAGTGGTAATTAGGGCAAACTTAAATCTGTGTGGGTATTGTGCACTAGTGCCGGTTTTGCCCCCGGCCGGGGCCTTTGCTCGCCGGGCCCGGCCGGAGCAGCACCGGTAGGCTCGGCCCCGGCCTCCGCCGGGCGGCGCCCTCCGGCGCCTGCGGTGGCCGCCGCCTAATCGCCGCCCGCGGCGAACCGGGGAACCACGTACGTGGGGTGCATCCGCGACAGCGGTAGGGATCTTCCGTCCCGAACCCGTCAGCTAACCCGGTCGGCGGCTGACGGAAGGACATTGAATGCCAGCAGTGGCACCTGTACGACGGACGGCCGCCCGGTTGGCGGCCCTGCTCGTCGCGACGCTCGCCCTCGGCGTCGCGACCGTACCGGTCGGGCCCGCCGCGGCGGCCCCCCGCACCGGCCTGCTCGCCGCCGCCCCCGGCGACGACGAGGGCGGCACCCCGGCGCTGCGCGCCCAGCTCGACGCGGCCAGCAAGGGCTGGCTCGAGGCGAAGGCGTCGCTGGCCCGCTCGGTCAGCCGCCAGAAGCAGCTCACCGACCAGTTCACCACGATCAACGCCGAGCTGAGCGTCCGCGACAGCAAGGTCGGCGAGATCGCCGAGGTGGCGTACCGGACCGGGCGGCTCGGCACCGCCTCCGCGCTGCTGTCCAGCGGCAGCCCGGAGGGCTTCATGGACCGGGCCGCCGCGCTCGAGCAGGTCGCCGCCCACGAGGACCGGGCGCTGCGCGACCTGATCGAGACCCGGGACCGGGCGACCAAGACCCGCCTCGCGCTCAACACTGAGATCCAGGAGCAGCGCAAGCAGGTCACGGTGATGGCCAAGCGCAAGCAGCAGGCCGAACGCGCCCTGGAGGTGGCGAACGACCGCGCCGACAGCCCCAGCACCGGCGGCACGGTCCGGGGCACCTCCACCGCGAACGCCGACCCGGCGCCCCGCAACGCCGACGGCTCCTGGCCGCCCGAGTCGTGCAGCGTCAACGACCCGACCCCGGCCGACGGCTGCATCACGCCGCGGACGCTGCACGCGCTCAACGAGGCCAAGTCGGCCGGGTTCACCCGGTACGTCTCCTGCTACCGGCCCAGCGGCTCCGGTGAGCATCCGAAGGGCCGGGCCTGCGACTTCGCCGCGCAGACGGACGGCTTCGGCGGGGTCGCCAGCGGCGGCGACCGGACGTACGGCAACAACCTGGCCGCGTACTTCGTCCGCAACTCCGACGCGCTGGCCGTGCTCTACGTGATCTGGTTCAAGCAGATCTGGCTGCCCAGCAGCGGGTGGAAGTCGTACAGCGGGGGCAACGGGGACCCGTCCAGCGACCACACCAACCACGTGCACCTGTCGGTCTACTGAGCGCGGGGGTGGCCCGTCGCCCCGACGGGTCACCCCTACGCCCATTGACGTACGTCGGATGTCGCCGCCGGCCCCACGACGCGGCCGCGCCGGCGGACGAGCATCGAGGGCATGAGTCGACTGTCCCCCGCCACCCGCAAGGCCCTGCTGACCCTGCACCTGGTCACCTCGCTGGGCTGGCTCGGGGCGGACCTGGTGCTGCTCACCCTCGGCGTCGCCGTACTGCGCGGCGCCGACCCCGCGGTGGTCTACCCCACCGCGGGACTCGTCGTCACGTACCTCTTCGCGCCGTTGAGCGTCGTGGTCTGGCTGGTCGGGGTGGCCAGCGCGCTGCTCACCCCGTGGGGGCTGCTGCTCTGGCGCTGGGTGCTGGTCAAGTTCGCGCTGACCACGGTGATGCTCTGGCTGGTCCTGCTGCTGCTGACGCCCCGGATCCGGCAGCTCGGCGAACTGGGTGCCGCCGCCACCACCCACTACCGGGTGGACCTGGTCGTCGCCCCGGCGGTCTCCACCACGCTGCTGCTGGTCGCCACCGTGCTGTCCACGTACAAGCCGTGGGGCCGGCTGCGCCCGGCAATCCCCGCCCGGCGCTCCCCGGTGGCCGCCGGCCGCCGGTCCTGAGCCGGCCGGTCAGCTCGGGGCGGATGCGTCCGGGCCGCGGTCCAGCGCCGCGCCGAGCCGGCTGGCCAGCCCGAGGTGCGCCGCCCGGGCCTGCCGGAAGGCGTACCCGAACAGGGGCGCCGGCGCGGCGAGGGTGATCTCCACGTCGATCCGCACCACGCCGCCCGGCTCGTCCCGCAGCTGGGTGTGGTTGCGCACCGTGGTGGCCGGCCGCTGCCGGGCCACGGTCACCACCTCGTCCTCGGTGGCGATCAGCACGTCGGCCCGGTACGTGACCGGGAAACGCAGCGGCCCGACCGCCAACCGGTCGGTGATCGCGTAGCTGGCCAGCGTCCCCGGCAGGGGCGGCAGCCGGCGCACGCCGACGATCAACGGGTGCAGCTCGCCCTGGCGGGTCAGGTCGCCGAGGAGCGCGACCGCGTCGGCCCGCGTGCAGCGCGCCTGGACGGTGTAGCTGAACGTGTCGCGGCTGAGCACACCGTCCCCCTCGCCGTCGGCGGTCCGCACGATCGTCCCGTACCGGCGGCGGGCTGGCAACGCCCCGGCATGACGCGGAGCAGGCGGGGAATCCGGGCGCCCGGCGGGACGAGGAGGCGGCGCGCATGGAGGGGTACGGCGGATGAGCGGGCACGTGATGGTCTTCGCGCCGACGCCCCGGCTCACCGTGACCGTGGACCAGCCGGCCGACCATCCCGAACTGCACCTGCACCCCGGCGGCCAGGGGGTCTGGCAGGCCCGGATGATCATGTCGCTGGGCGTGGAGGTGGTGCTCTGCGCCAGCCTCGGCGGCGAGATCGGCCAGGTTCTCGAACCGCTGCTGGTCAGCGAAGGCGTCGACCTCAAGGTGGTGGTCCGCGACTCCGGCGGCAGCGGCGGGTACGTGCACGACCGGCGGGCGGGCACCCGGCAGGAGATCGTCGACGTGCCTGGTCATCCGCTCAGCCGGCACGAGCTGGACGAGCTCTACAACCTGGCCCTCGGCGAGGGGCTGCGGGCACCGGTGAGCGTGCTCAGCGGGCCGAACGACCCCACGCTGGTCCCGCCCGACCTGTACCGGCGCTTCGCCGCCGACCTGGGCGCCAACGGCAGCCGGGTGGTGGTGGACCTGGCCGGCGCGCACCTGGCCGCGGTGCTGGAGAGCGGCGTGTTCTTCCTCAAGGTCAGCCACGAGGAGCTGATCGCCGACGGGCGTGCCGAGGGCGACGACGAGGAGCAACTCACCCGGGCGATGTACGACCTGCACGCCACCGGCGCCGAGAATGTCGTGGTGAGCCGCGCCGAGCGGCCGGCCCTGGCCCTGGTCGACGGCGAGGTCTTCGAGGTGGAGATGCCCCGCCTGGAGGCGGCCGACCCGCGCGGCGCGGGTGACTCGATGACCGCCGGGGTGGCCGCGGTGGTGGCCGGCGGCGGGGACGTGCGCACCGCGATCCGTACCGGCGCCGCCGCCGGGGCGCTGAACGTCACCCGGCACGGGCTCGGCACCGGTCGGCTGGACTCCATCACCGGGCTGGTGGAGCGGGTGCGGCTGGTGCCGGCGGGCAGCCGCCCGCAGGAGCGGACCACCCCCGACGAGCTGGCCGAGCGGGCGGCCGAATGATGACGCTGCGGGTGCTGGTCACCAACGACGACGGCATCGCCGCGCCGGGCATCGGCTGGTTGGCCCGGGCGGCCGTGGACCGCGGGCTGGACGTGGTGGTGGCCGCGCCGCTGGAGGAGGCGAGCGGCACCAGCGCCGCGATGACCGCGATCGAGCGGGAGGGGCACGTGGTGGTTCGCGAGCACCCGCTGCCGGAGCTGCCGGACGTGCCCGCGTACGGGGTCGGCGGCTCGCCCGGCTTCATCGCGCTGATCGCGGTGCACGGCGCGTTCGGGCCGCCGCCGTCGGTGGTGCTCTCCGGGATCAACCGGGGCGCGAACGCCGGCCGGGCGGTGCTGCACTCCGGCACCGTGGGCGCCGCGTTCACCGCCGCCGCGAACGGCTGCCGGGCCATGGCGGTCTCGCTCGACGTGCTCTCCGCCGGGGACGCCACGGCGGCCAGCGGTGGCGCGGCGGTGGCCGCCGCCGCCCGGGTACGCGACGCCGAACGGCACTGGTTCACCGCCGCCCAAGTCGCCCTCGACCTGCTACCCCGGCTGCTCGCCGCGCCGGTGGAGAGCGTCCTCAACGTCAACGCGCCCGACCTGCCGCACGACCGGCTGCGCGGGGTGCGGAAGGGGAGCCTGGCGAGCTTCGGTCAGGTGCAGATGACGGTCGCCGAGTCGGGGCACGGCTTCGTGCGCACCTCGCTCGAGGAGCCGGGGCAGGCCGTTCAGCCCGGCACCGACCTCGCCCTGCTGGCCGACGGGTACGCCTCGGTCACCGCCATCCGGGCCGTGACCGAGGTCGCCGACGTCGACCTTTCGGGACTCGGTGCGCCCGAGGGCTGACCTGTCGGCCGGCGGGGCGCCGTGACGGGTCGCGGCGCGCTCAGGCGCCGGGGAGCACCTCGGGGGCCGTGCCGGCGAAGTAGGGCTCGGGGGCGCCGAAAAGGCCGAGCAGGCCGGTGACCCAGAGCTGCCGGTGCACGAACCGGCTGGGCTCGGTCACGATCAGCTTCACGCCGCTGACCTCACAGGTCTGGAAGCCGGCGACCATCGCGCTGATGCCGACGGAGTCGATGAAGGTGACCAACCGCATATTCAGCTCGATCCGGGACGGACGCCCCTTTGCGAGCACCTCCGCGATCGCCTCGCGGACCTCGTAGGCGGTGTCGACGTCGATCTCTCCTCGCGGGGCGATCTGGATGACACCGCCCGGCAGCACCGACTTCACGATCGACAGGCTCACGCGAGCACCTCCACTCGCCCGTTGACGGGCGCCTCATCAGTACGCGGGCCGCGACCGAGAGTATTCCTCCGACGGCCTCGGTCGCCACCCCTCGGGATGAGCAATTGCGGACCGGGCACGGCTGGGCAACCCGATCCAGACCTTCTGGTTCCTATTCTCCCGACGACCGGGTTTCTCATTCTCCAACGATCGACCATGGCCGGCCGATCCGCCGCACCAGGGTAGCCGCCCCCCGCCCGCCCGGCGCGCACCCCTGACATCGGCGCGTTCGGTTGCCCCCGCCGCCTAGCATCGGCCGGGAGTGTCCCCGAGGGAGAGGATGATCGATGATCAGGAGACTGCTCGGGCTGGCGGGCGTCGGCGCCCTGCTCGCTCTCGTACTGGCCTGCGGATTCGGCGGCGCGGGCGACGACGACGACGATGACGACGACGACTTCGCCCGTGGGGTGGCGGTCGTCTCGGTCCGCTGAGCGGTCCGAGGGTTTGCGCCGGGCGCCCGCCGGGCACTGGCGCGGGTAAGCGAACAGTCACGCGCCGGACAGCCGCCGGAGTCCGAAGTGGCCGCCGGGCTTCGGCACCCGAGGAGGTAAGCACGATGTTCGGAACCACCCTGCTGGACCGCCGCAGCAAGACCGAGCGGGTCACGGATCAGGCATGGCAGCACCTGGTCTCCGCCGTCAGCTCCGCCGGGGACAGCGTCCGGGACACCGCCCGGTCCGCCCGGCGCGGCGGCTCGGGCCTCACGGACGGGGCCACCGACCTGGTGGGCTCGGCCGCCGAGGAGGCCCGCCGCCGGGCCACCCTCGCCTTCGACGCCCTCGCCGGCCGCCGACCCGCGCTGCCCTGGACGCTGCTGATCAGCGCCGCCCTGGTCGGCGCGGCGCTCGGGTGGGCGGCCGGCACCGCCGCCCGGGCCGCCGGCAGCCGCACCCGGGACGCCGACGAGATCGAGTTCGTCGACGTGGACCGGCCCAACTCCCCCGTCGGCCTGGACGGCTGACCCGACGCACCGACGACACGGCGGTGTCCCCCGACGCGGGGACACCGCCGTTCGCCGTCCGGGCCCTGGACGCTGCCGATGTCGGTCGGCCTCAGTCGAGGCGGAAGACCAGCCCGTCGCCCACCGCTTCCCGGCGGATGCCCAGCCCGTCCACCGGCCGATCGGCCGCCTCCCGCCACGGCGTGCCTGCCGCGTACCCGGGCAGCAGCACCACCGTGCGCACCCCCGACGCCCGCAGGTACGCCACCGACGCGGCGTCCGGGAAACTCTCGCTCGCCGTCCGGATCCGCTCCTGGCTCGCCGGGGTGAACGAGGCCAGCCCGTTGACCACCCGGGGGAACCCGTCGGTCGACCAGAGCATCACGTGGAACTCGCGCGTCCCCCCGCTGGGCAGCACCAGGGCCGGGCCGGCCAGCCCGCGCAGCGCCGCCGGCTCGGCGGGCACCGGCACGTGCGGCGTGCGGTTGACCCCCTCCAGCAGCACCAGCAGCACCGGGAGGACGAGGACCCAGCGCGCCCACCGCCGCCACCCTCGGGCCCCGGGCGGCAGCTCCGACCGGTGCACCGTCAGCGCGCCGGCGGCCAGGATGCCGAGCAGCAGCGTGGTCCAGAGCACCAGCCGCCCCGGGGTACGGATGGCGTCCCAGCCCGGGACGTGCCGCACCAGCGTCACGTATCCGGGGTCGCCGTCCCCGCCCAGCGTCGCCCCGGCGGCCAGCCCCGCGCTGACCAGCACCCCCGCCCCCAGCGCCACCCGGTACCGGATCCGCCAGACGGAGAAGAACAGGCCGGCGACGGCCAGCCCCAGCAGCGCCATCCCGGGCAGCAGGGTCATCTCGGTGGGGAAGCCGAGGGCGGCCCGGGCCACGGCATGCGCGTCGCCCCACAGCCACGACTCCGGCGGCCCGGTCAGGAAGCCGCGCGGCGGCGGGGAGAACATCGCGACCTGCGCGACGGTCCGCCGGCCGGCCGGATGCCGGGCCACCACCTCCAGGTACGGCGCGGCCATCAGCAGGGTCACCCCGGCGAACGCCGTTGCGCCGGCCAGGTCGGCCAGGAGCAGCGCGCGCGGGAAGGCCGGCCGGGTGCGCCGGCGCCACCAGGACCAGCCGTACCCGCCGGCCGCGCCGAGGCAGAGCAGGCCGAGGGCGTACGCGAAGGGCAGGCCGATGCCGAAGCCGAGGGTGACCTGCCAGGCGGCGACCAGCCACCCCGCCGCCGCCCAGCCCACGCGGACCCGACCCCGCCGGGGGCCCCGGCGCAGCGACCAGCCATGCCCCCGGGCCAGCATGGCCAGCGACAGGGCGATCCCGCCGACGCAGAGCACGTGCAGGTGCCCGGCCTGGGCCAGCTTCCACGGCGCGTACGCGAACGAGGCCCCGGCCACCGCGGCGCCCGCCCGCCCCGCGCCCAACTGCCGCGACAGGGCGTACGCCCCGACGAAGGCGAGCGCGTGCACCAGCACGTAGAGCAGGTTGTAGCGGGCGACGGCCGCCACCGGACCGGCGCCCAGCAGGCCGGCCGGGGCGAAGCCGAGCAGGGTGTCCGAATAGGCGTAGCTGTAGGGCTCCGGGAAGAACGTGTTGGAATGCCAGACGCGGGTGGGATCGGTGCGCAGCGCGTGCCCGCCCCAGGCGATCTGCCACGCCTGCAGGGTCGGATCACCGGTGTCCTGCGGCAGCGTCCCGGTGATGTCGCGCAGGGTCGGCCAGGTCATCGCCGCGGCCAGCACCAGCGACCCGACCACCGCCACCGTCCACTCGTGCCGCGCCAGCCGCCCGCCGGCACTCAGGACTCCCCGCAGCACCGTCCCCCGCGGACCCGCCGCCCGAACGCCGGACCCCGCGCCCCCGACCGGAACTGCCTCCCGTACCCCGCGCATCACCCCGTCCCCCGTCCCCGCTCCGCGATGCTTCCCCACCCACCCACCCCGTGTCGACGCCCCCACCCCTCCCCGCCCCCACCCGCCCGGCGATCTCGCACCTCGGTCGCCGGAACGGGGAGTTTTGTCCCGTTCGTCCGGGCACCGCAGGCAAGACCGACGGGGTGGGGTCATTCGGGGTGGGTGAGGGTGGGTCACCCGGGGTGGGGACAGGATCGGATGTGGCGGGGTGCGTGCCGGTGGGCGGCGCCCGCAGCCGAAGAGCCGAGCCTAGGGGTGAAGGAGTTCGGGAATGGCCACCGCGACCATCAGCCGCACCGACCAGGACATCCAGACCGACGTTCTCGACGAGCTGACCTGGGAGCCCCGGGTACGGCCCAACGAGATCGGGGTGACCGTCACCGACGGGGTGGTCACGCTGACCGGCTGGGTGGACAGCTACGCCAAGAAGTGGGCCGCCGAGCGGGCCGCGCACCGGGTGGCCCGGGTCCGGGCGGTCGCCAACGACCTCGCCGTACGGATCGCCACCTCGGCGGAGAAGAGCGACCCGGAGATCGCCACCGCGGCCAGCCGGGCACTGGAATGGGACGCCTTCGTGCCGATCGAGACCCTCGACGTGACCGTGGCCGACGGCTGGGTCACCCTGCACGGCCAGGTCGAGTGGGAGTACCAGCGCCGCGCCGCCGAGCGCGCGGTGGGCCGGCTGACCGGGGTACGCGGGGTGAGCAACGGCATCACCGTCCGGCCGGCCACGGCCCGCACCGACGGTCGGGACCTGGCCGAACGGATCGTGGACGCGCTGGCCCGCAACGGCGCGACCGAGGCCGAGGGGATCACCGTGCGGGTGCACGGCGACACCATCGTGCTGGCGGGCCTGGTGCACTCGGTGCCGGAACGCGAGGAGATCGAGCGGGTCGTCTGGTCGGCGCCCGGCATCCGCGAGGTGCACAACCACGTGACCATCGGCCGCTGAGCCGGTCGGAACCACCCGGCCCGGGTGAGCCCGGTTCACCCGGGCCGGGGCGAGTCTGGAACACATGACTGATCCGAACGGGCTGATCAGACCCGGGCGGCCCGCGCCCGGTTTCACCCTTCCGGCCACCCCGAACGGACGGCAGGTGGGCCCCGAGCAGTTCCGCGGTCGCCCGGACCCGGGCCTGGACGCCATCACCCTCGACACCCTCGACCGGCGCGCGACGGATCGGCGGGTGGTGGCCGGATGACCACGCCACTTCAGGTCACCACCGCGAAGCTGCGGATCCCGGTGACGGCAGCCGACCATGCCCGCGGGCCGGTGGACGCGCCGGTCACCCTCGTCGAGTACGGCGACTTCCAGTGCCGGTTCTGCGGGGCCGCGTACCCGAACCTGGCCGAGGTGCTGCGCCAGCGCGGCGACCAGGTCCGGCTGGTCTACCGGCACTTCCCCATCGCCAACGTCCACCCGTACGCCGAGAGCGCGGCCGAGGCGGCCGAGGCCGCCGGCCGGCGGGGCCGGTTCTGGGAGATGCACGACTGGCTCTTCGAGCACCAGGACCAGCTCGACCCGGTGCACCTGTCGCTCGGCGTGGAACAGCTCGGGCTGCCCGCCGACGAGGTCGACGCGGAGGTGAAGGGGCACGCCGACGCCGACCGGGTCCGCCGGGACTTCGTCGGTGGCATCCGCAGCGGGGTGAACGGCACCCCGTCCCTGTTCGTCAACGACGTCCGCCACGACGGCGGCTACGACCTGGCGGATCTGCTGGCCGCGGTGGACGCCGCCGCCAACGGCTGAGCCGTCAGCTCAATCCTGGTGGGCGACTACGCCGTCAGATCAATCTGAGTTCACGGGCCCGCCGGACCGCCTCGCGCCGGCGGGTCGCGTCGAGCTTGCGGTAGATGTTGCGCACGTGGGTCTTCACCGTGTTGACCGACAGGGACAGTTCGCTCGCGATCTCCACGTTGGACAGGATGCTCTGCAGGTAACGCAGGATGGTCAGCTCCCGCTCGGTGAGCGGCTCGTCCAACGCCCGCTCGGGCCGGCCCGGCCGGTGCTCCACCGGCTCGTCGGCGCGCCGGGAGTCCGCGCCCCGGACCAGGTCGCTCACCGTCGGCCAGTGCGCGGTGCCGGAGTCCAGGTGGGCGGCGAGCAGGTCGCGGATCCCGGGCTCGGCGCGGGTGAAGACCCGGCGGTACCCGTCCGGCTCGGCGAGGTCGAGCACCCGCTCCACCAGTCGGCCGGCCCGGCGGTCGTCGCCGCCGGACCGGGCCAGCACCGCGTCCAGGACGCCGGCGGCGAGGCGTACCGGCAGCGGCCACGACTCCGCCTCCGGGGCCGACCAGTCGGGTACCGCGTGCGCGGCGGCCCGCGTGTCGCCCGCCCGCAGCTCCACCCGGGCCAGCGCCACCCCCAGCGCCGCCGACTCCCCGGCCGACGGGCCCGCCCCGGTGTCCCGGTCGGCCGGCCCCAGGGCGTCGCGCAGCAGGCCGCGGGCGGTGTCCAGGTCGCCGACGGCGCCGCGCAGCTGGGCCTCGGCGGCGAGCAGCGAGGCGGTCAGTTCCCCACCGGCGGGCGGCGCGCCGGCCCCCTCCCGCCCCTCGGCCGACCCTTCCCGGGCCTCGACCAGCCCCTCCCGGGCCGCCGTCAGCGTCCGCAGCGCGGCGGCGGGCTCACCGCTCTCGGCCAGCAGCTCCGCCCGGCAGAGCGCGGCCACCGCGGCCACCCCGGGCTCCCCGGCGGCCGGCGCGGCGAGGGCCAGGTTCGCCGCCGCCTCCGCCGGGTCGTCCCGGTGCAGCGCCACCAGCGCCAGCGCCAGGTACGCGTACCCGCAGTCCACCCGACAGGACCAGCCCTCGCAGGACGGCAGGGCCAGCGCCTCCCCGGCGGCGCGCTCGGCCATCCGCAGGTCCCCCCGGACCGCGCCGAGCAGGGCCGAGCGGCTGAGGCCGACCAGCGCGGTGCGGGGCCGGCCAGCCTGCCGGGCCGCGGCCAGCGTCTCGGCGAACCGGTCCCCGGCGAGGCGCGGCTCCCCCTCGGCCAGCTCGACCAGGCCGAGCGCGGTGCCGGCGACGGCCCGTACGTCGGCGTCCTCGGCGGACCCCGCCCGCGGGTCGTCGCCCGGCCCGGGTGCGGTGCGGGTGGCGAGCAGCCGGGCGGCGGCCCGGCGTACCTCCCCGTGGTCGCCGGCCAGCCGGGCCAGGGTGAGCTCCAGCGCGGTGGCCAGCCGATGGAACCGGTCACGGCGCGGCGCGGGCAGCGCGCGGGCGTGCGCCACGGCCCGCCGCAGGTGCCCGGCGGCCGCGGCGGCGTCCCCGGCGTACGCCCGTTCGGCCGCGCAGGCCAGCGCGAGTTCCGGATCCCGGCGGACCGCCTCGGCCGGCGGGTCGGTGGGCGGCGGACCGGCCGGCAGGTCCCGGTCGTACGGCGCCAGTTCCGGCCAGTGCCCGATGAGCAGCTCGGTGGCCCGGTCCCAGTCGCCGCCGGCCAGCGCGTGCCGCAGCGCCTCCGCCGGCCGGCCGTTGCCCGCGTACCAGCCGGTCGCCCGCGCGTGCAGCTCGCGCAGCTCGTCGCCGGGCAGCCGGCTCAGCTCGTCGCGGAGCAGGTCGGCCAGCAGCGGGTGGCACCGGTACCAGGGTGGGCTGCCGCCGTCGTGGCGCAGGAACCCGCCGTCGCGGGCCAGGCCGGCCAGCAGCTGCCCGGCGTCGGCCCGGCCGGTGACCGCGCCGGCGAGGTCGGCGCAGACGGCGGCGGCGACGGCGCTGCGCCGCAGCACGTCCCGGGCGTCCGGGTCGAGCGGGGCGAGCACCTCCTCGCGCAGGTAGCCGGCGACGTCCGGCTGGTCGCCGTCGAACCCGGCCACCCAGCGGGCCGGGTCGGGCTGGGCGCGCAGCGCCAGCGCCGCGAAGCGCAGCCCGGCCGGCCAGCCGGCGGTGCGTTCGACCAGCCGGGGCAGCGCGGCGGCCGGCAGCCGCACCCCGTGCGCGACCAGCAGGTCGGCGACCTCTTCGGGGGTGAAGGCCAGCTCGTCCGGGCCGATCTCGGTCAGCTCCCCGGCCAGCCGCCACCGGTGCAGCGCCAGCGGTAGCGCGGTCCGCGCACCGATCACCAACCGCAGCCGCTGCTCGGCGTGGCGCAGCAGGAACTCCAGCCCGGTCAGCGCGGCCGGGTCGGTGACCCGGTGCAGGTCGTCCAGGACCAGCAGGACCGGGCGCTCCCGGGCGGCGAGCGCCGCGGCGAGCAGTTCGAGCTGGTCCGGGCGGGGTGGCGTATCGGGCACCGGCGGCCGCGGCGCGTCGTCCGACCTCCGCTCGACGACCCCCCGCAGCGCCGCCGCCAGGTACGACCAGAGCCGTTCGGCGGTGTCGCCGGCCTCGACCGCGACCCACGCGGGCGGCGGTTCGGCCCGGGACGCCCGCGCCCACGAGGCGAGCAGCGTGGTCTTGCCCCAGCCGGCCGGCGCGCTGACCAGGGTCACCGGGGCGGCGACCCCCTGGTCCAGCCGGTCCAGCAGGCGCGGCCGGACCAGCACCGGCTCGGGCAGGTCGGCGGGCGCCAGCCGCGACGACAGCAGCGGCGGCGCGCCAGCCGTCCCGACGCGCTCGCGGTCCTCCGGCATGCGGCCCCTCCCCCGTCGCGTCCGCTCCCGGTCCTGCGGCGGGCGGTTACCCCGCCCGCGCCGGTTCACCCCTTCGGGGCGAGCCGGCTTCACCCGGGCCACGCGGATGCTGGACCTCCGCGGGCGGTCGGCCGCGCGTGACCGGCCGCCCGTCGAACCGGGACGAGGCGAGGGGCAGGTGGTACGGATGGGACGGCTGGCCCGGGGCACGATCGCCCTCGCGGTGGCCGCGGCGGGGGTGGCGGCGGGCCGGGCGCTGCCCGTACGCCGGCGGCGGAGCTGGCCGCGGGTGAGCGGCGCCGACCCGCGGCCCGCGCGGTGGCAGGTGGTCACGGTAGCCGGCCCGCCGGAGGCGGTGCTGCCCGGCGGACGCTGGCCGGAGCCGTTGCGCCGGCTCGACGGCGCGGTCGAGCTGCACGCCCGCCCGGCGCCGGGCGGACGCGGCACCGAACTGGCCGCCCGACCGCTCGGCGACTCCCCGCCGCTACCCGGGCTCGCCGCCCACCTGGTCGGCGACGATCCGGGGCTGCTGATCCGGGAGGCGCTGCGCGCGGCCAAGCAGCTGACCGAGACCGGCGAGGTGCTGCGCGCCGACCGGTCACGGCTGGACCGCCCGGGGGCGGCCGGGTGAGGGCGCTGTGCTGGGAGGGCGTCGACGAGCTGGCGGTACGACGGGTGCCCGACCCGGAGCTGCGCAACGCGCACGACATGATCGTCCGGGTCCGGCGCAGCGCCACCTGTGGCGCGGACCTGCCACTGCTGGCCGGGCGGGTCCCGTTCCTCGCCGCCGGGGACGTGCTCGGACACGAATTCCTCGGCGAGGTGGTCGAGGTCGGGCCGGCGGTCCGCCGGCACCGGGTCGGCGACCGGGTGGTGGTCTGCGCGGCGGTGGCCTGCGGCGCCTGCTGGTTCTGCCGGCAGGGCCTCTTCGCCTGCTGCGACAACGGCAGCACCGGCGCGGCGGCGGCCGAGTCGGCCTGGGGTCAGCCGACCGGCGGCTGCTACGGCCATCCCGGCCCGCTGGGCGGCTTCGCCGGCAGCCACGCCGAGTACGTCCGGGTGCCGTACGCCGACGTCGGCGCGTTCACGGTGCCGGAGGCGGTCAGCGACGACCGGGCGGTGTTCGCCTCGGATGCCGCGCCGACCGGCTGGATGGGCGCCGAGCTGGGCGAGGTCGGTCCCGGCGACGTGGTGGCGATCTGGGGTGCCGGGGCGGTCGGCCAGCTCACCGCGCGGGCCGCCGTGCTGCGCGGCGCGGACCGGGTCATCGTCATCGACGGGTACGACGACCGGCTGCGGATGGTGGACCGGCACGTCGGTGCGGAGCCGCTGAACTACCGGTACGTCGACATTCCCGCCGAGCTGCGGGAGCGCAGCGGCGGCCGGGGGCCGGACGTGTGCGTGGAGGCGGTCGGCATGGAACCGGAGCCGCCGGGGCTACTCGCCGGCCGGCTCGGCGGGGGCGGCGCGGACCAGTCGCTCGCGGTGCGCGAGGCGGTGCACACCTGCCGCAAGGGCGGGACCGTGGTCGTCCTCGGCACCTGGACCGGGTTCGTCGACACGTTCCCGCTCGGCGCGGTGCTGAACAAGGCACTGACCGTGCGCGGCGCCCGGCAGCACGGGCAGCGCTGGATCCCGATGCTGCTGGACCGGATGGCCCGCGACGAGCTGCGCACCGAACACCTGGCCACCCACCGGTTGCCGCTGGAGCGCGGCGCCGACGGGTACGCATTGTTCCGGGACCGCACCGATGGTTGCGTCCGGGCCGTCTTCTCCCCGTGATTCGCGCGCCCGCGGGTGGCACACTCGGCGGATGCGCGACGACCGCTCGTACGACCTCGTCCTGTTCGGCGCGACCGGCTTCACCGGGTCGCTCACCGCCGAGTACCTGGCTCGGCACGCCCCCACCGGGTTGCGCTGGGCGCTGGCCGGCCGCAACCCCGCCAAGCTGGCCGGGGTGCGCGACCGGCTCGCCGACATCGACCCGGCGCTGGCCGAGCTGCCCCTGCTCACCGCCGACGTGACCGACCCGGCCTCGCTGCGCGCGGTCGCGGAGAGCGCCCGGGTGGTCGCCAGCACCGTGGGCCCGTACATCCACCACGGTGAGCCGCTGGTGGCCGCGTGCGCCGCCGCCGGCACCGACTACCTCGACATCACCGGGGAGCCGGAGTTCGTCGACCTGATGTACGTGCGGCATCACGCCGAGGCGGTACGCACCGGCGCCCGGCTGGTGCACGCCTGCGGCTTCGACTCGATCCCGCACGACCTGGGCACCTGGTACACGGTCAAGCAGCTCCCGGCGGACGGTCCGGTCACCGTGGACGGCTTCGTCCGGGCCGGCGGGAAGTTCTCCGCCGGGACGTACCACTCGGCGCTGACCGCGTTCTCCCGCACCGGGGAGGCGAACCGGGCGGCGAAGGCGCGCAAGGCGGTCGAGCCACGTCCGGAGGGCCGCCGGGTCCGCGCGGTGCCCGGCAAGGTGGGCCGGTCGAAGGAGATCGGCATGTGGGCGGTGCCGCTGCCCACCATCGACCCGCAGGTCGTCCGCCGGTCTGCGGCGGCCCGGCCCGAGTACGGCCCGGACTTCCGCTACCGCCACTTCGCCGCGGTGAAGCGACTGCCGACGATCCTGGTCGCCGGGGTGGGCCTGGCCGGCCTGGTCGGCCTGGTGAAGGTGCCACCGACCCGACGGTGGCTGCTCGGCCGGCTCGCCTCCGGGCAGGGGCCGAGCGCCGCGCAGCGGGCGAAGTCCTGGTTCAAGGTCCGCTTCGTCGGTACCGGCGGCGGCCGCAGGGTGCTGACCGAGGTGGCCGGCGGCGATCCCGGGTACGACGAGACCGCGAAGATGCTCGCCGAGTCCGCGCTCTGCCTGGCCTGCGACGACCTGCCGCCGACCGTCGGGCAGGTCACGCCGGTGACCGCGATGGGCGACGCGCTGCTGGACCGCCTGGTCAAGGCGGGGATGACGTTCCGGGTGCTCGAGGAGGGCCCGGCGGCTTGACCCTCGACCGGGTTGAGGGCACAGGATCGGGCGTCGTGGAGAGCGAACTGCGCAGCATCGGCGAGCTGGCCCGGGCCAGCGGGCTCACGGTGAGCGCCCTGCGGTTCTACGACCGCTCCGGCGTGCTGGTGCCCGCGCTGGTCGACCCGGTGACCGGGTACCGCTGGTACACCGACGACCAGGTCGCGCCGGCCCGGCTGGTGGCCGGGCTGCGCCGGGTCGGGATGCCGCTGGCCGAGATCGGCGCCGCGCTGCGGCACCGGTCCGAGCCGGCCGTGGTCCGCCGGCTGCTGGACGCGCACCTGCGCCGCCTGGAGGACGGTCTCGCCGACGCCCGCCGTGAGCTCTCCCGGGTCCGTGCCCTGATCGATCCCGAGGAGACCCCCATGACCACCCGTCTCGTGCTGCACCGCGCCGACCTCGCCGCCGCGATTGACGCGGTCCGCTTCGCCGTCGGCGCCGATCCGGAACTGCCGGTGCTGGCCGGGGTGCTGCTGGAGGTGGAGCCGGACGGCGTACGGCTGGTCGCCACCGACCGGCACCGGCTGGCGGTGGCCCGCACCGGGTGGAAGACCGACGGCCCGCCGGTGCGGGCGCTCGTCCCGGTCGGCTTCGTCGACGAGGCGCGCACCCTGCTGGACACCGGCGTCGGGATCACCCCGGAGGCGTACGTCACCGTCGACCGGGAACACGTCGAGCTCTCCGTCGCCGGCCGTACGGTGCGCACCGCGCCCCTGCCGTACGACTTCCCGGACTACCGCCGGCTGCTGCGCGGCCACGTTCCCGGCACGCCGACGCACCGGGTGGTGGTGGACGTGGTGGCGTTGCGCGCGGCGGTGGCCGACGCCGGCGCGCCGGTGCTGGTCAGGGAGCACGACGGGGTACGCGCCGAGGTGACCGTGCTGGGCCTGGACGGGCGGGGCACCCTGCGCGTCGTCGGGCCGGACGAGGCGTCGGACGCGGACGCCGTCCGGGTCGGGGTGAATCGCGAGTACCTGCTGAACGCGCTCGACGCCGGCGACCGGGGTCAGCTGGTGCTGGAGCTGGACGGGCCGATCGCCCCGCTGGCCGTGCGCCGCCCGGACGACGAGCACGCCTTCTCGATCCTGATGCCGGTCAGGCTCTGACCCTCGCCGCCGGCCCGGCGGGGCCGGCTCTTCGGGCCGTCCCGGCCGGGCGGGGGCGCGACGGTAGCATCTGGGGGTCCCACCTGACTGCCTGGACGGAGGCGTACGAGCAGCATGCTCGACATGGAGTTGATCCGGAAGGATCGCGAGGCGGTGGCGACCGCGCTGGCGAAGCGTCTGGATCCCGCCGAGGTCAACCGGGCGCTGGACGAGATCCAGCGGCTCGACCAGGAGCGCCGCGCCCTGATCACTGAGATCGACGCCGAGCGGCAGCGCCGCAAGGCCGAGGCTCGGGCGTACGCGCAGGCGAAGCGGGCCGGCACGGCGCCGGAGTCCGTCGCGCCGGAGGCCGAGCGCAAGCAGCTCGCGGAGCTGGAGTCCCAGCTGGACGAGGTGCAGTCCCGGCTGCGCACCAGGATGAGCGAGCTGCCCAACCTGCCCGCCGACGACGTCGTGCCGGGCGGCAAGGAGGCGAACCGGGTCGTCAAGACCTTCGGCGAGCCGCCGGTCATCGAGAAGGTCCGCGACCACATGGAGCTGAGCCGCGCGCTGGGCCTGGTCGACCACGAGCGGGGGGTCAAGCTCGGTGGCTCCGGCTTCTGGATGTACACCGGCATGGGCGCCCGGCTGGAGTGGGCGCTGCTCAACTGGCTCGTCGAGCAGAACATCAAGGCCGGGTACGAGTTCCTGCTCCCGCCGCACCTGCTGCTGGACAGCGCCGGTTTCGCCGCTGGCCAGTTCCCCAAGTTCTACGACGACGTCTACCACCTGGACCGGGAGTCGGCCCCACGCGGGCAGTTCCTGCTGCCCACCTCGGAGACGGCGATCCTCGGGGCGTACCAGGACGAGATCCTGGAGACGGCGAAGCTGCCGCTGAAGGCCTTCGCCTACACCCCGTGCTACCGGCGGGAGGCGGCCGGCTCGCACTCGGACGAGCGCGGCACCGTTCGCGGCCACCAGTTCAACAAGGTGGAGATCTTCCAGTTCACCCTGCCCGAGCAGGCGGGCACCGCGCTGGAGCAGATGCTCGCCCACGCGGAGAGCCTGGTCGAGGCGTTGGGCCTGCACTACCAGCGCAGCCTGCTGTCGGCCGGCGACGCCAGCGCCTCGATGAAGAAGACCCTGGACATCGAGGTCTGGATGCCGAGCACCGGCAGGTACAAGGAGGTCTCCTCGGTCTCCTGGGCCGGCGACTACCAGGCCCGACGGGCGGCCATCCGCTACCGGGAGCCGGGCGGCAAGCAGACCCGCTTCGTGCACACCCTCAACGGGTCGGCGCTGGCCACCAGCCGGCTCTTCCCGGCCATCCTGGAGCAGTTCCAGCAGTCCGACGGCTCGGTGCTGCTGCCGGAGGTGCTCCGCGACAAGATGGGCACCGACCGGCTCACCCCGGTCCGCTGACCGCACGCGCCGAACGGCGGGCGTCGGGTCCTCCCGGCCCCGCCGTTCGTCGTCCGGGCTCGGCACCCCGCCGTTCGTCGCCGCCGCTCGCCTCGACCCCCCGCCGCACGCACCCGGTGATCCGATCCGGGTCGCGGCTGACGGCCCGGCCCGCTCCGGGTCGGATCCGGCTGGGCCGGCCAGCGGCGCGCCGCGCGACGACGACATGTCCGCCGAGCGCGACGACGGACCGATCGGACCGCCGCGCCACCAGCAGCAGCGCGGCCAGGGCCACCGCGAGCACCGCCGGGCCGGCCGCGTCCAGCCCGGCGACCAGTGCCTGCTGGACCCGCACCGCGGCGACCACCACCGGGTCGCCGAAGGCGTCGTACCGGCCCTGCGCGAGGCGGACCTCGTACCAGCCGTACCAGGCGACGTAGCCGCCGGCGAGCACCAGGACCAGGCCGCTGAGCCGGGGCACCAGCGGGCCGGCGCCGCGCAGCCGGGCCACCACCCGGCCGCGCAGCAGCGCCACGCCGAGCGCGGCCACCGCGACCACCAGCCCCATCCCGATCGCGTACGCGGCGAACAGCGCCAGCCCGCGCAGCGTCGAGCCGGCCTGGAGGCTGGTCACCACGATCGCCAGGAACGGGGCGATGGTGCAGCTCAGCGAGGCCAGCGCGGACGCCATGCCGAACAGCGCCATGGACGGCAGCGATCGGGTCAGCCGGGGCGCGCGGGCGAACGGGCGCGGGGCAGGCAGCCGCCGGCCGGCGAGCAGCCAGCAGCCGGCCACCGCCAGCAGCACGCCGAGGGTGACCGTGGTCCAGGGCAGCCGGGGGCGCAGCCAGTCGGCCAGCGGGGCGAGGGCCAGCCCGAAGGCGACGAAGACCAGCACGTACCCGAGGGTCAGCCCGGCGGTCGCGGTGAGCGCGCGGCCCACCGCGCCCCGCCCGTCGGCCGGTCCGGCGACCAGCAGCGACAGGTACGCGGGCAGCATCGCGAAGCCGCACGGGTTGACCGCGCCGAGCATGCCGGCGGTCAGCGCGAGCAGCAGCGGCGTGGTCATCAGCCGGCCAGCGCGGCGACCCGCCGGCTGAGCGACTCCCCGTCGAGGAAGCCCTGGTGGACCACCCGGCCGTTCCGGTCGATGATCAGGAAGGTGCTCTGCTCGACGACCTCGAAGCGGCGCCACAGCACCCCGGCCCGGTCGTCGAGCTGCGGGGTGCCGCCCAGGTCGAACTCGGTGACGAACTCCTTCATCGCCTGCTGGTCGCCCAGGCCGGCGATGCCGACGATCGGCACCGTGTCCCGGTACTTCGGGGCGATCTCGGCGACCGTCCACGCCTGGCTGGCGCAGGTGGCACACCAGGGCGCCCAGAACCACAGCACCACCGGCTTCCCTGCCAGCCCGGCGGCGGAGAACGTCGTACCGTCCAGGGTCTTCGCGGTGAACCGCAGCGTGTCCGGCGCCCGGGCCGGGACCACCGGCGCGGCGGCGGGCGTGCCGGTCGGCGTGCCCGGCCCGGCGGACGCGGCGGCGGGCGACGCGGCGGCGACCGCGCCCACCGGCGCCCGCGGCTCCGGGCCGACCGCGCAGGACGCCGCGCCCAGCAGCGCGGCGACCGCGACGGCGGCGGTGGCCCGGCGGGACACCGTGGTACGACGCGACATCCGCGTCTCCTCTCGGTCGGCTACTCGGCCTTGGCGAGCCGCAGCGCGAGTTCGGGACAGACCTTGACCGCCTTCAGCGCGCCCTCTCGCAGCCAGGTCGGCACCGGGGTGGCGGGGAAGGCCGGGTAACCGTTGGCGTCGAGCCGGATGAAGTCGGGCACCACGTGCGCGCAGAGCCCGTGCCCGTCGCAGCGGGACCAGTCCAGGGTCAGCTTCTGCGGGTTGGCGTCCGGCGCACTGGGCAGCCCCAGTACGCCCTTGACCCGGTTGCCGCAGCCCTCACCGGTGGTGTGCAGCCGCAGGTCCTCGGCGAAGACCTCCACCGCGGACAGCGCGAACCGCGCGGTGCCGTCCGGGTGGCTGCACGCACCACGCCCCTTCACGTCACCGGCGGCGGCCCGGACGATCTCGATCGGGGCGCTGCCGGAGACCGCGAGGTCCACGGCGCGGGCCAGGTCGGGCAGGCCCATCTTGCACGGCCCGCACTGCCCGGCGGACTCGCCGGCCAGGTAGCGGACCACCTGGGCGGCCTCGCCGAGCGGGCAGGTGTCCCGGCCGAGCGGGACGATGATGCCGGCGCCGAGGGTCCCGCCGACGGCGACCAGCCCCTTGCGCGAGATCTCCGCCCGGTCCGCGGCCTCCGGGGTGATCCACTTGCCGTGGTAGCCGCCCGTCAGGACGCCTGGCCCGCCGGGCGCCTCGCAGAGGTCGAGGATCTCCCGCAGCGGGGTGCCGGCGGCGCACTCCACCACCGCCGGGCGGGCGGCCGCACCGGTGACGGTGAGCAGCACGGTGCCCGGCTCGTCGTCGGTGCCGAGCGCGGCGTACTCGTACGGGCCGAGCCGGGCGGCGACCGCCAGTTGGGCGAAGGTCTCGGCGTTCGAGAGCAGGGTGGGCAGCCCGCCGACGCCGGAGTCGCTGGAGCGTTTCTTGGTGCCCGGCGGGATGTGCGGCAGACCGTTGATGCCGTTGACCAGCGCGCCGCCCTCACCGGAGATGAACCGGTGCGGCACGGTGACGATGGTGGTCGGCACCGGCATCCGGCGTTCCTGGAGCGCCTCGGTCAGCGACGGCCGGCCCACGTCGTCGTCGGCCACGCCGATCACGATTTCCTCGGCGTCCACCGCGTACGCGGCGAGCGCGGCGCCGTCGAGGATCAGGTGCGGCGCCCGGGTGAGCAGCACCTTGTCCTTCCAGCTCGCCGGCTCGCCCTCGGTGGCGTTGACCACGACCGCCGCGGCGAGGCTCTGCCGCTCGCAGGACTCCAGCACGGCGCGCAGCTTGCGGGCGAACGGGAAGCCCGCGCCGCCCTTGCCCTTGAGGTCGATGGCCTCGGCCAGCCGGAGCAGGCTGCCCGGTTCCATCGGCCCGATCGGGCCGTGCACCTCCTCGTGGGCCATCAGGTCGAGCCGGCCGAACTCGGCGAAGCCGGCGGTGAGCCGGGGCTCGCCGACGCACGCCACCGGCGGCACGGTCGTCCGCATCACTTCGCCTCGCCCCGCAGCCCCGCCCAGTACGCGCCGTCGACCGCATCGGCGCTGGCCCGGCGCCGCCGCGACGACCGGCTCTCGCCTGAGGCCCGCAGCGCCCGGCGGGAGGCCAGGTCGACCAGGGTGGGGGTGTCGTCGACGGGCAGGTCCTCGGGGACGTACCGGGCCGGCGGCCGCCAGTAGTCCGGCTCCTCCGGCACCTCGTCGGAGGCGCTGTGCCGGCCGCTGCCGCCGCGTGGCGCCGCGGAGATCGGCCCGGCCGACACCGGACCGGCTGAGATCGGGCCGGCGGAGATCGGGCCCGCCGAGATCGGCTGTTCGCCGCTCTCCCACCGGTTCGGGCTGTCCCACGGTTCCTCCGGCTCGGGCCGTCGCTGCGGAGGCGCCGAGTAGCGCGCGTCCACCTCGACCCGGGACCGCCGCGGGGCGACCGCCTCCTCGTCCCGGTACCGGCGGGCGGACCGCTCGCTCCGGGTGGTCTGCTCGGGCTCGGCGGCGCGGCGGCGGGCCGGCCGGTCGTCGTCCCGGCGGCGGGCCGCCGGCGCCTCGCCCTGCCGCTCGGCAACCGGCGCCAACTCCTCCTCCCGCCGGCGGCGGGCCGCCGCGCGGACGGGCTCCCGCAGCGAGCCGGGCTCGGGCACCACCGGCACCGCGAACCGGTCGGGGTCGCGGCGGCGGGCCGTGCCGGCCGGCGCGGTCCACGAGGTGGCCGTGGTCTCCGCCCAGCCGCCCTCACGCCCACGGCCGGCCCGGCCGTTCTCCTCCGCGCCGGAGCGCCGGCGGGCCAGCCCGGCGAGCAACCCCCGGCTCTCCTCGGCCGGCCGGCCGGCCATCGCCTTGGTGCGCGCGGCGGCCTGGTGCTGCTCCCGGCTGCGCCGGCCGAGGTGAACGGAGAGGCGGACCAGCAGCGCCACCACCACCAGCAGCACGCAGGCGAGGTAGCTGACCACCACCCAGGACTGCGCGGGCCGCCCGGCGTTGAGGCCGTGGACCAGGGCGAAGGGCCAGGAGGCGTACGCCATGGAGTGCATCGCCCGCCACAACCACTTCGGACCGACGCCGGCGAAGCGGACCCGGATCAGGCCGGTCCACAGCACGCTGACCATGAGGAAGGCGGCCACCGTGCCCAGTCCGACGTAGAGTCCCCGGCCACCGATGAACGGCACCACGGCGTCGGTCGGCGCGGCCCGGCCGATGGAGATCTTGGTGATGACGTGGCAGACCAGGCCGGCCACGCCGAGGATGCCGGTGGCCCGGTGCGCGGACTGGAGCAGCACCCGGTGTCGGATCAGCAGCACCAGCCGGTCGGTGGCGAGCAGGCCCATCATCACGGTGAGGCTGAGCGAGACCAGGGCGACCACCCCGGCGAAGAACTCGGTGAAGAAGAAGCCGTACGCGTACAGCGTCGCGCCGGCGCCGGCCAGCTCGAGGCCGGCCCAGGCGAGGGCGAGCGCGGACGCGGTCAGCGCGACCATGGCGGCCTTCGACCGGGTCCGGACACCCCTGCTGGTGCTGGTGGTCCGGACGGTCGCCGCCTTCTCGTTCTGCTTTGTCCGGCCCATCTGCTCCTCGATCGTGTCTCACGGCGGCGCCCCCACCGGCCGACCCTGCTCCCTCCTCCTGTACGGAACCGCGCGCCGAGCGGATCAGCCCGGTGGCGAATTTCTCGCCTGGAGAGCCGTCTGACGCATCGCGCAACGATGTATTTCCATTCGTTGACAGTTCTTGCAACACGCTTGTAACGTTGCCGAAAATTTCAGGCCAGCTTTGCAAGAAGCCGACACTGAAGCCCCTCCCCCGCGCCGCGCCACCCCGTCCCCCGCACCCCCAGGAGTCCCGATGCATCGACGCCGATGCCGCTCGGCGGTCCTCGCCCTCGGCATGATCGCCAGCCTGCTCGTACCGACCGCCGTGGCGGCTCCCCCGGCCGCCGCGGCCCCGTCCGGCACCAGGAAGGTCATCGTCCAGCTCTTCGAGTGGAACTGGCCCTCGGTGGCCAGCGAGTGCACCAACGTGCTCGGCCCCAAGGGCTACGGCTACGTCCAGGTCTCCCCGCCCCAGGAGCACGTCAAGGGCAACCCGTGGTGGGTGGCCTACCAGCCGGTCAGCTACCGGATCGAGTCCCGCAAGGGCACCCGGGCGCAGTTCCAGTCCATGGTGAACACCTGCCACAGCGCCGGCGTGAAGGTGCTCGTCGACGCCGTGATCAACCACATGTCCGGGCAGGATGCCGGCGGCATCGGCTGGGCCGGCTCGTCGTACGGCCACTACGACTACCCGGGCAGCTACCAGACCCAGGACTTCCACCACTGCGGCCGCAACGGCGGCGACGACATCGTCAACTACGGCGACCGGTACGAGGTGCAGAACTGCGAACTGGTCAACCTCGCCGACCTGAAGACCGAGTCCGACTACGTCCGCTCGAAGCTCGCGGCGTACCTGAACGACCTGCTCTCGCTCGGCGTGGACGGGTTCCGGCTGGACGCCAGCAAGCACATGCCGGCCGCGGACATCGCCGCCATCAAGGGCAAGCTCTCCCGCTCGGCGTACCTGGTGCAGGAGGTCATCTACGGCGCCGGTGAGCCGATCCAGCCGACCGAGTACACCGGCAACGGCGACGTGCACGAGTTCCGGTACGGCAAGGACCTCGCCCGGATGTTCAACAGCGAGCGGCTGGCGTATCTGAGGAACTTCGGCGAGGCCTGGGGCTACCTGCCCGGTGGCTCGGCGGTCTCGTTCGTGGACAACCACGACACCCAGCGCGAGGGTGGGGTGCTGACGTACCGCAACGGCGCCACCTACGCGCTGGCGAACGCGTTCATGCTGGCCTGGCCGTACGGGTCGCCGGCGGTCATGTCGAGCTTCACGTTCAGCGGCAAGGACCAGGGCCCGCCGTCGGACGCCAGCAACAAGACGCTCAACACCACCTGCTACTCCGGCTGGGAGTGCGAGCACCGCTGGCGGGTCATCGCCAACATGGTCGGGTTCCACAACGCCACCCAGGGCGCCGCCGTGGCCAACTGGTACGACAACGGCTACCAGCACATCGCGTTCAGCCGGGCCGGCAAGGGCTACCTGACCATCAACGACGAGGACTTCGCGGTCACCGGCCGCTCCTACTACACCGGCCTGCCCGCCGGCCGGTACTGCGACGTCGTCCACGGCGACTTCAGCAACGGCTCGTGCAGCGGACCGGTGATCACGGTGGACGGCGGCGGCTGGTTCGCGGCGAACATCAACGCCCACGACGCGGTCGCCATCCACCTCGGCGCGAAGCTGCCCTGACCCGGCCCGGCCGGCCCGATCCGACCGGCCCGAGCCGCACCGGAGGCCCCGCACCGCCTTTTCGCGGAGCGGGGGCCTCCTTTCCTTTACAGTCATTTTGTGCTGTTTGACCGTTTGACCTCGCGATGGACGCTGGGCTGGCTGCTCGCCGCGCTCGGCGTACCCCTGCTGCTGGCGACCGCGCTGCTGGTCGGCGCGGCCTTCACCCGGGGGGCGGCGCCGACCGGCGCCGCGATCGCCCCCGTGGTGACCGGCCCGGTCGCGACCGAGCCGGCGCCGACCCCCGCGGAATCGGAGTCGGTGCCGGCGGCGGCGCCCGCCCCCGCCGGCCTGCCGGTGGTCGACTACGGCCCCGCGCCGCGCGGCTTCCCGGCCGACCCGGAGTCGGCGGACACCACGCCGCTCACCGCGGGACTGGCGCCGGCCCGGAAGATCGCCGCCTACGACGCGCCCGGCGGACGGCCGCTGGCCTTCCTCGCGCCCACCATCAGCGGCGTGAACCTGACCATGCCGGTGGTCGACCGCCGGGTGGGCTGGACCGCCGTGCTGCTCCCCTCGGCCAATCGCCGGATCGCCTGGCTGCCGGCCGGCGGCTGGACCGCCGTCGCGCTGCGCGACCAGCTCGTGGTGGAACGCCGCACCCACCGGCTCACCTGGTACCGCGACGCCCGTCCGGTGCGCTCCTGGCAGGTCAGCCTCGGCATGCCGGGCCAGGCCACCCCGCTCGGCCGCACCTTCATCCTCGGCCGCACGCCCCCACCCGAGGCGGTCTACGGCGGGGTGGACATCTTCGCGCTCGGCGCGATCCCCGACGACCCGGACGCCGTGCCGACCGGGCTGCGCGGCGCCCACATCGGACTGCACAGCTGGCACAACGACGACACCCTCGGGGAGAACGTCACCAACGGCTGCATCCGGCTGACCCCCAGCGGCCAGCGGCAACTCCTCGCCGAGGTGCGGACGGGGACCTCCGTGGTGGTGGTCGACCAGCTGCCCACCCCGCGGGCCGCCGGCTGAGGTTCACTCGCCGAGCAGCCAGCCGTTCTCCTCGGCGATCCGGACCGCGTCGGCCCGGTTCCGGGCGCCGGTCTTGCCGATCGCCGCGGAGAGGTGGTTGCGCACCGTCCCCTCCGACAGGTGCAGGACAGCGGCCAGCTCCGCCACGGTGCCTCCGCCCCGGGCCGTCCGCAGCACCTCGGTCTCCCGCTCGGTCAGCGGGCTCGCCCCGGTGGCCAGGGTCTCCGCGGCCAGCGTCGGATCGACCACCCGCAGCCCGGCGTGCACCCGGCGTACCGCGTCGGCGAGCTGCCGGGCCGGGGTGTCCTTGACCACGAAGCCGTTCGCCCCCGCCTCCATCGCCCGCCGCAGGTAGCCGGGACGGCCGAAGGTGGTCACCACCAGCACCCGGCAGCCGGGCACGGCGGCGCGCAGCGCGGCGGTCGCCGCGATCCCGTCCAGGCCGGGCATCTCCACGTCGAGCAGGGCCACGTCCGGCGTGGTGCGGCGAGCCTCGGGGACCACCTCGTCGCCGCGCCCGACCTCGGCGACCACGGTCAGGTCCGGTTCCAGCGAGAGCAACGCGGCCAGCGCGCCCCGGACCAGGGCCTGATCGTCGGCGAGCAGCAGCCGGATCGGCCCGCTCATCGCCGACCCACCCAACTCACCGGTCCGCCGGCAGGGTGACCCGGAGCAGGAAACCCAGTCCGTCGGAGCGGCGGCCGACGGTGACGGTGGCGTCCAGCCGCCGGGCCCGCTCGCGCAGGCCGACCAGCCCGTGCCCGTTCCAGCCGGATTCGGCGGCCGGTCCCCGCCCGTCGTCGCGGACCTCGACCAGGCCCGGCTCCACCCGGATCACGCAGCGCCGCGCCCCGCTGTGCCGGACCACGTTGGTCACCCCCTCCCGTACCGTCCAGCCGAACAGCTCGTCCCGCTCCGCCGGCAGTTCCGGCGCCGCGTCCGGCAGCTCCGCGGCGATGCCCGCCGCGGCGAGCGCGGAGCGGGCGCCGGCCAGCTCCCCGGCCAGGCTGATCCCCCGGTACGCCCGACGGTGCCCCGCACGTCGGCCAGCGCCTCCCGGGCCAGCCGTTCCACGTCGGCGATCTCGCTGGCCGCCCGGGCCGGGTCCAGCTCCAGCAACCGGCCGGCCAGCTCGGCCTTCACCGCGACCACGGTCAGCGAGTGGCCGAGGATGTCGTGCAGGTCCCGGGCGGCACGCGCCCGCTCCTCGGCTACCGCCAACCGGCGGATCTCCTGCTGGGCGGCCTGGAGTTCGCTGTTGCGCTGGGTCAGCCGGGTCACCCCGAACATGGCGAACGAGGCGAGCAGCACCGCGAAGACGACGGTGCCCTCCGCCTCCCAGCCGGGCACCAGGGCGGCCGTGACCGGCGGGGTCAGCGCGGCGAGGGCGACCACCACCAGCGCCTGCCGGGACGGCAGCAGGAACACCGCCGCCGCCGCGACGAAGACCAGCGTGGTCAACCAGTCGCCACCGGTCCCCGGGATGCCGGCCAGCCCGAGCGCGAGCAGCAGCCCCACGGCCGCCCACGCACGGCCGACGGGGATCCCTCGGCGCTCCAGACGCCGGCCGCGCGCCCACTGGAAGACGAAGACGTAGCACCCGCCGAAGGCGACCAACGTGGTCGCGCCGACCACCCGTCGCCACGGCTCGGGCTGGTGCAGGGCGGCGAGCAGCGGGATGTTGAGGAAGAAGAGCCAGACCGCGGCGAGCAACCAGCCGGTGACCCGCCAGCGGCGGGTCTCCAGATAGTTCCGGTCCGGCGGAAGCTGCATCCTGAACACGCTAGCGGTCGCCGTTCCCGTCAGACCCGGGTGGTGTCCCGGCGGAACAGCCGGGCCGCGCCGAGTCCGAACAGCACGGTCCAGCCGGCGACGTTGCCCAGCGCCACCCAGTCCAGCCCGGCCCCGGTCAGCGGGGCCCGGGCGAGCTGGCCAACCCCGTACACCGGGGTGAACTTGGCGATCTGCTGCAGCGCGTGCGGCAGCACGTCGAGCGGGACGAAGAGGCCGCCGAGCATGGCCAGGATCGCCAGGATCGGGCCCATGAACTGCATGACGTTCTCGGCCGGGGCGAGGTAGCCGACGAAGAGCCCGAAGGCGGCGAAGACCAGCGAGCCGAGCCAGGCGGTGAGCCCGGACAGCAGCCAGACCTGGACGGGCAGCCGGACCCCGGCGGCCGCGCCGACCGCGAACTCCACGAGCACCGCGATCAGCCCGAGCACCATGGCGGTGGCCACCTTCGTCGCCACGTACGCGGGCGGGCGCAGCGGGGTGAGCCGGAGCTGCCGGCTCCAGCCCAGCGCCCGCTCGGTGGCCACCGCGGCGCCCGCACTGGTGGTGGCCACCATGGCGCCGTACACGGCAAGGCTGATCATGATCCAGGCGGTGACCGGTCGGCCGTTGGGCAGTTCCTGTCCGCGCTGTGGGAGTCCGAAGAGGAGGAAGAAGACCGCCGGCATGACCAGGATGAAGATCAGCGTCCGGCGGTTGCGTAGGACCCGGCGGATCTCGATGGCCAGCACGGCGGTGGAGAACCCGCCCAGGGCGGGCGGCCGCCGGTCGGCGCGGGCGGCGGACGGGACGGACGGTGCGGCGACGGTCATCTCAGGCTCCGATGGTCTGGGCGGTCGGGCTGGCGGTGGTGGGGGTGTCGGTGGTGAGGGCCAGGAACGCGTCCTCCAGGTTGCGCGAGGTGATCTCGACGTCCCGGGCGGCGGTGCGGCTGAGCAGGTATCGGGCCACCTCGTCGGAGTCGTCGGTGCGGACCAGCACCGCGTCGCCGCGTACCTCGACGGCCCGGACGCCGGGCAGCGCGGCCAGCACGGCCTGGTCGGCGCCGGGGAGGGTGGCTCGGACGACCCGGCCGGCGGCCAGGTTCTTGATCTCCGCGGTGGTGCCGTCCGCGACCACCCGGCCCTGCCGCACCAGCACGATCCGGTCCGCGTACGCGTCGGCCTCGTCTAGGTAGTGGGTGGCGAAGAGGACGGTCCGGCCGGTCCGGGCGTCGGCGCGGATGGCCTGCCAGAAGTCGCGCCGCCCCTCGACGTCCATGCCGGTGGTGGGCTCGTCGAGCACCATCAGGTCCGGGTCCGGCAGCAGCGCCAGGGCGAAGCGCAGCCGCTGCTGCTGGCCGCCCGAGCACTTCCCGACCAGGCGGTCGGCGAGCGGCGCGATCCCGGCCCGGTCCAGCACCTCGGCCACCGGGCGGGTCCGGCCGTAGAACTCCGCGGTCATCCGGACCGTCTCGCCGACGGTGAGGTCCTTGAGCAGCCCGCCGGTCTGCATCACGGCGGCGACCCGGCCGAGCCGGACGGCGTCGGCGGGGGTGCCGCCGAAGAGCCGGACCCGGCCGGCGTCCGGTCGGGCCAGCCCGAGCAGCATGTCCACGGTGGTGGTCTTGCCGGCGCCGTTCGGGCCGAGGAAGGCCACCACCTCACCGGGTGCGATCCGGAGGCTGAGCCCGTCGACGGCGGTCACCGGGCCGAAGGTTTTGGTGAGTCCGGCCAGTTCGACGGCCGGTGCGGTGTCGGTCATGACCAGAATGCTCCGGCGGTCGGCGACCTCGTCCCCGGAGCGGGCGTCACGTTCCAGCCATGACATTTGTCAGGCCGGGCAGGTGCGGGGGCGGCCCCGCTGGGTAAGCGCCCCCGGACCACACCGCGCAACCGGGAGGAACCCCATGGCCAGCGCGCCGACGGTACGGGTCGACACGATCGTGCTGATCCACGGCCTCTGGATGACGCCCCGGAGCTGGGAACACTGGGTCGACCGGTACGCCGCCCGGGGCTTCAAGGTGCTCACCCCGGCCTGGCCGGGCATGGAGGGCGAGGTGGAGGCCCTGCGCGCGGACCCGACGCCGATCGCCGGGCAGACGATCACCGGTATCGTCGCGCACTACGCCGCGATCATCCGGGAGCAGCCCCGCCCGCCGATCATCATGGGCCACTCGTTCGGCGGCCTGGTCACCCAGCTCCTGGTCTCCCGCGGGCTGGGCGCCGCCGGCGTCGCAGCCCACCCGGCCCCGGTCAAGGGGGTGCTGAAGCTGCCGCTGAGCACGCTGCGTTCCGGGTTCTCCATCCTGCGCAGCCCGGCCAACCGGCGCCGGGCGGTGCCGTTCACCGCCGACGACTTCGCGTACGCCTTCGGCAACACGATGAGCCGCGAGGACTCCGACGCGGCCTGGGAGCGGTACGCCGTCCCCGCTGCCGGGCACGTCTTCTTCGAGGCCGCCTTCGCCAACCTGGACCCGAACTCGGCCGCCAAGGCGGACACCCACCGGGACGACCGGGCGCCGCTGCTGATCACCACCGGCAGCGAGGACCACGTGGTGCCGCCGACGCTGGCCCGGTCCGCCGCCCAGCTCTACCGGCCCTCCCGGGCATTGACCGCGTACCACGAGTTCCCGGGGCGGTCGCACTTCGTGGGCGGCGAGCCGGGCTGGGAGGAGGAGGCCGACTACGCGCTGGACTGGGCGGTGGAGGCGGCCAACACCCTGTCCCCGACCGTGGTCGGCGAGGCGCCCCGCCGGTGACCTTCAGCCCTGGCATGGCCGGACTCTCCCGGGGTATGACGGACCTATGAGGGCGAGCTTCCGGCTTGGCCGGATCGCGGGGGTACCCGTCGGGGTCAACTGGAGCGTCCTGGTCATCTTCCTGCTGATCGCCTGGGGGCTGGCGGCCAGCCAGTTCCCCCGGGCGTACCCGGACCGACCGACGCTGGCGTACGTCACCGCCGGCCTGGCCGCGGCGGTGGTCTTCTTCCTCGGCCTGCTGGCCCACGAGGTGGCCCACGCGGTGGTGGCCCGACGCAACGGGATCGAGGTCGTGGGGATCACGCTCTGGCTCTTCGGCGGCGTCTCCGAGCTGAAGGGCGAGGCCCGGGACCCGGGCGCGGAGCTGCGCATCGCCGGGGTCGGGCCGCTGGTGAGTTTGGTCATCGGGCTCTTCTTCGGCGCCATCGCGGTGCTGCTCGCGCTCGCCGGCGCGCACGGCCTGGTGCTCGGGTCACTGGCCTGGCTGGCCGGCATCAACATCCTGCTGGCGATCTTCAACGTGCTGCCGGCCGCGCCGTTGGACGGCGGCCGGCTGCTGCGCGCGGCGGTCTGGAAGGCGACCGGCGACCGGACCAGGGCGTCGGTGGTGGCGGCCCGCGCGGGGTGGGTCCTCGGCGCGCTGCTGATCGGGCTGGGGCTGTGGCAGTTCCTGGTCGGCGCCGGGGTGGGCGGGCTCTGGCTGGCGCTGATCGGCTGGTTCCTGATCGGTGCGGCCGGCGCCGAGGAGCGGCAGGCACGCACGGGCAGCGCGCTGCGCGGCGTCCGGGTGGCCGACGTGATGACCCCGCAGCCGCAGACCGCGTCGGGGGACACGACGGTGGCCGACTTCGTGGACAACTACCTGTTCGCGTACCGGCACTCGACGCTGCCGCTGACCGACGACGGCCGGCCGGTCGGGCTGGTCACCCTCGACCGGGTGCGCGGCATCCCCGCCGACCGGCGTGCGTCGACCACCCTGGCCGAGGTCTCCTGCCGGGCCGACGAGCTGGTGCTCGCCGCCCCGGACGAAGAGCTCAACGACCTGCTTCCCCGGCTGAGCCAGTGCGCCGACGGCCGGGCCCTGGTGGTGACCGACCAGCGCCTGGTGGGCATCGTCTCGCCCAGCGACATCAGCCGGGCGGTCCAGCGCGGCAGCATGCGCGAGCAGCTGACCCCGGGCCGTCGTTAGCGGAGCGGGGACAGCCGGGCGCTCAGTTCGGGGGCGCCGGGGCCGGACAGCTGCGGAAGGACCGCGAGCCGGCCGGTGACCAGGAGCAACAGCGCCGCGCTGGTTCCCTCGACCCGGGAGCCGCTCCCCACGGACCAGGGGTGGTCGGTGGCGACGAGCGCGAAGCCGGCCAACCGGCGGCGGGCGTGGAACGGCCAACCCATGCTCCAGGCCCGCGTGGCGGCCGTCGCCGCGGCGTCCACCGGCATCGGACGGCGGCGGCCCAGTGGGATGGCGATGTCCTGCCCGTGCACCAGGACGTCCAGCAGCGGCTCCAGGTGCGTCACGACCGGCGCCTTCCGGCGCGATCCGACCATGCCGCGCAGGTGGGCGGCGTGCCGCTCGACGGGCAGCGCGGCCTGCCGTACGGCGGTGTCGTGGACCATGCGGTCGAAGCTGCCGCAGGCCCGCAGCAGCGCCCACGTCGCGGACGGCAACCCGGTATGGGAGAGCGTGAGGTGCGCGGCGACCTCGCGTACCCGCCAGCCGGCGCAGAGCGACGGCGTCTCCCACTCCGACGCGGACAGGTCGTCGAGGAGGTCGGCAAGGCTGGCCCGCTCGTCGTCGATGGTCCGCCAGACGTCGTCCCGGTTCATCGCCGCCCCCTGACTAGACCCGAATTTGGTACGATCCTCTGACCAATAATCGTCAGGTTATCTGACCAAAGTCAAGGGGCCGAATGAGCGAGGGTCCACCCGACGGCGAGCCGAACCTCGGGCTGCTCTGCTTCATCGCGTACCGGGCGATGGAGTCCCGGGTGCTCGACGCCGTCACCGCCGCCGGATTCGCCGACGTCACCGCGGCACAGGGCCGGGTCTTCGCCCGGATCGGCCCGAACGGCACCCGGCTGACCGAGCTCGCCGAGCAGGCGCGGGTTACCAAGCAGACCGCCGCCTTCCTCGTCGACCAGCTCGAACGCGCCGGCTACGTCCGCCGGGCGCCGGACCCGTCCGACGCCCGGGCCCGGTTGGTGACCATCACCGAGCGCGGCCACGCCGCGATCCGGGTGGCGAGGGGCGCCGAGGCGGAGGTCGAAGCCGAATGGACGCGGCACCTGGGTCGGCAGGCCACGAGCCAGTTGCGGCGGGCGCTCACCCGGCTCCGGGAGATCACCGATCCGTACCAGTGACCGGTCAGACCTCGTCGCCCGGGCCGGTGGCGCGGCGCGTCAAGACCGGGGGAAGTGCCGGTCCAGCAGCTCGGTCCGGAACTTCCCGGCCGGGTCCAGCTCGGCCAGCAGGGCGCGGAAGTCGGCGTACCGGGGGTACGCGGCGGCGACCGACGCGGGGTCGAGCCCGAAGACCTTGCCCCAGTGCGGGCGGGGCGCGAACGGGGCCAGCCGCTCCTCCACCGCGGCCACCACCGGCCGCACCGCCACCTCGTCACCGATCCAGGTGAAGTGGATGGCCAGGCTGTCCCGCCCGTGATTCGGGCTGAGCCAGAGCCCGTCGGCGGCGACCGTGCGCAGCTCGCAGACCTGGAGCACGGCGGCGATCCGGTCGGCCACCGCGTCCAGGGCGGCCAGCGCGTCCCCGGCCACCTCCCGGGCCACGTGGTACTCCGACTGGAGCTCGTCCCCGCTGCTCGGGGTGAAGCCGAGCCGGAAGTGCGGCAGCCGCTCGTGCCACGGCCCGGGCACGCCGAGCTGCGGCGTGCAGTTCTCCGCCGGCATGCCGGGCACCGGGTGGCGCTGCGCCGGGGCCGACCTCGTGCCCAGCCAGTCCGCCGGGGGCGGCGGCTGGTCGGCGCGCTGCTTGCGCCACACCTGGTCGATGCGCCCGGTGCGCCACCCGGTGAAGGCGCTGACGCTGTACGCCGAGGCGAAGGCCGCGTCGAGCGCGTCGCCCGGCAGGTCCAGCCGGACGTACTGCCGGACGTCGAAGGTGGGCACCACGTCCAGGGTGACCCGGGTGACCACGCCGAGCGCGCCGAGGCTGACCACCATGCCGGCGAACCGCTCGTCGGCGCGGTCCACGGTCAGCAGGTCGCCGTCGGCGGTGACCAGCTCCAGGGCGGCGACGGCGGTGGCCAGGTTGCCGTGGGCGTCGCCGGAGCCGTGGGTCCCGGTGGCCACCGCGCCGGCCACCGAGATGTGCGGCAGCGAGGCGAGGTTGGCCAGGGCGTACCCGTCGCCGTGCAGCCGGGTGGCGACATCGCCGTAGCGCAGGCCGGCGGCCACCGTGACCGTGCCGCGCTCCGGGTCGAGGTCGACGGTGGGCGGCAGCCCGGCCAGGGAGACCAGGTCGCCGGTGGTGTCGCCGAGCCGGTTGAAGGAGTGCCCGGTGCCGACGGCCCGGATCCGGTCGCTGCCGGCGACCAGCCGGCGCAGCTCATCGACGGTGGCTGGTCGGTGCCGGCGCCGGGCGGAGTAGCGGACGTTGCCGGCCCAGTTCCGCGCGGCGGGAGTGTCGATCACTCAGCCGACTCCCGGTCGGGGGCGGACTCGCCGGCCAGCGCGGCGTCGAGCTGGTCGAGCGCCGCGTCGACCTGCGCCGTGTGGTATCCGCGCAACGCCACCGGCAGTCCGCCGGCCCGGGCGTGCGCGATGTCGGCGCGGACCGCCCGGCGCCGGGCGGCGTCGCCGCGCAGCAGCGCGTCCCGGGACCGCCGGACGAGGTCGTCCACCCGGTCGGGCTGGTAGCCGCGCAGTCCCACGGTGAAGTCGACGTCGGCCCCGCCGAGCCGCGCCCCGGTCGTGCCGGTCGGGACAGGCGTACGGGCGTCGGTGAAGCGGTCGCCGGCGAACCGGGCCAGCGCGGCAGCCACCTCGTCCGGCGGCTGGCGCACCTGGGTCAGGTCGAGCAGCTCGATCGCGGGCCGGCCGTCCGCCGGGTGGCGGGCGGTGGCCGGCGGCCCGGGTAGCAGCGCGGCGCCCGGCACGCCGAGCAGCCGTGGCGCCCCGGGACGCCCGTCGGGCCGGGCGGGCTCGTCGAGCGCCAGCGCATCGAACTGCTCCCACCGGTACGTCCCCCGCAGGCCGGGCCGCCGGACGTCCAGCCCGTCCGGACCGATGGTGAAGCGGAACGGCCGCAGCGCGCCGAGCAGCACCACGCCGCCGAGCACGATGGCGCCCACGGCGACCAGCGTCGGCAGGAACCGGTTGTCGCCATCGACGGCGAGCACGGTCACGCCACCCACGACGCAGACGACGGCCAGCACCAGCGGCCCCCGGTTGCGGCGCAGCTCCATCTCGTACCCCCGTTCGCGACGCCGTCGTCGGATGCATCATCCGTCGCCCTGTCAAGGGCTGGACACCGGTCGATCGGGCACGGTTACGCCGGGCGCCGATCGGGAACCCTACGCCGATGAGCAGCTACCGCGATCCGGCCCTCCGCGGCGACGTGTACCCCTCGGAGGAGGAGATTGAGCCGACCGGCGTCGGTCCCGATCCCGCGCCGTCGGCGTACCCGACGGCGCCGGTGCCGGTGCCGGTGCCGACGCCGGAACCGGAGCCCGCTCCCGCGCCGGGACCCGGACCGGCGCCCCGGGTGGCCGACGGCGGGTCGTACTGATCGTCACCCACCACCTCGACGGCTGACTCCTGGCAGGTCCGGTCGGGATAACGGGCCCCCGTATTCCTTGACAGTCATATGAACCACGAGGCATGCTAGGGCGGTGACGGTAGACGCCTTCGCCGTGCTGGCCGAGCCGAGCCGGCGCCGCATCCTGGAACGGCTGCGCCACGCCGAGAGCAGCGTCGGCGACCTGGTGGACGCGCTGGGGATGAGCCAGCCGGCCGTCTCCAAGCACCTCAGGGTGCTCCGCGAGGCCGGCTTCGTCACCGTCCGCACGGCGGCCCAGCAGCGCATCTACCGCATCGACGTACGCCCGCTGCGAGCCGTGGACGACTGGCTCGGGCCGTACCGCCGACTCTGGGCCGACCACCTCGACGCCCTCGAACGCCATCTCGACCGTCAGGAGTGACGATGGACCGCGACCACTTCCGGCCCGGCCCGCTGACCGACGTCGCCCGGGTGCCCGCCGACGACGGCTGGGACCTGGTCTTCGTCCGGGACCTCCGGCACCCGCCGGAGAAGGTGTGGGCGGCGCTCACCGAGCCGGACCAGCTCGCCCAGTGGGCCCCCTTCCTCGCCAGCCGCGACCTCGGTACGCCGGGCGCGGCCACGCTCAGCACGGTCAACGGCAACGAGACGTTCCCCGAGGCGGCGACCGTGCTCCGCGCCGAGCGGCCGACCCTGCTGGAGTACACCTGGGGCGACGGCCTGCTGCGCTGGGAGCTGACCCCGGCGGGCGCCGGCACCCGGCTGACCCTGCGGCACGCCGTCGACAAGCCCGAGCTGGCGCCGATCATGGCCGCCGGCTGGCACCTCTGCCTGGACGTCGCCGGCCATCTGCTCGACGGCGACCCGGTCGGCCCGATCCGGGGCGCCGAGGCGAAGAACTTCGGCTGGGAGGAGCTGCGGGCCGCGTACGCCGAACGCCTGGACGACGACGCGTCGCCGCGCTGACCCGCGACCTCACGCCTCGCGCGGCGCCGGGATCTCCGGGAGGGTGATGGCGGTGGCCGCCCGGCGAATCGGCTCGGTCACCCGACGGATCATCCGCTCCCGGCCGGGCAGGCGCGGCATCAGCCGCAGCATCGTGGTCTGGAACCGGATCTGCGCGGCCGACCCCAGCACCATGCCCTTCAGGTTGCGCTCGGCGAGCGACTGGTTCACCTCGACGAAGGGGCGCATCCGCCACTCGTAGTCGGCGAAGCCGGCCGCCGGGTCGCCCGGCGCCGCCGCCAGCGAGCTGGCCAGCACGTACGCCCCGACCAGGCTCAGGCTGGTGCCCTGCCCGGACGCCGGCGACGGCCCGTACGCGGCGTCCCCGACCAGGCCGATCCGCCCGGTCGACCAGCGGTCCATCCGGACCTGGCTCATCGCGTCGAAGTAGAAGTCCGGCGCGTCCCACATCGCGTCGAGCAGGGCCGGCACCCGCCACCCGGCGCCGGCGAACGCTTCCGCCAGCAGCGCCTTGCGGCCGGCGACGTCCCGGCGCTCGGCGGCGCCCGGGGGCGACGGGAAGAGGAAGAGCGCCCGGGCGTCCGGGGCGCCGGCGGTGCGGTAGACGCCGACGCTGCGCCCCGGCGCGGGGTGCATCAGCTCGATCCCCTCCGCGCCGAACTCCGCCGGCACGGTGAAGATCGCGATGTGGTGCCCGAGCGACCGCAGGTGGGCCGACTCGGGGCCGAAGGCCAGCCGTCGTACGTTCGAGTGCAGCCCGTCCGCGCCGATCACCAGGTCGAACGTCCGGCGCGGACCGCGCTCGAAGCTGACCTCGACCGCGTCGGCCGACGGGGCCAGCGCGGCGATCGAGTCGTCGAAGACGTACTCCACGTCGCGGGTGGCGTCGGCCAGGATGCGGGCCAGGTCACCGCGCATGATCTCGGCGTCGTCACCCTCCCGGCCGCCGAAGAGCGCGGCATCCATGGTGGCGAGCCGCGCGCCGCGCGCGTCGACGAAGTGCGCGGAGCGCATGCCGGTGTCGTGCCGCTCGACCTGCTCACGCAGGCCCATCCGGTCCACCACGGTCAGGGCGGCACCCCGGATGTCCACCTTGTAGCCGCCGGGGCGCAGCGCCGGGGCGCGCTCGACGACGGTCGGACGGAAGCCGTGGCGGCGCAGCCACCAGGCGAGCGCGGGGCCGGCGACGCTGGCGCCGGAGATCAGGACGGTTGTCATGCCGCTCACTGTACGTACGTGTCAGACGCCTGTGCAAGACATTTGTCCTACGGATCGGCTAGGCTGCCCCCATGGGAAACCGGGAAGACCTGCTGGCTGGCGCCAAGCGCTGCCTGATGGAGAAGGGGTACGCCGGCACCACCGCGCGGGACATCAGCGCCGCCTCCGGCACCAGCCTCGCCGCCATCGGCTACCACTTCCGCACCACGAAGGCGCTGCTCAACGAGGCCCTCATCGAGGCGATGGCGGAGTGGGGCGAGGAACTGCACCGGACGCTGGCGGCGGACACCGGCCCTGACGCCACCCCCGAAGAGCGGTTCGAGGCGACGTGGACCCGGGTCATCGAGTCCTTCGCCCGGCTCCGGCCGTTGTGGGCCATCCAGTTCGAGCTGATCGCCCAGATGGACCGGGCCCCGGAACTGCGCGAGGCGTTCGCCGCCGCGAACCGGCAGGCCCGGCTGGGGTTGGCCGAGATCTTCCACCAGCTCGACCCGGCGACGGACGAGGCGCAGGCGTTGGCTCTCGGCGCCTTCCACCAGGCGCTGCTGGGCGGGCTGGCGACCCAGTGGCTCGTCGACCCGGACAGCGTTCCCACGCCGCGGGACCTGATCCTTGCGATGCGCACGGTCACCGCCGGGTTCACCACCTGACCGGAGCAGCGCGTGGCCGCACCCGGGTGTGCTGATCCCTGCCGATGACGGCACCGGACGCCAGGCAGATGGCGGCGGCCGCGAGGAGCGTGGCGCGGCCGCCGAGGTGGACGACCGCGTAACCCAGTGGGAACGCCACAGCGACGGGTGCGAACATCGCGGTGTTGGCGGTCCCGGCCACCCGGCCGAGCAGCGCCGCCGGCGTGTGCGTCTGCACGGCGGTCACCGCCGCCACCAGGGTCCAGGGCAGGCCGATGCCGGCGACGACGGAGGCGGCAACCGTGCCGGGCCACCAGGGCAGGCAGCGCACCAGGCAGTTGACGGCGAACAGCGCGGTACCGGCGATCCCCACGGTGACCGGACTCCACCGGACGATGAGCCGACCCACCAGGAGACCGCCGATGATGGACCCGGCGCCCTGCGCGCTGAGCAGCACGCCGAGAAACGTCGCCGGCAGGCCCAGCGTCGTGGTGACGATCGCGTAGTTGGCTGCGGTCGTGAGGCCGGACATGCCGACCGACACGGCCGCGAGCGCAACCGCATCGCCCGGTGTCCGGTGGCCTCCCCGGTCGCCGGTCACCGCGACCGGGCAACCACCTCCTCCGGGCTCAGCGGCGCCTTCGGGTGGTGGGTCAGACACATTGGAGTGTCGACCTTCACGAAGGAGAACCCCTCCCCGGCGGCGTAGAACTGTCCGCTGGTCATCAGCCCGATGTCGGGCAGCCGGCCGCCCTTGGCCTCCGCCAACTGCCGCGCCGCCTCGATCTGCGCCGGCGCGTTGAGCAGCCCGAAGAACTGGGTCGTGGCGTTGCCGCTGATCCGGTTGTGCAGGCCCTTCGGGGCCTGGGTGGCGAAGACCAGGCCGAGCCCGTACTTGCGGGCCTGTGAGGCGAGCGCGATGGAGCTCGCCGTGCAGGCGGTCGCACCGGTGGACGGGGCGAGCGTCTGCGCCTCGTCCATCACGAACAGGCCGCCGAGCGGACGGTCGCCGGCCGGGTGCCGCTTGATCCAGGCGAACAACGCCATCTGCAACTGGTTGACGAAGCTCTGTCGTTCCTGGTCTGACGCCAGCCCGACGAGGCTGATGACGGACACCCGGGCCCGCCGTCCGGGCGACGGGGTGAGCAGCATCCCCGGGTCGGCCGGCGCTCCCGTCCCGCCGAACAGCGGGTCGGTGACCATCGCCGCCTTGAGCGTCTCGGCCAGTTCCTGAGCGAGCTTGTCGGCCCGCGCCAGCCGGCTCACCCCGTCGGGCAGCTCGGCGAGGAACTCGGTGAACCCCGGCAGGCCGACCATGCCGCTCTTCGCGTACGCGAGCAGCGCCTCGGTCAGTACGGCCTTGCCCTGCCGCGCCAGCTTCGTCGGTCGGTCGACGCCGGCGCGGGGCGCGAGCGCCTCCACGGCAGAGCGGATCGCCTGGTCGAACTCGTCGGGCGAGTCGCTGATCGGCGTGAAGTCCGGCAGCGGCTGGAAGCTCAGCGGACGCCCGGCCGTGACCCGCGGCGTCCAGACGACCACCTCGGTTTGCGCGAGATAGTCGGCCGCCCGTTCCTCGTCACCCGGCGCCCAGCCCGCCGGCGGCGTCGGCCAAGCGTCGCCCAGCCGGGCCAGGTCGTTGTTGGGGTCGAGCGCGATCGTCGACACGCCCTGCCGGGCGCACTCCTCGATCAGGCGCCGGATGAGCACGGTCTTGCCGGATCCCGAGCCGGCGAAGATGACGGTGTGCCGCCGCAGCGACTCCAGGTCAACCAGGAAGGGTTCCCGTCCGTCCGTGGTCCGCCCGAGCCGGATTGACTGACCGTCGCCCGGGGCGGCCCCGGCGGGGTTGGCGTCCACCATCGCGGCCGGCGCCTTGGGCCGCTCCCGCAGCACCGTGGCGAACAGCTCGGTGCCGCTGGCCGGCCGGCGGGCGACCAGCCATTCCTGGAGGGCCGCGTCCGGGGTGGCGCTCATCCGCCGCAGCGCGTCGAACACCCGCAGGTCCGCCTCCGAGATGGGGCAGCGGATGCCGCCGGCGGCGTCGAACGCGTCCAGCACCTCGGTCGTCCGCTTCCCGGTCGGCCAGGTGCCGTTACGCAGCAGCACCAGCCGCCGCTGCGGGAGGGCCGGATCGAGACCCGCCATGGTGCAGGCCGCCTTCACCCGCGCGGTGACCGCGATGGCGTTCGGGTGGGCGATCGCCCGGAAGCACCAGTGCGCCTCGTTCTCGGTGGTCTCGTCCAGCACCTCGATCAACCGTGCGTGCAGGGCGGGCTTCCGGCCGGGGAGTGGATCGTGCTTGTAGGTGGCGCCGCTCGGCGCCTGCTCGGCGATCCAGGCGGCAAGGCCCGCCGCGAGCAGAGGCGGCATCCGCTCGTCCTCGGTCCGCGGACTCAGCGCGGCACGCACATCCGCCGTCGAGACCAGCTCGGCGAAGCGCTCGTCCAGCGGCGTCAGGTCGGCATTCCCGGCGGTTGCCGGCGGGGTGCGGTCGATGGACGCCTCCTCACCGGCGATGAGCCGCTCCAGCTCGACCACCTGATCCCGGTCACGGCAGCAGGCGACGTGCCGGTCCACCCGGCGCAGCAGCGCCCGCGGGGTCAGACTCGGCGCGTCGGCGAACGCCTCCGGCCGGATCGGCCAGGTCGGGTACGGCGGCTCGAAGCTCCGCCCGGCGAAGGCGACGGTGAACCGCTTTTGCACGATCGCCCGGCCGATCTCGGCGGTGGGGATCCGGTCCGGCAGGACCGACTCGCGGAACCGGTCCGCCACCGGCGTGGGCGCGCTCCTGGTCAGCAGGGTCCAGGTGTCGGGCAGGCAGGAGACCACGATCAGCGTCCGGCGGGTCACGTCCCGCAGGGTCAGCAGTCCGTCGGCGATCGGGCCGACCACCTTGGCCTGCTCATCCTCCAGGCCGGTGTGCTGGTCGAACATCGAGGTGCTGGTCTGTGCGAAGAGCGTGTCCATCTGGTCGACGGCGATCACGGTGGGGTCCAGCGTCAACGCCACCAGCCGGGAGATGTCCTGCACGATCTGCTGGGGCGTACGGATCGCCGGGGTCAGCCCCCACTGCGATCGCCCGGCCGGGTCGCCGGGTTCGCTGATCAGGTGGGCGTAGCCGACGTCCTGGGCCTCGAAGTCGGTCGCGCCGTGCAGCGCCAACGCCCGGGCGGTGTCCTGACAGTCCCGCCCGACCTCGCGGTGGTGCGTCCGCAGCGCCCGCACGAACGTGTCCAGGTCGGCCCGGGAAACCGGGCGGCTGCCGGCGACCGCGTCCCGGACCTCGGCCGGGATGCCGAGCTGCGCGGTCAGCCGGCGCAGGAACTTCTTCAGCTGGGTACCCCAGCCGATCGTCTCCTTGCCCATGCCCTCTACCAGGGCGAGCGCGACGCTCTCCCAGAAGGTCTTGCCGCTGACCATGCCGACCAGGAAGAAGTAGCCGCCGTCCTGCTGGATGCGCTCGCGGACCGCCCCGAGCAGGTGGGTCTTGCCCGAGCCGGCCCGCCCCTGCATGGCCACACCGAGCGGTCGGCTGGTGTCGTCCGTACGGGCCCGACCCACCCCGCGCAGGATCTCGCCGACCACCCGCTCGTGCAGTTCCGGCACGTTGTGCGGTGCGGGGCGCCAGACATCGTCCGGGGTGGCCGCCGGGTGGAAGATCAGGGCCTCGAGCGCACCGCGCTCGTCGTCGACGATCATGCCGGACCGATCGACAGGGCGTGGTTGTCCTCGTCGCCGATGCGGACCGCCGCCGCCCGGTCGCGAGGGGTCAACGACTTGGTGTTGGCGACCGGGATGATCCGCACACCCTCCCGCCGGACCAGCGACCGCAGCGCCGCGTCCACACTGGCACGCTCCTGGCCGGCGAGGCGATCCCGGAGATCCGCCAGCCCGACCCAGTCGCCCGGGGCGGCCGCCAACTCCCGGTACGCCGCGCGGATCAGCGCCTCGGGGTCGGCGGCCGGGGTGTCGACGGCGTCACCGGAGACCGGCGGCGCCGCCGAGGTCGGCGACTCGGCGGAGGTCGGCGCCACGGCGGTGCCGGTGAAGAAGTCCGCGTGACTGATCCCCTGCCGGTCCAGCGACCGGTGCAGACTCGCCAGCAGGGTGAACAGGGAGCGGCTCGCCGAACCGCCGCGCTTCGGAGGCGGCACGGTATGCAGGCGGCGGACGACCGCCCAGCCCTCCTCGCTGAGCTGGTGGGAGAACGGGCGGTGGGACCGGTCGGTCTCCACCAGCCCGTGCTTCACCAGGGCCGCGTTGTCGCTGCCGGTGAGCGCGAACCCGGCCAGGTCGCGCAACTCGCTGTTGGTGAGCTCCCGCGCCTCGACCATCAGCACCACCAGGGCGTTGATCTGGTTGGGGGTCAGGCTCGGGATGCCCTCACTGCTCGACATGGCGTCTCATCTCTGTCGGTGCCTCACGTTCCGCGCGTCGCCGGACCAGCAGCTGCCGGATCTTCTCCACCACCGTCTGGACGTCCGTGAGCACCTGCTCGTTGGTGAACCGGAGTACGTCCAGGCCGAGGAGCTGTAGTTGCACGTCCCGCCGCCGGTCGTCGGCGAACCTGATCCGGCCCCGATGCTCCGGGCCGTCGACCTCCACCGCAAGACCGGCGTCGGGCCAGTAGAGGTCCAGCCGGTAGGGCCGGCCGAGGAGGTGCCAGTCGTAGGTGTGGTTCCAGCGCCGCTGGCGGGCCCAGTCATGTGGTGCGAGCGCCCGTTCGAGGGCCCGCTCGGCGGGGCTGTCCGCGCGGGGCAGTCCGGACAGCGGCGGACACGTCAGGCCCGGCGCCGGCTCGATGGCGGCGGCGGTACGGCCGGCGTCCCGGGCGAGCCGGGTGAGGCGGTCCGGCAGGGAGATCGACACCGACCGGACCCGGTCCACGACCCGCAGCGGCGGACCGGCGAGCCAGACCGTGATGCGACCGTGCGCCATCAGCCACTCGGCCGTCCCCGCCAGGATGCGCTCGTCGGACGGGCCGAGATCGTCCGGCACGTCGATCAGCAGCACGCAGGAGTCCCGCCCGTACGCCGCCTGGAGGACCCGGATCAGTCCCGCGGCGCGTACCTGCGTCGGGAAGGCCGGCCACCCGCCGGGTGGCCGGGACGGACGGCCGGCGGCCCGGGCCAGACCCCGTTCGGCCAGCGCCGCCAGGAACGGCCCGAAGTGCGCCGACCGGGCGGCCACCTCGCGGGCGAGCGCGCGCACCGCCGCCACGCCGAGCTCTCCCGGCCCGTCCAGCCGTTCCGCGCCGGGCAGCCACCGGGGGAAGAGCGCGACGGCGACCGAGTCCAGCTCGTCGAGGACGGCGGCCACCTGCCCGGCGAGGGGGACGGCGCGGTGCGGACGGTAGCGGACGATCACCGGCGCGGCAGGCGGCAACGGGTCCACCGCCACGGCCAGCAACTCCGGGTCGACGCCGCACAGATGACTGACCTGGTGCCGCGGCGGGATCGCCCACCACTCCGCCGCGGCTGCGCCGGCGATCGGCCCGGCCGGACGGCCCACGGGCGGATGCACAGCACCCGCTCCCGCCATGTGTCCTCCCCCAGGTACACGGAATGCGGACCCTACCGTCGGCGCCGGTCAGCCGTCGGCCGCTGTCGTCTACCCGACTCGCCTCGACGGCCCGAGATTGTCGGCGAGGAACGGCGCGGCGGCCCGGTCGACGAACGCGAAGGTCTCCCGGGCGGCGGCGGTCGCCTGCGCCAGCTCCGCCGCGGACCAGTTCCGAGCGGCCACCGCGATCCGGAAGTCGCGCCAGTCACGCCCGGGCGCCATGCCGCGGCGGCGGAAGAACCCGGTCGCCACCCCCTCGGGCAGGTCCAGTCGGCGCTCCACGGTCGGGGCGATGACCCGCCCGCCGAGGGCGCTGCCGAGCAGGACGTACCGGCCGCCGGCGGCGCGGGCCAGGCTGTCGAACGCGGGCACGTCGGCGTCCGCCGGTGCCGTCCCCGCCCTGTGCGGGTGCGGCGGCAGGGCCGCCAAGTCGGCCCGGATCAGGTCCGCCGCCTCGCCGAGCCGGGGGTCGAGCCGCAGGCCCGTCCAGTCGACGGCGGCGAGCCGGCGTTCCAGGGGAGCCCAGGAGGCGAGCATCGCGGACAGCACGGCGGACAGGTCGGCCCGGGACCGGATGCGCCCGGGGATGTTCCACTCGCGCTCCAGGGCGAGATGGTGCTCCCGGGTGCCGGCGCGTAGCGCGGCCAGCATCGGCGGGGCCGGTTCCGGTCGGGCGGGTCGGGCCTGCTCGGACATCGGGCAAGTATGCCCGGCCTGCTTTGCGGGCCCGCCGAGCACGGGCGGGGAAGGATCGAGGCGACGATCGCGCCAGGCAGATCGGGCGCGAGGCGTACCGGCCGCTGCTGCGATCGGCCGACGCGGGCTGGGGAGCGACCGCTCAGCTCACTCGACGTGGTCGGCCGGAGCGGTCTGCAGCGCCACGGGACGGTGGCTTGCGCCAGACGGTGATGTCAGCGATCCGCCCGCCGTCGCCGTCCGGCCCCGGGATCCGCACGCCGACCGCCTGAAGCACCTGTTCGGCCGGCCAGTCGCCCATGATCAGCCATGGCGAACGCCGTTTGGTGCTCGCCGCGAGGCCGTGCACGGCCGCCGAATGGACTATCCCGTACGGCGACGCCGGAGGAGCCGGGCGCCGACACTCACCACGGCGGTCCCGGCGGCCGTCCCGACGAGGACCAGGACCGCGCCCACCGCCCAGAGCCCGGTGTCGTCGGTCGACGCGGCGTGCGCCGCCCAGGCGACGGTGAACGCGACCGTCATGACCGGCACCACCACCCAGGGGTCGAGCAGCCAGCCGCCGACGGCGGCGAGCAGGGCGAGGGTGAGGACGCAGCCGGCCACCTGCCACGCGGCGTACGGACCGGTGGTCGCGCCGGTCTCGGGGTCGACCGTGTACCCGGTGTCCCAGCCCAGCCAGGCCCACCAGGTGCCGAAGGTCGCCGCCGCGAGCATCAGGCCGCCGAGCGCCGTACGTTTCCGGGTCATCGTGGTCACGGGCCGATCCTTTCGCTCGTCGGGCCGGCCGGGGATGAGTACACCTACTCAGGATCCGCGCAGCCGGCGGCCGCCGATCACCGGTCGGCACCACCGACACCTCCCGAGAAGCACGTCGGGTTGGATGGGGTCGTGACCGCCCATGCCGTAGCCGCGTCCCTGCCCGACATCGCGACGCTTCGGGACCGGTGCCGCGCGCTGGCGGTGCTGGACTCGATCATGAGCCCGGACTGGGAGTCGCGCTACTACTCCTTCGACACCGGCTGGGGCCCGGGCGAGGAGATGGCATCGATGCGGAACGGCTCGGGTGACGCCTGGTCGGTCGTGTTCACGTCCGCCGGGGTGTTCATCCGGGCGTTCGATCACGAGTCGCCGATGAGCCCGGCTGGCAACGACGACGAACCGTGGCCCGGCCTGGTCGACACCGTGCCGGAGGTGTTCTCGGCGCAGGTTCACGAGCCGGCGTTCAGCTTCGCGGGCGGCTTGGAGGCGACGGTGTGCCTGTGGCGCCAGCGCGACGACGACCGGTGGCACGCCGGCGACATCGACTTCCCTGACGGCGCCGACCCCGACGGCGCCGACTGGCTGTTCGAGGTGCTGGTCGACCCCACGCCGCTGGCGTATCACCGCTTCGCGGAGGACTACTACGAGACCAGCGTGGACGATTCCGCCCTCGGCGCGGTCTTCGCGCTGCGGCCGCTCACCGATGACGTGGTGCGACGCCTGAACCCCGACCTGACCGTCGAGGACCTCGCCGACGATGTCGCCGCGATCGGTTTTCCGTCGTGAGCGGCGGGCTGGCGGCACCCGGCCCGGCTGCCTCACACCGGCGCTGACCCGCGCACGGCCCAGGCCTTGGCGGTGAGCCGGATCGAGCCGTCCGGGCCGGTGGGAATCCGCGTGGACAGCAGGTCACGCAGCTCGGCCCGATGCCGCTCGTCCAGCGAAGCGACGTAGCCCGGTGCGGCGCCCTGCCCGCCGAGGAACGGCCTCCAGTAGTCGTCGAAGTCGGTGAAGACCGTCGGCACCTCGATCGCCTCGACCGACGCCTCCATCAGCCCGGCGTCACTCCACAGCGCACGCAACGGGTCGGGCCGGCACAACGAGAAGCGGCGGCCCTCGTCCCGCTCGGCCGCCGCCGGGTCGAGCTCGACGGCCGCGTCCCAGAAGTGGCGCATCATCGCCATGCCCTCGGCGTAGTCCCAGACGTACGCGGCGACCACCCCGCCCGGCACGGCAACCCGGGCGAACTCCGCCACCGCCCGGGGCGGGTCGGGCACGAAGTTCAGCGCCAGCCCGCTAACGACCACGTCGACGGCGCGGTCGGGCAGGGGCAGCGCCCGGGCGTCCCCCACCTCGAAAGCGGCTCGCGGGTCGGTGAGCCGGGTGCGGCCGTGCGCCACGAAGCCCTCGGACGGGTCCACGCCGGTGACCTGACGGGGCTTCGCGGCGGTGAGGACCGTCGAGGTCAGCGCGCCGGTGCCGCAGCCCACGTCGAGCCAGCGCAGCCCGGTCGGCAGGTCGAGCCGCCGCAGGAACTCCGCCGCGACGAGCCGGCTCCACCGACCCACGTACGCCTCGTATGCCGCACCGTCCACCCACTGCGTCATGCCGGAAACATACGCGCGGACGGGGTGCCGGTGAGCGAAGCGCACCCGACGGATTCCGGCACTCTCAGGCCGGCCGGCCAGGATCGTTGAGACGACCTGACCGCTATCCTTCGTCCCGATGTCATTGGCCGATGAGGAACACGGCCGACTGCTGGCGCTCTACCGCAGCCGCGTCGCTGACTACGCAGACGTGGATGACGACTTCCGGCAGCGGTGGAGCCGCTGGTGCCGTCGTCTGCTCACCCACGGCGGCAACCTGGTCGTCCCGCCAATGCAGCCTGACGCCGACCTCGATCAACTCCTCACCGGTGCCCAGCCACAAGGACCGGCCTTCCGGCTGCTGCAGGGCGCAGACAACGGCTGCCACGCCAACGCGGCCATCCTCTGGATCGACGGGACGGTGGCTGCGATCGGGACCGGGTATGCCCTGTCCGACGATGGCCTCTGGCGCCAGCACTCCTGGGGCATCGACGCCGAAGGCACCCTGGTCGAAACGACCTTCGAACGGCGCCTGTACCTGGGACTCGCGCTGTCCGACATCGCGGCCCTGCAGTTCGCCGCGAGCAACGCCAGCGACCATGCCAAGGCTGTACTCACCGCACGCGGCCCACGCGCGCACGAGCTGGCCGCCATCCTGCACGCCGCTCGCCGGGCGGGAACCTGACCAGACGCCTCGGACCGAGCGACAAGAGCACGAGATGGTCCGGCCACTGAATTCTTGGCAGTTCAGGTGACGAGGGCGCGGTGTCGATCGACCCCGCCGATACACCCGCAGGCGGATCCGCGGCCAGCCACAGCCGGCATCGATCGTTGCGGCGGTTCGGCGGCGCGTGATCGGCGAGCAGGTGGTCGCCCACCGAGACGGATCGGACGTCGCCGCCCGAGGCGGGGTCAGCTGGAACCGTTGCCGCCGAGGTACATGGGCCGTTCGAAGAAGGTCTCCAGTACGACGATGGTCTGGGTGCCGGTGACGCCGTCGACGGCGAAGACTCGTCGCAGCACCGCCTGCAGCTCCTCGGTGGTCGAGGTACGGATCTTCACCAGCAACGACGCCGACCCGGCGATGATGTGCGCCTCCTGGATCTCAGGGATGTCCGCCAGCGCGTCGCGGGTCGGCGGGTCGCCCATCCAGACGCTTCCCTGCAGCATGACGTAGGACAGCACGCCGCGGCCGGCCGCGGCTGGATCGACGTCGACGGCCGTACGCCGGATGACACCGCGCTCGCGCAGCTTGCGCACCCGCTCATGGGCCGACCCCGCCGACAGCCCGACCGCCTGACCCAGGGACACGTACGACTGCGTGGCGTCGACCTGCAGCTGCGCCAGCAAGGCTCGGTCGATGCTGTCCATCTGCGCTCCAATATGTGAATCGGTTAGCTCCGATGTTGACCATATCAGGTTTTACAGAGAGGATCTTTTACCGAACGTCATGCCAAGGCGAGGAGAGTTCGGTGGCTGAGACGGCTGAGACCATCCCTGCCCAGTTCCAGGTATTCGACGAGCGCTTCCGCTACTGCGACGGCGACTACGTCGTCGAACGCCTGCACACCGGCTCACGCAAGTCGGAGGGCCCGGTGTACTTCCCGGCCGGGCGCTACCTCGTCTGGAGCGACATCCCCAACGACCGGCTCATGCGCTGGGACGAAACCACCGGCGCCGTCGGCGAGTTCCGGCACTGCTCCGGGTACGCCAACGGCAACACCATCGACCGCCAGGGCCGGCTCATCACCTGCGAGCAGGGCAACCGGCGGGTCACCCGTACCGAACACGACGGCACCATCACCGTGCTCGCCGACCGCTACCACGGCAAGCGGCTCAACAGCCCCAACGACGTCGTCGTACGCGCCGACGGCACGATCTGGTTCACCGATCCGATCTACGGCATCCACAGCGACTACGAGGGCAACAAGGGCGACAGCGAGTTCGGTGGCGCCTGCTACGTGTTCCGCCTCGACCCGGCCACGGGTGGCCTGCGAGTGGTCGCCGACGACTTCTGCCGGCCGAACGGTCTTGCCTTTTCCCGCGATGAGCAGCGACTCTACATCGCCGACACCCGCCAGGAACCCAGTCACATCCGCGTCTTCGACGTCACCGCCGAAGGCGCCCTGACCGGCGGGAAGATCTTCGCCGAATGCGACTTCGGACGCTTCGACGGCCTACGACTCGACGACGCCGGCCGGGTCTGGGCCGCAGCCTGGGACGGCGTGCACTGCTTCGACCCCGACGGCACCCTCATCGGCAAGCTGCTGCTGCCCGAGTCCGTCAGCAACCTCACCTTCGGCGGACCCAAACGCAACCACCTGTTCATCACCGCCGCCACGAGCCTGTACACGCTGCGCGTCACCGTCAACGGCGCCCGCTATCCCGAGCCGATTCAGCAGGTGCACCGGTGAGCCACGCACACGCCGCGTCGGCTGGGTGGCAGCGACACATCGCCGAGGACCTGGCGGTGACCGCCGGGTTCGACCTGGCAGTAGAGGCTGACCGGCGAGCACAGTTCCTCGTCGACCAGCTGATCACGACCAGCCGCCCGGCCCTGGTCCTCGGCATCAGCGGGGGCATCGTCTGAAAGCCACTCATCTGTTTTTCCTTGTCATATCGAACAGGTCACGGCTGCATGGACCTGCTGTTGGCCGGGCCGCCCCGGGGCAGGGGCGGCCCGACACCGCGCTGGGTCAGCCGGTGAAGGACTCGGGGCCGAAGCGGCCCCAGGCCACGAAGACGGCCAGTGCGAGATAGACCAGGTCGGGCACGATCGTTACCTTCTCGCCACGACGGAGGCGCATGGTCGCCGCGCCGACGAACAGCAACGCCACACAGGTAGCAGTCACGGGCACCAGAACCGGCGCGATGTCGAGTACGGCGGGCAGGATCAGGCCCGCCGCAGCAAGGATTTCGAGGGCTCCGATGGCCCTGAGGGCGCCGGGGCTGAAGTCCAGGACCCATTCGGCGGCGTGGCCCACGGAGGCCATCTTCTCCCTGGGCACGAACATCTTGGCGGTGCTGACCAGGAGGACAGCGGCCAGCAGTCCGGTAACGATCCAGAGAGCGAGGTTCATGAGGGATCTCCTTGCAGGGGTTGTCGGCTTCGCCGGGGTCGGCGGCCCGCGCGTACCAGGGCGCCCAGGTCGCCGACCCGGTCGAAGTGCCGCAGCTTGTCGGGATTGACGATGGAGTGGATCGTCTGGATCTGACCGTCGGCAATGCCGAGCCCGATGACCGCGACCAGCCGGTCCTGCGAATCGAACGCCATCGCGCCGGGCTGGCCGTTGACCTCGGTGACCTGGATGCGCACGCCGAGGCGCGGCAGCGCGGACATCCCGGCCAACAGGGTCCGTGCCACCCGGTCCCGGCCGTTGATCGGCCGGGCCAGCGCGGGCACCTTGCCGCCACCGTCGCCGTGCAGCGCCGCATCCTGCGCCAGTAGCGCCTCCAGTGCCCGCAGGTCGCCCTGCTCGGCGGCGGCGAAGAAGCGCTGAGCCAGCTCCTCTCGCTGCCGCCGAGAGGCGTAATAGCGTGGTCGGCGCTCCTGGACATGGGTGCGAGCCCGCGCGACCAGGTGCCGCGTACTGTCCACATCGGTGCCGATGATCTCGGCGACCTCCGCATACGGATAGTCGAATACCTCGCGCAGCAGGAACGCGGCCCGCTGCCGCGGCGACAAGCTCTCCAGCAGCACCAGGAACGCCAGCGACAGCGAGTCGGCGGTCTCGGCGTGCTCGGCCGGTGACGGGTCGGTGACCAGCGGCTCCGGCAGCCACTCACCGACGTACCGCTCCCGCCGCACGCGCGCCGAGCGAAGCTGATCGATGGCTAGCCGGGTGACCAGCGTGGCGATGTACGCCCGCGGCGAGGTGATCCGCTCGTCCCGCCGCAGGGTCTGGTGCATCCGCAGGAACGCCTCCTGCACCACGTCCTCGGCTTCGCTGACGCTGCCGAGCATCTGGTAGGCGATGGCAAACGCCCGCGGCCGCAGCTCGCCGTACAGATCGGAGGAGGACATGTCTAGTCAGCCCAGTCCCTCGATGAAGCCCGTGCGCCAACTCGGGTACCGCAGCGTCCAGCCCAGTTCGCGTTTGGCCTTCTCGCTGGAGATCCCGCGTGCCTGCGTCATCATGTCCACCACGGCCTTGCCGGCCAGCAGACGGACGAGCCAGGCCGGCACGCGGCGCGGCGGCCTGGCGCCGAGCGCGCGGGCCAGCTCGGGCAGCCAGTCGCGCACCGGTGCCGGCTCGTCATCGGCGACATGGTAGATCCCGGGCTTGCCGCGTTCGATGGCCGCGACCGTGGCCGACGCGGCATCGGTGATGTGCACCAGCGACCACACCCCACCGCCGCCGCCGACGATCGGGAACTTTCGCTTGCGGATCTGCTCGGCCATGACGGCGTCCGGTACGGCCTCGATGCCGGTCCCTGGGCCGTAGAAGCCACCGTAGCGAAGCGCGATGCCCTCGGCCCAGCTGATGCCGGTCACCGCGTCCTCCAGGTGGCGCAGTGCGGCCACCGCCGACTCGACGTCCGCAGGCGGGTTCGGCTCGATCCGGCCGTTCTCGTCGGCGACCGGCCCGCCAGTACGTTCCATCCATGCGGCGTTGCTCTGCGCCACGAACTTACGGACGCCGACGGCGCGGGCGGCGGCCAGCAGGTGGTCGGTGCCCTCGGTACGCAGCCGGTTGGTGGCGGCCGCCATTCGCTTCGCATGCCGAAAATCTGGCGGTCCGCTCAGCGCGGTCAGCTGATGGACGATCACCTCGGGCTCGGCCTTGGCCACGGCATCGGCCACCGAGTCGGGGTCGAGCGCGTCGACGATGACCGGTTCGGCGCCGAGCGCGCGCAGCGCTCCGGTCTTGGCCGCCGAGCGGGTCGTGCCGACGACCTCGTGGCCGCGCGCCACAAGTTGGGGAACGAGTTGGCTGCCGATCGCGCCGGACGCTCCGGCAATGAAGATCTTCATGACGTCTCCGCTCGTTGTGCTCAGCAACAGAGACGAGACGCCCCGGTGCCCCATGACCGGTAGTTACCCAGGTCACAGTTTGGCGCGCTGCGGCCCGCAACTGAATTGCGGCTCACCATTGACCTGGATAGGTACGACCGTGAGCGGCTCCCCGGTCCCGGGGAGCCGCTCACGGTCGCGCGGGAAGTCAGGCGATGAAGCCCTCTTCCTTCAACCAGTCCGCGGCGACCTGCGCCACCGGCTCGCCCTTGACGTCGACGCGCTCGTTGAGCTTGCGGATGGTGTCGTCGTCGAGCTTGGCGGTGATCGGTTCAAGGATCTTGGTCAGGCTCGGGTACTTGGCGGCCGTCGCGCCGTTGACCGTCAGCGCCGGGTTGTAGATCGGGAAAAAGCTCTTGTCGTCCTCCAGCACCACCAGGTCGAGGTTGCTGATCCGGCCGTCGGTGGTGAACACCTCACCGAAGTTGCAGGACTCGCCCTTCTTCGTCTCGGTGTAGACGACTCCGGTGTCGACGGTCCTGATGTTGGACTTCGGCAGGTTCATGCCGTACATCTTCGTCATGCCGGGCCACCCGTCGTTCCGTCCGGCGAACTCGCTCTCCAGGCAGAAAGTCGCGTCGGCCGGCTTGCTCTTGGCGAACGCGGCGAGGTCGGACAGGGTCCGCAGGTTCCACTCCTTTGCCTTCTCCGCGCGCACCGCCATCGCGTAGGTGTTGTTGGCCGGCGCGATGCCACCCCAGACGACCTGGTTCTTCTCCTTGTCCTCCTTGACCACCGCGTCGTACTGCTGGCGAGAGTCCGGGATCGGGTCGGTGTGGTTCAGGTAGGTGATCCAGGCGGTGCCGGTGTACTCCCAGTACACGTCGACCTCCCCGGCGAGCAGTCCCTTGCGGACGTTGACCGACCCCTTGATGTTGGTCTTGTCGGTCACGTTCGCGCCCGCCGCCTTCAGCGCCAGCATGGTGATGTGACCGAAAACGATGTTCTCGGTGAAGTCCTTGGAGCCGACCACGAGCGTCTGGCCGGCGAGTGCGTCATCCTTCTTGATCGACCCCGCTCCGACCGCCACCTCCCCGCCGGAGTGCTCCGTGGTGACCGAGCAACCGGTCAGTGCCAGCGCGACGAGTGCGGTGCCGGCGGCCAGCCGGGAAAGGGGTGTCCGGGTACGCATCAATAACCTCCACGACGCACGGGGCGTCGGTTGGGGAAAGGGGATGTGGATGATCTGCGGATCAGTCGAGCCCGGGCGGCCGGAGCAGATCGGCGATCACACCGCCGAGCCAGTCCAGCGTCAGGGCGAGAGCGGCGGTGAGTACCGCACCGGTGATCAGGACGGGCTCACGCTGAAGCTTGATCCCGGTCACGATCAATCCGCCGAGTCCGCCCGCGTCGATGAAGATGGCGAGCGTGGCGACCCCGACCGCGAGCACGAGCGCGGTGCGTACGCCGGCGAGAATCACCGGTACCGCCAGCGGCAACTCGACCCGGAGCAGCACCGCGAGCGGGGACATGCCGATGCCCCGACCTGCCTCGATCAGATGCCGGTCGACCTGGTTGATCCCGACGATCGTGTTACGCAACACGGGTAGCACGGCATAGGCCACCAGCCCGATCAGCGCCGTGCCGGCGCCGATGCCCAGCCAGATACTGAGCAGCACCAGCAGCCCGATGGCCGGCGTCGCCTGGCCGATGTTGGCCAGAGCGGTGACGAACGGTGCCAGCCAGCGCAGCGCCGGGCGGGTGAGCAGGACGCCGGCGCTGACCGCGATCACCACCACCAGCAGGGCGGTCATCACGGAGATCGAGGCGTGCTGGCCGGTCACCCGGAACAGGTGCCCGGCGTTGAGCGAGCGTCGCTCGATGTCGTCGAGGGCAAGCGAGCCCACCCAGAGGTACGTGGCGAGCAGCGCCGCCGCGAGCACCAGCGGCATGGTCGCATGCCGGCGCAGCAGAGCCCGCCACCGCGATGGCGGGGCGTCCGCGAGCTGACCGGAGCCGAGGGTACCCACGCTCATGGCGTCTGCCGATCCGCCGGCGACCGGGCGCCACGGCGCTGCACGGGCACCGCATCGGCTCCCGGCTCGTCCGCTGTCTCCGGCGCCTCCGCCACCGGCCGATCGCGGTGCCGCTCGGTCTCGCGCATCTCACCGATCGCCCGCATGAGCCGGTCGATGGTCAAGGTGCCGCGGTACCGGCCGCCGTCGTCGACCACCACGGCAGCACCACTGCTGCTGCTGAGCATCGCGTCGAGCGCGTCGTGCAGCGTGGCACGGGGTTCCACCACGGTGGCCGGTCCGCCGATCCCGCGCAGGTTGTCCTGATGCGGATCCAGGTCCCGAGCGGTGATCCAATGCACGGGACGCCGCTCGTTGTCGACGCTCAGTACGGCCCACTCACCGGTCTCGTCCAACCGGCGCAGCGCCGATGTCGGCGAGTCATCCAGCCGGACCAACTCGGCCTCGTCCCAGTCGACCGCGTCGACCCGCCGCAGGTTGAGCTGCTTGAGTGAGGCGCCGGCACCGATGAACTGGGCCACCGTCTTGTCCGCGGGATTGCTCAGCAACCGCTCGGGGGTGTCGAACTGGCGGATGCTCGACCGGTCGCCGAGCACCGCGATGCGGCTGCCCATCTTGATCGCCTCGTCGAAGTCGTGGGTGACGAAGACGATGGTCTTCTGCAGCTTCTCCTGCAGCCGGAGGAACTCGTTCTGCAGCCGGTCCCGGGTCAACGGATCGGTGGCGCCGAACGGCTCGTCCATCAGCATCACCGGCGGATCGGCAGCCAGCGCCCGGACAACCCCGACGCGCTGTTGCTGGCCGCCCGAAAGCTGGCGGGGCAGGCGGTGCCGGTACTGGCCGGGCTCCAGCCCGACCAGGTGCAGCAGCTCGTCCACCCGGGCGTCGATCCGCTTGCGGTCCCAACCGAGCATTTTCGGCACCAACCCGACGTTGGTCGCCACGCTCATGTGCGGGAAGAGCCCGACCTGCTGGATGACGTACCCGATGCGCCGACGCAGCTCGGTCGGGTTGAGCGAGGTGACGTCGGATCCGTCCACCATGATCCGCCCGGAGGTGGGCTCGATCAATCGATTGATCATCTTCATGGTGGTGGTCTTGCCGCAGCCCGAAGGGCCGACCAGCACGACTATCTCGCCGCGCCGGATGGTCATCGAAACGTCCTCGACCGCAGGGGTCTTCTGACCCCGGTAGAGCTTGCTGACCTGTTGCAGCTCGATCATCACGTCAGCGGTCATCGTTGACCTCCCTGTGGGGTGGACGGGGCCGCGAGGGACGGCGTGCCGGTGAGCGCCGTGGCGGAGTCCGGTTGCCCGGCGGTGGACGGCGCGGTTGACCGCGAGCGGGGCCGCCGGTTGCCCCGGCCGCCCCGGGTCAGCACACCGAGCAGGCCCAGGCAGAGGTCCACGACGAGGGCGAGGACGACCACGCCGAGCGTGCCGATCAGGGCCTGGTTCAGCGAATTGACGCCGCCGAGGTTGGCCAGGCCGGAGAAGATCTGGTTGCCCAGGCCCGGCCCGCCGACGTACGCGGCGATCGCCGCGATGCCCATCGTCATCTGGGTGGAGACCCGGATACCGGTCAGGATGACCGGCCAGGCCAGCGGTATCTCGACCGTGCACAGCGACCGTACCCAGCTCATCCCGATGCCGCGGGCGGCCTCGGTCAGCGCGGGGTCGATCTCGGTCAGTCCCACCACCGTGTTACGGATGATCGGCAACAGGGCATACAGGGTCAGCGCGACCAACGCGGGGAGGTACCCCAGGCCCAGCGGCGTGATCAGCAGGCCGAGCAACGCGAAGGAGGGAATGGTCAGCACAGCTGCGGCGACCGCGACGGCGATTCCCCGGGCGCGCCGGTGGCGGTAGGTGAGGACGGCGATGGACATGCCGATGAGCGTCGCCAGCGCTATCGCCATCAACACGATCGTGGCGTGCTCGATGGTCTGGGCGACCAGCAGGTCGCGGCGGCTCTCCAGATATTCGAAAAAGGTCATTTGACACGTCCTCTCGGCGGCTGGCAGGCCCCCGGCCAGAGATGGCCGCGACGGTGCTGGACCTGCCATGGCCGGTTGGGCCATCACATTTCGGGCGTAGGCGTCCGGCAAAGGCCCTCCGTGTGGGACGTGGACTGGGTTGGAGAAATCAGCAGGGAAGTTCTGACGGGCACGCCGAGCGACACAGGGTTTGGCGTACCAGCACCTCGTGCGTCTCCTCCTTCCGTACAGAAACTTCTGTACAGGCGATCATGGGGGTGCCACGGTACGCCATGGACTCCTCGTCAGTTCGGCCGGCCCGGGACCGGAGCCTGAGATGTGTCCGATGCTGCAAATGTGTCCGATGCTGGACAGCGTGACATCGATGTGGGCGGCGCCAGGTGACTGCCATCAGCTCGGCGACCCGGGGCGCGGCTCCATGGCGTTTTGCATCAAGGATCGAAGTGGGGCGGGCGGGACTCGAACCCGCGACCGAGGGATTATGAGATCAAGATGGCGACCCGGCAAGCTGCGCAGATGGGCTTCTAGCAGCGGAGATGCCT
>NZ_JAEMUW010000018.1 GCF_016598485.1 Micromonospora coerulea | reverse complement strand
TCTAACGGCAACCCCGCGACCGACGCCAGCTCGCCGACGCGGCCGGCGTGCCCTCCCCTACCCCGCGCGGGCTCGTGACCGCGCGGCCCGGCCGGCTGCCGGCCCACCACACCACCGGTCAAACGGTCTGTCATTCTGCGGCGGCCCTCCGGGCTTCCCCGCTCTCCGCGCCAGCCGCCGGGCGTCAGGCGTGACGGCCGCAGAGCGACAGCGGAAGCGGCCGGCGCGCGCCCAGGCGGCGGCGCGTGCGGCCCGCTCAGGGCCGCCTTGAAGACGTACAGAAACTTTGAACAACACGCCGACAGCCGGCCTGTCGGGTCTCAGGACGTCCGTGACAGAGGAGTCTCGGAACGTGGGTGACACTTCCGGCTAGCGGGGCGGTGACGGCGGTTCGGGTGGGCGTCCTCGGGCGCGGGCTGTATCGGATAGGGCGATCGCGGCCAGGACGAGAGCAGCGGCGATGGCGATCACCAGCCGCGGCGCTCGGATCATCGCGGGTGAGATTGCGGCGAGCACGAGGACGCCGATCAGCCGGTTGCGGGACACGCGGGCGAAGACCGCGTACTCGAAGATGCCGCGCCCGGCCAGGAACAGCGCGGGTCCGCCGAGGATCATGGCGATCCAGATCGGCTCTGCGTGTCCGAACGGGTGGTCGAGGACGTGATCGACGCAATTGGCGGTGATGACGATGCCGGCCACCATGATCGGGTGGGAGTAGGTCGCCGCGATGCTGAGGCGGAGCGGATCGGGGGCGGCTGCGATGGCTTCCTCCAGCAGCTGCCCAGCGCGGTAGATATAGATTCGCCACAACAGCACGGTGGTAGTGAAATACACCAAGGCTGCAACGCTGTGCTCGGCCCCGAAGCCACTGGTGCCGAACGCCAGACCCGTGACCAGGATCAACTCGCCGAGCGCAATGATGAAGAACTGCCGGAAGCGCTCGGCCAAGTGCTCGCCCAGGATCGCAAGCTCCGATCGCGAAAGGCGACCCAACCCCGGTGTGGGCAAGCGGAGTGCGGTCGCCGTGTAGTCGACGGCCACCGCGAGCGTCCACAGCGCCAGACGCGCCGTATCGTGCGCGACGGCTCCCGCGATCCATGGCACGGCGGACACGCCGTACCAGAAGAATTGCCGCAGGAAGGCGCGCTGCGCCTGGTGGCCGCGCAGCAGGAGCACGAGGACGACGCTGGCGCCAATCCGAATGGCGACGTACGCGCCCGCGAAGAATAGGCCTCGCTTGCCGAACGCCTCCGGCGTCGCGGCGGCCATCACCAGGATGCCAAACATGGACGCGATGACCAACAGCTGTATCGGCGGTCGTTGCGGATCGAACCTGTCGGTTGTCCCCGCAACGCGGGACCAGACCCACCACAGGGCCAGCAGCAACACCAGCGTCCGGAGGGTGCCGATCCACGTCAGATTCTGGAGCAGCCCCTGCGTGAGCCGGAAGAGCGCGAGGACGAACACCAGGTCGAAGAACAGTTCCAGGTACGTTGACTGCTGCGGCTGCCCGGGTCTCCGCAGCAGCCCGCCCGCCCTACTCGTCGCCATAGGCTCGCCCGCTTCTGCCGTTATTGTCGTTCTTGAAGCAGTCGTACCACGCTGCGGCTGTGGTGGATGCGGATGTGCTGCCGTGACCCGGGTCGAGTGGCGGCGTGCTGCAGGCTGGGAAGTGTCAGCCAGGTCCTGATACCGATCCGTCACGTAGGTCCTGAGACCGGACACGCCGGCAGCCGGCCTGTCCTCCGTCGACTGATGCGCAACACTCGTCCGCCGGCTGATCTGCGACACCTAGCGCGCGGATCGCGGCAGATCCGGATATCCGACCTTGATGACCGCGCGTCAGCGTTCTGCCTCCTTTACATACAGTGCACCATTGTGCAGGTACGCCGTCCACCTGTGCGCCCTGTCGAGCCAGGTCGGGTTCGCGTGCTCAAGGTCTACGCCAGTTGCATCGATGGGGAAGAGGCCACCGTCAACAGTCGGATAGAGGAGGCGTTGACCGGTGTGGCCTGGCCCGTATGATGGTCGCCATTCCGGATCTTGCCCCGGACACCCAGGCTGACCTGGGCAGACGCCTTCAAGATCATTCCGCGCATGTTCCGCGACCTACGACAAACGGCCGCATCCAATGGCCTATGGCTGCACACGCGAGTCAATCGAGCCCTGTGCGTATTGCCAGCTCAGGTGGCATTTTCGCTGATCTTTGAGGTGCCCCCGGCAGGATTCGAACCTGCGACACACGGTTTAGGAAACCGATGCTCTATCCCCTGAGCTACGAGGGCGCGAGGGCCCAGTCTAGCGACCGGCGCGTCGAGCCGGGGTGGCAGGGAGTGGCCTGTTCGCTCCCACGCTCCCTGCGCTGGCCCGGCCGGGCCACACCCGGCGGCGATCCCTCGTACCCTCCTCATGATCTTGGTCGTCCATCACGGTGCTGTCCACCCGGCACGGTCAGGTTCTTCTGATCAGGGGCGGGCACCTCGGCTTCCTGGAGTCCAAGTGCTCGTCGAGCAGACGCTCTCGGCCGATACCGCCGAGACGAGCACGATCGTGTCACTGCGGGCGGTTCTTCCCCGCTACCCGCCTCGGTTTCCCGACGATGGAGTCCACGAGTGACTACGAGAGTGAGGGGACGATCGACATGAGGCGTCAGCAGGACAGGAGACGGCAGGTCTGGCAGGCGGCGGCAATGTCGCTGACCGCGGCGGCGGTTGCGGCGGCCGTGGTGCGGGCCATGCGCCGGACTTCCGGCGACCAGGCGGGCAGCGAGAGCCCTGCCCTGCAGGATGCTGCATTCGGCGGGGGTGCCACGTACGCGTCGCCGCCCGGCGGGAGCACCGAGGCCGCCCGATCGGTAGCGGCCACCCGGTGAGGATGTCGACCGCCGGCCAGGACCGCAGCGAGGACGGCGCCACGTCGCGGTGACGAAGCGGCGGCTTCCCGGTGCGCCACGCGGTTGCCGCGCGTCGGTATTCATTCAAGGGGATGAACGTGGAGGTGAATAGGGATGGATGACGTGTCGAAGGGTGCCCGGCCAGCCGCCGGGGCTGGGGAAGAGGTTCCGGTCGCGCAGCTGGTCCAGCGTGCGATGGAGCAGATAACCCAGCTGGTGCGCGACGAGCTGACCCTGGCCCGTGCGGAGCTGACCGCGAAGGGTCGGCACGCCGGCGCCGGTGCCGCGATGTTCGCTAGCGCGGGCGGGGTGGCGGTCTACGGCGGGGCTGCCCTCGCCGCCACGGTCATTCTGATCCTCGCCGAAATCATGCCGGCGTGGGTGGCCGCGCTGGTGGTGGCGGTGATCCTGTTCGCCGTGGCCGGTCTGCTCGCGCTGTCAGGAAAGAAGCGGACCCAGCAGACCATGCCCCTCAAACCCGAGTCGACGCTTACCAGCGTGCGGGAAGACGTGGAATCGGTACGGCAGGCCGCGAAGGAGGGCAGGAAGCAATGACGGCGAACGGGAGCAGCGACCCGGACCGCGTTCGTGCGGACATCCAGAAGAGCCGGGATGACCTGGGCGCCACCGTGCAGGCGCTGGCAGCGAAGACGGATGTGAAGGCACGGAGTCAGGACAGGGCCACCGAGGTCAAGAGCCGGATCGAACAGGAGATGAAGGGAAGGACCCAGGAGACGCGAGCAAGGGCGGCAGGCGCCCTGCAAGGGGTCCGGGCAAGGACGGGCGCGAGTCTCGGCGGCGTGGCGCGGTCCGTGCGGCAGCGCGGGATGGCGCTCGGCCTGGGGACGACCCGGAGGGCGCCCGCCATCATCGGCACGATTTCCGGCAATGCGCCACATCAGGATGGATCCATCGCTGGTCGTGCCCGGCCGCGTGCGGTGGCCGCGGTGCGATCGACCATTCGCCGACGTCCTGCCATCGTCCTCGCCACGGCGGCGGCCGTTGCCGCGGTGGCGGTCGGTGCCGTCGTGGGACGTCAGGTCAGGCTGGGCCCCGGGTTCGCCATTCGACGCAGGTGCTGACGCGGGGGCGTCGCCAACCCGCGCCCGACGGAATCAGCCGCCGCCGCGCCGGATGGCCAGGCGGTGTGGGGAGCGGCTCGGACGTGGCGCCGCAGCGTCAGCGGATCGCCACGTCCGACCGCGGTTCACGGGCTGCGATGCCGTCCAGGTGGCGCAGTCCCTCCGCCCAGGAGCGACCCAGACTGGTCTCGTGGTAGTCGATGTCGTGTTCCGCGCAGAACCGCCGGATCAGTGGCCGGGCGCGGCGCAGGTTGGGGCACGGCATGCTCGGAAACAAATGGTGTTCGATCTGGTAGTTCAGGCCGCCGAGGGCGGTGTCGAGAAACCGCCCGCCGCGGACGTTGCGCGAGGTGCAGACCTGCCGCCGCAGGTAGTCGAGGTTGTTCTCGGTGCCGAGGATGGGCATGCCCTTGTGGTTGGGGGCAAAGGAGCAGCCGAGGTAGAGGCCCAGCACGGCCTGGTTGACGAGGATGAACGCGATCGCCTGCAGGGGGCTGAGCACCAGGAACACGGCGGCGAGGTAGCCGCCCAGGTGCAGGGCCAGCAGTCCGGCTTCGGCCGGTCGACGCGCGAGGCGGCGCCGGGTGAGTACCGCCCGCACGCTGAGGGCATGTAGGTGCAGGCCCTCCAGGAGCAGCAGCGGAAAGAAGAGGTACGCCTGGAGACGAACGAACACCGCGCCGAGGCCGCGCCGCCGCCGGGCCTGGTCGGTGGTGAAGGACAGGGGTGCCACGGTGATGTCGGGGTCCTTGCCTTCGGTGTTCGGGTGGGCGTGGTGCCGGTTGTGCTTGTCCACCCACCAGCCGTAGCTGATCCCGGTCAGCAGGTTGCCGTGCACCATGCCGATCAGGTCGTTCGCCCGGCGCGAGCGGGCTATCTGCCGGTGCCCGGCGTCATGGCCGACGAACCCGGCCTGCGCGATGACCACCGCGAGGGCCACCGCCACTGCGAGCTGCCACCACGACTCACCGAGTCGGGCGAAGAGGGCCCACAGGCCGGCGAAGGAACCGACGACGAGGCCGATCCGCACCGCGTAGTAGCCAATCCGCCGCTCGAGCAGACCCGCCGCGCGGACCTGACGGGACAGGTCGGCGTAGTCGCTGCCCCGCTGGTCGGCGCCGAGACCGGTGTCGCTCAAGATGACCCTCCCGCTGGTCCTGTGGCTGGTCGCTCGCCGGCCGACTCCCGCGTCACTCCCCCTTCATTTTTCGGCACTCGCCGAACCCGTGACGGTGGATTCGGTTGATTGCGCCGATCGCGGCCGCCTCAACCGGCATCATCCTTTTGGCTAGTAATTGGTCAAACTTTCGGGTAGCGTTCGCGCCATCACCCGACATGACGCGGCGGCGGGGCCCGTGGTCGTGGCCCTTGCGACAGCGCACCTGCCCGTACGTGCGCTCCGGCGGTAGCCGGTTCGGAGATCTTCCGGTCGATTCGATCGACGGGCACGTGCCGGAAGGACCATCTGATGGCCACCAACACCTTCGAGCCGACCGCCAACACCCGCTTCGGCCAGCGGACCAGCGAGCAGAGCGCCGACCGCGCCGAGGACCTGCTGGCCGCGCTGGCCGCCACCCCGGCCGACGACCCGCTCCAGCCGGCGTTGCGCGAACGCACCATCGAGGCGTGGTTGCCCCTGGCCCGCCACCTGGCGCGCCGCTACGCCGGACGTGGGGCCCAGGACGAGGACCTGGCCCAGACCGCCATGGTCGGGCTCATCAAGGCCGTCGACCACTTCGACCCCAGCCGGGGCGTCGACTTCACCGGGTACGCCATCCCGACCATCATCGGCGAGATCAAGCGGTACTTCCGCGACCGCACCCGGGCCGTGCGGGTGCCACGCCGCCTTCAGGAGCTGCGCCTATCGATCAGCGAGGCGAACAGCACGCTGACCCAGACGCTGGGTCGCTCGCCGAGCGTGGCCGACGTCGCGACCTACCTCGACGTGTCGGAGGAGACCGTCCTGGAGGGGCTGGAGGGGGCCCGGGCCTACCGGACGACCTCCCTGTCCACCCCCACCGGCGCCGACGGCAGCATGGAACTCGGTGACACCCTGGGCGCCGATGACCACGCCTTCGACCTCGTGGAGATTCGCGTCGCCCTCGGTCCGGCGCTGGCCACGCTGCCGGAGCGCGAGCGCAGGATCCTGAGCCTGCGCTTCCACGGCAACCTGACCCAGGCCCAGATCGCCGACCGGATCGGCGTCTCGCAGATGCACGTCTCCCGGCTGATCACCCGAGCGCTGGCCTCGCTGCGCCGTCACCTCTCCGGCGACCGCGAACTCGCCGAGGTCGGCAGCCGCTCCGTCCGCAACGCCTGATTCTTCCCACGCCGCCGCCTGGTCGCGGCCCAGGGACCGGAGTGGTGCGGGGGGGTGCGCCAGGGAACCGGTCCGAGCAGCGCCATCCTCAGGGGGACGGCTCGTCGGCCAGGTCGGCAGGATCGAGACGCAGGGTGGCGAGCAGCCCGGCGTGCTCAGCCGGGTTCACCCGCTCCGGCAGTTCGCGCTCGACCCAGTCGGCCCGGGCCAGCTGGCCGCGGTCGCGGAGGGCGGTAACGATCTTGTGCCTGGCGATCCTCATCGGGTACTCCCTGGTAAAGCCGTCCGGGACGGTGGCGCTCACGGAGGGCGGTGTGAACGCGCGGGTCGGTTCCCACCACCGGCTGTCGGGCGAACCCGAAGGCGCGGTGACCGGCAACTCCGTGGCCGGGACGTGGTCGGCCCTGAACCAGCACGACGAGCACGGTGGCGGCGATGGGGATGGCGATCGTTCAACGCCCCTTGTGGGCTGGTGGCGACGGCATCTGGCGACCACCGGGAACCCGGGCGACATGCTCACCGTACGCCCCCACCGCGTGGGTCTGCACCTGCACCGGTAGCCAGGCCTTCCGGAAACTGCCTGCACAGCGGTGCCGACGCAGGAGGCGTACCTGACGGTGTCGCACGAGGCCCGCGAGCATCCGCCTCCTCGGCGCGCTCGGGTCTGCGGCAGGCATGCCAGATGTGTGGATGGGGGCTTGGTGGTCCGGACGTGCGGGCCCCGCGCCGGTTCAGCGGTAGTGACCTAGGTCACTCGGAATGAACTTTCACCCGCCGGTCACGTCCGGAGCACCTGGATACCTCTCGCGTTCATCCAGGGAGAATGATGCGTTCAGTTCGCAAGATATCGGCGCTGGCACTGCTGGTGCTGGGCGTCTCGGCGGTGGCTCCGGGCGGTTCGCCGGCGTCGGCGCAGCCGCAGGCCGCCGCGAAGCCGGCGACCACACCCCCCGCGGTCGCGTCCAAGCCCCGGACGGTCACTCTGCTCACCGGCGACACCGTCCACCTCAGCACGGTGGACGGCCAGACGGCTGTCCAGGTCGTGCCGGGCAAGGGACGGGAACGGATCCCGTTCATCACTCACAGCGCCGGCGAGGACGTGCGGGTCATCCCCGCCGACGCCGTCGGCCTGCTCAACCGGGGCAAGCTCGACGAGCGGCTCTTCGACGTCTCGATGCTGGTCGGCTTCGGCTACGACGACACCCGGGCCACCCTGCCGCTCATCGTCAAGCACAGCGGCGCCGCCCCCGCCGGCCTCGCCGGTGCCCGGACCACCCGGAAGCTCTCCGGGGCGAGCGCTGTCGCGGAGAGCCGCGCGGACGCGGTGTCCTTCTGGAACAACGTCACTTCCGCCGCGAGTGGCACCGAGCGGCAACTGCGGGCCGGGTTCGACAAGATCTGGCTCGACGGGCTGCGCCGCCCCACCCTCGACGTCAGCGTCCCGCTGACCGGCGCGCCGCAGGCCTGGCAGGCCGGCTGGACGGGAACGGGGGTGAAGGTCGGCGTGATCGACACCGGCATCGACCAGACGCACCCCGACCTGGCCGACCGCGTCGCCGCCGCGGAGAACTTCACCTCGGACCCGGACACCCTTGACCGGGTCGGCCACGGCACCCACGTCGCCTCCACCATCGCCGGCACCGCGGCCGCGTCGCAGGGCCGTTACAAGGGCATGGCGCCCGGCGCGACCCTCTACAGCGCCAAGGTCTGCGTCGAAGAGGGCTGCCCGGAGTCGGCGATCCTGGCCGGCATGACCTGGGCGGCGCAGCAGGGCGTCAAGGTCGCCAACATGAGCCTCGGCGGACCGGACAGCCCGGAGACCGACCCGATCGAGGCGGCCGTGGCCGACCTCACCCACCGCTACGGCGTGCTCTTCGTCGTCGCCGCGGGCAACAGCGGCGAGGCCGGCGAGTCCACCGTGAACTCGCCCGGCAGCGTGACCGAGGCGCTGACCGTGGGCGCCGTGACCAAGACGGGATGGCTGGCCTCGTTCTCGAGCCGTGGTCCGCGCGCGAGCGACGCCGGCATCAAGCCGGACATCACCGCGCCCGGCGTCGGCATCCTCGCCGCCCGCAGCTCGACCTCCGGCCTAGAGCCGTACTACGAGAACCCGCAGTACACCAGCCTCAACGGCACCTCGATGGCCACGCCGCACGTGGCCGGCGCAGCGGCGATCCTGGCCCAGCAGCACCCGGACTGGTCGCCTGAGCAGATCAAGTCCACGCTGATGGCAGCCGCGCAGCCGAACGCCGCGACCGGCGTCTACGAGCAGGGCGCGGGCTTCGTCAACGTGAGCCGGGCGATCCAGCAGACCGTCACGACGAGCCCGGTGAGCGTCGCCTTCGACCGGACCGCCACCGCGCAGCAGCGCACGATCACGTACGCGAACAGCGGCTCCTCCGCCCTCACTCTGGCTGTGTCTCTCGACGCCAAAGACGCCGACGGCGCCCCGGCGCCGGCCGGCCTCTTCAGCCTCAGCGCCTCCTCGGTGACGGTCCCGGCCGGCGGCACGGCCACCGTGACCGTCAGCGTGCAGGCCGGAGCCGACCTGCCCGACCGCTACTTCGGCGGTGAGGTGACCGCCACCGGCGGCGACGTGCAGGTGCAGACCCCGGTCGCGCTCGACATCGCCCGCAGCGAGCTGACCCTCAAGCTCGTCGGGCCGGACGGCGGAGCGCCCACGCCCGAGCAGGGCTGGGTGACCATCCTGACCGACCTGGACCGGAATGGCATCCTGGTCTTCGACAACCCCGCGGTCACCAAGCACCGGATCCGTCCGGGCCGTTACCTGGTCCAGACCTATCTGTTGACCGGCGACCCGTACCTCCCGGACGTCGCTTCGCTGATGCGCCCGAGCCTCGACCTGACCACGGACCAGGCGCTCACCATGGACGCCCGCCTGGCGAAGCCGATCGCGGTGTCGGTGCCGAACCCGAAGGCCACCGCGGTTCATCAGGAGTTCGGCTGGACGATCCGGATTGAGCAGCCGCAGATCTGGGGCAGCAACGACCCGTTCGGCGTGCTGATGGGCATCCCCTTCGACCACCTGCGAACGGCGCAGATCGGGGCCGGCGAGACGACCGGCTTCGTCTCCTACGTGAACGGGATGTGGGGCCAGGTGCGCCAGGGCAGCCTGCACAACAGCCCGTACGTCTACCGGGTCTACCTCTATGAGCCGGAGAAGATGATGACCGGGCTGACCCGCAAGCTGGGCGCGGACGACTTCGCCACGGTCAACTCGCAGATCAGCGCGGACGTGGCCGGCGTGCCGGTTGCGCGGACCGCGGTCGCGCACGCGCCCGGCAACTCGCCGATCTACCGGGACGAGCGCAACGTCCCGCCGAGCTTCAGCTACGACGTGCCGAGCACCATCACGGAGTACTACAACCAGGACAAGCAGGCGGTGTGGCAGTCGACCTCGTCCCAGCTGAGGTACACGTACTACCAGTCGGCGTGGACCAGCTTCCAGCCCGGGCGCACGTACAACGTGAAGTGGGCCAACGCGGTGGCCGGGCCGGTCTTCCCGGAGCCGAACTTCGGCCAGCAGTTTGCCACCCGGTACTGGGGCGACCTGATCGGCGGGCCGGGGCCGCTGCACGGCGACGGCACCGGGCACATGGGCTTCCGGCATGTCCGCGGCGGTAGCGTCGAGGTGAACCTCTACCGCAACGGGGTCAAGGTCGGCGACGCGAACCAGGTGCCCTGGGTGTGGGAGGTGCCTGCGGAGCCGGGTGACTACCGATTGGCCGCGACCTTCCGCAGCGACCCGGCGTTCACCCTGTCGACGGTGGTCGACGCGGAGTGGACCTTCAAGTCCGGGCACGTGGGCGACGGCGAACTGGTGAAGCTGCCGATGACGGCGATCCGGTACACCCCGGAGCTCAACATCAACAACCGGGCGCCGGCCAACCGGCTGTTCGCGATCCCGGTCTCGCTCGACCGTCAGGTCGGGGCGGAACCGGGCCAGACCAGCGCCTTGACCGTCGAGGCATCCTTCGACGACGGCAAGACCTGGCGGCAGCTGACCGTGCAGCGGTCCGGCGAGCAGGCCGTCGCCTGGGTGCACAACCCGGCCGGCACCGGCTTCGTCTCGCTACGGGCCGCCGCGACGGACACCAGTGGTAACACGGTCAAGCAGACCGTCATCCGCGCCTACCGGTACTGAGGGTGGGCCCCGGACGCGGCGCCGACCGGCGCCGCGTCCGGGTCACCGGTGCCAGAGCAGCCGGTCGCGGATCCGCCGGGCCATCGGCGAGTCCGTCCCGTCGAGTTCGGCGAGGGCCTCGCTCCACGCCTGCCCGGCCAGGGCCGGGTCGCCGTTGGCGGAGTGGAAGTCGCCGATGGAGACCAGCACCTCCGCGGTGTGGTGGGTGGCCCGGGCGGCGCGGAAGATGTCGATCGCCTGCTGCCAGGTGGCCATCGCGTGCGGCAGGTCGTCGATCATCGAGTACGTGTGCGCCAGCCAGGCCTGGGTGGTACCCACTCCGTGCAGGTCGCCGAGGGCCTCGAACTGCCGCCGCGCCTCGACGAACATGCCCAGCGCCTCGGCGTGCCGGCCGAGCCAGCCCTGTGCCCGGGCGATGGCGAGCAGGGCGTTGGTGGCGCCCCGCACATTGCCCTCGGCGCGAAAGAGCGCCCGCGCGGCCTCGGCATGCCGGATCGCCTCGTGGTAGCGCCTCTGGTCCAGCCGGATCTCGGCGATGTTGTTCTCCACGTGGCCCTGCTCGGTGCGCCGGCCGAGTCGGTCGAAAAGCGCCCGGGCGTGCTGCAGGTGCGACAGCCCGCGGTCCAGATCGGCCAGGAAGTAGCAGGCGCCGGCGAGGCTGCGGTGCAGCAGAGCCTGGGCGGCGGGGTCGTCCCCGGTCGCGGCGAGGCCGGTGCTCACCGTTGCCGCCCACTGCTTGAACTGCGCGGTGTCCTGGAAGAAGTTCTGCAGGGCCAACGCGATCTGCCAGGCCGTGCGAGGCCGGCCGCGCTCCTTGGCCTGCGCGACGATGTCGGTCAGCACCCGCTGCTCGGCGGTGAACCAGGCCATTGCGTCGGCCCGGCTGGTGAAGCCGCGCCCGGTGACCCCGCGCTCGGACGGCTCCGGCTCCGGCAGCGGCACCTGCGGCAGTAAGGGCAGATGTGCCGCGTACGCACTGAGCAGGTAATAGTCGTAGACCCGCTCGATGGCAGCGTCCCGCTCGGCGGCGTCGTCGTGCTCCTCCCCGAGCTCCACGGCATAGGCGCGCAGCAGGTCATGCATCCGCCACCGGCCGTCGGCGGGCTGGACCAGCAGCTGCGCCCCGAGCTCGGCGAGCAGCCCGCGGGCGGAGCGCAGGGACAGGCCGCCCAGGGCGGCCGCCGCTTCCGTGCTCACCTCCCCGGCCGGGTGCAAGGGCAGCAGCCGGAAGAGCCGGGCTGCCTCGGGAGTCACGGCCCGGTAGGACCAGGAGAAGATCGCCGCCAGATCGGCGTCTGCGTCCCCGAAGCCGGCCAGCCGGCCGTCGGCCTCGGCCAGCTCACCGGCGACCGCGGGCAGGCTGAGCCCGGGCCGGCCGACGCTACGGGTGGCGACCAGCGCCAGGGCCAGCGGCAGCCGGCCGCACCGCGCGATGATCTCGTCGACGGCGGCCGGGTCGGCGGCCGCCGCGTCGCCGAGCCGGCGGGTGAGCAGCTCGCGGGCCTCGGCGCCGGTCAGCAGGTCGAGGTGCAGCGGGTGGGCGCCCCCCGGGCCGGCCACGCCGGTGATCCGGCGGCGGCTGGTGGCGATGACGAGACTGCCGCCGGTGCCGGGCAGCAGGTGCCGGATCTGGTCCCAGTCGCGGCAGTTGTCGAGCAGGATCAGCATCCGGCGCTCGGCCAGGATGCTGCGGTAGACACCGGCCTGGGCGTGCAGCTCGGCCGGGATGGCAGCCGCCGCGACCCCGAGGGACCGCAGGAAGCCGCGCAGCGCCTCCGCCGGTGTCATCACCGAGTCGCCGGAGTCGAAACCGCGCAGGTCCGCGTGCAACTGCCCGTCGGGGTAGCGGTCGGCCAGCTGATGGGCCAGGTGCACCGCGAGGGTGGTCTTCCCGACGCCGGGCATTCCGTCGATGACCAGTGCGGTGGCCCGCCGGTCTCCGGCCAGCAGCTCCTCCGCGGCGGCCAGGACGCCGCGGCGGCCGGTGAAGTAGGGGTGGTCGGCCGGCAACTGCGCCGGCGGCTCGGCCCGGGTCGACTGCGACAACTCCAGCTCGGCTGGCGGCCATAATTCGGCCTCCGCGCCGCCAGGTGGCGCTCCGGGCCGAATGAAGGCCGGTCTGACGCCGCGCCGCGACCTGGAGCCGGCGGCCGGGGCGTCGTGGTCGAGCAGGCTGTCCCGGGCCGCGCGCAGTTCGCCGCCCGGCTGGATGCCCAGCTCGTCGGCGAGCCGATGCTCGATGTCGGCATAGGCCGCGAGGGCCTCGGCCCGCCGGCCGTCCGCGGCGAGCGCGAGCAGCAGCCGCGCCTGCAGTGCCTCGTCCAGCGGCTCGTATTCGGCGGCCAGCCGGATCGCGGGCAGCACCGCGTGGACGCACCCGGCCCGCAAGGCGGCGTCGGTCGCCGCCCGGGCGGCCGCGAACCGCTCGCCGTCGACGGCGACGAACTCCGGATGGGCCCGGCCGCCGGTTTGCAGGCCCGAGGCGCACCGGTCGCGCCACAGCGCCAGCGCCTCCCGGTAGAGCTCGACGGCCGGCTCGCCGGAGCTGCCAGCGGCCTGGGCGACCAGGCGCCGGAAACGCAGCAGGTCGAGCGACTCCCCGTCGATCCGTAGCCGGTATTCGGCGCCGTCGCGGATCAGCACCGAGCCCGCTGCCCGCGTCGGCAGGCCCGGCTCGAAGCGCCGCCGGAGCATCCCGACGTGCCGGTGCACCACATTGACCGCGCTGGATGGGGGGTCGGACTCCCAGAGCAGGTCGACGAGCTCGGCGACGCTGACCGCGCCGCCGGCCCGGGCGAGCAGCAACGCCAGGATCAGTCGCTGCTGCCGGGTACCCAGGTCGATTTCGGACCGGCCGCGCCAGGCCCGCACCGGGCCGAGAAGGGCGAAAGAGAGCGGGCTCGTCATCTTGAAGCGATCCATGAACGGCTGGTTGCCACGATCGCCATAGCATCACAGGGCCCGCGCCGCGAGTTGGGCGCACGTTGCGGCAATGTGAGATTCGACTCAGCGGCCGGATCGCCGCCGGCGGAGTCGTCCCCGCTCAGGCCGCCTCGAGGCCGGTGCGCAGGGCGCGCAGCGCATAGTGGGTCCGGGACTTCACCGTGCCGATCGGCACTCCCAGCCGGCCCGCGACCTCTGCCGGTGACCGCCCGACCAGGTAGACCTCGGAGAGCAGACTGCGCTGTGCCGGGCTCAGCCGGCCGAGCGCGTGCCGGATGGCGTGCGTCGCCAGCGCGCTGCCCGTGGTGTCGTCACCGGCGGGAATCCACGTCATGTCGACGAGATGAACCTCGGCCGGGCGGCCCCGTCGCAGCCGGACGCCGTCGATGACGAGCCGCCGGGCGACGGTGCAGAGCCACCGGCGGGCGGCATCGGGCTCGGCCGGCACCGAGTCAAGGTGTCGCCAGGCCCGCAGCATCGTCTCCTGGAGCAGATCCTCGGCGGTCTGCCGCTGGCCGCGGGTCAGCACGAGCAGGAGACGCAGCACGGCACGGGAGTGGTCCGCATGCAACGCGGTCATGCGCTCGGCCCGGCCGGCCGGTGATTCGTCGGGTGCCCGCAGCACGATATCTCCCCCACACGCAGGAGCAACGGTGAATGAGGCAGGAGCCTAGGGACGATCGATGCGAATGGACTGACACGCAAGTGCGGATCGAGTGCCGTCGCCGATCGCAATCGGTCACGGACGCGATGTGACCGCCGCGAGCAGGCCGGCCAGCCGCCGGCCGGTCCGGGTCTGCGCGTACGGGATCAGGGCCAGCGCCTCCTGCCACGCCCGCACCGCGGCGTCCTGGTCGCCGGCGGCGGCGAGGGCGTCGCCGAGCAGCGCCAGCACCTCCGCGGCCGGCGCCGACGCCGAGGCCTCCTGGTAGGCGACGGCCGCCTCGCGCCAGCAGTCGACCGCCTTGCCGATCTCCCGGCGGGCGGAATGCACCTGGCCGAGCACCTCCCACGCCTCGGCGATGCCCAGCCTGTACTGCGCTCCGCGCGACAGCGCCATCGCCTGCTCGGCGCAGCGCACGGCCTCTTCCTCCCGGCCCAGTTCGGCGTTGCTCGCGGCCATGATCACCAGGGTGTCCGCGAGCAGTTTGTCGTCTCCGGCCGCCCATGGCCCCAGCGTCGCGGAAAGCGCCCGGACGACCTCCTCGTGTCGGCCCTGGGCACCCAGGATCATCGCCCGGTTGATCCCGGCCCGGATCATCTCGCCGTGCAGCCCGACCCGGGCGAGCAGCTCGAGCGCCTGGTCGAGATGCCCGACCGCGGTCTCGTGCTCACGCCGGAAGTAGGCCGCCCCGGCCAGGCTGCGGTGCATCCGGGCCTGCCCGACCAGGTCACCGCCCGCCCGGGCGGCCTCGAGGGCCATCTCGCCGGTCGTCGTCCAGTCGGCCCACCGGCCGCTGAGATCGAAGAAGTGCTGCATGCCCAGGGCGAGCTGCCAGGCCTCGGTGTGCCGGCCCTGCCGGGCGGCTCGGCCGACCAGCGCGATCAGGACCTGCCGCTCGGCGGTGAACCAGCGCATGGCGTCGCCGTGGCCGGCGAAGCGCAGCGGGGTCTCGCCCGGCCCCGGCTCGATCATCGGTTGGTACTCGGAGGTCAGCAGCCGCCGGTGCGCCTGATAGGTGGTGGCCCGGTAGACCTGCAGGCAGCGCAGCTCCGCGGCGGCGCGCTCGGCCGGGCTGTCGTTCTCCTCGCCGAGCTCCCTGGCATAGGCCAGCAGCAGGTCGTGGGTGCGGTAGCGGCCCGGCAGGTCCTCGCTGATCAGGTGCGCGCGGCTCAGCTCGCCGATCAGCGCACGCCCGCTCCGCAGCGGGACGCCGGCCAGGCCCGCCGCCCCGGCGATCGAGATGTCGGGGCCGGGATGGATCGGCAGCAGCCGGAAGAGCCGGGCCGCAGGGGCGGAGAGAGCCTGGTAGGACCAGGAGAAGACGGCACGCAGGCCGGTCTGCGGGTCGTCGCCGTCGAAGCCGTCCAGGCTCCCGGGCGCTTGGGCCAGCTCAGCGGCGATCTGCGCCGGTGGCATCCCGGGCAGGCTTGCCGCGCGGGCGGCCACCACGGCCAACGCGAGCGGCAGCCGCCCGCAGCTGGCGATGATGGCGTCGATCGCGGCCGGGTGCGCCGCGACGCGGCCGGCGCCGAGCGGCCGCAGGAGCGCTGCGCGGGCCTCGTCGACGCTCGGCAGGCCGACCGGCAACGGGTGGGCACCGGCCGTGGTCAGCAGGGTGCTGAGCCGGCTGCGGCTGGTGACGATCACCAGACAGCCGGGGCTGCCCGGCAGCAGGTGCCGGATCTGCTCGGCGTCCCGGCAGTTGTCGAGCACGATCAGCAGGCGCCGGCCGGCAAGGCTGCTGCGGTACATGCCCGCCTGGGCGTGCAGCTCGGCGGGAATGGCCTCCTGGGGCACCCCGAGCGAGCCGAGGAAGCCGCGCAGCGCCTCGGCCGGGCTCATCGCCGGCTCCCGCCCGTCGTATCCGCGCAGGTCGACATACAGCTGCCCGTCCGGGTAGCCGGCGGCGAACCCGTGGGCGAGGTGGACGGCGAGGGCGGTCTTGCCGATCCCGGGCATGCCGTCGATCGCGAGCACTGCCGGCCCGCCCGGGCGCGACACCGCAGCGCGGGCCTCGGCGATGAGGTCGTCCCGGCCGCTGAAGAAAGGCAGGTCCGGCGGCAGCTGCGCGGGCCGGGGGAGTGGCGACGGCGACTCGGTACGCGCCGGCTGGGTGCGCTGGTGCAGCAGCCGGTCGTACGCCTCCCGCAGCTCCTCGCCCGGATCGATGCCCAGGTCGTCGGCGAGCCGGCGACGCACCACCCGGTACATCTCGACGGCTTCCGCCTGGCGGCCGTCGGCGGCGAGCGCCAGCAGCAACCGGCTCTGCAGCGACTCGTCGAGCGGGTGCTGCTCGGCTGCCTGCCGCAACGGCGCCAGCACCGCGCTCAGCCGGCCGCAGCGCTCGGCGGCGTCGGCGGCCTCGCGCACGGCCTCGGCGCGTTCGGCCTCCACCGCCAGGAACGCGGGATGCAGGCGGGAGGCCGGTTCCAGGCCCGCGGCGCACCGGCCGCGCCACAGCCGCAGCCCGTCGAGGGAATGCCGCAGCGCCGATTCCGGATCGCCGTCCTGCAGGCTCCGGCCCGCCAGCCGGCTCAGCGACCGGAACTTCAGCAGGTCAAGGGACTCCTCGTCGGCGCGCAGCCGATAACCCGAGAGATCCCGGAGGATGTGCCGGCCCGCCGACCGGGTGGGCAGGCCGGGCTCGAGCAGCCGCCGGAGCACCCCGACGTGCCGGTGCACGACGTTCGCGGCGCTGGCCGGGGCCTCCTCGTCCCAGAGCAGGTCGACCAGCTCGGCCAGGGAGACCGGTGAACCGGCCCGGGCCAGCAGCAACGCAAGCACCAGTCGCTGCTGGCGGGCGCCCAGATGCAGCTCGGCGCCGGCGCGGACGACCCTGATCGAGCCGAGCACCGAGAAACCGATCGCCTCGCCCGCCTCCGCCCGCACACCGGCAACGGTAACCGGCCGATCCGCCACCGGAGCTTGCGACCACAGCCAGGTGGTCCTGGTGGCGCACGACGCGTCAGGCGCTCCACGGTCTCGTTGAGGCGGTCATGGGCGATCTGCGCCGTTCGGCCGCCGGCTCGTCCGAGCTGGTGATCAAGGTTCCGATTGAACAGCACTGACGGGGGGATGTAGCCGGGCATGAGGGTCACCTTCGTGTCAGTAGGAGCAGCCCTGGCTGTATTGACCGTGGGAGGGTGCGGCTCGGTGACCGGCCGCGGTGACGCGGCGGCTGCCGTCGCCGTGCGGATGCTGACCGCCATCACTCAGCAGGACGGAGCCGGCGCCTGCGCCGCGCTGGCCCCCGACACCGCCGCCGAGCTCGAGCAGTCCGCCGACAAGCCCTGTGTCGAGGCGATCCTCGACGAGAACCTGCCAGCACCCGGCCCGGTGTCGGCCAGCCACGTCTACGGCCAGTGGGCACAGGTCCGGCTCAGCGGCGACACCGTCTTCCTCGCCGTCTTCCCCGGCGGCTGGCGCGTGGTCGCCGCCGGCTGCACCGCTCGCGGGGACCGGCCCTACGACTGCCTGCTCCAGGGAGGCTGAGTCATGCGAGTCCAGTTCATTCTGCTGCTGCTCGTGGTCGCCGCCGGCCTCGTCTACTTCTCCACGTTGGGGGTGCTGCACCGGTGAAGAAGTTCCTACGCGAAAACTCCCTGGGTCTGGCTTTCGGTCTGTTGTTCCTGGTCGTGCTGATTGGTGAGGCGGTCGCCGGGCACGCCGACTTCAACCAGCGGCAGCTCAGCGAGGGCCTGCAACCGATCTCGTTCGACCGGTACGTCACGTCGGCGAGCTTCGCCGTCGACGTCACCGAGAACTGGCAGTCGGAGTACCTGCAGTTCTTCCTCTACATCTACCTGACCGTGTGGCTACTGCAGAAAGGCTCACCGGAGTCCAAGGAACTCCACAAGCCCGGCCGTGAATCCGACGAAAACCAGATGGTCGGCGCGTACGCCACCGACACCTCGCCAGCGTGGGCGGGCGCCAGCGGCCTGCGGCACGCGCTGTTCTCCCACTCGTTGGGCCTGGTCATGGGCGCGATCTTCCTGCTGTCATGGCTGGCCCAGTCCATCACCGGCGTCGCCGCATACAACGAGCAGCAGCTCGGCAAGCTCGAAGACCCGGTGTCCTGGGGCCAGTACCTGCTCGAGCCCGATTTCTGGAACCGCACCCTGCAGAACTGGCAGTCGGAGCTGCTGGCCGTGACCTCGATGGTGGTCCTGTCGATCTACCTGCGGCAGCGGGGATCATCACAATCCAAGCCGGTTGGCGCCGCGCACGCCGCCACCGGAGTGGAAGGCTGAGCTTGCGAAAGCCCCGTCGCTCAGCTGGCGACGCGCGCACCCGACAGGATGACATCGGGCTCGTCCGAAAGATGCCTCCAGAGGCGTTTGGGATCCTACGGTGAGTTATCTACCGAATACCCGTACGACGAGCGGGAGGAACCCGTCATGCAGACGACCGCGACCGACAACCACGCCGTCGCCCAAGCGGTCCACGACGTCGGATCGGCGTTGTGGTTCGGCGGCACCGTCATGGGCGTGGCCGGGGTGAACAAGTCCGGCAGCGACCTGACCCAGGGCATCGACCGCATCCGGGTCGCCGAGTCGGCGTGGAGCCGGTTCGGCCCCGTGCAGTGGCTCGGCATCGGCGCGACCCTGCTGGCCGGGTTGCAGCTCACCCGGGTGGGTGGCCGACGGCTGGCGTTGCAGAAGGGTTTCGCGTCCGTGGGGGCCGCGAAGGCCGGCGCGGCGGTGCTCGGTGCCGCCGCCACCGCCTACGCCGCCTACTGCGGCACCCGCATCGGCCGGCTCGCCGAGGAGAGCCAGCAGCGGGGCGAACAGCTGGAGGTCAAGGACGCCACCATCCCGACCGGGAACACCCCGGACGAGATCGCCACCTGGCAGCGCCGCCAGCGGCTCGCCCAGTACACCGTTCCCGTGCTGGCCGGCGCGAACATCGTGCTCGGCTCGTACCTTGTGCAGTCCTACCGCAGCGTCGCCACCGCCAAGGGCGTCCTGCGCCGGCTGCTGCCGGACTGAGCACTGCCGCCGGCCGTTGAAAGTGGCGGAATCACCGGACCGGCTCTACGCTCGTCCATGGGTCAAGCCACGCGCCCGCCTCGTCCACCACGGGAGGTCGGCTCGTGATTCCCCATTCATCAACGGCAGGCTCGCAGCGGTCACCTCATGCCGACATGCATGTCGTCCATGCCACGGGTGAGATCGACCTCGAGACCGCTCCCGCCTTGAGGGCGGCGCTGACGGCGGCCGTCCAGGGCCATCCCTCGGTCTGCTGCGACCTCAGCGGCGTCACCTTCTGCTGCGCCGCCGGCGTGACCGTCCTGCTCGAAGCCGCCCACGAGGCGGCCCGTGCCGGGCGTCGGTTCAGCGTCGAGGGAGCCCGCGGAGTGACCGCGCGGGTCCTGCACGCCACCGGCGTCGACCGCCTCCTGTCCGGGGACGCCGAGGCGGTGCGGGCGGCAAGGCGGGAGAAGGAAACACCGGTGAACCGGTCAGCGGCACCTGGTGGTGCGGAGAACCGACATGCCGTCACCGGTTCACCGGGGTGAGCATCACCGCGCACCACACCATCGTCCCGAGCGGCCGCGGTCGCTAACTCCACGTCCCGGCAGGGGTTTCTCCGGACGGTGTGAAGCGCCGGCGTGCGGGTACCGGTTCCGATCAGGGTCAAGACATGAGCCCTCAGGTGATCATCTGTCCGCGGCCGGATCTCGATGACCACGAAGCCGATCGATCTCCCGGAGGCGTCATGTCGGTCCCCTCTCTTACGCCTGGCTCCCCGCGGCCCTCCGCACCGTTCCGGAAGTCGGGTCCACCGATCATGTCGGTGGCGTTGAGCACCATCGACACCGCCACGTCGCAGGCGAAGTTGATCAGCGTCTGCGGCGAGGTCGACATGAGTAACGCCCACCTCCTCGTCGAGTTGGTGGAGGCCGCCGTCGACCGTCGACCCGCGTCGATACTGCTGGATCTGTCCCAGGTCACGTCCTTCGGCGCCCACGCCATGGACGCGCTGCTGCAAGCCCAGCAGACGGCGGCCAAAGCCGGTGCTGTACTCACCCTCCGAGACCCGGCACCGTGTGTCCGGTACCTCCTCGCCGGGAACGGTGTCGAGCAGCTCACCTTGATCGAGACAGGTCGGCCGGCGCCCGCGCAGCCCCGGTCTCGTTCCCGCTCGTCCACCGCGTGAATCGGGTGCCAGCTGCAGGGGGCTCTGCCCGCTGTCCGCCCCTACCGCGGCATGTCGCAGGGCCGCACCGCCCGCCCACGGGTGGCAGGATGTCCCTGACCGCTTTAAGCTTCCCTCTGGGTCAAGCCACGTGCCCGACACATTCCCGAGCCTCGGGAGGTCCGCACGTGACCGGCGATCCATCTACCGCAGGGCCGGCGAGAGTACGCCCCGAGCCCCGCTCATCGGGCAGCAGATCTTCGGGGGCCGGCAGGCCCGCCACGGTCGGCGCAAGCGACGGCATCGCCCCTCGCGCTGGCCGCGTTCCCCACGACAGCGACGACGGCGCCGGGCTGGCATGCCTCATGGCGCCGGCGCCGCCTCGGCACACCACCGGTGATCGTGGTCGCGACCTGAACACCACCCCGCAAGGAGACAGCGGAGGAACCGCATGATCACCAGCCGCACGGATCGCCCCACGTCGGCAGCCACCCACGCTGGCCGGAACAGCTCGGCCGAATCGCCGGCCAGCCACCTCCTCACGGCGTTGGCCGCCCTACCGATCGATCACCCGTCCCGGCCCGCCGCCCGGGATCGGGCCATCGAGGCCTGGCTGCCGCTGGCCAACCACCTCGCCCGGCGCTACAACGGCCGCGGCGAACCGAGCGACGACCTGGTGCAGACCGCCGCACTCGGGCTCATCAAGGCGATCGACAAGTTCGACCCGACGCGTGGGATCGACTTCGGCAGCTACGCCATCCCCACCATCGTCGGAGAGATCAAGCGTCACTTCCGGGACCGCACCTGGGACATCCGCGTGCCCCGTCGACTGCAGGAGCGGCGGATCGCCATCGGCGAGGCCAACAGCATCCTCACGCAGACACTGGGCCGTTCCCCCACCGTCGCCGACATCGCCGCCCATCTCGCCCTCACCGAGGAAGAGGTCCTCGAGGGTTTGGAAGGCGCACGCGCCTACAACGCGGTGTCCCTGTCCACCCCGGTCGGCGACGGCACCGGGTCCACGGAGTTGGGCGACATGCTCGGCGGCGAGGACAACGAGCTCGCCCTCGCCGAGCTGAGGATTGCTCTCGTCCCGGCGCTCGCCACCCTCGATGAGCGTGAGCGGAAGATCATCACGCTGCGCTTCTACGGCAACCTCACCCAGCACGAGATCGCCGAGCAGGTAGGGGTGTCGCAAATGCACGTTTCCCGGCTACTGACCCGCGCGCTGGCCAAGCTGCGGGTGCATCTGGCCGCCACCCGCTGAACGGCCGATTGCCGACGTCCTCGTCAATGTTGAAGTTGTCGCAGGACAGCCGAGGCCGTCGCCGTCAGCGGTGACCCTGGCGGGGTTGCCTCCACCAGCTGCTGGTACGCCCCGACGGGGGAGAGCAGGTCCCGGCCCATGAGGACGCCGATGGCCCGCTGGATGAGGTCCCGGGCGCGCAGGGCGCCACCCAGGCCGGCGACGAGTTGCTGGCTGCCGCGGTCCACCGGTGGCAGTGAGCCCGGGTCACCGGGCGGCCGGTAGCAGGCCTCCACGTGCCGGATCAGGGCCCTCATCGCGACGGCGTCCCGGGCGTAGAGGTTGAGCGCGGCGACGGTCTCACCGCTGCCGGCGAAGAGCGGGACGGACAACGAGGCGCGCACACCGCTGCGCCAGGCGACATCGCGGAACCGGGGCCAGACCACCGCCTGGGCGACGTCGGGTACGGCCACCGGCTCCCCGGCGCGCAGAGCCGCCAGGCAGGGGCCGTCGTCCTGCGCGTACTGGGCCAGGTCGACGGCCTCGGCGATCCGGTCGCTCGCGGCCTGGGTCAGATGGTCACCGTGGCCGTCGACCGTGACGGAGACATGGTCGACCGGGTCGAGCAGGACCGCGGTCAGCCGGACGATCCGGGTCAGCAGTTGCGGCACCGACGGTGAATCGTCCGGAAGGCCGGCCAGGGCAACGAGATCCTCCGCGAGATCGCCGGACGAGGGCTCGGGCCAGGATGAAGCTTCCACATCTCTCCCTACTCCACAGGGGCCGAGCCGACCGCTCGGGCGACGAGGGCCGCGGCGACGTCACGGACCTTGCGGTTGGTGTCCTGGGAGATCTTCGACAACAGCGCGAACGCCTCCTCCGGCGAACAGCGCCGCTCGCCCATGATGATCCCCTTGGCCTGCTCGATCACGGCCCGGTTCCGCATCGCCTCCCGCATCTGCTGCGCCAGGGTGGCGGTGGTGCCGTAGAGGTGGGCGTTGGCCAGGGCGACCGCGGCGTACGAGGCGAACTGCTCCGCGACGGCGATCGCCTCCTGGTCGAAGGCGTGGGCCTGACCGCCGTAGACGTTGAGGGCACCCACGACGGCCTCCTGAATCGGCAGACCGATCGACAGGGAGCTTCCGACACCCCTGTTCAGCGCGTACTCCGCCCACTGCGGCCACCGTGGCTCGGCCGACATGTCCGGCACGCTGACCGAGTCGCCACTGGGCGAGGCGTCCAGGCAGGGACCGAACCCCTGCTCGTACTGCCAGTCGTCGAGGTCGCGGGCGAGGTCGCTGGTGAACACCACGGTGCGTGTCTCGCCGCCCCGGACCAGTGTCACCGAGACGTCGCGGGTCCCGGGCACGGCCCGGTTGGCCAGCTCGGCGATCCGCTGCAACATCTCGTCGAGGCTGACCTCGTCCAGCCGGATCCGGCCCAGCTCGGCGAAGGCGCTCTCCGGGCTCAGTGCTGGCTGTCCCATGGTGTCTCCTTGTCATCCGGCGCATCTCGTACCCCGGGCTGACGCGACGGCATCCCCGCCACCTGGCAGCCGGAGGCGTCGACGCTCTGCCAGGCGCTCCCCGATCGCCGTACCCGCACCTCGTGGTGCTCACACCGGCGTCGTGACCGCCGCCGGATCGGGGCGGACCCGGCGGGTCACGGCCAGGACCGGCGGAGTTCAGGGCCGGTACGGTCGGGTGCCCGGTTTCGGGAGCTGTCCCGGGTATGGAGCGCCGGTGCGGGGGTAGAGGCCGGACATGCTGTCACGTGCCGTACCGCAGGGTCTGCTCGCCGGCCTCGTCGGGGCGGCGGTGATGACGCTCGGCGAGAAGGTCGAACAGCGCTGCTCCGGCCGCCCCGACTCCCACGTACCGGCCCGGGTGCTGGAACGGCTGGCCGGCCGCCCGGAGCAGCCCCGCCAGCAGCCCCGGGCGCTCAACCTCGGCATGCACTACGGCCAGGGCGCGGTGGTGGGCGTCCTGCGCGCGGTGATGGCGAACGCGGGGCTGCGCGGGCCGGTGGCATCGGCCATGTTCACCGTCGTCCGGCTCACCAGCGACCAGATCCTGGAGAACGCCACCGGAGTCGGCGCGCCACCGCAGACCTGGCCCCGCCGCGAACTCGCCGTCGACGTCCCGCACAAGGCCGTCTACGGGTTCGTCACGGGGGCGGTGGCCGACGCGCTGGCCGCCCGACACGGTCCCGGTCCCGGGCAGCGGCACGCCGCCCTGCGTCCCGGCCGGCACAGCGACGTCGGCCCCCCGCCCCGCTGACCGCCGCCCGGCAGTGCCACCGCGTCCCGCGTCACCTCGCCTGCCAAAAGTCGCTCCGCGGCCGGCACGCCGCCGCTCATCGGGTACGTACGACCGCGGACCGATCTGCTGTCGGGGGCCGGAGGGCTTCCCCGACGCAGATCGGTCCGCGGTCGATCGGCTCAGTTGACGGTCACCGGGATGGTCTTCGGCAGCTGTTGCAGCTGCCCGTAGTTGTCGACCGCTCTGATCGACACGGTGTAGGCACCCGCCGGGATCACCGGCGACGTGTATGCGAAGTTCGACCCCGGGGAACCCGGGCTGGTGAGGAAGGCCGAGATCCAGGTCGGCGTACCGAACACACCGGAGGAGTTCATTCCCTGACCCGCGCTGTTGACGATCTGGATCTCCACTCGAAGCATCCCGACGTCGTCCACGGCACGTCCGGTGACCACGATCCGCGAGTCGGTGTAGACCTGGCCGTCCTGCGGGGTGAGGCTGGGCTCCAGCCGGGGATCGAGGTCGCCCGGATACACGAGGTATCGGGCGGTGGCGCCGGAGGTGGAGCTGTCCTGCTGGCCCGACGTGTCGACGGCCCACGCCTCGACGCTGTACTCGCCCTTGGTCGGCAGGTCGATCGAGAGGGTGAACGCGGTGCTCGTCGCACCCGGCGAGGCGAGCGTGGCGTTCACCGTGGCGAAGCTCGCCGCCATGGTGCCGTTCGACTGCACGTACCGGCCGGTGTCCAGGTCACGCAGCGCCACCCGCACGCTCTGCACGCCCTTGTCGTCGGTCGCTGTGCCGGCCAGGCCGAGGTGCAGCTGCTCGACGTTCTGGTCGACACCGGTGAAGCTCAACAGACCGTTGGGGAAGGCGTCACCGGGCACCTGGGCGGTGACGGTGAGCCGGCCCAGGTTCGTGGTCGGCGTGGTCAGGCCCAGGTTGTCGGTGGCCCGTACCCGGAAGTCGTACACGCCGGGCGTGAGCGGCATGGTGGCGTAGGACCAGTTGTACGACGCGGCGCTGAGATTCGTCGGTGAGATCCGGTAGTAGGCCGCGATCGAGTCGGTGCCCCACGTGCCGTCGGCGGCCAGCGCCTCCCGGGTGGTGTTGTTGCGCAGATAGATCTCGACCGACTTCAGGGTGTCGTCGTCGCTGGCGGTCCCCGAGAACGTGATCGAGCCGCCCGGCGCGACGGTGATCGGTGCGGCAGCGGTGGGCGGTGTCATCGGCACGGGGGTGCTGATGGCCACCGCCGGCGGGACACCCGTGGCCGAGACGATCCAGTCGCGGGTGTCGCCGCGCAGGTCGCTCTGACCGGCGGTGTCGATGGCGGTGGCGGTCATCCGCCATTCGCCCTCGATGGGGAGGGTCACCTCGAACTGCCAGGTGGTCGACACCGCGCCGATGACGTCCGGCTCGCCGCGGAACGTGTTGTAGACCGGGGCGACCGTGCCGTCGTCCTGCAGGTACCGGTTGTCCGGGGTGCGCAACGAGTACGTCAGCGCGCTGACGCCCTTGTCGTCGGTGGCGGTGCCGGTGGCGATGAAGCTCTTGGTGGTGAGCAGGCCGCCGGTCGGCGAGGTGATCCGCGTCGAGGGCGGCAGATCGTCGAACCGGAAGGTCTCGATCTTCTTGACGGCCTTCGTGGGGTCGCTCGCGCCGTCCCGGCCGAACGTCTTGGCCTGGACCTGGTATTCGCCGGAGGGCAGCGACGCCGAAAGGGACCACGAGGTGGCGGGCGTGTTCAGCGCGGCGACCGTCGCGTTGATGCTGTTCGCGGCCCCCCACGTGGTCAGGTCGTCCTGCAGGTACTGCTTGGAGCCCCGGTTCTGGATCTCGACCTGGACTCGGCTGACGCCGGCCGGAGCGGTCGCCTTGCCGTCGATCACGAACGCCTCGTTGGCGGGCTTCACCGCACCCTCGATGGGCGTGACGATCGTGGTGTCGACCGGCGAGGACGCCGGCTCCCGGGTGAGGTCGAAGAATCCGACGCGTCCCACCGTCTTGCCGCCCTTGATGTTGCCGTCGCCACCGACGAAGAGACCTCGCGGGGTGGCCAGCATGGCCTTCTCCCCCTCGTACGAGTTGGAGCCCGGGTTCCACTCGAGCGCCGTGCCGGTCTTCGGGTCGAGCGCGCCGAGGTGATCCCGGCGGACCACCTGATCGCCGAGACCGTAACCGCTCAGGCCCTGGCCCGTGCCGTACCCGACGTTGTCCAGGCCGGGCCACGGGACGGGGGAGGTCGGCGATTCCTCCCAGCTGAAGTGGCCGCCGACGTACACGGCCTTCTCGGTGATGGCGACCGAGTAGATGCTGTCGAAGTGCCGGGACACCCAGAGCGGCTCGACGTTGTCGTTCCCGGTCACCGGAAAGGCGATCGCGGTGTCGTTGATCGGCGGGCGGTCGCCGCCCGAGCCGCTGGTGACGACGAAGTAGGAGTCGTCCGGCGCGATGTCACCGGCGAAGACGCGCTGGATGCCGCCGACGAAAGAGAGGTTGTCCTCCCACAGGCGGCTACGCCAGGGCAGCAGTGCCTTGGTGGCGGTGTTGACGAGACCCACGCCGTACCGGTCCTGGCCGGCGATCTGGCGACCGGTGTGGACGACCAGCAGCCTGCTGTCGTCGTGCGTCAGCTTGAGCTGCTGCACGGTGAGCAGGCCACCGACGCCGATGCCGCCGGACAGGGGCAGGTTGAATGCGCCGTCCACCGCGCCCGTGGTCGGGTTGAGCGCGGCCAGGGCGCGACGGCTCACGCCGTTCACCTTGGTGAACTGGCCACCCACGTACACCGCGGTGTTGCTCACCGCCAGCGCGGTCGCGCGGCCGTCCGCGGTGGCGGTGAACGCCGTGATCGGCGCACCGGTGAGCGGGTTGAGCCGGGCGATCTTCCGCTTCGTCACCCCGCCGACCGTGTTGAACGACCCCGCGATGTAGAGCGACGACCCGTCAGGCGAGGCTTCCACGGCCTCGACGGATCCGTCGAACGTCGGCCGGAAGCCGGTGTCGATCTTGCCCGTGTCGACGTTGTACGACGCCAGGAACCGCTGCGCGATCGGCGTCGCGCCGACGTTGGCGATCGAGGTGAAGGTGCCGGCGATGAAGACCCGGCTCCCGACCACCTCGATGTCCATGATTTCGCCGTTGGTGATCCTCGGCACGTCGGTGCGCGGCGTGCTCGGCACCAGCCGAGTGTGCCCCGGCACCGGTTGGGCCGCGATCGCGAGCGTGCCGGCGGCGGTTCGCGCCGCATCGCTGCCGACCGTGCTGGCGACGGTGTGAGCGGAGGTGCTCGCGACATTGTTGGCGAGCGTGTCAGCCACCGTGCCCGCAGCCGCCGGGAGGCCCGTCAACACCACGGCCCCGGCGACCAGACCCGCAACGGCGCGGCTCCGAACGTGCATCGAGACAACCCCCTGTACGCCTGAGTCGCGCTACCGGGTCTGCCCCCGGCACCGTCCACCCACCAGCGTGCCGGGAGTCACCGTAGGAGGCAGGGTCCCCGTGCGGTACGGAGCCAGCCGGAAATCGACCGCTCGACATCAATTCCAGCCCCACGGCCGGCCCCGCCACCTTCGGATCCAGACCCCTCCACCAATCGGATCGGTGCGAGGCCGCCGAGCAGTCAGCCGGCGCCGGCCCGCCAGGTGGCGGAGTCGAAGTCGGCGTACCCGCCGTCGGCGCCGATGTCCTGCAGCCAGAGGCCGGCGAACGCGCCGGTGAACCCCCGTCCGGTCGCCTCACCGTCGAGCGGTCCTCGAGCCGTACCACCCACCATGACCACCGTGGCGCCGCCGGGCGTCGGGCGATGTGGGCAGAGCCGGTGGGTGGTGAGGTCGGTGCACGTGCGATGGCTCCGGACGGTGTCGCGGACACTGTGGTTGGGCCTGCAACACTGCGGGGCCAGCTACAGCGGCATGATCCTGCCGCCGCCCCCCAGCGCCCCCGACCCGGCGGGCCGGGCGGACCCGGCGAGCCTCGCTCCGACGTCCGGGCACCCCGAGCGGCTCGCGGCGCACGTGCCGATGTCGCCGGTGGAGGAACGGCTCTGGGCCGAACTCGGTCATCGCCGGCAGGGATGACCCGGCGGGACGCCGCGGGTCAGCCGGTCGGCCCGTGGGGCCGGGGCTGGTAGATGTCCGGCACACCGTCGTGGTCCTCGTCGGCGGTCTCCGCCTCGTACACCCGTCGGTAGGCCCGGCCGCGGGCGCGCAGGATGACCGAGGCGACCGCCGCGGCGGCCAACGACCCGGCGAGCACCGCGACCTTCGCCCGGTCGTCGCGGACGCTGCCCAGGCCGAAGGCCAGCTCGCCGATCAGCAGCGACACGGTGAATCCGATCCCGCCCAGCAGGGCCAGGCCGAACACGTCGAGCCAGTTGAGGCCCTCGTCCAGGTTCGCGCGGGTGAAGCGGGCCACCAGCCAGGTGGCGGCCATGATGCCGATCGGCTTGCCGACCACCAGACCGACCACGATGCCGAGCGCGACCCGGTCGGTCAACGCGGTCGCCAGCCCGGCGATGCCGCCGACCGTGACCCCGGCGGAGAGGAACGCGAACACCGGCACCGCGACGCCGGCGGAGATCGGCCGGAAGCGGTGCTCGAAGTGCTCGGCCAGTCCCGGGCCGGCGTCGGGACCACCGGCGGCCGCGCTGCGGATCACCGGCACGGTGAAGGCCAGCAGCACGCCGGCGACGGTGGCGTGCACCCCGGAGGCGTGCACCAGGGCCCAGGTCACGGCGGCCAGCGGCAGCAGCAGCCACCACGACCGCACCCGCCGCTGCACCAGCCCGGCGAAGATCACCAACGGCACCAGCGCGCCGAGCAGCGGCACGACGGACAGCTGCGCGGTGTAGAAGACGGCGATGATCACGATCGCCAGCAGGTCGTCCACCACCGCCAGGGTGAGCAGGAAGGTACGCAGGGCCGAGGGCAGGAACCGGCCCACCACGGCCAGCACCGCGATGGCGAACGCGATGTCGGTCGCGGTCGGGATCGCCCAGCCCCGGGCACCGTCGGCACCGGCGATCAAGCGGTAGAGCAGGGCCGGTACCAGCACGCCGCCCACCGCCGCCGCCACCGGCACCGCCGCCCGGCGTGGATCCCGCAGGTCACCGGCGACGAACTCGCGCTTCAGCTCCAGGCCCGCCACGAAGAAGAAGATCGCCAGCAGTCCGTCGGCGGCCCAGCTGGCCAGGCTGAGGTCCAGGTGCAGCGACGCCGGGCCGACGCGCAGGTCCCGCAGCGCCTGGTAGCCGTCCGACCACGGGGAATTCGACCAGATCAGGGCCAGCAGCGCGCCGGCGAGCAGCAGGGCCCCACCGACGGTCTCCTTGCGAAGGATGGCGGAGATGCGGCGGGTCTCGCCCCAGGAGCGGCGGCCGAACAGGCTGGCACGGCGCCGGGTGGCGTCGGTCACGGACATCTCCTCGTCGGCAGGGGTCGCGTCATCCATCGCCGACCAGACTTCCCGGCACACCAGTCATCCCACGATAGCCGGCAGCCCGGGCAGCGGATCGACGAACGCGAGCAGCCCGGGTGACGGACCGCCCCGGACACCCCCGAGAGCTCTCGACCAACCCGGCGGACGGCGACCGGCGCACGCGGCCGGACCGGGCAGCGCCGGTCAGCGGCCCTGGCGGACCGCCGCGGCGACGAGTGCCTCGGCCACGTCGCGCACCTTGCGGTTGGCGTCCTGGGAGATCTTCGACAGCAGCGCGAACGCCTCCTCCGGCGAGCAGCGCCGCTCCCCCATGATGATCCCCTTGGCCTGCTCGATCACGGCCCGGCTGCGCATCGCCTCCTGCATCTGGCGGGCGAGGGCGGCCGTCGTGTCGTAGAGATGCGCGTTGGCCAGCGCCACGGCGACGTACGCGGCGAAGTTCTCCGCGACCTCGACCGCACCCCGGTCGAAGGCGTGCGGCTCGGCGCCGTAGATGTTGAGCGCGCCCACCACCGCCTCCTGGATCGGCAGTCCGACCGACAGGGAGCTGCCCACCCCGGCGGCCCGGGCCCGGGCCGCCCAGCTCGGCCACCGCTGCTCGACCGCCATGTCCGGCACGGAGAGGCTGTCGCCGCTCGCCGAGGCGTCCAGACAGGGTCCGTGGCCCTGCGCGTACTGCCACTCGTCCAGGACCAGGGCCACCTCGCCCGTGGCGACCGCGGTCTGGGCGATGCTGCCGCGGGCCAGCGTGACCGAGACGTCCCGGGTGCCGGGGATGGTCCGGTTGGCCAGGTCCGCGATCCGCTGCAGGATGTCGTCGAGGCTGACCTCGTCGAGTCTGATCCGGCCCAGCTCGGCGAAGGCCTGAGGCGGGTCCATCGGCGCTGGCACCATGTTCGGATCCTTGTCGACCGGCGCGTCCTGCCGGCGGGTGGGGTGACGCTGTCGGGAACGGTCACGGGTCAGCCACCGCCGGAATCGCCGGACGAACGCAACCGCGCCCCTCGGCCGTGGATCCCAGGCCGACGGGACCGGCCCTCAATGTACCCGTCCGGCCCCCGCCACACACCGGCCTGCGAGGCGGAAGCCCGCCCGGCTCGCCCCTGGGCACAGGGCGGCCGCCGGGCTACTCTCCTGGAACGGGTCAAGACACGCGCCCTCACCGTTCGCCGTGGCATCCGTCCGGCGGGCGCCAACCGATCGTCACGTCGGAGGGGCCGTGTCAGACCACCTGCTCTCGTTCGGTGACCGCCACCTCCCCACCGGCTCGGCGTCACTACGCCCGGACGAGGCCGTCATGTGGCTCACGTCCACCGCCGATGGGCCCACCAAACAGGTCAAGGTGTGCGGTGAGGTCGACATGAGCAACGCCCACCTGCTGGTCGAGCTGGTGGAGACGCTCACCCGCACCCCACCGCCGACGGTGGCCGTGGACCTGTCCGAGGTGACGTACTTCGGCGCCCACGGGATCAGCGCGCTGCTCCAGGCCCGCGCGCTGCTCACCGACCGGGGCGGACAGCTGACCGTGCGGGACCCGTCACCGATCGTGCTGCGCATTGTCACGGTGGCCGGCGTCCGCCACGAGCTCGGCCTGGCCGACCTGTCGACCCACGCGGAGCACCGGTCGACCCTCCCACCGCGCTGACCGGCGGAGGGCCGCGCCCCCGCCGAACCGCCGGCACGCCCCGACGCCGCCACGCCGGATGCGTCGTAAAGTATTTCTCCTGTAGCGGACGTCCCGGACCGGGGCGTCTCGAGCGAGCGTCAAGCAGCGGCGCCGGTTCCCGATCCACCCGGATCGGTACAGCGGTCCGCGATCGCGGTCCGCCCGCCACGCGCTGTCCACTCACGCCCGAGGTCGATGGCGCCGGTTCGCACAAGGACGTCAGAGCTCATGCCGCAGGCACCCCTCGATCTCGCCGAAGCCCTGATCAGACTCGGGAGGATCAAGCACGACGAAGCCGACCTCGACGTCGTGCTGTCGAACATCGCCTCGGTCGCCAAGGAGACCATCCCCGGCACCGCCGAGGTGTCGGTCACCCTGATCCAGGGTTCCGAGGCGTACACCGCGGCGCACACCGGGGACCTCGCGCTCAAGCTGGACGAGTGGCAGTACGAGCAGGGCCGCGGCCCCTGCCTGGACGCCGCCACCACCGGGACCGCCATGCTGGTGCCCGACATGACGGCCGAGAGCCGCTGGCCGGAGTGGGCCGCCCGGGCGTACGCGGCCGGCGCGGCCAGCTCGCTCTCGATCGGACTGCCGATACAGGAGGCGATGGTCGGCGCGCTCAACATCTACGGCAGCGCTCCCCGGGTCTTCGACCGGGTGATCGACCTGGCCCAGACGCTCGCGGCTCACGCCGCCATCGCGCTGGCCAACGTGCAGCTCTACGAGAGCACCGCCACCCTGGCCCAGCAGATGCAGGCGGCGATGCAGAGCCGGGCGGTGATCGAGCAGGCCAAGGGCATCATCATGGGCCAGCGCCGGTGCACGGCGGACGAGGCGTTCGCCATCCTGGCCCGGGTGTCGCAGGACTCCAACCGCAAGCTCCGGGAGGTCGCCGAGTCCCTGGTCGAGCGGGCCTCGAAGGGGCCGCGGGAGTAGCCGACCCCGGCCGGCGCGACCCGGGCACCGGCGCGGCCGGCACCGCACGTCCGGTCGGGCGTCCCGACACGGTACGTGCGGAGCCGAGCGGGGGTCGGAGGGGCGCGCTAGGCTCGTCCCACGGGAGCTACCCCGTCAGGCGCGCCACCGACATCGACAGCTGCGCCGACACCGTACCGCCCCGGCTTTCCCCGACCTCCCGGAAGGCGTGGTGGCACATGGCGGACCGGCGCCCGGCCCCGGCATCCACCCCCGACGCCGTGGGGTGGATCGGCGGCGCCGGCCCCGGGCCCCGAGTGCCCCGGGAGGAGGGCCGATGACCGCCGGCCAGATCTCGCCCACGGCGGGCCAGTTCGTGCACGCCGCACTGATCGTGGACTCGGACGAGACCCTGCGTGATCGGCTCATCCCCGCGCTGCGGCGGTCACTGGACGCCCGGGAACGGGTCCACCTGGTGGTCGGCGCGCACGTCGAACGGGTCATCCGCGACACCCTGGGCGGGCTGGCCGACCGGCTCGAATGGGGCGAACGGGCCGCCTTCCACCTCCGGCTGGGCTTCGCCTACGAGGGGCTTCGCCGGTATCTGGCCGCGCAGCACGCCGCCGGCAGCCCGGTCCACGTGATCACCGAACCCGACGTGTCCGCCGACCCGGCACCCGACGCCCCGGTGGACCGCGCCACGGCGCACCTGTCGTACGAGTCCGCCTGCGGCGACGCGTACGCCGGGTACGGCTGCGCGGTCACCTGCCTCTGGGACAGCCGGCGGCATCCCGCGGTCCTCATCGAGAGGGTCCGTGACCTGCACAATCACGAGCTCACCGCGGACGGCCGGCAACCCAACGCGGGCTACGTCCCGGCCGCCGACTACCTGCGGGTGCGCAGCGAGATCCCGCTGGACCCGGCGCCGTCGGTGGTCGACCTCGACCTGGACCTCGTCGAACTGGACCAGCTCCGCGCGCTGCGGGGCGCGCTGCACCGGTGGGCCGTGGCGAGGTCGTTCGATGCCGACGCGACGGATGACATCGCCGTCGCGGTGACCGAGGTGGCGACCAACGGCCTGGTGCACGGATCACTTCCGGTACGCCTGCGCGGCTGGCACCACCGTGACATGCTCATCGTCCAGGTCGACGACTCGGGAGGGGGGCGCATCCCGCCGACGGCCGGCTACCACCGGCCCGGCAGCGCGGACCGGATCGGCGGGCGGGGTCTCTGGCTGGTCCGGCAGCTCGCCGACGTGGTGACCATGCATTCCGGGGGAAGCAGCACCAGCGTGCGGTTGCACTTCCCGCACCCGGGCAGCCACCGCCAACCGGCCGGCTGACCGCGCCCGGGTCGGGGGCGTCGCGGTGGTCAGCGGGGCAGTTCGCGCCAGGCCGGGTCGCCGCCGCGCCACGCCCCGGCGAGGATGCTCGCCGAACCACGGCTGGGGCACTCCTGCACCTTCGACCGGCCCAGCGCGCCACCGATCTGCGCCTGGACCTCCCACCGACGCCCGTCGGTGCGGATGTACACGTCGCGGCGACCACGGGTTGTCGTGTCCCCGTTCCACCAGTGCTCCTCGACCATCACGTGGCGACGGTATCCCACCGGCCGGCCGGTACGCACTGCCGAGGAGGCCGGATCGGCGGCGCTCGACCCCGCAAGCGCCGGACAGAAGCCCCGGCGAGGTCAGCGCGGGACGAAATCCGTCACCAACCGGACGACCGAGGTCCTCGGGCGGTGGTGACCACCGGTCGCCGCCGCGCGGCGGAACCGACCGCTACCCCCACTGGGTCTCGGTCACCGCCGTCCGCTCCAGCAACGGCTCCCACCAGGCCGGGTTCCGCACGTACCAGCGGATCGTCTCCCGCACGCCGTCCTCGAACGGCACGGTCGGCGTCCAGCCCAACTCGGTGCGGATCTTGGTCCAGTCGAGCACATAGCGCCGGTCGTGACCGGGCCGGTCCGGGACCAACTGCTTGCGCGAATCCGGCAGCCCCAGCTCGCTGAGGACCAGGTCGGCCAGCTCCGCGATGCTGGCCTCCACGCCCGTGCCGACGTGGTACGTCTCGCCGACCCGCCCGTTGGCCAGCACGGACTCGATCGCGCGGCAGTGGTCGACGGCGTGGATCCATTCCCGCCGGTTCCCGGTCGACCGGTACAGCGGCAGGCTCTCCCCGCGAAGCGCCCGGGAGACGAACAGCGGCAGCACCTTCTCCGGGAACTGGTACGGCCCGTAGTTGTTGACGCAGTTCGAGATCGTCACGGGCAGCCCGTAGGTCTGGTGGTAGGCCCGGACCACATGGTCCGCGCCGGCCTTGCTCGCGCTGTACGGGGTGCGCGGCCGGTAGGGGGACTCCTCCGTGAACGACTCGTCCGAGTCGAGGCTCAGGTCGCCGTAGACCTCGCAGGTGGAGATGTGATGGAACCGCCCGACGCCGTGCCGCAGCGCGGCGTCGAGGAGCGTCTGGGTGCCGAGGACGTTGGTCTGGAAGAAGACCGAGGGGCCCAGCACCGCCCGGCTGTTGTGCGACTCGGCGGCGAAGTTGACGATCACCTCGATCCGGTGCTCGCGCAGGGTCCGCTCCATGGCCTCGCGGTCACCGATGTCGGCCTGGACGAGGATCACCTCGCCGGCGACGTCGGCCAGGGTCCGCGGGTCACCGGCGTAGGTGAGCGCGTCCACCACGACGATCCGATCACCGGGGTGCTCCGCCGCCCACCGCTTCGTGAAGTGGGAACCGATGAAGCCCGCGCCGCCGGTAATCATGATCGATGACATGGGTGCGAGTTTAGACACCGGTCCGACCGCCCCAGGGCTGGTCGGCGCGGCGGAGGCAGCACGCCGGGTCGACCTCAACCGCTCCCCTGGCCGGCCGGTCGCATAGTCTGCCAGTCGATCTCATGCCTGAACTGGAGAAGAGCACAATGCATGTCTTCGCCGTCACCGGCGGGGCGGGCTTCGTCGGCTCGCACCTCATCCGAGCACTGCTCAAAGCCTTCCCCGACGCACAGATCGTGTCCGTCGACATCTACCTGCCGGGCACGCCCGGCATCCGCATCGAGGATCCACGGGTCACCCACCTCGACGTCAGCACCGTCGACATCAACGAGGAATGGGACAAGGCGGGCCTGCCCAGCCCGACGGCCGTGTTCCACCTCGGGGAGTACGCACGCATCGTGCAGAGCTTCGACGAGCTGGACCTGTGCTGGGAGCTCAACCTCCACGGCACCAAGGAGGTCGTCCGGTTCTGCGACCGGCACGGCGCCCGGCTGGTGTACGCCGGGTCGAGCTCGAAGTTCGGCAACGACGGGCAGGACGAGAACCTGAGCCCCTACGCCTGGACGAAGGCGAAGAACGTCGAGTACATCAAGAACTTCGCCAACTGGTACGGCCTGGACTACGTCATCACGTACTTCTACAACGTGTACGGCCCGGGTCACATCAAGGACGGCAAGTACGCCACCGTCATCGGGATCTTCGAGTCGCAGTACGAGCGCGGCGAGCCGCTAAGCGTGGTCGCGCCCGGCACCCAGACCCGGGACTTCACGCACGTGGACGACATCATCGACGGCATCCTCGCCTGCTACCGCGACGGCAGCGGGGACGGTTACCTGCTGGGTTACGGCCACGAGTGGCCGCTGGCCGAGGTGGCCGGCATGTTCACCGACAACTACACCCTGGTGCCGGCCCGGCAGGGCGAGCGGGTCCGCGGGCAGGCCGACACCACGAAGGCCCGCTCGCTCGGGTGGGCGCCGAAGCGCCGGCTGCCGGACTACATCGCCGCCTTCAAGGCGGACGTCGAGGCACGTAAGGCGACGGGCGACGACGCGTCGGGGGCGTCGGAGGTCTGACGCCGGCCGTGGCGGGGCTGTCGTCATGCCGGCAGCGTGCCCGGGGCGGGGATCACCGCGGTTTCATCGCGGTTTCGCGGCCCCGGGCACCGGGCGGCTCAGCCGTCCAGCCGGCGGACCATGTTCATGATCGTCTCGACCTGGGCGCCGCCCTTGATCGGATAGTTGGTCCCACCGAGGTAACCCCACCAGTCCCAGCAGCCGTTCGGGTTCGCCCCGGACGGGATCGCCTGCGGGTAGAGCACGATGAGCCGGTTCGTGTCGGCGTACTGGTTGAGGTTGGCCCGGTCGACGAAGGCGGTGCCGACCTTGGCATAGCCCTGTAGGCAGCCGTGCAGGGCGACCAGCAGCCGGCAGGTCTGCCCGGCGGCGCACGTGCTCGGGACGTACGCGAAGCCGTTGGCGTCCATGCTCAGGCCGTTGGCCCAGCCGTTCACCGCGAAGGTGTCCTGGCTGAACCGGATCAGCGTGCCGCCGAGCGGGCCGGTGTTCCGCGCGGCCACCGAGCCGAGGAGCTTGCCGAGGAAGGCGCCCTGCGGGTCGGTGCCACAGTCGTTCAGGTACGGCGAGGCGGTCGCGGTGCAGCCCACCGTGCCGTACGGGGTGACCCAGGCGTGCCCGGCGGCGCTGCCGGCGTCGTACCGCACACTGGCGCCGAAGTCCTGGTAGTAGCGGGCCAGGTCGTCGGTGACGGACTTCTTCACCGTGCTGTCGCTGCCGCCGTGGTAGACGTACACGGGTTGGCCGGCGAGGTTGCCGGTGCCGTCGATCCAGCCGTACGACGCCCAGGTGCGGGTGTAGCTCTCCAACGTGGACAGATACGTCGGGTAGCTGTTGTCGCCGCAGCCGTAGAGCGCCTGCGCGACGTTGTTCTGCGCGCAGTAGTACGGCCCGGCGGCGAAGATCGCGGCGCCCCGGATCCGCGCCGAGTAGGCGACCTGGAGCTGAGTGGCCAGGTACCCGCCGGAGGAGACCCCGGCGACGTAGACGGCGGAGACGGGGTAGCTGCGCAGCGACCCCGCGACGGGGGTCTTCGTGTACGGCGTGCTGGCGGCCCGCGCGGCGGTGGTGGCGGGTAGGACCAGGAGCAGGGCCGCGGCAAGGGTGGTGGCGGCTTTCCACGGTGTCTTCATGGCGTTCTCCCGTTCGGAGCGCCGGCGACCAGCCGGCGTGCCAGGACGCTAGCGTGATATCGACCACAGCAGATATCCGGTCGGCCGACACCTGCGCGGCGTGGGCAATGTGGCTGGGCCACCCGAAATCCGGTTGGCGGGTGCCAGGGCGGGATTTAGCCTGTCGGCACGTCACTCCGACAGGTCGAAGAGGGTGTTTTTGTGCCGGTGCCCAGTGTGCTGATCCGAGCCGTCCGTCGTCAGCCCCGCCGCACACCGACCTCGACCTCCTGGAGTCACCGACATGGATCTGCCACGTAGTTTCGTCATCCGCGAGGGCGACCTCCGCATCCTCAACCCGTTCGACGCCGGCAAGCTGGCCACCCTCGGGCGGGCCCTCAAGCTCCGGCCCGGCACGTCGGTCCTCGACCTGTGCAGCGGGAAGGGCGAGCTGCTCTGCACCTGGGCCCGCGACCACGGCGTGGTAGGCACCGGGGTGGACATCAGCACGTCCTTCACCGCCGCGGCCCGGGGTCGGGCGGCCGAACTGGGCGTCGCCGACCGGGTCCGGTTCGCGCACGGCGATGCCGCGACCTTCGTACCCCCGGAGCCGGTCGGCCTGGCCGCCTGCGTCGGTGCCACCTGGATCGGCGGGGGTGTTCCCGGCACGATCGAGATCCTGGCGCGCAGCCTGCGACCCGGCGGAATGCTGCTCGTCGGGGAGCCCTACTGGCGGCTCGACCCGCCGGACCGGGAGACCGTCGAGGGGTGCCACGCGGAGACGAAGGAGCAGTTCCGGGACCTGCCCGGTCTGGTCGGGCTCTTCCGCGAGTGCGGGTGGGACCTGGTCGAGATGGTCCTCGCCGACCAGCACAGCTGGGACCGGTACGCGGCCGCGCACTGGCTGAACCTGCGCCGCTGGCTGGACGCCAACCCGGACGACGAGCTCGCCGGAGAGCTGCGCCAGGAGTTGACCGAGGATCCCCTCCGCCACGTCCGCTACCAGCGGGAATACCTCGGCTGGGGCGTCTTCGCACTGATCCGGCGCTGAGCGCTCGGACCGGCCCCGGCACTGCTGGCCGAGGCCGGTCCGACCACGCCCCCCGCACACCGGGAGGTGGGTTCCGGCGGTCGACCCGTCCGGTTGGCGGGTGCTACGCGGGGTAAAGCGGGATCATGGGTCAGCTCCGGACGTCACCGCCACCGCCGCAGGCCACCGAACTCGAACGGTGGGACCTCCGCACGGCCGCGGAACTACGCGCGCTGCGGGCGTCGCTGCGCGCGGCGCTGACCCGCTACGGCCTGGCCCAGAGGGAGGAACTCGACGAGGTGCCCGGCCTGGTCGTCCTGGTCGCCACCGAGCTGGCGAGCAACGCGCTGCGGCACGGCATCCCGCCGACCATCGTCACGCTGCTCGCCGCCGACGACTGCTTCATCCTCGACGTCGCCGATCACGACCTGGCCACCGTGCCCGAGCTGGCCGACACCCAGCCGCTCGACTCGGGCGGCCGCGGGCTGCTGCTGGCGCACTCGGTCTCCCTCGCCGTCGGCTGGTACGCGACCGAGGACACCAAGAACATCTGGGCGTCCTTCCCCCGCTGACCCGCCCACGAGTCAGCCGCGCTCACCGCCAGCCGTGCGTCGGCTCGTAGCCGAGCACCCGGCGGGCCTTGTCGATGGAGAGCAGCGTCTCGTTGCCGGTCAGCTCCCGGCGTAGCGGCACGTCCGGGAAGACCTCGGCGGCCAGCTCGGCGCTCGGCCGGCTCATCACCGTGTCGGCGTTGGCGATGATGAAGACGTCCATCCCGGTCGCCTCGTGCGCCAGCGCCCGGCGGACCGCCTGCGCGCCGTCCCGGGCGTCGATGTAGCCCCAGGCGTTCCATGAGCGCAGGCGCGGGTCGGCGTCGTACCCCGGGAAGGCGGCGTAGTCGGCGGGCTCCATCACGTTGGAGAAGCGCAGCCCGATCGCCTTGAGCCGGGGCTCCCAGCGGCAGAACTGGGCGACCAGCTGCTCCTCCAGGTGCTTGGCCAGCGCGTATGACGTCTCCGGTCGGGCCGGGTACTCCTCGTCCACCGGCAGGTACGGCGGCGGGGTCTCGAACGGCAGGCCGAGCAGCGTCTCACTGGACGCCCAGACCACGTTGGTGATGCCGACCGACCGGGCCGCGGAGAAGACGTGGTAGCTGGCGGTGATGTTGTTCCGGAAGGTCACCGCGTTCCCGGCCACGCCCGGGCCCGGAATGGCGGCCAGGTGCACCACCGCGTCGACTCCGGAGTAGCGCTCGTCGATGCCGGTGAACGCCTCCAGCACCTGGCCCTGGTCGGTCAGGTCGATCCGGGTGAACGGACACCGCTGTTCGGCCGGCGGGACCAGGTCCAGGTTCACCACGTCGTACCCGTGGTCGACCAACTCCGCCACGACGGCCCGGCCCAGCTTGCCGCTGCCCCCGGTGACCACGACCCGACTCATCCGGTGCCCCTCTCCGCCCGCCGCGCGGACCCGCGGTCCATCTCACCACCACCGTGGGCGCGGCGCCGAGCGGGGCGGCCCAGTCCGCGGCCGGTGGTGAGGCCGGTCACGCGTCGGTGGGCCCCGGACGCCGGTACCGTTCGGGGCGGGTGTGCACCTCGCCACCCGAGGTCGGCCGCACCGGAACGACCGTGGAGAAGGGGACCCACCGTGCCGGACGCCGACACCCTGGTCGCCGACGCCCTCGCGGCGTCGCGCGGCACCGACGTACGCGAGGCGGAGCGCGCGCTGGACCGGCTGGTGGTCGGCGACGGCCCCGCCGTGGACGCCGCCCTCCTGGCCCGCCTGGTCCGCGGCGTCGGCCGGCTCTGGCCGCGCGGCTGGCAGCCGGCCGACCTGGACCGGATCGCGGCCCGCCGGCTCGACCCGCGCGCCGCCCGGCTGGTCCGGACGGCGGTCGCGGCCCAGCGCGCCGGCCTGCCCGCGCCCGTCCCGGCCTGGTTCGACGAGCAGGTGGCGGAGCTGGACGCCGGCTGGGACAGCGCGCTCGACTGGCTGAACCGGTGGGCCGCCCGGCAGGGGGTCGACCGGATCACCGCGCTGCGCGACGCGGTGGACGCCCTCGCCCTGGTCGCGGGGCTGCCGCCGATCGCGCTGCTCCGCCCGCCGCCCGGCGGTCCGGCCGCCGTCCCGCGGGTGGCCGCCATGCCGTCGGGGTCGCGGATGCTGGACCGGGTACGCGCGCTGCTGGCCAAGGCCGAGTCGACCACCTTCCCGGCCGAGGCGGAGGCGCTGACCGGCAAGGCGCAGGAGCTGATGGCCCGGCACAGCATCGACACCGCCCTGCTCGACGCGACCGCCGAGCGGCCGGACCAGCCGGGCGGGGTACGGCTGAGCACCGACGCCCCGTACGCGGCCGCGAAGGCGCTGCTGGTGCAGGAGGTGGCGGCGGCCAACCGGTGCGAGGCGGTCTGGTCGGACGACCTGGGCTTCGCCACCGTGCTCGGCTTCCCGGCGGACCTGGCGGCGGTCGAGCTGCTGCACACCTCGCTGCTGGTGCAGGCCACCGCGGCGATGCTGCGCGGCCGGGGCGAGCGGCGGGCCAACGCCGGCAGCCGGCGCACCAAGGGCTACGACGAGTCGTTCCTCAACGCCTTCGCGCTGCGCATCGGCGAACGGCTCCGGGCCGCCACCGAGGCGGCGAACCGGGAGGTGGCCGAGGAACGCGGCGACGACCGGCTGCTGCCGGTGCTCGCCGCGCGCTCGGACGCCGTCCGGGAACGGCTCGACACGCTCTTCCCCGGGGTCACCCGGCACCGCCTCCAGGTGCGGGACGCGGAGGGCTGGTCCTCCGGCACCTCCGCCGCCGACCGGGCCTCGCTCGACGCGGGCGCGCCGCCTCGCCGGTCGGTCCGCGGCCGCGGCTGACGACTCTCCCGGATTCTTCGGGTGAGGATGTCGGGTACGGCGCCTCGGCTCCGACCCCTCACCGAGAGGCGCCGCCACCGGTGGCCCCAACCCGAGGAGTCCGTCATGAAGTACATGCTGCTGATCTGGAACCGTCCCGGCTTCGTCGAGGAGCTCTCCGAGCAGGAGCGAAACGCCATCTTCGGCGAGGTCGACGAGGTCATGAAGGAACTCACCGAGTCCGGCGAGCTGGTCGGCGGGCAGGCGCTCGCCGACCCGTCGCAGACCCGGACGGTCCGCTCCGTCGGCGGCCGCGCGGAGATCACCGACGGCCCGTTCCTGGAGAGCAAGGAGCAGTTCGCCGGCTACCTGATGGTCGACTGCGACAGCCCGGAGCGGGCCGCCGAGATCGCCGCCCGTTGGCCGGACGTCCGGCGGGGCGTCGGCGTGCTGGAGGTGCGGCCGATCATGGACGAGGCCGGGACGGAGCTGTGACCGCTGCGGACCACGCCGTCGGGGACCTGCTGCGCACCCTCGCGCCGCAGGTCCTCGCGGTCCTCGTCCGCCGGCACGGCCAGTTCTACGCCTGCGAGGACGCGGTGCAGGAAGCGCTGCTCGCCGCGGCCACCCAGTGGCCCGCGCAGGGCCTGCCCGAGCACCCCCGGGCGTGGCTGATCACCGTGGCGACCCGCCGCCTCACCGACGAGTGGCGCAGCGAGCGGGCCCGCCGGGACCGCGAGGTGGCGGTGGCCGTACGCGAGCCGGCGTACGCGGCGGTGGCGCCGCCCGCCGACGAGGAGCCGCCCAGCGGGGACGACACGCTGGCGCTGCTCTTCCTCTGCTGCCATCCGGCGCTCACCGGTTCGGCGCAGGTGGCGTTGACGCTACGCGCGGTGGGCGGCCTGAGCACCGCGCAGATCGCCCGCGCGTACCTGGTGCCCGAGGCGACCATGAGCCAGCGGATCCGCCGGGCGAAGCAGCGGATCGAGGCGGCCGGCGCCCGCTTCGCGCCGCCCTCCCCGGCCGACCGGGACGACCGGCTGCAGGCCGTGCTGCACGTGCTGTATTTGATCTTCAACGAGGGTCACACCGCCTCCAGCGGCCCGGACCTGCACCGCGCGGAGTTGACCGGAGAGGCGATCCGGCTGACCCGGGAGCTGCGGCGGCTGCTGCCCGGCGACGGCGAGGTCGCCGGGCTGCTGGCGCTGATGCTGCTCACCGACGCGCACCGGGCGGCCCGGAGCGGCCCGAGCGGCGAGCTCGTCCCGCTGGCCGAGCAGGACCGCGCGCGCTGGGACCGGGCCGAGATCGAGGAGGGGGTCGCCCTGGTGACCGAGGCGCTGACCTGGTCACCGCCCGGGCCGTACCAGCTCCAGGCGGCGATCGCCGCGGTGCACGCCGAGGCGGCGTCGGCGGCGGAGACCGACTGGCCGCAGATCGTCGCGCTCTACCGGCTGCTCGCGCGGATCGCGCCGAACCCGATGGTCACCCTCAACCAGGCCGCCGCGGTGGCCATGGTGGACGGTCCACGCGCCGGGCTGGCCCTGCTGGCGCCGCTGGACGCCGACGAGCGGACGGCCGGGCACCACCGCCTCGCCGCGGTCCGCGCCCACCTGCTCGAGCTGGCCGGCGATCGGCCGGCCGCGCGGGCCGCGTACCTGGCGGCCGCCCGGGGCACCACCAGCCTGCCCGAACGCCGCTATCTGGAGGTACGGGCCGCCCGGTTGGCGGCCGACCGATGAGTTCCGCCGCCGACGGGAGTCCACCGCACATGGGAAACGTGACGAGTCAGCTGTCGATGTCGTTGGACGGGTTCATCGCCGCCCCGGGCCAGAGCCGGCAGGACCCGCTCGGTCGGGGCGGCCTGCGGCTGCACGAGTGGTTCTTCGCCACCGAGAGTTGGCGGGACCGGCACGGGCTGGCCGGCGGCGCGCGGAACGTCGACGCCGAGGTGGTCGACGAGATGACCCGCGACCTCGGGGCGTACGTGATGGGACGCCGGATGTTCGGCGGCGGCGACGGACCGTGGGACCCGGACTGGACGGGTTGGTGGGGCGAGGACCCGCCGTTCCGGGTGCCGGTCTTCGTGCTGACCCATCACCCCCGCGAGTCGCTGGTGATGCGCGGCGGCACGGAGTTCCACTTCGTCACCGACGGCATCGAGGCGGCGCTGGAGCGGGCCCGGGCGGCGGCGGGCAGCCGGGACGTGGCCGTTGCCGGCGGCGCGAGCGCGGTGCGGCAGTACCTGACGGCGGGGCTGCTGGACACGCTCTGGCTGCACCTGGTGCCGATCGTGCTGGGTGGCGGCACGGCGCTCTTCGACGGGGTGGGGGACGTCCGGCTGGCGCCGGAGCAGGTGGTCGCCGCGCCGACGGTCACCCACATCCGCTACCGGGTGTCGCGCTGATCAAACGGGAGTCGACATTCCGATCTGGACGGTGGGGGCCGTGCGCGGCTTGCCGGCGCGGGTTCAGGACGGGCGGTGGGCCGACCGGCCGCGGTGGACGCACGGTCAGGCGTGGCACCGGTCGGTGAGTCGCGGCGGAATGCTGACGAAGGTGGAGCTGAGCCACTTCACCGGCGCGGACGATCGGGCACCGGCGTCGATCCGGTCGGCCGTGTCGGTGATCAGGGCCTTGATCTCGGGGTCCTGCGCCCGGGTGGCCTGCCCGCGTACGTCGTCGGCCAGGTCGGCGAGGTTCTCCTTGAGCTGGGCGGAGACCTGCTCCGGGGTGAGTTCCCCGCGGGTGGCCGCCGCCGAGTCGGCGGCGATCTTCCGGCTACCGGCGATGATCAGCTTGTCGACGCTGGTGCAGACGGCCAGGGTGTTCGCCGCCGTCACCGGCGAGGCCGTGGCGGTGACCGCGGGGGTGCCGGTGGGCAGGGCCGTGGCGCTGGGCGCGGCGGCCGTGCTGCCGGCCGGTGCGGCGCTCTCGCCGCCGGTGGACTGGCAGGCCCCGGCCAGCGCGGTCAGGGTCACCAGGGCGGCGGTACGGATCGCGGTGTTACCGGACATCGTTCTCCCCGTACGGTCGGCGGGCCGAGGTCGGCCCTCGGTGGACCGGGGCTCACTGTCGTGCTGCCGCCCGCGCCCCGACCGGATCGAGCGGCGACAGATCATCCTGCCAAGGAGGTGACCCAGCGGCAGAACGCACCCCCGGACGGTACGCCGACCGGGCGCGCCGCACGCCGGGCCGGCGGTCGCCGGCCCGGCGTGCGGTGAGCGTACGTCAGCTCTTGAAGGCGTCCTTGATCTTCTCGCCGGCCTGCTTGAGCTTGGCGCTGGCCTGGTCGTTGCGGCCCTCGGCCTCGAGCCGCTCGTCGTCGGTGGCTCGCCCGAGACCCTCCTTGACCTTGCCCGCGGTGTTCTCGGACGCGTTGTCAATCTTGTCGTCGATACCCATGCGAACCTCCATTCAGCGGTTGTCGCTACGCCCCTGAAGTACCCCGGCCGCCGTTCGCCCAACCCTGCGTCACCAGCGGGTGTGCGCGCCGACGGGTGCGGCCGGGTGCCGGTCAGCCGACCGGGCGGAACCGGCGCAGCCGCAGGCTGTTGGCCACCACGAACACCGACGAGAAGGCCATCGCGGCCCCGGCGATCATCGGGTTGAGCAGACCGGCGGCGGCCAGCGGCAGGGCGGCCACGTTGTAGCCGAAGGCCCAGAACAGGTTGCCCTTGATGATCCCGAGGGTGCGGCGGGAGAGCCGGATGGCGTCCGGCGCGGCCGTCAGGTCACCCCGGACCAGGGTCAGGTCGGACGCCTCGATCGCCACGTCCGTACCGGTCCCCATGGCCAGCCCCAGGTCGGCCTGGGCCAGCGCGGCGGCGTCGTTGATCCCGTCACCGACCATCGCCACCGTCCGCCCCTCGGCCTGGAGGCGCTTGACGACGGCCACCTTGTCGGCCGGCAGCACCTCGGCGATCACCTCGTCGATGCCGACCTCGGCGGCCACCGCCTTCGCCACCGTGGCGTTGTCCCCGGTGAGCAGCACCGGGGTCAGCCCCAGCCCGCGCAGCCGGGCGACCGCCGCCGCGCTGGTCGGCTTGACCACGTCGGCCACCGCGAGGACGCCCCGGGCCCGGCCGTCCCAGCCGGCCACGACGGCCGTCCGTCCGGCGGCCTCCGCGTCGGTCACCGTCCGCGCGACCTCCGCCGGTACGTCGAGACCCCGCTCGCGCAGCAGCCGGAGCCGCCCGACCACCACCTCGTGGCCGTCGACCGTGCCGGTCACGCCGAGCCCTTCGACGTTGGCGAATCCGGCCACCGCGGGCAGCGCCCCCGCCTCGGCGGCGCCGACGGCGACGGCCCGGGCGACCGGGTGCTCGCTCGCGGCCTCCAGGGCGCCGGCCAGCCGGACCAGCTCGGCGCGCTCCTGGCCGGCGGCGGGCTGCACGTCGACCAGGGTCATCTTGCCGGTGGTGACGGTGCCGGTCTTGTCCAGCACCACGGTGTCCACCTGCCGGGTGGACTCCAGCACCTCCGGGCCCTTGATCAGGATGCCGAGTTGGGCGCCCCGGCCGGTGCCGACCAGCAGCGCGGTCGGGGTGGCCAGGCCGAGGGCGCACGGGCAGGCGATGATCAGCACGGCCACCGCGGCGGTGAAGGCGGCCGTCGCCCCCGCACCGGTGCCGAGCCACCAGCCGAGGGTGCCGACGGCCAGGGCGATCACGATCGGCACGAAGACCCCGGAGATCCGGTCGGCCAGCCGCTGCACGGCCGCCTTGCCGGTCTGCGCCGCCTCGACCAGCTTCGCCATCTGGGCGAGCTGGGTGTCCCCGCCGATCCGGGTGGCCCGGACGACCAGCCGGCCACCGGCATTCACGGTGGCACCGACCACGTCGTCGCCGGGGCTCACCTCGACCGGGACGGACTCGCCGGTGAGCATGCTGGCGTCAACGGCGGAGGTGCCCTCCTCGACGACCCCGTCGGTGGCGACCTTCTCACCGGGCCGGACCAGGAACCGGTCTCCCACCGCGAGCTGGTCCACCGGGATCCGGGTCTCCTGCCCGTCGCGGAGCACCGCGACGTCCTTGGCGCCCAGCTCCAGCAGGGCGCGCAGGGCGGCGCCGGCGGTCCGCTTGGCGCGCGCCTCGAAGTACCGGCCGGCGAGGATGAAGACGGTCACCCCGGCCGCCGCCTCCAGGTAGATGTTGCCGGCGCCGTCGGAGCGGGTGATGTCGAAGCGGAACGGGTGGGTCATCCCCGGCAGCCCGGCGTCGCCGAGGAAGAGCGCCCACAGCGACCAGCCGAACGCGGCCAGCGTGCCCAGCGAGACCAGGGTGTCCATGGTCGCCGCGCCGTGCCGCAGGTTGATCAGCGCGGCCCGGTGGAACGGCAGCCCGCCGTAGACCACGACCGGGGCGGCCAGGGTCAGCGACAGCCACTGCCAGTAGTCGAACTGCCAGGCCGGCACCATCGCCAGCAGGATCACCGGCACGGACAGGGCGACCGACACCCAGAGCCGGGTACGCAGCCCGCGCAGCTCGTCGACCGGCGCGGCCGCGGGTTCCGTCCCCGCGGGCGCCGGCGGCGGCGGCACGACGGCCGTGTAGCCGGTCTTCTCCACCGTGGCGATCAACTCGGCCGGGCTGACCGCGTCGGCGTACCGGACGGTGGCCTTCTCGGTGGCGTAGTTGACGGTGGCCTCGACGCCGTCCATCCGGTTGAGCTTCTTCTCGATCCGGGCGGCGCAGGAGGCGCAGGTCATGCCGCCGATCGCGAGCTCGATCAGGTTCGGGGCGACCGGCAGGGACTTGGCGGTCGATGTCATCGCGGCACCTCCTGTCAGTTGTGCCCGTGCCCGGGCGTGCCGTGCCCGGCGTCGGCGGTCGGCGTGCTGGTCGGAGTTTGCGTCGGCGCGGCGGTCGGGGTGCCCGGCTCGCCCGCGACGACGGTGAACTCGGCGGTGTGCACGGCGTCGCCGTGCCGGAAGTCCAGGTAGAGGCGGTAGCTACCGGCCGAGGGGACCTCCGCGGAGAAGGTGACCGCCGGGCCGGCCGGGGTCCGCCCGTCGCCGGGTGCGCCGTGCGGGTGCACGTGCAGGTACGCCAGGTCGCCCTGCCGCAGCGCCACCAGGTGCCCGTACGCCCCCAGGTAGGGCTGGAGGTCGGTGACCGGCTGCCCGTCCCGGCTGACGGTCAGGGTCAGTTCGGTGGTGCGGCCCGGCTGCGGGACGCCGGCCAGGGTGACGGTGTATCCGTCGACCGTGACGCTGGTCGCCGGCGCGGGCAACGGCCGGGAGTCCAGCGGCCCGGGGACGGTCACGTCGACCCCGAGGGTCAGCGGCTCCCCGCCGGTCGGCGTGAAGTCGGCGAACGCCCGCCAGACGCCGGGGCCGGCGAGCGGCGAGCCGACCCGCCAGGTGCCGTCGGCGGCCAACTCCGGGTGGACGTGCTGGAAGCCGGAGAGGTCGCGGCGGGCGACGATCAGGTGCATCCGCTTGTCGTGCGCCACGTCGTAGCGGGTGACCGGCGCACCGTCCGGGCCGGTGATCCGGAAGGCGAACTCGCCGGTCGGCGCGGTCACCGGCTGCAGGGTGTAGCCGCGGTCGGAGACGAGCAGCCCGCCGGGCAGGTGCTCCGCCGTCGCGCCGGGGTCGGCGTCGTGACCGCCGTGGCCGGTGTCGGCGGGGTCGTGCCGGGCCTCGGCGGCGGGGGCGACGGGGCCGGCCACCTGGCCGACCCCGTACGCCGCGCCGAACACCGCCGCGAGCCCGAGGGCGAAGCCGCTCAGCTTCGTCGCCGTGTTCATGGTGTTACCTCGGTTTCTGTGGGTCGCCGGACCCGTCACGCCCCGACGAGGTCGTATCCGGCCTCGTCCACGGCGGCGCGCACGGTGTCCGTGTCCAACGGGCTCTCACTGGTGACGGTGACCCGACCGGAGGCCAGGTCCACCTGGACGTCGCTGACGCCCGCGATCGCGCCGACCTCGGCGCTCACCGAGTTGACGCAGTGCCCGCAGGTCATGCCCTGCACCTGGTACGTGGTGGTGACCATCGCAACTCCCCTTCCGCGCTTGCCATCCTACTCTTCGGTTACCTCTACCCCGTGGGGGTATCGGCGACACCGGAGGACCGTAGCATACCCCCGAGGGGTACGCTATCCTGGATCGCATGACCGCACCGACGACCCCGACCCGGGGCTACACCGCCAGCAAGGACCAGCTCCTCGCGCGGCTCCGCCGTATCGAGGGCCAGGTCCGCGGCATCGAGAAGATGGTCGACGACGACCGGTACTGCATCGACGTGCTGACCCAGATCTCCGCCATCCAGGCCGCCCTCGACAAGGTGGCGCTCGGCCTGCTCGACGGCCACGCCCGGCACTGCATGCACGAGGGCGCGGCCGAGGGACGCGCCGATGAGATGGCCTCCGAGATGATGGCCGCCGTCGGCCGGCTGATGAAGCGGGGCTGACCGGGACGGACGGCCCGCATGTCGGGTCTTCCGACCCGGCGCCGCCGGCCCCCGAGCGTCGTAGTTTCGGTGGTGGCGACCGGTACCGGCGCCCCCGGCGCACCGGACCGGCCGACCCTCGAACCGACGGGAGGGCGGCCATGATGGGGTACGGCCCGATGATGGGCTGGATGTGGATTTGGTCGCTGCTGGGGCTGGCGGTCCTGGTGGTGCTGGTCTGGCTGGTGGTCCGGCTGACCGGCGGGCGCCCGGACGGGGCTGACGGATCGTCGGCCCGGCGCATCCTCGACGACCGGTACGCCCGGGGCGAGATCGACGAGGAGGAGTACCGGCGCCGTCGCACCGGCCTGACCTGACCGGCGCCTCCGCGCCGGCAGCGCCCCCGTCGATCCGCTGCCCCGCTCACCGGCGCGGACCCGGCCGACGCCGCCGGGTACCCGGACCGCGCACGGTCCCGGCACCCGGCGGTCGGGCTCAAAGCCGGTCGAGGATCTTGTTCATGGTGTCGATCTCCGCCTGCTGGGCCGCGACGATCTGCTGGGCGAGCGCCTTCGCGTCCGGGTTGACGCCTTCGGCCAGCTCGTCCTTGGCCATGGTGATGGCGCCCTCGTGGTGGGCGATCATCATGGTCAGGAACTGCCTGTCGAAGTCGGCCCCGGTCGCCGCGGTGAGCTTGGCCATGTCCGCGGCCGACATCATGCCGGGCATGCCGTGCGCCATCCCCGGCATCCCGTGACCGGCGCCGGCCGACGGGGTCGGTCGGCCCCAGGCGGTGAGCCAGCCGGTCATGGTGGCGATCTCGGGCGCCTGGGCCGCCCTGATCTGCCCGGCCAGCTTCTTGAGCTCCGGGTCGGCAGCCCGGGTGTCGGCCAGCCCGGCCATCTCCACGGCCTGCTGGTGGTGCGGGATCATCAGCTGGGCGAACGTCACGTCGGCGGTGCCGAAGGACGCGGTCGCGCCGGCGGTGGGCGTGCCGGTGCCGCCCATGCCGGGCATGTCGTGGCCGGAGCCGGCGGTCGAGTGGTCGGTGCCGCCGCAGGCGGCCAGGGCGACGGCGACGAGAGCGGTCGCGCCGGCCAGGGCGGCACGGCGCGCGACGGTGCGAGTGAACATGTGGCAGACCTTTCGGTGTCGGAACGTACGCAGCGGACCCGGGACGCGGGTGACCGGAGCGGTCAGCCGCGCCAGGCGCGTCCTATCTGCGCAGCACCGACGCCGTCGCCAGGCGCAGTCCGAGCGGGCGGGGCGGCGGCGCCCGCGGCCCCGGGGAGAGCCGGACCGAGCCGCGGGCGGCCGGGCCGACGGGTCGCGACCCGAGCCGCAGCAGCACGGCGACGAGCAGCGCCACGGCGAACGTGCCGAGCACGGCCAGACACACGCTCCAGCCGGACAGCTCGCCGCCGAGGTGCCCGAGCGGGAGCACCGCGTCGGGCCGGCAGCCGTCGCCAGGGCAGCCGGCGGCCAGCGCCATGCCGGCCGGTGCGGCGACGTGCTCCGCCGCCGGGTGGCCCGTCCGGTGCCCGGCGGACCCGGGCCCGCCGGACCCGTGCGCGCCGTGGCCGAGGGTGTGCATGGCGGCCAGCCCGATCAGCGTGCAGAGCAGCAGCAGGAGCCGGACCCACCGCCCGGTCGTCACCGCCGCCGCCGTACGCACGACGACCACGGTAGCGGGCCAGGCCGTACCGTCCGGGGGGAAGCCCGATTCGCGGTGCGGCGGGCCTCGTCCCCGGCCATCCCACCGTCGCCTGGCTACCATTCGGGCGACGACCGCCGGCCACCGCGTCAGCGCGGGCGCCCGGTCCGGTGAACCGGCCGGCCCGGTGACACGTATCCCGCCTGAGAATCGTTGGGAGAATCGCCATGGGCGCCGACCACACCCGTCCCGCTCCGTCCGCCCCGCCGCGGGTGCGACGGATCCTCGTCGCCACGGTGGTCCCGCTCTTCGTCCTCACCGTGGTCGCCACCCTGCTGCTCTGGCCGCGGCACACCCCGGAGCCGGCACGCGCCGCCGACGTGCCCCGCTACCACGGCACGGTGACCCGGGTGGTGACCGAGCCGTGCCCGGCCGCCGCCGAGACGCCGGACGGGGCACCGGGCGGTTCGGCGGGTCCCTGCGGGACCGTCACGGTCCGGGCCGAGCAGGGTCCGGATGCCGGTCGCGAGGTGCCGGCGCCGGTGCCCGCCGGACCAGGCGCGCCCCGGGTCGAGGTCGGCGACAAGATCGTCCTGGTGGAGCTGGTGGATCCGGCCGACCCGGCGACGAAGAGCTACAACATCGCCGAGCACCAGCGCGGCACGCCGCTGATCTGGCTGGCGGCGCTCTTCGCCGTCGCGATCGTCGCGTTCGGCCGCTGGCGGGGGCTGGCCGCGCTCGGCGGCCTGGTTGCCAGCTTCGCCATCCTGCTGGGCTTCGTGCTGCCCGGGATCGGCGCGGGGCAGCCACCGCTGCTGGTGGCGATCGTCGGCTCGGCGTTGATCATGTTCGTGGTGCTGTACCTGACGCACGGAATCAGCGCGCAGACCTCGGTGGCGGTCCTCGGCACCCTCGGCAGCCTGGTGCTGACCGGCGTCCTCGGCACGATCGCCACGGCGGCCACCCACCTGACCGGGTTCGGCAGCGAGGACGCCACCACCCTGTCGATGTTCCAGCGCGACGTCGACCTGCACGGGCTGCTGCTGGCCGGGATCATCATCGGCTCGCTGGGTGTGCTGGACGACGTCACGGTCACCCAGGCGGCCACCGTCACCGAGCTGGCGCACGCGAATCCCGGGCTGTCCCGGCTCCAGCTCTACCGGGCGGCCACCCGGGTCGGCCGGGCGCACATCGCCTCCACGGTCAACACCATCGTGCTCGCGTACGCGGGCGCCTCGCTGCCCCTGCTGCTCCTGCTCGTCGCCGACTCGCGGGCGGTCAGCGAGATCCTCACGAGCGAGTTCCTGGCGCAGGAGATCGTCCGGAGCGCGGTGGCCACGCTCGGCCTGATCGCCGCCGTCCCCCTGACCACCGGCCTGGCCGCGCTGGTCACCACCGCGGGCCGGGGCGGGACGGCGCCGGCCGACGGGCCGCCGTCGCGTCCCCCCGCGGAGCCGGACGCCGCGCTGGCGGCACTCGGCACCCGCCGCACCGGCACCGACCCGGGCTGGACCGGACCGCGGAGGAGCACGGACACGGCATGGTGACACTCCGGAGCGTCACCGCCGGCGTCAGACGCGACGCTGGTCACGGAGCGGAACGGCGAATTACCGTTTTTAGTCGGCTTACGGACGTAGATCCCGGGGAGGACTCTCGGGTAACCTCGCTGCCGGTCACCGCCGAAGGCGCGCAGCGGCGCCTGCGGTACCGCCGCCCAATCGCCCCACGGCGAACCGGGGACCCAGGTACATGGGGTGAATCCGCGACAGCGGTAGGGACCACTTCCGTCCCGAACCCGTCAGCTAACCCGGTCGGCGGTCGACGGAAGGGACAACTGTGACGGCACCCCTGCGCCGCTGGCTGACGCCCGTGGTGGCCGTGCTCACCGCGTTCGCCATCGTCATCGGCCCGGCTCCGGCCAGCGCGGCGCCGACGACGCCGCCCACCCCCTCGGGGCACGCGGAGGACGGCGACGACAAGCTCATCACCGACGTCATCGAGGCCGCCAACCGCGGCTACCTCCAGGCGAAGACCCGGCTGGCGAAGTCGAAGCGGCGCCAGCTCCAGCTCGCGCTGGAGGTACGCGCCGCGCAGGCCCAACTGGACGCGCTACGTCCGCAGGTGACCCAGATCGCGGCGCAGTCGTACCGGACCGGCCGGATCGGCGCGATGGCGATGCTGCTGGAGAGCAACAGCCCGGACTCGTTCGTCCGGCGGGCCGCCGCGCTCGACGAGCTGAACACGGTCAACGCGCAGAAGCTCGCTGCGGTCACCGCGGCCAAGAACCGCGCCCAGCAGGCCAAGCTCGCGCTCGACACCGAGGTACGCGCGCAGCAGAAGCTGACCAACGCGATGGCCCGGGACAAGGTCGAGGCGGAGAGGGCGCTCGCCCTGGTCGGCGGCAAGGGCTTCACCGGCGGTCTGGTGTCGGCCACCTCGCCGGTCGCCCGGATGGGTCCGGGCCGCACCGCGGACGGCGACTGGAAGCCGGAGTCGTGCACCGAGAACGACCCCACCACCTCCGGCTGCATCACGCCCCGCACCCTGCACGCCTACAAGGAGGTCAAGCGGGCCGGCTTCAACCGCTTCGTCGGCTGCTACCGCCCCGGCGGGCCGTGGGAGCATCCGAAGGGCCGGGCCTGCGACTGGTCGTTGCAGAACAGCGGGTTCGCCCCCTGGCACAACAACGACACCCGGATGTACGGCAACAACGTCGCCGCCTTCCTGATCCGCAACGCCGACCGGCTCGGCATCTACTACGTGATCTGGAACCGGCAGATCTGGTTCCCGGCCACCGGCTGGAAGTCGTACAGCGGACCGTCCGACCACACCGATCACGTGCACATGTCGCTGCTCTGACCGATGACGTACCGGCCGAGGGGCCGCCCCGCCGAATCGCGGGACGGCCCCTCGGCCGTTGCTCGGGCGTTCGCCGGCGGTCAGCCGACGACGGTGGGGGCGGCGCGGTCGATCTGCGCGGGCGGCGCGGGTGGCGCGCCCGCCGGGACGGTGGCCACCGTCCGCGCCTCGCCCGCGCTGAGCCGGTACGACATGCCGGTCACCGCGCACCGCCCGGCTGCCACTGCGGCGGCCAGCACGGCGGAGTTGGCCAGCATCGCCTCGACGGTCTGCGCGATGTGGATGTCGACGATGGCGTCGATGTCCTCGACGCCCTCGGCCGCCGCCCGGCGCAGGCTGGGCACCACGGCGTCCACCACCGCCCCGAGGTGACCGGCGGGGGGCGTGCCGGTGCTGACCGCTTCCCGGGCGGCCTGCACGGCGCCGCACGAGTCGTGCCCGAGCACCACGACGAGCGGCGTGCCGAGCACCGTCACGGCGTACTCGACGCTGCCGAGCACCTCCGGGCCGACGGTGTGGCCGGCGGTGCGGACCACGAACAGGTCGCCGAGGCCGCGGTCGAAAATGATCTCCGCGGCGAGGCGGGAGTCGGAGCAGCCGACGATCACCGCGAAGGGGTGCTGGCCGTCGGCGACCGCGGCCCGGTGGCCGGCGTCCTGGTTGGGGTGGCGCGGGGCGCCGGTGACGAACCGGCGGTTCCCGGCGCGCAGCTCGGCGAGCGCCTGATCGGGAGTGGTCGGGGTCAATTCCCTCACCTCGTCCTCGCGCGAAACGACCTGGTCAGCCCGGCCGGCGGCGGAGGCGGCCTCGGCACCCACGGTCACACGCGGGGCAACGCACGTCAAGATTTACGTGATATGTACTTCATACGTTGAGCGGGGCTTGACCGGCGCACCAGCACGGCCACCGCCGCCCGGCCGGCCCGGCGCCGCCCGGCCGAGGGCAGGGCCGGAAAACCGAACGAAGGGCCATACGATGACGCACATGGCGACGACAGCAGGCGAGAACGGGAGCGGCCGGAACTGGACGTTTCTCACCAACCACGGGCACGTGCTGCTGGCCATCGCGCGCAACCCCACCGCGCGACTGCGCGACGTCGCCGACGAGGTCGGCGTGACCGAGCGGGCGGCCCAGGCCATCGTCGCCGACCTCGAAGCGGGCGGTTACCTGCGCCGCACCCGGGTCGGCCGGCGCAACGAGTACACGATCAACCCGAGCGGCCACTTCCGCCACCCGGCCGAGGCCGACCAGCAGGTCGGCGCGCTGCTCGCGCTGTTCACCCCGGAACCCGCCGGCAAGTCCTGACCCCGGCCCACCCGGGTGGCGGCGGGCCCGGCGCTCCTCCCGGGCAGCGATTTCAACCACCTGACCCCGCTGCGCGGGCAGTGCGACCTGGCCGGCCACGGCACCCTCGTGGCGGGCATCATCGCCGGCCAGGAGGGCACCGGGGCGCCGTACAGCGGCATCGCGCCCGAGGCCCGGATCCTGCCGGTACGGGTGCTGGCCTCCACCGAGCGCACCACCGACGAGGCGCTTCCCGGCGAGATCGCCAAGGCGATCCGGTGGGCGGTGAACCACCGGGCCGACGTGGTCAACCTGTCCCTGGTGACCCTGGACCGGCCGGAGCTGAAGGACGCCATCGACTACGCGCTCCGCAAGCGGGTCGTCGTGGTGGCCGCCGCCGGCAACCGGCAGGAGAACCAGCAGGAGCAGCCCCCGGCATCGCCGTGCTGGCCTCGGTCGGCAAGGGTGGACCGCCGGCGTGCGAGGGTGCACGAGGTCCCCGCTCTGTCCACAGCGCAGGGTGGGGCGGGTCACGTCCGCCGGAAAGATCGTCGAGCTGCATGAGGCGGACCTGACCGATAGGTTGAGGTGGTGCTGCCCGTAGCGTTCGCCCCGGCCCTGTGGGCCGCGACGCTGCGCACCCTGCGGCGGCTCACCCGGCTGGCGGTGACGGCCCTGGTGCTCGTCGTCGGGCTCGGCGGCACGACCGCCGGCCCGGCCGGGACGCCGCGCCCGGTCGCCGACTCCCATCAACCCGCCGCGGTCCGGTTCTCCCCGGCCGCCCCCGCTCCGGCACTCGCCGACCGGCCGGCCGCCGAGGCGGTCACCGGACCGGGCGGCACCCCCGCCGTCCTGCCGGTCACCGCCGCGCCGGCCGTCCTCCGGACGTCGAGCGGTGTCGTCGCAGGTGAGCGGGCCACCGTGCCGGCGGGCGGGCACCCGGCATCGGCCGTCGCCGAACCGGTCCGGCACGTCCCCGCTCCCCGACCAGTCGGCACGACCGACCCGGCGCCCGCCGACCCGGGCCGCGGCCTCGCCGGCCGGCGCGGTCCGCCGCAGGTCTGATCCGGCCGGCCGCCACCGCGCGGCCCGCCGGCTGCCCGCTGCGGCGCCGCTGGTTACCCGCCGACCCGATCGGGTACGGCCGGACAGGGGACCTCGCGCCGCAGCGCACCCCCTGCCCGTCGACCGGGCCACGCGCGTCCACTTCCGACCGATCCACCACGAGGTGCTGGTGATGCAGACCATGTTCTCCACCGTCCTGCCGGACGTCCCGCAGGCCGCCGGGATCTGGCTGGCCCTGCTCGCCGTGGCGGCGATCGCCGTCGCCGCGCTGATCGTGCGCCCAGACCGGTTCCGGTCGGTGTTCGGCGACCGGATCAGCGAGGCCGCGAGGCCGAGCAGCTTCGAGCTGGCCGAGGAGGCCCGGGAGCGGGCCCGGTACGCGCAGGAGGTGGCCGTGGCCGCGGAACGCGCGGTGACCACCGCCGAGCGGCGCCGCGCCGAGTGGCTCGCCGCCCAGGAGGAGGTCGAGCAGACCTGGCGGGCGTACGAGGCGGCGGAGGAGGACGTCCGCCGGCTGGCGGCCGCCGCCGCGCTGCCGCTGCCGCGTACCGTCCGGACGCCCGCCGAGTACGCGGACCGGGAGCGCTGGCTGCACCGGGCGGCGCTCGACGCCCAGTGGCGGCAGGAAATCACGGTCGAGCAGCTCAGCGATATCCTGGGCCACCGCGGGTGGGACCCGAGCCGGCACCCGGTGGAGCAGGAGCTGCTGCTGAAGCGGCTGGTCCGGGCCAACCTGCTCGCCCGGCAGCAGACCGCCCGGGAGCGCGAGCAGGCCGCCTGGCGGGCCGCCGAGCTGGCGACCGCCGCCGCGCGCAGCCTGCGCGACGAGGCGAATGCGGCGACCGGCCGGGTGCCGGAGGCGCAGTCGCTGCTCTCCACCGTGGACCTGTCGGGCGCCACCACCGGCCAGGAGATCGCGCCGGGCAGCCGGGCGGCGACGGAGACCACCCGGGAGACCGCGACCGTGGCCCGCGGCCGGGCCGCGGTGCCGGCGTACTGACCGGCGGCGGCGACCCGGTGGCCGCCACCCGACCGGCGCCTCGGGCCGCCCCGGATCACGCCTGACGGCCCTCGGGCCGCGCCGGTCGGGGGCGCGGTTGGCCGGTCTCCGATAGCGTGACCCTGTGTCCCGCGAGACGTGGATTCTGGTCGTGCTCGCCGCCATCGTCGCGCTGGCGACGCTGGTCGGCGCCGTGCTCCTCGCCGTCCGGCTGGTCCGGGCCCGCCGGCTGCTCGGCGCGCTCGGGGCCGGCGGCAAGGTCGCCTTCTACGGCGCGCTGATCTACACGATCCTGCCGGTCGACGTGCTGCCCGACCCGATCTACCTGGACGACATGGGCATCCTGGCCGGTGCCCTGCTCTACCTCGGCCGGCTGGCCCACCGGCACCGCGCGGCGCAGCGGCGACTGCCCGGTCAGCCGGAGTCTCCGCCGGAGCAGGGCCGGCTCCGCCGTCCCGTGCCATGATCGGGTCCGGGTCGGCGGCCGGCCCGGACCGGCGGACAGGGGGCGGGAGATGGCGGGCGACCACCGGTTGGACGCGTACGACGAACGGGTCATCGCGTTCTTCCGGGAGCGGCGCCTGGCCACGCTGACCACCCTGCGCGAAGACGGGACCCCGCACGTCGTACCGGTTGGGGTCACCTTCGATCCGGCGGCCGGGCTGGCCCGCGTGATCACCTCGGGGACCTCGGCCAAGGCCCGGCACGTCGCGGCGGCCGGCCCCGACGGCACCCCGGTCGCGGTCTGCCAGGTCGACGGCCGCTGGTGGCTGACCGTGGAGGGGCGGGCGGTGCTCCGCCGCGACCCGGAGTCGGTGGCGGAGGCCGAGCGCCGATACGCCGAGCGCTACCGCCAGCCGCGGCCCAACCCGGCGCGGGTGGTCATCGAGATCGCCGTCACGCACCTGCTGGGCAGCCTGCCCGCCGCCGAGGCGTCCGGCACCGCCTGATCGCTGCCCGGCACGCACCAGCTGGCCCCGACGGATCAGGTCCGCCACGAGCGGTATACCGGTCAGTCATAAATATGCCTCTGAGGTATATCGCCCATCAGGCACATCGGTCCGGGTCCGGGTCACCGGCGCGAGCAGTCCGCCTGGATGCCCGGTTTTCGGGCGGCCCGCGTCACGTCGGCGGCGGAATCATGGCAGGACCAGGGCCGTTACATCCTCAGTACGACCGAGCAGGACGGCCGAGCACGACGGCCGAGAAGCCGAGCGCCACTCCCGGTGCTGCGCCTCCGTATCCCGGAGCCGTCAACCCCCGAATGGAGCTTCGACATGAACACGATCATGCGTAACTGCATGCTGTCCGTCGCCGGCCTGATCATGTCCGGTGGTGTCATCGCCGGTCCCGCCGTGGCCGCGCAGGTCGCCCCGGCGCAGGCCAAGTCGGTCGGCTCGGTGACCGCCGACAAGAACAACGGCAAGGGCGAGCGCCGCGCCAACTATCAGTACGAGGCGCAGCCGAACTTCTACTACTGCGGCCCGACGTCGACCGCGATGGCGCTGTCGGCTGAGGGCAAGTTCGTCAGCCTGGACGAACTGGCGCAGAAGCTCGGCACGACCGAGAACGGCACCGATTCGGCCTTCGACATCACCCGGGTGCTGAACGATTACACCGGTGGCAAGTACAAGACCACCGAGATCCGGGACGACGTGGCCACCAAGGAGCAGGTCGAGCGCCTGCGGAACGACGTCAAGACGGCGGTGGACGCCGGTCGCCCGGTCGTCGCCAACGCGCTGGGTTACGCGGTGGACGTCGACGGCGTCCAGCACGGCTTCCCCGGTCACTACGTGACCGTCGTGGAGTACAAGGACGACGGCAACACCGTTATGATCGCCGACCCGGCCAGCCCGGCCGAGCCGGAGTACTGGATGGACGTGACCGAACTGGCCAACTGGGTTGCGGGCCGCGGTTACAGCTCCTGACCCACGAGCACGACCGCCGAAGGGCCGGTCTCCTTGAGCGGGAGACCGGCCCTTCGCCGTGTCCGGCTCAGGACCGTTTCGGGCCGGGCGCCTGGCGCGCAGGTCGACCAACGTCAAGGCCCTCGTGACGGCGGCGGTAGCCTGTGGAGGTGCCACGGCCGGTGATCTTCGACCTGTACCACACCCTCGTGCTCGGCGCCGACGACGAGCGAGACCGGGTGGTCGGCGAGATGGCCGTGCTGGTCGGGGTGGAGCCGGCCGCCCTGGTCGCCGCGTACCACGCCACCTGGCGGGACCGGCTGGTCCGCTGGGACGTGGAGGAGACCGTCCGGATCCTCGCCGGGCGGCTCGGCGGCACGCCCTCGGCCGAGGCGGTGGCCCGGGCCGGGGCACACCGGCGGGCGTTGGCCCGCCGCGTCCTGGCCTCGGTGTCACCGGTCACCCTGGACGCGCTCGACGCGCTGCGGGCCGCCGGCCACCCGCTGGCCCTGATCAGCAACGCCACGTCGGAGACCTGCGAGGCATGGCCGGCGAGCGCGCTCGCCCGCCGGCTGGACGTGGCGGTCTTCTCCTGCGAGATCGGCGTGGCCAAGCCCGATCCGGCGATCTACCGCACCGCCGCCGAGCGGCTGGGCGTCGCGCCGGCCGACTGCGTCTACGTGGGGGACGGCGCCGACGGCGAGCTGGCCGGCGCGTCCGGGGTCGGCATGACGGTGCTGCGGACCATCGAGCACAACGACAGCGACCCGGCCTGGAACGGCCCCGCGCTCGCCACTCTCGCCGAGCTGCCCGCCCTGCTGCGCGGCTGAGCTACCGCTGCCGGAGGCGCCCCGGCCTCCCGCCGGGTCGGGGCGGCGAGCCCGGTCCGGTCGGTAAGCCCCGGTCGGGGCGTCAGCGGGTGAGGATCCGGGCGAGCACGTCGTGCACGTGGGTGTTCGGGTGCTTGCCGGTGAACCGCTCCGCCAGCGGGCCGTAGGCGGTGACCGGGACGTCGACGCCGGTGTGGCCGCTGGTGGTCCAGTCCAGGGTGAAGGTCAGGCTGCTGCCCTTGATCGGGAAGGGGCCCTCGCCGGACTCGTCGGCGGTGCCGGTGTCCTCGATGGTCAGGCCGCCGCACTCGTGGTCACCGGTCACCACGACCAGGGTGTCCGGATGGGTGGCCGCATAGTCGCGGGCGACCGCGACGGCCCGGTCCAGCTCGCCGAGGGCCTGGAGCATCCCGACGCCGTCGTTGACGTGCGCGAACCCGTCGATGCCCTCCTCCTCGACGAGCAGGAAGAAGCCCCTGCTGTTGGTGGACAGGGCGGACAGTGCCTTGGCGGTCATCGTGGCGAGGCTGGCCGGCGGGTCGTAACGGCCGCCCGCACCCTCGCGGCGCGGCTGGAACAGCTCCTCGTTGGCGAAGAGCCCGAGCAACCTGCCGCCCTTGGCCGCCTGGAGCTGGTCGGCGGTGGAGACGTACTGGTAGCCCCTGGCCTCGGCCTCGGTGATCAGGTCACCCTTGGTGCCCCTGCTCGCCTCGGCCCGGTCCTCGGCCGGCCGGTCCGGGTACGCGCCGGCGACTCCCGCGGGCAGCCACCAGTCCTCGCCGCCGCCCAGGATGACGTCCGGCCTGGTCACCTCGAGGTACTGCCGGGCGATCTCGTCCTGGTCGGAGCGGTTCGCCGTGTTGGCGAAGAAGGCCGCCGGACTGGCGTCGGTCACCTGGGCGGTGGTGACCAGGCCGGTGGCCCTGCCGGCCGCCTTCGCCCGGGCGCCGAGGGTGGGCAGCGGGTTGCCGTCGACGTCCACGCTGATCGCGCCGTTGTACGTCCGCTCGCCGGTGGCCCAGGCGGTGGCCGCGGCGGCGGAGTCGGTGACCGGAGTCTTCGGGTCGTTCGGGCTCGTGGTGAGCTGGCCGGACACGGGCAGCTCGTCCATGGTGAGCTGACCGTCGAGGCCGACGAGGTGGAGGCGGGCGGCCTCGCGCTGGGCGGCGGCCATGCCGTCACCGTTGATCAGGATGACGTTGCGGGCCCGGCTCTCGTCCGGCCCGGCGTCCGCCTGCCTCATCCGGTTGGGCAGGATCAGTCCGGCGGCGGCCACCGCCCCGGCCACCGCCCCGGCGATCACCGGGGCGAGCAGCCTGCGGCTGGTACGGAAGGTCACATGTTCCTCCTGGCGGGTGGGGCGCGCTGCGCGCGTCCCACGCATCACCAGGCACCGCCCCGGGTCCTGACGCGCAGGTTAGCGCGAGGCGGTAGCGGCGCGCCGCCGGCTGCGGCTGGACCGAATTCACCAGTGGTCGTTGGTTCGACCGGCGAGCGAGGGGTAATGCCCCGGCAGGCCGAACCGACCGCACCGGTAAGGGGCAGAGATGACCGACGCACAAACCAGGACCGGCCAGGACGTCGTCGACGTTCTGATGACCGACCACCGCGAGGTGGAGGCGATCTTCGTCGAGCTGGAGAGCCGACAGGGGACGCCGGAGCACCGCCGCCAGCTCGCCGATGTGGTGATCGCCGAGCTGGTCCGCCACTCCGTCGCCGAGGAGGCGTACGTCTACCCGGCCGCCCGCAAGGCGCTGCCCGACGGGGACCAGGTCGCCGAGCACGAGATCTCGGAGCACGCCGACGCCGAGCGGACCATGAAGGAGCTGGAGTCGGTGGATCCCTCCGACTCCCGCTTCGACGAGCTGCTCAGCCACCTGACCGCCACCATCCGCCACCACGTGCAGGACGAGGAGGGGGATCTGTTCCCCCGGCTGCGCGCCGCCGTCGCCCGCGAGGAGCTGGTCGAGCTGGCCGGCAAGGTGGAGAAGGCGAAGAAGTCCGCCCCGACCCGACCCCACCCGGCCGCCCCGGACCACCCGCCGGCGAACAAGATGCTCGCCCCCGGCGCCGGCCTGGTGGACCGGATGCGGGACGCGCTGGCCGGCCGTCCCACCTCGATGGCGGAGCTGCGCAAGAAGTAGTCCCGATCTCCGGTCGTCCGATGGCCACGCCCGTCCAGGGGCGTGGCCACCGCCGCGTCAGGGGCTCGGCGGGCGCGGGTCGAGCGGCCGGTCGAAGAAGGTCTCCAGCACCACGATGGTCCGGGTGCCGGTGACGCCGTCCACCTGGAAGAGCCCGCGCAGGGTGGCCTGGAGTTGCTCGGGCGTACCGACCCGGATCTTGACAAGCAGCGAGGCGGGGCCAGCGAAGGCCGAACGACGTACAGCCACGGAGGCGTAGATGACCGAGCGGTTCAGGACGCGGTTCGAGGTGCTCGACGAGCGGTTCCGTCGGGTCAACGGCGACGAGTGGACGCAGTGCCTCTGGACGGGGGGCCGCTGGTTGGAGGGCCCGGCCTGGTTCCCTGCCGGCCGCTACCTGGTCTTCAGCGACATCCCCAACGACCGCCTGCTGCGCTGGGACGAGACCACCGGCCAGGTCGGAGTGTTCCGTCAGCCCGCCGGCTACGCCAACGGCCACACCGTCGACCGGCGGGGCCGGCTCGTGAGCTGTGAGCAGGGCAACCGGCGGGTCACCCGGACCGAGCCGGACGGCACCGACACCGTGCTCGCCGACCGCTGGCGAGGCCGCCGGCTCAACAGCCCCAACGACGTGGTCGAGCACTCCGACCGTTCGATCTGGTTCACCGACCCCAGCTACGGCATCGACAGCGACTACGAAGGGCACCGGGGCGAGAGCGAGATCGGCGGCAACCACGTCTACCGGGTGGACCCGCACGGCGGCGAGGTGCGGATGGTCGCCGACGACTTCGGGCAGCCCAACGGCCTCGCCTTCAGCGCCGACGAGTCGACCCTCTACGTGGTCGACACCCGGGCCCGGCACCTGCGCCGGTTCACGGTGACCGAGAGCGGCACGCTGCGCGGCGGGGAGGTCTTCGCCACCTGCGACGCCGGCTCCTTCGACGGCGTACGGCTCGACGAGGCCGGGCGGGTCTGGGTCGCCGCGCACGACGGGCTGCACTGCTTCGACCCGGACGGCACCCTGCTGGGCAAGCTGCACCTGCCCGAGGTGGTCGCCAACTTCACCTTCGGCGGCCCGAAGCGCAACCAGCTCTACATCTGCGCCTCCAGCTCGCTGTTCAGCCTGCGGGTGAACCTCAACGGGGTCCGCTACCCGGGCTGATGACCCGTCACCCCTCCGGCGCGATCCGGCGGAAACTCTCCACGTCGGACACCACGATGTGCCGGCGCAGATGCCCCGAGCCGATGCACCGCGTCGGATCCACGTGCAGCCGCCACTGCGCCCCGCCGGTCACGCCGTCGGCGTCCATCCGCCTCCCCGGTCCCCGATTGCCGGGGATGGAAACGGCGCTCCCGGACCACCGGGGTGCGGCGGTCCGGGAGCGCGGTGACGTCAGCGCTGGTCGGTGTCCCCCTCGCCGGTCCGCTGCTGCGCCATGTCGACGCCCTTGTCGGTCTGCTCGTCGTACTTGCCGCCGGTGCGCTGGTCGGCCATCTCGCCGGCCTTGTCCAGTCCCTGGTCGACCTGCTTGTCGTGCTTGTCGGCGAAGTCCTGGGCCTTGTCCGTGAAGTCACTCATGTTGGATCTCCCTTCGTTGCCGTCATGCCTTCCCTCGGGCCGAGAGCACAAACGCACCCCGAACCGCCCCGGGGACAAGCGGTCGATCCCTCCGACTCGCGCCGAAAGGGCTCACCCTGCCGTCACCTCGTCGCAGGTCGCCGCTCACCCCGGCCGCACCGACACTGCCCCCGCCTCCCCCCACCCCAAGACCCGCACACATTCACGAAATCAGTGGCTTTGCTGTGCGGGAAAGCCCCTCATTCATGGAAACTGCGGCGAGGTGGGGCGGCGGCTCGGTGAGGGGTGGGGTGTTGGATCGGGGCGGGGCGGGTATCGAGCGGCCACGATCGAGGAGGTCGACGTGATCGAGGACGATGCCGGGCTGAGGCCCGAGGCGACGGTGGAGCGCGCCCGCGCGGCGGGGCCCCGACAGGCGTGGGCCGGGCTGCCCTGGCCGGTCCGGACCGCGGTGACCTGGAGCGCCTGCCTGGTGGTGGTGATCGCCGGGCTGTGGCTGCTGGGCAAGGTGGCCGTGCTGCTGGCGCCGCTGGCCATCGCGCTGGCCGGGACGCTCTTCCTCACTGCGCTGCTCGACCCGGTGCTGCTCCTGCTGCGCCGGCTGCGGGTGCCGTCGGCGCTCGCCGCCCTGCTCAGCATCCTGCTGCTGCTCGGCGTGCTGGTCGGGGTGGGCGTGCTGGTGTGGAACCTGACCGCGAGCCAGTTCGGGGAGCTGAGCCAGCAGCTCGACCAGGGTATGGAACGCAGCCGCGACTTCGTCACCTCCACCCTGCCCATCACCGACGCCCAGCTGGACCGGCTGATCCAGCAGACCAGGGACGGGCTCAGCGGCAGCACCCCGGACCCGGTGGGCGGGGCGCGTACCGTCGCCGAGGTGGCCGGTTCGGTGCTGCTGGCGCTGGTGCTGCTCTTCTTCCTGCTCAAGGACGGCCGGTCGATGTGGCACTGGGTGCTGCGCCGGATGACCGGCCCGAACCGGGCGGTCACCGAGGAGGCGGGCCGGGTGGGCTGGCGGACCCTCGGCTCGTACAGCCGCGGCACGATGATCATCGCGGCGATCGACGCCCTCGGTATCGGGCTGGCGCTGGTGCTCCTCGGGGTGCCGCTGGCGCTGCCACTGGCCCTGATCACCTTCCTCGGCGGGTTCGTGCCGATCATCGGTGCGACGGTGGCCGGCGCGGTGGCGGTGCTGGTCGCCCTCGCCGCGAACGGCCCGACCACCGCGCTGCTCACCCTGGCCGCGGTGATCACCGTCCAGCAGATCGAGGGCAACCTGCTGGAGCCGTTGATCATGAAGCGTCAGGTGCAGCTGCATCCCGCCGTCATCCTGGTCGTGGTCACCGCCGGGACGCTGATCGGCGGCATCGCCGGCGCCTTCGTCTCGGTCCCGATCGCCGCCGTGACCTGGCGCGTCATCGACACCGTCCAGCGCCACCCGCAGCCGTCGCCGCCCACGCCGCCCGCCCAGCCCGCCGCCGGCTGAGCCGGCCCACCGCTGGTTGGCCGGCCCACCCGCCGCCCGAGCCGGCGCACCCCGAGCTGACCCGGCGCACCGCGGGCTGAGCCGGCGCACCCCGAGCTGACCCGGCGCACCGCGGGCTGAGCCGGGCCGGCAGCGGCCGGTCAGGCGGGGACGGCGAGTCGGGTGGCGAACCAGGTGGCGGCATGGTCGGCGACCTGTTCGAGGGTGCCGGGCTCCTCGAACAGGTGGGTGGCGCCCGGGACGATCCGCAGCTCCGCCACGTCGCCCAGCTCGGCCTGCGCCTGCTCGTTGAGCACGATCACCTGCTCGTCCAGGCCGCCCACCAGCAACAGCGTGGGCGCCCGGACCTGCGCCAGGGCGGCACCGGCCAGATCCGGCCGGCCGCCCCGGGAGACCACCGCCCGGACCCGGTCCGGCCGGACGGCGGCGGCGACCAGGGCGGCCGCGGCCCCGGTGCTGGCCCCGAACAACCCCACCGGCAGCGGGCCCAGATCCGGATCCGTCGCCATCCAGTCGACGATCGCGGCCAACCGGTTCGCGAGCAGCCCGATGTCGAAGCGCAGCTCGGCGGTCCGGGCGTCCACCGCGTCCTCGGCGGGGGTGAGCAGGTCGACCAGCACGGTGGCCAGCGACCGGTCGTTGAGCACGTGGGCGACCGCCACGTTGCGCGGACTGTGCCGGGAACTGCCGCTGCCGTGGGCGAAGAGCACCACCCCGGCCGGTCGGTCCGGCACGATCAGGTCGGCCGGGAGGCCTTCGTCGGCCACCGGAATCGTCACCTCACGCGTCTGCATCTTTGCCTCCGCCTCCGCCTCCGCAAACCGCCGGCCGGCACCGGCAACCGGCACCGCATACCCCGGCGGCATACCCCGGCGGCCGGCCCGCTCACCTGTTGCGTTGACGCCGACGGCAAGGTTTAGCGTGACGTCGAGGGCGGGCGAGGGAGGTCGGATGCTGATCGGTGAGCTGGCGGAACGCGCCGGCACGAGCACCCGCACCCTGCGGTACTACGAGACCCGGGGGCTGGTCCGGCCGCGCCGGTCGGCCAACGGCTACCGGGTCTACGACGAGGCGGAACTGCGCGTGGTGCACGAGATCCGGGCGCTGCTGGCGGTCGGCTTCGACCTCGACGACATCCGGCCGTTCGTGGCCTGCCTGCGGGCCGGCAACAGCTCCGGCGACGTCTGCCCGGACTCGGTCGCCGTACTGCGCCGCAAGCTCGCCGAGGTGGACGACTACCTCGACCGGCTCGGCACGGTGCGGCGGCAGCTGCACGACCAGTTGGCCCGCGCGATCGCCCACCGGGAGAAGACATGCCTCAGGACACGGAACAGGCCCGACTGACCACGGTCACCGACGCCACGTTCGCCGCGACGGTGCTGGCCAGCACCCGGCCGGTGGTGGTCGACTTCTGGGCGGAGTGGTGCCCGCCCTGCCGCGCGGTCTCCCGGCACCTGGCGGAGCTGGCCGAGGAGTTCGGCGACGCGCTGCTCTTCGCCGCGCTCAACTCCGACGAGAACCCGGCCACCACCCGCGCCTACGGGGTGATGTCCATGCCGACCATGCTGGTCTTCCGGGACGGCGAGGTGGTCGGCTCGATCGTCGGCGCCCGGCCGAAGAACCACCTCCGATTGAGCTTCGCCCGCCACCTGGAGCGCTGACCGGCCGTTTGCCGCCGGGCCGATCGGGAAGGCGATCAGGGACCGTAGATCGGCGCAGCCGCGCCCCGACGGATCGCGAGGATCGTCATGGCCCAGCAGCAGGACAGGTCCCGGCAGCAGACCACCGAACGGGAACGGCAGGAACGGGACGCCGAGCACGCCCGGAACTTCGGGGACGAAGCGGCCGACGCCCGGACGCCGGAGGATCCGCGGGCGGTGGCGCCCCGGGACGCGGGCGGCCGCCCGTCCAACGGCCGCCAGTTCTGATCGCCCTCGGCGCGTCCCGGCCCACGTGGGCCGGGACGCGCCGCCGCTCAGCTCGAGCTCTCCGGCAGGTGGAGCAGAGGCGCCCGGCCGGGCGGCTGCTCCGGTTGTGGGCCGGACGGGTGGGCCGGCGGCACCGGCACGGTGACCGGCTGGTTGGAGGTGACCCGGACCGGCTCGCCGTGGTGGCGCAGCTCCAGCACGGTGTCCGGTGCGCCGTGCCGCAGCGAGTAGGTCGTCTGGTGCGGCCGGACGTCGACCCGCAACCGCATCGACTGCCACTGGAGCGAGAACTCCAGCCGGCTGAGCCGGCTGGACAGGCGCGGCGAGAAGGACAGCGTCCCGTCGTGGTCGCGCAGGCCGCCGAAGCCGGCGACCAGGGCGATCCAGGCACCGGCCAGCGAGGCCATGTGCACGCCGTCGCGGGTGTTCTCGTTCAGGTCGTGCAGGTCCATCAAAGCGGCCTCGCGCAGGTAGCGGTGGGCCAGCTCCGGGTGGCCCACCTCGGCCGCCATCACCGCCTGGGTGCAGGCCGACAGGGAGGAGTCGCGGACCGTCCGGCGCTCGTAGTACTGGAAGTTGTGCAGCTTCTGCTCGCCGGTGAACGCGTCGCCCCGCCAGTGCATGGCCAGCACCAGGTCGGCCTGCTTGACCACCTGCTTGCGGTACAGGTCGAAGTACGGGTAGTGCAGCAGCAGCGGGTACTTCTCGGGCGGGGTGTGCTCGAAGTCCCATTCCTGCAACCGGGTGAAGCCCTCGACCTGCTCGTGCACGCCCAGTTCCTCGTCGTACGGGACGTGCATGGCGTTCGCGGCGTCCCGCCAGGCGGCAGCCTCCTCCTCGCTGACCCCGAGGTCGAACGCCTGGTCCCGCAGGCGCATGGCGCAGTCGGCGGCGGTCAGCAGGTTCCGCTGCGCCATCAGGTTGGTGTAGATGTTGTCGTTCTTCACCGCGGTGTACTCGTCCGGGCCGGTCACCCCGTCGATGTGGAACTGGCCGTTGCGGTCGTGGTGCCCCAGCGAGCGCCACAGCCGGGCCGTCTCCACCAGCAGCTCCAGGCCGATCTCCTGTTCCAGCCCCTGGTCGCCGGTGACCAGGATGTACCGGCGCAACGCGTCGGCGACGCCCGCGGCGATGTGGAACGCGGCCGTGCCGGCCGGCCAGTACGCCGACGACTCCGGCCCCTCGATGGTTCGCCAGGGGAAGGCGGCGCCCCGGAGGTTGAGGGTCCGGGCCCGCTCGTGCGCCTGGGCCAGGGTGGAGTGCCGCCAGAAGAGCGCGTCCCGGACCGCGGCCGGCTGGGTGTAGGTGAGCACCGGCAGCACGAACATCTCGGTGTCCCAGAACGCGTGCCCGTCGTAGCCCGGCCCGGTCAGCCCCTTGGCGGAGATCGGGCGCCGCTCGGCCCGGGCGCCGGCCTGGAGCACATGGAACAGCCCGAAGCGGACCGCCTGCTGCACCTCCGGGTCGCCCTCCACCCGGACGTCGGCGGCGTCCCAGAACTCGTCCAGGTACTCCCGCTGCGCCCGGCGCAGCCCGTCCCAGCCGTCGAGGCGGGCGGCGGCGAGCGCCGCGCCGACCTGGTCGCGCAGCGCCGGCAGCGAGCGCCGGCTGGACCAGCCGTACGTCAGGTACTTGACCACCCGCAGCGTCTGGCCGGGCTTGAGCACGCAGCCGATGGTGGTACGGACCCAGTCCTCGTACCCCTCGGACTCGATCGTGGTGCGGTCCGGGCCCGCCACGTCGTGCGCCATGGCGGCGCCGACCCGGAGGCCACTGACCTTGGTGCGGTGAATCAGCAACCCGCCGTCGTCGGTGGTCAGCTCCTCCTCGGCCTGCAACGGGGACTCCAGCACCGCGGCCACCCGGGGATCCTTGCTCTGCGCCGGCAGGGTCTCGTTGGCGACCAGCTCGGACTGGAGGATCAGCCGCAGCGGCCCGTCGATCGCCTCGACCTCGTACTGGATCGCGGCAACCGCGCGCTGGGTGAACGACACCAGCCGGGTGCTGCGGACCTTGACGTCCTGCCCGGCCGGCGAGCGCCAGTGCAACTCCCGGTGCAGGGTGCCGGCGCGCAGGTCGAGGACCCGCTCGTGGGAGAGCAGCTCGCCGTACCGGACGTCGAGCGGCTCGTCGTCGACCAGCAGCCGGATCAGCTTGCCGTTGGTGACGTTGACGATGGTCTGGCCGGACTCGGGGAAGCCGTAGCCGGCCTCCGCGTACGGCAGCGGGCGCAGCTCGTAGAACGAGTTGAGGTACGTGCCGGGCAGGCCGTGCGGCTCCCCCTCGTCCAGGTTGCCGCGCAGCCCGACGTGCCCGTTGGAGAGGGCGAAGACGGACTCGGACTGGGCGAGCACGTCCGTGTCCAGCCGCAACTCGCGGACGTGCCAGGGTTCAACCGGATAGGCGCGCTCCCGAATCATGCCGCGGACTCCTCCATCAGCTCGGCCAGGTCGGTGACCACGAGGTCGGCGCCGTGGGCTCGCAGCTCGTCGGCCTGGCCGACCCGGTCGACGCCGATCACGTAGCCGAAGCCGCCGGCCTTCCCGGCGGCCACCCCGGCCTGCGCGTCCTCGAACACGGCGGCGTGCTCCGGGGCGACGCCGAGCAGCTCGGCGCCGGCCAGGAAGGTGTCCGGGTACGGCTTGCCGCGCAGCCCCCGCTCCCGGGCGACCAACCCGTCGACCCGGGCCTCCAGCAACGGGTCCAGGCCGGCGGCGGCGACCACGTCCCGGCAGTTGGCGCTGGCCGAGACCACCGCCCGGCGCAGTCCCGCCGCCGCCGCGGCCTCCAGGTACGCCACCGAGCCCGGATACACCTCGACCCCGTCGGTGTGGATCCGCTTGAGCAGGACGACGTTCTTCCGGTTGCCCACGCCGTTGACCGTGTCCGCCTCCGGCGGGTCCTCCGGCGTGCCCTCGGGCAGCGTGATGCCGCGGGAGGCCAGGAAGGAACGCACCCCGTCGGCGCGTGGCTTGCCGTCCACGTACCGGTTGTAGTCCGGCCCCGGGTCGAACGGCCGGAACGACTCACCGGTGGCGGCCGCCCGCTTCCGCAGGAACGCGTCGAAGGTCTCGGTCCAGGCAGCGTTGTGCACCTTGGCGGTCTGCGTCAGCACACCGTCCAGATCGAAGAGACACGCGGTCACGTGAGCGGGTAGACCCAGCACGGTTCGAATCTATCCACCGAACCGTCCGGGCAAACCGGAATCGCCCGGCGCGTCAGCGGTTCGGGCGCAGTGTCCAGATCACCGTCATGGTCGCGGTGGGCGTCCCGTCCTCGGTGCTGATCTCCACCTCGACGGGGAACTCGGGCCGCTGACCGGCGTCCAGCTCGGCGATCACCTCGTCCGGAGTGCGCCCCAGCCGGGCGGTGGCCCGCACCGGCCCCAGGGCGAGCTTGCGGTACGCGATCTGCGCGGAGACGGCCAACGGCACCGCCCGGTCGAGCAGCTGCCCGAACGCGGCGAGCACCACCGCGCCGGAGGCCGTCTCCCCGAGGGTGAACATCGCGCCGGCGTGCGGGCCGCCGACGTGGTTGTGGGTGGCGGGCGAGTCGGGCAGCCGGACGACAGCCCGGACCCCGCCCGCCGCCTCGGGGGCGACCTCGACGAATTCGAAACCGAGAGTGCGGGCGAACGGCACGGCCTCGAGCATGCCGGCTGCCACCTGGCGCGAGTCGATGGACATACCCAGACGCTACTCGCCGGTAACTTCGCGGGCAAGGGGTTCCGCCCTGGCCGGAGCCTCACCGCCAGCCGACGTCGATCCGGTCGCCCCGCTCGTCGAAGAAGTGCAGCGCGTCCGTCCGGACCTGGACGGCCAGCGGGTGCCCCGCCGACACCGCCGGGTACGGGGCGAGCCGGACCGCCAGCTCCGCCGGGCGGCGGTGGTGCCGGCCCGGGTCGTTGAGCACGCTGGTCCGGTTGCCGCCATCGCTGCTCGGCGCCGAGACCGGTACGTCCGCCGCCCGGCCGGCCAGCCGCTGCATCACCTGACCGAACCGGCGCAGGCCGCGCTGGCCGTTCGCGCCGGGCTCGACCGGGCCGCCCATCTCGTCCACCATGATCGCGGTGGCGCCGATGTCGAGGAAGGCCAGCGACTCGTGCCCGTGGTGCTCCAGGTAGCGGATCCGTCCCTGGAGCACGGCACCCGCGGTGTCCGGGGCGACCGGGGTGAGCGCCTCGGCCCGCATCCCGACCACGATCCGCTCGCCGTGGTAGTGCGCCACCGCCCGGCTGCGGATGTCGTCCCAGGGCAGGTAGAGCGCCTGGTCGCCGAGGTTGAGGGTGACGTACCGGTCGAGGTGGACGTAGACCGAGGCCTCCAGCAGGTTCATCCGCGGGCTGCCGAGGAACGCGGCCACGTAGAGGGTGGCAGGGCGGCCGTACACCTGGGTCGGGGTCCCCACGTCCTGGAGCACGCCCTTGCGCATGATGGCGACCCGGTCGGCCATGGTCAGCGCCTCGGCCTGGTCGTGGGTGACGTAGATGGTGGTGACGCCCAACTCGCGGGTGAGCCCGGAGATCTCGGCGCGCAGTTCGGCGCGCAGCCCGCTGTCCAGGTTGGAGAGCGGCTCGTCCATCAGGAACAGCCCCGGACGGCGGACGATCGCCCGCCCCATCGCCACCCGCTGCCGCTGGCCGCCGGAGAGCTGGCTGGGCTTGCGGCCGAGCACGTCCCCGATGCCCAGGGCGCCGGCCACGTCCTGGATCCGCTCCCCGCGCGGGGCCGGCTCGACCCCGGCCAGCCGCAGCGGGAAGCCGATGTTGTCGCCCACGGTCATGTGCGGATAGAGCGCGAAGTCCTGGAAGACCATGGCGATCTTCCGCTCCCGGGGTGGCAGGTCGTTGGCCAGCTCGCCGTCGAGCATCACCGCGCCGGTGGATGGATCCTCCAGCCCGGCCACCATCCGCAGCACGGTGGACTTGCCGCAGCCCGAGGGCCCGAGCAGCACCATGAACTCGCCGTCGTTGACGTCCAGATTGATGGTGTCGACCGCAACTGTCCCGTCCGGGAACACCTTGGTCACATCCTTGAGTGCGACGGTGGTCACCGTCTCCTCCCCCAGCTCGTCGACCGAACCCGGCAATGACTGTGACCAGGATCATTCGATCAGCACATCGGGTAAACGTGCCATGTTGCACCCGTGACATACCTATTAACGTTCATCGACCACGCCGGATCGATCGAAGCGGCGGTTCGACCGCTCAGGCGGACTCGTCGAGGAAGACCCGGCGGACCACCCGCTCGGCGGCGTGCCCGTCGTCCAGCGCACAGAACCGGGCGCGGAACTGCCGCCGGCACTGCTCGGCCGCCGCCGACCGGACCGCGTCGGTGCGGAACAGGTCGAGCAGCGTGGGAAAGTCCTCAGCCACCGCCCCGGGCGGCTCGGCGAGCAGGTCGAAGTAGACCCCGCGGGCCACCCGGTACGCCGTCCAGTCCGGCGCGTAGACGACGATCGGCCGGTCCAGGACGGCGTAGTCGAACATCGCCGACGAGTAGTCGGTGACGAGCACGTCGGCGGCGAGGTAGAGATCCTCCACCCGGTCGTGGGCGCTGACGTCGAGCAGCTGGCCGACGGCCGGCCCTCGGGGTCGGCGGTCCCGGTCGTGGAAGTAGTGGCTGCGCATCAGCAACCGCCCGGCCGGGCCCAGCACGTCGAGCAGCCGCTCCGGGTCGAACGGCGGCCGCCACCCCGGCAGGTGCTCGCGGTGCGTCGGCGCGTAGAGCACCACCCGCTCGTCCGGGCCGATGCCCAGCTCCGCCCGGACCTTCTGCACCTCGTCCGGGGTGGCCAGCGCCAACCGGTCGTTACGCGGGTAGCCGACCTCCAGCGTGGTGTATTCGGCCGGGTACGCCCGCTCCCACATCTGGGTCGAGAAGCTGTTCGAGGTGACGCTGTAGTCCCACCGGTCCACCCGGCGCAGCAGCTTCGCGAAGTCCATCCCCATCGCGCCGACCGGGTACCGCTGCTGGTCCAGTCCCATCACCTTGACCGGGGTGCCGTGGTGGGTCTGCACGTGCACGGACCCGGGCCGCTTGCGGACGAAGTCCGGGAAGTTGACGTTGTTGACCAGCCAGCGGGCCCGGGCGAGGGCCCGGTAGTAGGCCGGGGTGCCGGCGACGACGTACTCCACGCCGGGCGGGAGCGTGCCGACCCGGTCCCGCCGGACGACCCACACCCCGCGCACGTGCGGGACGAGCCGGCGGGCGGCGGCGTACACGGCGGCCGGATTGCAGGCGTACCCCCGGTACCAGTAGGCGGCGTAGAGGGCGAGGGTCGGGTCGAGCGGCCGGTGCAGCTCGGCCCGGTAGTACTCGCGCAGCGCCGCCTCCCGCGACCGCCGGGCGACCCGGCGAGCCACCGGCAGCACCCGTCGGCGGACCCGCCGCACCGAGCGCCGGGCGGCCTCGCCGGTTTGGTTGGCACCGCGCAGCGCGGTGAAGGTACGCCACCGGCCGGCCGCCACCAGCCGGTGCTTCACCCCCTCGACGCCGGGCGGCACCGGGTACCCGCCGGGCGGCCGGAACCGGCCGTGATCGGCGTGCATCTGGGCGAAGAACGCCGGCCGCAACTCCGGCGCGATCCGGTCGCCGTTGCCGAGCACGGTCAGGTAGTGCCAGATCATCCGCTCGAAGACGGCCGGGCGCAGCTCGACCACCGCCGGCCCCCACCGGTCCATCAGCCGGAACACCCGGTGCCACTGGGCGAACACCTCGAAGTGCCGGTCACCCCGGGTCCGGGTGATCGCCCCGGTCCGCCGCTGCCGGTAGTTCAGGCAGACCCGGTCCAGCACCCCGATCCGCTCGGCGGCCATCAGGGCGGGATAGCTGAACGAGACGTCCTCGTACCAGCCGGGGGCGAAGCGCAGCCCCTGCTCGACGAGGAACCGCCGGCGGACCACCCGATTCCACGCGGTGTGCAGCAGCCGCATGGTCTCCGGCCGGTCCCGCAGCCGGAACGTCGCCTCGCCGGGCGGCTCGGGGAACACGTCGGCCATCGCACTGCGGGTGCCGACGTTGTTCCAGTGCGCCCGGACGTGGTCGACGATCAGCACGTCGGGGCGGGTGGCGAGCAGCCGGTCGGCGACGTGCGGCAGGCAGCCCGGGACCAGCCAGTCGTCGCCGTCGACGAACCAGACGTACTCGCCGACGGCCCGGTCCAGCCCGATGTTGCGGGCCGGACCGAGGCCGACGTTCTCGGTGAGCAGGACCGGGCGCACCCGCGGGTCGCGGGCCGCGTACTCGGTGAGGATCGCGCCGCTGTCGTCCGGGGAGGCGTCGTCGACCCCGATCACCTCGAGGCCGTCGAACGGCTGGTCGAGGATCGAGTCGAGGCACTCCCGCAGGTAGCTCTGCACCTTGAAGGCCGGTACGACGAAGCTGATCAGAGTCATCCCGGCCTGGCCCTCCGTCAGCCCGGCGAGCGGTCACCTCCGCCCACCGGGACCGGCGTCCGTCGGGCGCGGGCCGGCAGCACCACCCAGGCGAGGACCACACTCGCGACGAAAACCACGAGAAGGTACGTACCGAGTGTAGCCAGAGCGATACTCACAATTCCGGCGATTGACGCGACCGCCAGCAGCACCGAGCGCACCTCCCAGCCCAGCGTGGCGGCGTGCAACGGCGGTGCCGCCTGCCGCTTCTCCAGCCGCGCGGTCAGGTCGTAGTGATGCAGGATCAGCACGAAGACGTACCCGAAGATCAGCCACGCCGGCGCCCGGCCCGCCACCCCGACGGCGATCGCGAAGAGATACTCCGCGGCTCGCAGCGCGGCCGGCACCAGCCAGTCCAGCGACCCGGCGTGCGCCGCCCGCGCCCCCTGCGCCCCGCTCAACAGCACCACCAGCGCCGCGATCACCGCCCAGTCGGGCGGCCGGCGCCCGGCGTGGACCGCCCACAGCGCCCACAGCAACAGCACCACCGCGCCCGACGCGCTGACCATCGCCAGCGTCAGCGGCCGGCGCGACACCGGCAGGATCCGGGCCAGCGGGCCGTCGTCGCGGTACAGCGTGGTGTCGACCGTGGTCAGCACCGGCACCCGCATCCAGCGGGCCCGCAGCGTGCGCAGCGCCCCGGTGTACGCGAACGCCAGCGCTCCCCACACCAGCACCGCGCAGAGCGCCACCAGCGGACCGAGCAGCGCGGCGGCCAGCGCGATCAGCGCCCACCGCTCGCCGATCGGGAAGACCACCGTCCGCTTCAGCCAGTACGACACCGAGCCGGTGTCCGCCTGCACCTTCGTCGAGGCGGCGTTCAGCTTCCCGCCGATGCCGCCGGCCTCCCCGGTCGCCGGGCGGGGGCGCCGGGCGGCCTCGTCGTGCAGCACGCCGTACCAGGTGTCGGTCATGTGCCGGACGGTCTGCAGGGTCATCGCGGCGATGGCCAGCGCCCAGCCGTAGCGGAACCCGGCGTGGGTCGCCCCGTAGCCGAGGCCGGCGTAGACCAGGTACTCCTTCGCCCGGTCGGCCATGGTGTCCAGCCAGCCGCCCCAGGCGCTGAAGTGCCGGGTGTAGCGGGCCAGCTGGCCGTCCACGCAGTCGAGCACGAAGCCGAGGTAGAGCAGGACCGCCCCGGCGACCAGTGCGGGCCGCCCGCCGGCGCCGAAGAGCACCGCCGCGGCCACCGCGAAGAGCACCGAGATCAGGGTGACCCCGCTCGGCCCCAGCCCGAGCCGGGCCGCCGCCTTCGTCACGTACGGCGACCAGGTGCTGACGAAGAACGTGGTGAAGAAGTCGTCCCGCTCCTTCACCGAGAGCCGCAGCTCCGCCTTGTCCTCGTCGACCGCGGCCACCGCCGACTCGGCGGCGGTCAGCTCCGCGCCGGTGCTCACCCGGTGCGCCACGAGCAGGCGTACCCGGTGGGCGAAGATCAACGTGCCGCGCGCCGCGAGCTCCGCGAAGAGCCGGTCCACCGCGGACCCGGTCGCCGTTCCCGCGCGTCCGGCCGCCGCCCGGGCGGCGGCGGCCAGGGCCGGCAGGTCGTCGACGCTGACCCGCAGCGCGGCGCCGAACACCCCGGTGGGGTCGGCCAACTCGCCCGGCCGGCCGACCGCGACCACCTGGCCGCGCTCCTCCCGGACCGTGACCTGACCCACCGCCGGCGGGTCGGTGAGCACCAGCGCCACCGTCGGCCCCACCGGGCTGGTCGCCAGGTGCTTGAGTACGGCCGTGTGCGCCACCAGGTCCGCGCCGCTGACCAGCACCGGGCCGGTGGCGGCGGCCACCAGCGCCGCCAGCTCGCCCAGGTCGGCGGCGACCCGGACGTCGTCGCCGCCGGCCCCGCGCCACTGCCCGGCCAGCCGCTCGACCAGGTTCTCCCCGGCACCGGTCGTCAGGCCCGCCGCCGGCGGTTCGGCGGCGAGCACGATCGCGAGCGTCACCGTGGCGCCGCGCTCGCGTAGGCGCCGAGCGCCTCGTCGATCGTCCCGTCGACCACCAACCGGCCGCCGTCGAGGTAGAGCCCCCGACGACAGAACCGGGTGAGGTCCTTTTCGTTGTGTGACACCAGCACCAGCGTGCGCCCTTCCGCGAGAAGTCGCTCGATGGTCGCATAGCACTTCGCGCGGAACTCCGCGTCCCCGACCGCGGTCACCTCGTCCACCAGCAGGACGGGGTGCGGCAGGTGCGCGATCACCGCGAAGCCGAGCCGCACCTTCATCCCCGACGAGTAGTGCCGGACGGAGGTGTCGATGGACCGCTCGACCTGCTCCCCGGCGAACGACACGATCTCGTCGAAGTGCCGGCGCAGGTAGCCGGTGGACAACCCGTGCAGGCCGCCGACCAGGTAGAGGTTCTCCCGGCCGGTCAGGTCGTTGGAGAAACCGGCGGAGAGTTCCAGCAGCGGAGCCACGTCGCCGTGCACCCGGATCCGGCCCTCGTCCGGGATCAGCACCCCGGCGATCAACCGGAGCAGGGTGCTCTTTCCGGTGCCGTTGCGCCCGACCACCCCGACGGTCTCCCCCGCCTCGACCCGGAACGAGACGTCACGCAGCGGCCAGAACTGGCCGGCGGCCGCGCTCCGCCCACCCCGGTGGATGAGCAGTTCCCGCAGCCGGAGCTGACGGCGCCGGTTACGGACGAAGCGGATGCCGAGGCCCTCCGCCTCGATGATCGCCATTCACAGTTCCTTCAGCACGGCGGGTTCGAGCCGGCGGAACGACCACCAGCCGACCGTCAGCACCAGCAGGCTGCCCAGCACGGTGGTGGCGAGCAGCCGGGCGTCGGGGAACTCGTCCGGGTACCAGATCGCGTGGTGCAGCTGGAAGATGCCGACCAGCGGGTTCAGCTCGTAGGTCACCTTCAGCCAGGTGGGCATGCCGGAGTCCCGGACCAGGCTCAGCGGGTAGATGATCGGGGTGGCGTAGAAGAGCACGCGGATGATCAGCCGCATGAACCGCTCGATGTCCCGCATCAGCACGTTCCACGCCGACAGCAGCAGCGCGACCCCGACCAGCAGGACCAACTGAACCGCGACGGCCAGCGGCAGGGCGAGCAGGCTCCAGCCCGGGTGGACCTTCCCGTGCGCGGCGTAGACCGCGGCGATGGCGATCAGGATGGGCAGGCCGGCGGCGTACTCGGCGAACCGGCCGGCGACCCGGCCGATCGGGAAGACCTGCCGGGGTACGTTCATCGTGGTGATCAGCCGGGCCTGGCCGGTCAGCGCGTTCGTCGCCTCGTTGAGCGCCGAGCTGGCCCACATCCAGGCGAAGATGCCGGTGATCAGGAACAGCGGGTACGACTCCGCCGCGTCGCCCAGGTGGCGGCGGGTGGCCCCGGAGTAGAGCACCCCGAAGACGAACCAGTAGATCGCGCCCATGCCGAGCGGCTCGATCAGCGACCAGAGGTAGCCCAGGACCGACTGCTGGTACTTCACCGCGAGGTCCCGCTTCACCAGGATGCGCAGCGAGTTACGGGCCGACCAGAGCGCGCCGACGCCTGACGTCACCGGCCCCTCCTCGCTCGTCGTCGCCGTCCTCCGGGCCGCGGCGCGCGGGGCTCACCCCACCGGGGTCAGCATTCAATCACGTTGACCGCCAGGCCGCCCCGCGCCGTCTCCTTGTACTTGACCTTCATGTCGGCGCCCGTCTCCCGCATGGTCTTGATGACCTTGTCCAGCGAGACGGCGTGCACCCCGTCGCCGCGCAGCGCCAGCCGGGCGGCCGTGATCGCCTTGATGCTAGCCACCGCGTTCCGCTCGATGCATGGGATCTGCACCAGGCCACCGACCGGGTCGCAGGTGAGGCCGAGGTTGTGCTCCATGCCGATCTCGGCCGCGTTCTCCACCTGCTCCGGGGTGCCACCCAGCGCTTCGGCCAGCCCCGCGGCGGCCATCGAACAGGCCGAACCCACCTCGCCCTGGCAGCCGACCTCCGCGCCGGAGATCGACGCGTTCTCCTTGAACAGCACGCCGATCGCGCCCGCCGCCAGCAGGAAGCGGACCACCCCGTCGTCGGAGGCGCCCGGTACGAACCGGGTGTAGTAGTGCAGCACCGCCGGAATGATCCCGGCCGCCCCGTTCGTCGGCGCGGTGACCACCCGGCCGCCGGCCGCGTTCTCCTCGTTCACCGCCAGCGCGAAGAGGGTGACCCAGTCCATCGCCCGCAACGGATCGGTAAAGTCCGTCTCCGCCTCCAGGCTGCGCCGCAGCTCCGCGGCCCGACGCCGCACCTTCAGCCCGCCCGGCAGGGTGCCGTCCCGCTCGCAGCCCCGCTCCACGCACTCCCGCATGACCCGCCAGATCTCCAGCAGCCCGGCCCGCACCTCTGCCTCGGTACGCCAGGACAGCTCGTTGGCGAGCATCACCTCGCTGATCGACAGGCCGGTGGCGGTGGTGACCGCCAGCAGTTCACCGCCGGTGAGGAACGGGTACCGCACCCGGGTGGTGTCCGGGATGATCCGGTCCGCCCCGGCGGCCGCCTCGTCGACCACGAACCCGCCGCCCACGGAGTAGTACGTCCGAGCGCGGACCTGCTCGCCCGCAGAGTCGTACGCGGCGAAGGTCATCCCGTTCGGGTGGTACGGCAGCGACCGGCGGCGGTGCAGCACCAGATCCCGGTCCGGGTCGAAGTCGATCTCCTGGGCCCCGAGCAGGCTCAGCCGCCGCTCGGCGCGGATCCGCGCCACCCGGGACCCCACCGTGTCGGTGTCGACCGTCTCCGGGGACTCCCCCTCCAAGCCCAGCAGCACCGCCCGGTCGCTGCCGTGGCCGTGGCCGGTCGCGCCGAGCGAGCCGAACAGCTCGGCCTGCACCCGGGTGGTGTCGGCGAGGAGCCCGTCCGCCTTGAGCCCGGTGACGAAGGTCCGGGCCGCTCGCATCGGCCCGACGGTGTGCGAGCTGGACGGCCCGATGCCGACGCTGAAGAGGTCGAAAACACTGATCATGGCTGCACTTTCCTCGCCGTCGCACCCCGTTGTGCGGAGTCCGGCCCGGTCGTGCCGACCCTGGTCCGGGCCGGCTGGCAGGGTGCCCGGGGTGTGGGCGCCCGACCGGCCAGCCTACTCCGCCCAGGTCACCCCGCGTCCGCGCCCGCACCCGTCCCCGGTCTCGACCCGGCACATTCCGGCACGGCCCCGCGCCCCGCATCGGCGTGGACCCGGCGGGTATGCACCTACGGGTGCCCGGGTCGCCGATCCTCCTCGGGACCGAGGGCACGGTGGGCGCGCCTGCCTACCGTTGAGTGCAGCGCGGCGGACCGCCGCAGAGTGGAGTACGAGGATGAGTCGCAAACTGGTCCGACCCCGTCAGGGGCGCATGCTCGCTGGCGTCTGCGCCGGCCTGGCGCAGCGGTTCGGCACGTCGGCCGGCATGATCCGGCTGTTGTTCCTGCTGTCGCTGCTGCTGCCCGGCACGCAGGTGATCGTCTACCTGGTGCTGTGGATCCTGATGCCGAACGAGGACCGCTACGACACCCGCTACTGATCGCCCCGAACGCGACGCGCCCGTCCCGGGATCCGGGGCGGGCGCCGCGACGTTGCCGGTCAGGGGGCGGTGTAGGTGACGGTCACCTTCTCGTAGCCCAGCGAGCGGAGCAGCCCCTCCAGCATCTTGCGGGTGTTCTCCTCGGCGCGGGCGCTCAGCCCGCTGTCCCGCGCGGCGGCGGTGATCCGCTCCTCGGCCAGCTTGTACACCTGCTGCTGCCGGTTGGGGTCGCCCTGCACCAGGTCGTTCAGCCGGTTGAGCAGGCCGCGCTGCTCGGCGAAGACGTAGCTCTTCTCCAGGTCGAGGTTGGTCTCGCCGAGCTGCGGCGCGGGGAGCTTGATCTCCACCGACTTGCCGTCGGCGGACTCCACCACCGCCCCGTCGGCGATCTTGGCGAAGTCCACGTACGCCTCGATGCTGCCGGCCCCGACGAAGAGCGTCCGCTCGTTGAGCAGGAACTCCGGCACGTTCTGCCGGTCGTTCTGGAGGTCGACGACCACCTGGAAGTTGCCCTCGGCGGCCACGTACCGGCTGAGGTCGCGGATGGACTTGAGCAGTGGCGGCTGGCTGCGGTCGGTCTGCTCCTTGGCGAACGGGTTACGGAAGTCGGGCAGGATCCCGGTGGCCTGCACGCCGAGCAGCACCACCACCGCCAGCGCGACCGCGCCGAGCACCCCGAGCAGGCCGCGGGCCGGCCCACCGGGCGCCGGCCGGCCGTCGGGCGCCGGCTCGGGTGGGACGTCCGACCGGGCCCGGAGGTCGTCGCCGGTCGGGTAACCGGGAAACTCCCTGGTGGGCTCGTTGATGCCACCGTCGCGGGCCATCGCCCTCACCGTCCTCGTCAGACTTCTCGACTGATGATGACGGTACGTGCCCGGTACGACACCCGCTCGGCGAGCGACCCGAACGGGTGAACCCCCGGGTCAGGCGAACGCGGAAAGCCCGGTCAACCGCTGCCCGATGACCAGCTGGTGGATCTCCGAGGTGCCCTCGTAGGTGAGCACGCTCTCCAGGTTGTTGGCGTGCCGCATCACCGGGTACTCGCCGGAGACGCCGTTCGCGCCGAGGATCGTCCGGCACTCCCGGGCGATGGCGAGCGCCTCCCGGACATTGTTGAGCTTCCCGACGCTGACCTGCTCGGGGCGCAGCTTCCCGGCGTCGGCGAGCCGGCCCAGGTGCAGCGCGAGCAGCAGGCCCTTGTTCCACTCGACGGCCATGTCGGCGAGCTTGGCCTGGGTGAGCTGGAAGCCGGCCAGCGGCCGGCCGAACTGGGTCCGGGTGGTCGCGTAGGACAGCGCGGTCTCCAGGCAGTCGCGGGCCGCGCCGAGCGCGCCCCAGACGATGCCGTGCCGGGCCTCGGTCAGGCAGCTCAGCGGCGCCTTGAGCCCGACCGCCTCGGGCAGCCGGGCGTCCGCCGGCAGCCGGACGTCGTCGAGGGCGATCTCGCCGGTCAGCGAGGCACGCAGCGACATCTTGCGCCGGATCTCCCGAGCCGTCACCCCGGGCGTGTCCATCGGTACGGCGAAACCCCGCACGCCCTCGTCGGTGCGCGCCCAGATCACCCCCACGTCGGCGATCGGCGCGTTGGTGATCCACATCTTGGCGCCGCTGAGGATCCAGTCGTCGCCGTCGCGGCGGGCCCGGGTGGCCATCGACGCCGGGTCGGAGCCGTGGTCCGGCTCGGTCAGCCCGAAGCAGCCGATCGCCTCGCCGGCCGCCAGCGCCGGCAGCCAGCGCTGCTTCTGCTCCTCGCTGCCGAAGCGCCAGATGGCGTACATGGCCAGCGAGCCCTGCACCGACACCAGCGAGCGGATGCCGGAGTCGCCGGCCTCCAGCTCCAGGCAGGCCAGCCCGTACGCGACGGCGGAGGCGCCCGCGCAGCCGTACCCGGTCAGGTGCATGCCGAGCAGGCCGAGCTTGCCGAACTCCCGGGCCAGCTCGCGGGCCGGCACCTGGCCGTCCTCGTACCAGCCGGCGACGTGCGGGCGTACCCGGTCGTCGACGAGCTGGCGCACGACGGCCTGGATCTGCCGCTCCTCCTCGCCCAGCGACGCGTCGATGTCCAGCAGGTCGAGAGGGCTCATGGGGGCCACCTTAACGATTCTTCAGGCGGGCGTCACTCGGCCTGACCGCCGAGCACCAGCACCCGGGCGTGGATCTGGTTGCGCCCCTGGAGCGCCGCGCGCAGCGCCCGGTGCAGGCCGTCCTCCAGATAGAGGCCGCCGTTCCACTGCACCACGTGCGGGAAGAGGTCGCCGTAGAAGGTGGAGTCCTCGGCGAGGAGCTTGTCCAGCGCCAGCTCCCGCTTGGTGGTGATGAGCTGATCAAGCCGCAGCGGACGCGGCGGGATCTCCGCCCACTGCTTGAGCGTGAGGTTGTGCTCCGGGTAGGGACGCCCGTCCCGGACCGCTCTGAAGATCACGGCACGCTCCCCTCCCCCTGGCCCGGCCGGCCACCGGCGCCGCGCCGGGCGACGGCGTGGCACCGCGCGGCGTGGCGGTGATGTCCGTGCCAGCCTAGCCGCCGCCACCACACCGCGTTTTGCTCCCTCATGTCGGTTTCGCTACCGCCGGTACCCTCGGTCGACCGGACGAATCGCGCTCAACTCCACCGGCCCCGGCGGATCACCTCGCCGGCCGGGCGGCGGCCCCGGCGCAGCGACGCCGACCGGTGGTCCGGCGCCCGGTAGCCCACCGTCACCGCGCCGATCGGCTGGTACGCCTCGGGCACCCCGAACGCCTCCCGGTAGCTGGCGAGCCGCTCCGGCGGGATGCCGAAGAAGCACGCGCCCAGCCCCTCGTCGATCGCGGTGAGCAGCATCAGCAGGGCCGCGAAGCCGGTGTCGACGTACCAGTAGGGCACCGGCCAGCGGTCGGCCGAGCGGTCCGCCCACCCCTTGTCCGGCTCGGCATACCGCTCCAGGTACGCCGAGCGGTTCGCGTGCGGCACCACGATCAGCGGGGCCCGGCGCATCCCGGCCAGCCAGCGCTCCCGGCCGCCACCGCCCGGGGTGGCCGCCGTCCAGAACCGCTCCCGGTCCTCCGGCGCCTCCAGCACCAGGAATCCCCAGCCCTGCGCGAAGCCCGCCGACGGGGCCCGCACCGCGTGGTCCAGCAGCCGGTCCACCACGTCGGGCGGGACCGGACGGTCCGGGTCGTAGTTGCGCACCATCCGGCGACGCCGGACCACCTCGGCGAACTCCATGCCGCTGCCCCGCGCCGCTCAGCCGCCCGGCCGGACGCCCCAGGCGCCCCGCCAGCCCTGGCCCGGCTTCAGCACGATCACGTCCTTGCCGGAGCGGAACGCGTCCGCCGGGCAGGTCATCGGCTCCACCGCGACCGAACGGCGGTGCCGCTCCCGGGTGAGGGTGTCGCCGGTGAAGACCTGCCACCAGCCGAACTCCTGATCCGCCCAGATGTGCACGGCGGCCGAGCCGTCCGGCGCGGCGAGGGTCACCGCCGAGCCACCGTCGGCATCCCGGATGACGTCGCCGAAGGCCAGGTCGAGCACCGCGTCGCCGATCGCGCGGGGCTCGGTGAAGTCGTACTCGGTGCCGGCCACCGCGGTGGCGCCGACCGGCAGCAGCCGGCTGTCCAGCAGCACCCGGGTCCGGCCCGGCACCCGCATCCGCAGGTCGTCCACCGCCACCCCGGGCAGCTGGAGATAGGGGTGCATGGAGTAGCCGAACGGGCAGGGCTCCCCGCCGAGGTTGGTGGCCTCGTGCTCGACGCGCAGCCCCGCCGGCCCCACGCTCCACCGGGTGCGCAGCCGCAGCGGCCACGGGTACCCCGGGCTCGGCGGCAGGTCGTAACCGACCGTCACCGCGTCGGCGGTCTGCTCGAGCAGCTGCCAGCGGACCCAGTTGACCAGGCCGTGGATGGCGTTGTGTCGGGCCGGCTCGGTCAGGTCGAGCTGCAACGACCGCTCGCCGAAGGCGTACGCCCCGTCCCGGATCCGGTTCGGCCAGGGTGCCAGCACCTGCCCGGCCGAACCGGGGCAGAGCTCGTCCGCGGCGTACCCGTCGACGTAGTCCACCCCGTCGTGCCGGTACGTCCGCAGCCCACCGCCGACCTCGACGATGACCGCCTCGTGGCCGTCGGCGGCAATGGTCCACTGTGCACCAGATGGTGACCGGTTCGCGGCGTTCTCCATGCCGGCGACCTTAGTCGGTCGCACCCCGTCCCCCGCTGAGGCCCGATGCCCCGTCCCACCCGACGATCGCCCAGGTCATTCCCGGTCGGCACCCGGCGCGGCGGCGGCCCGGTACCGGAGCAGGGCCGGGAAGGCCACCACCAGCAGCACCGCGAGGGCCGCCGAGGCCAGGCCGCCGCCGACCCAGGCGACGCCGGTGCCGAAGCCACCGGCCATCGCGCCGGCCCGCAGGTCGCCCAGGCGCGGGCCGCCGGCGATCACCACGGTGTTCACTCCCTGGAGCCGGCCGCGCATCCGGTCCGGCGCGTAGACCAGCAGGATCGACTGCCGCAGCACCGCGCTGACCAGGTCGGCCGCGCCGGCCACCGCGAGCAGCAGCACCATCAGCCAGAGCTGGCCGGCCAGCCCGGCCGCCGCGACGGCCAGCCCCCAGCCGGCCACGGCCACCACCAGCACCAGGCCCTGCCGGCGCAGCCGCCCGATCCAGCCGGAGGTGAGTCCGCCGAGCATCGACCCGATGGCGATCGCGCTGTACAGCCAGCCGACCGCCGCGCCGCCGCCGAAGCGCTCCAGGGCCACCTCGGGGAAGAGCGCCCGGGGCATCGCCAGGATCATCGCGATCAGGTCGATGGCGAAGGAGAGCAGCAGCACCGGCGTGGTGGTCAGGTAGCGGAGGCCGTCGACGATGCTGGCCAACCCGGCCCGGCGCGGTGAGCCGTCGCCATCGGGATCCGGCTCCGGCGGCAGCGCCGGCATCCGGACCGTGGCCCAGACCGCGGCGCTGAAGAAGAGCATGTCCAGGCCGTACGCGATCGGCAGCGCCACCCCCAGCTGCCAGGTCGCGAAGATCAGCCCGGCGAAGAGCGGCCCGACCACCGAGGCGGCGGTGTAGGTGGTGAAGTTCAGCGTGCTGGCGGCCGGCACCAGGTGTGCCGGGACGAGCCGGGGAATGCTCGCGGTGCGGGCCGCCCCGCTGATCGCGAAGCCCGCCGACTGGAGCGCCACCAGGGCCAGCAGCAGCACCGGGCTGCCCACCCGGAACACGGCCTGGAGCAGCAGCGCCAGCATCGACGCCCAGAGCACCACCTGGCTGACCAGCAGCACGGCACGCCGGTCCCGGGCGTCGGCCGCGGCACCGCCCCAGAGCCCGAACACCAGCAGCGGCAGGAACCCGGCCACGCCCAGCAGCCCGACCCAGAACGAGTCCCGGGTCAGCGCGTACATCTCCACCGGCACGGCCACCGCGGTGAACTGGAAGCCGAGCATGGCGATGCTGCCGCCGAGCCAGATCCGCCGGTACGCGGGCACGCGCAGCGGGCTCAGGTCGATCGCCCAGCGGCGCGCCCCGCGCGGCCGGGCCTCCTGCACCCCCGTCACGGCGCCAGCCGCTCAATGACCCAGTCGCCCGCCTCGGTACGCCGGAACCGCAACCGGTCGTGCAGCCGACTGGCCCGGCCCTGCCAGAACTCCACCGACTCGGGGCGGACCCGCAGGCCACCCCAGTGCGGCGGCGGCGGTATCCGCTCGACGTCGGCGAAGCGCTCGGCCACCGCCTCGTACGCGGCGTCCAGCGCCGTCCGGTCCGGGATCACCCGGGACTGGGTGCTCGCCCAGGCCCCGAGCTGGGAGCCGCGCGGGCGGCTGGCGAAGTACGCCTCGGTCTCGGCCCGGTCGACCCGCTCCACCCGCCCGGCGACGACCACCTGGCGCTGCATCGCGAACCAGGGGAAGACCAGGCTGACCCACGGGTTGGCGGTCGCCTCGGCGCCCTTGCGCGAGCCGTAGTTGGTGTAGAAGACGAAGCCCTCGGGGTCGTACCCCTTGAGCAGGACGGTCCGGCCGCTGGGGCGCCCGGTGGCGTCGGCGGTGCCGACGACCATGGCGTTCGGCTCGGGAAGCGGGTACGCCACCGCGTCGGCGAACCAGCGGTCGAACTGGCGGTGCCAGTCCGGCGCCAGGTCGGCCTCGGAAAGGCCCTGGTCGGCGGTGTACTCGTTACGCATGGCCGCCGGAGCCGCTGTGTCGCCCGTCACGTTCCTCGTCCCCCTCGCCGGGCCGGCCGCGTCCCTGAGACGCTGGCCAGAGCCCATTGCCCAGTCTGGCCGAGCGCGCGAGCTTGTCCACCGCCGGGGATGTCGCGTGCGGCACAGTCGCAGCGGGTCGCGCACTCGGTTACCCAGCAGGCAAGATGTCACGAACACATCCCTGAGGGTCGCCTAAGGTGCGGGGCCTGATCGGCCCGCTCGGGCGCACCGAGCCGGAAGCCAGGAGACGACATGTCCGACTTCAAACCGGGCCTGGAGGGCGTCGTAGCCTTCGAGACCGAGATCGCCGAACCGGACCGGGAGGGCGGCGCGCTGCGCTATCGCGGCGTCGACATCGAGGATCTGATCGGCCAGGTCTCCTTCGGCAACGTCTGGGCGCTGCTGGTCGACGGGCGCTTCGGCCCGGGCCTGCCGCCGGCCGAGCCGTTCCCGGTGCCGGTGCACTCCGGCGACATCCGGGTCGACGTGCAGTCCGCGGTCGCCATGCTGGCCCCGTACTGGGGGCTCAGCCAGCTGCTCGACATCTCCGAGGAGCAGGCCCGCGAGGACCTGGCCCGGGTCTCGGTCACCGCGCTCTCCTTCGTCGCCCAGTCCGCCCGCGGCCTCGGCCTGCCGGCGGTGCCGCAGAAGGAGATCGACAAGGCGGAGACCATCGTCGAGCGGTTCATGAAGCGCTGGCGGGGTGAGCCCGACCCGCGGCACGTCAAGGCCGTCGACGCGTACTTCATCTCGGCCGCCGAGCACGGCCTGAACGCCTCCACCTTCACCGCCCGGATCGTCGCCTCCACCGGCGCCGACGCCGCGGCCTGCATCTCCTCCGGCATCGGCGCCCTCTCCGGCCCGCTGCACGGCGGGGCGCCGTCCCGGGTGCTCACCATGCTGGAGGCCGTCGAGCGCAGCGGCGACGCCGAGGGGTACGTCAAGGGCGTCCTCGACCGCGGCGAGCGGCTGATGGGCTTCGGCCACCGGGTCTACCGGGCCGAGGACCCGCGCGCCCGCGTGCTGCGCCGCACCGCCAAGGAGCTGGGCGCCCCCCGCTTCGAGGTCGCCGAGGCGCTGGAGAAGGCCGCCCTGGCCGAGCTCCAGGCCCGCCGCCCCGACCGGGTGCTCGCCACCAACGTCGAGTTCTGGTCGGCCGTGGTGCTGGACTTCGCCGAGGTGCCGGCGCACATGTTCACCTCGATGTTCACCTGCGCCCGGATGGGCGGCTGGTCCGCGCACATCCTGGAGCAGAAGAAGCTCCAGCGGCTGGTCCGCCCGTCGGCCCGCTACGTCGGCCCGGGCACCCGCAAGCCGCAGCAGGTCGAGGGTTGGAACGCCATCCCGCACGGCGTCTGATCCGCGTACCCGCCGAAGGGCCCCGTCCGCACGGACGGGGCCCTTCCCGCGTTCCTGTGGCGCACGCCTCACCCCAGCCCGCGGGACCAGCCGTCGACCGGACCGGCCAGGGTGCGAGGATGAAGGCCGGCAGTGTCGCCGGACCGGGCCGGATCCCGGTCGCGCCGCGCCCCGCGCATGTCGGCCGTCGATCCGTGTCCGCTGAACGGGCCCGCCCTCGCCCCTGCGGAAGGATCTCGACCACCGTGGCTGACGCACCGATCATCCGGATTCCCGACGACATCAAGCCCGCCGACGGGCGGTTCGGCTGCGGGCCGTCCAAGGTCCGCCCGGCGGCGGTCTCCGCTCTTGCCGACGTGGCCACCAGCTACCTGGGCACCTCGCACCGGCAGAAGACCGTCCGCGACCAGGTGGCCCGGCTCCGCCGCGGCATCGCCGAGTTCTTCGCCCTTCCCGAGGGTTACGAGGTGGTGATCGGCAACGGCGGCACCACCGCGTTCTGGGAGGTCGCCACCTTCGGCCTGGTCCGCGACCGGGCCCAGTTCGCCAGCTTCGGCGAGTTCGGCGCCAAGTTCGCCAAGTCGGTCTCCGATGCGCCGTTCCTGGGCGAGCCGACCGTCCGCAAGGCCGAGCCGGGCACCGCGCCGACCCTGGTCGCCGAGGCCGGGGTGGACGTCTACGCCACCCCGCACAACGAGACCTCCACCGGCGTGGCCGTGCCGATCAGCCGGGTGGCCGGCGCCGACGAGGGTTCCCTGCTGCTGGTCGACGCCACCTCCGGGGCCGGCGGCCTGGACGTCAACGTCGGCGAGACCGACGTCTACTACTTCGCCCCGCAGAAGTGCTTCGGCTCGGACGGCGGCCTCTGGCTGGCCCTGATGTCGCCGGCCGCGCTGGCCCGGGCGGCCGAGATCAAGTCCTCCGGCCGCTACATCCCGGCCTTCCTGGACCTGGTCACCGCGATCGACAACTCGCGGCTGGAGCAGACGTACAACACGCCCGCGCTGGCCACCATCTTCCTGGCGGCCGAGCAGACCGACTGGATGAACGGGCAGGGCGGCCTGTCCTGGGCGGCCAAGCGGACCGCGGAGAGCGCCGGCATCGTGTACGGCTGGGCCGAGCGTTCCGCGGTGGCCACCCCGTTCGTGGCCGACCCGGCGCTGCGCTCCAACGTGGTCGCCACCATCGACTTCGCCGACGAGGTGGACGCCTCGGCGATCGCCAGGGCGCTGCGCGCCAACGGCATCGTCGACACCGAGCCGTACCGGAAGCTGGGGCGCAACCAGCTCCGGGTCGCGCTCTTCCCGGCCGTCGAGCCGGCCGACGTGGAGGCGCTGACCGCCTCCATCGACTACGTGGTCGAGCGACTCTGACGACGCCGTCACGGTGGGTGGCCGCCGGGGCTCCTGCGACCACCCACCGTGATCATCGCCCCAGCTCAGTCGCGACATGCCGGGGTGTCGCATCCCCCACCTCCGGGTAGATGAGCGTACGGTGGTTCGAGACGCCCGGGTGGCCGGCTCGTGGCGTGACGGCCAGCGAAGCGGGACGGAGGCAACGCCATGCGCCCAGTACGCTTCGTCGCCCTCTCCGAGGACGGCCAGGCTCTGGTGCTCGCCGACGAGGTCGGGCGCCTGCTCGCCCTCCCCATCGACGAACGCATCGCCTCGGCGCTGCACGCCGAGCCCGGTGCGGCCCCCCTCGCGGTGGTGCCGACCGCCGCCGACCCGATGCCGTCGCTCTCTCCGCGGGACATCCAGGCCAAGATCCGCTCCGGTGAGTCCGCTGAGGACGTCGCCCGGATCGCCGGCGTGCCGGTCGACCGCGTCCTGCGCTATGCCGGCCCGGTGCTCCAGGAGCGGGCCATGCTCGCCCAGCACGCCCGCCGCACCCGGCTGAAGGGCGCGGAGAAGCCGACCCCGCTGGCCGAGGTGGTCAACGGCCGGCTGGCCCAGCACGGCATCGACACCGAGAAGATCTCCTGGGACGCGTACCGGCGCGACGACGGCACCTGGCGGATCATCGCCACCTGGCCGTCGGGCAAGGCCACCGCGCAGGCGGTCTGGGATCTCGACAAGCTCCGGCAGAACGTCACGCCGCACGACGACATGGCGCAGTACCTGTGCGCCGAGCGCCCCACCCCGATCCTCGGCCAGGAGCCGGCGGCCGAGCGGGGCGGCCACGCGCTGCCCGGCCCGTCGCGCGGCGAGCCCAGCCGCGGCGGGCACGGCCTGCCGGCAGCCGCCGAGCACGCCCGTCCGGGTCGGGACCCGATCCGGGCCGGGCGGGACGCGCTGCTCGCCTCGCTGGACCGGCCGCTCGGCGGCACCTCCGGGCGCGGGCTCGACCCCCGTTCACCGGCCGCTCAGGACGCGCCCCGGCAGCGGGCAGTCGGCGGCGGCGCGGCGGCGCTGCTCGGCGGCGGCCAGGGTTCGGCGTTCGACGACGACTCGGACGCGCCGAAGGAGGTCCCGGCCGTACCGTCGCTGGCGGTGCTGCGGCCCCGACGCACGGGCGCGGCGGCGGCCGCTGGCGGCACCGAGTCGACGGACGCCTCGGGCAAGCCACGCAAGCGGCTGCCGAGCTGGGACGACGTGCTCTTCGGCAGCGGCCCGGCGGCCCGCGAGTCATCCTGATCCAGCGGTCACCCTGGCAGCGCGAGGCACTCTAAGTCCGCGCGTGCCAGGGTGGACCGATGGAGTACACAAACCTAGGACGCACCGGTCTCTCGGTGAGCCGGCTCTGCCTCGGCACCATGAACTTCGGGCCGCAGACCAGTGAGCCGGACAGCTTCGCCATCATGGACCGGGCGCTGGAACACGGGATCAACTTCTTCGACACCGCGAACGTCTACGGCTGGCAGCTCGGTGAGGGCGTCACCGAGCAGATCATCGGCCGCTGGTTCGCCCAGGGCGGCGGCCGTCGCGACAAGGTCGTGCTGGCCACCAAGGTCTACGGCAAGATGGGCGACTGGCCCAACGACCAGGGCCTGAGCGCCCGGCACATCATCCGGGCCTGCGAGGAGTCGCTACGCCGGTTGCAGACCGACACCATCGACCTATACCAGATGCACCACGTCTCCCGAACCACACCGTGGGAGGAGATCTGGCAGGCGATGGAGACCCTGGTCGCCCAGGGCAAGGTCCTCTACGTTGGATCGTCCAACTTCGCCGGTTGGCACATCGCGCAGGCGCAGGCGGCGGCGGGCCGGCGCAACTTCCTCGGCCTCGTTTCCGAGCAGTCCATCTACAACCTGATGACCCGGCACGTCGAGCTGGAGGTGATTCCCGCCGCGCAGCACTACGGGCTGGGCATCATTCCCTGGTCGCCGCTGCACGGCGGGCTGCTCGCCGGGGTGCTGCGGAAGATGGCCGAGGGCGGCGCCGCGCGGGGCACCAGCGGCCGGGCCGCCGACGCGCTCGCCGAGCACCGGCCCACCATCGAGGCGTACGAGAAGCTCTGCGCCGACCTCGGCCACGACCCGGCCGACGTCGCGCTGGCCTGGCTGCTCTCCCGCCCCGGAGTCACCGCCCCGATCATCGGCCCCCGCACCCTGGACCAGCTCGACCGCAGCCTAGGTGCCCTGACCGTAGACCTCGACGAGGCGCCCCAGAAGCGCCTCGACGACCTCTTCCCCCCGATCGGCAACGGCGGCCCCGGCCCCGAAGCCTGGGCCTGGTAACCCTCCCTCCCCGTCCCCCCACCCCCACGCCGCGCCGATCTTGCAGTTTTGTGCCCCTGATTCGCGTCATTTGCCCTTTTTGCCCGGGCCCTAACTGCAAGATCGCGCGTTGGGAGGGCAGGGAGCCCCGGGGTGGGGTGGGTGGTTAGAGGGGCCAGGCGGCGAGGCGGTGGTAGGTGGGGTGGGGGCCCGGGTGGCTGCGGACCAGGACCAGCTCGGCGGCCGGCCACTCCGGGCCGAGGTAGTCGTGCAGGGCCTCCCGGTCGGCGAGGACATCGGCGCGGTCGATCCGGTCGCCGGGGCGGGCGACGGTCAGGTGCGCCCGGAACGGCTTCTCGTCGTGCGGCAACCGGGCCCGACGCAGTCCGAACCGGATCAGCCGGGCCAGCGTCGCCAGCGCCAAGACATCACCCTGGACGTCCACCCAGAGCACCGTGAACCGGCCCCGCCCGAAGCTGCCTCCGCCACCGAGGCGGAGCCGGGGGGAGCTGTCCCGCCCGTCCCGGAACGTCTCGGCGGCCAGGCCGAGCGCGCTCTCCACCTCCACCAGCCGCCCCTCCTCGACGTCACCGAGGAAGGCGAGGGTGAGGTGGGCGTGGGCCGGGTCGGCCAGCCGGACGTTGATCCCGGCGACGGAGGCGGCGCCCACCCGGAGCCGGGCCACCTGGGCGGTCAGGTCGTCGACCGCCAGCCGGGGCGGATAGACCGCGACGAAGAGTCGCACCGTTCAGCGGTGCCGCTGCCGGTCGCCGGGCCGCGCGGTGGGCAGGGCGATGCCGGCGGCGTGCAGCAGCCCTTCCACCCGGACCCGCTCGATCTCCCGGTCCACGCCGTCCAGCTCGGCCAGGTGCTCGGGAATGCCCAGCGCCCCGCAGGCGGCCCGCAGCCGTTCGTCGTACGCATCGATGACCGCGCCGTGCCAGACCACCGAGCGGTCGGCGGCGGCGAGCCGGTGACCGCCGAGCCGGCGCAGGTCGGCGGCGAGCTGTTCCAGCGGGCGCCGGCCGGCCCGGTCGAACCCGGTGAGGTCGATGTCGCGGGTGAGCGCGTCCGCCTCGATGGCCCGGTCCAGCCGGGCGATGGTGCGCCGCTCGCGCCGCTGCTCCCGCCACTCGGCCCACCGGCAGGCCACCCGATCGATGATCTCGTCGGCGCAGAAGATCAGCGCGAACGCGGCCGGCAGGCAGCAGACGGCGAGAATCGCCAACGCCAGCAGCAGACCCCGCCCTACTCCCACGCATCGACGCTAAGCCCCGCCGTGACCGCCCGCCACCCGATTGCCGGTATCCGGACGCGAATGCATGCGGAAAGACCGGCACCCGCAACGGGAACCGGTCTGTCCGGGGCGAATCCCCGAGGTCACTCGGCGGTGGGCGACACCACGTAGAACCGCGGCAGGGGCAGCACCCGCATCCGGAGCCGGGCGCCGGAGCGGCGCAACTGCCAGGTGAGCGCGAGCAGCGCGGCGGCCAGCGAGATCAGCCCGCCGACCCAGATGCTGGCCCCGGCGCCGAAGGTCTCGGCCACCCAGCCGATGATCGGCGCACCCACCGGGTTGGTGCCCAGGAACACCAGCACCCACAGCGCCATCACCCGGCCGCGGAAGGCCGCGTCGACGCCGAGCTGCACCCGCTGGTTGGCCGCCTGAGCGAAGAAGACCATGAAGAACCCGGTCGGCATCAGCAGCGCCACCACCAGCCAGTACGCCGAGGCGAGCCCGACCAGGGTGCCGAAGCTGGCACAGCCGACCGCCGCGCCGAGCACCAGCCAGACCGACGGACGGCTGCGCCGCCCGGTACCGGCCAGCGCTCCGACCAGCGCACCCGTCGCCAGCGCGGTGCTGAACAGGCCGAACGAGGCCGCACCGGTGTGGAACACGGTCTTGGCCAGCGCGGCGAGGGTGAGCTGGAAGTTGAACAAGGTCATGCCGACCACCGACATGAGCACCATCGGCAGCAGCAGGTCGGCGCGGCGCCACACGTAGCGCAGCCCGTCGACCACCTTCGCCTGGTCGCGTTCGCCGACCGGCGGCAGGTCCTTGCGGTGCAGCTCGGTCGGGCGCATCCGGACCACGTTGACCAGCGGGGCGATCGAGCTGAGCGCGGTGAAGAAGAAGACCGGGCCGACGTCGAAGGCGGCGATGGCCAGGCCGGCGACGGCGGGGCCGATGATCCGGGCCGAGTTGAAGGTGGCCGCGTTGAGCGAGAGCGCGTTGGGCAGCAACGGCATGCCGACCAACTCGGAGACGAAGGCCTGCCGGACCGGGGTCTCCACCGCGTTGGCCACGCCCAGCAGGGCGGCGAACGTGAAGACGTGCCAGAGCTGCACCAGCCCGGTGAGCACCAGGATGCTCATCACCAGCGCCAGCACCGTCCAGAAGGCGTTGGCGACGAAGAGCAGCATCCGCTTGTCGTACCGGTCGGCGAGGCGGCCGGAGAGCAGGGTAAGGAGCAGTACGGGGGTGAACTGCAGCGCGGTGACCACGCCGAGCGCGGTCGCGGAGTTGTGGGAGAGCTCGAGGACGAGCCAGTCCTGGGCGATGAACATCATCCAGACGCCGATCAGTTTGATCAGCTGTCCGGTGGCGAAGAGTCGGTAGTTGCGGACTCGTAGGGACTGGAACATCGTGCTCAGCTTCGACCGCACTCTTGGTGCGCCTCCTCGCGTTCGGGTACGCCTCATCCACCATGGACGGGGCGGACCGCACGACGCGGGCGGCCTCAGGCGCGAGCGAGCTGCTGGAGGATCTCCGCGGCCCGCCGCAGCGTGTCGCGTTCCTCCTCGGTGAGCGCGGCCAGCCGGCTGGCCAGCCACTCGTTGCGGGCCCGCTCGAACTGGTCGAGCACCGCAAGTCCCCCCGCGGTCGCCGCCAGGATGACCTGCCGACCGTCGGTCGGATGGGGGGTGCGCTGCACGAGGCCGCGCTCCTCCAACTTTGCGACGATCTTGGTCATCGTCGGCGGCTGCACCCGCTCGATGTCGGCCAGTTCCCGAGGCGTCAGCGCACCCGCCAGCTTGAGGCTGGTGAGCGCGGAGAGCTGGGTGACCGTCAGGTCGCCGACCGGTCGGGCCCGTCGGACCCGCCGGTTGAACCGGGTGATCGCATCACGCAGCTGAGGGGCCAGCTGCGCCGGTGGCACGCGTTTCGCCGTCACCGTCCGCTCCGTCACAATCGTTAGCTTAACTAATGAGCCTGGCTAACGACATGCGATATGACCAGGCTCACCAGGAGGTTTGTCGAACGCGCCATCGTCCCAGATCACCGGCCGGCGGGAAAGGTCGATCGCGTACCCTTTCCCCGTGCCAGAAGAGCAACCGCCGCGGCCCGAGCCGCTCGACCCCCCGATGGTCCCCATCGCCGTCGCCGGGCTGGCCGTCTGGGCGCTGGTCGGGCTGTTCCTGCTGATCTTCTGCCGCGGTTGGCTCACCGAGCACGGGCACCAGAACTGGCTCTGGACCTGCCTGGCCGGCTTCCTGTGGGGCTTCCCCGGTCTCGCGGTGATGATGCGGCACGACGCCAACCGGCGCCGCCGCCGGGAGGCCGCCCGGCAGGGCTGACCGGTCAGGGCTGACCGGTCAGGGGTGGCCGTACGGCTCCGCCGGCTCGGCGGACTCCACCGAGCCCGGGGCCCGGCTGACCGACATGGCCTCGACCGCGCTGTCGTCGTAGATCGTGGGCAGCTCGTCGACCGGGGTCTCGGTCGCCTCGACCAGCGTCTCGGAGTGGGCACCGCAGCCGTGGTCGGCGCTCACCACCCGGCCGTCGTCCGGCGCGTAGAAGTTGCCGCAGGCGCCGAAGGACTGCCGCAGCGCGCCGGCGAGCGGCAGGTAGAACCCGCAGGTGCCACACCGGGCGGCGGCCGGCGCGGCCATCGAGATCGGGGCGGACGGGCCGTGGTCGCCGTCGTACCAGCGCTGGGCGGCCTCGGTGCGGCCCTCCCGGGACAGCACCCGGGCCCGGCCCAGGCCGAGCTCCCAGGCGGTCTCCTCCACGGCGGGGTCGTCGGAGAGCAGGTAGCCCGGGGCGAGCCGCTCGTCGTCGGCCGGGGTGGGCAGCAGGTCGCCGGGGCCGAGGTCGCCCGGCTTGAGCCGCTCCTGCCAGGGCAGCCAACCCGGGGCGAGCAGCGCGTCGGGGCCGGGCAACAGGACGGTCTCGCAGATGGTGACGGTCCGGCTGCGGGGGACCCGGGTCACCGTGACGGCCCACCGCCAGCCGCGGTAGCCGGCCAGCCGGCACTCGAAATAGTGCGTGACGAGCCGATCGCCTTCGGCGACGGCCTGCAGGTGGTCGCCGATGTCGGCGGGGTCCACCTCGGTGATGCCGGCGCGGGCCACCTCGACGGCGGCGGCGCAGACCTGGTCGAGGCGGGCGGCACGGGCGGAGGCGGGCCTGGTCACTCGCCCATTGTTCCCCATGCCCACGGCCGAATGACAGGCACTCCCCGGAGTAGTTGTCACCGGGTGGTGCGGCACACGTGGATCAGATGGGCGAGGATGGTGGACATGCCGCTGTCCTCCCGCTCCGGGCGGTCCGTCCTCGGGCGGACCGTCGGCACGGGCATCCGCGCCACCCGCCTGCTGGTGCGCGGCTCGGTCACCGGCGGACGCTGGATGACCCGCCGGGCCGGGCGGGCCCGGGCCCGCAGCGCCGGCAACGAGGTGGGCATGGTCCGCCTCTTCGACCTGCACGCCCTCTCCTGCGCCGGGGACACCCTCATTGCGATCGGCCTGGCCGGGACGATCTTCTTCGAGGTGCCGCTCGGCGAGGCCCGCAACAAGGTGGCGCTCTACCTGCTCGTGACGATGGTGCCGTTCGCCATGCTGGCGCCGGTGGTCGGGCCGCTGCTCGACCACTTCCGGCACGGCCGCCGGTACGCGCTGGCCGCGACGATGCTGGGCCGAGCCTTCCTCGCCTGGTTGATCTCCGACTACATCGGCAGCTTCGGTCTGTACCCGGCGGCGTTCGGCGTGCTCGCCCTCTCCCGCGCGTACGGGGTGGCCCGCTCGGCGGCCGTGCCCCGGCTGCTGCCGGAGGGGATCGGGCTCTCCCAGGTCGGTGCCCGGGCCAGCGTCTACGGCACGGTGGCCGGGGCGCTGGTGGCGCCGATCGGACTGGCCGCGTTCTGGTTCGGGGCGCAGTGGCCGCTCCGGGTCGCCTCGCTGATCTTCCTGATCGGCATGGTGATCTCGCTGCGCCTGCCGCCGCGCGCCGACTCGGAGCCGCCGGAGCGGGTGCCGCAGCCGCTGCGGGCGTTGCGCCGGCGGGACGGGGAGCGGCCGCTGGGCCGGGGCCGCCCGGCGGGCCGGCTGGTGATCGCCACGCTGATCGGGGCGGCGGCCCTGCGCGGGTTGTACGGCTTCCTGCTGCTCTTCCTCGCCTTCGCCATCAAGGCGGGCGACCTGACCACCGACTTCTTCGGCCGCACCCTGGGGGGCCAGGCCGCGCTGGGCCTGGTCGGCGGCGCCCTGGTGGTGGGCAGCTTCCTGGCCACCGCGGTCGGTACCCGACTGCGCATCCACCGGCCGGCCGCGATCCAGTCCAGCGGCACGATCATCGTGGCCGGCGTGGCGGTGCTCGCCGCGCTGAAGTTCTCCCTGCCCATGGTGGCACTGCTCTGCCTGGTGGCCGCCCTGATCAGCGGGATCTCCAAGCTGGCCGTGGACGCGTCGATCCAGGAGCGGATCCCGGAGCGGCTGCGGGCGAGCTCCTTCGCCCACTCGGAGACCGCGCTGATGCTCGCCTTCGTGGCCGGCGGCGGGCTCGGCCTGGTGCCGTTCACCGGCCGGATCGGGGTCGCGGTGGCGGCCGGGGTCGCGACCCTGGTGGCCGTGCGCGGGCTGCTGGTCGCCGGGCGGCTGCGCGACGAGCGACTGATCGGCCGGCCGCTCGGCGACGACGAACTGGCCGCCGAGCAGAACGACCAGCTCAAGACGGACGAAGCGGCCGACTTCGCCGACCCCACGCCCACCTCGCCCGCCCCCTCCCAGAACGGCACGCCGGCACCGGTCGACGACGAGGGGCTGGCGCCGCCGGGCTACCACATCTACCGCCCGTCCTCCTCGGTCGGCGGTCCGGGCGGGGCCGAGGACGAGAACCGGCGGGAACCGCGCGGACCGATCGGGTGACCGGCCTGCTGGTGGTGACCGCCGTGCCCGCCGAGGCGGAGGCGATCCGGGCGGGCCTCACCGATCCCACCGTGACCGTCACCCCGGTCGGGGTGGGTCCGGCCGTCGCGGGCGCCGCCACCGCCCGACTGCTCGCGCTGGCCGAGGCGGCCGGGCGGCCGTACCGGGCGGTGGTGAGCGCGGGCATCGCCGGCGGCTTCGCCGGTCGGGTGCCGATCGGCGGCACAGTGCTGGCCACCCGCAGCGTGGCGGCGGACCTGGGCGCGGAGTCACCGGACGGCTTCATCCCGGTCGACGAGCTCGGCATGCCGCCGGAGCTGCTGGGCGGCGCCGTGGCCGTCCCCGCCGACCCCGGCCTGCTCGGCGCCCTGCGCGCGGCGCTGCCGGCGGCGACGGTCGGCGCGGTGCTCACGGTCAACACGGTGACGGGCACGGCCGCGAGCACCGAGGCGTTGGCCGCCCGGCACCCTGACGCGGTGGCCGAGGCCATGGAGGGGTACGGCGTCGCCGTCGCCGCCGCGCAGGCCGGCCTGCCCTTCGCCGAGCTCCGCACGGTGTCGAACCCGATCGGACCGCGGGACCGGGGCGCCTGGCGGATGAGGAAGGCCTTCGCCGCTCTCACCGAAGCGGCGGCGGCCCTGCGCTGACCGGCCCGACCGGCCCGACCGGCCCGACCAGCCCGACCGGCCCGACCGGCCCGACCGGCCTGATCGGCCCGACCGGCCTGACCGGCCTGACCAGCTGCAGCGCCGCCGGACGGGGCGCCGTCACCGCGAATCCGCACGCGGTCAGAAAGGCCATCCCGTGCTGCTCGGTCAGCACGCGGGCGGTCCGGATCCCGGCCTCGTCCAATTGTGTGACCAACGCCCCCACCAGCCGGCGCCCGATGCCCAGCCGCCGATGTTCGGCGGCCACCAGGACGTCGTCGAGCACGACCTCGCGCTCCCAGTCCCGCTCGTCGCCGCCCCATCGCAGGTGCGGACTCTGCTCGTGGGCCCGCAGCTCGCCGACCAGCTCACCGCCGGGCAGCTCGGCCACGAACCGCCACGAGGTCGCCGGCAGCCCACCCCCGGTCACCCGCCGCACCACCACCGCGCCGCGCACCTGCTCTCGCTGGCGCCGTTGGTCCCGGTAGACCCGGCTCAGCTCGTACGTCGCCAGTGGCACCGGCCGGGGCCACCGTTCCGGGGGCAGGTTGTACCACTCCGCCCACCAGGCTCCGGGCCAGTCCCTCGGTTCCCGCACCTCCCACACGTCCAGGTGCGCCGGATAACGACGCCCCGACTCGTCCCGCAGGTCGTCGTGCGGCACCGCCGCCGGCAGGCCGGAGTGGGGCCGCTCGCCGGGCTCATCGCCCACGAGGCCGACCCGAAGGTCACCGCCCGCCGCCCGGACGAGCCGCTCCACTGTCCGGAACCTCGGGTCGGTGGCACGGCCCGACTCGATCCGGGCCAACGTCGGCTGCGGGACGCCGGCCAGCTCGGCCAGCTCCCGCTGGCTCAAATCCGCCCTCCGGCGCAGCCGTCGGAGCACGTCACCCAGATCTGTCGCCCGGTCGATCCCCGGAGTCAGGTCAGCCACACCACGATGCTTCAGCCTGACGACACAACCTTCAACAGGCACCGTCAGCCTGTGGAAAACCCTGTGGATAACTCGGCTCCGCGCGCGCAGGGGTGTGGACGGCACGACGCTTTGGAGCTGAATCGTTTGTGATATCGGCTGCGCCGGGCGCCATCTGCCGCAGGCGGCCAGCACGGGCGACCAGCACCGGCGGGCAGCACGACCGGCCAGCACGGGCGGCCAGCACGACCGGCCAGCACGAGCCAGCACGACCCGCCAGCACGACCGACCAGCACGGGCAGCCAGCACGACCCGCCAGCACGACCGACCAGCACGACCGGCCAGCACGACTGACCGGCACGACCGGCCAGTGCAGGCGGCCAGCGCGACCGGCGAATGTGAACCGCGAGCCCAGGTGCGAGCACGAGCCGCAGGCGACTTGCCGCCTGCGTCCGACAGCCGATTCGTTTACGACATCAGCTCCAAAGCGCGCGCTGAGGGACTCCGGCACCAGGAGCGACGCCCGGCGGGAACTACGCCCGGCAGGAGCCACGCCCGGCAGGAGCCACGCCCGGCAGGAGCCACGCCCGGCAGGAGCGACACCGCGGCGGGAGCGAGCGGCGCAGCACCGAACCTCAGCGGGCGCACCGACCTTCAGGACCGGACCGGGCCGCCCGGGTCACATCCGGTGGCCCGGAGTGAAAGGTCAGGACGGGGCCGGGGCTAGCGTGGGGGTGTGGCGCTCTCTCTCGCGATCTCGCCCTGCCCCAACGACACGTTCGTGTTCGACGCCCTGGTGCACGGGCGGGTGCCCGGCGCCCCGCCGATCGAGGTGACCTACGCCGACGTGGACGTCACCAACACGGCCGCCGAGCGTGGGGCGTTCGACCTGGTCAAGGTGAGTTACGCGGCGCTGCCGTGGCTGCTGGACGACTACCACCTGCTGCCGTGCGGCGGGGCGCTCGGGCGCGGCTGCGGGCCGCTCGTGCTGACCCGGGGCGACCGGACCGACCTCACCGGCGCGACCGTGGCGGTGCCCGGCGAGCGGACCACGGCGTACCTGCTCTTCCGGCTCTGGTCGGCGGAGCAGCCGCCGGCGCGGATCGTGGTGGTGCCGTTCCACGAGATCATGCCGGGCGTGGCCGCCGGCCGGTACGACGCCGGGCTGGTGATCCACGAGGCCCGGTTCACCTATCCGCGGCACGGGCTGACCGCCCTGGTCGACCTCGGCGAGTGGTGGGAGGGCGACACCGGCCTGCCGATCCCGCTCGGCGCGATCCTGGCCCGTAAGGGCGCGGTCGACCCGGTCGAGGCGGCCGGCTGGATCCGCGAGTCGGTACGTCAGGCGTGGGCCGACCCGGAGGCCAGCCGGGAGTACGTGCTCTCGCACGCGCAGGAGATGGAGCCCGACGTGGTGGACCGGCACATCGGCCTCTACGTCAACGAGTTCACCGCCGACCTGGGAGAGGCCGGCTTCGCCGCCGTGGAGGCGCTGCTGGGCCGGGCCACCGACGCCGGGCTCGTCCCTCAGACCTCCAGCTCGCGGGCGACCGCGTGGACCAGCTGAGCGACCTTCTGCGCGGTCTTCTTGTCGGGGAAACGGCCCCGGCGCAGGTCCGGCTGGACCCTCGCCTCCAGCACCTTGATCATGTCCTCGACCAGGCCGTGCAGCTCCTCGGCCGGCCGGCGACGTAGCTCCGCCACGGACGGCGGCGCCTCCAGCAGCTTGACCCCCATCGCCTGGGCACCCCGGCGGCTGTCGACCACGCTGAAGTCGACCCGCTGACCACCCTTCAGGTCGCTGACGCCCGCCGGCAGCGCGCCCTTGGGCAGGAACACGTCGCCACCCTCGTCACTGGTGACGAACCCGTAACCCTTGGCCGCGTCATACCACTTCACTCGACCCGTCGGCACCTGAAAACCCCTGCTTCGCTCGAGATGTCTACCCCTCCAAGGCTAGCCCGATGATCCGGTCCAGCGCCCCCGAGAATCCACCGAGATCGTCCAGCACCAGGTGTGCACCGGCGGCCCTCAGCTCGTCCGCGGTGCACGGTCCGGTCGCCACGCCCACTCCCGGGATCTCCGCCGCGCCCGCCGCCACCATGTCCGCCACGTGGTCCCCGACGTACAGGGTGGCCCCGTGCTCCCGCAGCGCGGTCGCCTTCTCCTCCGCGAACAGGTCCCCGGCCAGCTCGTCGACCGCCAGGCCGAGGTGGTCCAGGTGCAGCTTCGCCAGCCGGCCGATCTTCGAGGTCACCACCATGACCCGGCCGCCGCGCGCGTGCACGGCCTCGATCGCCGCCTGCGCGCCGGGCATCGGCAGGGTCGGTGTGATCGCGTACGCCGGATAGAGCTCCCGGTACGCGGTCACCGCCGCCTCCACCCGCTCTGGTGGGAACCAGCGGGCGATCTCGGTACGCAGCGGCGGGCCCAGCCGGGACACCGCCGCATCGGCATCCACGTACACCCCCGTCTGCGCGGTCAGGGCCCGGTAGGCCGCCGCGATACCGGGGCGCGAGTCGACCAAAGTCATGTCGAGGTCGAATCCGACCATCAGTGGGGGCATGCCGCCAACGTACCTACCCACCCAACCCCGGCCGAGCCGGACGTCCGAGGGGCGGGACGGCCCTCGGCCGGGCTAGCGTGGAACGACGATGACCACCTCACTCGCCGACCAGCTGCGGACGCTCCCCGACGAGTCCCTCGCCGCCCTGCTCCAACTGCGGCCGGACCTCGTCGTGCCGGTACCGGCCGACGTCTCCGCGCTGGCCACTCGCGCCCAGTCCCGGGTCTCCGTGGCCCGCGCCCTCGACGGGCTGGACCAGTTCACCCTCCAGATGCTCGACGCCGCCCGGCTCACCCGGGACCCCGAACAGGGGGGCACCGCCACCGAGGCGATCCTGGCCATGGCCACCGCCGGCCCGCATCCGCCCGCCCCGACCGCCGTCCGCGGCGCGGTGAACAAGCTCCGCGCGCTCTTCCTGCTGTACGGCCCCGAGCACGACCTGCACGTGGTGGGCGGCGTGGACGAGGTGTCCCCGTACCCGGCGGGCCTGGGCCGACCGGCGGCGGAGCTGGACCCGCGGACGGCGGCCCTCTGCGCGGACCCGGCGAAGCTGCGGCGGACCCTGCTCGCCGCTCCCCCCTCCGCGCGGGCGATCCTGGACCGGCTCGCGGCCGGGCCACCGGTCGGCAGCGTGCCCCCGGGTGCGCTCGAGGCGCCCGCGGTCGGCGCGGAGGACATCCTCCCCCCGGACGCCACCAACGGTGGCGCGCCGACCGGCTCACCGATCCGCTGGCTGGTCGACAACCGGTTGCTCGTGCGGGTGTCGGGTGGCAAGGGCGGTGGCACCGTGGAGCTGCCCCGCGAGGTGGGGCTGCTGCTGCGCCGGGACAGCGGCCCGCTCGGGCCGCTGCGCACCAGCCCGCCCCTCGTGGCGACCCCGCCGCGCGAGCCGAAGGCCGTCGACTCCGCCGGGGCCGGGCAGACCATGGAGGTGGTACGCCACACCGAGGCGCTGCTGGAATCCCTCGCCGCCGAGCCGGCCCCGATGCTCCGCTCCGGCGGCGTCGGCGTCCGTGACCTGCGCCGGCTGGCCCGGGCTCTCGGGCAGGACGATGCGCTCACCGCGCTGCTCTTCGAGGTGGCGTACGCGGCCGGGCTGCTGGGCGAGCTGGACCTGACCGGCAGCGCCACCACCCGGTACGGCGGCGACCAGCAGGTGCTGCCGACCGGCGGGTACGAGGTGTGGCGGGCCAGCTCGCTGGCCCAGCGCTGGGAGCAGCTGGCCCGGGCCTGGCTGACCATGACCCGCCAGGTGGGCCTGGTCGGGCAGCGGGACGACCGGGACCGACCGATCTCGGTGCTCTCCGCCGAGGCGGAACGGGCCGGCGCGCCGGCCGCCCGCCGGGCCGTGCTCGGGGTGCTGGCCGACCTGGAGCCGGCCGCCGCGCCCACCCCTGATGAGGTGCTGGAGCTGCTGGACTGGCGGGCGCCCCGGCGCAGCCGGGGCCGGGAGAGTGCGCACCGGGAGGTGCTGGCCGAGGCGGCCCAGCTCGGCGTGACCGGGCTCGGCGCGCTCACCTCGTACGGGCGGCTGCTGCTGGCCGACGTCACCGAGGCCGACGAGCGGGGCGCCGACGACCCGCTGGGGCTGCGCTCGGACGCCGAGTCGGGCGAGCCGTCCACCGCGGTACGCGCGCTGGACGCCCTGCTCCCCGCCCCGGTCGACCACTTCCTGGTGCAGGCCGACCTGACCGTGGTGGTGCCCGGCCCGCCCGACCCGGCGCTCGCCGGCGAGCTGGAGGTGGTGGCCGAGCACGAGTCGGCGGGCGGCGCCAGCGTGCACCGGGTCACCACGGCCAGCATCCGGCGTGCCCTGGACGCCGGCTACTCCGCCGCCGACCTGCACAAGCTGTTCCGCCGCCGGTCCCGGACGCCGGTCCCGCAGGGGTTGACCTACCTGGTGGACGACGTGGCCCGCAAGCACGGCGGGCTCCGGGTCGGCTCCGCCGGTGGGTACGTGCGCAGCGACGACGAGGCGCTGCTCACCGAGGTGCTGGCCGACCGCCGGCTGGAGCCGCTGGCGTTCCGCCGGCTGGCCTCGACGGTGCTCGCTACCCCGTACCAGGTGCAGCGCATGCTGATCGCGCTCCGCGACGCCGGCTATGCGCCGGTGCCGGAGGACGCCAGCGGCGCGACGGTGCTGGCCCGGCCGAAGACCCGGCGGGCGCCGGCCGGGGTGCCGGCCTCCACCCGCACCTTCGACCCGCTGGCCGCGCCGAAGCTGGCCCTGCCCCGGCTGCTCGGCGTGGTCGAGCAGATCCGGCGCGGCGAGGCGGCGGCGCGGGCGGCCCGGCGGGCCCCGGCGGTGGTGCGGGGCGATGCGGTGCGCACCGGGCCGGCACCCGTGCCCGGGCACAGCGACGCCCTCGCCGTGCTCCAGCAGGCGGTCCGCGACAAGGCGCTGGTCTGGGTGGGGTACGTCGACGCGCACGGGGCGACCGCGTCCCGGCTGCTCCGGCCGGTGTCGATCGGGGCGGGCTACCTGCGCGCCGAGGACGAGCGGACGGAGATGCTGCACACCTTCGCGCTGCACCGGATCACCGCGGCGGTGCGGGAGGACTGAGGCGAGCGGTCAGCGCCGGTTGCTGCGCACCGTGCCGACCACCGAGACGGCCAGCAGCAGCGCGAACCCGGCGCCGGCGGACTCACCGAAGGAGTCGACGAAGCCCTGCCGCTGGACCAGCAGCCCGAAGAGGAACCAGCCGACCAGGGCCACGGCGGCCGCCGCGTAGCCGACCAGGGCGGCCGTGGAGACTTCGTGGGCGGGCGCTCGGTCGTCGTCGGGGATCGCGTCCTGGTCGACCGTCATCTCCCACCCCCGTCCGGTCCGGACCTGACCTCCAGCGTGTCACCCGGCGGGCGGCGGTGACAGGGGATAAAACCCCGATCCGGCTCAGGTGCCGGGTCGGCGGCCGAGGACGACCACCCGGGTACCGATCCGGCCCAGCTCCCAGAGCCGGACGGCGTCGGCGTGCAGCAGGTTGACGCAGCCGTGCGAGCCGATCGCGCCGTTGTGCAGGTACGTGGTGGTCTCGTGGAAGCCGATCCCGCCGTTGAACTGCTGCCAGTACGGCAGCCACACCTCGTACGGGTTGGACCACTCCCGCAGGTTCCGCCCGCCGACGGAGTAGGTGCCGGCCGGCGTGGCGTATCCCGCCATGCCGGTCCGGGTGACGGTGGGCTTCACCACCACCGTGCCGCCACGCATCGCCCAGACCGTCTGCCGGGTCAGATCGACGCAGAAGGTCAGCCCGGAGCCGGCCCGGCAGCGGCGTACGTCGGTGGTGGCGAGCCGGCGGGCCACGTCGTACGTGGTGGGGCCGGCGCGGCCCTCGGCCGGGCTGATGCCGTACCGGCGCTGGAACCGCTTGATGGCGGCGCAGTCGGCGGCGGACTGCTTACCGTCCACGGTCACGGTGCCGAACCCGCCCAGCCGGGCCAGGTACGCCTCCACGCCCCGCTGCTGGTCCCCCTGCGGGCAGCCGGTGTACGCCACCGACGCGCCGGTGGGTCGCGGGGTGGCGCTCGGCTTCGGCGTGGCGGTCCGGCTCGGCCGCGGCGTGGCCGTCCGGACAGTCGCGGGACCGGTCGTCCGGGCCGGCGCGGGCGTCGCGCTCGCCCCCGATGCCCGTTCCGTCACGCCGACGGGGGCCGGCGCGACCGCGCCGGATCCGTCGCCCTGCGGATCGAGCGCGCACGCACCGACACCGACCAACACGACCGCTGCCAGGGCGACGACCCGAGCGACGAACCGGACACGCGGCATGGGCCCTCCCCCGAACAGTTGTCCCGCTTGCTAGACGTACGGGAGGTCCGTCACGTTGCCTGTGGCGCGTGACTTTTTCCCGACACCCTCGCGCGTGCAACACTGGATGGTCCGCCTTCGGCAGGTCAGTCGGCCGACGGGCGCGGAAATCCGGCAATGGAGAGGACGCTGGCGTGAGCGGTGGACCACTGATCGTGCAGTCGGACAAGACCCTGCTGCTGGAGATCGACCACCCGGACGCGCAGGCCTGCCGGATGGCGATCGCGCCGTTCGCCGAGCTGGAGCGCTCCCCCGAGCACGTGCACACCTACCGGCTCACCCCGCTGGGGCTGTGGAACGCCCGGGCCGCCGGCCACGACGCCGAGGGTGTGGTGGACACCCTGATCAAGTACTCCCGCTATCCGGTGCCACACGGGCTGCTGGTCGACGTGGCCGAGACCATGGACCGGTACGGCCGGCTCCAGCTCGCCAACGACCCGGCGCACGGCCTGGTCCTGCGCGCGCTGGACCGACTGGTGTTGATCGAGGTCGCCAAGAGCAAGAAGCTCGCCGGCATGCTCGGCGACAAGATCGACGACGACACCATCCAGGTGCACCCGTCCGAGCGGGGCCGGCTCAAGCAGGCGCTGCTCAAGCTGGGCTGGCCGGCGGAGGACCTGGCCGGGTACGTCGACGGCGAGGCGCACCCGATCGAGCTGGCCGAGGCCGGCAAGGACGGGCGCAAGCCGTGGACGCTGCGGTCGTACCAGCGGGAGGCCGTGGAGGCGTTCTGGGCCGGCGGGTCGGGCGTGGTGGTGCTGCCCTGCGGCGCGGGCAAGACGCTGGTCGGGGCGGCGGCGATGGCCGAGGCGAAGGCGACCACGCTGATCCTGGTGACGAACACGGTCGCCGGCCGGCAGTGGAAGCGGGAGCTGATCGCGCGCACTTCGCTGACCGAGGACGAGATCGGCGAGTACTCGGGCGAGCGCAAGGAGATCCGCCCGGTCACCATCGCCACGTACCAGGTGCTCACCTCGCGCAAGAAGGGCGCGTTCACCCACCTGGACCTGTTCGGCGCCCGCGACTGGGGCCTGGTCGTCTACGACGAGGTGCACCTGCTGCCCGCGCCGATCTTCCGGTTCACCGCGGACCTCCAGGCCCGCCGCCGGCTAGGGCTCACCGCCACGCTGGTCCGCGAGGACGGCCGGGAGGGCGACGTGTTCAGCCTGATCGGCCCGAAGCGGTACGACGCGCCGTGGAAGGACATCGAGTCGCAGGGCTGGATCGCCCCGGCCGAGTGCACCGAGGTACGGGTCACGCTGACCGACGCCGAGCGGATGACGTACGCGACGGCGGAGGCCGAGGAGCGGTACCGGATGGCGGCGACCGCCCGCACCAAGCTGCCCGTGGTTCGCGCGCTGGTGGACCGGCACAAGGACGACCAGGTGCTGGTGATCGGGGCCTACATCGACCAGCTGCACCAGCTCGGCGAGTACCTGGACGCGCCGATCGTGCAGGGCTCGACCACCAACAAGGAACGGGAACGGCTCTTCGACGCGTTCCGCTCGGGCGAGCTGCGCACCCTGGTCCTCTCCAAGGTCGGCAACTTCTCCATCGACCTGCCCGAGGCGGCGGTGGCGATCCAGGTGTCGGGGACGTTCGGGTCGCGGCAGGAAGAGGCGCAGCGGCTGGGGCGGGTGCTCCGGCCGAAGTCCGACGGCCGGCAGGCGCACTTCTACACGGTGGTCTCCCGGGACACCATCGACACGGAGTACGCCGCCCACCGGCAGCGGTTCCTGGCGGAGCAGGGGTACGCGTACACCATCGTCGACGCCGACGACGTCCTCGGCCCGAAGCTGCCCACGGTCGACTGACCCCGCGTGATCGGCTCCGCTTGCCGGATGTGGCGCGATCCGGTCACCAACACCCCCACGTCCCGTAAACGGAGTCGATCACTGTGGGAGTCTCGGGGAGACCGCGCCGGGACCGGCTGTCCTTCGTGCTCCCCACGGACCTGATGTCGTAAACGACTCAGCCGTCAGCGCTTTCTCGACTCGACAACGAACACCCCGAGCCTACGCGGCTAAGGCCGCCGATCCGGGCGAGGTGAAGATCGCCCTGGAGTGCCCCGGCCAGCGACTGAACGGGTGCGGTCCACGGCGACGGCGCCATAGTCAAGATCCCGGAGTGCTGGGCGTTTTGCCGCGACAAACTGCCGCTCACGGTCGAAGTGCTCCGGTGCCTGGACCGCCCCGCAGTACAGGTGCAGATCCGGTGGGACAGCCTCCGTCACTGTGTTGCTTTTAGAGTTGCTGTAGACAGCGTCCACGCCGCCGCTCCGGCCGGACCTGACCCCCGCCGGGGGGAGGCGGGTACGGCGAGTCGACAGCTGCATTGGGTATCGGCCGCCACCGACGAGGGCATGTCATCGCCTGTCGGCCGACATCTGCTCGCAGATGTCGCTACAGGGCTCGCTGCCTTATCGCTGCCTCTCACAAATCAACAGCCGCGAACCACTGTCGCCCGGCGTCGCCGCTGTCGACGGCTACACGGCTCCATCACGTGCGGCACGGAGGCAGTGATGCCCACCGCTCACCGGCGCTCCGTCGCGCCATCGGGCAGCAGGTGCCGCAACCGAACCTCGCCCAGAGCAGCATCTACGGGGATTGAGACATGCTGGGCCAGCAATTCCAGCATCGCGTCATGCAGTTCCACAACCGCCTTCAGCACCAGTCGTGCATCCCGAAACGTGCCCTTCCCACGGTGAGACAAATTCGAACGAACCGCGTAGTAGTACTTGGCGCCGCCGGCGCCGTCCGGCCTCAACTCGATCTTGACGCTGGGATTTCTGCTGTCCACGACACTGTCGACCCCGGCGCCCACGGTCTTTAGGGCAGCTTGAAACGCAGCGTCCTTGTCTAGTCGGACAACCCGGGGCCAGGGATCTAGCGCTGGCCCGTAGCGGAGCGCCGTGTATCGTTCAACGACGCTCCACAGAAGAAGGTAGGACGCCTGGAGGCGGAAAAACTGACGCCAGAACGGGGGGCTATCCGGTTGCGCCTGCACGCCACGAGGCGCAGCCTCCAACACGAGCCGCCGGACCTCCGCCAGTCCCTCACCAAACACTGGATCATGACCGGCCGACCATTCCGGCACTGGATCTCCAGAGACCCCGCGGCACAGCTTCTCGCCGGCGAGAACGTTGGCACTGATACTCCGGCCATCTGCAATCGTGGCCTCCGTCGTGTTCCACCTGTACTGGGTACGCGGCTCAAACTCAGCCACCTTCTGCAAGGCCTCATCGGCCTTGCCTGGGGGAAAGAAGAGGAGAGAGCCATGGACACGCCCGGCAGCCGAGGAATCGAGCAACGGCAGTCCATCACGCAGCCTGATCACGCCGGCAACGGTCGCATCCTCGTCCCGGGTGACATGGCGCTCGAGCAGACTGAAGGCCAGCTCACCGGGCTTCAGCGAACCATAGACAAACAGCGGCAGATCTCGGTCCTGCGGCAACCCCAGTGATGGCATGCGGCGATTGTGCCTCCTGGTACCAAGCGCTGCCTGCCTGGGACTGTCAGTGGGACGATCGGCGCCTCACGGGGGCAGCCGCGGGACCGGCAGACCGTGCTCGCTGGCGCCAGCGCCGCGCGCAGCCTGACGAGCTGACCCCGCTACCGCCTACCCGCCGGCTCGCCGGCGTAAGCGCGATGGCGGGGCGGAGCTGATGGGATTTGAACCCCTTACACCCACGGTAGTGAGAGAACATCATCAATCGGACCGTTCGACCCTGTGACCAGGGCGGAGCCTGCCGCCGCTTGCCAACGTCTGCCACCGTTGGTTGCTCTCGGTTGTAGTGGATCTGTACCCGATGATCTTGTTGTCTGTCGGTGGCTGTTCGTCCGCCCCGAAGCCTGCCTCTCAGCATCTCGTCGGCCTCACCCCGGCTGGTACGCATAATCCGGTCGCTGGGCCCGCATCCGCTTCGCTATGGTCCGCCGCATGCGGCTGGAGAGGATCACCCCGGAGAACTACGAGGCGGCTCTCGCGCTGTCCGTGCGCCCCGATCAGGAGGATCTGGTCGCGCCGGTGGTCAAGTCGCTGGCCGAGGCGTACGTCTTCCCCGGCAACGCCTGGCCGAGGCTGATCTATGACGGCGACCGACTGGTCGGCTTTCTGATGGCTTTCCTCGACATCCCATGGGGCAGCAAGCCCGACGACCTGCGCTCCGGCCTCTGGCGGCTGAACATCGCGGCCGATGCTCAGGGAAACGGATACGGCCGGTTCGCCGTCGAGGCCGTTTGCGGGGAGATCCAGGCCCGCGGCAGCACTCGGGCATACGTCACCTGGGCGCCCCGCGCAGGAGGGCCGGAGATGTTCTACCTGAAGCTGGGCTTCAGGCCGACAGGCGAGCAGAGTGGTGACCAGACCGTCGGCGTCCTGGACCTTTGAGGATGCGTCGCGGCCGTGGCCCGGTTAATCATCCACTCGGCCCGCGCCGGCTCTCCCCCGCTACGCCTCCTAGCCATCCCGTCGGCCTTCGTTCGCACACCGTGGAGCGGGTGGGGCCTGCCCGGTCAAGGTGGAGCACCCAGCGGCTGAACGACCTTGACCGGGCAGGCCCCGCCCGCTCGGCTCTGCCCGAGCGGAGGCTGTCGGGATGGCGCCAACCATCCCGGAGTGCCCGAGCGCCCCGCCGGAGGCACGCCCTTTCGCGATGGCCAGGCTCCGAGCGCCCGGACGGGCGAGCTACGCTGGACACAGACCTTTATCGACTGATCAACCCGGGGCACCGTGCCCCACCGGGGATTCCTCCCGGACCAAGATCGCGTAGTTCCGAGGCCGACGGGCACCAGGTCGCCCACCTACATGCTTCAGGACGCGCCGAGCCCCTTAGGAGGGGTGTTCGGTGTTGCCTGAAATCAGTTCGACCGGCCATTGGGCTCTCATCGCCCTAGTGGCCGCCGGCCAGCTCGCATGGCCGTTGCTTGGCTTTTATCTAGTGCGGAAGGCACGGCCGGAGGATATACCGAAGGTTGCCGATGCCTTGGCGCGCTGGCGCGGCCTCTTCCGCAGACGCTAGCTATGAACGTCGGAAGCCCCGGTCTGCCTGACGATGTCAGGCGGCCGGGGCTTCCTCGTATGTCGCGCCGCCGGCGGGCTGCAACCGACGCGCTGGCGGCCGAAGGCCAGAGGCGCGGCGCGGGCCGCCTTGATCCCGTACAGAAATTGCTCACACGTCAGCCGACACAGAGCCGGCAACCCGTCGCGTCCTGTCACGTACATGCTTGGCGCTTGGCTCCCGCAGATGCGTGGCACGATCGCACGGCCAGCGGCCATGAGTGAGCCTTAGGCGAGGAAGATCAGCAGCGCGATTGAACGCCGGTTGTTCCCGTTCAGATCTCGGGAGCGCCGGCCGACTGAGGTTCTGATCTTCCAGTCCAAAGGTTGGAACCGCTGTGTGCCGACAGCCGTGGACCAGCTCACCGCCTGCCAGCGCGGGTCAGCGCCGGCTGGACTCCGCGACGAAGACGCCGCGACCCGGGCGGCCGACCAGCACACCCTGCTCCCGCAACGTCGCGATCGCCCGCTGAATTGTCGAGTGCGAGACGTCGTAGGAGTCGGCAAGCGCGCGACCCGAGGGCAACTGGGTGCCCGGCGGATAGGTCCCGTCCTTGATCTTGCTCCGCAGGTCGTCCAGCAGTTCGTCCATGGTGGGTGGGATAGGCACGATGCGGCCCCTTGCAGTCGGTTGGCCCACCCAGTATTGATCCACCTCCTCAACGTAGGCAATGCATCTACTGAAAGAGGTGATGGTGGTGACATAGCTGATGGTGATGGTGGTTCGGCAGAAGAGGACAGAGCGGTACTTGACGTAGGTGATGCTGCATCGGTAGCGTCGCTCTCGGTGATGCGGTGCTGCTGCGGTCGGTTGGCGCCTCTCGTACCGGTCTCGCATCGCCGCCGAGACCTCACCCTCCGCGCTCCCCCGGCGCGGCCCTGCTGTCGTACCGCCGATCGCGGCTGCGGCGGCAGGGCGGGGCGGTCTCCGCCGGCCACAACCGGCGGAGGCCGCCCCCTCCACTTCGACGCGACCCGACGAAGGGCGGTCACCCGTGCGCAGCCTGATCCGCCGGCTGGCGAGCCGACGCGAGGAACGACGTCCGATGGAAGACGCCGGCCCAGCCCGAGGTCGGCCTCCCCTCCGGCCCTGGCAGATCCGCGAGCGGTGCTTCAACGTCCGCCGGCGCGGCCTCGACCCGGTTGAGATCCGCGCCTTCCTGCACCAGGTGGCCGACGAACTCACGGTCGCGCAGACCGCCCTGGTCGCGGTGCAGGAGGAGAACGTACGGATCAAGAACGCCCTGCGCGTTTGGCAGAGCGCCCAGTCGGCGAACCACCGCTACCGATGACCGACCGCTGGGTGATCCACCTGCCGGTCACCGCACCCGACCTGCACCGCGCCCGGATCTTCGCCCGGACCGCCGCCCGGGTGCTGGCCCGGCTCAGCGCCCGCGTTGAGCCGGGCGGGGTGACCGTCTCGCCCGAGGACCAGCAGAACGTACGACACTGGGTCTTCTGCGACCGGCGACTACCCGGCGGCGCGCGGTGTGCCCTGCCGGCCGACCACACCGCGCCCTGTTCGCGGCGCGCGCCCTGGCTCAACCGGCGGTGAAAACCGCCGGGAGGCGGGCAGGTGGGCACCCTGCCGAGCGCGCCCCGCAACAGGAAGGGGGTTGGCGGGCCGCTGAGCGCGGCCCGCCAACCCCCGGCAAGGCTTGATTAGCCGAGGCCGCCGGCCCGGAACGCCACCCAGGCGTCGCTCATCCGGTCCGCCTGTCCCGCGGTGAACATGTCCATGCAGGAGTCCTGCGAGTAGTCCATGAAGTTGTGGATCGGGTCCACCCCGGGTGCGGTGCAGGTGTCCGCTCCCACCGGGCAGTTGAACTGCGGGTGAGCTTCACGCGGGGTGTCCGCGACGTAGTCGCCGGAAGCGGAGCAGCCGTGCGCGAAGGTGTGCTCCAGCATCAGCCAGTGCCCGACCTCGTGCGTCAGCGTGTCACCCAGCGCGTACTTGCCGGCAGTGCCGCCCGGCATCGACTCGTCGAGCATCACCACGCCGTCGATGTAGTCGCGGCCGTTGTTGTAACCCTTCGGGAAGTACGCCCAGCCGAGCAGCCCGCCGCCGATGTTTGCCGCGTACACGTTCAGGGTACGGGCGTCGCCGGTGTACAGCGCCTGCTTCATGTCCCGCTCGTTCTTGCCCGGCACGACCGTGTACCAGTCGCTGTTCACCGTCCACGTCGTGTCGACGAGGTCGAACCGGAACGGCGTGTCCGCGGCGTTCGCGGCGGTGCGGCCCGCGTACGAGTCGTTGAGCACCTTCATCTGCGCCGCGATCAGGGTGTTCCACCTGGTCGTCTCCGCCGCGCTGAGGGGGTGGTCGGAGACCATGTGGAAGACCGTCGGCACGGTGACGCTGCCGTTGGGCAGGCGCGGGGAGTCCTTGATCACGCCGTAGGCGTTCGCCTCGTTCTTCGAATACAGCTCCGGCTCCTGGGCGGTGGCGCCCTCGCTGACCCGGGCCGCGCTGTGCCCCTCGGCACCCGGCTCACAGGCCGCGGCCCCCGGGGAGGCGGTCGCGGGCGCTGCCATGCCCACCGCGCCGTAGGCGCCACCGGACGTCAGGAACGTCGCAGCGGTGGCGGTGAGGACTGCCATTCGGAAGGCCGATCTCCTGTGCATCGTTGCACCTTTCAGGGAGTGGAGCGGTGCGGAATCGACGCGGGCTGCCATGACCAGGTCAATGACGTCGTCGCCCCGGTATAAGACCACGTCAGTTGCGCTCCGACAACAGTCCTGGGGACAGTCGTGCCGGCATCGCCCTGTCCGCGCTCGCCGTCGCGACCGTACTTCCGTCATCCACCGCCGTCGCGGCGGAGACCACACCCCTCGCCGACCTCCGGCTCAATTTGACGGCGACTGCGAGTCGGATCCCCGGTGCCGACTTACCGCATAGCCAATCGTCTTATTCGTACCCTCGCCGAGGCGCAGACGACATCGATTCGTGCACCCATCGGGAGGTCCAGCCGTGCTAGCTTCGCTCGATGACTTGTTTACGGGGCAGGGCCCGGCTCCGCCGGATGAGCTGGGCGTTTGCGGCGCTAGGATTGTCTACTGTGCTGGTCGCACCGGGGACGGCAAGCGCCATCGCCAACGGAACTCCCGTGGCCGACGGTCAATACCAGTTCTCAACCAAACTGACCATGACCAACGTCCCGCGTGCCGACGGCACCGTCTACGACAGCGCATGCTCCGGCGCGCTGGTCGCCCCGCAGTGGATCATCACCGCCGGGCACTGCTTCCACGACGCCTCTGGCACCAGGGTCAGCGGTCCTGTGCCGTACGCGACCACCGCGACCGTCGGCCGGACGGACATCAACGCCACCAACGGGTACGTCGTTAACGTGACGGAGGTGCGGCAGGCATCCCGCCACGACGTGGCGCTGGCCAAGCTCGCTACACCGATCACGGACATCACGCCGCTGCCGATCAGCGCCAGCTCGCCAAAGACCGGCACCATCCTGCGGATGACCGGCTGGGGCGCCACCGGTTCCGTCAACCCCACGCCCGCTACCCACCTGCAGACCGGCCAGTTCAAAATCACCCGAGTCGCCGGCTCGTCCGTCATGGTCATCGGCTACGCCCCGGCCGCCGACACCAGCGCCTGCCTCTGGGACTCCGGCGCCCCCTACTTCACCGAGACCGCGGACGGCACCCGAACCCTCGTCTCGGTCGAATCCGACGGACCGTCCTGCCCCCACTCACAGGATGAGACGACCGCGCGGGTAGACCGGATCGCTGACTGGATCCAGCAAACCAGCGGCGCCACCATCGTTGCCGCGCGCGCTGGCGGCCGTGGTTGATGCACCAGGCGTGATGATCGAGCATCCGCGCCAGCTCAAGGGAGCGGCCTAACAATCAATGACGTCGTCGTCCTAGGATGAGACCACGTCCAGTGGCCCGACAACAGACCTGGGGACAGGGCTCATGTCCCGTAACGGCAGGGGCCGACGAGTGAGGCGCTGATCCCGCGTGAGTCAGGCCGCCCTGAGCTTCCGTAGGACGTACTGGTTGAGGCTCATGCCATCCTCGGCGGCCTGGATGGCGAGCTCGCGGTGCAGGCTCTCTCCTACGCGGAGGTTGAACTTGCCTGAGTAGCTGCGCTCAGCGAACGGCTGCGGCACCTGCTCGCCCTGCTCCTCCATGTCCGCGATCACTTCACGCAACAGGTCCTGGAGCCCCTGCAGAGCCTCGATTTGGGAGGACGCCAGCCACGAGAGGGACGGAAACTCGGCGCAGGTAGCGACGAACTCGTTGTCCTGGGCTGACCACGTAACGCGGTAGGTGTAGTGGGACACCTCAGGAAGAGGATCGGTCTGCATCACATGGCCTCCTTCTTGTCGATCGCCTTGAGCACCTGCCGGACCTGGTACGCCTTGGCCTTGCCCTTGTCGTTCTGGATATTGACCCGTGGGTCGCCCGCCCAAGGCATCCTGAACACCGCATGGGACGTGCCGGCTTGCCGCGGCTTCCCGAAGTAGTGCTCGCACACCCCGTAGAGATCGTTGTAGGCGATGTTCTGCTGGTTCTTCCGCATCGCTTCAACAAGCTTGTCTATGGACGGCACACGTTGATGGTACTGTCAGCGGTACCATAGCCGCAACACTTCGCCGGGCAGGTCGATCGCGAATCGAGCTCTTGGTCCGCATCATCGGTAGCCAAGCTGGTTCAGCAAGCTGAGAGGGGTTCGTCGGCTGCCCGCGCCGATCTTCCGGTTCACCGCGGACCTCCAGGCCCCCGCCGGTTGTTTCGGGATTTCCTTGAATCCGTTACCGATGAGGTTCAGTTGATCCGTTACGGTTCCGGCTAAATGATCTCTGCGCTAGTTCGTCGGTATCGAACAGGGTGCGATCAAGCTAGGGGTGGCGGCGCGCGAAGAGGACGGCCCCTGGAACGCTCTCGTCCAGATCGAGCAGCATCTGAGCCTCGACCGTGAATCCGGCATCGCGCAGCCAGGCTGCCACTTGGCCAGGCTGGCGGCGGTGGACGTACACCTTCATCGGGTGGCCACCGTAGCCCTGTGTTTTCAGCCGCGATTCGTCGCCGACGTGAAAGCCGAGCAGCAGCAGTCCCCCGGGACGCAACGCCCGCCGGAAGTGACCGAAAACCCTGGAGACCGCGTCGTCGGGGACGTGGATCAGCGACCACCAGGCGAGCAGGCCGGCAACCGAGGCGTCGGCGAGGTCCAGGTCCGTCATCGAGCCCACCTCGAACCGCAGGCCGGGGTGGTCACGCCGAGCCACGTCGACCATCGCGGGGGAAAGGTCGATGCCAAACGCGTCGACGCCCAACTTGCGCAGGTGGGCGGTGACGTGTCCTGATCCGCAGCCCACGTCCGCCACCGATCCGCCGCCGGCGGCGTGCACCATGTCGGCGAACAACGCCAGACTCCCTCGTAGGTAGGGCTCGCCAGCGAGAGCGTCGCGCATTTGGTCGGCATAGCTGACCGCGACTGTGTCGTAGGAGGTCCGGGTGTCCACCAACCAGTCTTGATCGCTCATCCCGGACAGGGTAGTGACTCGACGGGATACTGGGTTGCCTGCTCCCCACCCCTGCGGCAGCCTTCCCGGCATGATCGAGACGCGTGTGCTCACCGAGGGCGATTGGCAGATGTGGCGGCAACTGCGGCTCGCTGCGCTAGCGGAGGCGGCGTACGCCTTCGGTTCCCAACTGGCGGACTGGCAGGGCGACGGCGACCGTGAGGAACGCTGGCGCGGTCGGCTGGCCATCCCCGGCTCCTACAACATCCTGGCGATGCTCGATGGGCAGCCCGTCGGGATGGCCAGCGGGGTGCCGACTGATCAGGAGGGCGTCGTCGAGCTGATCTCGATGTACGTGGCGCCGGTGGGACGTGGCCGGAGCGTGGGCGACCACCTCGTGCGGGCGGTCGAGCGGTGGGCTCGGCAGGTGGGCGCGGGGACGCTGCGGCTGGCCGTGGTGGAGGGCAACAAGAACGCTTGGGCGCTCTACCAACGGAACGGCTTCCGTGACACAGGTGAGCTCGGCGACCTCATGCCCGACGGCGTGCGTCGGGAGCACGTCATGACCAAGAGTCTCGTGGGTTAGCGGTCGGCCGTCGCGGACGCCGGGGCGGGCCAGTCGCTAGGCCAGCGCGATCGTCTGTTCGCGTACCGGTGGCAGACAGGTGCTCGCGCTGCAGGCCCCGTACGTGACCACCACCTCGGCCGGACCATCCCCGGTGGAGCGGACCGGCAGCGTGACGGTGACCGGGCCGTCCGGGTACACGGGCAGGGTCACGCCCAGCTCCTCGATCCGCAGCTCGCTGACCGGCTTGTCGGCGGTGGGCGCACCGATCGCGTCGAGGCTGCCCCGGACGGCGACGACCGTCGGGATGCCGAGCCCCTGCACCCCGTAGGGTGGCAGGTCGGTGCTGTAGAGGTGGAAACCGGGCCGCTGCGGGCGGAAGGTCGCCCGCAGCCGCGCGCCGTTTGGCCCGTCGGTCAAGGTGGCCTCGACGGACACGCCGCCGGCCTCCAGCCGGCCGCTGCGGTCGGCCGTGGTCGGAGGCCCGCCGGAGCGGGTGCAACCCGCCGTCAGAAGCACGCCGACGAGCACCCCGACCAGCAGCCTGCCGTGACCGGTCAATGCTTCGGCGCCCACTTGGTCAGGAAGGCGTTGACCTGCTTGCTGTCCATGCTGCGGGCGTTGGCGAAGGAACCGTCGTTGGTGGCCACCTGGACCTTGCCCTCGGGCGTCAGCACCACCAGCGCAGGGATCCCGCTGCGGTTCAGGTTGAGGTACTTACCGGCGAACTTCAGGTTGTGGTCGAATTCGCCGACGTCCACCGCCAGCAGGTGGTAGTTCCGCTCCAGCAGCGGCCTGGTCTCCGCCGACTGGAACAGCTCGTGCAGCACGTGGCAGTCCGGGCACCAGTCCGCGCCGAAGTCGATCAGCACCGCCTTGCCGTCCGCCCTGGCCAGTGCGAGAGCGGTCTTCAGGTCGGCGGCCGGATTCCGCTTCGGGTCGTACCGGTCCGGCAGCGTCACCTTCGGGGCGGTCGGGGACGCGGCGGGCTTCACGGCCGCCGTGGTGGCGGGTGTCGCTCCCGCTGTCGGTCGGCTGTCCTGGCTGGCGCAGGCCACCAGAAGCAGTGCCGTACCAGCCGCGGCCGCGAGACCGACGCGTTGCAGCATCACCACAAGCACCCCCGTGAATTGGTCAGGCGCCGGAGGATAACGCACAACGACCTCGTGCCGCTGCCCGGACGATCAGTCGAGGTGGAACACCCACGGACGGAGCTGGGCGGGCAGGTGGTCGCGCGGCAGTGGCCGGACGAAGACCAGGCCGTGATCTCACCGCACATCGTCGCCGGCAGCCGCGATCACGGCTGCACGAGCCGGATCAAGCATCGTGGCCTTCCTGTCTTGACGGTCGACGGCGCAGGTAGCGGGCGCGGCGGCCGGCGTCGCGGAACCCGAGCCGCCGGTACAGCGCGGCCGCGGTGTTGTCGTCGTTCACACAGAGCCACGCCTGTCGGGCACCATTCCCGGCCAGCGCCCGCAACGCGGTCGCCACCAGGTACGCGCCGACCCGTCGGTGCCGCCAGCCGGGGACGACGCCCACCTGGTCGACCCAGTTGTCGATGACGTTGAGGAACCCGACGGCAGTGCCGTCGGGACCGCGAGCGATCATCGACAGGTCCGGCCGGTACTCGTCGTCCTCCCACAGCTCAGCCAACCAGTCCTCGGCGCTGGGCGCGGCGAAGCCGGGTCGGTCGGCGAAGGACGCGCGGTAGGTCTCGAACAGTTCGGGGCCGATCTCCCAGGTCACCGGCTCGGTGTGCACGCCGTCGGGGCGCGCGACCTCCGGGAGGACGTTGAGGTCGTGCCGCAGCACCGACTCGGCGAAGGTCCGCTCGAAGCCGCGCGCCGTGAAGAGGTCCTCCGCGCCCGGGCTCCAGGACTCGGTGGTCACGAGCAGGTCGCCGTTGCCGGCCTGCTCGTCCGCCCAGCTCAACAGCCGGCTGCCGAGACCCCGCTCCCGCCAGGCCGGATGCACCAGGCCGGTGCTGGTCGCCGGCTGGCCGGCGGTGCCGACGCCCACGGCCGCGACCAGGCTGCCCTCGTGCCAGACGCCGAGGGTACGGTCCTGGAGCAGCCGCGCCCTCAGCAGCGGACGGCTTGCAAACAGCGGCAGCCCACCGTCGGCGGCCAGGCACGCCTCAGCCAGTTCCGTCAGCGCCGCGAGGTGCCCTTCGCCGAACTCTTTCCAGGTCAGCGCGTCCCCGCCCGGCTCCGTCCGGTTCACCATCATCCTTCGCCCCTGTCGCCTGCCGCCGATCGCCCGACGGCCGGCCGTGGCGGCTGATGCCGGGCCGGCGCGACGACGTCCGGTGGCAGTAGGCACCCCGGCCCGGGCCAGCGTCAACCGGTTTCAGTCCGTCCGCGCCCGGGATCAGCGGCGTCAGAGGACGCGGGTGATCTGCTCGGCGGCGATGCGGGCGTCCCGCCGAGCGGGGTCGAGGTTCCCGCAGATCACCACGGATGCGCCGGCGGAGAGCGGTGCCAGCAGCCACTTCAACGGCTGCTCGTGCTCGGTGGCGTCGACCAGCAGCCGGTCCCCGGCCCGCAGGTCGAGCCGCTCGGCGAGCCCGTGGGCGATGCTCCCCCAGGCCCCGTAGCTGGTGCCGTCCGGGCTGGCGGGGTCCGAGGCGTGGACGGCGGTGTAATCGGGTGGGGTGGCCGGGTGGCGAAGCACCTCGGCGGACCAGTCGAGCCAGCCGACGGGCACGTCGGTCAGCGGCTCCGGCCCGGTGCCGACGAGGTAGCGGTGCCGCCCCTCGGGTACGTCCTCCAGCCAGTCGTCGAGGCGCTCCGGGGTCACGAAGACCGCGTCGTACGGCAGGTCGGCGCCCGGTTCCAGGACCGGCAGCCCGGCGGTGGCCCGCGGCCGGAACGACACCGCCATCCCGACCGACCAGGCCCCGAGCAGCATCGCGGCGGTACGCCAGTGCGGCGGCAGCAACACCGCGACCCGGCTGCCAGGCGCGAGCCCGCAGCCGTCGCGCAGCAGTCCCGCGCTGCGCGCCGCCCAGCCGCCGAGCTGGCTCGCGGTCAGCGCGGTCCGCTCGCCGGTCGCGTCGTCGTAGCAGGTCAACAGCGGTCGGTCGACTTCGTCGACCCCACCGACCAGCGTGGACGTCGCACCATTCGGGCCCATCTGGCACCCCTCTCCGCCGGCCAGGATCCCGGCCCACCCTATCGACCGGTGACCGGTCGCGGCGCTCCCGACGCAGCTCGTGGTCCGGAAGACGCTCCCGCAGCGATGTCGGCACCGCGTCGGCCCGTGCCGGGCCGACTAAACTCGCGGGCACACCCGCTCGGGAACGGGGCCAGCGCATGGGCGAGCTGCTGTCGACGGTCGTCGGGATCGTCAGCTCCTACGTCGCTCGCCTGCTCGACCGCCGGGTGGTGTCCCAGGACGCGAAGGTCGCCGCCGAACTGATGGCGGTCGTCCTCACCCTGCAGGAGCTGTGCCTCACCGGTGACCGGATCCTCGCCCTCGCCGGCTCGATGGTCTCGGGTACCGCGCAAGCCGACGATCTGACGGAGTTCGCCGCCCTGCTGCGCCGGCAGTCCACGCTCGTCGATCAGCTCAGGAGCCGGGTCGAGGGTTCGCGTGCTCTGCTCGCCACCGTCGAGGTGGAGTTCGCCTTCGCGGTGGCGCCGTTCCTCGACGGCAAGTCGGGGCTGTTGACCCGTTGGCAGCAGCAGGCCGCCCTGAGTCAGTTCTCCACCAGCACCCTGTTCTTCCTGTCCGGCGAGAGCGTCACCCGGGCGGTGGCGGCGAGCCGGCCCGGCCCCTCCGGCGCCGCGCTCGACCTCGACCGGACGGATTTCGTGCTGGTGGTGGCGGACGAGGTGCGGAGCGTACGCCGGCAGGAGGTGCGGGACATCCGTAACGCCGCCGACGACGAGCGCGACCGGTTGCTGCGGGACATCACCGACGCCCGGGCCGCGCTGGACAACGCCCGGGCGCTGTGCACCCGGCTGGTCACGGCCACTCAGCAGACCGTCGGGACCGAGGCCATCGCCCAGTTGCGCCGGACGCTGGCCGGCCGGGATCAGCGGCGCTGATCCCGACCCGACCGGTGCAACTCGGGGTCGGTGGGATAGGTGCCCTGCCGTGGGAAGGCGTACGATCCCACGCCGGTTGCCAGCAGGCTGATCGACTCCATGCCGAGTTCCCTGCTGAGTTCCTCCGCGTTGAACATGAGTCGCTGGAACAGCCCGGTGCCCGCAACCTCGTCGGTGAGCCGGATCTCATCGAGCCACGCGCGCCGCTCCGGGAACGAGAAGCGCAGTTCGAGGAGGGCGTGCAGCCGCCCGTTCGGCGCGATCCGCAGGTCGACACCGCAGCCACCGTCGGGGTAGAGCGAGACCTCGAACGTGGCCTCCGGCAGACCCGCCGAGATCAGCTCGCGGAACCGGCGCGGTGGAACGGGCACCCACCGCCGCCACGAGGCGAGGAACTCCTCGTCCGCCCGGGCCACCGTCATCACCGGCTCCATCGCCCTCAGCTCGGCGGTCGTCAGGGCGGCGAGCCCGGCCCCGACATCCTGCGGTGCGGGCTCCACCGGGCGGAGCAGCCGCACCCGGCGCGCCTCCGCCAGCAGGTCGTCCCATTCCCGGTCCGGCCGGAACCGCCCGAGGTGGAAGTCGTCGCCGAGGCGGGACGAGAGGTGTTGCCACCAGGCCGCGGCGCGTACCGGCCGCATCCCGAACCGCATGGCGCCCGCGATGAAGCAGCGGTGCAGCAGGAGCGCGGCGCTGGCGGCGCCGACATCGACCATGGGCCGGTCCATGGCGCGGGCCGCGGCGACGCCGCCGCGTTCCATCTCGGTGTACGCCACCAGTGCCGGCATGTCCGCGATCCGCACCGGGATCCTGCCGTCGAGCTGGGAGTCGGTGTCGACCGGCGCCCACACCACGTCGTCGTCGAGGACGATCAGCGGCCGTGGCCCGTCGTCGTGCCGCACCACGAGTTCCAGGGCAGGCTCGCCCCGCGGCGAGAAGATCCGGTGCGCCCGGAGCACCGCGTCGGGGTGCAGCCGAAGGCCGTCGTCGATCGCCGGCACGGCCACGTGCACCTGCGCGCCGCTCGTCCGGACGCGAAGCGCCGGCAGGCTGCCCAACTCACGAACGAGTTCAGCTGCGTCCATGGGCAACTGTATCGGGACCTCGGCGCGGATGGATGCCCCGTCCTCCTCCGCAGGGGAGTTCCAGAAGGAACGAACTGCCCGGGCCGCTCAGGGCCCGGGCAGTTCGGCGTGAGGATTACTCCTTGACCATGACGACGTCCGCCGGGCGCTTCACCTTCACCGCGACGCCGTAGTCGTACAGTTCGAGCGTCGAGGCAAACGTGCCCTTGTCGAGCCGGCCCTTGGCCGTCGACTGCCAGGTGCCGGTGAGTGCCACCTTCGCGATCCGACCGTTGCCGTCGAGCGTGACGTCACCGGACGTGGTGGTCGACCCCTTCTCCTCCGACGTCGTGTAGCCGAAATGCAACGTCCCGTCGGGGTTCTCCGAGATGGTCGCGTTCGCGCTTTTCAACGCCGTGAACAGCGCCGCCGGGTCGGGTGCCGCCGCGCCCAGGACACTACGCCCGTCGCCGTAGAGGGACAGCCTGTCGTACGTGCCCGGGTACTGACCGTAGCGGCCGTACGTCTCGCCCCGGCCCTTGTCGGCCGGCAACTTGCCGAGCGGTCGTTCCCCACCGATGTACCGGGTGCCGTTGAGCAGCAGCTCGGTCATGACCGAGTCGTCCTGCGGCACACGGACGTACCCGGTGGCCGTCTTCGGGTCGAACGCGCCCTCGTACGTCAGTCCTTGCGGCCCCGAGTTGGTCAGCCGCATCCGGTAACTGATGTTCTGGCTGGCGGTGACGGCCGAGACCAGTTCCATCGCCGGCGAGGCCGGCTCGGGTCGGGACGACGCCTCGGCGGTGACGCCCGGACGGCCCGACGTCGGCATCGCCGCCACGGTTGCCGCCGTGGCGACGCCCAGCGCCACCAGCGCGCACGTCGCACTGACCATCGTGGTCGTCCGGCGTCGGCGTGCCTGCCGGCCGCGATCGAGGAGCGCCCCCACCGGGGGTACAGAGTCCGGTTCGCCGTCGACGATGCCGTGCAGCCGGTGGGCGAGCTGCTCACCAAGTGTGTTCATGACTGGTCACCTGCTTACCGTGTAGGAGGGTTCATCGAGGAGGTGGCGAAGCTTGTCCAGCGCCCGCGCGTTCTGGCTCTTGACCGTGCCCACCGAGCAGCCCAGAACCTGAGCGACCTCGCGCTCGGTCAGGTCCTCGTAGTGGCGGAGCACTACGACCGCGCGCTGCTTCGCTGGTAGCGACAGCAGCGCCCGGCGCAGGACGACGGCGTCGGGGCCGACGTCGCCAGCCGGGGTGGCCCGCTCGGGGACGTCCGCGACGAGGCTCTCCCGGCGACGCCGTCGCCAGATGGACGTGTGGTTGTTGATCAGGGCGCGGCGCAGGTAGGCGTGCGGGTCGTCGAGCCGGGACAGCCGCCGCCACCGCTCGTACACCTTGACCAGGCTGTCCTGGAGCAGTTCCTCGGCCCGCCACCGGTCACCGGTCAGCAGCATGGCCAGCCGGATTTGTCGCTGCCAGGCCACCTCGACGAATGCGACGTACGACCGGTCCGCCGCGGAGAGGGATTGCGTTTGGTCGGTCACGCCCCTAACACGTGGCGGTGTCACAAAAGGTTGTCACGGGCTGCAGACGTATCCGAAGGGCCTACGAGGCGGCCGGGAGCTCCGGGCCGCCGTCCAGCAGCGGGGCGAGCAGGTCGCCCTGCTTCTCCACCCGCTTGAGCACCTCACCGGCCGTGTACGGCTTCGCCGACGGCCGCTTCCCCGCCGCGCCCGCCTCGACCTCGTCCCAGGTCAGTGGCGTCGACACCGACGGCACCGACTGGGCGCGCAGCGAGTACGGCGCCACCGTGGTCTTCGCCGCGTTGTTCTGGCTCCAGTCGATGAAGATCTTCCCCGGGCGCAGGTTCTTCGCCATCTTCGACACGATCAGCTTCGGGTGCGCCTTCTCCAGCTCCTGCGCGATCCGCTTCGCATAGGCCGACACGTCATCCGAGGACTGGGTGCCGGCGATCGGGCAGCAGAGCTGCATGCCCTTCTTCCCCGACGTCTTCGGGTAGCTGTCGATGCCGTCCTCAGCCAGCCGTTCCCGCATCAGCAGCGCCACCTGGCAGCACTGCTTCAGCGCCGCCGGAGCGCCCGGGTCCAGGTCGACCACCATCATGTCCGGGTGCGCGCCGACCTTCCACTGCGGCGTGTGCAGCTCCAAGGCGGCGAGGTTGGCCAGCCAGACCAGGGTGGGCAGGTCGTCGGCGACCACGTAGTCGATGGTCTCCCGGCCCTTGGTGGAACCGGGGGCGGGCAGCGTCTCGGTGCGTACCCAGGCTGGGGTGGCGGCCGGGGCGTTCTTCTCGAAGAACGAGCCGCCGCCCACGCCGTTGGGGAAGCGGATCCGGGTGAGCGCCCGGTCGGTCAGGTGCGGCAGCAGCACCGGGGCGATCCGGGTGTAGTAGTCGATCACCTCGCCCTTGGTGAAGCCGGCCTCCGGATAGAGCACCTTGTCCAGGTTGGACAGTTCCAGCGGGCGTCCCTCGACGTCCACCTTGAGCCGGTCAGCTGGCATCGTCGACCTCCTCGGGCGGCTTGTCCGGGCGCAGCCGCAGGATGCGGGGGAAGCGCAGCCGCCCGTCGGGCGTGCGCTGGCCGTACTTCACCTCCACCACCACCTGCCGTGTTACCCAGATCGCGCCCCGGGCATCCTCGCGCGGCACGTCCCCGGCGAACGGCGACGCGCCGGTGCGCAGCGGTTCCAGCTCGCGCAGCAGCTCCCGTTCGAGCGCGGCGCCGATCCCGCCGCCGACCCGGCCCCGGTAGATGAGCCGGCCGTCCGGCCCGGGCACCCCGACCAGCAGCCCGCCGATCTTCCGCGCCCCGGGCCGCCAGCCGCCCACCACGAAGTCGCCGGTGACCTCCAGCTTGACCTTCAGCCAGTCCGGCGAGCGCACCCCGGGCCGGTAGACCGAGTCGACCCGCTTGGCCATCACCCCCTCCAGGCCGTGCTCACCGGCCGCCGCGTAGGTGGCCCGGCCGTCGCCGAAGGTCGGCGGGACGGCCCAGCGCGCGGCCCCCAACCCGAGCGACTCCAGCGCCGCCCGCCGCTCCCGGTAGCTGCGCCCGATCAGGTCCTCGCCGGCCAGTCGGAGCAGGTCAAAGATCATGTACGTCACCGGCACGGTCGCCGCCAGCCGGGCCGCCTTCGCGGGGTCCCGGACGTGCATCCGCTCGGCCAGGGCGGTGAACGAGGGTTGCCCGCTGGCGCTGAAGAGCACCACCTCGCCGTCGAGCAGCGCGTCGTCGACCTGCTCGGCCAGGGTGATCAGTTCGGGGTACGCGGCGGTGATCTCCACGCCGGAGCGGGCGAACAGGTGCTGCCGGCCGCCGGCGATGTTCGCCAGCACCCGGACCCCGTCCCACTTGAACTCGTACGCCCAGCCGGCATCGGCCGGGAGCTGCCCGGTCATCGCGAGCATCGGCTTCAACGGCGCGCCGGGCACCTCCTGACTGTAGTTGCGCCGCGAAGAGCGTGCGTGGAGTTCGATCCTTTGCGATTCTGGTCAGAACCGGGGAGAGGAGCGCGGGATGCGGGCGATCTGGAAAGGAGCCGTGTCGTTCGGCCTGGTGTCGATCGGGGTGAAGCTCTACTCGGCCACCGAGGAGAAGGACATCCGCTTCCACCAAGTGCACCGGGACGACGGCGGCCGCATCCGTTACAAGCGCACCTGCTCGGTCTGTGGCGAGGAGGTCACCTACGACGACATCGCCAAGGGGTACGACATCGGCGGCGGCGAAATGGTGATCCTCACCGACGAGGACTTCGCCGACCTGCCGCTGACCAGCTCGCGCGCGATCGACGTGCTGGAGTTCGTCCCGGCGGAGCAGGTCGACCCGATCCTCTACAACAAGGCGTACTTCCTGGAGCCGGAGGGGACGGCCACCAAGCCGTACGTGCTGCTGCGGGACGCGCTCGCCGACTCCGAGCGGGTGGCCATCGTCAAGGTGGCGCTGCGCCAGCGGGAGCAGCTCGCCACCCTGCGGGTCCGCGAGGGGGTGCTGCTGCTCAACACGATGCTCTGGCCGGACGAGGTGCGTACCCCCGACTTCGGCTTCCTGGACGAGGACCTCAAGGTCCGGCCGCCGGAGCTGGCGATGGCCAGCTCGCTGATCGACTCGATGGCCGGCGAGTTCGCGCCGGACGCCTTCACCGACGACTACCGGGCGGCGTTGCAGGAGGTCATCGACGCGAAGGTCGAGGGGCGCGAGGTGGTCCAGCCGGAGGAGGTGGAGGCCGCGCCGGCCGCCGCGGTGGACCTGATGGCCGCGCTGAAGGCCTCCGTCGAGCGGGCTCGGGCGGCCCGGGGCGAGGAGCCGGCCGGCGGGGCGGCCGAGCCGACCCCGATCTCGTCGGCCCGCTCGGCCCAGAAGGCCGCCAAGGCACCCGCGAAGAAGGCGGCCGAGAAGAAGGCACCGGCGAAGAAGGCCGCCGCCGCGAAGAAGGCGGAACCGGCGAAGAAGGCGGGGGCCAAGAAGACCGCGGAGAAGAAGGCGGCCAAGGCCCCGGCGAAGAAGGCCGCCGAGAAGAAGGCGGCCCCCCGCAAGACCGCCTGAGCCGCCGCAATGGCCGTGCCCCCTGCCGGCGCGCGGCCGGCAGGAGGCAGCCGACGTCAGCCCCGGCCCAGCTTCTCGGTCGGGGTGATGCGGACGATGACCCGCTCCTCGCCCGGCTGGCGGAACGGGTAGGTCTCCTGCCCGAGGTACTTCTGCGCCATCCGGTCGATGTGCTCGTCCGCGCCCTCGGCGACGAACTCGGCGGTGCCCTTCACCCACAGCGTGCGGAAGTCGTTCGCCTTGTCGACGACCGAGACCGCGACCATCGGGTTGCGCGCGATGTTGACGTACTTCTGCCGGCCCTTGGCGGTGTTGAACACGATGTGATCGCCGTCCGTGTCCACCCACACCGGGGTCACGTGCGGCGTGCCGTCGGCCTCGATGGTTGCCACGTGCGCGAGCTGCGGCTCGGAGAGCAGGGCCACGTCTTCTTCGGTGAGGATCGCCATGGACGAGAACCTACCGCCGGAAGCCGTCCGCCACCGGCTATCGCGCCCGCCGGTCCACCCGGTAAGGGACCCCACCGGTACGCTCTCGCCGGCCGCCCCGGCCCGAGAGGAACCTCTGATGCCGTACGCCCCTGACTTCGCCCGGCTGCTCACCGCCGGCACCCGCTTCACCGACGAGTGCGGTGAGCACGTGCTGGAGGTGCACCCGGCCGGCGAGGTGGTCCTGCCGACCGGCCGGGTGGTGGGCTGCGATCCGCTGACCGGCGCGGAGAACGACCCGTACACCGCCTCCGTCGACCCCGGGCGGTACCCGGCACGGGCCTGGGTGTCGTCGATCCGTGCGGAGGACGGCGGCACCGACCGGCGGGTGGCGGCGCTGGAGCTGGTGATCCGGGACGAGCCGGTGGCCCGCTGGGAGATGGCCCTGGTCGCCGGCCAGGATCCGGCGGAGCTGGGCGCCGACGACTTCTTCGGGTACGGCGTGGACGCCGGCACCGGCACCCTGGCCGACCCGGTGGCGCTCGCCGCCCTGGAGGAGTGGGAGTACGACCACCTCGAGGACGTCTTCCTCGCGGAAGACCCGGACGCCGAGCGCGGCCCGGTCCCGGGGCTGGTCAGCGCGGTCACCGACGAGACCACCGGGGCGAACGTGCTGACGGTCTGGTCGGGCTGGGGCGACGGCTGCTACGGCACCTGGGTCGGCCGCGCCGCCGACGGCCGGATCGCGTCCTTCGTCACGGACTTCATGGTGCTGCCCGCCAAGGGCTGACCTGTCGGAATCGGAGCCGGCCGAGGGGGCACCGAGGGCGTCGGGCCGGGTACCGTGTGCGCTGGCCTCGGCAGCGGCCGCCGGGCCGCACCCACCACCCAGCAGGGGAGTTCGACGTGAGCGAGCGTGTGCAGAACCGGTCGGCGGGCCAGGGCCCGGGCACCAAGGCGGAGCGGCGGCTGGCCGCCCAGCTGGCGGCGAAGAAGGCGGCCGAGGCGAAGCGCCGCCGGCAGTCGCTGCTCGGCGCGCTCGCCGGTGTCGCCGTCGTCGCGGTGCTGATCGGTGTCTTCGTCGTCGTGAACAACGGGGACGATGACAAGCAGGACGCCGCCGGCACCCCCTCGGCCAGCGCCACCGCCCCGGCCACCGACGCCGCCGCGCCCGCCGCGCCGCAGCAGCAGCTCCCCGCGGGCGCGGATCCGGCGCTCGCCAGCAAGCCGCAGGTCGGCCCGGGCAAGGGCGAGCTGACCAAGCTCACCGTCACCCCGCTGATCAAGGGCAAGGGCCCGGCGGTGAAGGCCGGCCAGACCATCACCACCAACTACGTCGGCGTCTTCTACAAGGACGGCAAGGAGTTCGACGCCTCCTGGAACAACGGCCAGCCGGCCAGCTTCCCGATCGGCGTCGGTCAGGTCATCAAGGGCTGGGACCAGGGCCTGGTCGGGGTGACCGTGGGCAGCCGGGTGCAGCTCGACATCCCCGCCGAGCTGGCGTACGGCAACGACGCCTCCGGCGGCCGGCCCGCCGGCCCGCTGCGCTTCGTCGTCGACGTGCTCGCCGCGCAGTAGATCACAACGGTCTTCCGCCCGGTCACCGACCGGCAGTAGGTTCACAGTCACCGTCAGCGGCGCCCGCCGACGGTGACCGGGCCACCCAACCGGAGGTGCACGTGGCGGCGCTGGACGACCCCGGGCCGACCCGGGTGATGTGGACACACTTCGAGCCGGTCCACGCGGTGACCTACTTCCACCCGCGCGCCCGGGCCGCGTACGAGGCGGTCGGGCTGCGCGGCTACTGGCGGGGTTACTTCGCCGGCCGGGCCGCCCCGCTCGGCGCGACGGACGCCCCGCCGGTGATCGCCGCGTTCTTCAGCTTCGCGCCCCGGATGGTGGCCCGGGCGCTGCCCTCGGTGTGGCGGCTGGCCACTCCGCAGGAGGCGCTGCGGGCCCGGCTCACCGGTGCCGTGCAGGCGCTCGCCGAGTTCACCTACGAGCTGCCCGAGGCGCACCTCGTCGAGGCGGCGGACCTGCTGGAGGAGGCGGCCGGCCGGGTGGAGATCGCCGGCCGGGTGCTGGGCGCGGTCAACGCCGCCCTGCCCCGGGGCGAGTACCCGCTGGCCCGGCTCTGGCAGGCGGCCACCACGCTGCGCGAGCACCGCGGTGACGGGCACGTCGCCGCCCTGGTCGGCACCGGGCTGGACCCGGTCGAGGTGCTGGCCTGGCGCTGCCGGGTGAACCAGTCCCGGGAGTTCCACCAGGCGGCCCGGGGGTGGACCGACGAGGAGTGGGTCGCCGCCGAGGAGCGGTTGGTCGACCGCGGCTGGCTGACCGCCGACCGGGGGCCGACGGCGCACGGCATCGACACGTTCCGGGCGGTCGAGGAGGCCACCGACCGGGCCGCCGCCGGCCCGTGGCGGGCGCTCGGCGCCGAGCGCACCGATCGGCTGCGCGAGTTGCTCGACCCGATCGCCCGCCGGTGCCGGACCATCATCCCGAGGCAGAGCCCGATCGGCCTGCCGGCGACCCAGCCGAGCTGACCACCGGACGTTTCTGCCGGGGGCGGCCCGACGGTGGCGCCGGGCGGCGTAGCGTGCCCGGCATGTGGATCGTGGAACTCGCCTTCACCGACGGGCCCGAACGGCTCGCCGCCCGACCCGCCCACCGGAAGCGGCTCACCGCCCTGCACGCCGAGGGCAAGGTACGGATCACCGGGCCGCTGGCCGACGAATCGGGCGCGGTACTGGTCTTCGACGTGCCGGACCGGCCGGAGTTGGACCGGCTGCTCGCCGCCGACCCGTACTACACCACGCCGGGCGTGGAGATCGTCCGGGTCCGGGAGTGGGCGCCCTTCCTGACCTGAGCCGGCCCGCCGGCGGGCGGGTCGGGCAGGATGGGCTCATGGTGGACGCGGTGATCTTCGACCTGGACGGCGTGATCGTGGACTCCGAGCCGGTCTGGGAGGAGGTCCGGCGGGCGTACGTGGCCGCGCACGGCGGGACGTGGCAGCCGGACACCCAGCGCCGGCTGATGGGGATGAGCACCGGCGAGTGGGCCGGCTACCTCAGCGGCGAACTGGGCGTGGACCGCAGCGCCGAGCAGGTCGCCACCGAGGTGGTCGCGGAGATGACCCGGCGGTACGCGGAGCGCGTACCGCTGATCGACGACGCCGACGCGGTGGTGCGCCGGATGGCCGCGCGGTGGCCGCTGGGGCTGGCCAGTTCCTCCCCCACCCGGCTGATCGCGGCGGCGCTGGCGGCCACCGGCCTGACCGACGCCTTCGGCGCGACGCTGTCCACCGAGGAGACCGCGCGGGGCAAGCCGGCGCCGGACGTCTGGCTCGCCGTCGCCGCCCGGCTCGGCGTCGACCCGGCGCGCTGCGTGGCGATCGAGGACTCCTCGAACGGGGTGCGGTCGGCGGCCGCCGCCGGGATGCGGGTGGTGGCGATCCCGCACGGGTCGTATCCGCTGGACGAGGACGCGCGGGCCCTCGCAGCGGTGCTGCTGCCGTCGGTCGACGCGCTCACCCCGGAGGTGGTGGACCGCCCTGGCTGAGCCGCGGCGGGCGGGCGGCCGAACCACCACCGGTATGTCCCGCATGGCCCCTCTTCTGCCGCCGACTGCCTGGTTGTACGGTTTCCGGAGTGGCGCGGATCGGAATGATCAGGGATCGGCCGGGTACCGCAGGCCGCGGTGCCGGCATCCGGCGGGGAGGAGACGGCGATGAGGTCGATCGTGTACGAGCAGAGCGGCGACGCCTCGGTGCTCCAACTGGTGGACCGGCCGGTGCCGGAGCCGGGCCGCGGCGAGGTGCTGGTGCGGATGGCCGTGTCGGGGGTGAACCCGACGGACTGGAAGGCCCGGCGGGCCTCGCCGCTCCCGGCCGGTTGGCAGATCCCCGGGCAGGACGGCGCCGGGGTGGTCGAGGCGGTCGGCGAGGGGGTCGACCAGATCCTGATCGGCGCGCGGGTCTGGATCTGGGAGGCGGCCTGGCAGCGCCCCTGGGGCACCGCCAGCGAGTACACGGTGGTCCCGGTCCGGCACACGGTGCGCCTCGGCTCCGCCTCCTTCGACCTGGGGGCCGCACTGGGCATCCCCTTCATGACCGCGCACCGCTGCCTCACCGCCGGCGAGTTCATGCCGAAGAAGCTGCACGCCGGCGCCCTGAGCGGCCACGTGGTGCTCGTGCAGGGTGGGGCCGGGGCGGTGGGCAACGCCGCGATCCAGCTCGCCCGCTGGGCGGACGCCTGCGTGGTCGCCACGGTGAGCAGCCCGGAGAAGGCGCAGCTCGCGGCGGCGGCCGGCGCCTCCGTCGTGGTCAACTACCGAGAGCAGGACGTGGTCCAGGAGGTCCGCAAGATCGCCCCCGACGGGGTGCACACGATCGTCGAGGTCTCGCCGGCGCGCAACGCCGCCGCGGACGTCCAGCTGCTGCGCCCCGGCGGCGCGGTCTGCGTGTACGCCGACGACGGCGGCGACGAGGTGACCCTGCCGATCCGGCCGCTGATGGTGCCGAACGCCCGCTGGCAGTTCGTGCTGATCTACACCGCGCCGAAGGCGGCCAAGGCGCAGGCGGTGACGGACCTGGCGGCGGCGGTGGCCCAGGGCGCGGTGCGGGTGGGCGAGGAGGCCGGCCTGCCGCTGCACCACTACTCGCTGGAGGCGACGGCGGCGGCGCACCAGGCCGTGGAGAACTCGGTGGTCGGTAAGGTGCTCATCACCACGAGCGAGACGTAGGACCACGAAACGGATTTCTCCGTCATCGAGACAGAGGCGAACAAGTTTCGCGACAATTGTCGTGCGGGTCGCCCCCATGGACGGGCGGCCCCGGCGCGGTGCGAACGCCGGGGCCGCCCCTGGGGAGGGATGCCTTCTCTCGAATCACGCCCCTACCCGTGCAGGCGACGGTACGCCGGAAAGTGTTACGACGCGGTCAGTTCCCGCACCTCAAGGCCGCCGTCCGCGTACCGGGAACGGACCACCTTCTTGTCGAACTTGCCGACGCTGGTCTTCGGCACCGCGTCGATGAACGCCCACCGCTCGGGCAACTGCCAGCGGGCCACCGACTTCGCCAGGAAGTCGCGCAACTCCTCGGCCGTCACCGACGCGCCCTCCCGGACCACCACCGTCGCCAGCGGCCGCTCGTCCCACCGCTCGTCGGGCACGCCGACCACGCACGCCTCCAGCACCGCGGGGTGCGCCATCAGGGCGTTCTCCAGCTCGACCGAGGAGATCCACTCCCCGCCCGACTTGATCACGTCCTTGGCCCGGTCGGTGAGGGTGATGTAGCCGTCCGGCGAGAGCATGCCGACGTCACCCGTCCGCAGCCAGCCGTCGCGGAACTTCTCCTCGTCCGGGGTCTCGTCACCGACGTACCGGGCGGTCACCCACGGCCCGCGGACCTCCAGCTCGCCGACGGACGTCCCGTCGGCGGGCAGCGGCTCGCCGAGCGGACCGACGATCCGGGCCTCGACCCCGGCCGGCACCCGGCCCTGCGTGTAGCGGTACCGCCAGGCATCCTCGCCGGTCGCGCCGGCCGGCGGCCGGGAGACCGAGCCGAGCGGGGACATCTCGGTCATCCCCCAGGCGTGGATCACCTCGATGTGGTGCCGCTCGTGGAACGCGTGCATCAGCGCCGGCGGGCAGGCCGAGCCGCCGATGATCACCTCCTTCAGCGAGGAGGTGTCCACGTCGTGGCTGTCCAGGTAGGCCAGCAGGTCCGTCCAGATGGTCGGCACCGCGCCGGCCAGGGTGGGCCGCTCGGCGGCGATCATCTCGGCGATCGGCGCGGCCTGGAGGAAGCGGTCGGGCATGATCAGCGACGCACCGGAGAGGAACGCCGCGTACGGCAGGCCCCAGGACATCGCGTGGAACATCGGCACGATGGCAAGCTCCCGCACCTGGGGGCCGAGCCCGAAGCTCTCCGGCATGCACACCTGCAGCGAGTGCAGGTAGATCGAGCGGTGCGAGTAGGCGACCCCCTTGGGGTTGCCGGTGGTCCCGGAGGTGTAGCAGAGGGCGGCGGCGTCCCGCTCGTCCACCTCCGGCCAGTCGTACGTCTCCGGCCGGCCCGCCAGCAGGGCGTCCCAGTGGTGGAAGGTGATCCGGTCGCCGGCCGCGGCCACCAGCGGCGCCGGGTCGCCGCCGCCGACCACCACCACGTGCCGCACCGTGGTCAGCTCGCCGATCACCCGGGCGAGCAGCGGGATCAGGGTCGAGTCGACCAGCACCACCCGGTCCTCGGCGTGATTGGCGATGTAGGCGACCTGGTCGGGGAAGAGTCGGAGGTTGAGGGTGTGCAGCACCGCGCCCATGCTGGGCACGGCGAAGTACGCCGCCAGGTGCTCGTTGTTGTTCCACATGAACGTGGCGACCCGCTCGTCACCGGTCACCCCGCACTCGTCGCGCAGCGCGTGCGCCAGCCGGGCGGCGGTCCGCCCGACCTCCGCGTACGACATCCGGCGGGGCTCGGCACCGGTCCAGGTGACGACCTCCGCCGTGCCGTGCACGGTGGAGCCGTGTTCGAGGATCCGGGCGACCTGAAGGGGGGCGTCCATCATCGTGCTACGCATGGGTAACAAGCTAGTGTCGGCGGTCACACGTTGGGAAGCCCCGTAAATTGTCGCAGGTGAGCATCTCCTGGGCCGATTCGTACGTGGGGCAGCTGCGCGCCCTCGCCGGTGACCGCACCCTGATGTTCGTCGGCGCCCGCGCCGTGGTCCGCGACAACGCCGCCCGGGTGCTGCTGATCCAGCGCTCGGACAACGGCCAGTGGGCGATGCCGGCCGGCGCGATGGAACTGGGCGAGTCGATCGCCGACTGCGCCGTCCGCGAGGTGCGTGAGGAGACCGGGCTGCGCGCCTTGCGGGTCAGCGCGTTCGCCCTCTACACCGGCCCGGACCGCACCCACACCAACATGTACGGCCACCGGTACCAGATCTTCACCACCGCGTTCCGGGTCGACGAGTGGGACGGCGAACTGGCCCGGGTGACCGACGAGACCACCGACGCCGACTTCTTCCACCGGGCGGAGTTCCCCGCCCCGCTCTCCGCCAGCGTCAACGAAACCCTCGCCGACCTGGACGTCTTTGAGCAGACCAACCGGCTGATCCTCAAGTAGGCACCCGAGGACCAGCCGGTCCGACGGTCAGATCTCGGCGTAGCGGAACCAGGCGTCCGCGACGTTGTTCGAGTCCGTCTGCCACTCCGGACCCGAGGTGGTCACCGAGCCGTGGACGGCGATCCGCTGGTCGAGCGTGCCGGCCGGGAACGTCAGCGGGATGTAGATCCCCGCGGTCGAGCCCGGCGCGAGCGGTCCGGCCGTGCAGACGACCGAGGTGGCGGCGAACTCGCACTGCCAGTTCGTGGTACCGGCGACGGGAGCGATGTTCCGGGTGACGCCCTCCGGCCACTCGATGACCAGCCGCAGGTCCTGGGCGGTGCCCGTACCGTCGTTCCGGACAGTGAACGTGACCGCCCGGTCGCCGCCCGAGATGGGCAGCTCGACTTCCGGGTACACCCCGCCGGCGTCGCCGGGGAGCAGGGTGAGGTCGGCGATCGGCTGGTAGGTGACGCTCACCCGGTCGGTGTTGTTGGTCCGGGAGGCCTCGCGGGCGCTGGTGGCGGCGGTCGCGCTGACGGTCGCGACCGTGCCCGCCGCACCGGCCGGAAGTGACAGGTAGATGCTGAGCGGCTCGGCGGTGCCACCGGCCGGCACCGGCCCGTAGATGTTCACGCAGACGAAGGTGGTGTAGTCGCACTGCCAGCTCGGGTCGCCGACGATCCGGCTGCCGGCCGGCGGCTTCAGCGTGACGGTGAGATCGTCCACCCCGGCCGCGCCGATGTTGTTGACGGCGGCGCGCAGGTGCACCAGCGCGCCGTCCGGCTGGATCATGGCGACCGGGGTCACGGCGGTCAGGTCGAGCTGGAGGTCCGCCCGGGGCGGCGGGGCGGCGAGGGCCGGGCCGGACGGCAGGACGGCGGCCGGCGCGACGGTGAGAGCGAGGATGGCGAGGCCGGTACGGATGATCCGGCGGGTGCGGTACTGGAGCATGGACGTCCCCCGGTCGAAGGAGGGCCGCTCCGCAGACGGCTCGGAGGCGGCGCCGGCCACCCGGGCGGACCCGCCCGGGTTCGGCCGCGGACCACCACGAGGCGGTCCCATCTCCTTTGGACGCCGCCCACCGCGATTTCGTTACGCCCGTCGATGCTGATCACCAGCCTGGCACCCCGGCCCGGCGGGCCGCCCGACCGCCGCCGTTCCGTCGGGTGACTAGAGCATCGTCTGGCTCTTGGACTCCATCTCGGCGGCGGCTTCCGCCCTGGACTCCTTCGACAGGGGCTTGCCGCCGGGGGCGGCGGCCTTGCCGCCCAGCGGGTCGGCGCCGCCGGTGGCGCCCTGCGGGCCGGTGCCGCGCAACTGGTGGTCGGGCAGCGCCAGGGTGACCAGGACGGCCAGGATGGCGATCAGGCCGGTGGTCAGGAAGACCAGGTGCAGCGAATCGGTGAACGCGGTCTGGATGGCGGCCCGGACCGGGCCGGGCAGGGCGAGGATGGTCGCCGGGTCGTTGATCGAGATGTCCGCGCCGCCACTGGCCGCCACCGCGGCTCGCTGGTCGGGCGGAAGCTGCGCGATGGCGCCCGGCAGCCGGTCGGCCAGGTGGCGGGTGAGCTGCGACGACAGCACCGCACCGAGGATGGCCACCCCGAACGAGCCGCCCAACGACCGGAAGAAGGTCGCCGAGGACGTGCCGGCCCCCAGGTCGCGGACGTCCACCGCGTTCTGCACCGCCAGGATCAGCGACTGCATGCACAGGCCCAGGCCGACGCCGATCACCACCATGAACCCGAACGCCACCCAGAGCGAGGTGTCCACCTGGAGCCGGGTGAAGAGAAGCATGCCGGTCAGCAGCACCACGGAGCCGGACACCGGGAACCACTTGTACCGCCCGATCCGGCTCATCGCCCGCCCGGTCAGCACCGAGGTGACGATGATGCCGGCCATCATCGGCAGCATCAGCAGACCGCTGGCGGTCGGCGAGGCCCCCTTGACGATCTGCAGGTAGAGCGGGATGAAGATGATCGACCCGAACATCACCAGGCCGAGCACGAAGCCGGCCGAGTTGGCCAGCGCGAAGGTGGGCGTGCGGAACAGTCGCAGCGGCAGGATCGGCTCGGCCACCCGGGCCTCCTGGAGCACGAAGGCCACCCCGAGCACCGCGCCGACCACGAAGAGCCCGATGATCACGCCGGAGCCCCAGGCGTACTGGTTGCCGCCCCAGCTCAGCGCGAGCAGCAGGCTGCTCACCCCGGTGACCAGCAGCCCCGCGCCGAGCCAGTCGATGGCGTGCTCCCGGCGCTGGAACGGGATCAGCCGCATGACGTGGTAGCAGACCACGATCGCCAGGATCCCCAGCGGCACGTTGATGTAGAAGATCCACCGCCAGTTGTTCTCCGCGAAGTACCCGCCGACCAGCGGCCCGGCCACCGACGACACCCCGAAGACCGCGCCGAACAGCCCCTGGTAGCGACCGCGCTCCCGGGGCGACACCACGTCCGAGATGATGGTGAACGCCAGCGTCAGCAGGCCGCCCGCGCCGAGCCCCTGCACGCCCCGGGTGAGGATCAGCTGGGTCATGTTCTGCGACAGGCCGGCCAGCAGCGAGCCGAGCAGGAACGTGCCGATCGAGAAGAGGAACACCGGGCGGCGCCCGTACAGGTCGGCCATCTTGCCATACAGCGGGGTGGAGGCGGTGGAGGCGAGCAGATATGCGGTCACCACCCACGAGTAGTGGTTGATCCCGCCCAGCTCGCCGACGATGGTGGGCAGCGCCGTACCCACGATGGTCTGGTCCAGGGCGGCCAGCAGCATCCCGGTCATCAGCCCGACCATCAGCAGGCGGATCTGGCGGGCGTGCAGCACCGGCCCGGCTTGGGCTTCGGTCGTCATCCCGCCTTCTTTCCCGCGCCTCCCGGAACATGCCCGGACGGCGAGGGAAATCCGAAGGTCGGTGCCCGAAGCGCGGCCCGGACCGGCGCACCGGCACCACGGACCCGCCCAGCGGCGCGGACGCCAGGTTTGACGGGCATGGCTGAGGGGACCCCGGAAGGCATGGCAGGAGCAGCAGCGCAAGAGCGCCGGCTCGCCACCGTCGTGGCGGACTGGCAGGGACGTCCCGTGCTGGTCGTCGGCGACGCCATGCTGGACGAGTGGCGGTTCGCGGAGTCCGAGAGGCTCTGCCGCGAGGCCCCCGCCCCGGTCCTCAGCCTGCGCCGGCGCATCTCCGCGGCGGGTGGGGCGGCGAACACGGCGGTCAACGTCGCCACCCTCGGCGGCCGGGCGGTGCTGGTGGCGCCGGTCGGCGCCGACGTGGCCGGCGACGAACTGCACGACTGCCTCGACCGCGCCGCCGTCTGGGACCGGACGGTCAACCAGCCCGGCCGGCCGACCCCGGTCAAGCGGCGGATGCTCGCCGGGAACCAGATCCTGCTGCGCGAGGACTCCGGCAACCCGGAGGACGCGCTCGACGACGGCGGCGTGGCGCGCCTGCTCACCGCGCTCGACTGCGCGACCGAGGAGCTGAAGGCCGCCACGGGCAGCCGGCCGACGCTGGTGGTCTGCGACTACGGCCTGGGCGCGCTGCCCCCGGCCGTACGCGCCTGGCTGGTCACCAACCGGGACCGCTACGCCACGGTCGCCCTCGACGCGCACGACCTGGCCGACTGGCGCGGCCTCAACCCGACCGTGGTGACCCCGAGCTTCGCCGAGGCGGCCCGGCTGCTGGCCCGCGCCGCGGTCGGCTTCACCGTCGGCCCGCGCCCGGCACCTCGCGAGCACACCGGCCCCGAGCTGCATCTCGACCATCCGGCCGCCGACCCGGCGGACGGCCCGTCGGAGCTCAGCGTCGGCGCGGCCCCCGGTGGGGCGGGCGAGCGCCCGCACGACGCCGACCCGCACCCGGCGGCCGGGGAGGGCCACCTCCCGGGCACTGGCCCCGGCCCGGCCGGGTCCGGCATCGGCGCGCGGACGGCCGGCGGGCCGACCGGGGAGCCGACGCCCGGGGAGGACCGGGTGGCGATGACCGGCGACGGGCTCAGCGTCACCGGCACCGGCGTCACCGTGAACGCCGCCGCCGGCGAGGGGGTCGACCGGGCGGTGCTGGCCGAGTCCCGGCTGGAGGAGCTGCGCGCGCACACCGGTGCCGACGTGGTGGCCGTCACCCTGGACACCGAGGGCGCGGTGGTCGGCGGCGCCGACGGGGAACCGCGGCGCAGCCACAGCACGCCGGTGCCGGCCAGCCACGCGGTCGGTGCGGGGGACGCGTACCTGGCGGCGATGACGCTGGCGCTGGCCGCCGACGCGTCGCTGCCCACCGCCGCCCAGCTCGCCCAGCTCGCCGCCACCGTCACCGTCTCCGACACCGGCACCTGCGTGTGCCGGCGGGAGGACCTGCTGGCGGCGCTGGGCGCCGGGACCGACGAGACCGGCCACCCGACCCTGGTCGACGCCGACGAGCTGACCGCGATCGTGGAGGACCACCGCCGCTCCGGGCGCTCGGTCGTCTTCACCAACGGCTGCTTCGACGTGCTGCACCCGGGGCACGTCCGCTACCTGACCCAGGCCCGCGCGCTCGGCGACCTGCTGGTCGTGGCGGTCAATTCCGACGGCAGCGTACGCCGGCTCAAGGGGCCGGACCGGCCGGTCAACCCGGTGGAGGACCGGACAACGCTGCTTGCGGCGCTGGAGTGCGTCGACCACGTGGTGGTCTTCGAGGAGGACTCCCCGGCGCCGCTGATCGAGGCGGTCCGCCCGGACGTCTACGTCAAGGGCGGCGACTACCCGCCGGAGATGGTCCCGGAGGCGCCGCTGGTGCGGCGGCTGGGCGGCCAGGTCCGCACGCTCGGCTACGTGCCGGACCGGTCCACCTCGGCGATCATCGAACGGATCCGGGCGCAGTCGGTCGCCGGCAACGGCGCCACGCCGCGGCCCTCCACGGTCACCGAGGGCGTGCCGGGCGGGCCGGCGTGAATCGACCGCTCGACCCCGGCACGACCGAGCAGTTCCGCCGGCCGCGGCAGCTCGACGTGTTGATCCCCACCCGCAACCGCCCGGCCGAACTGGCGGTCACCCTCTCCGGGCTGGCCGGCCAAGAGGGCGTGGCCGACTTCGGGGTGGTGGTCAGCGACCAGTCCGACGACGAGCCGGCGTACCGGCACCCGGCGGCCGCCACCATGGCCCGGGTGCTGCGCCACCGGGGCCACCCGGTGCTGCTGACCCAGCGGCTACCCCGACGCGGCCTGGCCGAGCACCGGGCCTCCCTGCTGGACCGGTCCGTCGCCCGGTACGTCCTCTGCCTCGACGACGACGTCTGGCTCGAACCGGGCACCCTCTCCCGGCTGGTCACCGCGATCCGCGAGCTGGGCTGCGGCTTCGTGGGCAACGCCGTGCACGGCCTGTCGTACGCCGACGATGTCCGGCCGGAGACCCACGCGCACTACGAGGAGTGGGACGGCCCGCCCGTCCCCGAGCGGGTCCGCCCCGGCACCCCGCAGTGGCAGCGGGCATCCATCCACCCGGCGGCGAACCTGCTGCACGTCACCGAGAAGCTGCGGCTGCCGGCGGGCGCGTGGCGGGCGTACAAGGTCTCCTGGATCGGCGGCTGCGTGCTCTACGACCGGGCCAAGCTGGTCGACGCCGGCGGCTTCGAGTTCTGGCGGCGGCTGCCCGAGCGGCACCAGGGCGAGGACGTGGCTGCGCAGCTCGCGGTGATGGCCCGGCACGGCGGCGCGGGCGTGCTGCCCAGCGGGGCCTACCACCTGGAGGCGCCGACCACGGTGACCGAGCGGGACGTGGAGGCCTGGGAGGTCGTGTTCACCGAGTCCGACACCCCACAGCCGGCCTGACCGCCGGGTCAGCCGGCGAGCAGCTCGCGGGCGGCCTCGACCACCTCGACCACCGGCACGTCGGCGACGAACGAGTCCCGGTGCGGGCATTCGCCGCCGCCGGGACGGTGCGGGTAGATGTCCCGGGTGCAGTCCATGCCGCAGGCCGGGCATTGCGTCGTCCAGGAGGCGATCGGCCGGTGCCGGGCGCGCAGCGGGGTGGCCCCGTTGATCAGGTTGCCGATCCAGTAGACGCCGACCGTCGGGGTGCCGACGGCGGCGGCCAGGTGCAGCGGGCCGGTGTCGTTGGAGACCATCAGCGCGCAGCCGGCGTAGCAGGCGGCCAGCCCGCCGAGACTGAGCGTGCCGACCTGCGGGCGCACCGGTGCCCCGGCCGCCGCCACCACCGCCTCGACCACCTCGCGCTCGGCCGGCGTGCCGGTGACCAGCACCTCGTACCCGTCGCCGGCCAGGGCACGGGCGACCTCCCCGAAGCGCTCCGGCGGCCAGCGCCGCCGGGTGTCGGTGGCCCCCGGATGCAGCGCCACCCGGGGTCGCCCCGGCTCGCCGAGCACCTGCCGGGCCTCCGCGCGATCGGCGTCGGTGACCGCGAGCGCCGGGATGATCGTGGCGGCGGGCGCCCCGACCAGGGCGACCACCTCCAGGTAGCGGATCACCTCGTGCTGGTAGTAGACGTACCGGATCCAGCGGTCCAGCGGCGGGGCGTCCTCGGCCCGCAGCCCGGCGGTGACCCGGGCGCCCAGCCCGGTGACGATCGGGTTGGAGTTGCCGCCCCCACCATGCAGCTGCACGGCCAGGTCGAAGCGCTCCTTCCGGGCCACCGCCAGGAAGTCGTCCATCGGGGACTCCGGCTCGTCCGGACCGGGGTCGCGGATGCCGGGCGCGGGCGGCACGACGAGCACCCGGTCCACCGGGCCGGGCCGGTCGCGCCAGAGCTTCGCGTGCCAGGGGGCGCCGAGCAGCACGATCTCCGCCGCCGGGTACGCGGCCCGCAGCGACTCCAACGCGGGCAGGATGAAGATGAAGTCGCCGAGCGCGTTCGCCCGGAGCACGGCGATCCGTTCGACGTCGGGGACACGCTCGCCGACCGGGCCGAGCAGGGACGGGGTGTCCACGCGCCGCTACGGCCGGTCGATCTCGTCGACCGTGGTGTCCGGGTGGTGCATCTCCCGGTCTGCCGCCGGATCGGCCAGGGTGCGCGTACCGGTGGGCGGGCCGGCCTGCTGGAAGCCGGTGCGGCCGACGGTGATGGTGCGCGGCGCGGGCCGGGCCGCCCGGGGCAGCCGCACCCGGAGCAGACCGTGGTCCATCACCGCGTCGATCCGGTCCGGGTCCACCCGCGACGGCAGGTCGACCCGGTACTCAAAGCCGCGCGTCTCGAAGCCGCCCGGGATGCCCTGGTCGGCGTTGACCTCGGCCTCCGAGCGCGCCCGGACGCAGAGCTCCCGGTCGTCCAGCTCGACGGCCACCTCCTCCGGCGCCACCCCGGGCAGCCGGACCACGACCTCCCACCCGTCGGCGATCTCGGTCAGCTCGACGTCCGGGTTCCCCGACCGGCCGCCGACCAGGCGGCTCAGCTCGGCGCGCAGCGACTGCAGTTCGCCCATCGGATCCCACCCCTGCTGCCGGCCGCGCCAGCCCCGGCCGAAGCCACCACCGCTGGACTGTTCCGTCATCGCACGTCTCCGATCCGCTGGTTCGCCGTGGGGGGTCGCAGCGAGCTGGGGGCGTTCAGGTCGGCCTGCGGGTAGACCCCGACGCCGAGCCGGTCGACCAGCTCCCCGCCGAGCCAGGCGCTGATGCCGAGGATCGCCACGGCCACCACCTCGATGGCGATCAGGGCACCCCCGGCAGCCCGCGAGTCGGCGTTGAGCCGGACCACCCAGACCGCGGCGAAGAGCAGGATGACCGCGAGGTTGGCGGCGGCGTGGGTGAGACCCACCCGCTTCGCCCGGGTGCCGGTGGGAAGGGCGAGCAGGTCGACGCTGCCGGCCGCCGCGGCCAGCAGGCCGACGACCAGACCGACGGTGATGTTCCAGTACGCCACCTCGCCGAGGAAGTCCGGCCCGCCGACGGTGTCCACCACGTCGAAGATGACCGCGGTGACCAGGAGCCCCACCGGAAACATCACCAGCATCGGGTGCACGGGATGACCGAGCACCTTCAGTCGGCTCTCCATGGGGCCTCCATCGGTCGCGTCCGAGCGCGCTGCGGGTTACGCGGTACCCGTCGGCTGGACGGGCAAACCTCGCGATCGACGCGCTCGCCTAGGCTGGCGGCGACGGGCCGGGCGGTCCGCACCGGCCGTCACCAGGGTCAACGGACGGGGGAGGCGCACGTGACGGTGGAGATCACTTCGCACGAGGAGCTGCGCGAGCTGCTGGGGGCGCCGCTGCCCCGGGCCGCCGCCAAGGAGCGGACGTTGCTGCACGAGCGGGACCGGCAGTGGCTGGCCGCCTCGCCGTTCTGCCTGGTCGCCACCGCGGGCGCGGACGGCAGCTGCGACGTCTCGCCGAAGGGTGACCCGCCCGGCTTCACGCTGGTGCTGGACGGGACGACCATCGCGATCCCGGAGCGGCCGGGCAACCGCCGGGCGGACGGCTACCGCAACATCCTGGACAACCCGCACGTCGGGCTGATCTACCTGATCCCCGGGCGCACCGACACGCTGCGGATCAACGGCCGGGCGCGGCTGGTCCGGGACGCGCCGTTCTTCGACGACATGGTGGTCAAGGGGCATCGCCCGGTGCTGGCCGTGGTGGTGGAGATCGAGCAGATCTTCTATCACTGCGCGAAGGCGTTCCTCCGCTCCCAGCTGTGGCAGCCGGAGACCTGGCAGCCGGACGCGCTGCCGTCCCGGCCTCGGCTGATCAAGGAGGTGGAGGCCCCGGCGGAGAGCCTCGCCGACCTGGAACGCCACTACGGCCCGGACTACGCCCGGCGCATCTACTCCTGACCCGCCCCACTCCTTCCCGGCCCACCGGCGGCGCGGGCCGCCCCGCCAGCAGCGGCTGACGTTTGGGCGGTCGGCTGAGGGTACAGATCAAAGGACGGCCCACCGCGTCACGCGGCGCTGTACCCCCAGGACACGGGTCGAGGAAGGATGATGTGCGATGCCCACGAAGAGCAGCTCCGGGCGCGGCAGTGGTTCGACCGCGACCAAGAACCCGCCGGGCAACCAGACCCCGAACACCCCCGACATCAGCGAGAGCGAGATCGCCCGACTCAAGGTCGACGAGCTGCGCAGCCGGCTACGCAGCCACGGCGTCACCGACACCGCCGACATGCACAAGGACGACCTCGTCAAGGCTCTGCTCAAGAACATGAAGGACGGTCCGAAGAAGAGCACCTCCGCGTCGCGGGGCTGCTCGTCGGCCAACCCGCCCGGCAACCAGACCCCGAACACGCCGGAGATCAACGAGAGCGAGCTCGCCCGGCTCAAGGTCGACGAGCTGCGCGGCCGACTGCGCAGCCGCGGCGTCACCGACACCGCCGACATGCACAAGGACGACCTCGTCAAGGCCCTAGTCAAGAGCCTGCGCGCGGACTCCGGCACCGGCTCGCGGGGCGGCTCGGGCTCGTCCGACGGCGGCGGCGTCCGTACCGGTCAGCACACCTCGAAGTCGATCAGGTACTCCCAGGAGGTCACCTCGGTCGACGACGAGCCGGAGCGCCCGGGGCGCAGCCTGGTCACCACGGACCACGACGTGATCCGGCGCTGGGCCGAGGCGCGCGGCGGCGTACCGACCACGGTCGACGGCAGCGAGCACGACGGGCACGCCGGGGTGCTGCGCTTCGACTTCCCCGCCAACGGCCGGGAGGCCCGGCTGCGCGAGATCAGCTGGGAGGAGTGGTTCCGCGCCTTCGACGAGCGCCGGCTCAACTTCATCTACCAGGAGGAGCGCTCCGACGGTAAGCAGAGCAACTTCTTCCGGCTGGAGAGCCCGGACCGCGAGGACGGCTGAGACGTACGCGGAAACCCCGCGTCGCTCCGGAGGCCCAGGTCAGCGCGTTGACCTGGGCCTCCGGTCCGTCATCCCGCATCGACCGGCATGTTTGGGCAGGTGGCGGGCTGGCTATCAGGAAGCTTCCAGGCACCACTCACTTTGGAGGGTCCGATGAGTCAGCCGTCGTACGCCGACCACCCGCACACCGCCGCGGCGCCCGCCGTCCGCGGCACCAACGTCATGGCGATCCTGTCCCTGGTCTTCGCCTTCGTCTTCTCCCCCATCGGCATCGTCTTCGGCCACATCGCGCGAAAGCAGATCCGGCGGACCGGGGAGCAGGGCAGCGGCCTGGCCACCGCCGGCCTCGTGCTGAGCTACGTCTTCACGATCCTCGGCATCCTCTGGATCGTGTTCGTCTTCGTCGTGGCCACCAGCTCCGGCAGCACCACCGCCTGATCCTCTCCCGACGGCTGGGCACGGAGCTGGCGGGGGAGGCACCGAGCGAGGGTCAGGTCGGCGCGGGCCCGAGACCGGGAACACCCGGTCGCGGGCCCGTCCCGTCTGCACTCCCGACATCCCGGTTGAGCGCCCCCGACGCGGGTACGAACTTCTGTGGACGAAGCAAGACGACTCACCGACAAGGAGTGCCCATGACCACGAAGGTCGAGAAGTCCATCGAAGTCAACGTTCCGGTCAGCACCGCGTACAACCAGTGGACACAGTTCGAGGAGTTCCCCCGCTTCATGGGGGGCGTCCAGGAGGTGCGCCAGCTCGACGACAAGCGGATGCACTGGGTTGCCGAGATCGCGGGCGTGAAGCGCGAGTGGGATGCCAAGGTCCTGGAGCAGGTTCCGGACCGCAAGGTGGCCTGGGCGGCCACCGAGGGTGCCACCAACGCCGGCGCGGTCTACTTCCAGCCGGTCGGCGTCGACCGCACCCAGGTCCGGCTCTCCCTTGAGTACGAGCCCGAGGGGATGGTCGAGAAGGCCGGCGACAAGCTGCACATCGTCGAGAAGCGGGCCGAGGCGGACCTGGAGAAGTTCAAGTCGTACATCGAGAGCCGAGGCATCGAGACCGGCGCCTGGCGCGGCACCATCGACGAGGGCCGCAACCTCGGCACCCCAGGCGTGGAGCACGCCGCCTCCTCCCGGGGCGACGACGGCAAGGCCGGTGTCTCGGGCAAGGCCGTGGCGGCCGGCGCCGCCGCCGCCGGCGCGGCTGCGGCGGGCGCCGCGGCGCTGGCCAAGCACCGGTCGAGCGACAACGACACCACTCGGGAGACCGAGACGGACTACCTGGTGACCGAGGTCGAGGTCGTCCCCGAACCCGGTACGACGGCATACCCGACCGATCCGCGCCGCACCATCTGACGTACGTCATCTCCCCTGCCGACGAAGCCCGGCGGGCCGGCCCCGGCCGCGCCCCGCCGGGCTCCTGGCGTTCATTCGGGCAGGATGAGCCAGGTCCGGCCGTCGATGAGCTCGCGTACGGCGTCGAGGTGCCCCGCGTGACAGGCGGTCTCGGTGATCATGTGCAGGATGACCTGCCGCACGTCGTCGAGCCGCCAGTCCCCGAACAGGCCGGTGGGCCACCAGGCCGGCGGGGCGTCCAGCCGGGCCCCCGCGAGGATCGCGTTGGCCCGCTCGACCTCCTGCCGGTACAGGTCCAGCACGGCCCTGGCCGGCACGTCCGGGCTGATCCGCCAGGCGTTGCCGACGTCGCCCAGCCCGCTGATCGGGTTCGGCTCGCCGGCCACCACGCAGCGGAACCAGAACCGCTCCCCGTCGAGCGCGAGGTGCCGGACCAGGCCGAGGCAGCTCCACCCGGTCGGCAGCACCGGCCGGCGCAGGGCCTCGTCGTCCAGGCCGGCGAGAATGCCCAGCACGTGCTCGCGCTGGGCGTCCAGCGTTGCGCGCAGCGCGTCGGTGGTGGGATGCGGCATCTCGTCCTCCGGTGGGTCGGCGTCACCGGGATGACGATCGGCCGGCCCCATTTCGGACCGCCGCTCACGCCGCCGGCGGGGCCGACCATCAACCGAGCCGGTCGGTGCGGTCGGTTTCGAGGATCACCTGGTACGCGCTGATCCGTACCGGCGACAGGGTCAGCCGCTCGTGGGCGAGCAGTTCGCCGGTACGTGGGTCGAAGATCAGCAGGGACTGCGCGTTGTGCGCCCGATCATCGAAGGTGATGGCCAGGCCCTTCCGGCCCGCCCGGTCGGTCACCTCGCCCCGCCACCGGAACCCCGGCACGTCGGCGAGGACCCGCAGGATCTCCGCGCGGGTCCGGCGCGGGACCGCGTACCGCCCGTACACCGTGCTGACCTCCTTGCTCGCCGCGCCCGCCCCGAACCTGACCTTCAGCAGCTCCCGCAGCCCGGCCTGGCCGGACGGCAGCGGCGCCAGCTCCATCGGCGGTAGCGGCATGGCACCGGGGGTGCCCTGGGGGCCGCTCGTCAACTTGCCCCGCCAGTAGTCCCGGGACGCCTGGTCGGGGTACTGAGGTTCCAGTTGGACGGTGACCTGTCGACCGGTCCCGTCGAGGGGCTGCCAGACCTTCGTCTCGTCGGCGAAGGCGACGGTGTGGCGGCCATCGTCGGACGTCATCACCGGGTCACCCCACGTCTTCGTGTGGTGGTACAGGTAGCGGCCGGCGCGGGTGTCGTACCCGGTCGCCGTGAGCCGGCCCGCCAGCGCGCGCAGCGGGGCGCCGGCGGGCAGTGCGCCGGCGTCGAACTGGTACGCGACCGGCACGAGCACCATCCCCGGCTCGGCATTCGACGGGCCGGCGGTGGTCGAGCCGCCCGGGGCCGTCGGCGCGAAGGGATGGACGACCGCCGCGATGCCGGCCGCCGCGGCCACCGCCCCGGCCGCCAGGACCAGCCGCCGGGTGGGGCGCGCAGGGCGGCGCGGAAGGACCGGCGCGGCGGTGACTCCGGCGCGCGCCATCAGGTCGTACGCGAAAAACCGGGGCGGTGCGACGGGCGTGTTCCGGGCCGGGTCGGCCGGCCCGAGGAGGGTACGGGTCCGCTCTTCTCCGAACATCACGAATCCTTTCGCGCGTAGGCGAGCGTGGTGGGACCGGGCACCGGCAGGGCCGTCCCGGCGGACATCGCCGCGGTGAGCCGCCTGCGGGCGCGGTGCAGGCGTACCGCCGCAGCGGTACGGGAACAGCCGAGCACCCCGGCGGCCTCGGCGACCGTCAGCTCCTCCCAACCGACCAGCCGAAGAATCTCCTGGTCGAGCTCGGTGAGGGTGGCCAGGGCGGTCCGGAGGTCGGCGACCCCCACGGTGGCGTCGGCACCCGACGAACTCACCTGCCGTGGGAGATCCGCGTCGACGAGCGGCACCACGTCCGGAGCGGTCCGCCGGGCCCGCCACTGGTTGGCCAGCAGGCGCCGGGCCACCCCGTACAGCCAGGGCAGGCTGCGGTCCGGCACCTCGCGGCGGCGCCGCCAGGCGACGACGAACACCTCCTGGGCCAGCTCAGCCGACGCGTCGGCATCGACGAGCCGACGCTGGCCGTACCTCACCACGTGTGCGTACTCGGCGGCGTAGAGCCGGGTGAACCAGTCCTCGTCGCGTCTTCCTGGTGGACCCATCCGAACTCCCGCCTGTGTGGGCAACTCTCACCCTGGTATGTGTCACCGCGGGGAAGATGATTACCGGGATGAAACCGCCCCGGCGTCGCCCGGCCGGCCCGGGCCACTACGCGGGTGCGGACGCGGCCGGAGCGGGTCACCGTTACCAGCTTCCTCGGACTCCGGCTTCCCCCTTTCTCGCTAGGCGGCGTCAAGAACGGGGCGTGGGGCCGCATAGCCCGGCGAGACGTCTGGCTTGTTCCGATGGTCGGCTCTGGCGGGTGCGGGGCCGCCTCGGTGGTGACGAAGGGCGGGAGGTCTCGTACGACTTCACCAACGACGGATCCGCGCGAGCGATGGCCGACCGGATGATGAAGACCTCCGCCAGCACCTGGCGCGATCTCATTGATCTCGCTGAAGCGGTCCGGCAGGAGTCCAGCCGCCGGCGTCTCGCCGAGCCTCGAATTCGCGGGCGGTGCCGTAAGCTGCGCGCCGTGGCGCGCCGGGTTCTGGCGCCGAGAGCGCCACCGACGACGGGGAGGTCGGCGGATGCGACGGTGGCTCAGGACGGTCGCGCTCGGTGCGGTGGCGGTGCTTGCACTGGCCGGATACAGCGGCCCCGCCGGCCTCGACGGGAACCTGGTCGACGACTGGCCGGCGATGAGCGCCCCACAGGGCTTCGTGCCGGAGGCCGGGACCTGCCACGTCCACACCGACGCGAGTCTCACCGCCTACGCTCCGGTGCCCTGCGAATCGGCCCACCGGCTGGAGACCATGCACGTCGGCACGTTGACCGGCAGCCACGCCGGCCGCGGCACGCCACCGACCGCCAGCTCGGCGGCGACGCGGGCGGCCCGCGCCGAGTGCGACCGCGAAGTGAACGAGGCGCTCGGCGCGGACTGGCACTCCGGGCGGCTCACCCTCGACGTGACGTTTCCGACTCCGCCGGCCTGGCGGGGCGGTGCCCGCTGGTTTCGCTGCGATCTAGCCGAGCTCAACAGCGTCGACGACTGGACCGTCATCACCCGGACCGCGAGTCTCACCGGCGCGCTGCGGAGCAACTCCACACTGGCGCACCGATGCTTCAACCCAAGGTTGACGGAGGGCCCTTTCCGTGCCGAACTGGCCAAGGGTGACCTCCAAGGTATGGACGCTGTCCCCTGCACGACGGGCCATCACGCCGAGTTCGTCGGCGTCTACCAGGCACCACCCGACACCGACCTAGCCACGTACGGCAGGTTCACCGAACCCATCCGCCGGCAGTGCCTCGCGCTCATCGCCAGGTTCGCCAAGGTGCCGAACGACGGCGACCTCAAGTACCGCACCGGCTGGCTGTACTGGCTGCCCGGCGCGCGGTCGTGGACCGACGGCAACCGGTCGGTGCAGTGCTTCCTCTGGCTCGACGACCGCAAGCTGACCCGCTCGGTCAAGGGGGCCGGCCCCAAGGCACTGCCGGCCCGGTGACGTTGCGCGGCGCTGGTACGCCGCCTGGTTCCCGTGCTCCACGCGCTGTTCCAGTCCGCGATCGTCCGCCGGTTATCGCCGATTTGGCTGCTTTCTCGGCTGCTCGCGCAGCCGCTAGGTTCCCCGCCCGATGTAGCCGCGGGTCCACGCCTCCATGAATCGACCCCGGGTGATCGGCCCGGCCCGGCGCAGGTAGGCCACCATCAGCGCCAGTCCGCCACCGCCCATCGAGAGAAGCAGCCAACGCGGCAACTCGCGCGATACCGGGGCTGGGGCACAGGCGGTGGGCGTGTAGTCCACGGTCAGACGCGTCTGCGGCGGCGGGACGTGCTCTCCGGGAAACGCCTTCCGGTCGATGCCGCAAAAGACCGGTCCGTCGGTGGCATCGATCCGTACCAGGGCCAAGGCAGGTCGGCCGCTGCGGTCGGCCTCGACGGAGACCACGGTGCCTCGGACCAACTCGCCGGCCGGCGGTGGCGGTCCCAAATCGGCAAACAGACCCGCCAGGAGAAGCGCGGTCGAGGCCATGACGCCACCTATGGTGAACCTGGGCCATAGCGGTAAGCCAGACGCTCGCCGCCGAGCGCCGCCGGAGAGAGGCATGGCCGACACCTTAGTCAGATCGATCAAGGCCCCTCCTCACGTCGTACCACGGCCCGCAGGCGCCGGCGTTCGGTGGCTGGTACTTGCTGCCTCACTGCTGCCCGACAGCTCGCTTACAAGCTCTGCGCAGCACATCCGTCCGGCCCCAGCCCTGAACGGACCGGGGAAAGTTCTTCGGCAGGACTGCAACCCGCCGGTGCGCTCGTCCGTCCCCATTGCATGTCGGTCGGCAGAACGGGGAGAGGTGGATGAGGGACGCAGAGAGCTTCGACGATTTCTACCGGAGCAGCAGGAAGCGGATGCTGCGCTACGGGTACGCGGTGGTCGGGGATCACACCGAGGCGCAGGACCTCGTGCAGGAGGCGTTCGCCCGGGCCTGGCGGCACTGGCGGAAGCTCTCCGACCACCCCGCACCCGAGGCGTGGGTCCGTCTGGTCGTGGCCCGGCTGGCGGCGGATCGGTGGCGTCGGCTCCGCGGTTGGCGGGCGGCGATCGCCCGCGCCGGTCCACCGGACGTGGTTCGTCCGCCGGGTGAGGACACCGTCCTGCTGGTGGGTGCGCTCCGGCAGTTGCCCGCGGCGCAGCGCCAAGCACTGGCGCTGCACTACCTGTTCGACATGTCCGTGGAGGACATCGCGCGGGAGACGAGTGTGCCGACCGGAACTGTCAAGTCGTGGTTGTCACGTGGCCGGTCGCGGCTCGCCGCCCTGCTGCCCGATGTCTCGACCGAGGAAATGGAGGCCACTGGTGTCGCGTGAACTGGGCAGTTTCTACCGCTCGCTGGCCGAGGACGCCGACGAGCAGGTGCTCACCCCTCCGGATGCCCTGCGGCGCCGGGCCGACCGGCGTGCCCGTGCCCGGGGGACGGTCACGGCGCTGGCCGCGGCGGTCCTGGTGGTTGGTACGGCGGCCGGCAGCCAGTTGGTGCTGGCGGCGAACGAGCGCACCCATGTCGTCACCCCGGGCAGCACGCCGTCAGTGAACACGACATCGCCCCCGACGGTGGACACAACGCCGTCCCCGGCGGCCACCACCTCGCCGTCGCCGGTGGGCCCCAGCGGGCCGGCGACCACGCCGAGCACCGGGAAGTCGACGACCCGGAGCGGAGCTCCCGACACGCCGACCAGCATTTCCGACCGGGCCTTCTTCACCCAGCCGGCCGGAACCGTCGCCGCGCCACCCGCCTTCGTCCCCGAGGAGGCGCTGCCGAAACTCTGCGGCGCCCGTTACCCCAGCGACGAGTCCCTGGTGCAGCGCCGGACCAGGAAACTGGTCTACCGGAACCTGGACACCCCCGAGGGGCAGGTGCCAGACGGCAGCTACCTGCACAGCGTCACCATCTACCGGCCCGGGAAGGCCGCGGCCTGGCTGGCCGACCTCCGCCGAGCCGTGCAGAACTGCCCCGAGCAGGAGCGCGTCGAGGGGGTTGTCTCCCGGCAGCGGCTGTTGGACAGCGGCGACTTCGGCGACGACTCGGTGCTGTTCGAGATGAGCGAACCGGCTCGGGACGTCAACGGTGACCCGACCGGCGGCAACGATGTGCGGTTGATCCGGGCGATCCGGATCGGTGACGTGGTGACCGTGCTCTGGGAGCAGGGGTGGGAAGGCACCTCGAGCGAGCGTTCCCAGGTTGACGACTACAGCCGTCGGGCGGTGACCGCGATCCGGCGCTGGCTCGGCTGAACGCCGAGCGGCCGGGTGCTGGTAGCCGGAGCAACGTCGAAGGCCCTGGCTGGGACTGACGTCCTGACCAGGGCCTTCGTACGTGTCTTCCGGCCGGCGGCGGCGTCGTTCGGGCTGGCCAGGGTGACCCCGAAGGCGCTTCCGGCATGAGTCATGGCGTCCGCAGACGTTCGACTCCGGATCCTGGCGTGACACAGTCTCGTCCGACCACTCCTCATTGACCCCAGCGTTGCAGCAACCGTTTTCGCAAATCACTGAATGAGATGCACCTGGCCGCCGCCAGTCATGTTGGTGCGCCCGGTGGCAACGGCGGCTCAGGTGGGTGTCCTCGGGAGCGGGCCGCGTCGCAGATGGCGCGTGCCGGACGACAAGACCACGCAGCAGACATACTTCCGTTCGACTCAGCCGCAGATCAGGCCGTGGTCCTAGGGCAATGGCTGCGCGATCTGACCGAAGGCGGCAGGCCATCGCGCGACGAAACCGTCTGGGTGCCGTTGCGCCGGATCGGTGAAGCCATCGAGAGGAAAGGTATCGACGGCATCAGTCTGCCGGCAGCTCGTAGGCGATTGCTCGGCACGATGGGCAAAAACCAGGACGGGATCCCGTTCGAGGAACTATCGGGCTACCAGCCCGCATGCGATACGACCAAGCGCCGACTGCGGCTTCCCTCGGTACTTCGTGACGGAGACGCCGCGCAAGCGGACCCCGTCAATCCCGAGCCCTGATCGGCTTGTAGCCCGCGAAGGCCCGGCGTCTAGCCAACCTTCGCCATCCCGTCCGCGGCTTCGCGTGCCTGGCGATTTGGCCTGATCTTCCGCACGCCGTGGCTGACGCCGACGCAGGCCGCCGTAGGACCGAGCACGGCGAGCACCCCGAGCAAGCTCGCCAGCACCGACTTGACGATAGGCACATCGGTGGCCACCGCCACAAGGAACACGTAGATCATGGACAGCACTGCGGCAACGGCGGAGGCAACCAGCAACTTGGCGAGCAGACGCCCGCTTTTCGCGGCGACCTCCCCGACAACGCTGGCGGGCAGAAACAGCAGTGGCACCAAGGCGACGCCCACTACGCCGGCAAGCAGCACCAGCACCGGCCCCGCCAAGGGACCGCCGGTGTCCGCGTTGGCCATGATCGCGTACGCGAGTAGGCCGAGGTAGACGACGGCGCCCTGCACGACGAATACCAAGCAGGCGACAGCCGCACCAGCAAGATGCCTGGCAATCTTTACGAACATGACGCCCTTCCCCGTGATCACGACTCTGAGCCTATGCCAAGCCGCACAAAGGTGGATGCCGCGACATCTACGGTTGCTGTGCAGAGGAGCTATCAGCCTTTGAGCTTGGTCACCATTTGCCCATACTTCAGCCCGAACGGGTACCGCGTACCGCGCTCGTTCAGGCCGACGAGCTTGATGCCGGGTATCCGGTGTTGCACAGCGATCAATCGAACTTGCAGGCCGCTTCCATTTGGGAAGGTGTGCCGGACAACGTCACCGACCCGCAGACTCCCGAGCTGCCTGACGGAATCGAACCGTCGACCTACGCATTACGAGTCAGTCCCCGGCTCCTGCTCCCAGGGGCGCTCGTCGCGCGTCACATGGTGTCCAGGTCCGTCATCGTCCGCGCCGGTCCGCCGGTTTGGCTGCTCGCTTGGCTGCTCATTGCAGGCTGAGAGGCTCAGCGCTGTCCAACATCTCCGAGGGCGCGTGCTGTCCTCTTGAGAATGTCGTCACGTTGCGATGCCAGATCCTCGGGCAGTCTGGATCTCTCACGACGAGTCCGGTCAAGCAGTCGCCCAACGTTGGTCAGGATCTCACCACTGGTACCGCCGTACAGCACAACATCCTCCAGCGACTGCGCAAGCTGCCCCAGGCCGGCTCGCCGCAGGCTGCGGACAAACTCTTCGATGTCGCCGTAGAGGTCGCTCATCGACTCTGCGGGCTCCGGCTAGAGGACATGCCTGAGTCTACGAAGCAGCTCACCGCGGGATCCAGAGCCGCTGTCGCCTCGTCAGCCCAATTCTCTCGACCTCGGTCGGCGGCTAGGACGTCTCGCTTACAAGCTCTGTGCGTTTCGTCCGGCGGCGTCCGTCCGCGTCTGTGACCTCGGGCTACGATCCGTGCCCGGTCGCTGCTGGCTGTCCTCATCTTGGGCGGTTGCTGTCGACGTTGCTGTCGACGGCGGTTATGGGAAAGCGCGACTCGTCCTTCGGATCCTAGAGTTGGCGTCCATGTCGGGCCGGCGGGAACGCATACGCCGAGAGCTGGGTGGCTTCCTCAAGGAGTATGGCCGCAGCTCTCGATCTCGCAACGGCATGGATCCGAACGATCGCCAGTACAGCCGCAAACTGGAGAACCAGATCAAGCGGATGCGCCCTGAGGACCTCGACCGCCTGATGCGGGACGACGAAGACGACGACCAGTAGCGGTGGACTGCCAGCTTGGGAATCGGGTTGAGTCACGGTCCCGGGCGTGGTGCGGGCTGGTACCGCAAGCACGGGCGACCCGGCCAAGCTCCGCGACGAGCCTCTGCTGGCCGATGTTGACCGCTGTATCGGGCACGGATCGGGCACGGACCTGGGAAGGCTGAGGCTCGACCCCTAACCCCTGGCCTTGCAAAGGCGGCACCGGATGCTGAGCTAGACCCGTCGGGTGTCGTTGGGCATCGTCGTGTGCGCAGACCCCGCCGTCTCGTGTTGATGGTTACTGGGGCTTGTCGGACGTCTCGCTGACTTCCTCGCTGACACGGCAGTCGCCCCCGGCCTTGGCTAGGTCGAGGGCGAATCGCCATACCGGTACTGCCTGCCCTGCCGGGTGGCCTGCTGCTCGAACCGCCCCACCTGCCGAAGCCGTGGCCAGCCAGCGTGGCCTCGCCGGATTACAACAGCATTCCGCCGAGACCAGTGCGGGGTCAACAGCGCGATGCCGGGCTGTGGATAACGACGGTACCCCTCCAATTTAGCTGGACAACACCGTCGCATCTGCCGCGCTGACATCCTTGCGGAACTTGGCGTGGACCCACGTCTTCTCGTCGCCGACGTTGACTTGGCTCCAGATCCCCTTCGTAGGACCGAGCTGCGTCTCTCGCGGAAGCCGGCGCAATACCTCGGTCGGCTTGCCGCCATTGAACGTAGCCCCGAAGACAACCACTGCCTGGTCGGTCACGGCAACGATGCGTCGCTTCACCAGGGACTGGCCCACTAATCCGAACATATTGCCGATCCACGGATTCACACCCGCCTGTGCCATGAACACCTGCCGTACCTGCTCCCCGGGCAGCAGTGGCTGTACCCGTTCAGTCAGTCTCTCGCGCAGCCCCATGACGTCCGCCTCCTTGTTGATCAGAACGGCCGGAGCGTACGCGATCACATGAGACTGGGGCTACCCATTGAGGTGATCTCAGTAAGGATCGCCATCTGATCCAGGACGACACCGGCATCTCGTCCAGCTCGTACCGGTCAACGTCGTACAGGCGGTAATGGGAGCCGTTGCGGATGAGTCAGGTGTCGGGTCGGCTTGGCCTCAGCCCGGTCATCCTGAGGTCACTAGCGCCAACACCACGGAGAGCAGCCCCAGCTCCGAAGAACGTGGTTCCTCTCCGCTAGCGAGACGCCATCCCGTCGCCGTCGACCCGCCCTGCTGGGGAGCGGGCCGCCGCCCGGCCCGCCACGTCAGGCGGACCTTGACACAGGTTCGGACGCTGGCGGGTCGGGCGGTGGTCTGCTCGGCTTGCCCGGGTCGATGGCGGCGGGATCGCCTACCGCAACCACCCACGGACCGCGACTCGCCGACGATCTTCGGCCATCCTGGAGCCGGAGCGCCCCCGCCGGAGGCGTAGTAGCCGCAACCCCGCGGCCGCCGCCAGCTCGCCGACGCGGCCGGCGTGCGCTCCCCTACGCCGCGCGGGATGCTGGCCGCGCGGCCCGGCCGGCTGCCGGCCCACCACTTCACCGCTCAACGGTCTGTCGCTCTGTGGCGGCCCTCTGGGCTTTCCGCCCTCCGCGCCAGCCGCCGGGCGTCCGGCGTGACAGCCGCAGAGCGACAGCGGCGCGGCTGGCGCGCGCCCTGGCGGCGGCGCGTGCGGCCCGTTGCGGACCGCCTTGAAGACGTACAGAAACTTTGAACACATCGCCGGCAGCCGGCCCTGTCGTACTCCGCTTGATGCGTTACACGGTGACTCCGGTTGACGGGTTACACGGGCCTTGAGCATGCCGGATACGGACGGGTGACGCCCATGGTCCGCGACGCTGGTGTGCCAGTCATCCGCTCTGGCGAGAAGGGTTCACTCGGTCATGCGATGGACCTCCGATGCTTGGGAAACAGCCCGCGAACGCTCATGGGTCTCACATGCGACGGATGGGTGGGCGGGCGCTCGTCACACAGGCCGCAGCGCCCAGATCAGGGTGGTAACCCTGGTTAGTGGCCGAGAGGGCGGTAACGGAGGTGAACGACGCCGTTTTGGAACCGGCGCTCGTCGAGGAGCGCGAAGTCGGCGCGCACGCCAGTAGGCAGCCCCGGCTTGCCGCCTCCGACGGCCGTGGGCCAGACGAATAACTGGCACTCGTCAACCAGTCCAGCCCGCATGGCTTGCGCCGCCAGGTTGGCGCCTCCAACGGTGATATCACTGCCGGCCGTGGCCTTCAGCTGGTGTACGACGGCGGGGTCGAAACCGGACTGACGGTCCCTCATGCGCGCGGTCAGCGGCAGATTACGGCATTTGATTCTCCACGCAGTGTCATGTCCCGCACATTCTGTTGTTGATCACAACAACTGAATGAGGTGCTCGACACTTCACACCCCTTGCGGCGGTCGCTTGTACTGAAGCTGTACTTGTTGATCAAGGGCGACAGGGCGTCTGCGGCCGCGCGCCCGATCGGCGGCTCAAGCGGTCCGACAGGACCGCCTGCGCGAACTACTACTACGGCTCAATGATGCGGACTTCGCTCTGCCCGTTCAGGACGAGCGCGACGTCAACTCGCGACGGTGGCAGATCGCCCTGGTCTGTGCGCAGCGCCCACGCCGGTTCGGCACCATCATGATCGGGGGTGACCCATCGCGCGGTGGTGAACGCTGGCAGCTCCCAGGAAGCCAACAACCGCTGGCCACTGGTGGCCATCACCCCAAGCTGAACCCAAGCCACTTCCTCGTTCTCGTTACGAAAGCCGTTGGGGACTGTGGCGGGGTCGAGTTGGAAGGCGAACCGCCCGTCCTCATCTGTGCGGGTGGTTCCGACGGTATGCAGCGGGAGCGGTTCGCCTTCCTTGCGTTCCACGTCATTGGCTGGCCACAGCTGCGCGACCACCTCGACCCCATCGGCCGCTCGCCCGCTGGCATCCAGGACGTGACCCTGGACCACCGTTGAACTCGTGATCTCGATCGGGCTCGGTTGGGTCAATCCCCGGACCGTCACGAATACCGCAGCCGCCGCCACCAGGACGGCAGCGCTAGCAATGACCAGAAATGCTCGCCGCATGGGTTCCTCGTACGTGTACCTGCCTAGGTCGCCGTACGGTACGGCCAAACTTCATGTGGCGCTAGAGCCAAGCCAGATAGGGGGCCATCGCATGGTTCACTGTCGCGCATGACGTGGCGAAGGACCGGGCCGGTGGTGGCGGTCATCATGGCGGTGGTGGCCCTTGCTGGCTGGCGCTGGTGGCACAACCACCCGCCGTACGGCCCGGAA
>NZ_JAEMUW010000017.1 GCF_016598485.1 Micromonospora coerulea | reverse complement strand
GAAACCGGACATCCGACGCACAGGGCTGTCCGCTGGTCCGCCGGACCGGACAGCCGGCACCGGATCGACGATCTGCCGGTAGCCACGGCCGATTGGCCCCGTACCCCCGGAATCAACCTGGCGCGCACGGACGAACCCGGACCAGGTCAGGGCTGGGGGCGACCGTCCCCGGCGTAGGGATCAAGCCTGACCGCCCGAAGCCGGGGACGGTCGCCCCCAGCCCCCCACCGCAACCACAACCACAAACGCCACCGCAAACCCACGAAACGCACCGCAACCGCAACCGCGCCCCCGCACGCCCTAGGGTGGTCACCGTGGCGACCCTTCTCCTTCTGCGACACGGCCGGACCACCGCGAACGCCGACGGCGGCCTGGCCGGCCGGCAGCCGGTCGAGCTGGACGAGACCGGTCGCGCCCAGGCCACCGCGGTGGGGGAGCGCCTGCGTGGTCTTCCCCTCGCGGCGGTGGTGACCAGCCCGCTGATCCGTTGCCGGCAGACGCTCGGGCTGGCGCTGCCCGAGGCGGAGCCGGTGGTGGAGGAGGGGCTGATCGAATGCGGGTACGGCAGCTGGGAGGGGCAGCCGCTGAAGAAGCTGGTTAAGGAGCCGCTCTGGCCGGTGGTGCAGCAGCATCCGAGCGCGGCGGTCTTCCCGGCGGGGGAGTCGATGGCCGCCATGTCGGCCCGGGCGGTGGGAGCGGTGCGGGCGTGGGACGCCCGGGTCAGCGCCGAGCACGGGCCGGAGGCGGTCTGGCTGGCGTGCAGCCACGGCGACGTGATCAAGGCCATCGTGGCGGACGCGCTGGGCGTACACCTGGACCTTTTCCAGCGGATCGTGGCCGACCCGGCGTCGGTGACCGCGATCCGGTACACGCCGTTGCGGCCGTTCCTGGTCCGGTTGAACGACACCGGCGGGGACCTGGCCGGGTTGGTGCCGCCGCCGCGCAAGCGGCGCCGGCGGGCCACCCGGGCGACGGAATCCGACGCCGCGGTGGGCGGCGGCGCGGGGGCCGCCCGGTGAGCCCCGCCGCCACGCCCGGCGCGGCGCCGCGCCGCTGGCGGCGTTTCGCCCTCGGCGGAACCACCTGCGGTGCGGTGCGCGACGCTTCCACGCGCCGGATAGGGTCGTGGGTATGACCCACCAGGTGCACGCCTTCGAGCCGCCCGAGCGGTTCGTCGCCGGGACCGTCGGCCCGCCGGGGGAGCGCACGTTCTTCCTCCAGGCGCGCGGCGGTGGCCGGCTGGTCAGCGTCGCGCTGGAGAAGGTCCAGGTGTCCCTGCTCGCCGAGAAGCTGGAGGAGTTGCTCTCCGAGGCGCAGCGCCGGTTCGGCGTGGAGCTGCCGGAGGCGACACCGACGATCGTCGGCGACAACGACCCGCTGGACACCCCGGTCGACGAGGAGTTCCGGGTCGGCACCCTGGGCCTGGCCTTCGACGTGGACACCGCCACCGTGGTGATCGAGGCGATCGCCGTCGGCGAGACGGAGGCCGAGGTCGAGCTGGGTGACGTGGCGGACGACGAGGACGACGACGAGGAGCCGGAGGAGCCGGACGAGGATCTCGACCGGCTCCGGGTACGGCTGACCCCGGAGGCCACCCGCGCGTTCATCGAGCGGGCCCGCCGGGTCGTCAACGCGGGCCGTCCGCCCTGCCCGCTCTGCGGTCAGCCGCTGGATCCGGCCGGCCATCTCTGTCCGCGGCACAACGGTTACCACCGGTGACCTCGTCGGAACTCCAGCCCCGACAGGACGGCGCCACCGCTCTCCGCCTGCTCGTCGACGGTGAGCTGGACCTGGAGGGGCGGTTGGTCGACGCCTCCAACACCACCCTGCGCGGCATCCTCGCCCTCGATGGGATGACGGTCCGCTGCGTCTACAAGCCGGTGCGCGGCGAGCGGCCGCTGTGGGACTTCCCGGACGGCACGCTCGCCGGCCGGGAGGTCGCCGCCTACCTGGTCTCCCGGGCCACCGGATGGGACCTGGTGCCGCCGACGGTGCTGCGGGACGGCCCGTTCGGTCCTGGCTCCTGCCAGCTCTGGATCGACGAGCCGGAGGACGCCGAGCCGCTGGTCGGCTTCGTGCCGGCCGCCGCGGTGCCGCCGCGCTGGTTCCCGGTCGCCGCGGCCCGCGACGACGACGGCGCCGCGTACGCGCTGGCGCACGCCGACGACCCCCGGCTGGCCCGGCTCGCCGTCCTCGACGCGGTGCTGAACAATGCCGACCGCAAGGGCGGCCACGTGCTGGTCGGTCCGGAAGACCGGATCTACGGGGTGGACCACGGGGTGTGCTTCCACGTCGAGGAGAAGCTGCGCACGGTGCTCTGGGGCTGGGCCGGCCGGGAGTTGCCGCCGGACGCGATGGAGATGCTCGACGGGCTGGCCGGTCAGGTTGCCGGCCCGCTCGGTGCCGAGTTGGCCGACCACCTGACGATCAGCGAGGTCGCCGAGCTGGCCGCCCGGGTCGACCGGCTGCGGGAGACCCGGCGGTTCCCGCTGCCGCCGGAGGAGTGGCCGGCGATGCCCTGGCCACCCATGTGAGCCGTTGTCGCGTTGATCACTCCCGGGGCGGCTTCGGGCGGGTGGGCGGCTCGTTAGGCTGATGGTCATGGAGTCTTGGGCGGGACACGAGGTGCCACGGCTGCCGGGCGAGGGCGTGCCACTGAACTTGTACGACTCGGCGCGGCAGGGCGTCGAGGTGAGCCAACCCGCCGGCACCGCCTCGATGTACGTCTGCGGCATCACCCCGTACGACGCCACCCACCTCGGGCACGCCGCCACCATGATCACGTTTGACCTGGTGCAGCGGATGTGGCGGGACGCCGGCGTGACCGTGCGCTACGTGCAGAACGTCACCGACATCGACGACCCGCTGCTGGAGCGCGCCAACCGCGACGGCGAGGACTGGAAGGTCCTGGCGATGCGGGAGACCGCGCTGTTCCGGGAGGACATGGAGGCGCTGCGGATCATCCCGCCGGCGCACTACGTCGGCGCGGTCGAGTCGATCCCGGACATCGCGGAGAAGGTTCTCGTCCTGCTCAAGGAGGGTGCCGCGTACCGGCTGGACGACGGCACCGGCGACGTCTACTTCGACACCAGCGCCGCCCCGCGGTTCGGCTACGAGTCCAACCTGTCCCGCGAGCAGATGCTGGAGATCTTCCCGGAGCGCGGCGGCGATCCGGACCGGGCCGGCAAGCGGGATCCGCTCGACCCGTTGCTGTGGCGGGGCGTCCGGGAGGGTGAGCCGTCCTGGCCGGGCGGCGAGTTGGGCGCCGGGCGTCCCGGCTGGCACATCGAGTGCGCGGTGATCGCGCTGAACCTGCTCGGCGAGCGGATCGACGTGCAGGGCGGCGGCAACGACCTGATCTTCCCGCACCATGAGTTCTCCGCCGCGCACGCGGAGCGGCTCACCGGCCAGGCGCCCTTCGCCGACCACTACACGCACGCCGGCATGATCGGCCTGAACGGCGAGAAGATGTCGAAGTCCAAGGGCAACCTGGTCTTCGTCTCCCGGCTGCGCGCCGACAAGGTGGACCCGATGGCGGTCCGGCTGGCCCTGATCAGCGGCCACTACCGCGCCGACCGGTCGTGGACCGATGACCTGCTCACGGCCGCGCAGGAGCGCCTGGCCCGCTGGCGGCGGGCCGCCGCCGCCCCCGCCGGGCCGTCCGGGGCCGAGCTGCTGGCCGGGGTACGCGCCCGCCTGGCCGACGACCTCGACACCCCCGGCGCCCTCGCGGTCGCCGACGCCTGGGCCACCCAGGCCCTCGCCGGCGTCGCCGACGACGCCGAGGCCCCCGCCCTCTTCGCCAGCACCGTGGACGCCCTCCTCGGCATCCACCTCTGACCGACCTACCCGCCGCCCCGTTCGCGGCGACCATGGACTTGGCGCAGTCGGTTCGGGCGGCGTGCGGCTTCCGTCCGGTGCCACAACTACATGGCCGACCGTGGGGGGTCAGCCGAGGATGAGACCGGGGTCGGGGTCCGGGTCGGCCGCGGGGGCGGGGATCTTGTACTCCTCGGTGAGGGTGGTCATCGGGCCGGGCCAGGTGGCCTGGGCCACCTCGATCGGCTTGCGGTGGGTGTCGTAGGCGACGTGCAGCAGGTGCAGCACGGGGGTGTCGGGGCGGATCTGCAGGATCTCCGCCTCCTCCCGGCTGGGCTGCCGGGCGCTGATGGTGTCGGTGGCCGTGGCGTACCGGCGGCCGGTGACCTCCTCGGCCTCCTGGTAGAGCGGCCGGCCGAACGCCTCGGCCCGCTCCAGGGAGGTGCCGGCGGTGTCGGCCGGCAGGAACCAGGAGGCACCCACCTCCACCGGGGAGTCCTCGGTACGCACCAGGTGGCGCCGGCAGAGCAGTTCGGTGCCGTCGGAGACCCCGAACGCGTCGGCCACCTCCGGCGGGGCCGGGGCGCGGCCGACCGAGACGAGCTGCTGCTTGTACCGGGCGGCCAGGTCGGTGTGGTAGCCGCGGAAGCCGCCGTACCGGCCGCGGGAGAGCCGGTTGAGCCGGCGCCGGGTGCCCCGGACGTACGTACCGGAGCCGGGTTTGGTGATCAGGATGCCCTCGACCCGCAGCTGGTCGACGGCGCGCTGCACGGTCTGCTTCGCGACGCCGAACATCTCGGCGATGGCCGGGATGGACGGCAGCCGCTCGCCCGGCCCCCAGTCGCCGCGGCGGACCTGGGCCTTGAGCTGCGCGGCGATCTGCCGGTGCGGGAACTCGGCCGCGCCGGGGTTGATCTGCATACCCGCCTCCTCATGACAGCTAGGTTCCTAGGATGCCCTAGCGGAGGTGACGCCGCACCCCGGACACGCGCACGAAAAAGCCGGGCCCGGACAGCTGTCCGGGCCCGGCTACGTCGGGGGAGGGGCGCTACCAGGAGCCGGCGGTCGGGCCGGCCGAGCCGCCGCGGCGGCGCAGGTACTTCTCGAACTCCTGGGCGATCTCGTCGCCGGTCAGCGGGGTGATGCCGGCGTCGCCGACCCGCTCCTCGAGCTCACGGACGTACTCGCCCAGCTCGGCGTCCTGCTCGGCGGCACTGCGCACCCGCTGCTCCCACTCGGCGGCCTCCTCGGCCAGGTCGGACATCGGCACCGGCAGGTCGAGTACGTCCTCGACCCGGTGCAGCAGCGCGAGGGTCGCCTTCGGGCAGGGCGGGTTGTTCGCGTAGTGCGGCACGTGCACCCAGAACGACACCGCGTCGACCTCGGCCCGGGTGCAGGCGTCGTGCAGCACCCCGACGATGCCGGTCGGCCCGTCGTACCGGGTGGGGGTGAGCTGGTAGCGCTGGGCGGCCTCGGCGTCGGACGCGCTGCCGCTGATCGGCAACGGCCGGGTGTACGGCACGTCGGCCAGCAGGGCGCCGAGCAGCACGACGCGCTCGACCTCCAGGCTGTGGCAGATCTCCAGCACCTGCTCGCAGAAGGTCCGCCAGCGCATGCTCGGCTCGATGCCGCGGATCAGCACCACGTCGCGCTCGGTGCCCTCCGGGCTGGCCACCATGAACCGGGTCGTGGGCCACTCCACCCGGCGGGTCTCGCCCTCGGCCATGGTGATGGTCGGCCGGCTCACCTGGAAGTCGTAGAAGTCCTCCGGGTCCAGCTCGGTCACCTGCCGGGCCTGCCAGACCTGCTCCAGGTGCTCCACGGCGGCGGTGGACGCGTCGGCGGCGTCGTTCCAGCCCTCGAAGGCCGCGATGGCGACCGGGGACCGCAGCACCGGCAGCCCGTCGAACTCGGTCACGCCGTCACCTCACCCTGCTCGTCCGGAGCGGCGTCGGGCCGTTGCCCCGACGTCCGCCCGCCGGGCACGGTGGTGTCCCTGATGTCCTTCACGTCCGTCAGCCTACGTGCCGGTGCGGGATGCGGCCCGCCGGCCGCGCCGGTCGACGATCGGACCAGCCGCCCGAAACGGCCAGAGCGGGTGGGGTGATCCGCCTGACAGTATGTGGGAAGGCCAGCATGGCTCGACCAGCGCGCGAGACGTCGCACTAACCTGGCTCTGTGCGGACTTCGTTGCTCGATGTGCTGGCCGACCGGATCCTCATTGCCGACGGGGCGATGGGGACGATGCTCCAGGCTGCCGACCTGACCCTCGACGACTTCGAGGGCCTGGAGGGCTGCAACGAGATCCTCAACGTGAGCCGCCCGGACGTGGTGCGCGGCGTGCACGAGGCGTACCTGGCGGCCGGCGCGGACTGCGTGGAGACCAACACCTTCGGCACCAACCTGCCCAACCTCAGCGAGTACGGCATCGCGCACCGGATCCGGGAGCTGGCCGAGGCCGGGGCCCGGATCGCCCGGGAGGCCGCCGACGCGTACGGCACGCCGGAGCGGCCCCGGTTCGTGCTCGGCTCCATCGGGCCGGGCACCAAGCTGCCCACGCTCGGGCACGCCGCGTACGCGAGCCTGCGGGACGCGTACCAGGAGAACGCCGCCGGCCTGATCGCCGGCGGGGCCGACGCGCTGATCATCGAGACGTCCCAGGACCTGCTCCAGGTCAAGGCGGCGGTCGTCGGGTCGAAGCGGGCGATGACCGAGCTGGACCGGCGGGTGCCGATCATCTGCCAGGTGGCCGTCGAGACCACCGGCACCATGCTGCTCGGCAGCGAGATCGGCGCCGCGCTGACCGCGATCGAGCCGCTCGGGGTCGACCTGATCGGCCTCAACTGCTCCACCGGCCCGGCCGAGATGGGTGAGCACCTGCGCTACCTGTCCCAGCAGTCCCGGGTCCCGCTGTCGGTGATGCCGAACGCCGGCCTGCCGGTGCTGACCGCCGACGGGGCGTACTTCCCGCTGAGCCCGGTCGAACTGGCCGACGCCCTGGAGCAGTTCGTCACCGACTACGGGGTCTCCCTGGTGGGCGGCTGCTGCGGCACCACCCCGGAGCACATCCGGGTGCTGGTCGAGCGGCTGCACGGCGCCACCCCGGTCGCCCGCGAGCCGCGGCACGAGGCCGGCGTCTCCTCGATCTACCACCCGGTGCCGTTCGCCCAGGACGCCTCGGTGCTGATGGTGGGGGAGCGGACCAACGCCAACGGCTCGAAGGCGTTCCGCGAGGCGATGCTCGCCGCCGACTGGCAGGCCTGTGTGGAGATCGCCCGCAGCCAGGCCCGGGACGGCTCACACCTGCTGGACCTCTGCGTCGACTACGTCGGTCGGGACGGCACGCGGGACATGCGGGAGCTGGCCGGCCGGTTCGCCACCGCCTCCACCCTGCCGATCATGCTGGACTCGACCGAGCCGGCGGTGATCGAGGCCGGGCTGGAGATGCTCGGCGGGCGCTGCGTGGTCAACTCGGTCAACTTCGAGGACGGCGACGGTCCCGAGTCGCGCTACGCCCGCGTGATGCCGGTGGTCGCGGAGCACGGCGCCGCGGTGGTCGCGCTGCTCATCGACGAGGAGGGCCAGGCCCGCACCAGGGACTGGAAGGTACGCGTCGCCGCCCGGCTGATCGACGACCTGACCGGCCGGTGGGGGATGGACCGGTCGGACATCCTGATCGACGCGCTGACCTTCCCGATCGCCACCGGTCAGGAGGAGACCCGCCGCGACGGCATCGAGACGATCGAGGCGATCCGGGAGATCGCCGCCCGCTACCCGGGGGTCAACTTCACCCTGGGTATCTCGAACGTCTCCTTCGGGCTCAACCCGGCCGCCCGACAGGTGCTCAACTCGGTCTTCCTGCACGAGTGCGTGCGGGCCGGCCTGACTTCCGCGATCGTGCACGCCAGCAAGATCCTGCCGATGTCGAAGATCCCGGACGAGCAGCGCGAAATCGCCCTCGACCTGGTCTACGACCGTCGCCGCGAGGGCTACGACCCGGTGCAGCGGTTCATCGAGATCTTCGAGGGGGTGGACGCCGCCTCGGCCCGCGCCACCCGGGCGGAGGAGCTGGCCGGGCTGCCGCTGGACGAGCGGCTCAAGCGTCGCATCATCGACGGCGAGCGCAACGGCCTGGAGGCGGACCTCGATGCGGCGATGGCCGGTGGGCGGGCCCCGCTGTCGATCATCAACGACATCCTGCTGGACGGGATGAAGGTCGTCGGCGAGCTGTTCGGGTCCGGGCAGATGCAGCTGCCGTTCGTGTTGCAGTCGGCCGAGGTGATGAAGACGGCGGTGGCCTACCTGGAACCGCACATGGAGACCGCCGAGGACGGCGGCAAGGGCCGCATCGTGCTCGCCACCGTCAAGGGCGACGTGCACGACATCGGCAAGAACCTGGTCGACATCATCCTGTCCAACAACGGCTACGAGGTCGTCAACATCGGCATCAAGCAGCCGATCAACGCGATCCTGGACGCCGCCGAGGAGCATCGGGCCGACGCGATCGGCATGTCCGGCCTGCTGGTCAAGAGCACGGTCATCATGAAGGAGAACCTGGCCGAGATGGCCAGTCGCGGGGTCGCGGAGCGCTGGCCCGTCCTGCTCGGTGGGGCGGCGCTGACCCGCGCGTACGTCGAGGACGACCTGCGGTCGGTGTTCCCGGGGCAGGTGCACTACGCCCGGGACGCGTTCGAGGGGCTGTCCCTGATGGACCGGGTGATGACGGCCAAGCGCGGCGGCGCGCCCGTGGTGGACCCGGAGCGGGAGGCGGCCCTGGCTGCCCGGCGCGCGCGGCGGGAGAAGCAGCGCGCGATGGTCAGCGACGTGCTGCCGGAGCTGGACGACGCCACCGTGCGCTCCGACGTGGCCGCCGACGTGGCGGTGCCCACCCCGCCGTTCTTCGGCACCCGGGTGGTCAAGGGCGTGCCGCTGGCCGACTACGCGGCGCTGCTCGACGAGCGGGCCACCTTCCTCGGCCAGTGGGGGCTGCGCGGCGCCCGCGGCGGCCAGGGACCGTCGTACGAGGAGCTGGTGGAGACGGAGGGTCGGCCGCGGCTGCGATACTGGCTGGACCGGCTGATCGCCGACCAGGTCCTCGAGGCCGCGGTGGTGTACGGCTACTTCCCGGCGTACTCCGAGGGCAACGACCTGGTGGTGCTGGACGAGAACGGCAACGCGGAGCGGGCCCGGTTCTCCTTCCCCCGGCAGCGGCAGGAGCGGCGGCTGTGCCTGGCCGACTTCTTCCGTCCGAAGGGCGACGAGCTGGACGTGGTGGCGTTGCAGCTGGTCACCGTCGGGCAGCCGATCAGCGAGTACACGGCGAAGATGTTCGCCGCCAACTCCTACCGCGACTATCTGGAGGTGCACGGGCTCTCGGTGCAGCTCACCGAGGCCCTGGCGGAGTACTGGCACCGGCGGATCCGCACCGAGCTGACCCTGCCGGGTGGGCGGACGGTGGCCGAGGACGACCCGGCGGACCTGGCCGGCCTGCTGCGCACCGACTACCGGGGCTGCCGGTACGCGTTCGGCTATCCGGCCTGCCCGGATCTGGAGGACCGGGCGAAGATCGTGAAGCTGCTGGGCGCCGAGCGGATCGGCGTGCAGCTGTCCGAGGAGTTCCAGCTGGTGCCGGAGCAGGCGACCGACGCGATCGTGGTGCACCACCCGGAGGCGAACTACTTCAACGCCAAATAGGCGCTGCGGGCGGCGGACGTGCTCTGACCTGCATCATCGGAGATCACGCTCCCTAGCTTGGGCACCTGGTGGGCACATCAGCGGTTGAGGTGCGTCTCGATCTCGTCGAGGGTCATCCCCTGCTCGGGGGTCTGCATCGCGGTCGTGTTGGCGTCGGCGAGCCAGTACTTGCCGTAGTCGACGGCCCGCGGGTCGCGCCGGCGCGACTTCGTGAGGGTGAGCCCCTGCCGCTCCGCCATCCGCCGGAGCCGATTCTCCCGGACTTTGTCATCGGTCATGCTGCAAAGTGTACCGCAAGTGATGCCAGAGTCAATGCCGGAAGCTATGCGCTACGCCGGAACACGTCGTCGATCGCCTGCCGGGTCCGATCCTCATCGCTGGGCCACATGTGGCTGTAGACGTTGAGCGTCATCGCCGCGTTGGCGTGGCCGAGCCGGTCGGCTACCGCCTTCGGGTTGTGGCCGGCGCCGATCAGGACGCTGGCGTAGAAGTGCCTCAGGTCGTGGCAGGTCGCGTCGGGTAGCCCGGCCGCGGCCCGGGCCGGCGCCCAGACGTCCCGGTTGAACCGGTTCCGGTGCAGTGGGCGGCCGTCATCGTCGCGGAACACGTACGCGTCCCGCCCGGCCGGGTAGGCCTCGAGGTGCGCCGCCAGGGCGTCGACGACGACCCGGCCGACGGGCAGCGTTCGGTAGCTCGACCGGTTCTTCAGCGGCCCCGGCTCGACCGCCCCGCCCGGGCCCGGTTGCACCTGCCGCTCAACGGTCAGCGTGCGGCGTAGGAAATCGACGTCGGCGACCTGGACGCCGAAGAGCTCACCCTGCCGCAGTCCGGTCGCCGCCCCGACGACGACCAGGGCGCGGTACCGGGGCGGCGTCGCCCCGGCCAGCTGGTCGACCTGCTCCACGGTCAGCGGCGTGATCTGCTTACGGGGTAGCTCGGGAAGCTTGATCCGGTCGCACGGGTCGTACGGGATCAGCCGGTCGCGCACGGCGGCCGACAGGATCGCCCGCACGGTTGCCCACAGCGGCCGGACCGACCCGGGGGACAGCGGCAGGCCGGTCACGAACGCCTGCAGCTCGCTGGCCCGTATCTGCGCCAGCTGCCGGGCGCCCAGCGCCGGGTAGACGTGGTGGGTCAGCTGTGACCGGGTGCGCGCCGCGGTGTTCGGCCGGTGCGGCTGCATCGCCCGCCAGCGCTCGGCGTACGCCTCGAAGGTGGTCCGCCCCGCGGCCGGGTCGATGTAGGTGCCGCTGTGCAGCTTGTGCTCGACCTCGGCGCGGAACCTGTCAGCGTCAACTTTGCGGCCGAACCCGCGCTTGCGCTGCTTGCCGGCCTCGTCGCGCCAGCGGACCACGTACGGCGTCTTGCGCCGGGTCGGATCCTTCTCCACGGTGGCCACGGCTCAGCCCTCCGTCGGCTCGAAGATCACGAGGCGGTCCGGGTACTTCGACATCTCCAGCTCGCGGATCGTCTCGACCCACTTGCGTGGCATGCCGGGCGGCGTGACGTCGTTGACAACCATGTCGTCAAGCGCGCCAGCGAGATCGCGTAGCGCATCGGCGTGCGCCGCCCGCGCGGCAGTGATGGCGGCCTCGTCGCCGGCGTATTCCGCAGCCCGGAGGTCGCTGCTCGCGCGGGTCACAGCCTCAGCGCGGCGCTGCTCATGCTGGTACAGGAACACGGCGGTTCGTGCGCGCTCGTACTCGGTGACCCGGGTTACCACGGTCTCGCCCTGCTGGGTGCGCACCAGCGGCGGTTCCTGCCCGGTGACCCACCGCCACACCAGCCAGGGATGCAGCTCGACCATCGGCGCAACAGCGACGTCGGCCCCTGACTCCAGATCAACGAGCAGCAGCGGCGGCGGCACGGCTAGGGCGTGGGCCAGCTGTAGCCACTCGTCGAGACTGACGCCCCGGTCACCGTTCTCAATCTTGGAGATGGCGACCCGGCTCAGCGTGCCGCCGATCTCGGCAATCCGGTTGGCAAGGCCCTGCGCCGACAAGTTGCCGCGGCGCTCTCGCCATTTCCGGACCTGCTGTCCGAGCACCTCGCTCGGCCGCTTCCCATCGCTCACTACGGCGCTCCCTGTTCGAATTTAGAGCAACGGTAGCAGGGGTTGTTGCAAGACGCTAGGCGATCGCATAAGGTCACGTCAGTTGTTCGGTTCTCTACGCCGAATGTTCGGAATCGGAGCAGTAATGACACGTAGACCGCTCGCCTCTGCGGATGAGGTTGCCGAGTTCCTCGGCGTGCCGGTGGCGACCCTCTACCAGTGGAGGCACCGGGGCGTCGGCCCGCGCGGTGCGCGGATCGGGCGGCACCTGCGGTACCGCTGGGATGACGTCGAGAAGTTCTTCGACGACCAGGCCAAGGCGGCTGCCTGAGATGACCGAGACGCAGAACCGCCCCCGGGGGACGCACCCGGGGGCGACTCAAGAGGCCGGCGAAGCCATCAGCAGAAAGCCTACTCATCGGGCCCGCGTGATCGCCATAGGGCGACACCGCCGGCACTGCCGGGCGTTCGACCGGTGGGCGCTGGACTACTACGGCGAAGAGCTGTGCGCGCAGTACGGCATCACCGCCGACGCGCGGAATCCGGAGCCGTACGCGGCCGGCGGCATGACCCTCGGAGTGGCGGAGCGCGAGTTGGCGGGGGTGGCAGCGTGAGCACCGATGTGTCACGTGACACGGTTCCGGTCGCGCTGATCGACCCGGACCCCGACCAGCCGCGTCGGCATTTCGATCCGGCGGGCATTGCCGAGCTCGCGGAGTCGATGCGGACCACCGGGCTCGCCGAGCGGATCCTGGTCCGCCCGGCCAGCGAGCGGTACGTGATCGTTTGCGGCGAGCGACGGTGGCGGGCCGCCCGGTCTCTCGGTTGGGTAACCATCCCGGCCGACGTCCGTGACGTCGACCCGGCCGACGTGCCGTACCTGCAGCTCGCGGAGAACATCACCCGGTCGTCGCTGTCCCCGATGGAGGAGGCCCGGTCGTTCCGGGTGCTGCTGGACCGGGGCGACACTCAGCAGTCCCTCGCCGCCCGGATCGGCAAGGACCGGTCCTACGTCGCGCAGAAACTTCGCCTGCTCGACCTGCCGGCGCCCCTGGCGCTGCTCGTCGACCGGGGCGCCCTGTCGGAAGGGCATGTGCGGCAACTGCTGCGCATCCGCGGGATGTACAAGAGGCACACGATCGGCGGCCCGGTCACCGCGACCGGCTCTTGGGCGTCGCTGTGGGCCGAGACGACCACACTCGAGGCCCGGCGCGCTCTCGGTTTCCAGCTGCTCCGCGCCGCGCGTCCGGTCGACTGGCCGGCCGGCTACCCGTTCGAACCGCGCACGGAGGTCGTGTTCGACGCGATCAACAGCCTGTGCACCGAGGTGGAGCGGGTTGGACCGGACTATCCGCGGTGGGTGCTGCCGGCGTTCTACTTCGCCGTGCTGACCGTGGAGGCCAAGGTGTCGGTGGCCAACCTCGACCGGTTGGTCGACTGCTGGATTGACATGATCCACGCGGCGCTGATCTACGTGCGGGACCTCCACGCGGAGGAGCCCGTCGGTGGGTCCACCCACGGGGCGCGGGCCCGGCTGCTCTGGTGGGGACACCGGGCTGACCTACGGCACGCCGGGCTGCTCGACGACAACGTGCATATCTCGCTCGCCGACACGCTGCCCGCGATGAAGGGCGGCACCATCGCGCTGCCGTCGGAATGCCAGCCAGGCGGCCCGCAGGAGCAGGCGTACGCGGATCTCACCGCGCGGATCATCGAGCTGGGCGGTGGAGAGTGACCCACCCCGACTGCCCCCGGTGCGGCGTGACGCTCGACCCCGACGGGTCCTGCTTCAACTGCGCCACCGACCCACCGGGACCACCGGCCGGGCTTCTCCGCGGCGCCGCGGAAAAGTCGCCACCCTCGGATTGCCCCGGCTGGCCGACCCCGGAACGCATCGCCAATAACGCCAAAACTCCGCTTCCGGCTTCCGTCGGCCGGGGGCCAGCCCGGCTCTGGGCGATGGTCGACGCCGTCGCCGAGGCCTACCAGGTCCCGCGGGACCTGCCGCTCCTGCTGGTTCTGGCAATATTGGCAGCCTCCGTCGGGGGTCGCAGACGCGTACGAGTCGCCCCGGACTGGATCGAGGTCCTGTCGATCTACTCCGCCGCCGCTGTGCCGTCCGGCGAGCGGAAGTCACCCGTCCTGGCCGTGCTGTCGGCGCCGCTGCTGGCCGTCGAGCGGGACCTGGCCGAGAAGATGGCACCGGAGGTCGCCACCCAACGCGCGCTCCGCGACCTGCGCGCCGCAGCCGTGGAGAAGATCAAGCGCAAGGGCGACACCTCCGCCTCCGCGATCGCCGACCTCGAGGCCGCGGTCCAGGAGCTGGAGACCACGGTGGTGCCGGCGATCCCGCGACTGCTCGCCGACGACTCGACGCCGGAGGCGATGGCCCGGCTGATGGCGGAGCAGGGTGGCCGGCTCGGCGTGCTGTCCGCCGAGGGCGGTCTCTTCTCGACGCTCGCCGGCCGGTACTCCAGCGGCATCCCCAACCTGGACCTCGTGCTCAAGTCTTGGTCTGGTGACTTCTGCCGGGTGGACCGGATCAGCCGGGAAACCATCACCCTGACGGAGCCGGTGCTGTCCATCGGGCTGGCGGTGCAGCCGGACATCCTCGCCACCCTGGCCGAGGGCAAGAACTTCCGCGGCTCCGGCCTGCTGGCCCGGTTCCTGTACGCCATCCCGCACTCGCTGGTCGGTAGCCGCAACGTCGACCCGGCCCCGCTGCCGGAGCAGGTGGCAGCCGACTACGCCGCCGCCGTGGACCGGCTCGCCCGGACCGTGCACGGCGGCGGGACCGTCGACATGAAGCTGACCGAGCCGGCCCGCGCGGTGCTCAACCGGCTCCGGCAGCACCTCGAACCGCGGCTGCACCCCGACTACGGGGACCTCGCCAATATCGCCGATTGGTCGAACAAGCTGCCCGGCCAACTGGTCCGCGTCGCCGCGCTGCTCACCCTGTTCTCCGACCCCGACGCGGTGGAGGTCGGCGAGCAGCAGATGCAGGAAGCGGCCACCCTCGCTCCCTACCTGATCTCGCACGCGCTGGCCGCGTTCGATCTCATGAGCGGACGCCGTAGCCCACTAGAGCCGGCCCGCGCGGTGCTGCGCTGGATCGGCAAGAAACGGCTGAGCACCTTCTCGGTCCGGCAGGCGTGGCGGGACCTGTCCGGCCAGACGTGGGCCACCGACACGGACGCGATCCGCGACGCCATCGTCGACCTGGTCGACCTCGGCTGGCTACGCCTCGCCGACTCGCCGGAACCCCGCGGCCCCGGCCGCCCGAGCGAGCGCTACGAAGTCCACCCCCTGGCCGTGAAGGAGACCCCGTGAGCAACCGGAAGAAGATCCGACCCACCAACCCCGCCTCGGCGCTGATCCGTGCCCAGGACGGCGCCCGCGTCCCCGGCGGGTGCAACACCTGCGACGCCTACCAGGTCGTCCGGGCCGACCACTACGGACCCGACATGCACAGCATCGCCATTCACCACGACGACTGGTGCCCCACCTACCGAGCCATGGAGGGGCGGACCCGATGACGACCACTTGCTGCGGCCAGCGGATCCCCGGTACCGCCGGCGGCCCGCTGGTCCTCGCCTGCCAGCTCTGCCCGCACTCGCCGACGTACTGGAGAGGTCCCGACGCCCGCCAGCCAGTGCCGCCCGCCGACGAGCGGCCCGCAGTCCCCGCCGCAGAGCAGCCCGCCCGTGTGCTGCCCGCTGCGCCCAACCCGCCTGCCGTCCAGCCGGGCCGATGCGGTGCCGGAGTCACCCCGTGCGGCACCGCTCCCGCGCGGCTCTACCCGTGCGGCTGGCGCTGTGAAGAGCACCGGCCGAGCAACCCGCGACCCGAGAAGGTGCCGCCCTGCTGTCGGGGCGCTGAGGACGGCGCGTGCGAGCAGCACCGCCAGCAGGCCCGGGTGCTCGGCCACCGTGGACTCCGGCGCCGCGCGCCCGCCCAGGGCAACGTGGTGCTCGGCGACCCGGGCACGGCCAAGCCGGCGGCGGACGGGCCGGAGGCGGCGTGACTCACAAGGACGGAGCTACCACGCGCATGCCTGACGCCCTGGACCTCAGCGACTCAGAGCTGATCGAACGTGCCGCTGACCTGCTCTACGAAGCGGCGGACCCACGGGCGACCCCGTGGCCGGACCCAATGACGCTGGGGCGTCTCCGTAGCCGGCTGCGCGGGCTCGCCGATCACCTGGCCAGCGGGCACACCCTGATTCGCGCCACCGAGCTGACCGCCGCTCTCGCCAAGCTGACGCCGTGCGCGGACTGCGCCGGTGGTCTCGGTGTCCACGTCGAGCCGGACGGCGAGTGGACCGCGGTGGTGCTGCACAGCGTGCCCTGCCCGGTCACCGCCACCGACACGCCGGTGACGTCGTGACCCCGGCCGCCGGACTCGCGGACTCGGTGCGGCAGCTGCGCGCCGACCTGGCCGCCGTCCGCCGCGATCTCGACGCGGCGCTGACCCGACTTCGCGACGCCCGGGCCCTGCTCTCCGGAGTGACCCGATGATCGCCAGAAAATCCAGCCGGGCGGAGAGCCGGACCCCCGACGCCCCTGACTTTTTGCCGTGGCACCAAGGACCCCTTTTTTTCGGGGCCGCCGAATCTTCGGCAGGGCCGACCGCTGGGACCCCCGACGCAGGGGTCTCGCAGGATGTACGGGTTCCACATTTCAGAGGAGAGCAACCATGACCGACTCCACGAACAACGACGAGACCACGGCGGTCATGCGGGCCGCGCTCGGCGCTGCGGCGGAAATCACGCTCGGCGATTCCGACCCGGACGTCATCGCCGCCTTCGCCGAAACGGTCCCGGCGCACCGTCGGGAGGCGTTCAATCTGTTGGTCGCGACCTTTCGTGACAACTTCAAGCTGCACGGGCCGGAGTACCTCCGGCGGCAGGGCCTGGCTACGGCCCGGCGGGAGGCAGGGTTGCCGTGAGCACGGTCTCGCCCCGCACCGCCGAGTTGTGCACGATTGCGCTGCGGAAGGTGCTCACCCTGGCCGCGCCGCGGCGCAACGGCCGGCCGCTACCGGAAGACATCGTCCAGGCGTTCGCCGAGCTGGACGCCGCCTGTTCCGCAAACGGCACCAAAGTAGACACTCCGGTGCCCGCGCTGGGACGGTACGAGTGCGTCGCCGATGCCGCGCAGAGGCTGGGAATCACGCCCCGCGCAGTGCGCAAACGGTGCGCGGCCGGCACCCTGCCGGCTCGCCACGTCGGCCGCGTCTGGCTCATCGAGAAAGGTGCCTGATGCCCGTTGCCTCCGCGTGGATCGTCCGCCACGCCAACCATCTGCACGAGGGCGTCGAGAACGTCTACTCGGGTCTGACCGCCTCGGCGACAATCACCGCCGACCAAGTCCTGGCGGTCACCGGCAGCGGCACCGTCGGCCCGGCCGGCGCGGCCAGCGCGGCCGTCGTCGGCATCGCGATCAGCGGCGCGGCCAGCGGCGCGCCGGTAACCATGTTCGCCCCCGGTGGCGTCTGGTCGAGCACGGCGTCGGGTGGCATCACCGCTGGCACCAAGCTCGTCTCCGGCGCCGCAGGCACCGTGGCCACGATCGGCGCCAACACCTTTGAGAAGATCATCGGTACGGCGCTGGACACCGTGTCGAACGGCCAGACCGTGCGGTGGACGGTGACGCTATGAGCGACACCACGCCCAAGCGCTACCGGGTGATCAAGCCGATGGTGAACGTCCGCGTCGCCGGGAACATGTTCCCGAACGCCCGCGGGCGCGCATCCGCCTGGACCCAGTTCGGCTACTACGAGAACGCTGTCCTGCCCACGGACGTGCACCCCGACGACATCGAGCGCCTGCTCGCCGAAGGCTTCCTAGAGGTCGTCGATGGCTGACCTGCCCGGCGTCGAGCTGGCCCGCCCCGGCACCTGGCCGCTGGCGACCGGCAAGACGGAGTTCACCGTCGACCACCTCAAGGACGCGGCGCAGTTCTTCGCCGCCACCGGAGAGCAGGCCATCCCGGTCAAGCTCGGCCACCGGGACGACCGGTTCTCCGGAGAGCCGAGTTTCGGGAGCGTGCGGAACATCCGCTACGCCGAAGACGACCGCGGCCCGGTGCTGCTCGGCGACCTGACCGACATGCCGCAATGGCTCGCCGCCGCCGCGCCGAAACGCTGGCCGAACCGCTCCATCGAGGGCTGGTCGAACTTCGAGCACGACGGGAAGACGTACCAGCTGGTCCTGACCGGGCTTGCGCTGCTCGGCGTCGCCCCGCCGGCCGTGCGCAACATCCGCAGCCTGCGTGACCTGAAGGTGGCGCTCGCGGCGTCGGCCGCGCAACGCATCATCGCCACCGCCCCAGGGGCGGACGAACCAGTGGAAGGGGTCGACGTGGACCCGGAAGACACCCAGCAGACGCCCGAGCCGGAGGAGGCGCCCAGCTCGATCACCATCGACGCCGCCACCTGGGCCGAGCACCAGGAGCGGATGCAGTTCCTCGAAGCTCAGGCCGCGACAGCAGTCACCGCAGAGCGGGATCAGTTCCTGGCCCAGGCCGTGAAGGACGGCCGGATCTCGCCGGCGCAGAAGCCGAACCTGGCGCGACTGTGGGACCTGGACCCGTCCGGCACCCGGTCGGCGATCCTCGCGCTGGCGAAGAACACGATCCCGGTGATGGCCTCCGGCTACGACACGGGCGCCGAAGACGAGGAGCGGGACGAGTACGCCGGTCTGTTCCCGCCCACCTACGGCCGGCGGAGGCGATGATGGCTGACAACTTCCTACTGCCCGGCGAAGACTGGATCGGCTGGGCTGTGCGTACCGGCCGCTTCCGCCCCGAACGGGCCGAGCACTGGCGCGGCAAGCTGGACCGCGAACGGCAGCACATCGAGGCATCCGGGGGCGACACGGCGCAGAGCCGGGTGGTGGAGGAGATCCGACAACTGCACCCGGTCTACGCCTCAGCCCAGCAGGCCCCGCCCGGCACGGTGCCTACCCGTGCCGCTGCTGCCGCCGCTGCCACATCCGGCACGCCGCGCACCGACGCCCTGCTGCGTGCGGTCTACGGGCCGACCCGCGAGCAGGTCTACGCCGAGCAGGACGCCGCGCTCGAGGCCCGGCTAGCGGAGCAGGCAGAGCAGGAGCCCATCGCCGCCAGCGCCGGTCTCCTGACCGACGACGAGTACCGCTCGCTGTTCGGCGACGAGTAAGGGCGCCGGCCCGGTGCAGTGCGCGTCAACGTCACCCAGGCCCTGCCGGTTCGGCACCACAGGGCGATGCGAGCTGGGGACGAAGCCGGGGAGCGGTCCCTTCCTTTCGCCGCCCTGATCCGAGCTGCGCCACCGCACCGGGCCGATGGCCCTCACCGTGACGTGACGTGACCGGGAGCGTGACCGGCCATGATCAAAAATCCAGGCCGGGAGGCAGCTTGACCCCCGCGCCGGTCAGGGCGCCTCTCCCCGAGAGCTCAGGTCACGCTAATTCCGGAATTCCAGTTCCGGTATCAGGGGGTATGTCACCCAGCGTGACCCCCACCCCGCCCGGCGGGGGGAGATGCCCCTGATGGCGGCGGGGGGCAAGATCCCCGCCGGGTTGATCTTTTTCCGGTCACTTACCGTGACCCACCCGAGAGGATGTGAGCCGGTGCGGCACCCCGGCCAGCCACGCCCAGGCGGACCGCCGGCACCGACCGGGCCGGCCGGGCCGCGACCACGGCGCTGAGACGCGAGAAGGGGCGACCGGTGGGCAAGCACCGGTCGCCCCTTCGGCTTCGGTCAGTCCTGCTCGCCGCGCAGGAACCTCTCGACCTCGTCGACCAGCTGCTCAGGGTCGGCGACCGGTAGCGGCGTCGCCCCGGCCTCGTCAGCCAGGTCGAGCAGGTCATCGGCCCGCGACTGCCGGGTGAGTTCTTGCATCGGGCCCGGGTCGCCGTCGTCCGCCGCCCTGACCGCCTCGACAAGCCGCTGCAACCCGTCATGGAGGAGTTCCTGCCGCTTGCGCTCGGCGACCTGGCCGCACTCGTACGCGACGTCGAACGTCTGGTCGAGCTCCTTGTCGGTGTACATCCGCCGGGCACGGGCCCGCTGCGCCGGGCGGCGGGTGGTCGGCGGACGCCACCAGCGCTCCGGGCGGCTCACCGGTGGCCGCCCTTGCTCGCGTCGATCAGGGTCGCCAGCCGGTATCGCAGCGTCCGAGCCTGGCCGATGCTCAGCAGCAGGTGCACCGCGACCGGCTCGGCCGCCCCGGCGCCGTCGATCCCGGTCAAGCTGATCTGCGGCTCGGCCGCCGGGTGGACGTTCTGCACCAGGGCGACGTCGACGATGACCGCCTCGGGTGAGCCGGTGTCGACGTTGCGGGCCGGCGACCGGTGCTCGCCCCGGCGCTCGCAGTCCTTCCGGTCGCACCAGCGCGGGTGCCGGTCGTCGCTGGCCAGGTTGCCCGTCGGGTAGATGTGAATGCTTCCGCACGCCCGGTCGATGTCGGGCGCCATCGGCACGACGTGCGCCTCCATGTCGGCCGCCTCGATGGCCGTCACGGCGTCCGGGGCGTGGTCGGTGCAGCTGTAGATCGAGGCGTCGAGAGAGCCCTGCTGCGGGCCGGCGACGATGGTGAAGGCCTCGATGCGCACGGCGGCCGGCCGGCCGCACTCGGGAAGCCTGAACGGTAGATTCGTCATGGGTCAGGACTCGCTTCCTGATCAAGGGCCCGGCCGGAGCTGCAATCTCCGAGTCCGGGCCCGCCTACGTTGGCGGGTCGGTGGGCACATCTTGGGCACATGCCACCGAGAAACGCCGAAAGTTGCTGAAAGTCAGTGAGCGCCGTTTGTGCTGCTCACAGGCCCTATGCGGGCCATCGCCGCAGGTCCCGGACTTGCCGGGTTCTCTTCAACGCCAAGTGATCGCCGCAGGTGCTCTGACCTGCGGTGGAGCACCCGGAAGGGCCCTGTTTCGCATGATCATGCCGTCTCCACGCTCATGTGGCTCGCATGACCGGCAGGGCAGGGCCTACGCAACCTGATCTGTCTGAGCGGCCACCCACTGCTCGTGCGCGGCGCTCACCCGGACCCACAGCCGGGCGCGCGCGTCCCGGTCCACGTCCGGCAGCCGCAGCCCAAAAACGTCCGCGAGCACAGCGAACCACTCGCCCTGGCTGTCGAGGATCCTCGGGGTCCGCCCGGCCGCGTCGAGTCGCTCGAGCACCCGCCCGCGCAGCATGTCGACGCCGCGCTCGTCCTGCCGCCCGAATGTCAGCTTCCGCACGAACCCGGAATCGGGCGAGGTGGAAAGGTGCCGGTGTGCGGCGGCGAACGCCTCGATGCTCACCGGTTCCGGCGCGAACACCATCGACGAGAACACTCCGCGCACGTCGTGGACGAACCGCCAGCCTCCCGCTCGCGCCGCCCACGGCTCGAGTCGGTAGGTGAACGGGCCCTGCTGGCTCACCGCTGCACGCAGCGGCATCGGCTCGTGCGGCGCGTCGACCAGGCCCAGGTCCACGAACCAGGTCTCGCCCTCGCAGCGCACCACCAGCACCTGATGGTTGATATCCAACCCCGGTGCGTCCTCGTCGGGGCCGGGCCCGCGCACGTCGCCGATATGCCGGGTCACCTCGTACCCGAGGCAGGCCAGCAGCGTGCCGAATGCGCCGTTGAGATGGAAGCAGTATCCGCCGCCACCACGGACAATCCGGGCGATCGACTCGACCGGATCCACGGTGGTCGGCCGTTCCAGATGGATCTCGAGAGTGTCGTAGGGGATGCGCTCCCGGTGCGCACGGTGAGCGGCGAACAGCCACGCCACGTCGGGGCGCGCGGGCCGCTCAAGCCCGAGCCGGCCCAGATACCCGGCGACGTCCGCGCGTGGATCGGCAGGGACGGTCAGGGCCGGGATCGGGGTCGAGGTCGGGGAGATCACGGTCATGTGCCGAGGTTATAGCAGCGCGCCGTTGACGGCCGCCGCCGCGATACTGACCGCGGGCCCTGCGCCGGGGACCTTCTGATCGCATCAAAGGCAAGGGCAGCCTGCGCCAAACAAGCGTTCCCCAAGGCTCGAACACAGCCTTCGGCAGCAGGCGTGCCGGGTCTGGTGCGAAGATGTCCTCCGCCTGGCGGAGGACAGCGGGTGGCGGGTTGGAAGGGGTGCGGGAGTGAGATACGTCAGCGTGGAGCGCACCCGGGACGGGATAACCCTCGACCCTGCAAAGTACCTGCGGCGGCTGCCGTCGTTGGCTGACTCGTTGCCGGAGGGGGCCAGGAAGTTCGCCACTGACGCGGACCACTACGACTTCTTCTGTCAGCGGTGCGTCAAGGACCTCAAGCCCGCTCGACTAATGTCCGGCCAGACGGGTGGGAGCCGCTGGCTCGAGCTGCATCTGCGGCACAACTGCTGGAAGCACGAGGAAGACCTGACGATCCGCTACAGCGGCGTGCAGAGCCTGACGGTCGAGCCCGCCGATGGTGGGCTGGGCGTAGCCCAGCTCCAGGACGTGATGTTGGACGAAGTGCTGCCGGACAAACTCGGGTGGCGGCACGAGATTGTCTGCCTCGCCGGGTCGCTGATCGTGACGAGTCAGGATCTGACCGCTACCTGGTTACCCGCCAACTGCCCGGAGCGCGAGCCGAGTCGATGAAAGGCCCCCGCCGACGTCCCCCGCCGGTCGGGCCCGCGCGTAGTTTTCGGGGTGCCGGAAGGGCAGCCGCAAGAGACAGGACTGTTGACTGGCGAGGGGCGGCCCGGCACCAGGAGAGGCATCCTGGTCCCGGGCCGGGATCGGGGCTGAACAGTCCGTCGCCCGGATTCCGGACGTCGAACTCGATCGGTACGTCGCCCGGCTGGAGGCGAAGCCGTAGGGCTGGTCGTGAGTCTCGCGCAGCTTCCTGAGCCGTCCCGCCTGTTCTGACCGTCGTGATCGATGCGCAGGGGTGAGAGCGGCGCTGGCGTATGGACGCGGGGAGCGGGCGTTCGGAGCGAGCGTGCGCCCGGTGGGGATCAGGTGAAGCTGGCGCCGCCGTCGACGAGCAGCGACTGGCCGTTGATGTAGGCGCCGTCGTCGGAGAAGAGGAACGCCACCATGGCGGCGAGGTCCTCCGGCTTGCCCAGCCGCGGCGAGCGTACCGTCGCGAGAGTTTGCGCCCGGTACTCCTCGGTGGTGGCGCTGAGGGCGGCGCCGGTGAGGATCACGCCGGGCGACACGAGGTTCGTGCGGACGCCGTGCTTACCGCCCACGGTCGCGGTGTGGCGGGTCAGACCGATCAGCCCACTCTTGGCGGCCTGGTAGGCGACCTTGTCGGCCTCGCCCAGCCACACCGCGCTCGACATCGTGTTGATGATGGAGCCGGAGCCCTGCTTGATCATGATCGGCAGGGCGTGCCGGACACCGTACATGTAGCCGGTGAGGGTGACGTCGATCGTGTGCTGCCAGACGTCGAGCGGCAGCGAGGTGACGTCACTGTCGCTGTCCCGCCCGATGGTGTTCGGCGAGAGATCTGCGGCCACGTTGAACAGGCCGTGCAGGCCACCGAACCGCTCGACGGTGAAGGTGATCAGCTCCCGGTAGGACTGCTCGTCGGAGATGTCGAAGCCCCGCGCCACGGCTGTTCCGCCGGCCGAGGCGATGCCGTCGACCACGGCCTGGGCGGCGGCCTCGTTCAGATCCGCCGCAACGACCAGCATGCCTTCCTCGGCGAGGCGGATCGCTGTCGCGCCGCCGATGTTGCCCGGCGCCGCACCGGCGACGATGGCAACCTTGTCCCTGAGTCCACGCATTGTCGTCTTCCCTTACTTGTCGAGTTCAGTTGGGCCCTGGCGGGCCGGCGGATACACCTCGTCCAGGTGCGGCAGCTTGTAGTCGACGAGTTCGAACTCGTTAGCCGTGCGCTGCTTGGCGACCTCGTACACCCACTGAGCCACGGCCGCGCCGTTACGTCCCGGCCGGGTGCTGCCGATGATGATTCCGATCCTGGTCACTTGCTTGGACAAGCAAGTAAAGTAGGGTTATGTCCACCATCACATCGAACTCGACGCCGACCCCGGAAGGGGTGAAACCGCTCAACCCGGACGAAGAGGCCGTCGTCCGGTCCCTCAATCGCGTCATGTACGCCCTGCCCCGGGCCATCGACGCCGAGATGATCCGCGAGCAGCGGCTCCCGATCATCGAGTACCTGGCCCTGATGCACCTCTCCGAGGCCCCCAACCGGCAGTTGCGAATGAGCGAACTCGCCACCGCCTGCGAGATGTCGCTCAGTGGCATGAGCCGCGTGCTGCACCGGCTGGAAGGCCAGGGGCTCATCCAGCGGGTCAGGTGCGAAGAGGACGGCCGCGGCTGGAACGCCGTCCTCACCGACGCCGGCCTCGGCCGCCTACAACAGGCCTGGCCCACCAGTCTCGCCGCGGTGCGCCGGCACTTCCTCGACCACCTCACGGGCATCGACCTCGGACAGCTGTCCAGGGCCCTGCAGAACGTGGCCACCTCAACCAACGACGCGCCACGCCCAAGCGGTAACGGCCCGTCGCCCGGACAGTCCGCCGACTAGCCGCACCAGCCAGGCGATGCCTGACAGAGCAGCACCGGCGCGGACCCCACCGTCGACTTCAGGGCCAGGACATCCCAGCCGGACCGCGTACGGCAGGATCGGTGGCGTGGACGCCGACGGCCTCAGCGGTCCGCCGCCGGGCGCCGTTCCGGCGGCGGGACCGTTCCGGCGACCCACCCGGGCGGAGGTGGCGGCGGCGGTCGGCCGGGGGCTGGTCGACGTGATCGGCCCGGGGCTGACGGTGTTGTTCTGCGGGTTCAACCCGGGCCTCTACTCAGCCGCCGTGGGGGAGCACTTCGCGCGGCGGGGCAGCCGGTTCTGGCCGGCCCTGCACGGCTCCGGTTTCACCGATCGCCAGGTGCACCCGTGGGAGCGCGACGAGTTGCTGCGGCAGGGCATCGGCATCACCAGCCTGAGCAACCGGGCCACCGCCCGCGCCGACGAGCTGACGGCGGTGGAACTGGTGGCCGGGGTGGTACGGCTGGCGGCCAAGGCCGAGCGGTACGCGCCGCGCTGGGTGGCCATCCTCGGGGTGACCGCGTACCGGATCGCCTTTGAGCGACCACGAGCCGTGCTGGGCCCGCAGCCGGACCGGCTGGGCCCGGCCCGGGTGTGGGTGCTGCCCAACCCCAGCGGGCTGAACGCGCACTTCCCGCTGCCGGCGCTGACCGCCGAGTTCGCCGCGCTGCACCGCGAGGCGACGCGACCGCGGTAGACGGCGCACGCCGGTGACGATCTGAGGTCGGTGGCGGGCGGCCCCGACGGTCAGGGGCTGGGCGGCCGCCAGCGCGGCCGTCCGGACCGCGTCGCGGTGGTGGATCTCGCCGGGCCGGCCGGACATGGCGTCGTAGTCGCGCTGGGTGCCGTACAGCATGATCAGGTACCTGACGATCGCTCCTCTCGGCCGGCGTCCGTCGGGAACGTCGGTGCCGAGGAGCCGCACCGGACATCCCCGAGACGAGGCGGCGTTCAGGCCACCCGGGCGGAGGCCAGCAGCGCGGCGGTGGGCAGCGCGAGCTGCCCGTCGGCGTCGCGGTACCGGGCGGCGAGCCGGTCGTACTCGCGGCGGATCCGGGCCCGGACCGCTGCGGGCTGCCGCTCCAGCAGCAGCCCGATCGTGGCGATGCCGTTCGCCGGCCCGGCCCACCAGTCCTCGGGGTCGGGGTGGTGCACCCAGGTCACCGTCGTGCACCGCACGTCGGTCAGCCCGGCGCCCGCCAACAGTGCGGTCAGCCCTTCCTCCGTACGCGGGAAGTCCCGCTCGGGCGCCAGCCGCGGCAGGTCCGGCGGCGGGGTCACCTCGGCGGCCGCGATGATCTCACCCCAGAGTCGTTGCAGCGGCGGGTGCGGGGACGGCCAGATGGTGACCGCGACCCGCCCACCGGGCCGCACCACCCGGCGCAGCTCCGCCGCCGCGGCGGCCGGGTCCCCGACGTGGTTGAGCACGAAGTTCGCCACGGCACAGTCGAAGCCGCCGGCCGGGAACGGCAGGTCCGGCAGGGTGCCCTGGCGGACCTCCGCGCCGCGGGCGTGGCGCTGGGCCGCGTCCAGCATGGTCGGTTCGGCGTCGACCGCCACCACCTCGGCGCCGCGCCGCAGCGCCCGCGCCGCGACGGTGCCCGGCCCGGTGCCGACGTCGAGCATTCGCCGTCCGGCCCGCACCGCCGCCGCGTCCAGCAGGCTGTCCGCCGGGTACGCGCACAGCCGGCCGAAACTCCGCTCGTACGCCGCCGTCCGCCCGGCCCACCGGGACCGCTCGTGCGAGTCGAAGTCGTTGTCGATCATGGCGGACACGGTAGCCGCCCGGGTCCGGTTCGGTCGTCCCCGCGACGGGCGGCCCTGTTCTACCGTTGGTGCGATGACGACCGTCCTGGTGGTTCTCGTGGTGGTGGCGGTGCTGGTCGTGGCGATGCTCGGGTACGTCGCCTGGCGCGACCGTGGTCGGCGGATGGCCGGCGACGACCCGGCGCGCGTGCGGGACGCCGAGGTCCGCCGCCACCGGTACGAGGCCGAGCGGCACGGTTCGCAGGGCGACCTCTGGCAGCGCGGCCACCAGGACTCCTCACCCTGAACGGAGCCGGTCCCGGTCGCTGGCGACCCGGCCACGGCCGCGGCTGCACCGGCCGTTGTCGGTGGCCGGGTGAACGATGGCCCGTCGTAGCGCGTGATCAACGGATGGCATTAGCGGTGCGCCGTCGGGGTACTGCGCACGCAGGGACGAGGCCCGGGAGGCAACCGTGGGGGAGAGCACGCGACGTCGGCAGCGGAGCCTGCTCGCCGGTCTGCTGGTGGCGGTGGTGGTGGCGGCCGGCTGCATGGGCGGCGGGCTGGACCAGGGCGAGCCGCAGCAACCGGGCCCGGAACAGACCGGCGCGCCCGCCTCGCCGGGCGCGCCGACCACCCGGGCGGAGGGCACCACCAGCGTCGCCGAATTCAAACAGGACTTCAGCGACGCCGTCGGCAGCGCCGCGAGCTACTGGACCGCCCAGTTCCGGGCCTCCGGCAAGCGGTTCCAGCCGGTCCGGCGGGTCGTCCCGTACACCCGGGACGGGGAGGTCTCCTGCGGCGGGCAGCCGCTGCCGCGCAACAACGCCGTCTACTGCTCGGCGGGGGACTTCATCGCCTACGACGTGAACTGGTCGGTGGGGGCGTTCCGGCAGATCGGCGATGCGTTCCTGTTCTACCTGCTCGGTCACGAGTACGCCCACGGCGTGCAGGTCCGCCTCGGGATCCGCTACAACTTCACCATTCAGCAGGAGCTGCAGGCCGACTGCATGGCCGGGGCGTACCTGGGCGACTCGGTGCGGAGCGATGCGTTGACCCTGCAGGAGGGCGACCTGGAGGAGTTCCGGGAGGGGCTGCTCGCGGTCGGCGACGACCCGGACCAGCCGTGGTTCGCCGAGGGCTCGCACGGCACCGCCGAGCAGCGCACCGACTCGTTCTTCCGCGGCTACGAGAAGTCCCTGGGCGCCTGCGGCCTGAGCTGACCGTGATGATGCCGCAGGTCACGCCGGGCGGTACGGCGCGCGGCGGGTGCGGCCCGGCTGAGAGGATCGGTCGGTAGGTCCCACCCGTTCAGGAGGCTCCGCTGAGCAGCAAGCATCCCGCCGCCGTGCTCTTCGACATGGACGGCACCCTCGTCGACAGCGAGAAGCTGTGGGACGTCGCGTTGCAGGAGCTCGCGGCGGTGTACGGCGGCAGCATGTCCGACGCGGCGCGCAGGGCGATCATCGGCACCAGCATGGCGGACTCCATGCGGATCCTGCACGGCGACCTCGGCCAGCCGGAGCGCGATCCGGAGGTGAGCGCGGCCTGGATCAACGCCCGGATCCTGGAGCTGTTCCGCACCGGTCTGCGGTGGCGGCCGGGCGCGATGGCGCTGCTGCGGGCGGTGCGGGCGGCGGGCATCCCGACCGCCCTGGTCACGTCCAGCGGCCGACCGCTGGTCGAGGTGGCCCTCGACACGCTGGGCCGGGACAGCTTCGACGCGGTGGTCTGCGGCGACGAGGTGGACGCGGCAAAGCCGCACCCGGAGCCGTACCTGACCGCCGCTCGGCTGCTGGGCGTGCCGATCGGCCGCTGCGTGGCGATCGAGGACTCGCCGACCGGGGTGGCCAGCGCCCTCGCGGCGGGGGCCGCCGTGCTGGCCGTACCGGCGGAGGTGCCGCTGCCGCCGACGGACGGCGTACACCAGTTGGAAAGCCTGACCGCGGCGGACCTGGAGCTGCTGGCGGCGCTGCTCGGCGAACCGCCCGCCTGACCGTGCCGCGAAGGGGGCCCCGCCGACCGGCGAGGCCCCCTTCATCGTGTGCGGGGTCAGTCGTGGGCGATGGCGCCCAGCACGTTGATCCGCGCGGCGCGCACCGCGGGCAGCACCGCGGCGATCACGCCGATGATCGCGGCCAGGACGAGGAAGACCGCCATCTGGCCCCAGGGCAGGATCAGGTCGGTGATGCCCTCGTCCTTGAGCGCCCGGACCACCGCGGCGCCCAGGCCGGTGCCGACCACCACGCCCAGCAGCGCCCCGAAGATCGAGATCACCACCGCCTCGACGGTGATCATGCGCATGGTCTGCGCCCGGCGCAGCCCGATCGCCCGGAGCAGGCCCAGCTCGCGGGTCCGCTCCAGCACCGACAGGGCCAGGGTGTTGATGATGCCGAGCACCGCGATCACGATGGCCAGCGCCAGCAGGATCTGGATCATCCGCAGCGGGGTGTCCAGCTGGCTGGTCTGCTGTTTGATGAACGCGTCCCGGTCGGCCACCGACACCTCGGGGCTGTCGGCCAGCAGCGTCTCCACCCGCGGCTGCACGTCGGCGACCTTCGCGCCGGGCGCGAGCTGCACGAAGCCCTGGATGGGCTGCGGGATGGCGAAGTCGGCGGCCGCCTGCGGCGGCAGCAGCACCGGGTTGGTCAGCTCGGAACTCTCGTAGATGCCGCTGACCGTGTACGTCCGGGCCTCGCCTCGGGACAGCTGCACCGTGACCTGGGAGCCGACGGACACGTTGCGCGACTTGGCGGTGTCGGAGCTGAACAGCATCTGGTCGGGGCCGAGCCGGCTGATGTCACCGGCGGTGGCCTTCGCGCCGAAGATCCGCTGCAGCGCGGCGACGTTGCTCGATGCCGCCACCCAGGTACGGGTGCCGTTGACCGTGCCCATGTCGCCGTACTCGCCGTCGACCAGCTGCACGCCCGGGATCGCCGCGGCCTGCTCCAGCACCGCCGGGTCGAAGCTCGGCGGGCGCGGCCCGCTCTGCGCCCCGGAGATCACCAGTTCGGCCTTGATGGTGTCCGCGGCCAGCTTGCTGATGCTGCCCTTGGCCGAGTCGAGGATCACCGTCACCCCGGTCACCAGGGCGATGCCGACCATCAGCGCGGCCGCGGTGATCGCGGTGCGGCGCGGGTTGCGGCCCGAGTTGAGCCGGCCCAGCTTGCCCGGCACCGACCAGGAGAAGAGCGCGCCGAGCAGGGAGACCACCGGGCGGCTGATCAGCGGGGTCAGCAGCGCCACCCCGATGAAGGCGAAGAGCACGCCGCCGAGGATGGTGGCCAGGGTGTTGTCGCCGGCGTGACCGTCCAGGCCGAGGAAGAGCAGGGTTGCCCCGATCGCGGTGACGATCCCGCCGGCCACCGTGACCTTGGTCAGCGGGCGGTCCGGGGTGGCCACGTCCTGCATCGCGGCGATCGGCGGGATCCGGGACGCCCGCAGCGCGGGCAGCAGCGCCGCCACCACGGTGATCACCAGGCCGACGCCGAAGGCGCCGATCACCGCCGCCGGTGGCACGCCGAGCCCGGCCAGGCTCAGCCCGCCGGCCAGCTTGCCGAACAGGTACGCCAGCAGCGCGCCCACGCCGATGCCGGCGGCCAGCCCCAGTACGGAGGCGATCAGGCCGACCGCGATGGCCTCCAGCACCACCGAGCCGATGATCTGCCGCCCGCTCGCCCCGATGGCCCGCATCAGGGCCAGCTCCCGGGTGCGCTGGGCGACGATGATCGAGAAGGTGTTGAGGATCAGGAAGGTGCCGACCAGCAGCGCCACCGCGGCGAAGCCGAGCAGCACTTTGTTGAAGAAGGAGAGGGCCTCCTTCAGGCTGGCCGCCTGGTCGGCGGCGGCCTGCTCGCCGGTCTTCACCTCGTAGCCGGCGCCCAGGGCGGCCGACACGTCGTCGCGCAGCCGCTCGGCCGACACGCCGTCCGCGGCCTGCACGCTGACGCTGCTGAACGTGTCCGGCTTGCCCAGCATCAGCCGCTGCGCCACCGGGGTGGTGAAGACGACCTCGTTCACCCCGCCCATCGAGTCCCGGCCACCGCTGTAGCCGAAGACGCCGACGATGGTGAACTCCTTCTTCGGCTCCAGGGTCAGCACGCCGACCCGGTCACCGACCTTGACCTTCGCCGCGTCCGCGAGGGCCTGGTTGATGACGATCTCGTCGTCGGCCCGGGGCTCCCGGCTGCCGTCGCGGAGCTGGATCAGGTCGTTCTCGCCGACCCAGTTCTCGCCCAGCTGCGGCGGACCGAACGAGGTCACCACCTTGCCGTTGCTGCCGATCAGCCGGGCGCCGTCGGCGTTGACCAGGCCGGTGACGTCCGTCGCGGCCGGCACCTTCGCCTTCACCTGGTCGACCACGGACGCCGGCACCGGGGCGGCGACCTGCTCGCCCTCGGCCTCGCTGAGCTCGACCTTCGGCTTCGCCGAGACGATCACGTCGATGTTCGAGTACCCGTCGGCGAAGACCGCGTCGAACGAGCGGCCCAGGGTGTCGGTCAGCACGAACGCGCCGGAGACGAACATGACGCCCAGCACGACGGCCAGGCCGGACAGCAGGAGGCGCACCTTGCGCGCCAGCAGGCTCTTCCACGTGGCGCGGAACATCAGCGCGCCACCTCGGTGGGAGTGTCGAGCTTCTTCATGGTGTCCAGCACCGTGTCGGCGGTCGGCTCCACCAGCTCGGAGACGATCTGCCCGTCGGCCAGGAAGATCACCCGGTCGGCGTACGCGGCGGCGGTCGGGTCGTGGGTGACCATCACGATGGTCTGGCCGTGCTCGCGGACCGAGTTGCGCAGGAAGTTGAGCACCTCCGCACCGGAACGGGAGTCCAGGTTGCCGGTCGGCTCGTCGGCGAAGATCACCTCGGGGCGGGCGACCAGGGCCCGCGCGCAGGCCACCCGCTGCTGCTGGCCGCCGGAGAGCTGCGCCGGCCGGTGCTTCAGCCGGTCCCGCAGGCCGACCGTGTCGATCACCGTGTCGTACCAGGCCGGGTCCGGCTTGCGGCCGGCGATCGACAGCGGCAGCAGGATGTTCTCCTGGGCGGTGAGCGTGGGCAGCAGATTGAACTGCTGGAAGATGAAGCCGACCTTGTCCCGGCGCAGCTTGGTCAACCCGGAGTCGCCGAGCCCGGTGACCGTCGTCTCGCCGATCGAGACGGTGCCCCGGGTCACCGAGTCCAGGCCCGCCAGACAGTGCATCAGCGTCGACTTGCCCGAGCCGGACGGCCCCATGATCGCGGTGAACCGGCCGCGCTCGAACTCCGCGGTCACCCCCCGCAGCGCGGCGACCTGCGCCTCGCCGCTGCCGTACAGCTTCCACACGTCGTTGGCCTGGGCCGCGGCCTGCGCCTGCGGACCCACCGTCGCGGTCACGTCATTTACCTCTTCCGTCTGCCTGCTCTGTCCGCACCGCCCCCGCTGGTCGGTGCGGCCGTTCCCATCTTCGGCGCTGCGGACGGCCGTTTCGTCCACCCCCGGACGTATCCGGTGCCGGAGATCCTGCTGCGGGTCGGCCCCGATGCCCGCTCAGGGTTGCCCCTGACCCGCCGGCCGGTCGATCGACTTCCCGGCCGGCGGGACACCGTCGCCGCCGACGCTAGGACCTGACGTCGCGTCATGGTCAACCGCGCCAGGCCGCCCGTGGTCACGGTAGGTGACGACCGCAACAGCGCCGTCGTCCCGCGGCGCGGACTGCGGTACCGGTCGTGCCACCCCCCGCGGCGCGTCGGGGGTGGTTACGGCGAGTGCCGCTGGGGAGACGCCGACAGCGTGCTCTGGTGGACGCGGGGGAGCCAGGTACGCCGTGGGGCTGCGCCGGACGGGCCACCGGACGGAACACGCGGCCGGTGACCCGCCATCATCTCGGAGCGGTCAGTTTCGGGTGGGCGCGCCCGAGGGCGCCGGCCCGGCCCCACCGTCCGGGGATGTCGAGCAGCTCGATGCGGCCAATGCTCAAAGGCACGGCCGGCCTGGTCACCAGGTGGTTCCCGCGGGGCTCCATGCCGAGCATGGTCCGCAGCAGCAACAGGGGGGTGCCCGTGGACCACGCCTGCGGACTGCACGCCGTGGGGTACAGCACGGGATAGCGGGTCAGCGTCCGGTCGTATCCGCCGAAGGCCTCCGGCAGCCGGCCCTGGAAGAACTCGGCGGCGTCGATGATGCCTTCGCCGCTACGGCTTCACCGACGAGGCCGGACGCATCGCCGAGGGCATCATCGACGCGTCCCGGCACTTCCAGGGGAGCCTGCCGGAGGCCTTCGGCGGCTACGACCGTGAGCTGATCAGGCTCCCCGTCACGTATCCCGCAGCGAGCAGCCCGCAGGCCATGGCCACCGGAGCGCCCCTGCTGATGGTCCGCACCCTGCTCGGGCTCGAGCCGTACGGGGAGGATCTGGTGGTCGCGCCGGCGCGGCCCGAACGGTTCGGCCGAATCGAACTGCTCGACATTCCAGGGCGGTGGGGGCGGGTCGACGCCCTCGGAAGCGTGGATCCCGAACGGAGTAACCAGGCCGGATGATGAGCCAGACGGCATCACGCTGACCACTGCGGATGACCCGGGGCGAGGAAGCCTCACTGCCGGGGACGCACCAGCCCCGACTCGTACGCCAGCACCACGGCCTGCACCCGGTCGCGCAGCCCCAGCTTGGTCAGCACGTGACCGACGTGGGTCTTGATGGTGGTCTCGCTGACCGACAGCGCCCGGGCGATCTCCGCGTTGGACAGCCCTCGGGCGACCTGCACCAGGACCTCCCGCTCCCGCTCGGTCAGCGCGCTCAGCGCCTTCGGCGCTCTAGCCGCCGGGTCCGGCAGCACGTCGGCGAACCGGTCCAGCAGCCGCCGGAGGATCCGCGGCGTCACCGCGGCCTCCCCGGCGGCCACCGTGCGGATCGCCGCGACCAGGTCCTCGGCCGGCACGTCCTTGGCGAGGAAGCCGCTCGCCCCGGCGCGCAGCGCGCCGACCACGTACTCGTCGAGGTCGAACGTGGTGAGGATCAGCACCCGCACCGGCAGCCGGGCGTCGACGATGGCCCGGGTCGCCGCCACGCCGTCCATCCGCGGCATCCGGATGTCCATCAGCACGACGTCCGGCAGCAGCCGCCGGGACAGTTCCACCGCCTCGAGGCCGTCCCCGGCCTCCGCGACGACGTCCAGGTCGTCCTGCGTGCCGAGCACCATCCGGAACCCGCTACGCAGCAGCGGCTGGTCGTCGGCGAGCAGGATCCGCACCGGCCGTGCCGGCGTCGCGCTGTCGGTCATCGGATCTCCCGTCGTGCTGCTCGTGCCGCTCCGGCCCGCCGTGGCGGTGCCGCGGTCCCCGCGACCGGGCGCGTGCGGCGCGTGCTCGGCCGGTCACGCGGACACCGCCCCGACCTGCTTCACCGGGATGCTCGCAGAGACCCGGAAGCCGCCGCCCGGCCGCGGACCGGCCCGCAGGATCCCACCGTAGAGGGCGACCCGCCCCCGCATGTCGACCAGTCCGTGCCCGATCCGGTCGGGCGCCGGGGCCGGGCGCCGGGTTGCCGTGCCCACGGCCGTCAGCCCGATCCGGTCACACCGGAGCGCCGGCCGCCGCCCGGCGGGACCCGTCGTCGCCGCTGCCGAACCCGCCCCTCCTCCCGGGGAGGGAGACTCACTCGTCCGCGCCCGGGGCGACCGGCCCGGAGCGGGCGTCGCGCAGCGGGTCGGTGGTGGCGGTGACCGGGAAAGGCGGCGGGGTGCCGCCGAAGCTCGGGCAGTGCGCCTGATGGCTGCACCAGTCGCAGAGCCGGCTGGGCCGGGGCCGGAAATCCTGGCGCGCGGTGGCCTGCTCGATGGCCTGCCAGAGCGCCACCACCGTGCGCTCGAAGCGCAGCAGCTCCTCCGCGTCCGGTGTGTAGTCGCAGATCTCGGCGTCCTTGAGGTAGAGCAGCCGCAGCACCCGCGGCACCACCCCCCGGGTGCGCCACAGCACCAGGGCGTAGAACTTGAGCTGGAACAGCGCCCGCGCCTCGAACGCCTCCCGGGGCGCGCCGCCGGTCTTGTAGTCGACCACCCGCAGCGCCCCGTCCGGGGCGACGTCGAGCCGGTCCAGGTAGCCCCGGATCAGCAACTCGTCGTCGACCACCGCGGAGATCAACGCCTCCCGCTCGGCCGGCTCGAGCCGGCGCGGGTCCTCCACCGCGAAGTAGCCCTGCAGCAGCCCGGCGGCCGAGCGGAGGAACTCCGCGACGCCCGCGGCGTCGCCCTCGGCGAACAGGCCCGCCAGCTCCGGCTCCTCGGTGACCAGCCGGTCCCACTGCGGGGCCACCAGGTCGCCCGCCGACTCGGGCGTGCGGGCCGCCGCCGGCAAATCGAACAGCCGCTCCAGCACGGCGTGCACCAGCGTGCCCCGGGCCTGCTCCACCGTGGGCCGCTCGGGCAGTCGGTCGATGCTGCGGAACCGGTAGAGCAGGGGGCAGGTCTTGAAGTCCGCCGCCCGTGACGGCGACAGCGACGCCCGCACCGTGGGCGGCACCACCGCCGGGGCCGGGGGGTCCTGCGTGTCGATCACCGGTTCCGCCGTCATGTCCGGAAGGTTAGGGCACCGGTGTGACAGGGCGGCCGTCGCCGCACCGGCGCATGATCGCCGCCGCGTAGCATCGGTGCGGTGCAGCAGCCGTCCCGACCACCACGCCGGCGCGGGCGCCGACCCGGGCTGACCGTGGGCCGGGTGTTCGGGGTGCCGCTGCACCTGGACGCCTCGATGCTCCTGCTCACCCTGGTGGTGACCGTCGCGTACGCGGCGCTGGTCCGCCGCCAGCTCGACCTCGGCCCGGTCGCCGGCTATCTCGTCGGTGCCGGTTTCGTCGTCTCCCTGCTCGGCTCGGTGCTGCTGCACGAGCTGGGGCACGCGCTGACCGCCCGTCGGTACGGCATCGGTGTGCGCGGGATCACCCTGGAGCTGCTCGGCGGATACACCGAGCTGGACCGGGACGCGCCCAGCCCCCGGGTGGAGCTGCTGGTCTCGCTCGCCGGCCCGGCGGTCTCCGCGGTGCTCGGCGTCGCCGCCGTCGCGGCCACCCTCGCCCTGCCCGACGGCACCCTGGCCGACCAGCTCGCCTTCCAGGTCGCGGCGAGCAACGTGGTGGTGGCGATCTTCAACAGCCTGCCCGGGCTCCCGCTCGATGGCGGCCGCGCGCTGCGGGCAGCGGTCTGGGCGCTCACCGGGGACCAGCACCGGGGCACCGAGGTGGCCGGCTGGGTGGGCCGCGCGGTCGCCCTCGGCACCCTGGCCGTGGTCGTGCTGCTCACCCTGCGGCGGGCCCTGCCCCCGCTGCTGCTGCCGTTGCTGCTGCTGGTGGCGTTCACCCTGTGGCGGGGCGCCGGCCAGTCGATCCGGCTGGCCCGGATCAGCCGCCGCCTGCCGCTGATCGACCTGGCCCGGCTGGCCCGGCCGGTGCTGCCGGTGCCCAGCGGCACCCCGCTGGCCGAGGCCGAGCGCCGCCGCGCCGAGGGTCCGGCCCCCGGCGCCGCGCTGGCCGTCGTCGACTCCGCCGGCCGGCCGGTCGCCCTGGTCGACCCGGCCCGCGCCGACGCCGTACCCCCGGAACGCCGGCCCTGGCTCGCGGTGGACGCGGTGGCCCTCGGCCTGGATACGCTCCCGACGCTGCCGGCCGGCGCGGACGGGGAGCGGGTGATGCGCACCGTACGGACCCACCCGGGCGCACAGTACGTCGTGACGGCAGGCGAAGATGTCGTCGGCGTTCTGCACATCGCGGATCTGGCGCAGCTCCTGGAACCCAAACGGAAGATGAACACGTGACCGCACAGCCCTCCACCGTCCCGGCCGATCCCGCCGTCCCGGCGCTGCCCCCCGTTCACCGGGGGCCGTTCCGCCCCGGCGACCGGGTGCAGCTGACCGACCCGAAGGGGCGGATGCACACCGTGACGCTGGAGCCCGGCAAGGAGTTCCACACCCACCGCGGGATCCTCAAGCACGACACACTGATCGGCCTGCCCGACGGCAGCGTCGTCACCACCACCGGCGGCGGTACCGCCTTCCTGGCGCTGCGCCCGCTGCTGTCGGACTACGTGCTCTCGATGCCGCGCGGCGCCCAGGTGATCTACCCGAAGGACTCCGCGCAGATCGTCGCGATGGGCGACATCTTCCCCGGTGCGAAGGTGCTCGAGGCCGGCGCCGGCTCCGGCGCGCTGTCCTGCTCGCTGCTGCGGGCCGTCGGCACCGAAGGTGAGCTGCACTCCTTCGAGGTGCGCGACGACTTCGCCCAGATCGCCAAGCGCAACGTCGAGGCGTTCTTCAACGGGCCGCACCCGGCCTGGCGCCTGCACGTCGGCGACGTCGCCGAGTGCCAGGAGACCGGCTTCGACCGGATCATCCTGGACATGCTCACCCCGTGGGAGACCCTCGACATGGTCGAGCGGGCGCTGGTGCCCGGCGGCGTCTTCATCGGCTACGTGGCCACCACCCCCCAGCTGTCGGAGCTGGTCGAGGCGCTGCGCGAGCGCGGTGGCTGGACCGAGCCGCGGGCCTGGGAGTCGCTGGTGCGCGACTGGCACGCCGAGGGCCTCGCCGTCCGCCCGGACCACCGCATGATCGCGCACACCGCGTTCCTGGTCTCCGCGCGCAAGCTCGCCCCCGGGGTCACCGCGCCACCGCGCCGTCGCAAGCCGAGCAAGGGCACCGAGGCGTACGTCCAGCGCCGGGACGCGCTGCGCGCGGCCGAGGCGGCCCGCCAGGCGGCGACCGCCCAGGTCACCGGCGTCGAGCCGACCGGCCCGGTGGAGGAGCTGGACCAACCGTGACGGGGTGGTGGGGCGACCCGGCATGAGGCAGGCGATCATGTGTCGCGGCGCGGACCGGCGCCGGGACGACACCGAACGGGCGGAGACGGTGGCATGAGCGAGCGGATCGGGGCGTGCGGCCGGGCCCGGCCCCGCGCGGGCCTCGGCGGCGGTGACGACCGGCGTGGTCGGCCGCCCGGCGCGTGGCCGGGAGCGGCGGCATGAGCAGCCCGAGCTTCGGCAACGGCGACCTGCCCGCGGTGTTTCCCGACTGGTCGCCGTACACCGACCTCGAGTCGGCGGCGCGGGCCTACCTGCGCGACCCCGACGTGGCCCTGGAGGCGCTCGGCGGGGTGCTGCGCGGCGCCTCGGTGCTCGGCTTCACCCTGGAACGCTTCGTCAACGAGGTCAACGGGGTGTGGCAGGAGGTCGTCGTCTGCGACGGCAGCCGACTCGTGCTGTGGCACGGCGAGGACGTCCCGCCCGGGGAGGGGCCGCCCGGGTCGATGACCTCGTCGCTGCGGGTGGTGCCGGTCTCCACGGTCACCGAGGTCGGCTGCCGGCGGCGGCTGACCCGGTCCGACACCGGCGAGATCCGGGTCGACAGCATCGACGTCTACCTGCTGCTGACCTCGCTGGACGAGGCGCCGCCCGGGGACGAGATGGTCGGCGGGCCGAGGCACGACGCGCTGCGTTTCGGCAAGACCCTCGACGACGGCGGCGCCGGACAGATCGCCCGGCTGGAGGAGTTCGCCCGGCTGGTCGCGTCGGTGGTCGGCCGCCCGATGCTCTGAGCTGGCGGCCCGCGGTCGGGGCGCCTGCTCAGGTCCCGCGCACCCGCCGGCCCGTCGCGGCCGGGCGGGCCGCTCAGTCCTCCTCGGCGTCCGGGCCGGCGACCTCGACGCCGTCGCTGCCGCGCACCACGTGGATGCACTCGCCCGGGCACTCCCTGGCCGAGTCGATCACCTCGAGGCGCAGGTGCTCCGGCACGTCCACCCGGCTGCCCGGGGCCAGCCGCAGCTCACCGTCGGCGCCCTTGACGTAGGCCAGGCCGTCGACGTCGAATTCGAAGACCTCCGGCGCGTACTGCACGCAGAGCCCGTCGCCCGTGCAGAGGTCCTGGTCCACCCAGACCTGAAGCTGGTCCGTCGCGACCTGCGTCATCGTGCACCCCTCATGTTCTCCTGTGCCACGCTCCGACGGTACCCGAACGCCCGTACCCGCCCCCCGACCAGCCCTTGGCGATCAAGCTTCGGTGACGAGCGCGTTGCGCGGGACCGAATCGGGCTCATAGCGGCTAGTGTTAGGTCAGAACGTTCAAGCCCCCCGGGGAGGTGGGACGTGGCACGCAGCGACGACGCGGACTCGCGCGCCGCACGGTGGGAGAAGGAGGCCCACGATCTCTCCACGCAGGTCGCGTTCCTTCAAGAGGAACTCGCTCTGGTGCGGCGCAAGTTGACCGAAAGCCCCCGACACGTCCGGCAGCTCGAAGAGCGGCTGGCGGCCACCCAGGCACAGTTGGCGCGGCTGACCGAGAACAACGAACGGCTCGTGAGCACCCTCAAGGAGGCTCGCGCGCAGATCGTGACGCTCAAGGAGGAGATCGACCGCCTCGCGCAGCCACCCAGTGGCTACGGCGTCTTCCTGGCGAAGCACGACGACGGCACGGTGGACGTGTTCACCGGTGGGCGCAAGCTCCGGGTCGCCGTCTCGCCCTCGCTGGAGGTCGACGAGCTCCGGCGCGGCCAGGAGGTCCTGCTCAACGACGCGCTCAACATCGTCGACGCGTTCGGGTACGAGCGGGTCGGTGAGGTCGTGATGCTCAAGGAGATCCTGGCGGGTCCCGACGGCGCCCCGGGCGACCGGGCGCTGGTGGTCTCGCACTCCGACGAGGAGCGGATCGTGCACCTCGCCGAGACCCTGATCGGTTCGCCGATCCGGGCCGGCGACTCGCTGATGATCGAGCCCCGCTCGGCGTACGCGTACGAGCGGATCCCGAAGAGCGAGGTCGAGGAGCTGGTCCTCGAGGAGGTGCCCGACGTCGACTACACCGACATCGGCGGCCTCCACTCGCAGATCGAGCAGATCCGCGACGCGGTGGAACTGCCCTTCCTGCACGCCGACCTGTTCCGTGAGCATCAGCTCCGGCCGCCGAAGGGCATCCTGCTCTACGGCCCGCCGGGCTGCGGCAAGACGCTGATCGCCAAGGCGGTGGCCAACTCGCTGGCCAAGAAGATCGCCGAGCGGCAGGGCAAGGAGCGGCACACCAGCTTCTTCCTCAACATCAAGGGCCCCGAGCTGCTCAACAAGTACGTCGGCGAGACCGAGCGGCACATCCGGCTGATCTTCCAGCGAGCCCGGGAGAAGGCCGGCGAGGGCACTCCGGTGATCGTGTTCTTCGACGAGATGGACTCGGTCTTCCGTACCCGCGGTTCCGGCGTCTCCTCGGACGTGGAGAACACCATCGTTCCGCAGCTGCTCAGCGAGATCGACGGCGTGGAGGGCCTGGAGAACGTCATCGTCATCGGCGCCTCCAACCGGGAAGACATGATCGACCCGGCGATCCTGCGCCCGGGCCGGCTCGACGTCAAGATCAAGATCGAGCGGCCGGACGCCGAGGCGGCCAAGGACATCTTCTCCAAGTACATCCTCTCCGGGCTGCCCCTGCACCCGGACGACCTGACCGAGCACGGCGGCGACCCGCAGGCCACCGTGGCGGCGATGATCGACGCGGTCGTCCTGCGGATGTACTCGGAGACCGAGGAGAACCGCTTCCTCGAGGTCACCTACGCCAACGGCGACAAGGAAGTCCTGTACTTCAAGGACTTCAACTCCGGCGCGATGATCCAGAACATCGTCGACCGGGGCAAGAAGATGGCCATCAAGGAGTTCCTCACCTCCGGACGCAAGGGGCTGCGGCTGCAGCACCTGCTCGACGCCTGCGTCGACGAGTTCCGGGAGAACGAGGACCTGCCCAACACCACCAACCCCGACGACTGGGCCCGCATCTCCGGCAAGAAGGGCGAGCGGATCGTCTACATCCGCACGCTCGTCTCCGGCGGCAAGGGTGCGGAGGCCGGCCGGTCGATAGAGACCGCCAGCAACACCGGCCAGTACCTGTAGGCCCGAGCAGCACGACGGAGGCCCGTGGCGCGCCGCGCCGCGGGCCTCCACGCGTCCGTACCGGTCGTCCGCGCGCCGCCACACCGCAAGCCCGGACCGCGCCGCGCCCCCTTCCCGGGTACCGGCGACTACGCTCGACCTGACGGGGGACCGGGACGGGCGAGCGGGAGCGGGCAGTCGATGAGCGTAAGACGGATCATGGGCACCGAGGTCGAGTACGGCATCTCCGTGCCCGGCCAGGCCGGGGCCAACCCGATGGTCACCTCCTCGCAGGTGGTGAACGCCTACGGGGCGCGCCCGGAACTCAACCGCGGTGGCCGGGCCCGCTGGGACTACGAGGAGGAGTCGCCGCTGCGCGACGCCCGCGGCTTCACCTACTCCGGCGCGGCCTACGACCCGGCCGAGGCCCTCGCCGACGAGGACCTCGGGCTGGCCAACGTCATACTCACCAACGGCGCCCGACTCTACGTCGACCACGCACACCCGGAGTACTCCACTCCCGAGGTGACCAACCCCCTCGACATCGTGCGCTGGGACAAGGCGGGGGAGCGGGTGATGGCCGAGGCGTCCCGCCGCGCCGCCACCATCCCGGGCACCCACCCCATCCACCTGTACAAGAACAACACCGACAACAAGGGCGCCAGCTACGGCGCCCACGAGAACTACCTGATGCGGCGGCAGACCCCGTTCGCCGACATCGTGGCGTACCTGACGCCGTTCTTCGTCACCCGGCAGATCGTCTGCGGCGCCGGCCGGGTCGGCATCGGCCAGGACGGCGCGCAGAGCGGCTTCCAGATCTCCCAGCGCGCCGACTTCTTCGAGGTCGAGGTGGGGCTGGAGACGACCCTCAAGCGGCCGATCATCAACACCCGCGACGAGCCGCACGCGGACGCCGACAAGTACCGCCGGCTGCACGTCATCATCGGCGACGCCAACCTGTCGGAGATCTCCACCTACCTGAAGGTCGGCACCACCGCGCTGATCCTCACCATGATCGAGGAGAAGGCGCTCGGCGCCGACCTGGGCATCGCCGACCCGGTCAGCGAGCTGCGCGCGGTCAGCCACGACCCGTCGCTGAAGCACCTGATGCGGCTGCGCGACGGCCGCAAGCTGACCGCCCTGGACGTGCAGTGGGCGTACCTGGATCGGGTCCGGTCCTTCGTGGACGACCGGTACGGCAGCGACGTCGACGAGCAGACCGCGGACGTGCTGGACCGCTGGGAGAGCGTGCTGGACCGGCTCGGCCGCGACGCGTTCCTCTGCGCCGACGAGCTGGACTGGGTGGCGAAGCTCCGGCTGCTGGAGGGCTACCGGGAGCGGGAGAAGCTGGCCTGGGGCTCGCACAAGCTCCAGCTGGTCGACCTGCAGTACTCCGACGTCCGGCCGGAGAAGGGGCTCTACCACCGGCTGGTCTCGCGGGGGTCGATGAAGACGCTGCTGACCGACGAGCAGACCCGGACCGCGATGACCGAGCCGCCGGAGGACACCAGGGCCTACTTCCGCGGTCGCTGCCTGGCCCAGTACGCCTCCGAGGTGGTCGCGGCGAGCTGGGACTCGGTGATCTTCGACGTGGGCCGGGAGTCCCTGGTCCGGGTGCCGATGATGGAGCCCGAGCGGGGCACCCGCAAGCACGTCGGTGCGCTCTTCGACCGGTGCGACACCGCCAAGGACCTGCTGGAGACTCTCACCGGCGGCTGAGGCCGTCGTACGCGAGCCCGTCGCGCGCCGGAAGCCGGCGCGCGACGGGCTTTTCGTCGCTCCAGCGAGGTAAGTTCATCGCAGACGATCGTGGAGGAGGCACCTGATGGCTACGCAAGAAGGCGGCCAGACCCAGTCCGGCAAGTCGACCCAGGGCGAGGAGATCGAGGACGTCGCCGCGCAGGCCAACCCGGAGGTTGCTGAGCGCCACGCCGAGATCACCGAGGACGTCGACGACCTGCTCGACGAGATCGACTCCGTCCTCGAGGAGAACGCAGAGGAGTTCGTCAGGGGCTATGTGCAGAAAGGGGGCCAATAGGGCATAGAGGGGCAATTCGGACATGCCTCTCCCGCTCGATGATCAGGCTGGACTACGTCGCTGCCGCGACTGCGAGGAGTGGAAGCCGCTCGATGAGTTCTGCGCGAGCAGCAAACGCCCCTCGGGTCGAGGTAGCTACTGCAAGACATGCTTCAACGCGCGCTCCCGAGCCAGCTACGCCAAGCGACTGCGCGAGAAGCATGGGCGCGAGGTAAAGCAGCTCCCTCTGGCCCCTGATGGACATCGGCGCTGTCCCGACTGCGGTGACACCAAGCCGCTGGACGACTTTCCCCGTAACCGCTCTGGTCGGGGTGGCTACGGCCGATACTGCAAGCCTTGCCACAACGAGAAGGGCAAGGAGAGCAAGCTCCGCCTGCATGGCGGGTTCCGCGAATATGATCTGCGGCGGCGCTACGGCATAGGGGAGAAGGAGTTTCAGGAGCTTCTCGCCGAGCAGGGCGGCGTCTGCGCAATCTGTGACGGCGAAGATCCGCAACACCTGGACCACGATCATCGCACCGGGTGGGTGCGCGGGATACTCTGCTTCAACTGCAACGGTGGTCTTGGCCAGTTCCGTGACAGTCCCGCGAGGCTGGCCAGGGCGATCACGTACCTGAGAGGAACCACGTGGCAGCGGGTTTTGATCCATCCGGGCGTCTTCCAGATGTGTTCACCAACGCGGGGACGTCCTCCTTCACGGCGTTCCTGAGCAAGGTGGCCCCCGAGATGCTGCCCGGCCGACGGCCGCTGCCGCCGGGTATGGCCGCCGATCTGGCGCCGCACGCGACCACCATCGTGGCCATCGCCGCCGCCGGCGGTGTGGTGATGGCCGGCGACCGGCGCGCCACGATGGGCAACCTGATCGCCCAGCGGGACATCGAGAAGGTGCACCCGGCCGACGCGTACTCCCTCGTCGGCATCGCGGGCACCGCCGGCATCGGCATCGAGCTGATGCGACTGTTCCAGGTGGAGCTGGAGCACTACGAGAAGATCGAGGGCGCGATGCTCTCGCTCGACGGCAAGGCCAACCGGCTGGCCTCGATGATCCGCGGCAACCTGGGCGCGGCGATGCAGGGCCTCGCGGTGATCCCGCTCTTCGCCGGCTTCGACCTGGCCGCCAGCGACCCGACGCGGGCCGGTCGGATCTTCAGCTTCGACGTCACCGGCGGCCCGTACGAGGAGACCGGCTACGACGCGATCGGCTCCGGCTCGCTCTTCGCCAAGTCGGCGCTGAAGAAGCGGTTCCGCGCCGGGCTGTCCGTCGACGACGCGGTGCGGCTGGCGGTCGAGGCGCTCTACGACGCGGCCGACGACGACACGGCGACCGGTGGCCCGGATCTGACCCGCCGGATCTACCCGGTGGTGATGGCGGCGACGGCGGAGGGCACCCACCGGCTCACCGACGCCGAGACGGCGACGATCGCGGAGAGCGTCGTCTCCGGCCGGATGGAGAACCCGGGCGGCTGACCCCGCTCCCACCTGACCAGTCAGCAGTCCCCAGCACAGCGCCCGAAGGAGAACCGCCGCCGTGGCCATGCAGTTCTACGCCTCGCCCGAGCAGATCATGCGCGACCGCTCCGAGTTGGCCCGCAAGGGCATCGCCCGGGGTCGCAGCGCGGTGGTCCTGAGTTACGAGGGTGGGGTGCTCTTCGTCGCGGAGAACCTCTCCAGCACCCTGCACAAGGTCAGCGAGATCTACGACCGGATCGGCTTCGCCGCGGTGGGCCGGTACAACGAGTTCGAGAACCTGCGCCGCGCCGGGGTGCGGATGGCCGACCTGAACGGCCTGAGCTACGACCGGCGGGACGTCAACGGCCTGGCCCTGGCGAACGCGTACGCGCAGACCCTCGGTGCGATCTTCACCGAGCAGTCGAAGCCGTTCGAGGTGGAGATCTGCGTGGCCGAGGTGGGCGCGACGCCGGAGGACGACGCGCTCTACCGGCTGACCTACGACGGCTCGGTCAACGACGAGCCGGGCCGGATGGCGATGGGCGGCCAGGCCGAGTCGATCTCCGGGGTGCTCAAGGCGCAGCACCGGCCGGAGATGTCGCTCAGCGAGGCGGTCCGGGTGGCCATGCAGGCGCTGAGCAGCGTCGGCGGGGAGGGCGGAGCGTCGCGGACGATCGCCGCCAACCAGCTCGAGGTGGCGGTCCTGGACCGGCGCCGGGTGGGGCGGACGTTCCGCCGGATCACCGGGGCGGCGCTGACGGCGCTGCTGGACGGCGACGCCTCGGCGGGCGCCGCGCCGGCACCCGGTCGGGCGCAGACCCCGACGATGCCGACGGAGGAGGCGAACAAGCCGATCACGTCGGCCGGTTCCGCCGATCTGGAGGGCCAGCAGAGCGAGCAGCCGGAGGGCTGACCGTCCAGGCATGGCCGGCGCCGTACCGGCCGGCGGCGGTGATGGGGCGGGGTCGGCTGCGTGCGTCCGCCGTCCACGTCGGGGGTGACGGGGGCGGCGTCGAGCGGGGTCCGGCCGCCGACCACCACGCTGGTGGCGAGGACAGCGGCGCCTGCGCGGGACCGGTCCATCTGCGATCCAGGGGCCGCACCCGGTGCCGGCGTGGATGGCCGCGTGGGGCGCGTCGGGGTGGACGCGGCGCCGCGGGTGATGTACGCCGATGAGACGCTGCCCATCCGGGGCCCCGGGCGGCTAATGTCACATCATGGAGCGGCGAATCTTCGGCCTCGAGACCGAGTACGGCGTCACCTGCACCTATCGCGGGCAGCGCCGGCTTTCCCCCGACGAGGTCGCGCGGTACCTGTTCCGGCGGGTGGTGTCGTGGGGCCGGTCGAGCAATGTGTTCCTGCGCAACGGAGCCCGCCTCTACCTGGACGTGGGCTCGCACCCCGAGTACGCGACGCCGGAGTGCGACTCGGTCACCGACCTGGTCGCCCACGACCGGGCCGGTGAGCGGATCCTCGAAGGGCTGCTCATCGACGCGGAGAAGCGGCTGCACGACGAGGGCATCGCGGGTGAGATCTACCTGTTCAAGAACAACACCGATTCGGCCGGCAACTCGTACGGGTGCCACGAGAACTACCTGGTCTCCCGGCACGGCGAGTTCGGCCGGCTCGCCGACGTGCTGATCCCGTTCCTGGTGACCCGGCAGTTGATCTGCGGGGCGGGGAAGGTCCTGCAGACCCCGCGAGGCGCGGTGTACTGCCTGTCCCAGCGGGCGGAGCACATCTGGGAGGGCGTCTCCTCGGCGACCACCCGGAGCCGGCCGATCATCAACACCCGGGACGAGCCGCACGCGGACGCGGAGCGGTACCGGCGGCTGCACGTGATCGTCGGCGACTCGAACATGAACGAAGTGACCACGCTGCTGAAGGTGGGCACCGCCGACGTCGTGCTGCGGATGATCGAGGCCGGGGTGGTGATGCGGGACCTGTCGCTGGAGAACCCGATCCGGGCGATCCGCGAGGTGTCTCACGACATCACCGGCCGGCGCAAGGTGCGGCTGGCCTCCGGCAAGGAGGTCAGCGCGCTGGACATCCAGCAGGAGTACCTGGCCAAGGCGACCGAGTTCGTGGAGCGGCGGGGCGGCGACCAGACCGCGAAGCGGGTGGTGGAGCTGTGGGGCCGGGTGCTGCGGGCGGTGGAGACCGGCGACCTGGACCCGGTGGCCCGGGAGATCGACTGGGTGTCGAAGCTGCGGCTGATCGAGCGGTACCAGCGCAAGAACGACCTGCCGCTGTCGCATCCGCGGGTGGCGCAGATGGACCTGGCGTACCACGACCTGCGGCGTGGCCGGGGCCTGTACGGGCTGCTGGAGCGGCGCGGCGAGGTGGACCGGGTGGCCACCGACCCGGAGATCTTCGAGGCGAAGGAGACGCCGCCGCAGACCACCCGGGCCCGGCTGCGCGGGGAGTTCATCCGGCACGCGCAGGAGAAGCGGCGGGACTTCACCGTCGACTGGGTGCACCTGAAGCTCAACGACCAGGCGCAGCGGACCGTGCTCTGCAAGGACCCGTTCCGGGCGTACGACGAGCGGGTGGAGCGGCTGATCGCCAGCATGTGACGGGTGGGCGGCCGGTGCCGGGCACCGGCCGCCGCCGCACCGGTACGCTGGCGTCGCGATGAACACTTCCGAACCCTCCGGCCGGGACAATGGCGCCGAGAAGCTGAACTGGGTCGACCGTCGCCGGGAGAAGATCCGCGCCGAGATCGAGCGGAACCGGCGCGGCGAGTACACGGTGCCGACCTGGGTGCTGGCGGTGGCGCTGATCCTGATCGTCGGCGCCTGGCTGGGCCTGATTCTCTTCGCTGGCTGACCGGTCCGCCGGTCGCCGCGCGGCCGCTCACCGTCACCCGCTCCGAGCGGCCCGCGGGTGCGGTACGGCTGCTGCTTGACACCCGCCGACCCGCATGATCGCCTATGGGTTCCGCCGGAACCGGAGGGTGACGTCATCGCGCACATCGATCTGGGCCTCGACGAACATCGGCATCCCGGCATCCGGGGCCTGACCCGGTTCCGCCCGGAGACCGCCGGGCCGCTCAACGCCCTGGCGGAGACGCTGCTGCGGGCGCCGCACCCGACCCTGAGCCCCGGCGAGCGGGAGCTGATCGCCGCCTACGTGTCCGGGCTCAACGACTGCGGGTTCTGCTCCGCGTCGCACTCGGCGACCGCGGCGGCGCAGCTACCGGCGGGAATGCCACTGGTCGAGCAGGTGCGCGCCGACCTGGACGCGGCGCCGATCGACCCGAAGTTGCGTGCCCTGCTCCGGATCGCCGCCGCCGTGCGGCGCAGCGGGCGGGACGTGACGCCGGAACTGGTCGAGGCGGCCCGGGCGGCGGGCGCCACCGACCTGGAGCTGCACGACGTGGTGCTGATCGCCGCGGCGTTCTGCATGTACAACCGGTACGTCGACGGGTTGGCGGCCTTCACGCCGGACGACCCGCGGGCGTACGAGATGGGCGCGCGGCACCTGGTGGCGCACGGCTACGCGGCGGGCTGAGCCCGCCGGTCAGCGGGGCAGCCGGGCGGCGTGCCGGCCGGCTGCGGCGGCGGCGAGGAAGTAGGCGTGGTCGGCGTCGAGGCCGCGACCCATGGTGGACAGGGCCACCGGGGCGGCGCGCAGCGCCGCGTCGAGCCCGTCGGTGGGAACGGTGACGATCCGGTGCCGCCCGGCGAGCGGGGTCAGCGCCGCGCCGACCTCGGTCGCGAGCGCCGGGTCCAGGCCGTCGGGCACCACCAGGTCCGCCGGGGCGAGCGCCACCCGGCCGTACGCGGTGAGGCTGTGGTGGGAGACGCCGCGGTGCCGGGGGCGCGGGTCGGCGGCGGAGATCCGCAGCGAGCCGACCGGCCGGCCGCCGAGGGTGGCGACGGCGTTGACCGCCTCGCCGACGGCGACGCCGGAGAAGCCCCAGCGGGTGCCGGTGCCGAGGTTGCCCGGCCCCTGGGCGACGATGGCGACGTCGGCGCGGAGCACGTGCCGGGCGGCGAGCAGCCCGCTGTGCAGGGTGCTGGCCTCCAGGTCGCCGCCGAACGCCTGGCCGACGCTGACCGTGCCGACGAGGTGATCGGCGAGGCCGGCGAGGGTGCGGGAGAACCAGGCGGGCAGCGCCCCGCCGTCGGTGAGCAGGTACGCGACCCGGGCGTCGGGGGCGTCGGCGTGGATCCCGGCGAGGATCGCCGGTAGCGCGGAGTGCAGGTCGGCGGTGACCACCGGCATCCCGTCCAGGCTCTCGGCGGCGGCGAGCAGCTCGTGGTGCGGGGAGGCCTCCTCGTCCACGCCGAGCAGGATCGGTTGCAGCGGGGTGTAGCGGGCCTTGACCAGGTGGCCGGCGGCGCGGGTGTCGACGGCCTGCGGCGGGTCCGGCGGCAGCCGGTCGGGCAGGGCGACGACCAGGGCGTACCCGCCGGTGCCGAGGCCCATCAGCAGGGCGCCGGCGTTGAGCAGCACCCGGTCGCCGGGCTCCGGGTCGCCGACCAGCGCCGGGTAGGCCAGGGCGCGCATCGGGGTGCCGTCGGGCAGGGCCACGTCGAGTTCCGTCGCGCCGGACCAGCGCCGCCGTACCGCCGTGACCGTCGCGGTCCGCCATCGCACCATGCCCGGCACGGTATCGGCGTGCCCGCGGGTCGTCGTGCGCGGGTCAGGAACGGTGGGCCTGTTCGTCGACCGGCCGGTCGTCCTCGTCCTGGGTACGGCGGGCCCGACCGTCGGTGTGCGGCATCGACCGGGTGGGGTCGAGGAAGACGTACCCGATCTCCGGGTAGCGGTCGGTGAGCCGGCGCTCGGCCTCGTCCGCGGCGGCCTCGATGTCCGCGCCGGTGGCGTCGTCGTGGAAGTCGACCTTGGCGGCGACCAGGATCTGCTCCGGGCCGAGGAGCATGGTCATCAGCGTGTCGATCCGGTCCACCGTCGGCAGCCCGGTCAGCTCCCGCTCGATCTCCCGGTGCACGCGGTCGGAGACGGCGCGGCCCACCAGCAGCGAGATGTTGCTCCGGGCCAGGATGGTGGCGACCACCAGCAGCAGCACGCCGATGAGGATCGAGGCGATCCCGTCGTAGAGCTCGTCGCCGGTGAGGTGGGAGAGCCCGAGGCCGGCGCCGGCGAGCAGCAGGCCGGTCAGTGCCGCGCTGTCCTCCAGAAAGACCGCCTTGACGGTGGTGTCGGCGGTCAGCCGGAGGTAGCGGCGCGGGCTGGCCCGCCAGCGGCGGGACTCGCTGCGGACCTGCCGGAGCGCCCGGGCCAGCGAGACCGACTCGATCGCGAAGGAGATCGCCAGCACGACGTACGACGCGAGGTAGTCGCCGGTGTGCCGGTGCACGAGGATGGTGGTCACCCCGTGGGTGATGGCGAATCCGGCGCCGGCGACGAAGGTGAACAGCGCGGCGAGGAACGCCCAGACGTAGCTCTCCTTGCCGTACCCGAAGGGGTGGCGGGTGTCGGCGGGCCGCGCGCCCCGGCGCAGCGCCAGGTAGAGCAGGACCTCGGTGGTGGTGTCGGCGACGGAGTGGGCGGCCTCGGAGAGCATCGCGGCCGACCCGGAGATCAGCCCCGCGACCAGCTTCGCGATGGCGATGGCGAGGTTCGCCGCACCGGCGACGACGACCGTGCCGACGCTCTCGGCCTTGACTTCCGCTTCCGCCATGGGTTCACCCTATGGCTGGCCTCGGCCGGCCGCCCGAGGAGCGCGGCCGGGTCGGGAGGGTGTGGCGTGGCTCGCCCCGGGGTGCGACGTTGCTCGCGCCGCGCCCGCGCGGGTGCACGCCCGCGCCGCGCAGGCTGCTAGCGTTCGGTACGTGTCGCGGACCCGCACCGAACGCCTGGTCAACCTGGTGATCTGCCTACTGTCCACGCGACGGTTCCTGACCGCCGCGCAGATCGCCGCGACCGTGCCCGGTTACGAGCACGATCCGGACGACGCGAAGGACCACGAGGCGTTCCAGCGCAAGTTCGAACGGGACAAGGCGGAGCTGCGCGAGCTGGGGGTGCCGCTGGAGACCGGCACGGCCAGCGTCTTCGACGCCGAGCCCGGCTACCGGATCGCCCACCGCGAGTACGCGCTGCCGGACATCCCCCTGGAGCCGGACGAGGCCGCCGCCGTGGGCATCGCCGCGCGGCTGTGGCAGCACGCCGGTCTGGCCGCGGCCGCCTCCTCCGGGCTGGCCAAGCTGCGCGCCGCCGGGGTGGACGTGGACCCGCAGGCCACCCTGGGTATGGAGCCGATGGTCACCGTCGACCCGGCGTTCGCCCCGCTGACCGCCGCCGCCCGGGACCGGCGGGAGGTCAACTTCGACTACCGGGTGCCGGACCGGGACGCGTCGAGCCGCCGTCGGCTGCAGCCGTGGGGCGTGGTCTGCTGGCGCGGCCGCTGGTACGTGGTCGGCCACGACCTGGACCGGGACGCCACCCGCTGCTTCCGCCTGTCCCGCGTGGTCGGCGCGGTCCGGGTCACCGGCCAGCCGGGGGCTTACGAGCCGCCCGCCGGGGTCGACCTGATCAGCCACGTGGCCCGCTGGTCGGGGCCGGTGGAGCGGACCGGGCGGGCCACCGTGGCCGTCGCCCCGGGCCGGGCCGCCGGGCTGCGCCGCTGGGCGGTGGAGACCACCACCGGCCCGGACGGCGACCGGCTGGTCCTGCCGTACGCCGACCCGGATTCCCTGGCCGGTCAGCTCGTCGGGTACGGCCCGGACGTGCGGGTGCTGGACCCGCCGGAGGTGCGCGAGGCGGTCATCCAGCGGCTCAAGGAGATCGCCGCCCGGCACGACGAGCTCGCGGTGGCCGGGGGTGCCCGGTGACCCGGCCGGCGGCCCGCGGTGGCCGCGCGTCGGCGGACCGGCTGGCCCGACTGCTCAACCTGGTGCCCTACCTGCTGGCCCGGCCCGGGATCGAGATCGCCGAGGCGGCCGGTGACCTGGGGGTGACCGAGCGGCAGCTGCGCGAGGACCTGGAGCTGCTCTGGGTGTGCGGGCTGCCCGGGTACGGCCCGGGTGACCTGATCGACATGGCGTTCGACGGTGACCGGGTCACCATCACCTACGACGCGGGGATCGACCGGCCGCTGCGGCTCACCCCAGACGAGGCGCTCGCCCTGGTGGTGGCGCTGCGGATGCTCGCCGAGACCCCGGGAGTGGCGAACCGGGAGGCTGTCGAGCGGGCCCTGGCCAAGATCGAGAACGCGGCGGGTGACCTGGTGGCCGCCCCGGTGGAGGTCCGGCTGCCCGGGGACACCGCCCGGGTGCGGGAGCTGCGGGCCGCGGTGGAGCGCGGCCGGGCGCTGCGGATCACCTACTACACCGCCGCCCGGGACGAGAGCACGGAGCGGACCATCGACCCGCTGCGGATGCTGATGGTCGGCGGCCGGGCGTACGTCGAGGCGTGGTGCCGGCGGGCCGAGGCGGTCCGGCTGTTCCGGGCCGACCGGATCGACGCGGTCGCCGAGCTGGACGAGCCGGCGGTGGTGCCGCCGCAGGCCCGCCCGCACGACCTGTCCGACGGGGTGTTCCGCCCCTCGCCGGACCTGCCACTGATCACCCTGCGGATCGGGCGCGGCGAGCGGTGGATCACCGAGTACTACCCGTGCGAGCGGGTCGAGGCCGACGGCGAGCAGTGGCTGGTGTCACTGCGGGTCACCGACCTGGGCTGGGCCCGCCGCTTCGTGCTCGGGCTCGGGCCGGACGTCACGGTGGTCGCCCCGGCGGAGCTGGCCGAGCAGGTCCGCGCCCAGGCCGCAGCCGCGCTGGACGCGTACGCGACCCCGGTGGCGCCCGTCGACCCGGCGGCGGCCGGGGCGACCCAGTAGGCTGGCCGCCGTGGTGACCTGGATCGTGCTCGCGGTGGTGCTCTTCGCGCTGGTCGTGCTGGCCCTGGCGGTGCGGCCGGTGCTGGTCCGGCTGCCCCGGCTGCGCCGGGCGGCGGTGGCGCTGCAGCGGCGCCAGGCCGAGGCGGAAGGGCTGCGGTCCGCCGCCGAGGCGCTCCAGGTGCGGGCCGAGGCGTTGCAGAGCCGCGCCGCCACCGCCCAGGAGCGGGTCGGGTTGATCAAGGCGAAGCGCGGCAAGTGATCGATCCCGGTCGGTTCGCCGCGCGGTAGCTGCGCGTTCCGGGGGGTTGCGCGCACGAACGCGCCGCCGCAGACGGTTGACGGGACACCGCGGGTTGGTCGAGACTTCACCGGCCGGGCCTGCACCGACCGACCCGGCGGGGTGGCAACCGCTCTCGGCGCACGTACGATGGGCTGCGACCGCCCCTCACCGACACAGAGCGACTGGAGCTTCCCATGGGTGCCCTCAAGCCGTGGCACATCGCCGTACTCGTGGTCGTGCTGATCCTGCTGTTCGGCGCGAAGCGGCTCCCCGACGCGGCCCGCTCGCTGGGCCGCTCGCTGCGGATCATCAAGGCCGAGACCAAGAGCCTGCACGACGACGACCGTGACCTGGCCGAGAAGGCCGACGCGCAGACCGGCTACCAGCCGCTCCCGCCGTACGCCGGTCAGCAGCCGCAGCCGGGCTACGCGCCGCAGCAGCCCCCGCAGCAGCAGTACGCCCCGCAGCCGCAGCAGCCGGTCGCCCCGCCGGTCGACCCGGTGCAGCGCGTCCGCGAGAACTGACCGAAGGGCCCGACCACCGTGGCCTTCGCGCTCCGCAAGCGCGGCCCGAGCACCTTCGAACGGGCCGCCGACGGCTCCATGACGCTCATGGAGCACATCCGTGAGCTGCGTACCCGCCTGTTCCGCGCCTCGCTGGCGATCGTCACGGGCCTGATCGTCGGCTTCTGGCTGGCTGACCCGGTCTTCCTGGTGCTGAAGCGGCCGTACTGCCGGCTGCCCGACACGACTGACGCGCTCGGACAGTGCCAGGACCTCCTGGCCCTGACGCCGACGACCGGTTTCATCCTGAAGCTGAAGCTCGCCCTGTGGATCGGCCTGATCGTCGGCGGGCCGGTCTGGCTCTACCAGCTCTGGGCCTTCATCGCGCCCGGCCTGCACCGGCACGAGCGCAAGTGGGCCTACCTCTTCGTGTCGATCGCCGCGCCGCTGTTCGCGGCCGGCGCGGTGCTGGCCTACGTCGTGGTCGACAAGGGCCTTGGGTTCCTGATGGACTCCGGGGTGGGCGGGCTGTCCAACCAGTTCGAGGTCTCCGCGTACATCGGGTTCGTCACGAACATGATCCTGCTGTTCGGGGTGGCGTTCGAGTTCCCGCTGATCCTGCTCATGCTGAACTTCGCCGGCCTGGCCAGCGCGAAGCGCCTGCTGAGCTGGTGGCGCGTGGTGATCTTCATTTCGTTCGCCTTCGCCGCCGTCGCCACGCCGGACCCGGGCCCGTTCGGCATGACGCTGCTGGCCACCGCGCTCTCCCTGCTCTACTTCGTCGCGGTCGGGGTGGCCTTCCTCAACGACAAGCGGCGCGGCCGGGGCCGGGAGATGTACTCCGGCGTCGGCGACGACGAGGTGTCGCCGTTGGACCTGACCGCCGATCCGGTCGGGGCGGGGCAGCGGGTCGATGCGGTCGCCCCGATCGGAGTGCCGGAACCGGTCGCCGCCCCCGCGCCGATCGAGCGCCGCTACGACGACATGACCTGAGCGGTCGCCGGTCACCGACGCGCGAACGCCGCCCCGAATGGGGGCGGCGTTCGGCGTAGCGGGGGGTGCGGCCGTCACAGCCGCGCCAGGAGCCGGTCGAGCGCCGGGGGCACCCGGGCGGGTGGGAGCGCGTCGGCGAGCAGGTCCGCGTAGCGGGCCTTGCGTCCGGAGCGGGTGCCGATGAACCGGTGGAGCTGGGCGGCCAGCGGCCGGTCCTGCTGGGCGGGCTGGCGCTGGAACCGGTGAAACGAGCGCAGCTCGCCGGCCGCCTCGACGACCTGCTCGACCGCCGCCACCCCGAGGGCGCGGATCAACTCGTCCTCCAGGTCTGCCACGCACACCTGGAAGCCGAGGGCGGCCAGCCGCTCGCGGGACGGGGCCGCGCCCAGTCCGGCCCGCTCCAGGCCACGCCGGACGTACCCCTCCTCGGCGACGTCGTAGAGGCCGGCGAGCCTCCGGTCGAGGCCGCGGGGGCCGAACAGGTCGAGGAAGTGGCCGATGTTGGTGATCCCGCCCATCGGCACGATCGCCACCTCGTCCAGCGAACGCCCACCTCGCCGGGCCAGCGCCTCCAGCGCGCGCCGGTCGCTGGCGCCCTCGACCAGCACCACCGTGGGCGCCCGCAGACCGGCCGCCCGGTGCAGGCTGGTCCGCAGCAACTCCACCACCCACCTCCCGCCTCGCCGCCACCATGCCCGCGGCGGCGCTGCCCGGCAAGTGGTATTCGCGTCCGGTGACGACCGTGACCGGAGGCGGCGCGGGGACTCGGCCCGGTGGCTGTTCAGGCCACCCGGCGGATGCTGCCCGGCAGCGGGGCGGGCACGGCGTCCGGGTGCAGGATCGCCGCGATGGCCGCGACCCCGTCGACGAGTCGGGGACCCGCGCGCACGATCAGCCCGTCCGCGTCGAGGGCCCAGACCTCCGCGTCGGGGAAGTGCGGTGCCACCGCGGCCGCCTGCACGGCCGCCCCGTCGAGGTGGAAGCCGCACGGGGTGACCAGCACGACCTCCGGCGCGGCCGCGGCCAGCGCCGCCCAGGTCGTGGGGGCGGAGCGGGCGCCGGGATGGGCGGCGACCGGGTCGCCGCCAGCCGCGCGGACCTGGTCGGGGATCCAGTGCCCGGCGCCGAACGGGGGGTCGACCCACTCCACCACCGCGACCCGCCGCCGCGTCCGGCCGGCCACCGCGGCGGCAACCTCCGCCAGCCGCGCCCGCAGGCCGTCGACCAGCGCCTCCGCCCGATCCGGTACGCGGGCCGCCGCCCCCACGGCGAGGATCGTGCCGAGCACCTCCTCCAGGGTGTACGGATCCAGCGACAGCACGTCCGCCCGGCAGCCCAGGTGGTCCACGGCGTCGGCCACCCGGCCGGCCGGCAGGGCGCAGACCCGGCACAGGTCCTGGGTGAGGATCAGGTCCGGGTCGAGCCCGGCCAGCGCGCCCGCGTGCAGGGTGTAGAGGTCGGCACCGGCGGCCAGCTGCCCCTTGACGTAGGCGTCGATCTCGCCGGGGCTCATGCCCCGGGTGTCGCGGCCGCCCACCACGACGGTCATGGCGGCCCGGTCGGCCGCCGGCAGCTCGCATTCGAAGGTGACCCCGACCAGGTCCTCCGCGAGGCCCAGGGCGTAGACGATCTCGGTGGCGGACGGCAGCAGGGAGACCAGGCGCATCCCGTCATCCTGCCCGCCGCCGGTACGGGTGCCGCGGCGCCCCCGCGTCTGGCCGATCCGGACGTGCCCACCCAGGACCGGCGATAGGCTGGGTCCGCGCCAGGGGAGCACGGACGGATCGGTCGTCGCCGCTGCGCGGCCACGAATCCGCCCGGGGACCGTCCGCTCCGACGGCGATCACGCGGGAGGCGGTGCGGTGTCGGATCCCATCGGGGCGTTCTTCGACCGGCTCGCCGGCGGCGGGCACCAGCGCCTGCTGCGCAAGACCCGCGGCACCGTCCGGTTCGAGCTGACCGGGGAGGACGGTGTCGAGCTCTGGCACCTCACCATCGCCGACGGGCGGGTCGAGGTGTCCCGGGACGAGCGCGCGGCGGACGCGGTCATCCACACCGATCGGGCGCTCTTCGCCCGGATGGCGCGGGGCGAGATCAAGCCGCTACCGGCGTGGCTGCGCAACGACATCACCACGGAGGGCCAGTTCCGCTTCATCGTCCTGCTGGAACGGCTCTTCGCCGCGCCGCCCGGCGCGCGACACCCGCGCGCCGTGGCCCGTGACCGCCGGGAGCCGGGATGACCGCGAACATGGTCCGGGTACTGGACGGCAACATCTTCGTGCTCAGCGCGGACAGCGGTGACATCGAGCCGAGCGTCGCCCACCCGTCGGGCTTCTTCGACATGGACACCCGTTTCCTGTCGCTGTGGCGGCTGAGCCTCAACGGGGAACGGCTGCACGCGCTCTCCATCGCCGAGCGGGACTACTTCGCCATGCGCTTCTTCCTGGTGCCCGGCGAGCCGACCCACTACGTGGACGCGAAGGCCTCGGTGATCCGGGAGCGGTCCATCAACGCCGGCGTCTTCGAGGAGCGGCTGACCGTGCTCAACCACGACCGCGAGCCGGTGGAGTTCACCGTACGGATGGACGTGGCCAGCGACTTCTCGCCGCTCTACATGGTCACCCGGGAGTGGGTACCGATGGGTGACCTCTACCGGCGGGTCGAGGACGGATGCCTGCGGCTCGGCTACCGCCGGGAGAAATTCCGCCGGGAAACCGTGATCTCCACCAGCGAGCCGGCCGCCGTCGACGAGCGCGGTCTGACGTACACCGTCCGGGTGGAGCCGAACCGGGAGTGGACGACGACGCTGCGGGTCCTGGCGCTGGTGCTGCGGCCGGACGGCCGGGACGTGCGGGAGCCGCTGGACCGCCGGCCCCGACGGACCACCGCGGAACAGCAGGAGGACCTGGCGACCTGGCTGGCCCGGGCGCCGCAGCTGACCTGCGACTGGGCCGCGGTCACCGCCACCTACCGGCGCAGCCTGGTCGACCTGGCCGCGCTGCGGTACTCGCCGCTCGCCCTCCCGACCGAGGCGATGCCCGCGGCCGGCCTGCCCTGGCACGCCACCATCACCGGCCGGGACAGCATCCTGACCAGCTTCCAGGCGCTGCCGGTCGCCCCGGAGCTGGCCGGGGCCACGCTGCGGATGCTCAGCACCGACCAGGGCACGGTGCTCGACGACTTCCGCGACGAGGAGCCGGGCAAGATCCTGCGCGAGTTCCGCTACGGCGAGCTGACGGCCTTCGAGGAGCGGCCGGAGTCGCCGTACTACGGCAGTGCCGACGTCACCCCGCTCTACGTGATCCTGCTGGACGAGTACGAGCGGTGGACCGGCGACGCGGCGCTGGTGCGGGAGTTCGAGGACGAGGCCCGGGCCGCGCTGAACTGGATCGACGAGTACGGCGACCTCCTCGGCGACGGGTATGTCCGCTACCGGCGGCGCAACGAGCGGAACGGCCTGGAGAACCAGAGCTGGAAGGAATCCACGGAGGCCATCTGCTACGCCGACGGCCGGCTGCCCGAACCGCCCCGCGCCACGTGCGAGTTGCAGGGGTACGCGTACGACGCGAAGCGGCGCGGGGCCCGGCTGGCCCGCGAGTTCTGGGGCGACCCGGCGTACGCGGACCGGCTGGAGCGGGAGGCCGCCGCGCTGCGGGAGCGGTTCGAGCGGGACTTCTGGATCGCCGACCGGGGCTACTACGCGCTGGCGCTGGACGCGGAGGGTCGGCAGGTCGACGCGCTCGCCTCCAACATGGGGCACCTGCTGTGGAGCGGCATCGTCGACGAGTCGCGGGCCGCCCAGGTCGCCGCGCACCTGCTCGGTCCGCGGCTCTTTTCCGGCTGGGGGGTGCGGACCCTGGCCGAGGGGCAGGCGCGGTACAACCCGCTGGGCTACCAGGTGGGCACCGTCTGGCCGTTCGACAACGCGCTGATCGCCTGGGGACTGCGCCGGTACGGCTTCACCGAAGAGGCGGGCCGGATCGCCGAGGGGATCATCGACGCGGCGCACTACGTCGATGGCCGGCTGCCGGAGGCCTTCGCCGGCTACCCCCGGGAGCTGACGCGCTACCCGGTGCTCTATCCGGGGGCGAACAGCCCGCAGGCCCTGGCCACGGGCGCGACATTCCTGCTGTTGCGGGCCCTGCTCGGGCTGGAACCGGTGGGTGAGCACCTGGTGATGGAGCCGCGGGTGCCGGCGCGGTTCGGCCGGGTGGAGCTGCTGGACATTCCCGGGCGGTGGGGCCGGATCGACGTGATCGGCAGCGGGCTGGCCCGCGCGGACGCCAGCTGACGTAGGTTGGCGGACGTCCGGGCCGGGTCCAGCGTTCCGCGGGGCGCCGGCCCGTCCGGCCCGACTGCCCACCACCGCCCACCCGGAGGACATCCCGTCATGCGCGCCACTGTGATCCACGGACCGAACGACATCCGGGTCGAGGAGGTGCCGGACGCGGCCGTCCGTACCCCCGGCGACGCCGTCGTCCGCGTCGTGCTCGCCTGCATCTGCGGTAGCGACCTGTGGGCGTACCGCGGCGTGGCCAAGCGCCAGCCCGGGCAGCGGATCGGCCACGAGTTCCTCGGCGTGGTCGAGGCCACCGGGGCCGAGGTCAGCTCCGTGCGGGTGGGGGACCTGGTGGTGGCCCCGTTCGTCTGGTCCGACGGCGTCTGCGACTTCTGCCGGGAGGGCCTGCAGACCTCCTGCCCGCACGGCGGCTTCTGGGGCGAGCCCGGCTCCGACGGTGGTCAGGGTGAAGCGGTCCGCGTCCCGTACGCCGACGGCACGCTGGTCAAGCTGCCCGCCGAGGCGGCGGGCGACGAGCGGCTGCTGACCGCGCTGCTCGCGCTGTCCGACGTGATGTGCACCGGCCACCACGCCGCCCTGGCCGCCCGGGTGCGCCCCGGCGCCACCGTGGCCGTGGTCGGCGACGGCGCGGTCGGCCTCTGCGGGGTGCTCGCCGCCCGGCGGCTCGGGGCCGAGCAGATCATCGCGCTGGGCCGGCACACCGCCCGTACCGACATCGCCCGCTCCTTCGGCGCCACGGACGTGGTAGCCGAGCGGGGCGAGGCCGCCATCGCCGCCGTCAGGGAGCTCACCAAGGGGCAGGGTGCGCACGCCGTGCTGGAGGCGGTCGGCACCGAGGAGTCGATGCGTACCGCGATCTCCATCGCCCGCGACGGCGGCGCGGTCGGCTACGTCGGCGTGCCGCACGGCGGCAGCGCCGGCGTGGACATCGGCCAGATGTTCGGCCGCAACGTCGCGCTCGGCGGTGGCGTCGCACCGGCCCGGGCCTACCTCCCGGAACTGCTCGCCGACGTCCTCGACGGCACCATCGACCCGTCGCCGGTGTTCGACCGGTCGGTCTCCCTCGACGCGGTGCCGGACGGTTACCGGGCGATGGACGAGCGCACCGCGCTGAAGGTCCGCATCACCTTCTGATCCTCACCGGGATCTCGTGGGGCACGGAGGCGCTCCCTACGCTCGCGTCGTGCGCTCCTCCCGCCGCCGGCCGGGCTGCGGGGCCCGCCGGTCGAGGAGCAGGCCGCCCTGGTGGAGGCCGCCGTCGTCGCCGCCGCGCTGCGCGGCAGCGGGGCGAGCCCGCCGGCCTCGCCCGAGGGGGCCAGCGAGGCGCCGTTTCACGACCCGGACGCCGGCGACCTTGGCGCGGCCGACCAGGTGACCTGGCTGGCCCGGGTGCCCCCGGGCGATGGCCACCCCGACGGTCGCGGCGATCCTCGGTCGAGAGTAGGCCGTCTCCCCTGGTGGGCGGCGCCGGTCGTACCGTACGGTGCTCGCCGTGACCGCGCACGATCATGTCCCGGCCGGCTCCGTCGCCGTGCTCGCCAACCCGACCGCCGGCCGGGGCCGGCACCGTGGCCTGCTGCCCCGGCTGCTGGAGCGGCTGAGCGCCGGCGGTCGGCCGGTCCGGCTGCTGGCGGCCGGCACCCCGGCGGAGGCGGAGGCGGCGTGCCACGCCGCGGTCGCCGACGGCGCCGGCGCGCTGGTCGCCGTGGGCGGTGACGGCACGGTCCACCGGGCGTTGCAGGCGGTCGCCGGTACGGCGGTGCCGTTCGGCCCGGTGCCCGCCGGCACCGGCAACGACTTCGCGGTCGACACCGGCTTCCCCGCCGACCCGCTCGCCGCGGCCGACGTGATCGCCGCCGCGCTGCGCGACGGCCGCACCCACCCGGTCGATCTGGCCCGGCTGACCGACCCGGACGGTGGTGCCGAGCGCTGGTACGGCGCGGTCCTGGCCGCCGGCTTCGACGCGATCGTCAACGAGCGCGCCAACCGGATGCGCTGGCCGCGCGGCCCGCGCCGGTACGACCTGGCGATCCTGGTGGAGCTGGCCCGACTGCGCCCGCGCCGGTACACCCTGCGCCTCGACGGTGCGGAGCTGGAGCTCGACGCGGTGCTGGTGGCGGTGGGCAACTGCGCCAGCTACGGCGGCGGCATGCGCATCTGCCCCGATGCCGACCCGACCGACGGGCTGCTGGACGTGGTGGTCGGCGGGCGGTTCGACCGGCGCACCCTGATGCGGGTGAAGCCGCGGATCTACCAGGGCACGCACGTCGACCACCCGCTTGTGCGCACCTATCGGGCCCGGACCGTGGAGTTGGTCGCCGCGGGCATCACCACGTACGCCGACGGGGAGCGCGCCCTCGACCTGCCGGTGCGGATCAGCGCCGTGCCGAGGGCGGTGCGGCTGCTGCGCTGACCGCCGTGCCGCCGACGGGACCCGGGTCGCCGGCGGTGGACCCGTCCGCCGCCGTGCCGCCCGTGACGAGGGCGGGCGCGCCGACCGGTTCCGGGGTGGGGTGCGACGGCTCGGCGTCGGCGGCAGGCGGCGCCGACGGGGCGGGGGCCGGCGCGCCGGCCCGGACCGCGCCGATGCTGGCGGCGATCACCAGGCCGATCGCGATGATCTCCACCGGGCGCAGCTCCTGGCGCAGGACGAGCCAGCCGGCGAGGGCGGCGATGGCCGGGCCGAGACTCATCAGCACGGCGAAGGTCGCGGTGGGCAGCCGGCGCAGCGCCAGCAGTTCCAGGGTGTACGGCAGCACCGAGGCGAGCGCGGCCAGCCCGGCGCCCAGGCCCAGCACGGCCGGATGCCACAGCCGGGAGCCGGCCCCGACCAGCCCGATCGGCAGCGTCACCAGGGCCGCCACGGTGAGCGCCAGGGCCAGTCCGTCGGCGCGCGGGAACCGGCCGCCGACCCGCGCCGAGCAGACGATGTACGCCGCCCACATCGCGCCGGCCCCCAGCGCGAGCCCGGCGCCCACCGGGTCCAGCCGGGCGAACCCGCCCTGGCCGAGCAGGGCCACCCCGGCCAGCGCCAGCCCGGCCCAGCACCAGGCGGCCCGCCGGCGGGCGGTGCACACCGACAGGGCGAGCGGCCCCAGCACCTCCAGGGTGACCGCCGGACCGAGCGGGATGCGGTCGATGGCCTGGTAGAAGATCGAGTTCATGCCGGCCAGGGCCAGCCCGAAGGCGACCACGGACGCCCAGTCGGCGCGGTCGTGGCCGCGCAGCCGCGGCCGGCACACCACCAGCATCAGCAGCGCGCCGATGGCCAGCCGCAGCGTCACCGCCCCGGCCACCCCCGTGTGTGGGAAGAGCAGGGCGGCCACCGCCGACCCGAACTGCACCGACAGCGCCCCGCCGAGCACCAGCCCGACCGCCCCGAGCTGGCCCCCGTGTGGGCGGCGCCGGGTGTGGGCAGGGTGTCCGATCGTCATGCCCGTGACGCTAGACGGGCAGGTGGGGACCCGATCCGCCGGGCCGGCGGCTCAGCCCGGCCGGCCGGTCGTCGGCGACCCGCCGGCCCGGTAGTCGCGCGCCGGAACGCCGTACGCGGCCCGGAAGGCGCGGCTGAAGTGCGCCGGATCCCGGAATCCCCACCGCGCCGCAATGACGTGGATGGGCTGGTCCCGCAGCACCGGGTTGCGCAGGTCCCGGCGGCAGCGTTCCAGGCGCCGCCGGCGGATCAGCCCCGCGACGGTCTCGTCCCCGTCGGCGAAGAGCCGGTGCAGGGTGCGCAGCGAGACGTGGTGGGCCCGGGCGACCGTCTCGGGGTCGAGGTCCGGCTGGGCGAGGTGCCGCTCGATGAACTCCGTGACCTGCAGCCGGGTGACCTGCTCGCGCGTCTCCGGCGGCAGGCACGTCGCGGCGTCCGCGTGCCGCGCCAGGGTCGCGCACACCAGGTCGAGGGCCACCTCGCCGAGCCGGGGCGCCTCGGCCGAGGCGTACTGCTCGGGGTGTGTCACCACCTGCTTCAGGAACTGCGCCAGCAGGCGGCCCATCCCCTGCTCGGCAGGCATGACGGCGGCGAGCAGCCGGTTCACCCGGTCGGGGGACAGCGGCAGCCGGGCGTGCGGGATGTGCAGGCAGATCGTCGACGTGTACGCCGTGTCCGGCGCCCGGTGCTCCGCCTCGTACGGGCGGGAGGTGTCGAAGAAGGTGAACGCGGTCCGGTCGATGGTCGACTCGTTGCGGGCCTGGCTGATGGCGCTGAACCCGGCGATGGGCAGGGCCAGCTGGAACATCTCCGGGTCGGCCTGCCGGATCTGCCGGGCGGTCCGCCGGGTGCGCAGGGTGGGGTAGCGGAACGAGGTCAGGTGCACGCCGTCCAGGTCGATCAGTTGCGCGACGGCGTCGAACGGAACCGACCGGTCTGTCCAGATGCTGGCCGGCCCGGCGCCGACGACAAAGTCCGCCCAGCGGTCGAATCGGTCGGCCGCCGGCACCAGCTGGGTGTCGAACACCTGACGTGGCAGGATCGCTTCCTCCCGGCGGCCGTCGACGGTCGAGCCCGCATGATACGGCAGCTCGCCGACCGCCCGCCGGTCGTCGGGCGAACGGCCGGTCACCGGTGCCGACCGGCGCGGGTCGCCGGCGCGGATCCCGGGCTCACGGCCCCGTCGCCAGGTCGAGCACCGCGCCGAGCCCGTTGTGCCGGCCGGGGTCGGCGGCCGGCAGCACCAGCACCGCGCAGCCGGCACTCACCGCGCCCGCGTCGGCCGGCGTGTCGCCGACCATCACCGTGCGCTCCGGGTCGACGCCGAGCATCGCGCAGGCGCGCAGGAAGATCCCCGGATCGGGCTTGCACCGCCCCACCTCGTACGACAGTGCGTACGCGTCGACGAGGCCGTCGAGGCCCCAGGCGGCGAAGAGCGGCCGGACGTCGAAACCGATGTTGCTGACCACGGCCACCTTCACCCCGGCGCGCCGCAGCTCCTTGAGCACCGGCTCGGTGTCCGGATACGGCACCCAGCCCGCGGGGATCAGCACCCGCTCGTACAGCGCCTCGGCGAAGCCGTCGATGCCCGCGTCCACCGTCTCCGCCAGCCCGGTGTACGCGCCCCGGTGGGCGTGCTCGTAGAGATCGCGGTCGGCCCAGAGCTCGGCCAGCCGGGGCGGGACCCGCGTCGGCCGCGGCCCGCCGGCCCGCCCGGCGGTGAGCAGCCGGTCGGCCAGCGCGGTGGCCCGCACCCGGTCCAGCTCCACGCCGCACGCGGCCGCGGCGGCCAGCACCCAGTCGCGCGGCTCCTCCACCTGGGCGAGCGTGCCGTGGAAGTCGAAGAGCACCGCCTCCACGGGGCGGCGGGACGGGCCCGGGCGGACGGCGTCGTCGGCGCCGCTCGAGGCGTGGGGGGGTTCGGCATGGTCCGGCACGTCGTGCACCCTACCGACCGCCTCCGATCGTCCCGCTGGACGGCCTTGTCCGGTGGTGGTCGGTCGGACCGATTAATCTTGGAGGCATGTCGAGCCCCGCCGAGCGGTACGCCGCGGCGCGCCGCCGGGCCGCGCAGGCCTCCGCCTTCCCGGCCCTGGACGAATTCGCCCGCGATCTCGGGTTCGACCTCGACGATTTCCAGCGGGAGGCGTGCCAGGCCCTGGAACGGGGCAGCGGTGTGCTGGTCTGCGCCCCCACCGGCGCCGGCAAGACCGTGGTCGGCGAGTTCGCCGTACACCTGGCCCTGCGCGGCAGGCCCGGGCAGCCGGCGCCGGCCGACGCGGCCGAGGGGGCGACCACCCGGCGCAAGTGCTTCTACACCACGCCGATCAAGGCGCTGTCCAACCAGAAGTACCACGACCTGGTCGACCGCTACGGCGCCGCCCAGGTCGGCCTGCTCACCGGCGACAACGCGATCAACGGCGACGCGCCGGTGGTGGTGATGACCACCGAGGTGCTGCGCAACATGCTCTACGCGGGCTCGACCACCCTCGAGGGGCTGGCCTACGTGGTGATGGACGAGGTGCACTACCTCGCCGACCGGTTCCGCGGCGGGGTGTGGGAAGAGGTGATCATCCACCTGCCCGCGTCGGTCACCCTGGTCTCGCTGTCCGCGACCGTCTCCAACGCCGAGGAGTTCGCCGACTGGCTGGTCACCGTCCGCGGCGAGACCGCGGTGGTGGTCAGCGAGCACCGGCCGGTGCCGCTGTGGCAGCACATGCTGGTGGGCAAGCGGATGTTCGACCTGTTCCACGACGCCGACGCCGCCCGCAAGCACGACGTGCATCCCGAGTTGCTGCGCTACACCCGCGACACGGTGCGCCGCCTGGAGCTGGGGGAGGGGCGCAGCGCCGGCCCCGGCGCCGGGCGGCGGGGCCCCCGCTGGCGCGGCCCGATGCGCCCCGACATCGTCGACCGGCTCGACCGGGAGGGGCTGCTCCCGGCGATCCTGTTCATCTTCAGCCGGGCCGGCTGCGCCGCCGCCGTGCAGCAGTGCCTGGCCGCCGGGCTGCGGCTGACCTCGCCGGAGGAGCGCACCGAGATCCGCCGGGTGGTCGAGTCGCGGGTCACCGCCATCCCCGGCGAGGACCTGACCGTGCTGGGCTACTGGGAATGGCTCGACGGTCTGGAGCGCGGCCTGGCCGCCCACCATGCCGGCATGCTGCCGGTGTTCAAGGAGGTTGTCGAGGAGCTCTTCGTCCGCGGCCTGGTCAAGGCGGTCTTCGCCACCGAGACCCTGGCGCTGGGCATCAACATGCCCGCCCGCTGTGTGGTGCTCGAACGCCTGGTCAAGTTCAACGGCGAGGCGCACGTCGACCTCACCCCGGGGGAGTACACGCAGCTCACCGGGCGGGCCGGCCGGCGCGGCATCGACGTCGAGGGGCACGCCGTCGTGGTCTGGTCCCCGGAGACCGACCCCCGGCACGTGGCCGGCCTGGCCTCCACCCGCACCTACCCGCTGCGGTCCAGCTTCCGGCCCTCGTACAACATGGCGGTCAACCTGGTCGGCACCGTCGGCGCCGACCCGGCCCGGGCACTGCTGGAGTCGTCGTTCGCCCAGTTCCAGGCGGACCGCTCGGTGGTCGGCCTGGCCCGGCAGGTGCAGCGCAACACCGAGACCATCGAGGCGTACGGCGCCGAGGCGGCCTGCCACCACGGCGACTTCGACGAGTACTTCACGCTGCGGGTGGCGATCGCCGACCGGGAGCGGGCCATCGCCCGGCAGGGCCAGACCCAGCGCAAGGCCGCCGCGGTCGCCTCCCTCGAACGGCTGCGGATCGGCGACGTGATCCGGGTGCCCTCCGGCCGGCGCGCCGGCCTCGCGGTGGTCCTCGACCCGGCGACCGGTGGCTTCGGCGAGCCCCGCCCGCTGGTGCTCACCCAGGACCGCTGGGCCGGCCGGGTCAGCCCCGGCGACTTCACCACCCCCGCCGAGGTGCTCGCCCGGATCCGGGTGCCCAAGCACTTCAACCACCGTTCCCCGGGGGCCCGGCGGGACCTGGCCGCCGAGGTCAGCGGTACCGGGCTGGACCGGCACGACGGTCGCCGGGGCGGGCGGTCCCGGCAGGCGGCCGGCGACGACCACCGGCTCAGCCAGCTCCGCACCGAGCTGCGCAACCACCCCTGCCACGCCTGCCCGGAACGGGAGGAGCACGCCCGCTGGGCCGAGCGGCGCCGCCGCCTCGAACGCGACACCGAGGAGCTGCGGCAGCGGGTCTCCGGCCGCACCGGCTCGCTCGCGCGCACCTTCGACCGGATCGTCGCGCTGCTCACCGCCCGCGGCTACCTGTCCGAGGACGGCGGCGTCACCGACGCCGGCCGGATGCTCGGCCGGATCTGGACCGAGGCGGACCTGCTGGTCGCCGAGTGCCTGCGCCGGGGCGTCTGGGACGGCCTCTCCCCGGCCGAGCTCGCCGCCGCCGTGTCGGTGGTGGTCTTCGAGGCCCGCCGTGACGTCGACGAGCGCGCCGGCCTGCCGCGCGGCGCGGTCGCCGACGCGGTCGACGAGACGCTCAAGCTGTGGGGCGACATCGAGGCGGACGAGGCCGCCCGGGGCCTCGCGGTCACCCGGGAGCCGGACCTGGGCTTCGCCTGGCCGATCTACCGATGGGCCCGGGGTGAGGCGCTGGCCAAGGTGCTCGCCAGCGGGCACGAGATCGACGGCGAGATGCCGGCCGGCGACTTCGTCCGCTGGGCCCGGCAGGTGGTCGACCTGCTTGGTCAGCTGGCCGACTCCGGCGGCGCGTCGACGGAGCTGCGCGCCACCGCCCGGCAGGCCATCGCGGCCGTCAACCGGGGCGTGCTGGCGTACCACGCCGCCGCTTGATCGTCACGTCCGGTCGGCCGGCCCGGGTCTCCCGGACCGGTCGACGGGTGCTGTCGGGGGGTGGGGTTAGCGTGTGGACAGGCGTCCAGCGCGAGCCAAGGGGAGAGCATGACCACACTGGAGAACCGGCCGAACACCGCACTTCTCGTTGTCGACGTGCAGAACGGCGTCGTCGCGGGAGCGCACGAGCGCGACGCGGTCGTCGCGAACGTCGGCAGCCTCGTCGAGCGGGCGCGACAGGACGGGGTCCCCGTCGTCTGGGTTCAGCACCACAGCGAGGAGCTGGCGCGGGGCAGCGACGACTGGCGGATCGTCCCCGAACTCACTCCGGGCGACGCCGAGCCGCTGGTCGAGAAGACCTACGGCGACTCCTTCGAGGACACCACCCTCGAGCCCGTGCTGTCCGGCCTCGGGGTGGGGCGACTCGTCGTGGTCGGCGCGCAGACCGACGCGTGCATCCGCTCGACGCTGCACGGCGCCCTCGTCCGGGGGTACGACGCGACCCTGGTCAGCGACGCCCACACGACGGAGGACCTGTCGGCCTGGGGGGCGCCGCCGCCGGACCAGGTCATCGCGCACACGAATCTGTACTGGACCCACCAGACGGCGCCGGGGCGGACGGCCGGCACGGTGGAGACCAAGGCGGTCGAGTTCGGCGGCACGTCCTGACGGCGGTGTCCGCGGCGCCGCCGGCCTGACCCCTGCGGTGGAGAGGCGCCCTCCGCCGGGTCAGGCCGGGCCGGCGAGGGCGTCCACGAGCCGCCGGCACGAGCCGGCCAGGTTCCACCGCTGCGCCAGCTCCAGCAGCCGGTCCGGGTTCTTGGGCGCCGTCGGCAGCGCGGTCGGCAGCTCCGGCAGCGGCACGTCGGTCGCCACCCGGACCACCTTGGGCGCCACCGCCAGGTAGTCCCGGGCCGCCGCGAGCTTGCTCCGCAGCCCCGGCGCGAAGCCGGCGTCCCCGTCGTCCAGCGCGGCGAGGATGCCGGGCAGGCCGCCGTACCGCTCGATCAGCCGGGCGGCCGTCTTCTCACCCACGCCCGGCACCCCGGGCAGCCCGTCACTCGGGTCGCCGCGCAGCGCCGCGAAGTCGGCGTACCGGTCGGCGGGGACCCCGTACCGGGCGCGGACCGCCGCGTCGTCGCAGTCGTCCAGCTTGGCCACCCCCCGCCCGACGTAGAGCAGCCGGACGCCGCGGGCGTCGTCGATCAGCTGGAACAGGTCCCGGTCGCCGGAGACCACCTCCGCCGGGCCCGGCTGGGTCACCGACAGCGTGCCGAGCACGTCGTCGGCCTCGTAGCCGGTGGCGCCGACCGACGTGATGCCGAGCGCGGCCAGCACCTCCAGGATCATCGGCACCTGCGGGGAGAGGGTGTCCGGCACCACCTCGCCGCCCTCCGGCGCCAACCGGTGCGCCTTGTACGAGGGCAGCAGCTCCACCCGCCACGCCGGCCGCCAGTCGTAATCCAGCGCGCAGACCATCCGGTCCGGCCGGCGGGTGCGGACGAGCTGGGCGAGCATGTCGAGGAAGCCGCGCACGGCGTTCACCGGCTGGCCCTCGGGGGTCTTCGCGGCCGACTCGGGGATGCCGAAGTAGGCCCGGAAGTAGAGGCTGGGGGAGTCGATCAGCAGGATCGGGGGTCGCTGTGCCACCCGGACAGCCTGGCACAGCCGTACGACGAGGTGGGGGAGGGCCGGATCGCGCCGGGGCGGGCGCGGTTGGCCGTCGGGTGAGTCACGGGCGCGTCCGCCGGGGAGACTGACGGCATGACGTTCGTACCCGGGCTGGTGCTCGCCCGGCGGTTCCACGACGAGGTGGTGGCTCCCCTGCTGGCCCGGCGGCTGCCCGGGCTCCGCTACGCCGCCGGCCTGCTCGACGGCGGCTCGGAGCTGCTCGGCGTGGACACCGAGCGCTCCACCGACCACGACTGGGGTCCGCGGGCCCAGCTCTTCGTCGCCGGCCCGGACGACGTGGGCCCCGTCCGGGCGGTGCTCGACGCCGAACTGCCGGCGGAGTTCCTCGGCTGGCCGACCCGCTTCGTCGGCGGCCCCGACGTCCGCCTCGGCGTCGTCGACGCCGACGGGGACCGGCACGGGGTGAGCGTGGACGAGCTGACCGGCTGGCTGCGCGACAAGCTCGGCTTCGATCCGCGCACCGGCGTCGGGGTGGACGACTGGCTCGCCACGCCCACCCAGCGGCTGGCCGAGCTGACCGGCGGCGCGGTCTTCCACGACGGCCTCGACGGGGCGCTCACCGCCGCCCGGGCCCGGCTGGCCTGGTACCCGGACGACGTGTGGCGGCACGTCCTGGCGGCCGCCTGGAGCCGGATCGGCCAGGCCGAGCACCTGGCCGGGCGGTGTGCCGAGGTCGGCGACGAGCTGGGCAGCCGGGTGGTGACCGCCGGGCTGGCCCGGGACCTGATGCGGCTCGGTCTGCTGGTGCATCGCCGCTGGCCCCCGTACGCGAAATGGCTCGGCACCGTCTTCGCCCGGCTGCCGGTGGCGACCCCGGTGGTCGACCGGCTGACCAGCGCCCTCGGCCCCGGCGGCTGGTCCGACCGCCAGGCCGGGCTGGTCGGCGCGCTGGAGACGGTGGCCGGCTGGACCAACGACCTGGGGCTGGCCGCGCCGGTCGACCCGACGGCCCGGCAGTTCCACGAGCGGCCGTTCCTGGTGCTCGACGCCGGCCGGTTCGCCGCCGCGCTGCGCGCCGCGATCGGTGACCCGGCGCTGCGCGCGCGGCCCTCGGTGGGTGCCGTCGACCAGTACCTGGACAACGTCGACGTCCTCGGCCACGCGCAGCGGGCCCGCCGGGTCGCGGCGGCGCTCCGGCCGGACTGACCGGGCGGCTCATCCGGTCGACATCCGTAGGTATCTTTCCTTGACCCACCACCTGTATGTAGCTAAGTTTCGATGAGCTGAGCTGCTTGGAGGCACCCGATGGAGCGCAGAACCTTCCTCACCGGCGCCGGAGCGGTCACCGCCGGCGCCCTCGCCACGACCGTGACCGCCTCACCCGGCAGTGCCGACCCGGGCATTCGCCTCGTCGAGACCGGCCTGGACGCGCTGGTGCGCTCCGACTTCGCCGAGCTGCGCGGGCAGCGGGTGGGGGTGATCTCCAACCCGACCGGCGTCGACTCCGCCTATCGGCACCTGGTCGACCTGATGCACGCCTCGGGCCAGGTGAACGTGGTCGCGGCGTTCGGTCCCGAGCACGGCTTCCGGGGCTCGGCCCAGGCGGGCGGCAGCGAGGGCACCGGCACGGACGCCCGGACCGGCATCACCGTCTACGACGCGTACGGCGCGTCGCAGGCCAAGTGGGAGGCCATGTTCACGCAGTCCGGAATGGACACCGCGGTCTTCGACATCCAGGACGTGGGGGCGCGTTTCTACACCTACATCTGGACGATGTACACCTCGATGCTCGCCGCGGCCCGGCTCGGCAAGCGGTACGTCGTACTCGATCGCCCGAACCCGGTCGGCGGCCGGGCGTACGGCCCGATGATGACCGCCGGCTACACCTCCGGGGTGGGTCTCAAGGAGATCGTGCAGCAGCACGGCATGACCGTCGGCGAGCTCGCGCGCTTCTTCAACGCCGAGTTCCTGCCCGCCGAGGCGGGACGGCCGGTCGAGCTGCACGTGGTGCAGTGCCGGCACTGGAAGCGGGACCGGCTCGCCGCCGACACCGATCTGCCCTGGGTGCTGCCCAGCCCGAACATGCCGACCACGGACACCGCGCTCGTCTACCCGGGCACCTGCCTCTTCGAGGGCGTCGCGTCGATCACCGAGGGGCGCGGCACCTGCCGCCCGTTCGAGCTGATCGGCGGCCTGGCGACGGACTTCGACTACCACTGGGGTGACCGGCTCAACGCCCGGAACCTGCCGGGGGTGCGGTTTCGGGAGGCGTACTTCTCGCCGACCTCGGCCGGGCAGAAGCCGGCGCTGCTCAACAAGCCCTGCGCGGGCGTCGAGGTCAAGATCGTCGACCGGGGCGCGTACGACCCGATCCGGACCGGGGTCGCGATGCTGGTGGAGGCGCGGAAGTACCCGGCGTTCGCGTGGCGGCAGGACGCCTGGGACCAACTGCGGCCGTACTGGATCGATAAGCTCACCGGATCGCCCCGGCTGCGCACGATGATCGACGCGGGCGCCGACGTGGCCGACGTGGTCGGCGCCTGGGCCGACGAGTTGGCCGCGTTCGACCGGCAGCGCCAGCCCTACCTGCTCTACTGACCGCCGCGGCCGGGCGGCGCGACGATGGCCCCGTCCCACCCGGCGCCGGTCCACGCGCGTTACCCGGGTGACCACCCAGGCCGCTGACCGGCCGTCCGCACGCCGAGCGCGTCCGGGCGGCTGGGTAGCAGGTCGGGGCGGTCCTGCGGCGGCGGTCCGGCGGTGGGGCGGTGTTCCAGTTTCATCCGGTAGAGGCGCTGGTCGGCCACCTGCATCAGGGTTTCGAGGGTGTTGCCGTCCTGCGGCGCGGTGGCCGAGCCGATGCTGACGGGGGCGTCCGGGCGCACCGCCGCGTCGATCCGGGTCAGCACCGTCCGCGCGGTGACGTCGTCCGCGTCCACCAGCACCACCACGAACTCGTCACCGCCGACCCGGGCGATGGCGTCCCCGGCGCGCAGCACCTCCCGGGTCGCGGCCACCGTCCGCTGTAGCAGCCGGTCGCCGGCGGCGTGTCCGAGGCGGTCGTTGACCAGCTTGAAGTCGTCGAGATCCAGACACAGCAGGGACGGGCCCGGGCGACAGCCGCTCCGGAACAGGTGCTTGGTGAACTCGGCCAGGCCGCGCCGGTTGAGGGCGCCGGTGAGCGGGTCGAGCTCCGCGAGCGAACGGAGCTGGGATCGCTGCCGCGCCAGGATCCGTGCCTGCGCGGAGCACACCGAGATCAGCACCACCATGGCCGCGACGTAGAGGAAGACGTGCCCGGGGGGCGCCGGTCGTCCCGTGGCGGCGACCGCGAGGTAGGTCCCGACGGTGAGCGCCGCGAGCCCCGTCATCAGCGGCAGGCGCGGGGTGTGGCTGGCGACGAAAACGGCCGTGGTCACGAAACCCACGGCGGCCGGTGAGGCGGCGCCGCCGTCCCAGTACGCGCCGAGCGTCGCCACGACGAGCGTGATCAGCAGGATGGTGAACGAGATGCGGTACCCCGAGGCCTTTGTGCTCACCTTCTGGGCTGCCCACAGGCCGACGAGGCCGGACGCCATTCCGCAGCCGTAGGCCGCGAGCATGAGGGACCGATGTGGCTGGTGCAAGGTCATCAGGCAGTAGCTGACGGCGATTCCGTGCGAGACGACGTGCAACGCCGCGGTGAGCAGCATCCTTCGCCGGCGCTCGTTCACCCGACTGTCCACCGCACCCACGGCAACCTGACGACGGATCCCGATGATCCGGCCGCGAATTCGGTCGCAGCGGCCGTGACCGTGATCCGGGTCGAGGCCGCTCCGACGTGTCCGACCACTCCGACATTCAACGATGTGCGTGAGGTGACGTCAATATTTCGTCGCGGTTACGTCTGCCCTGCGTACGTCCATGGTGGCTCAGCGCAACCTCGCATGTCTCGCCGTGCCCTTGCGCGACCGGCGATGTACTTCCCGCGGGCCGGGCGGGGTGAAACGGGGCTGCGTGAGGATGTTGTGGACGGCCGGCTCGACCACGTGGTGATGGCCGACCCGGAGGGCAATGAGTTCTGCGCGGTCTGATCGGCGAGCGGACCGGCCGGGCTCGATGCCTTCGTCCGCTGTTACGTCTGGCGGCTCCTCACCGATGCCATAGCTGAACCGTTGTCGCATCCTGAGGAGATATCCCATGTCGATCGCTCGGTTACTCGCCGGCACCGCGTTGGCCACCGCCCTCGTGGCCGTCGCCGCAACGCCCGCGCAGGCGGCTGTCAACGATCCGTTGTACGACAAGCAGTGGGGCCTGCGGCAGATCCATGCCGAACAGGCCTGGGGAGCCAGCACGGGAACCGGTGTGGTGATCGCGGTGGTGGACACCGGCGTCGACCTCAGCCACCCGGACCTGACGTCCAAGCTCGTGCCCGGCGCCACCTTCGTCGACTGCGGGCCGGCCTCCTGCGGCAACGGCGACTGGCGAGGCCCCAACGGCATGGCCGACGCCGGCGACGAGCACGGCACCCACGTGGCGGGCATCGCGGCCGCCGCCACCGGCAACGGTCTCGGCGTCGCGGGCGTCGCCCCCGACGCGGAGGTCATGCCGATCAAGGTGCTGGAGGCGGGCAGCGGCAGCTTCGCCGACATCGCCGCGGGCGTCCGCTACGCAGCCGACCACGGTGCCAAGGTGGTCAACCTGAGTCTCGGCGCGCTGCCGGGCTCCCAGGCCCTCACCCTCACCGGGCTCGAGTCCGCCGTCACCGAGGCGATCGCGTACGCGCAGGCGAAAGGCGTCGCCGTCATCGCCGCGGCCGGCAACGAGACGGCGCCCCTGTGCGACACCCCGGCCTGGGAGGCGGGCGCCCTCTGCGTCGCCGCCACCGACCGCAACGAGGTGAAGGCGTGGTACTCGAACCTGGGCGTGAAGGCTGACCTGAAGGCGGTGGCCGCCCCTGGTGGCGCCGGCCTGGTCAACTGCGACGACGACGTGTGGTCCAGCGTCCCGGTCGGCGCCGGCTCGGCGAACTGCGGGCAGGGCGACTACGACGCCTACGCGGGCACCTCGATGGCGACGCCGTACGTGTCGGGAGTCGCGGCCCTGCTCTTCGCCCAGGCGCGCAGCCTCGACAACGTGTACTCGGTGCTGATGTCGACCGCCCGCACCCCGGTCGTCGGGCTGCGCGGCGCCTACTCGCCGCCGTACGGCTGGGGAATCATCGACGCCCAGGCCGCCGTGGCCGCGCCCCGCACCTGACGTCGAGCGGAACGCCCGGCCGCGGGCAGCAACGCAGCCCCGCCTCGGCAACGCCATCCTGAGCCGGGGCTTCCCGCTGGCCCGGGCTGACTCCGGGCGATCTCCCGTCGCGCGACGCCCGCGCGGTGACTCATCGGGTCGATGATGGGCAGAGGAGCCGCTCCGCCAGTGGCAGCCGTAGCGGGTCCAGACAGAGGTTGACCAGAACGGGCTCCGACGACGGGGACCCGGTGGTCGGGTCCGGACCCGCGGTCGGATCCGTGGTCGGGTCCGTGCTCGGGGGCGGCGTCGGGGTCGGGGCCGGGCCGGTGGTCGGCGCAGCAGGGGTGGTCGGGGTCGGGGGGCCAGCCCGAACCGTGACCATGACGGTCGGCGCGGCGGAGGTGGCCCGGCTCGGCGGGCGCGGGCGCAGGACCGTTCCGGCTACGCCTGGCCCGGCACCGGTCGGCGCAGTCGGCGGCTCCGCGGCCGGCGACGCCGGCGCACGGCTGTCCGGTGTCGTCGACTCGTCGAGGCTCCTCTGGGCGGTGGCGCCGATGGTGTGCGACCCGCCGGTGGTGGCGACGCCGGCGCTTGAGTAAGCCCGGTACGGCGGGCCGCCGCGCTCCGCACCGAACGCGCCGACGGGCACCGTCGCGAAGGTCAACGCGACGACCGCGGCGACGGTGGCCAGCCGGCGATCGGGACGCACCGCGGTCAGCGGGGCGTGCTCCGGTTCGGCCGGTGGCGGTGGCGTCGGCCGCGCGCGCCGGTGGGCGTCCCGCAGGGCGTCGATCTGCGCGGCGACGGCGGCGCGTTGGCCGGCTGCGGCGGCGAAGGCGAGGGTGAGGTAGAAGCGGAAGTTCACGGTCGCGGCGGTCGGCACCAGCAGCCCGGTGAGCCGCCTTCCGTCGGTGGTGTGCAGCAGGGTGATCGGGGTGTCGGGGTGGTGCGCGGGTCCCACCATGTCCGCGTACGTCCACTCCCGCCCGCTCTCGCGCCCGGCGAAGGCCACCCGACGGTCGGTCACGACGGCCATGCCGGCGTCGACGACCCGCAGACCCCTCGGCAGGGTTCGGCCGGGTGCGTCGATGCTGGTGGTGGCGACGGTGAGCCCCGGCGTGGGTAGTCCGAAACCGTGCCGTGCCTCGGCCTCGACCAGTTCCGCGGCCGGCAGCACCCGGTAGATGACCTCGTCGTCGTCGAGGTCGACCGGCAGGCCGGTACGCGGCTGCGCGTACCCGCGGAACGTCGCGGCCTCGATCTGCAGCCGGATCAGTTGGTCGTTGCGCCGAACCCAGGCTTCGATCTCGGCGTGGTGCGCGCGGCGTCGCCGGTCGTTCTCGCGTTCCGCCCAGGTGATGCGCCATCGGGGCAGCGTGGCCGACGGGATCGTGTCGATGGCGGGGGATGTCGCCGTCACGCCCGGTACAACCGGTCGCGCGCCGTCCAGGAAACGCGCCGGGATCGATACTTCCCTTTGTTTGCGATAAGAAAAGATTGAGCAAGATTGAGCCGCGCCGCGGCTCTGCTCGACGGCCGCGCGGCGCTACCCGTCGCGATGGTCCGCCTGGTGGCCATGGTCGATCCGTGGGCGTCCTGGGGTGCGGGACCTCGTATTCGAAGAGGGCACGTCCCGCCATGAACAGTGCGGGTCATCCCTCGGCCCGGCCCGGCCGGTCGCTGCTGAATGGATGTCTGCCGTGCGGCCAAGGGGCAGGGGCGGGCGGACAGCCGGCGGCTGGCCGACCCCAACCACGGGCGGGGTCTATCCATGATCATCAGGCGTGCGGACGTACGGCGGCCACCTTGAGATCCCTTGCGCCATGCATCGTATACAACATACGCTCCCCGAATCGCCCACTTGAGGAGCTCCCAATGACGAACCTCTTCTTCAGCGAAACCAGCCCGGGGAGGCCCGCTCCACTCCGGGTCGCGGTGGCGGCGGTCGTTGCCTGCACCGTCGTGGCCTGCTCACCGGTGTCGGACAACGGGGGCGGCGGCCAGTCCGATGGGAACCAGTCGGCGAGCCAGGATTTCTTCGGTACGCCGGCCGACCCCGCTGCGGTGAAGCAAGGCGGCAAGCTGGTCATCGCACTCTCCGCGGAGCCCGACGCCCTGGACCCGAGCCTGTCGCGGAGCCTCTACTCGCGCTACGTCTTCCAGGCGATGTGCCAGAAGCTCTACGACGTGAACGAGCAGGCGCAGGTCGTGCCGCAGCTCGCGACCGCCCTCCCCACCATCAGCAGCGACGGTAGGACAGTGACAATCCCGCTGCGTCAGGGCGCACGCTTTGCGGACGGAACGCAGTTCGACTCCGCTGCGGTGAAGGCCACCCTGCAACGACACCTGACCCTCACAAGGTCGGCGCGCAAGAGCGAACTCGGCCCCATCGAGAACGTGGACACGCCTGATCCCCAGACGGTCGTCGTTCACCTGAAGCAGCCGTTCGCGCCCCTGGTCGGAGCGTTGGCGGACCGCGCCGGAATGATCATGAGCCCGAAGGCGCTGGGCAGCCTGGGAGAGAACTTCGCCTCGGCGCCGGTCTGCGTCGGACCCTTCAAGTTCGCCAAACGGGTGCCGCAGAACTCCATCGACGTCGTAAAGGACCCCAACTTTTACGACGCTGCGAAGGTCCACCTCGACGCCATCTCATGGCACATCCTCAGCGACGCGAGCATCCGCGCTGCCAACCTGCGCTCCGGCGACGCCCAGGTCGCCGACAGCATCTCCACCCAGGATGTCGGCTCGTTGCGAGCGGACCCCGCTGTCTCCGTCCTGCAGTCGCAGTCTCTCGGGTACCAGGGCCTCACCTTCAACATCGGCAACGTCGACGGCGTCGGGACACCGCCCAAGCCCATCGACCGTCCCATCGCGAAGAACGCCAAGGTCCGACAGGCCTTCGAGTACGCGATCGATCGGAAGGCCCTTGTTCAAGCGGTCTTCAACGGGCTCTTCGGTGTCGCCTGCTCGCCGATCTCTCCCGCCAGCCCGTTCTCGTCCCCGGAGGCGCAGACCTGCCCGGCGCACGATCCGGCCAAGGCCAAGCAACTTCTCAGCGAAGCGGGCGTTCAGACGCCGTATCCGGTGACGATGCTCGCGTCGAACACGCCCGACACGCTGCGCCTCGCGCAGGCGCTGCAGGCCATGGTCAAGGAGGGCGGATTCGACCTGAAGATCAATCCGGTGGAGTACTCCTCCCTGCTCGACGAGCAGGACCGCGGCAACTTCGAGTTGCTGCAGCTGGGCTGGAGCGGGCGGATCGACCCGGATGCCAACATCACGAACTTCGTCGGTACCGGCGGAAGCCAGAACGTCTCCGGCTACAGCAATACCCAGCTCGATGCCGTGCTGACCGAGGCTCGTCAGTCGAACGACGTCGAGGAGCGCAAGAAGCTGTACGGGCAGGCGGTGACGATCCTCCAGCAGGATGACGCGCTGATCTACCTCTACCGGCAGCGGAACCTGACCGCCGTCTCCAAGAAGGTGCAGGGCCTGCAGGTCTTCCCGGACGGCGTGATCCGAGCGGCCTTCGCCGGGTTCACCAAGTAGGTCCCCGTGATCCGCTACCTACTCAGGCGCGCCTGGCAGTCAGCGCTGACCCTGCTGTTGTCGACCGTCGTGGTGTTCCTCGGTGTGCGGGCCCTGCCCGGGGACCCGGCGCTCGCACTGGCAGGAGAGGACCGGTCGCCCGAGGCGCTGGAGGCCATCCGTCACCACTACGGGCTGGACCAGCCGCTGCCACTGCAGTTCGCGCAGTACGTGGAACGCGCTGTGCAAGGGGACTTCGGGGTCTCGATCCGAACCGGGACGCCGGTTTCGTCGATGCTCACGACGGCCCTGCCCGTGACGGCCGAGCTCTCCGTCCTGGCGATCCTCATCGCCGCGGTGCTGGGCGTCGGCGCCGGTGTGCTCGCGGCGGTACGCCGCGGGCACCCGGCGGAGTGGTTGGCCAACGGACTGGCACTGGTGGGTCTGTCGGTGCCGCACTTCTGGCTCGGACTGCTCGCGATCCTCTACCTCTCCGTGGCGACGGGGCTGTTTCCGGCCTCCGGCTTCGTGCCGCTGCTGCAGGATCCGGTGGACAACCTGCACCACATCGTCCTGCCGGCCGTGATTCTCGGCACGGGGCTCGCCGCCATCATCATGCGACAGACGCGATCCGCGATGTTGGACTCGCTCTCCTCGGACTATGTGCGTACGGCGAAGGCGAAGGGTCTTCGGCCGCGAGCGGTCATCACCCGGCATGCTCTTCGGAACAGCCTCATCGTGGTGGTGACGATCGTGGGCCTCCAACTCGGAGGCCTGATATCCGGCGCGGTCGTCACCGAGCAGATCTTCGGGCTCCCGGGCTTCGGCAAGATGACCATCGATGCGGTGTTCCAGCGGGACTACCCGGTGATCCAGGCTGTCGTCCTGCTGACCGCGACGGCCTACATCGTGATCAATTTCTTCGTTGACCTGCTCTACTCGGTCATCGACCCACGAATTCGTGTGACGGGGGATCCGGCATGACCGTCCTCACCGTTCCGATGGCGGAAGCCGGACCCGCCAGCCTCACTCGGCGCACCCGGGTCCTCAGACGGTTGAGAAGGAACCCTCTTGCCGTGGTGAGCTTCGTCGTGCTGGCGCTCGCGGCCGTCGTCGCCCTGCTGTCGCCCTGGATCGCACCCTATTCCGTCGAGCAGACCGACTTTGGGCACACGTTCTCGCCTCCGGGCACTCCGGGACACGTGCTGGGAACCGACGACCTGGGCCGTGACGTCCTGTCCCGCATCATGCTGGGGGCACGAGCATCCCTCGAGGTGGGACTCCTGGCGGTGGCCACCTCTCTGATCATCGGCGTACCGCTCGGGCTCGCGGCGGGCTACTTCCGGGCATGGGACGCGGTGATCTCACGGTTCACCGACCTCCTGCTCGCGTTCCCGTTCCTGATCATGGCGGTGGGGTTGGCCGCCATCCGGGGCGCCAGCCTCGGCAACGCCGCCGTGGCCATCGGGATCGCGCAGATTCCGGGGGTGATCCGCGTGGTGCGCTCGGACACGCTACGGCTCAAGTCGCTGGACTTCGTCGCCGCGGCAGTCGTGGACGGTGCGAGTGACCTGTGGGTGCTCGCCCGGCACATCCTGCCCAATGCCACGTCGGTGATCCTGGTGCAGGCCACGGTCGCGATCCCGGCCGCGATCCTGGGAGAGGCGGTGCTGTCGTTCCTCGGCCTCGGCATTCAGCCCCCGGCCCCCAGCCTGGGAACCATGCTGGCCACCGCTCAGCAGTTCGCCGCCCGCGCCCCGTGGGCAGCGATCTTCCCTGGTGTGGTGATCATGATCCTGGCGCTCGCGTTCAACGTCTTCGGTGACGCCCTTCGTGACGCCCTCGACCCGAAGGGAGACCGGTGATGACCACGGTCGAACGCCCGGGCACCGCCTCCGGCCTGCTCGGCGCACCCGTGCTGGAGATACGTGATCTTTCGGTCTCGTTCACGACCGAGGGCGGGACGGTCTCGGCGGTCCACCGGGTAAGTCTGGATCTCGCTCCCGGGGAGATCGTCGGCATGGTGGGCGAGTCAGGCTGCGGCAAGAGCGTCACCGCGATGAGCATCGCGGGCCTGCTGCCCAGCAGCGCACGGATCTCCGGTTCGGTGCGGCTGAGAGGTACCGAGCTGGTCGGTACCCGGGAGTCGGTGCTGCGCCGAGTGCGCGGTAAGGAGATCGCCTACATCTTCCAGGAACCGATGACGTCCTTGAACCCGGTGCTCACCGTCGGGCGCCAGATCGGTGAGGTGCTGCAGGTTCACGAGCGGATGTCCAGGCCGGCCGCCCGGGCGCGGGCCGTGGAGTTGCTGTCGCTCGTCGGAATCCCGTCCGCCTCGAAACGTGTCGACAACTACCCGCATCAGCTCTCCGGAGGCATGCGCCAGCGGGTGATGATCGCGATGGCGGTGGCATGCGGCCCGAAGGTGCTGGTGGCCGACGAACCGACCACCGCCTTGGACGTCACGGTCCAGGCCGGCATCCTTCAGGTGCTCCGCGACCTGCGCGACAGGCTGGGCACCACCATCCTCATCATCACGCACGACCTCGGCGTGATCGCCGACGTCGCGGACCGCGTCGTCGTCATGTACGCCGGGCGGGTGGTGGAACGGGCGCAGGTCACCGACCTGTTCGCACATCCGTTGCACCGGTACACGGCCGGGCTGCTGTCGGCCTCACCGACCCCGGGAAAGCATGCCGGCACCGCGCGGCTGCAGGAGATCCCCGGTCTCGTGCCCGTCCTGTCCAGCCAACCCGACGCGTGCACGTTCGCGGACCGGTGCCCGGCTGCCGACTCGCAGTGCCGTGACTCCGCCCCGCCCCTCGAGGGGGTCGGGACCGGAACCGCGCTCGGTGCGAAGGATCACCTCGCGGCATGTTGGCACCCCTGCCCGGCGCCTCGGACTCAGCCTGAGGAGACGAACCTATGACGCCGCAGCCGAACGCCCTCGAACTCGAGGACCTGGTGATGCACTTCGGGCCGGTGCGAGCCGTGGACGGGGTGTCCCTCGCCATTTCCCAGGGCCGGGTCACGGCGCTGGTGGGCGAGAGCGGCTCCGGGAAGTCGACGGTGGGCCGGTGCGTGGTGAGGCTCGTGGAGCCCACCGCCGGCATTGTCAGGATAGGCGGGACCGATGTCAGCCACCTGTCCCGGCGACAGCTACGCCGGCACCGAAGTGAGGTGTCCATTGTCTTCCAGGACCCCGCTGGCTCGCTGGACCCGCGCATGCTGGTGGGCGATGTGGTGGCTGAGCCGTTGCGGTTGTCGGGTGAGCGGATCTCGCGACGCGACCGGGAGGCGCGAGTCGCCAGGGAACTCGGGAGGGTGGGCCTGCGGGCGGAAGTGGCCCGCCGCTATCCCCATGAGCTCTCGGGAGGGCAACGCCAACGGGTCAGCATCGCCCGGGCGCTGATCTCGGAGCCAACGTTGCTCATCGCGGACGAACCCACGAGCGCGCTCGACGTGTCGGTGCAGGCGTCGGTGCTCAACCTCCTGGCCGACCTGCAGCGGGACATCGGGTTTGCCTGCCTTTTCATCACACACGACCTGTCCGCGGTGGAGTACCTGGCGGACGAGATCGCCGTCATGTACCTCGGGCAACTCGTCGAGACGGGCTCGCGTGAGCAGATCTTCACGCGACCCGCCCATCCCTACACACAGGCGCTGCTGGCGGCCGCACCGGTGGCCGATCCGGTCCGCCAACGGCAGCGTCAACCGGTCCTGCTCGGCGACGACCTCCCGTCCGCGCTGGACCCGCCCTCCGGGTGCCGCTTCCGTACCCGGTGCCCTCTCGCCTTCGACAGGTGCGCGACGGAGGTACCGGCGCAGGTTGAGATCGGTGGCGGGAAGGCCGCGTGCCACCTGGTCCAGCCGGACGGCACCCGGCCTGACGTCCGGACCGCTGACAACAGTGAGGTGCTTTCATGACGTTCACGACCAGGCCCACCCTGCAGGGAACCTTCGGGATGGTGTCCTCGACGCACTGGCTCGCGAGCCAGGCCGCCATGGGGGTCCTCGAGCGCGGTGGGAACGCCTTCGACGCGGCCGTCACCGCCGGGTTCGTCCTGCACGTCGTGGAACCACACCTCAACGGGCCAGCCGGTGAGGTGCCCGCCATCGTCGCGACGGTCCAGGACCCGGCCCCGAAGGTGCTGTGTGGGCAGGGGCCCGCGCCCGCCGGTGCCACCATCGAGCATTTCCGGTCCCTCGGGATGGACCTCATCCCCGGATCCGGCCCGCTCGCGGCGGCCGTGCCCGGCGCCGTGGACGCCTGGCTCCTTCTGCTGCGGGACCACGGGACGCTATTCCTTGAGGAGGTGCTGGAGCCGGCGATCGGATACGCCGGCGCCGGCCATCCGCTGATCGGCAGGGTCGGCGACACCGTGGCAGCCGTGCAATCGCTGTTCGAGGAGCACTGGCAGACCTCGGCGGAGCTCTGGCTGCGCAACGGCAAGCCGCCAGCGGCGGGCCAGATGTTCGCCAACCCGGCCTACTCGCGGACTCTTCAGAAACTGGTCAAGGCTGGACAGGCAGGCGGCTCCGACCGTGAGGCGCAGATCGACGCCGCACGTCGTGCCTGGGGTGAAGGTTTCGTCGCCGAGGCGATCGACCGGTTCTCTCGGGAACCGTTCCAGGACTCCAGCGGGCGTCCCCATGCCGGCCTCGTCACCGGCGCGGACCTGGCTGCCTACTCTGCGACCTGGGAGGAGCCGGTAACCCTCGACTGGAACGGTTACTCGGTGGCGAAGACCGGTTTCTGGGGCCAGGGTCCGGTGCTGCTGGAGACGCTGTCGGTCCTCGACGCGCTCGCCGACCCCCACGCGTACGACCCGTCTACCGCTCGCGGCATCCACGCCCAGGCCGAAGCGCTCAAGCTTGCTTTCGCCGACCGCGAGGCCTGGTACGGCGATGGCATCGACGTGCCCGTGAAGGCGCTCCTCTCCAGGGAGTACGCGCGGGAGAGGGCAGGTCTGATCGGAGGACGAGCGTCGGCGGAGCTACGACCGGGGCGTCCCGATGGAGCGGAACCCCGCCTCCCTGCCCATGCCCAACGGAGGGCCGGACGCCGGACCGACGTGGTGGATCCCACGACGGGCGAGCCGACGGTGAAGTCGGACGGCGTGACCCGCGGCGACACCTGTCACGTCGACGTGGTCGACCGCTGGGGCAACATGATCTCCGCCACCCCGAGCGGCGGCTGGCTGCAGAGCTCTCCCACTATTCCGGACCTCGGCTTCCCCCTCGGCAGCCGACTCCAGATGTTCTGGCTCGAGGAAGGTCTCGCCTCGTCGCTTGCCCCGGGACGCCGACCCCGTACCACCCTGAGCCCGACGATGGTGCACCGCGACGGCGCGCCCGTACTGGCGTGCGGCACCCCCGGCGGCGACCAGCAGGATCAATGGCAGCTGCTGTTCCTGCTTCGCCATCTCGCGGGAGGTCGGTCCCTGCAGGAGGCCATCGACGCGCCCATGTGGCACACCACCAGCCTGCCGGCGTCGTTCTACCCGCGTGAGTTCGAGCCCGCCGTCCTGGTGATGGAGGACCGCCTGGACGAGGATGTCCTGACGGCACTGCGTGCGTACGGGCATGAGGTACGGCTCTCCGGCTCGTGGAGCCTCGGCCGGCTCTGCGCCGTAACCCGCGACCCGGCTACGGGTGTGCTCGGGGCCGGGGCGAACCCGCGGGGCATGCAGGGCTATGCCTGCGGCCGTTGACCCCTAGTGGGCTCCATACCCGCCTTCGGCGTTCTCATAGGCGGCCGCGGATGCCGCGTCGAGGTGGGAGAGCGCGGCCTGCTCGGCTCGCTCACCGTCACCTGACTCGATGGCGTCGACCAGCTGAATGTGCTCGCTCCACGAGTGCGGTGCTCGTTCCGCGGCTCCCAGCCGGAAGACCCATTGCACATGGAGGTACAGCGCCTTGGCGATCGATGACAGCCAGGGGTTTCCGCTGATCTGGAGGATGCGCAGGTGCAGGGCGGTGTTCAGTTCGGCGACCCGCCGCAGGTCCTGCTGTTCCGTCGCCTCGCGGCCCTGCTCCAGCAGCGCCCTCAGGGCGGCCACGTCCGCCGCCGTCGCCCGCTCGGCCGCCAGCCGGGCGGCCAGCGCCTCCAAGCGCTCGCGTACGGCGAACATGTCGGCGATGGTTCCGCTGCTGGGGGAGGCGACAACCGCCCCTCGTCGGGGCAGGATCACGACGAAACCCTCTGCCTCCGCGACGCGCAGTGCCTCCCGGACCGGGTTGCGAGAGACGCCGAAGTCCTCGGCCAACCGGTCCTCGGTCAGCCGCTCACCCGGAGGGTAGTCGCCGTTGATGATGGCGGTCCGTAGGGCGGCGAGGACCTGGTCGCGTAGCGGCAGGTGTTGAGCGCCGAGCTTGTCCCGCAGGTCTTCAGCCACCTGATCGCCTCTCCGTGAACGTCCAGACGAAGTGTATACGAAGAACAATCTGGGAGGACGGCCGACAGTGTTGAGAACGATGCCCCGTGTCATGCGCTTCCGCGGCACAGCGAGCGGAAACCCGGATCTCCTGAGGCGAAGGCAATCCCTCGTTGTCGTGCTCACGTTTCTGACCGGATGCGCCGACGCCGTTGGCTTCCTCTCCCTGGGCGGCGCCTTCTCGAGCGTGATGACGGGCAACATGGTCCTGCTCGGGCTCTCAGCGGGCAGAGGCGAAGCAGATCTGGCCCTGACGTCAGGCTGCGCCATCGTCAGCTTCATCGCCGGAGTCCTCGCGGGAGCCCGACTCGCCGGTTCGGCGCAGCCGGGCGACCCCGCCTGGCCCGGTCGGGTCACCCGGGCGCTCGTCCTGGAACTCCTGGTGTTCGTCGTCTTTCTCGTCGTCTGGGAGCTCAACCCTGCCAGGCGCTCGGAGCACGTCGATCTTGCTCTTCTGATGCTGTCGGCAGCGGCGCTGGGCGTACAGAGCAGTGCCATCCAGCGGTTCGGCGTACCGGGCCTCTCCTCCACATACCTGACAGGCACTCTCACGAGCCTGATCGCCGGTGTCGCCGCTCGGACCCCTTGGCGTGGCTTGCGGCCCAAGGCTCAGGTCCTGGCGGCCCTGATGAGCGGCGCCGCTGTCGGTGCCCTGGTGGCTGTACACCTGTCCGCGTGGTCGCCGGTACTGCTGATCGTGCCACTCGGGTTCGTCATCGCCGTGTCCTCGCGGATGGCTGAGGAACCCGGCGTCGAGGTGTCGACCACCGCTCAGTAGGCAGAAACAGTACGGCGGGGGCGCGGCGACGTTACGGCGCGGCTGCCACGTGTTCCCGCGCGGTCGGTCCGTCGACCGCCAGGTCGGCCAGGTCTCGCAGACTGCGCACGGGGGAGAGGAGCAGGGCCAGCGGGGCCAGCACCGCCGCCCCGGCGAAGGCGAAGAGGGTGACCCGGGCGCCGACCAGCCCGGCGAGGGCGCCGGCGACCAGCCCGCCGACCGGGATGGCGCCCCAGGAGACGAACCGGACCGTGGCCATCACCCGGGAGAGCAGCTCCGGTGGGCTCGCGGTCTGCCGGTAGGTGCGGGTGGTCACGCTGAGCACCACCACCCCGCCGGCGAAGGCCACGTTGCCCGCGGCGAACGCCAGGTAGGCCGGCCACCCCACGCCCAGCGGCACGACGAACGCGCCGACGACGGAGATCAGGCAGGCCACCACCAGGGAGCGCGCGGTGCCCCACCGACCGGTGATCCACGGGGTCAGCGTGGCGCCCACCAGCGAGCCGACCCCCTCCACGGCGAGCAGCACGCCGACCAGCGCGGCCGGGGCGTGCAGCTCCCGGACCAGGTAGAGCGGGTAGACGGCGAGCTGCGCGCCGCAGACGAAGTTGACCGCCGTCGCGGTCCACATGGTCGGCCCCATCACCGGGTGGCGGGTCACGTAGCGCCAGCCCTCGCCGATCATTTCGCGTACCGGGGGCCAGCGGTCGGGCGCGTCGACCCGCCGGGCCGGCAGCGAGCGCAGCAGCGCCGCCGAGACCAGGTAGCTGGCCGCGTCGACCAGCAACGTGGGCACCGCCCCCAGCGCCTGCACCGCGAGGCCGCCCAGGGAGGGGCCGCTGAGCTGGGTGGCGGCGTGCGTCGCCGAGGTGAGGCTGTTGCGGGAGTGCAACTGCTCGCGGCTGACGATGGCGGGCAGGAAGGTGGCATTGGCGACGTCGAAGAGCACGTTGGCGAAGCTGACCACCAGCGCCACGACGACCAGTTGGGCGACGGTCAGCCAGCCCCACCACCAGGCGACGGGGATGGACGCCACCGCGACGGCCCGGGCGAGGTCGGCGCCCACCTGGGCGCCGCGCAGCGGCAACCGTTGCACGAGCACCCCGGCCGGTAGGCCGATCACCAGCCAGGCGACGTAGCTCGCGGCGGCGATCAGGCCCATCTCGAACGCCGAGGCGTCCAGCACGGTCAGCGCGGTCAGCGGCAGCGCCACCGCGCCGACCGCCGACCCGACCGAACTGGTCGTGCCGGCGGTCCACCAGCGCCAGAACACTCCGGCCCCATCTCCGACGGACATGCCGCCAACCCCCGTCCGCGAGCCAGTGAGTTCCAATTTGAAACGGACTATAGTCGAGGCCTTCGGTCCAGCGGGAGGTGGCGGATGCGACGGGAAGACCTCGGCGACGCCGACTGCGGCATCGCGCAGGCCCTCGGCGTGCTCGGGGACTGGTGGGCGGTCCTGATCATCCGGGACATCGCCGGCGGCACCACCCGCTTCGACGTCCTCCAGCGTGAGCTGGGAGTCAGTCGCCGGGCGCTGGCCGAACGACTCGCCGCGCTGGTCGAGCAGGGAGTGCTGCGCCGCCAGCCGTACTCGGCGCACCCGCCCCGCCACGACTACCTGCTCACTGCGAAGGGGGAAGGCCTGCTGCCGGTGCTGGTCGCCCTGCAGGACTGGGGCACCCGGCACGTGATGGGCCACGGCGACCTGACCGCCACCGCCGACGCGGGCTCCGCCGAGTCACGCCGGGTGCACCACCTGGTCGGCCGGCGGGTGCCGGACCTGACCCTGGCCCGACACGACGGCGGCCCGGCGGCACCTGCCGAGCCCGGCCGGTGGACCGTGCTCTACCTCTTTCCAGGAGCGTTCGCCCCCGGCGTCCAGGGCCTCCCGCCAGGCTGGGAGGACATCCCGGGCGCAGTCGGGTGCACCCTCGAGTCCCGCACCTACGCCGACCGCCACGACCGCTTCCTGGCCGCCGGCGCGGCGGTGCGGGGAGTGAGCACCCAGCGACCGGACCAGCTGCGTGCCTTCGCCGCGCACGCCCGACTGCCGTACCCGCTGCTGTCCGACCAGGACGGTCGGCTGGCCGCCGGGCTGCTGCTGCCGACCTTCCGGGCCGGCGGGGTGGACCGGTTCAAGCGCCTCACCCTGCTGATCGACCCGGACGCGGTGGTGCGGGCGGTCCAGTTCCCGGTCACCGACCCGGCCGGCTCGGTGGACGACATGCTGGACCTGGTCCGCCGGCATGCCGGCTGACACCTGACCCGGTCCGGCGGACGCACCCTCGCCGGCGACCCCGCCCGGCGACCGTCCTGCGGACCCGGTTCGTGGGCGCCGTGTTCGACCGGCCCGACCTACCCGTCACCCGCACTTTATGAGGCCGGTGGTCACGCGGGGGACCGCGCTGTCCTGGGGTGATCGGGCGGGCGAGCCGCCGTCCCCCTTGACCGGTGCGGGTGTGGCGGCGACGTGCTGCGGGGTATGCGATGGCATGACGGATCGACCTCGACTGACCCTGACCGCCGCCACGCTCGACGCGCCCGACGCCCGCGAACTCGCGGCGTTCTACGAGCGCCTGCTCGGCTGGACCCGGGAGGAGGACGAGCCGGACTGGGTCACCCTGCGCGCGCCCGGCGGCGGGGCCGGCCTCGCGTTCCAGACGGAGCGGGCGTACGTCCGACCGGTGTGGCCGGCGCGGCCGGGCGACCCGCCGATGATGGCCCACCTGGACATCCGGGTCGACGACCTGGACGCCGCCTCGACCCACGCGGTGGCCGCGGGCGCCACGGTCGCCGACTTCCAGCCCCAGGACGACGTGCGGGTGCACCTCGACCCGGCCGGCCATCCGTTCTGCCTCTACCTCTGACCGGCGCTCGGGCGGCTGTGGCTGCTATGCGGGTTGATGCCGATTCCCGGTCCGGCGCGGCGCCGCGGGAACCACCAAGGGAGTCCCGGTCTCGGGATCGTCGATGACCCGGCAGGGCAGTCCGAACACCTCCTTGACCAGCGCGGCGGTCACCACCTGCCGGGGCTCGCCGGCGGCCACCACCGCGCCGTCGCGCATGGCCACCAGGTGGGTGGCGTAACGGGCGGCCTGGTTGAGGTCGTGCAGCACCGCCACCAGGGTGCGGCCCTGCTCCTCGTGGAGCCGGGCGCACAGGTCCAGGACCTCGACCTGGTGGGCGATGTCCAGGTACGTCGTCGGCTCGTCCAGCAGCAGCAGCGGGGTCTGCTGTGCCAGCGCCATGGCGATCCAGACCCGTTGCCGCTGGCCGCCGGAGAGCTCGTCGACCGGTCGGTCGGCGAGGTCTGCCACGCCGGTGTCGGCCATCGCCCCGGCGACGATCCGCTCGTCGTCGCGGGACCACTGGCGCAGCAGCCCCTGGTGCGGGTGGCGGCCCCGGGCCACCAGGTCGGCGACGGTGATGCCGTCCGGGGCGACCGAGGACTGCGGGAGCATGCCGACGACGCGGGCCACCTCGCGGGTGGGCCGTCGCTGAATGTCGCCACCGTCCAGCAGCACCGCGCCGGCTGTCGGCCGCAGCAGCCGGGCCAGCGCGCGCAGCAAGGTGGACTTGCCGCAGGCGTTCGGGCCGATGATGATTGTGAACGAGTGGTCCGGCACCGCCACCGTCAGGTTCTCGGCGACGGTGCGGCGCTCGTACGCCAGGGTCATCGCCCGGCCGGCCAGCCGGGACGGGACGGTCTGCACGGGTGGTGCTCCTTCGCGTTCAGGGCCGGTCACAGCCGGCCCGATCGACGTCCGACGGCCAGCAGCCAGACCAGGTGACTGCCGCCGATCACCCCGGTCACCACGCCGACCGGCAGCTGCTGCCCGGCGATGGCGTGCTGCGCCACCAGGTCGGCGGCGACCAGCAGCGCCGCGCCGAGGAGGGTGGCCGGCAGCAGGTTCGGCCCCGGCGCCCGAGTCAGCCGGCGGGCCAGGTGCGGCGCGGTGAGCGCGACGAACGACACCGGGCCGGCGGCGGCCGCGGCGAGCGACACCAGGGCCACGGCCGCCGCCAGCAGCAGCGGCCGTAGCCGCCCCACCGGTACGCCGAGCGCGGTGGCGAGGTGGTCGCCCAGCTCGATCATGCGCAGCGCCCGGCCGCTCGCGAGGATCGCCGGGGCCAGCACGGCCAGCGCGGCCAGCAGCGGCAGCGCGTTGACCCAGCCCCGCCCGTCGAGGCTGCCGGTGAGCCAGAGTGCGGCGCGGGCGGCGTCGGTCAGCGGCGCCCGGGTCAGCAGGTAGCCGTTAACCCCGGAGAGGATCGCGGTGACGCCGATGCCGACCAGCACCACCCGGTGACCGGCCAGGCCGTGCCGCCCCACCAGGGCGTACCCCAGCAGCCCGGTGGCGAGCCCGCCGGCCACGGCGGCGCCGCCGAGGGCCAGGCTGCCGCCGCCCAGCACTACCACGACCAGGGCCCCGGTGGCCGCGCCCTGGGTGAAGCCGAGCACGTCGGGGCTGCCCAGCGGGTTGCGCAGCAGCGACTGGCACACCGCGCCGGCCAGCCCCAGGGCGGCGCCGACGCCGAGCGCCGTGGCCAGCCGGGGCAGCCGCAGGTCGAGCAGGATGAACCGGTCGGCGGGGTTGCCACCGCCGGCGAGGATGGCCGGCACGTCCGGTGCGGGGCGGTCGACACCGACGAGCGTCAGGCCGCCGAGGACGACGGCGAGCAGGGTCAGTGCCGCCCCCACGGCGAGCGCGCGGGGCCGCAGCCGCAGCGACCGACCGCCGGGCGGGCGCAGCACGATCATCGGCGGACCCCCGCCCCGCGCTGCACCAGGTGCAGGAACAGCACCCCGCCGAGCACCGCGGTGACCGTGCCGACCTGGAGTTCGCCCGGTCGGCCCAGCAGTCGAGCGGTCACGTCGGCGGCGAGCAGCAGCACCGGCGCGAGCACCGCGCAGTAGGGCAGCAGCCAGCGCAGGTCCGGGCCAGTGAGCGCGCGGACCAGGTGCGGCACGAGCAGGCCGACGAAGACCAGCGGCCCGCACGCCGCCGTCGCCGCGCCGCTGAGCAGCGTGATCGCCGCGGTGGCCGCCGCCCGGACCAGGCCGGGTCGGGCGCCGAGGGCCCGGGCCGCGTCGTCGCCGAGGGCCAGCGCGTCGAGCGGCCGGGCGGTGGCCAGTGCGATCAGCAGGCCCGCGACGACGAAGGGGAGCACCCGCAGCACGGTGTCGGCGCGCGCGTCGGCCAGCGAGCCGACCGTCCAGAACCGCAACCGTTCCAGGGAGGCGGCGTCGAGCAGCATCACCGCGCTGACGTACGAGTAGAGGACGGCATTCAGCGCCGCGCCGGCGAGCGCCAGCCGGGCCGGGGTGGCGGCCCGACCACCCCCCACCGCGTGCACGGCGACCGTGACGACGGCGGCGCCGAGCAGCGCGTACCAGATGTCGCCGGCGGTCATGCCGAGCACGGCGGTGGCGGTCGCCACCGCGGCGGAGGCGCCGGCGTTGATGCCGAGCAGGCCGGGGTCGCCCAGCGGGTTGCGGGTCACGGCCTGGGTCACCGCGCCGGCGACGCCGAGGGCCGCCCCGGCGACGAGCCCGAGCAGGGTGCGTGGCAGGCGCATCCGGTGCACCACCGCGTATTCGGGGGAGTCCGGTCGCAGCAGGCCCTGCCACACCTCGGCCGGGGAGAGCTGTTTGGCCCCGATGGCCACGCTGAGCCCGGCGACCAGGCCGAGCAGCAGCAGGCTGAGCGCCAGGCCGGCGAGCCGGCGGCCGGTACGGCCGGCTGGCCGGGCCACGGGCGCGGCGGGCATGGACGGCGGGGCGGAGCGGGTGACGGACAGGGTGGACTCCGGGGACGCGAATCGGGTGATCGGGGTTGACAGCGACTTAGGTTAGGCTAGCCTAACGGCGCTGTCCATGGTCATCCCGACCCCGTATCGAAGGACCTCGCCATGCTCGAATCCACCGTCAGCCGCCGCAGCCTGCTCGCCGGCGGGGCGGCCGGCCTCGTCGCCCTGCTCGCCGCGTGCGGCCGCGGCGACGACCCCGGCGGCTCCGCCGCGAAGCCCACCGGCGGCCCCTGGTCCTTCACCGACGACCGCGGCGAACGGCTCAGCGCGGCCAACCGGCCGTCCCGGATCGTCGCCTTCACCGGAGTCGCCGCCGCCCTGGTCGACTTCGGACTCGACGAGCAGATCGTCGGCGTCTTCGGCGAGACCCGACGCGCCGACGGCCGCCGCGACCGGCAGGCCGGCGACCTCGACATTGAAGGCGTCGAGATCCTCGGCAACGTGTGGGGCGAGTTCGACCTGGAGCGGTACGCCACGCTTCGCCCCGACCTGCTCGTCACCCACATGTACGACCCGGGCGCGCTCTGGTACGTGCCGGACGAAAGCAAGGCGAAGATCCTCCCGCTCGCGCCGAGCGTCGCGGTCACCACCGCCCGGGTCCCGATGACCAAGCCCATCGAGCGGTACGCGCAGCTCGCCGAGTCCCTCGGCGCCGACCTGTCGGCCAAGAAGGTCACCGACGCCTGGGCCCGGTTCGCTGCCGCCGCCGACGCCGTCCGCGCGGCGGTCAAGGCCAACCCCGGCATCCGGGTGATGGCCGCCTCCGGCAGCCCCGACCTGTTCTACGTGTCCAACCCGAAGGTGAGCACCGACCTGATGTACTTCGCCGAGCTCGGCGTCGAGATCGTGGTGCCGACCAAGCTGGAGCAGGGCGCCTACTTCGAGGCGCTGAGCTGGGAGAACGCCGGGAAGTTCCCGGCCGACCTGATCCTGCTGGACAACCGCGGTACCGCGTTGCAGCCGGCCGACCTCGCGGCCAAGCCCACCTGGGCGCAGCTGCCCGCGGTCCGTGCCGGCCAGGTCACCCCGTGGGACGCGGTGCCCCGCTTCTCGCACGCCGGGGCCGCCCCGCTGCTGGAGAACCTCGCCACGGCCATCCGGAACGCGAAGCGGCTGGACGGATGAGCAGCACCGCCCTGGCGCCCGCCCCGCCGCGCTACCGCTTCTACCGGGCGGCGGTCGTGGGCGCCCGGCGGGTCGGCGCGTCCCTGGTCCGGGTCACCTTCGGCGGCGCGGAGCTGGCCCGCTTCGCCGGCGGTGGCCGGGACCAGAGCGTGTCCCTCTTCCTGCCGCACCCCGGTCAGTCCGAGCCGCTGTTGCCGCCGGAGACGGTGCCGGACTGGTTCACCGCCTGGCGCGCGATGGATCCCGGCGTCCGTGCCGTGATGCGCTCGTACACCGTCCGGGAGCAGCGCCGGGAACGGGCCGAGCTGGACATCGACTTCGTCCGGCACGGCGACGTCGGTCCGGCGTCCCGGTGGGCCGGGCGGGTTCGGCCGGGGGACCGGGTCGCCCTGCTCGGGCCGGCGGCGCCGGACGAGCGGACCGTCCGCTTCCGCCCGCCGGCCGGCACCGACGGGGTACTGCTGGTCGCCGACGAGACCGCGCTGCCGGCCGTGGCGTCGATCCTCAGCTGGCTGCCCGCCGGCACCCCGGCCCGGGTCCTCGTCGAGGTGCCGGACGCCGGTGACGCCCAGCCGCTGCCCACCGCCGCCCGGGCCGAGCTGAGCTGGGTCGTCCGGGGCGACGGCCGGTCGCTGCCCGACGCGGTGCGTGCCGCGCCGCTGCCCTCCGGCACCCCGTACGCCTGGATCGCCGGCGAGTCCGCGATGGTCCGGGCCGTGCGGCGGCAGCTGGTCGGCGAGCGCGGCCTGGACCGCCGGCACGTGACGTTCGCCGGCTACTGGCGCCGGGGCCTGTCGGAGGAGCAGCTACGGGCCGCCGGCGGCTGAGGGCCGTGCGGCGGCCGGGGCGGGTTTCCGCCCCACGGCGACGCGGCGCTGTCGACCCGCGGGGTCAGCGCCCTGGCAGCTCCGCGGGGGAGGCCGGCGTCGCGCCGACGGCCGGCCCGGCGGTCAGCGGGAGCAGTACGCGGAAGACCGTCGCGCCGGGCGCGGACTCCACCCGGATGTCCCCGTGGTGCTTGTGCACCACGATCCGGTACGAGATGTCCAACCCCAGCCCCGTGCCGGCGCCGACCGGCTTGGTGGTGAAGAACGGCTCGAAGATGCGCGGGCGGATCTCGGCCGGGATCCCCGGGCCGGTGTCCGCCACCTCCACCACCAGGTGGTCGTCCGCCCGCGACGTCCGCACCGTCAGCACCCCCCGGTCGCCCATCGCGCCGAGCGCGTTGTCGATCAGGTTGGTCCAGACCTGATTCAGCTCGGCGGCGTACGCGGGGATCGGCGGCAGCTGGTGGTCGTACTCGCGGACCAGCCGGACCTCGGCGGGGATCTTCGCCTTGAACATCACCAGGGTGGCGTCGAGCAGGTCGTGCACGTCGACGACCTGGAACGGCGCCCGGTCGAGCTGGGAGTACTGCTTGGCCGCGCCGACGAGCTTGGAGACCCGGGTGACGGCGTCGCCGATCTCCCGCAGCAGCAGCTCGGTGTCGACCGTGTAGGTCAGCCAGCGCACCGCCGACGCCAGGTCGGCCCGGCCCACCGCCGGCTGCACCCGGGCCAGCCAGTCCGCGTCCAGGCCGCCGGCGACCAGGGTCGGCGCGAGGTCCCACGCAGCGCTGACCTCGTGCTCCTCCAGCCAGTCCGTCACCGCGTCCTCGGCGTCCGCGGCGGCCATCGGGGACAGCTTCGGCGCGGTCGCCACCCGGGCCACCGCCTCCTCCTGCAACTCCACCAGCAGGTGCAACGCCCGGCCGTCCAGCCGGCCGTCGGCGATGAGGGCGAGCTTGTGCCGCATCCCGGCCACCCGCTCCCCGAGCACGGCGGCGGCCCGGACGGCGGCGGCCGCCGGGTTGTTGAGTTCGTGGGTCAGCCCCGCCGAGAGCGAGCCGAGGGCCAGCAGCCGCTCCCGCTCTCCGACGATCGTCTGGCTGTCCCGCATGCCGAAGAAGAGTCCCTCCAGCAGGTGCATGGCCATCGGGAACCAGGTTCGCAGGGCGTACGCGAAGTTCTCCGCGGGCAGGACGAAGAAGTCCGCGTCGGTCACCGCGCGCATGGTGTTGCGGTACACCTGCTCGACCTGCCCGTCCAGGTACGCCTGGGTCGCCCCGCCGTACACGCCGCGCTGGTCGGTCCGGTTGACCTCCACGTCGTCGCCGCGGACCTGCCGCTGCAGCGAGACCGTGCCGCGCAGCAGGACGAAGAAGCAGGTGGCGGCCTCGCCCTCGCCGTAGACCACGGTGCCGCCGGCCCGCTGCTCGACCCGGCCGTGCGCGGCCAGCCAGTCGAGTTGGCCATCGTCGAGCGCCTCGAAAAGGAACAGGGTGCGCAGCTGGTCCGGGGTCAGCCGGTCGGCGGGGGTGCTCACTGGGCCTCCAGGTAGCGGTGCACGAGCGATACGGCCATCGCGCCCTCGCCGACCGCCGATGCCACCCGTTTGACCGACTCGGCGCGGACGTCACCCGCGGCAAAGACCCCCGGCAGGCTGGTCTCCAGGTGGTACGGGTCGCGCGAAAGCGGCCAGCCCGGCGGACGCTGCCCGCCGGAGAGCAGGTCGGGGCCGGTGACGACGAAGCCGCGCCGGTCCCGGACCAGCACGCCGTCCAGCCAGTCGGTGCGCGGCTCGGCGCCGATGAAGATGAACAGCCAGGACGTCGAGACGGTGCGGGTCTCGCCGGTGCGCGCGTCGCAGAGGGTGAGCTGCCGCAGGTGGTCCTCGCCCGTCGCGCCGACGACCGTGGTGTGCGGGTGCACGGTGATCCGGTCGATGCGCTCCAGCTGGTCGATCAGGTAGCGCGACATCGAGGCGGTGAGGTCGGCGCCCCGGATCAGCAGGTGCACCCGGGTGGCGTACCGGGAGAAGTGCACGGCGGCCTGGGCGGCGGAGTTGGCCCCGCCCGACGATGTAGACGTCCTGGTCGACGCAGTTGGGCGCCTCGGTGGCGGTGCTGCCGTAGAAGACGCCCCGGCCGGTGAAGTCGGACAGCCCCGGCGCGTCGAGCAGCCGGTACGACACCCCGGTGGCCAGCACCACCGTGTGGGCGGCGATCTCGCTGCCGTCGTCGAAATGCAGCAGCCGGGCCGAACCGGCCTCGCTGAGCCCGACCACCTCGCGGGTGCTGAGCAGTTCGGCCCCGAACTTCGTCGCCTGCCGGCGCGCCCGGTCGGTGAGTTGGGCGCCGGACACCCCGTCGGGGAAGCCGAGGTAGTTCTCGATCCGGCTGCTCTGCCCGGCCTGCCCGCCGGTGGCCCGCCGCTCCACCAGCACGGTGCGCAGCCCCTCGGAGGCCCCGTAGACCGCCGAGCCGAGGCCGGCCGGGCCGCCGCCGACCACCACCAGGTCGTAGAAGTCGGCCGCCGGCACCACCGTCAGCCCGGCCAGCGCGGCGAGCTCCGCCTGGCTCGGCGCCACCATGGCCTTGCCCTCGGCGGTCACCACCAGCGGCAGGTCCGCCTCGGTGGCCCCGGCGGCGTCGAGCAGCCGGGCGCCCTCCGGCTCCTCGACCAGCAGCCAGCGGTACGGCACCAGGTTGCGGGCCAGGAAGTCGCGGACCTTGAACGAGGGCGCGGACCAGCGGTGCCCCACCACGCGGATCTCGGCGAGGGCGGCGTCGGGGCTGGCCGCCCAGGCGTCGAGCAGGCCGTCGAGCACCGGGTAGAGCTTCTCCTCCGGCGGGTGCCACGGCTTGAGCAGGTAGTGGTCGAGGTCGACCACGTTGATCGCCTCGATGGCGGCGTCGGTGTCCGCGTACGCGGTCAGCAGCACCCGGCGGGCGGCCGGGAAGAGATCCATCGCGGCCTCGAGGAACTCGATGCCGGTCATTTCGGGCATCCGGTGATCGGCCAGCAGCAGCGCCACCTGCTCGCCCCGGAGCTTGATCTCCCGCAGCGCCTCCAGTGCCTCCGGCCCGGAGTTCGCGCGGACCACGCGGTAGCGGTCGCCGTAGCGCCGGCGGACGTCCCGGGCGACCGCCCGGGACACCACCGGATCGTCGTCGACGGTCAGGATCACCGGGTTCGCCATGGCGCCCATGAAACCACCTCACCCCCGGGCGGTGCACTTGGTGGGGACGGGAGTCCCAGCCCGGCGCCCGAGGGTGACGGGCGCGGAGCCCCTGTGGGATGCGTCCCCCGGGTCGGGCCGGCCCGTGGCCCCGGCGGAAAAGTGACATACCATCGGCAGCCGACGCCGAGACCGCGCCCAGCGCATGTCCTGCCCGGCCGACGGCCCGCACGCCGGCCGGCCCAGCCCCCAGTTGAGAGGTCCCCATGAGCGGCGATGCCGGTAGCTACGAGGTCCAGCAGTACGACGACATCGAGGACGAGGGCGTCCTCGACGGTTCCGACACGCTCGACGACGGCGTCGGGGACCCGCTCGACGTCGGGATCGCGGCGAGCGATCACTGGTCGGGCGCCAACCGCTTCGGGACGACCGCCGCGGAGGAGCACGCGGGCGAGTCGCTGGCTCAGCGGCTCGCCGAGGAGGAGCCCGACGTCTCGGCCGAGGACGATCCCGCGCCCTACGGCGACGAGGACGAGCTGACCCGGCGGGGATTCGACCGCGACCTGCGCGCCGGGCGGCTCGTCGAGAGCAACGACGGGTTCGGGGAGGACGTCGAGGCGGACTCCGTCGGCCGGGACGTCGGTGTCGACGGGGGCGGTGCCAGCGCCGAGGAAGCCGCGGTGCACCTGGTCGAGCAGCCCTACGGCGAGTCGGAGACGCCGCTGTGGTGAGCGGCGGGTAGATCCCACGGATCACCGCGGAGCCGCCGAGGGCCGGTGCTGCCCTCGGCGGCTCCGCCGCGTCCGGCCGGTGGCCCACTCACCAGGGCGCCGGCGCCGGCGGCGGCACGACCGGCGGCCGGTCGTCGCAGGTGATGGTGTTCGGCAGCATCCACGGCGCGAGCCAGCCACCGTCGTTGCCGCCCAGGTCGGTGAGGGTGAACTCGGAGCCGGCCGGGGTGAAGTGGAACGACCCGCAGTTGTTGACCCCGACCGCCCCGACGTTGCGGGCGTCGACGTCGGCGAAGGAGGCGGAGCCGGCGGTACGGGCGCTCACCACCGAGGTGCCGGTGCCGTCGACCCGCACGTGGTGGACCTGGACCCCGGTGATCGCGACCTGGTCCTTCACCGGCCAGTCGCTGACCAGCATGATCGCGTTGTAGGTGTTGTCCAGGAAGGCGTCCCCGACGACCTGGATGTCCGCTTCGATGCTGCGGTCCAGCGCGTAGAACCAGATCGCGCCGAGGCCGATCTTCCAGTTCAGCTCGTAGGTGCCGGCGCGGACGGTGCTGTTGTCGGTGATCCACAGGTGTCCGGTGAACGGCTCGGCGCCGAACCGGGAGCCGACCTGGATGGCGCTGCCCTCGCGGACCGGGTCGGCGATGAGGTTGCCGGACACGGTGTTGTCGGTGCCGCCGTAGAGGGCGACGCCGTTGGCCAGGACGGGGGACTGCACGGTGTTGTGGTCGAAGGTGTTGTGCGCGTTGGCGGTCCCCTCGGACCACATGGCCAGGCCGTCGTCGCCGGTGTTGCGGACGAAGCTGTTCGAGACGGACGAGTGGGTGACACCGGTGTGGAAGTTGAGGCCGTCGGCGATCTGGTCGGCGATGACGGTGTTGGTGACCCGCAGGTCGGTCATCGGCCCGTCGAACCACATGCCGACCTTGGTGTGGTGCAGGTAGAGGCCGTCGACGGTGGAGTGGTTGAGTGCACCGCCGATGGCGTTGACCTGGTCGGCGTCGATCCGTTCCCGGACGTCGCCCTCGATGGCGAAGCCGGACAGGTGCACATTGCTGCTGCCGCCGGCCGCGGCGTCCCGGCCGTAGAAGCCGACCCCGGTGTGCACCGAACCGTCGGGGGCGGGGGTGTCCAGGGTGACCTCGCGGCCCCGGACGATCGTGTACCAGCTGCCGGCGCCCTCGATCGTCACGTCGTCGACGACGATGTGCCGGTTGACCTGGTACGTGCCCGGCGGAAGGTAGACCGTCCGGTGGGTGTGGCGGGCGACCGAGATGGCCCGGTCCAGCGCGTCGGCGGAGTCCCGCCGGCCGGTGGGGTCGGCGCCGAGGGCGACGGCGTTCACCGCGTGCGGCGCGACGTGCGGCGGGCCGACGAGCTCCGAGTCCAGCAGGTCGATGACCGTCCAGGCGGCGGAGCTGCCGGGCGGGGACGTCAGCCGGACGACCTCGCCGGCCCGGTGGGTGCGTCCCAGCAGCAGCCGCTGCTCGTCGTAGAAGTGGTGCGGCCGGAACGGCGTGGTGATGGTCGGCGCCGGCGTGGTGGCCGCCGGTACGCAGGAGCACTCGGTGATCCACCAGTCCGGGTGCAGCAGCCCGGCGTCGGGGTCGTTGCTGAACGGGTACTGGTTGTAGAGCCAGGCGTACTGGGAGGTGAGGGTCATCGTGCGGGCGCGGCCGGGGCCGACCGTGACGTCGAGGGGCGCGGTGCTGCCGCCGCCGTCCGGCGAGTCCGGAATGCTGTACCGGACGGTGATGGCGTTCGCCGCTGCCGGCAGGGTGAACTCGACGTGCTGCCCGGGGGTCAGCCGGACCGCCCGGCGGCCGGAGGCCTCGCTCGGCAGCGTGTACGCCGCCCGGTCCGGGCCGATCACCGTGCCGGTGGTCCGGGCGTGCTCGGCCTCCTGCTCGACGAAGCCGACCGCGGCGCCGCGGCCGGCGACGAGCGACGGATCGAGCCCGGCCCGGGTGACCACGGGCGCCGGACCGGTGGGCCGGGGACCGGCCGCGGCGGCGCCCCCGGTGAGCACGCTCAGCGTCACCGCCGCCGTGACCGCGGCGGCCCGGACGGCGCGCCGCCGCCCGCGTCCCGGTGCCGCGTCCTGGTCGAAGCTTCCGTACATCGGATGACCCACTCTCTCGGGTTGGTCTGACGGATGCCGCAGCCCGGACGTCGCGGTGGCGCCCCACGCGGAGGCCGGCGGCCGGCTTCGGGTTCGGCGCGCTCATGCTATTTCCGCAAGTTGTAAATATTCAAGCATGGCTTTGTTCATATCTTGCGATATCTGGCTGCCCGTCGGTCCGGGTCCGCCACTCCGCCCGGGTCGCCACGGTAGGGGCGCATCCGGTGCCAGGCGGATGCGGGCCCGGCGGGGGAGCGGGGGCCGTTCTCCCAGGTGGGGCGGCCGGAAGCGGTTACGTCGTTGACATTGGCCGGCAGCAGGTGGTTCATTTCTTGCAAGAATCCGACGTAGGATTGCGGCCGTGACGAAACGGCTGACTGAGGTGGCCCGCAAGGCGGGCGTCAGCGAGGCCACCGTGAGTCGGGTGCTCAACGGTCGCGGCGGCGTCTCCGAGGCCACCCGGACCGCGGTGCTGACCGCGCTCGACGTGCTCGGCTACGAGCGCCCCACCAAGCTGCGCGGCGAGCGCGCCCGGCTGGTCGGGCTGGTCCTGCCCGAGCTGCAGAACCCGATCTTCCCGGCGCTGGCCGAGGTGGTGACCGGCTCCCTCGCCCAGCGGGGCTTCACCCCGGCGCTTTGCGCCCGCACCATCGGCGGGGTCTCCGAGGCGGACTACGTCGAGATGCTGCTGGACCACCAGGTCTCCGGCGTCATCTTCGCCGGCGGGTCGTACGCCCTGGCCGACGCCCCCCATGAGCACTACCGGCGGCTGACCGACCGCGGGCTGCCCGTGGTGCTCGTCAACGCGGGCGTGGACGAGCTGGGATTCCCCCGGGTGTCCACCGACGACGCGGTCGCCGTCGAGCAGGCGTACGGGCACCTGCGTTCACTCGGGCACGAACGGATCGGCATGGTGCTCGGCCCCGAGGACCACGTCCCGTCCCGGCGCAAGCTCGCGGCGATGGGCGGGATCGCCGGCTGGAGCGACCCGGGGGAGTACGTGGAGCGGTCGAGCTTCTCCATGGAGGGCGCCCGGGTGGCCGCCACCAAGCTGGTGAACCGGGGGATCACCGGCATCGTCTGCGCCAGCGACGTGCTCGCGCTGGGGGCGATCCGCGCGGTGCGCCGGCTGGGCCGCGCGGTGCCGGCGGACGTCTCGGTGGTCGGCTTCGACGACTCGGCGTTCATGACCTGCACCGATCCGCCCCTGACCACCGTGCGGCAGCCGATCGAGACGATGGGGCAGGCGGCCGTCGACCTGCTGGTGACGCAGATCGAGGGGGCCGGCGTGCTCGCCGACGAGCTGCTCTTCGAGCCCGAGCTGGTGGTGCGCGGTTCGACCGGCCCGGCGCGGGTGGCAATCGGGTAACGCGGGGCGACGCGCAAAAAGGACGGACCCTCCCGGGTCCGTCCATTTTTGTGTCCGGGACCATCGCAGTCCTTGTTTTTCATAACCCGGTCCAGTTCTTGCGCGTCATGGTCCAGCTTTGTATCGTCATCGCCACGAAACATCCCGTGCACGAGAGCTGGATCACGTTCCCGAAGGGATGGACAGATGTCCGTACCGCAGTACCGGAAGGCTGCGGCGTTAGCGCTCGTGGCCGGCCTGGGGCTCAGCCTTGCGGCTTGCTCCACGAAGAGTGACGACGCAAAGACCGATGCCGGTGGCAAGGTCACCATCACTGTCGACTGCCAGCCGGTCGGCTCGCAGAAAGAGCTGCTGAAGAACTGGAACGACGACGTCGTCGAGTTCCAGCGCCAGAACCCGAACATCGTCATCAAGAGCGTCAGCGTCGGCGAGCAGTGCAACAACCCGCCGGACTTCACCGCTCGCCTCGCCGGCGGCACCGTGACCGACCTGTTCTACGGGTACATGACCGACCTCCAGCAGGTGCTCGACTCCGGTCAGGCGATGGACATCACCGAGTTCGCCACCAAGGACACGGTCCCGACCTGGGACAGCATCGACCCGGCGCTGAAGGAGGTCTTCACCGACGGCGGCAAGCTCTACGCCGTCCCGGTGAAGAACTACTCGATGGGATTGGTCTACAACAAGGTCCTGTTCCAGCGGGCGGGGCTCGACGTGAACAACCCGCCCAAGACGTGGGGCGAGGTCCGGGCCGCCGCCAAGAAGATCTCCGCGCTCGGCAACGGCATCGCCGGCTACTCGGAGTACAGCGCCGGCAACACCGGAGGCTGGCACTTCACCTCCCTGCTCTACGCGCAGGGCGGCCAGGTGCTGACCGCCGACGGCAAGAAGGCCGACTTCAACAACGCGAAGGGTAAGCAGGTCCTGCAGAACCTCAAGGACATGCGGTACGGCGACAACAGCATGGGCGACCGCCAACTGCTGCAGTGGGCCGACCTGCTGACCAACGCCGGCGCGGGCAAGGTCGGCATGTTCGTCGGCGCGCCGGACGCCACCCAGGCGATCGTCAGCCAGTTCCAGGGCAAGTTCCAGGACTGGGCGATGGCCCCGCTGCCCGGCCAGGACGGCAAGGCGGTGGGGACGCTCGGTGGTGGCGAGGGTTACTTCTTCAAGAAGGGCCTCACCCCCGAGCAGGTCAAGGCCGGTCTGAAGTGGATCGCGTACCAGAAGCTGACACCGGGCAAGGGCCAGTTCGACTACGTCCGGGCCAAGCCGCAGAACTACCCGGTGGGCCTGCCCCAGCCGCTGCTCTTCGCGGGCGGCAGCGACGCGCAGAAGCAGGAGCTCGAGCTGCGCAAGGCGAACGCGAACGTCGACACCGCGAACTTCGCGATCTTCGAGGCGAACCCGGTCCCGATCAAGGGTGAGCCCCGCAACGCGCAGGCGATCTACGCGGTGCTCGACGCGGCGATGTCCGGTGTGCTGACGAACCCGAACGCGAACATCGACGCGCTGCTCAAGACGGCCGAAGACAAGGTCAACCAGCTCCTCGCCGCCGAAAAATGATCCGGAGGTGTGGGGGCTGGCCCGCCGCCGGCCCTCACACCGTCCGCGCCGCACCGTCGGCGTCACCGACCATGCAGGAGTTGCCTTGGCGACCACCACCGTCCCGGGGACCACGAGAGCACCGGGTCGACCCACGTCGCCGTACCCGGCAGGGCCGCCGCGTACGAGCCTCGGCCGCAAGGTACGCGACAACCTCACCGGGCACGCGTTCCTGATCGGCGCCGTGCTGTGCTTCGCGTTCTTCTCCTGGTATCCGATGATCCGCGGCGTCGTCATGAGCTTCCAGCGCACCCGGCGCGGCGTCACGACCTGGGTCGGCTGGGACAATTACGACCGCATCATCGCCGACCCCAGCTTCTGGACGGCCTGGAAGAACACCTTCTACTTCACGATTCTCGCGCTGGTACTCGGGTACGCGGTCCCGTTCTTCGTGGCGATCCTGCTCAACGAGTTTCGCCACGCGAAGGGGTACCTGCGGATCCTGGTCTACCTGCCGGTGATGCTGCCGCCCGCCTCGGCGCTCTTTCTGTTCAAGTTCTACGCGTACGACCCCGGCGACGCGGGCCTGTTCAACTCGATCCTCAAGGCGCTGCACCTGCCGACATCGCAGTGGATGCAGTCGCCCGGGATGACGATGCCGGCGATGGTGATCGCGTCGACCTGGATGAACATGGGCGGCGCGGTACTGATCTACCTGGCGGCACTGCAGAACATCCCCGGCGAACTCTACGAAGCGGCCGAGCTCGACGGCGCCGGGATCTGGCGGCGGATCCGCCACGTGACGATCCCGCAGACCCGGCTGATCCTCGCGCTCCTGGCGATGCTGCAGATCGTCGCCACGATGCAGTTCTTCATCGAGCCGCTGATCCTCGCGAACGGTACGGGCGCGGAGGACTCCGCGACCTCGGTGGCGTACCTCATCTACCAGCACGGGTTCTTCCAGAACGACCTCAACGGCGCCGCGGCGCTCGGCGTGATCATGCTCGTGGTGCTGGCCGGCTTCTCCGCCGTCTACGTGCGGCTCAGCTCGAAACAGGACTAGGACGGGACGAGGAATGGCACAGGACTCCGGGACCCGGACCCTCATCTCCCACGCTCAACTTCGGCGGGGGCGCGGCAGGGTTGTCTACTGGACACTGCTCGCCGTCGTCGTCGTGGGCTTCACGCTCGTCTTCCTCGGGCCGCTCTACTGGATGGTCACCGGCGCGCTCAAGTCCGGCCAGGAGGTCGCGCAGACCCCGCCATCGCTGTTCCCGAAGGATCCCCAGTCGCAGAACTACGCTGATGCCTGGAACAACCTGAACCTCGCCAAGCTGCTGTTCAACACGTTCTACTACGCGGCTGGCGCGCTGCTGTTCCAGCTCGTCCTCGACACCGCCGCGGCGTACGCCTTGTCGAAGCTTCGACCGGTGTTCGGCAACGTGATCCTCGGCCTGATGCTGGCAACGCTGATGATCCCGGCGATGGTTCTCATCGTTCCGCAGTACGTGACCGTGATCGACCTGCCGATCCTGCACATCAACCTGCTCGACTCGCCGTTTGCGATCTGGCTGCCCGCGGTCGCGAACGCGTTCAACATCTTCCTGCTGAAACGGTTCTTCGACTCGATCCCCGAGGAGCTGATGGCGGCGGCCCTCATGGACGGGGCATCGCCGCTGCGCACGCTGTGGTCGATCATCCTGCCGATGTCGCGCCCCATCCTCGGCGTCGTCTCCATCTTCGCCGTGACGGCGGTCTGGAAGGACTTTCTCTGGCCGAAGCTGGTCATGCCGTCGCCCGAGACCCGGACGGTCAGCGTCGGGATCTACGCCTTCTCGGGTGGTACGCCCATGAACGTGGTGATCGCCGCGTCGGTCATCGCCGCGATCCCGACCGTCATCGTCTTTCTGATCTTCCAGCGGAACATCATGTCCGGCCTGACCACAGGCAGCCTCAAAGGATAGCCACCGGCGCAGGCTCCTCCGGCGAACAACGACCGTTCGCCAGGCAGATCCAGGTCCGGCGAACCCGCCGACGTACCGACGCAGAAAGCAGGTGCTCGTGTCCGCAGGAGACAGTGGTCCGTGGTGGCGTGGAGCGGTGATCTACCAGGTGTACCCACGTAGCTTCGCCGACGGCAATGGCGACGGCATCGGCGACATCGCCGGCATCCGGTCCCGGCTGAATCACCTGTCCGCGCTTGGCGTCGATGCGATCTGGTACAGCCCCTGGTACCCCTCCCCGATGGCCGACGCCGGCTACGACGTGGCCGACTACCGCGACATCGACCCGGTCTTCGGCACGCTGGCCGAGGCGGAGGCGCTGATCGCGGAGGCACACGCGCTCGGCATCCGGACCATCGTCGACGTGGTGCCGAACCACTGCTCCGACGTGCACCCCTGGTTCCAGGCGGCGCTCGCCGGCGGCCCGGAGGCGCCCGAGCGCGAGCTGTTCTGGTTCCGCCCGGGTCGCGGCCCGGACGGCGCGGAGAAGCCCACCGATTGGGTGTCGCCGTTCGCCGGCGACACCTGGACCAGGACCACCAACTCGGACGGCACGCCGGGCGACTGGTACCTGCACCTCTTCGCCCCGCAGCAGCCCGACTTCAACTGGGACCACCCCCGGGTGCGCGCCGAGTTCGAGGACATCCTGCGGTTCTGGCTCGACCGGGGCGTGGACGGCATCCGGATCGACTCGGCGGCGATGCTTGCCAAGGACCCGACGCTGCCCGAAGCCACCCCGGACGGCCCGAACCCGTTCGTCGACGTGGACGCGGTGCACGAGATCTACCGCAGCTGGCGGCGGATCGCCGACAGCTACCCCGGCGAGCGGGCGCTGATCGGCGAGGTGTGGCTGCCCGACCATGAGCGGTTCGCCAACTACCTGCGCCCCGACGAGCTGCACGCGGCCTTCAACTTCGACTTCCTCGGCTGTGCCTGGGAGCCGGCCGTGCTGCGCGCCTGCATCGACGCGACCCTCGCGGCGCACGCCCCGGTCGGCGCCCCGGCCACCTGGGTGCTGTCCAACCACGACGTCACCCGGCACGTCACCCGGTACGGCCGGACGGACACCACCTTCAGCTTCGCCGCCAAGCGGGAGGGGGTCCCCAGCGACCTGGAGCTGGGCACCCGCCGGGCCCGGGCCGCCGCGCTGCTCTCGCTCTCGCTGCCCGGCGCGGCCTACGTCTACCAGGGCGAGGAGCTGGGCCTCTGGGAGGTCGAGGACATCCCGCACGAGCTGCGCCAGGACCCGATGTTCGCCCGGTCCGGCCGGGTCGACCCGGGGCGCGACGGCTGCCGCGTCCCGCTGCCGTGGACCGGCGACACGCCCCCGTTCGGGTTCAGCCCGGACGGCGCGGCGGCCCCCTGGCTGCCGCAGCCGGCGGACTGGAAGGACCGCACGGTCCGCGCCCAGACCGGCGACCCGCACTCGATGCTGGAGCTCTACCGGGCGGCCATCGCCATCCGCCGGGCCGATCCCGCGCTCGGCGACGGGGATCTGACCTGGCTTTCGGCCCCCGCGGCGGTGCTCGCGTTTAGCCGCGGCGGCGGATTCCGCTGCCTGGTCAACCTCGGCGACGCGGCCGTGCCGCTGCCGCCGCACGAGCGGCTGCTGCTGGCCAGCGGGCCGCTCGACGACGACCTGCTGCCGCCGGACACCGCCGTCTGGCTGCGGACCACCGAGGAGCCCGGAGCGCCGGCCGTTCCGGCCTGACCCGGCCGCCGCGGCGCTGGCGGCCCGTCCCGACCGCCGGTGCCACCCACCACCCGAAGGAGGTACGAGGAGCGCACCGCACGTAAACGGGGGACCTGCCTGCCCGATGTGCAAGGTCTGGGGTGAGCTGAAGTCCCTACCCGTTCGTCGGCTGCGCCGCCGGTAGGGCGTCCCCCTGCCGGCGGCGTCGGCCCGACCCGCGCGCCGCCACGGGCGGGTTGTCCGGAACCGGTCATGCTGACCCGCCCGGTCGGCTAGCTTTCGTGCGGTGGAGGTTGACGCCGCCGCGGTGGAGCGGCTCAGGTCCGAGCCCGCCCTGGCGTCGCTACGGCGCTCGCTGGACCTCGCCTACCGCGACCCGCGGCGGGCGGCGGCGATGGATGCCTTCTACGCCCGCTTCGTCCGGCCCGGCGACCTCGTCTTCGACGTCGGCGCGCACGTCGGCGACCGGGTCGGCAGCTTCCGCCGGCTAGGTGCCCGGGTCGTCGCCGTGGAGCCGCAACCCGTCTGCGTACGGGCCCTGCGGGCGATCTACGGCGGCGACACCGAGGTGGCCGTGGTCGAGGCGGCCTGCGGCGCGCGCCCCGGCCGGGTGGAGTTCTTCGTCAACTCCCGCAACCCCACCGTCTCCACCGCCTCCGCGCACTTCCTCCAGGCGGCCGAGGGCGCGGCCGGCTGGACCGGCGAGGAGTGGGACGCGCGGGTCGAGGCGCGCTGCACCACCCTGGACGCGCTGCTGGCCGAGTTCGGCGTACCGGCCTTCGTCAAGATCGACGTGGAGGGCTTCGAGGATGCCGTCCTGACCGGCCTCGATCAGCCGCTGCCGGCACTCTCGTTCGAGTTCACCACCATCGAGCGCCCGATCGCGCAGCGCTGCCTCGACCGCCTCACCACGCTCGGCTTCACCGGCTTCAACCTCGCGCTCGGCGACGAGATGTCGCTGGCGCTGCCGCACTGGCTGTCGGCGGACCGGATGGCCGCCCACCTGCGGGCACTGCCCCACGAGGTCAACTCCGGCGACGTGTACTGCGTGTCCGGTCACCACCGGCCGCCGTCGCGCTGAGCCGGCGAACCCGGTCTGCCGGCCGGGTTCGGGGCCATCCGGTGGGTCAGCGACCGGTCGGCTGGCGGCTGGCCCCTGTCCGCATCGAGAGGCGCTTGCGAGTGAGAGATTTCGCTCCAGCTGGGACGCTGGCCCGCTGAGCAACGAACCGAGCAGCCGCGTGGGCAGACGGCAGCGGACGAGCACGCACACCAGCAGTGGGCTGAGCGAGCCGCCGAGCCCACGACGATGGCACGGGTAGCGACGCCTCACCATGCGGTGCCACGATTCGGGGCATGGGCCGAGGATCGCTCTGGTCGGGCATTGTCGACAGGACACTGTGGTTGGTATTTGTCGACTCGGTGCGTGCGCGCACCCGCGCCGAAGCCTACGCCGCAGGGTATGCGCGAGCGGTGTTCCGGCGCGCGAACCGGCTGCGAGCCGTCGCCGCCCTCGTCACCGAGGCGGAGCAGAATTTGGCCAAGGGCAAGCCGGCCATAGCAGAGGCTCTATATCGCCGGGCGGCTGAAGCCGGCAGCCACCAGGCGGTCGTGCGGTTGGTCAATTGGTCGGGTATCCGCGAGGATCGGACTGCCGTGGAGGCCGTGTATCGGGTAGCGGTCGCGGCCGGCGACGTGCATTCGCTGTCAGGTCTGGCCCTGGTCCGCGCCCGGCAGGGCGACACCGCCGAGGCTCGGGAGTTGTTCCAACAGGCCATCGAGGTCGGCTGCGTCGACGCGTTGACCGGATACGCCGCCTTCTTGCGTAACTTCGGCGATCCCGGCGAGGCGAGCAAGGAGATCCAGCGGTGCCGCGAAGAGATGGCGGGCGGCGAGACCAGAGCCGTCCCTCTGCTTGGTGCGCTGCTTCTCACCGAACCAGATTGTGGAAACGAGGCGGAGGCGGTGCTTCGTCGGGGTGCTGAGCTGCTGGAAAACAGATCCCGTGCCCTGCTGGCGGCGCTGCTGCTGGATCGCGGCGCCGTCAGCGAAGCATCGGAGCTGGTGCGACGGCTGCGCGCTACCGGTGACGAGCACGTGCGGTTGTACGCCGAGCGCCTCGCAAAGGAGTACGCCCTGCCGGCGTAACGCGGCGGGTGATCCTAAAGGCTCCTGGTCCTAAGAGTGCGCGTGAGGCTTGACAACCTTGGTTGTCGAGCGGGACTCTGAAGTGCGAGGTCACTGACGAGGGAGTGCTGTCATGCGGGACCTAACGCCGGAAGAGCGGCAGGAGCTAGGGCGGGAGCTGAATACTGTTGCGGCCAACTGGGCGCGGCGGCTGCACGCCTCCGACATGGATGCCTTGCGCAGAGCAGACCACGAGCGGAGCTACACGGAGAGGATGCGGGCTCACCTGGCACGGATGGCGGCAGGTGAGCAGATGCGTCGTCTTCTCGCCGACCTCGTGTCAGCAAGCGCCGAGGAAGCGGTGCAGTGCGGTGCTGGCTATCCCGAGCTTGGCGCAGCAGTGGGCGCCAGCCGGCAAGCAGCGCGCAAGCGTTGGCCCAACCTCTCGATCTCGAAGAGGCGCGCCAATGAGTGGAAGCAGCCACCCGGGAGCATCGGCTGGGCCGGTAGCCATCTGGGGTATCCGGGACCACCCGGTTCCTGAGCAGCCTGGCCGGCTGACGTCGGGTGGGGCAGCTAGGAGGCAGCGAATGCCTCGACGCCGATTGTGGAGCCTTGGCAACGAACGGCGCGTGACAGCTGCCCTCAACGCTGCTCCGACCTGAACCTCACTCGTCGACAGCAGGTGCCCGGCTCCCCCCGGAGAGGGGGTCAGCGCCGACGGTCGATGAGTGCTGGGCGGGCTGTCCTGAGGATCAAGGTTAGCAGCTGGGGAGGCCGTGAGTACCGTGAGGCACGACGGCGGCCGACAGGCTGGCGACGCATCCCGCGCTACGAGGAGGTTCGGGATGGACCTGATGTCGGGGCTGACCTTTGGGCAGCGTCTCAAGGTCTTACCGTGAGCGCTCGGGCAAGACCCGCGCTGTGCTCGGCGGGCTAGTAGGCCGTAGCGCCGAGTGGGTCAAGGCGCCCACGCCGTGACCGTCGCCGTCGAGCTTCAGAAGTCCGGTGAGGCGGTGCGGCAGGCGAATCGCCTTGACCAGGCGGCGATCCCATCGAAACCCGACGTGCCCGGCACCTGATCGAGGTGGCCCGCGGTCACTACGGCAAGGGCGACAACGAGGCCACTGTGGCGACTCTTCGCCAGCGTACGAGTCCGCGCCGGAGACGATCTGCTTCAACGGCTACGCCAGGCAGATCACCCTCGATCTACTGGACGGACCGCGCTCTTTGCGAGGCGATGTGCATGACCTCGCGCTGAAGGTCGGCCTCGTCGCCTGATCAAGGGGTACGAACCTTACCCATTCAGCCCTACCACGCTGCGTACGTTCCTCCTCACGGGATGCGGCGGGCGGTGCGGATTGGCCTGATCGCCGTGTCCCTCTCAACTCGGGGGCGAGACAGCGTGCCCCCGTGACTGACGAGGGAGATCCGGTGCGGCGCGTCTCGTACGAGGAGTACCTGCTCGCCGCCGCAATGACCCTGCGGCGGCATCGGCCGGTTTGGTGCTGGAGGCGATGGCGGCGGTCTGCCGCTGCGGAGCTGACCTGCCGTGTCATGCCCGGCACCGGATCCCGATCAACCGAGGCCACTGGCCCGGGGAGGGGGAGCAGGCCCGCTCCACCGAGGTGTGGGTCGGCGGCAGACAGTGGGCGGTTACGCGTTCAAGAGCGGCGGTTGACCTGGCGGTACCGGGTGTGTTCGGGTCTGCCGGGCAGTTGAATGGGCAAATGGGCAGCCGGTTTGCGGGGCGGCGGCAGGCCACGGGTCGGGCGGTGGGTTTGCTGCGGCGGAGCGGCAGCATGCAGCAGGCGACGTTCGTGGAGTTGTTCTTCGATCTGGCGGTGGTGTTCGCGTTCGACCGTGTGGTCGCGGGGTCGTTGCCCGGTTTCCTCAACGAAGACCCGGCGCAGCGGTGGAGCAATGCCGGCCGGACGGTGTTGCTGCTCATAGCGGTGATGTACCTGTGGACTACCACCGCGTACCTCACCGGCCGGTTCGAGCCACACCGCGCGGGCACCCAGGTGATGCTGCTGCTCAGCACCTTCGCCATGATGATCATGGGAACGGCCGTGCCGGGGGCGTTCGCCGGTGAAGGTCTGGTGTTCGCGGTGGTGTTCGTGACGGTGCGGGTGGCGCGTCCGGCCGTGATATCGCTGGGTCTGCGGTCGCACCGGTTGCGCCGGTTGTACTGGCGGGTAACGGCGTGGTTATGCCTGGCCGGGGTGTTTTGGGTAGGCGGCGGGGTGGCCGTCGGCGCCGCCCAGCTGGTGTGGTGGGCGGTGGCGGTGGTGGTGGATCTGGGATCGGCGAGGTTGGGCTGGCCAGCGCCCGGGCTGGGTCGGCATCGGAACACCATCTGGCAGCTCGCCGGGGACCACCTGGTGGACCGGAACCAACAGCTGTTGATGATCGCCCTCGGTGAGAGCATCCTCGCCGTCGGGATCAGCTATAGCACCCACCCGCATGACCTCTACAAGACTGCTGGCCTGGTGATCGCTTTCGCCACCACGACGCTGCTGTGGCGGGTGTACTTCCAAAAGGCCGGTGAGCTGCTGCCCAAGGCCCTCGACGCGGCAGGCGATCCCGCGGGGTGGGGTCGACGAGTCGCGTTCGCGCATGCGCTGATGGTGCTGGGCATCGTCACCACCGCAATCGGACACGAGATCGTGCAGCACAGCCACACGCAGGTGACACACCCGTCGTGGCGGGCGACAATCCTGGGCGGGCCGGCGCTGTTCCTCGTCGGCCGGGCCCGCCTGGAGCATCTGGTGTTCGCCCGGGTCTCGTGGCGCAGGATCGTCGGCATCGCCATGCTGGCCGCGGCAGCCCCGCTGATGGGGCGGGTGTCGCCGCTGGCCACCGCGACCACCGCCGCCGCAGTGCTGCTGCTCATCGCCGTGCTGGACTGGCGCAACGCCGCGGGCAAGCCACCGGAGGTCCCGTCGCCGCCCGGCTGACCGCCGCCCAAGCAAGAGCGGGCATCGACGGCGGATGGAAGGTCTGCCGTGTCGATGCCCCGCCACTTTGTGGAGCCTACGTACCGCCTTTTTGCCGCCCGCCCGACCACCTGCTCTCGCCGGTGGGCGGCTTCGGCAAGATCTCCATAGGTACGTCGCGATCTCTACGCGGTCGAGCTGGCCAGGGTGCTGCCGGACCCAGGCGGCCATCGCACCGCACTCGCCTTCCCGCGCCAACGGTCACCTGACCGGTGTGAGCGGACGCTTCCCTGACGAGAGGAGGTGAGGGTCTGCCACGCTCCGACTATCGGTAACAACCGAAGACCCCGAGTCGACACTCGGGGGTTTTTCATGCCCTAAAAACGATCTTGGAGGAGATTCGGTGTTCGTAGGCCACCGTGACGAGCGACTGCTGTGGGAGCTGCTGCCCGACGTAGCCGCTCGCCGAGGCGGTGACGAAGCCGATCCCCGGCCCGCGCTCGGTGATCGGCTGGTGCTCGCGCGCCCCGGCGGCCAGCAGCTTTCGCACGGCGCCGGTCAGGTTGTGCACGTGCCAGTACAGGACCGCGCTGCCCGGTGCGTCCGGCACGGCGTCAGCGTAGCGGCGGTCGATCAGACCCAGCTCGTGCTGGTGGCCGCCGAGGCCGAACTGCAGCAGGGCGTAGCTGGTGCCAAGGGCGCGTTCGTCTTCGTTGCGGGTATAGCGCCGCCCGGCGAGATAGGTGAGCAGCTTGCCCAATCCAGCGTGCTTTCTGCGCCGAGGGGCAAGGGGATGACGGAAGTCCGGCCTCGCGGCTGCCGAACCGCCAGATAATGCGGGAGTCAGCCTGGGTTCATCCTCCGGGACGGCGGGCGGGCTGATCGACATGCCTCGAGGAAGGAGTAGCCGTCGGATGAGCACGATGTACGCCGTGAGAGCTCACACCAGGGGCGGGCCGGAGCAGCTCGTGTACGAGGAGGCGCCGCGGCCTGAGCCGGGGCCTGGTGAGGTGTTGGTGGCCGTGAAGGCTGCTTCCATGACACCCACTGAGCTCACCTGGCCGCAGACTTGGACGTCCAGCTCGGACGGGTCAGGACCTGAGCGCACTCCGATCATCCCGTCGCATGAGTTCTCCGGAGTCGTCGCGGCGTCCGGGGCGGGGGTGGAGAGGCCGGCTGAGGGGGAGGCCGTCTACGGGTTGATCCCTTTCACCCGCGATGGCGCGGCGGCCGAGTACGTCACCGTGCCCGCGGCCGTCCTGGCGGCCAAACCCGCTACCGTTGACCATGACCACGCCGCGGCGCTCCCATTGGCTGCGCTGAGTGCCTGGCAGGCACTGGTGGATCACGCCGACCTGCGGGCCGGCCAGCACGTGCTGGTGCAGGGCGGCGCCGGCGGCGTGGGGATCTTCGTGGTGCAGCTCGCGGCCGGTCTCGGTGGTCGGGTGAGCGCCACGGCGGCGGCGGCCGACCTGGAATTCGTCAAGGGTCTGGGTGCCGAGCAGGTCATCGACTATGCTCACGACCGCTTCGAGGATCATGTTCGCGACGTGGACGTGGTCGTTGATCTTGTCGGAGGAGCGACGCAGTCGCGGTCCTGGTCGGTCCTGAAACCGGGCGGTGTCCTGGTCACCCTCGTCACCCCACCCGACCAGCAGGAAGCAGCCCGGCATGGCGTCCGCGGCGTGTACTTCATCGTCGAGCCCGACCAGAACGCGTTGCGTTCCATCGCCGAACTCGTCGACAACGGCCGGTTGAGGCCGGTGCTGGACCGCGTGCTGCCCCTCACTGAGACGCGCTCCGGTTACGAGGCGCTCGAGACGGCCAAACGCCGCGGCAAAATCGTCATCCACGTCGCCGAGTAGGTGTATCGCCCAGCACCGTTGCTTACGCAGGTGACGGGTGATTTGCCGCCGACTGAGGTGTGGCTGCGGTGGTGGTTGTAGGTCGTATCCAGGCGGGTAGGGCGTCGGCCGGGTGCTGGTTGCTGGTGAACGGCTGGGCGTAGGCCCCATTCGTCACACAGGGTGCGGTGGAAGCGTAAGCGTGCTCAGACGAAACTCCAACGCTGACTGGGCGGGTGGCAACTCCTGGCTGGATGCCCGGACGAAGTGCCGGGCGGACCGGCCGGGTGCGCCGACGTAGTGGTGTGCGCGCATCAGCCCGGATCGGGGTCACTGGCGACAAGGATCCGGCCTTTCACTCCGGCCTGCATCTGGCGATGAGCCTGGGCGGCCGCCGTTAACGGGTAGGTGCCGTTGATTCGCGAGATGAGCTGGTTGGTGGCCAGCAGGTCGTTGATGACGGCGGCCGCCTCCGCGAGGTCCGCGGTCGAGGCGTTGCTGATGACGAACCCCCTGATGCTGGCGTCTCGCGTGTACAGCGCGCCTATCGGCAGCACTGGCCGGGCCGCCATCCCGGCCAGCGCGATGATCCGTCCACCCCGCGTGAGCAGGGGTACGGCAAGGTCCAGGTCGTGGCGTCCCGAGTTGTCCCACCACAGGTCGATCCCCTCCGGTGCGGCCTGGTGCAGCAGTGCGGGTAGGGCAGCCTGGTCGTGGTAGTCGATCAGCAGGTGAGCGCCGCACCGTCGGCACCAGTCGAAGTCTTCTGGCGCCGCCGTGGCAATGACGCGAGCACCCGCCGCCACCGCAAGCTGTACGGCCGCGCTCCCGACTCCGCCCGCCGCCCCGGCGACGAAGACCGTCTGACCGGGTCGCAAGGAGCCGGTCCGGAACCGACCAGGTCGCGACCGATCACGAACGGGAACGGTGTGTGAGTCCGCCGGAGCGTACGAACGTGTCGACGTGGTTGACCGCCAGCTCCGTTCGCACCAGGACGTCGGTGGGGCCCGGAACCGGCACCGGGAGGGGGCCGATCCGGATGCGTTCTGGGCCCCCGAGTTCGGTGAGGTACGCCGCCAGCATCGTGTCAGGCAGACCCGCCATCGGTGTCCATTCCCACCGGACCGGCCGGGTCCTGGCGCATGGCGCAGCGCGCACGCCAGGACTCGACGAGGTCGGTGTCCTCGGCGATGCCGCACGTGTAGGCGGGCAACATGATCGGCAACACCGCTCCACCCTGCTGCCTGGTCAACGACGGCCAGCGTGTGCATTCTCGTGGGAAACATCGGTGGTAACTGCTCGGGCGTGAGGGCGGTCGGCCCGAAGAGCCAGCCGGCGTAGCTGTATGAACCGCCCTAATCCTCACCCCATCGGTATGTTTGCGGCCGCCGTCAACGGGTAGCACGCGCCATGTCTGGCCTGTCACTGGTGCCCCTCGGCGCCAGCCTCGTGCTCGCCGATCCGGCGCAGCTGCTGCCGGCGCGCGAGCAGATGGCCTTCACTCTCGGCTTCCACATCATCCTGGTGCCGTTCGGGGTGGCCTTCACATTCCTGATGCTGATCGCGAACGCCCGCGGCATTCGCCGGAACGACGAGACTGCGCTGCTGCTGGCCCGGCGCTGGTCACAGGTGGCGGCGGTGCTGTTCGCCGTCGGCGCGGTGTCCGGCACGATGCTGTCGTTCGAGCTCGGCCTGCTCTGGCCACGACTGATGGGCAACTACGGCGCGGCGTTCGGCATCCCGTTCGCGATCGAGGGTCTGTTCTTCTTCTTGGAGGCGATCTTCGTCGCCATCTACGTCTACGGGTGGCGGCGGATGCGCCCATGGCCACACTTCTGGACCGGGGTGCCGGTGGTGCTCTCCGGGATCGGCGGCACGCTGTCGGTGGTCGCGGCGAACGCCTGGATGAACCAGCCGGGCGGATTCACCATGCGGGACGGCAAGATCGTGGAGGTCCGCCCACTCGAGGTGATCTTCAACGACGCGTTCTGGTACGAGGCCATCCACATGCTGCTGGCCGCGTACGTGGTCGCCGGGTTCGTCGTCGCCGGCGTGTACGCGGCCGGGATGCTGCGCGGCCGCCGCGACCGGTACCACCGGCTCGGCCTGCTGATACCGCTGACCGTCGCGGCGCTGGCCACCCCGCTGCAGGTCTTCGTCGGCGACATCGCCGCGCGCGAGGTCTACCGGAACGAGCCGGCGAAGTTCGCCACGATCGAGGCCCTCCCGACCACGGGCACCCACGTGCCGGAGGTTCTGGGCGGCTACTACGCGAACGGGAAGGTGCACGGCGGCCTCAAGGTTCCCTCGGGGGCCTCGCTGCTTTCTGGTTACTCACCGTCGACCCGCATCCAGGGCCTGGACGCCATACCCGCCGAGCTGCGGCCGCCGGACCGCCTGGTCACAATCGTTCACCTGAGCTTCGACGTCATGGTCGGTATCGGCTCCGCGCTGCTGGCCCTCTCCACCTGGTACGCGCTGGCCTGGTGGCGCCGCCGTGACCTGCCGCGCAGCAGATGGTTCCTGCGAGCGACCACGATCAGTGGCGTGCTCGCGGTGGTGGCGCTGGAGGCGGGCTGGGTGGTCACCGAGGTCGGCCGGCAGCCGTGGACGGTCGTCGGTCACCTCCTCACCCGGGACGCGGTCACCACCTCCGGCAACCTGTGGCTGTTCTTCGCCGCCACCGTCGCGCTCTATGCCGCGGTCGGCGCCACCACCGTGTACGTCCTGCGGCTGCTGCGCCGCCGCTGGCGCGACCAGGGCGGGGCTACCGAGACGGACGTGCCCTACGGCCCACCCCGGTCCTCGGAGTCCGCGCCCGCGGGAGGGCAGGCGTGAGTACGTTCGCCGCCGTCGTGCTGTTCATCGGCGTCACCGCCTACGCCGTGCTCGGCGGCGCGGACTACGGTGCAGGCTTCTGGGACCTCACCGCCGGTGGTGCGCGACCCGGGCAGACCCCCCGGCACCTGATCGACCACACGCTGGCGCCGGTGTGGGAGGCCAACCACGTATGGCTGATCTTCTGCCTGGTGATGCTCTGGACCGGCTTCCCGTCCGCCTTCGCCGCGATCATGACCACGCTCTACATCCCGCTGGGCCTCACCGCGCTGGGCATCGTGATCCGCGGTTGCGGGTTCGCATTCCGAAAGGTGGTGGTGAAGACCGACCAACAGCGGGCGACCGGCGCGGCGTTCGCCACCTCGTCGGTGATCACACCGTTCTTCCTCGGCACGGTCGTCGGCGGAATCGCCTCCGGGCGGGTGCCCTCGGACGGACACGGCAACCCCGTGACCAGTTGGGTCAACCCGACGTCGCTGCTCGGCGGGGTGCTCGCGGTCGGGGTGTGCGCGTTCGTCGCCGCGGTGTTCCTCACCGCCGAGGCCCGTACCCACGCCGACGCCCACCTGGAGCGCTGGTTCCGCCGTCGAGCCCAGGCCAGCGCCGTGGCGACTGGCGCCGTGGCGCTGGCGGGCATCGCCATCCTGCACGCTGACGCCGGGCGCCTGTTCTCCGGGCTGACCGGCCGCGGCCTGCCCCTGGTGCTGGTCTCCGCGGCATGCGGGCTGGCCAGCATCGCCCTGCTTCACCGGGCCGCGCCCCGGTTGCTGCAGGCGCTCGCCGTCAGCGCGGCCGGCACGGTGGTGGTCGGCTGGGGCGTCGCGCAGTACCCGTACCTTCTAGGCACCCACCTACGCATCGACGAGGCCGCGGCTCCCGACGCCACCCTGGCGTCGCTCACCCTCGTCGCCGCCGCGGCGCTCCTGCTCGTCGTGCCGGCCATGGCGCTGCTGTTCGTCCTGCACCAGCGCGGTCGGCTGGACACCGCCTGACTCCCTTCACGCTGGCGCCGTGCCGGACCGCGGCCGGTTCAAGATTCGTTGGTGGTCTCGCGGACCGGCATTGCGTTAGGGCGACGTAGGCTCCAGCGGATGGAGGAGATGGCGTGTCGGCGTTTGGGGTAGCGCCAGGTGACCTGTTCCTCGTCGGGCACGTGCAGGTGCGTGCCGTCGATAGCCACGGTGCGCAGCCCCGGTAGAACACGCCGGGCTGGCACAGCAGGCCGACGACACCGGCCAGGGTCTCGAACAGCCGGCGCAGCGGCGCCGCTCCGATCCGGCGGCGGGCGCGTGAGAGTGAGGAGACGCTCGGCCGGGTCAGAGACAACTGCGCCAGGGCAGCGGTCAGCTTCCCCCAGGTCGCCCGGTAGGAACACTGCTCGAACAGGGCGAGCGCGAGGACGAAGTACACCACGACCCGAGACGCCAGCAGCCGCAGCCGCTTCTCACGTGTCCCGGTCTCCTCCAACACTGCGTCGACCAGGTCGCTTCAGTCCGCCGTCAGCGACCTTGGCCGCGGCGAGCTCGTCATCAGCCGGGGCTCAGCCCGTGCACGGCCGCCTCCCGGCTTGCCGCCGTCTTCGATGCCACACTGGCACGAGTACACCGGCCACCACCCCCGCAGGACAAGTTGGTCATCAGCGGTCTCCCGGCGGATCGGGAGTTCGTCGCGTTCTCGCTGCGGGAAGGCCCGGTCCAGGCCAGGATGGCGGTGAACACCTGGGACCGGATGGGCGAGCTGAGCGCCCTCATCCGCTCTCGCGACCGGATCTCCGGCGCGGCCCTGGGGAGGTTCGCCGCGTAGGGCTGTCACAAACAGGGAGGCCGTCTTGTCCTTCCTGTGGACAGTCCCTGTTTGGAGGAATACATGAGCGCTGAGCACGCACACCTGCCCCCAGGTGTTGAGGTGATCACGACCCTGCCGGAGGCGGCGGCCCGGATCCCGGCTGGCGCCGAGGCCAGGACCATCCGGGTCACCCTGTCGCCCGGTGACCCCGGCGCGCCGCCGCACCGGCACCCCGGGCCGCTCTTCGGTTACGTGACCCAGGGCGAGATCCTCTTCGAGCTGGAGGGGCAGCCGCCCCGGGTGCTCAAGGCCGGTGACGCCCTGTTCGAGCCCGGGGGCGACGTGATCCACTACCAGGGCGCCAACAACCTTCCGGACGCGCAGTCGCAGCTGGTGGTGACCATGTTCGCGCCGCCGGGTACCCCGATTCTGACCGTGGTCAGCGCGGAGGAGCTGGCCGAACGACGACACCTACGGGTTACCCAGCGATGATGACCACCACAACCGTTGCGTTTGGTGATCGGCGGCTGAGTCAAGGGCCTTGAAGAGGCGAGCGGGACTTCTGATAGATCAGCTTGTGTCGAGCAAGGTGATCATGTGTCAGGAGTCCCGTTGCAGGAGAAGCCTCATGTCTGTCATCACTCGATCGGTCGCGGTGGCCGGCGGTGTGTGCGCGCCCGGACATCTGGGCGAGTTGACCCAGATCATCGACTTCGACCTGGTCGACGCAGTGTTGGAGGAGACCGGGACACGTGAGAAGCCGCTGCGGCTGCTGCCGTCTCGGTTCGTGGACCGCACGATGCTGCTGCTGGTCGACGCAGGCTGCGACGCCGCGCAGTTCCTGCGCGACGTTGCGCCAGCGGCGCCCAGTTCCTGGTGCGCTCATCCGCCCGCCGCTGCCCGACCATCCAGCACCGCCTGCCCGACGGCTCTTACCTGGCCCGCATCGGCTACGGAGTGCTACCCGTCCCGGTCCTGGTACGGGTCATCGAAGCGCAGGTCACCGTCACGCTGGCCGACACCAAGGTGCGCCGCGAGCAGTGGCGGCTGGTCGCCAGCCTGCTCGACCACTCCCGCTATCCCGCCCACGAACTCGTGGACCTCTACCACGAGCGCTGGCAGGCCGAAACCACCTACTCGCTTTCCTGACCCGACCACGCCCACCTTGCAGAGCACTAGCGTACTCAGTGTGACTACCTCTCGTGTGGTAGCTGTCACTCTGTGCGCAGCCGTAGTCATGCCCGCTGTGGCGGTCGTGCCATCAGGGCCGGCGGCAGCCGCGCCGGACGTGGCGTGCCCGAGGGTGACGCCGCCGGTTCCTCCGCCCGCCAAACCGTCGCCACCACCGGTTGACCCCGCCCAGCGGAAGGTCGGGGGGGAGGCGCTGGCCACGGCGGGATTGGCCAGCCCACCGAATGCGCCGACGGCGCCAGCAGTGACCGCCACTTCATGGCAGGTGGCGGACCTCAACAGTGGCGCGGTTCTCGGTGGGTGCGGTCCGCACGAGCGCCGAACGCCGGCCAGTGTGCAGAAGCTGCTGCTGGCCGCGGCCCTGATGCCCCGCCTCGATCCGAAGCAGGTCGTCGAGGTGAAACGGAAAGATCTGGCCGATCTCGACCCGGCCAGTTCGGTGATGGGCCTGGTCGAGGGCGGCCGGTACCCGATCGAGTCCCTGTGGCTGGGCCTTCTCCTGAAGTCGGGCAACGACGCGGCAAACGTGCTGGCCCGCTCCGGCGGGGGCGACAAAGGCAGGCAGGGCGGAGTCGACGCAATGAACGAGGAAGCCCGCCGGCTGCACGCGAACCAGACCCACGCCGCAACGCCCTCGGGCCTGGACGGCCCCGGCCAGTACACCAGCGCGTACGACCTGGCGCTGATCGCCCGGGCCTGCTTCGCCCGCGAGGACTTCCGGCGATACATCGCCACCCGGGTGGCGGAGGTACCGGCACAGCCGGGAAAGCCGGCCTTCCAGATCGTCAACGACAACACTCTGCTGGACCGCGTTCCCGGCATCCTCGGCGGGAAGACCGGCTTCACCTCACTGGCTCGGCAAACGTACGTCGGCGTCGTGGAACGCGACGGGCGACGGCTCGCGGTGACCCTGCTCGGGGCGGAGACCGCCCCGCTGGGGAGCTTGGGGGAGGCGATTGCCCTGCTGGACTGGGGCTTCGCTCTTCCTCCCGACGCCTCCGTCGGTCAACTGGTCACACGCGAAGAGAAGAAGTCATCGTCATTATCATTGTTGACCGGCCTTGGCCTCGGCGCTGCCGCCGGACTGGTAGTCATGATCGTCGCGGTCCTCTGGTGGCGTAGAAGGGGCGTCAAGGACGTCCAGACCATCATCAACAGGCCCAGCGGCTGACGGCACGACGCATGATGGTGCCATGCCATCCCCGCCTACGATGGGAGCTGTCCGCGCTTGCGGCCGATGTGCTGCAGTGTCTCTTGCAGGGCGGCGATCTCCCGAGCCACTGCTCGCCCTTCGCCTCGGCAACCCGGTCGAGGATGTTCACCCTCGATCGCCTCGAGAAGCACCGAGCCAATCGTGATTCGACGCATGGCTCGGATCTCGTCCAGTCATCGGTACCGACCGTCGTAGCGGACTCCGCTCCGGGTATCCGTGAAGCTGACGCCCACCCGCACTCCGTTCTCGATGATCCACCGAACCGTGTACGTCGCCCGATAAGTCGGCGGCCAGAATGAAGCGAAGGTCCCGTCACCCGTAACAGACCACTCGCCAGCTGACGGCAGGCCTCCGTCGACGTAGGTCGTTCGACCCTCCGCCGTGAACGATTGAGTTGCACCGTCTTGGAATACGAACTGTGCAGCGGTGAGGGCGGCGATCATGTCCGCCGCATCGACCGGCTGGCCATCGACAACGTCCCCAACGGAGGGAATAGGGCCCATCGAACGCTCCTGACATCGGGCAAGACACTGGTGGCCGACATCTCGCAGTGGCGACGACATGTCAAATGATCAACTCGGAACAACCTATTAGTCCCACTTCCATGGACGCTATCGTCCATTATAGTCACGCTACAGAAGCATCCGGCCAGACAAGGATGCACCGCCACGACCGTCAGGCGCGCTGCTGCTCCAAACCACTGATGGCCAGTGGAGGCGCTTGCCAGCCAATGCCACGCCAGTCTAGTCTGGACGTGATGGTCCAGTTACTTGACGCCGGATTGCGGGCAACTACGTCCTCACCGCGGAGAATCTCATCACCGGGCACTCGCTAATGATGACGTCATGGGCGGGTACCACATCGACATCCACCGGCCGAGTGGAAGCACGGGTGGCAGCGGGATCGCGGCCGCCTGGCCACATGGGGAGGGGCGCATGGCAGTGATCACACGCGGCTTCGGCGGCCGCAGACGCGACGACACCGACCTTCCGCCCGGCCAGTACCGCACGGACGACTTCCCGGTGCTGTCGGCGGGACCGACACCGCGCATCGGCCTCGACGAGTGGGAGCTCGCCGTCGTCACCGAGACCGGCGAGCGGAGCACGTGGTCATGGGCGGAGTTCACCGCCCTTCCTGCCGACGAGCCGACCGTGGACATCCATTGCGTCACGCACTGGTCGAAGTTCGGCACGAGTTGGCGAGGCGTCTCGGTGGACACGTTGCTGGCCGACGTCGAGACTACGGCCGAGTACGTCGTCGCCCACTCCTACGGCGGCTACACCACGAACGTCCCGCTCGAGGACCTTCTCGACGGCCAGGCCTGGGTGGCGTACGAGTTCGACGGCGAGCCGCTGGTGCCGGTGCACGGCGGGCCAGCTCGTCTCCTCATTCCTCACCTGTACTTCTGGAAGAGCGCGAAATGGCTGCGCGCACTGGAGCTGCGTCTCGACGACGAGCCCGGGTTCTGGGAGACGGCCGGCTACCACAACTACGGTGACCCATGGCGCGAGCGGCGGTACGGGGCAGACTGACCTGGCAGCCGGCGACCGTCGCCGCCACCCGGGCGGAGACTGCGACGGCGCGGACCCTGCTCCTCGACGTCGACGGCTGGACAGGTCACGTGCCGGGCCAGCACGTCGATGTCCGGTTGACGGCTCCCGACGGCTACACGGCGTACCGCAGCTACTCGATCTCGTCCGCCCCGGGGCCCGACCGGCTCGAGGTGACCGTCCAGGCGGTGACCGACGGTGAGGTCTCGCCGTACCTCGTCGACGTGGCAGAGCCGGGTGACCAACTCGAGATCCGTGGGCCGCTCGGCGGCTGGTTCGTACGCCGACCCGCCGATCCGCGCCCGGCGTTGCTGATCGGCGGCGGGTCCGACGTGGCGCCCCTGATGTCGATGGTGCGTGCGGCGACGAATCCCACCAGGCTGCTCTACTCGACCCGATCCCCGTCCGATGCGCTGTTCTCTGCGGAGCTTGCAACTGCAGAAGCCGCAGGCGATGGTCGCGTCGCAGTCACACACACATATACCAGGGTCGCGCCCCCCGGCTGGCCGGCCCCACCCCGACGACTGGACGCGGACGCCCTCGCCCGCGTCGCCTGGCCCCGCGATGCCGACGCTGTGGCGTTCGTCTGCGGGCCCACCGGATTCGTCGAGACCGTTGCCGACCTCCTCGTCGACATCGGCCACGATCCCGCGAACATCCGCACTGAACGTTTCGGACCCACCGGAGGATGACCATGTCGACCACCAACGTCGGAGCCGACGACGCACCCTGGGTGGACGGTAACGCCCTCGCCGGACCGCTCGGCGAGATCATGGGGACCGACCTCACCGTTGCCGAGCTCACCTGCGCCGGGTGCCGGACGCCCCGTCCGCTGGCCGCGATGCGCGTGTTCGACCGAGCGCCCGGCCTCGTCGCCCGATGTCCTAGCTGCGAGGACGTCGTTATGCGCGTGGTGCGCACGGCCGGCCGGGTCCTGGTCGACCTGCGTGGGTCGCTCGTCCTCAGCCTCCCGATGCCGACTGTCTGAGCGCTAAATATCCGGTCAATCGTGGCGCAATCCGGACGATGCCAACGTCTCCGACGTCGGTGGCAATAGTCCGAGGCGGGATACTCCTGCCACTTCATCCGACGTGACTGGGCGCTCCCAGGTCGCTGACCAGACGCGAGATTCAGGAGGCAACATGGCGGGCAACGCCGAGGACATGATCACGTTGACCAGTGCCGAGCAAGATTTGAGTGGCTCGAACCTGTGGGGAGCCACCGCGCCCGACGTCGTGCCGCTCGAGCGCGACCACGTGCGGGTCGGCCGAGCCAGGCCTCGCCGAATTTGCTGGTGGTTTCCCTGAGGGCGCGGGCTGCGGACGCGTACGGGCACGTCCGCAGCCCAGTCGGCGTGATCCCGGCGTTACGTTTCGAGGGTCAGTTGCGGCGGCCATGATGTCGACGTCGGCGATGGCGCCGGTCATCCAGCTCGACTTGTCCGACAGCAGGAACGACACCGCGTTCGTGATGTCCTCCGGGCTGCCGGGAGCTGGTTTCGCCGGGTGCCCACCCGGGTAGCGGACCAGTCCGATGACGTCTTCCGGTACGAGTCGCCCGACCTGGCCACGCCGTTGACGCTGATCCGCAAGGAGGGCCGGACCGCTCGCTGTCCCCGAGTCCTCACGGACGAACGCGGATGATCGTCTTCCCGGTGATCCGCTCGGTCGGGTTGAGAGCGGCGACGGCGTCGTCGAGGGTCGCGACGTTGCCGATGTTCGTCCGCAGCCGACCATCCCTGATCCGCTGGACGATCTCACCGAGTTGGGCGCGATCGGACACGACGACGAAATCGACCGCCAGGCCGTCCGCGGGCCGCGCCTCGGGTGGCCCGACGACGGACACCAGGGTTCCTCCGGCTCGAATCAGGCCTGCGGACCGCTTCCCGATGTCGCCGCCGATGACATCGAAAACCAGATCGACTCCGCCGACGTCTTCGAGGACGTCGTTCTCGAGGTCGACGAACTCCTGCGCGCCGAAGTCGAGCGCCTTCTGACGGTCGGCAGCGCGTCCGGTGCCGATGACATAGGCGCCGGCCTCGCGTGCGAGCTGCGTCACCATCGATCCGACTGCGCCGGCCGCGCCCTGCACGAGGACGCTCTGCCCCGCCTGAAGGCGGCCGTGTTCGAACAGTCCCTGCCACGCGGTCAGGCCCGAGATCGGCAGGCTCGCGCCCACCGTGAAGTCGACGTCGCCGGGCAGCGGCGCGAGGTTGCGTGCCTCGACGGCCACATACTCCGCCAGGGTGCCGTCGCGATTCCAGTCCGTGAGGCCGAACACCCGCTGTCCCACAGACAGTCCCGTCGTGCCATAGCCGAGAGCGGTGACCACTCCAGCCAGCTCGTGCCCGGGAATCGACGGCGTCCGGTCACGGCCGAGGCGATCGGTCCAGGTCGAGGGCCACGCCATCTCAGTCGGGACGAATCCCGACGCATGAACCTGAACGACGACGTCGTTCAGCGCCGGTTCCGGCTCGAGCCGCTCCATCAGCGTCATCCCGGCCGTTCCCGCGGCCTCGTCCGTCACCACAATCGCCTTCATCCGGTACCTCCTTGTATCCAGTCCTCGTTTGCACGGTCACGAGGAGCAAATTTCGTTTCACCAGCATTAGCGGCGCCAGGCCTCGGCGTCTTACCACGCTGATCGGTAGCGGTTGTGGCGCGAGGGTCTCGAGCAACGAGCGCGATAGCGAAGTCGTCGGTAAGACGGCGCCGGGGTCGAGGCCCCGCCGGCGCGATCCCGGCGTTACGTTTCGAGGGTCAGTTGCGGCCGGCCATGATGCCGCCGTCGACGTCGACGATGGCGCCGGTCATCCAGCTCGATTTGTCCGACAGCAGGAACGACACCGCGTTCGCGATGTCCTCCGGGCTGCCGACACGCCCCAGCGGGTGGAAGCTGTCGAAGCTGCCGACGGTTTCATCGAGCTTGTCCGCCGGGACGAAGCCCAGGTACAGGGGTGTCTTCACGACCGCCGGCGCGACCGCGTTGACCCGGATGCTGTGCGGCGCCAGCTCGATCGCGAGGGCCTTAGTGAACGAGTGCAGGCCGCCCTTCTGCACGGAGTAGCCGGAGTGCGGCGTCGCCGCGATGCCCTGGTGCGCCCACATCGAGCCGATGTTGACGATGGCGCCGCCCCGGCCCCCGGCGACCATGCCCGCGACGACGGTCTGCGTTATGAAGAACAGCGCGCGGTTCAGTTCGTTGTACGAGTCGTAGAAGGCTTCGTCGTACTCGCTGAACGCCCTTGGGATGAAGAATCCCGCGGCGTTGACGAGCAGGGTCGCGTCGGCGTGCTCGGCGGCGAGCTGCTTTCGGACCTCGGGCACCTGGTCGCGGTCGGTCAGCTCGGCTGTGATGCCCCACGCCTTTCCGTTCTGCGACAAGGCTTCGACCGCGGCCCCGACCTTTTCCTGGTCTCGGCCCGTGATCACGGCGGTGCCGCCCGCGGCGACGACCTGGTGGGCCGTGGCGAGGCCCATGCCGCTGCTGCCGCCGACGACCACGACCTTACGGCCCTCGAAACTCTCACTCATGACAGTTGTTCCTTCCCCACCGAATCGCGATTTGTGTTGGCAGCACCCGGTTCCCCGGGAGTGGCGCGACGTCCGTAGAACTCGGCGCCGGTGGGCACGTCGGACAGTTCGTCGCTAGCGGAGGCAGCCAGTCGGACGCCCCGAACCTAGTCGCGGTAGAACTGGTCGGTCAAGTCCACTCTTGGGGTCGAGCGGGTGCTACTGGGGCGGCGACGTACCCCAGGCCACGCCCTGTAACGACGGTACCCAGCCGGCCACTTCCGGACATCTTCTCCGGACTTGATGGTCCACAAATGGTAGGGGCGGCGGGAATACAACTGGCCCGTAGGGTGTCTGTACATGTGCGCGTCCAGGTGCGTTTCACCTGGTTCCCCAGCTTGGCGCCGCAAGGCCGGGAAGGGAGAGCTGTGCCCCAGCAGACCCATCACCACAAGAACCGGGAAGCCGTTTCGCGGCTCGACCCGGAGCAGTACCGCGTGACCCAGCAGGACGGCACCGAGCGCCCGTTCGCCAACGCCTACTGGGACAACCACGAGCCCGGCATCTACGTCGACGTCGTGTCCGGCGAGCCGCTGTTCGCATCGGTCGACAAGTACGACAGCAACTCCGGCTGGCCGAGCTTCACGAAGCCGATCGTCAAGACGAACGTCGTCAAGAGCGAAGACTCCAGCCATGGGATGATCCGGACTGAGGCCCGCTCGCTGCACGGGGACAGCCACCTCGGCCACGTCTTCAACGACGGTCCCCCCGACAAGGGTGGACTGCGCTACTGCATCAACTCCGCGTCGTTGCGGTTCATCCACCTCGACGACCTGGAGAACGCAGGGTACGGCGAATACCGCACCCTGTTCACGAGTGACACCAACATTGACACCGACGACAAGTAGGGAGACGACGTGACCACCGAAAAGGCGATCCTCGCCGGCGGCTGCTTCTGGGGCATGGAAGAGCTGTTCCGCCGCCAGCCCGGCGTCGTGTCCACGCGCGTCGGCTACAGCGGCGGCGACGTCCCGAACGCCACCTACCGCAACCACGGCACCCACGCGGAGTCCATCGAGGTCGTCTACGACACCGAGAAGACCGACTTCCGCGCGCTGCTCGAGTTCTTCTTCCAGATCCACGACCCCTCGACGAAGAACCGCCAGGGCAACGACCTCGGCACCAGCTACCGCTCGGCGATCTTCTACACCAGCGACGAGCAGAAGCGGGTCGCCGAGGACACGATCGCCGACGTCGACGCCTCGGGCCTGTGGCCCGGTAAGGTCGTCACCGAGGTCACCCCGGCAGGCGACTTCTGGGAGGCTGAGCCCGAGCACCAGAACTACCTGCAGACCTACCCCAACGGTTACACCTGCCACTTCCCCCGCCCCGGGTGGAAGCTCCCGAAGCGGGCGACGGCCTGACACCTCCGGCGCGCGGACCCCGGGTCCGCGCGCCGGCCCGGGCCGAGGTGGTCGGCCTGGACGAGGAGTCAGCCGAATGGGTGCAGGCTCTTTCCGGCACCGGTGCCGAGCGAGACGTGGCATTCGATCGGCTACACGAGATGCTGGTGCGCGTGGCGTCGCGGGAGGTGCGCCGGCGCGCGACGCGCTCCCCGTCGACCAGGCCCGCGCTGACCGACGTCGCCCACCAGGCAGCGTCCGACGCGATGGTGGCGATCCTCGCCAAGCTCGCGACGTTCCGTGGCGAGAGCCGCTTCACCACCTGGGCGTACCGTTTCGTCGTGCGCTACCCACCTGCGAGCGTCGGTGTGCCGAGGCGTCGCTCTCCCTACCACACGCCGCTCGAGTACCCAGGGTCGCCGTGTGAGCGGCCGTGAGCCGTTGTAAGCGGTCGTGAGTGGGTGGGCACCGAGCCAGGGCAGGTCTTGGGCGTCCCCATGGCGGTGCCAGCAAGGGTGGCCCGAGCGGAGCCGATCGGGACCGACTCGACCTTGATGCGGCGGGTCCGGTCGCCAGTGCGACCGACCTCGCAACGGCAACCTTGCGCATCCGCCTGGCGTCAGTCGTGACGGCTGCCGGGCGTTAGCGGCCCCCGGTCTCAGGACCTGCGTGACGTATCGGTATCAGGACCTGGGTGAACCTCCGCCCTCTGTGGCATCGGCCGATGCTTGGCCAAGGTCGACGAGCTAATCCGATCCAGCGGGGGACGGATGGAAGGAACTCATCGGCCTCGACGTCGCCCGTCCGTGTAACGCGGGCCGCTCGATTCCAGGCCACGGCAGCACGTCCGCAGTCACCACCGCTGTGCGCATGGCAGAATGCGCCCAAACCCGGAGCAGAGCTGGCAGAACGGGCGAGCCGATGACGACGAGCAGAGCGGCCAAGCTGCTGCGGAGAGCCGGGGACCCGCAGCGGGCTACGTTCCTGGAACTCTTCTTCGACCTGGTGTTTGTCGTCGCGCTCGCTCAGCTCTCACGCGGACTGGCCGAGGATCTCGGGTGGAGCGGTGCCTTCCGGACGCTGGTGCTGTTGCTGGCCCTGTGGTGGGTCTGGTCCAGCACCGCGTGGATAACCGACCGGACGAACACGCAACAACCGGCAATCCAGGCACTGGTCATCGCGACCATGGTTGGCAGCCTGGTGATGGCGGCCGCGCTGCCCGAGGCATTCGGCGACACAGGCCTGATCTTCGCGGGAGCCTACGTCGCCGTCCAACTCGGCCGCGGGCTCGTCCTCGCGGTCATCTTTCGTGGCCACGAGCTGCAGCGGCACGCCGTGCGCGGGCTGTTCTGGTACGGCCTGTCGGCGCTGCCGTGGATCGCGGGGGCGCTCGTGCACGGTACGGCGCGTGACGCGTTGTGGGCACTCGCGGTGGTCCTTGACCACACGGCAGGCTCACGCGGCTTCCCCACCCCGGCGGCGGGCCGTACGCCCAGCCAAGACCTTGTGATCTCGGACGAGCACCTGTCCGAGCGCTACCGGCAGCTCTTCATCATCGCGCTCGGCGAGCTGATCCTGGTGACGGGGCTGGCGTTGAGCAGCAGCGGCTTCGCGCCGGGGGTGGTCGCCGCGTTCGCAGTGTCGATGGCGACCACCGTGCTGCTGTGGCGGATCTACATATACCGCGCTGGGGAAGTCCTGGAGGGAGCGATTGCCGCGTCTGCCGAACCGGCGCGCCTCGCCCGATCGGCGTCATACGCCCACCTGGTGATGGTGGCCGGCGTGGTCGTTGCCGCCGTCGGCGCCGAACTCGTCATCGCCCATCCACTCGGGCACACCCCACCGGCCTGGATCGCCGTCATACTCGGCGGACCCGCGCTGTACCTGGTCGGGCGCGCCCACTTCGAGTACGCCGTGTTCGGCCGCGTGTCCCGGTCTCGACCGATCGGCGTGCTTGTCCTGGGCGCCCTGACACCGGCGATGCTCCCCCTTCCGCCACTGCCGGTCGCCACCGCCCCTGCCCTCGTCCTGACCGGGATCGCCATATCCGACGCAGCCCGCGCCCGCGGACGCCCGCCCGAGCCGCCGTCACCACCCAGCTAGCCGGCCTTCAGGCGGCCGACGGTGCGGGGATGTCGACGGTGTCCATCACGTTGTTCAGGAAGTTGGTCACCGAGAACTGCACGGTCAGGGCGACGATCTCGAGAATCTGAGAGTCCTTGTAGCCGGCCTGCCTGACTAGATCGAGGTCGGCGTCGCTCACCTCGCCGTGAGTCTCGATCACCTTCTTGGAAAAGTCACGGCCGCACTGCACCTGGGATCGGTGGCGCGACCCTGCCGGTAGAGGTCCAGTTCCTCAACCGGGATACCGCCGAACTCGACGGCCGCCAACGTGTGGACCGCTTTGCAGTAGCGGCAACCGCCACAGCGAGGACCAAATAGTCCCGGAAAGAATCGCCCTATCGATGATCTCGCGGACATAGCAGCCGTTTAATCAAGCTGGCGGCGCATGCGTTCGTCCTTCACCATCACGCGACATGACGCCGGATGGACTCCAAGGCCCCATCCTCCATGGATTATCTGGCGCGCCGCTGGATACACTTGACCGATGGGCGACGAGCAGGTGGCTCCGCCGTCGAAGCAGCGGAGGATCAGTCAACGGGGCATCGCGACGCGAGAGCGGATCCTCGAGGCGGCGAACCGGCTGATGTTCGTGCGGGGAGTGAACGCGACGACCCTTGACGACGTCCGCGAGGCAAGCCAGACGAGCAAGTCTCAGCTTTACCACCACTTCGCCGACAAGCAGGAGCTCGTGCGCGAGTTGGTCAAATATCGAGGCGCGCTTGTGCTTCAGCGCGAGCGCGGAGGGCTCGAACGGCTGAGATCGTTCTCAGGGCTGGTCCGGTGGCGTAACGCGCTGGTCCAGGCCAACTCGCTGAACAACGGCAAATACGGGTGCGGCCTCGGGTCGATGGCTGTCGAGCTGTCCGATCAAGATGAGCAGGCTCGAGCGATGCTGTCGGAGACGTTTGCGACATGGGGAAAGCTGATCAGTGATGGTCTGCACCGGATGCGGGACAGCGGTGCACTGCGCGAGGACGCCGACCCGGAGAAGTTGGCCACGGGGTTGATGGCAGCTTTGCAAGGCGGCTACTTGCTGGCGAACGCCGCGCACAACGTCGCACCCATGGAAGTTGCTCTGGACATGGCGCTGGAACACATCAAATCGTTCCTCTTGGAGCCGTCCGGCGAGCCGACCCGTTAATTGAGCCCTTCCTATCGTGATCAGGCTGGTCACGGCGGGTGCGAGCAGCCCGGAGATCGATGAGGGCGAGGCTCCAGGCAAGACAGCAGTCAGACCAAGATCCGAGGCCGCTGTCGGGTGAAAATCGACGTTTTCCGGGCGAGGGGCTTGGCGCGACACGATGGCCGACAGTAGGTGCCGGTCGTCTTCACCGCGGTGAGAAAGCTGCCATCGAGTCGTTCCTCGCGTCGTTGGATCGCCTCGTGCTGCGACTGCGGATCACTGAGCATCGATGTTCCTCATGTTGTGCCGATTTGAGTCCACATTCGAGTCACGGGAGGCGACGACGATCGCCGACCTGATGCGTAAACGAGGGCAAATCCTAGCCTTAACGGACTGATAAGTCCATCTCGGGGTTTGGCGTTGAGCGAGTTCAGCTCGGGACGTCTTGGTCCTAACCGCCTCTCGGTGCAGCTTAAAGCACCCCGAGGTGATGGTTCGCGAGGGCCGAGCGGTTCTGGCAACGGGTGATCAATTGGACTATCTAGTCCGCTAAGGCTAGCCTGCGGAGGTACTCGGTCATGGGGTGATACGCCCGGCCGCAGCCCCCGCTCAGACTGCGGCTCGGCTGCTGCTGGATCTGAGCATCTGGACCGTCACTACCAGGATCTACAGGAAGGCACGGCTGATGGAAACCGATCGGGATCGTGTCCTCGCATCCGCCCGAGCTGTCCTTCCGGCCACTGAGCGCCGGCGCACGGACATGGCCACCCGCAGCTTCACGTTCGTCGCCGATGAACCGCACAACGGCGCACTCGGCGAAGGCCCGACGCCGACGGAGTACCTGTTGATGGCGCTCGCGTCGTGCACTGCTCAGACGCTGCGGCAGTACGTCGACTATAAGTACGACACCGCCGGTGACATCACCGTCGAGATCGACTACCACGAACCCGAGCAGGAAGGCGCAGAGCGTTACCTGCAGCGCACGATCACGCTGAGCGAAGAACCTGACCCCGACGACTTGAAGGTGATGCATGACATTGCCGAGAAGTCCCCGGTGACCCTGCTGATTCAGTTCGCATGGAGCGTGAGGACCGAGTTCGTCGGGCCGCGCTGAAATCAGGCCGCTTGCTGCTCGGCGATCACGGCCGGAGCAGCGAGCGGTTGTCGTTCCGCCCCAGGCGGCGATCGGGGATCGGCAGCCCGTGGCGCTGCAATGCCTGGTTCACCCGGGCCCGGACGAGGTCACGGTAATGACGGGGCGTGCGCGAGCCGTGCGCGTAGAGATCGGCGTAGGTGGAGAGCAGTTCGGGATGTTGACGGCGGAGCCAGGCGAAGAACAGGTCTTTGACGCTGCGCTCAGGTACAGCGGTGTCGGGAGAATGTTGCCTGCCCCTGCTTCGGCCAGGGTGCCGATCAACTCGTCGATCTGCTCGGTGCTGTCTGTCAGTTCGGGCGGGATCGGCGCGACGAACACGGTGGGGGTGAGACCGGCGTCGCGCATGGCTCGCAGGGCGATCAGCCGGGGCACGGTGGACGGTGCGCTGGGTTCGAGCGAGCGTTGCAGTGCCTCGTCGAGGAAGGCGATGGACATGCCGAGCTCGACGTTGACGCGCTGAGCTGCGACAGCGAGCTGATTCAGGTCGCGGCCTGGCCGCGCTGATCCTGCTGGCCGGCGCGCTCGGTGACCGCTACGGCCGCAGGCGAATCTTCCTCGCTGATCTAGCTATCCATGCTGGCCCGGCCAGCGCTTCGGAAGGTGACGTGTGACCGAAAGCAAGATGAGCGGCCGAACGATCGGGATGCCGAATCTAGCGGCACCGCTACGAGCCTTTCTGCGAACTGAGTCCGGCAGCGCCGGCGTGCTCGTGGCCGCCATCGTCGCCGCACTGCTCTGGGCCAACATCGACCTCGGCTCCTACGAAGCCGTCTGGCGCACCCAACTGTCCCTGCGCCTCGGTTACCTCGAGCTCTCCCGCGACCTGCACACCTGGATCAACAGCGGCTTGATGACGCTGTTCTTCCTGGTCGTCGGCCTTGAGGCGCGGCGCGAGTTCGACCTCGGCGACTTACGCGACCGGCGACGTTTCGTGCTGCCCAGCGTGGCCGGCGTGATCGGCATGCTGATCCCGGTGCTGATCTTCCTGGTGATCAACCACGGCGGGCCGGGCGCGCATGGCTGGGGCGTGGCTATGTCGACCGACACGGCCCTCGCGTTGGGCCTGCTGGCACTGCTCGGCCGGGGCGTGCCCGACCGGGTCCGGATCTTCCTGCTCACCGTGTTCGTGGTCGACGACTTGATCGCACTCATCGTCATCGCCCTGGTCTACAGCGACGACATCAAGATGATGCCCATCGTGGTGGCCGTAGCGGCGTTCGCGGTCATGCTGGCCATCCGCGCAGCCGGCGTCCGACGTGGCTCGGCGTACCTGCCGGTCGCCATCGTGATGTGGGGCGCGCTGCTGGTCAGCGGAGTCGACCCGGTGGTGGCCGGACTGGCCATCGGGTTGACCGCGTTCGCCTACTCTCCCGGCCGAGCTGAGCTCGAGCAGGTCAGCGGGCTGTTCCGGTCGTTCCGTGAGCAGCCGACGCCCAAGCTCGCGCGTACGGCTTCGATCGGCCTCGCGAATACGCTATCGCCCAACGACCGCCTTCAGCGCATCTACCACCCTTGGTCCAGCTACGTCATCGTGCCGCTGTTCGGCCTGGCCAACGCTGGCATCAGCATCGACGGTCCGTTCCTGGCCCAGGCGTTCGCGTCGCCTGTCACCTGGGGCGTGCTGCTCGGGTATGTCGTCGGCAAGCCGCTCGCCGTGATCGGCACCTCGGCCGGGCTCACCTGGATCTCACACGGCCGCATCCGTCCGGCCGTGGGCTGGGCGGGCGTGCTCGGCAGCGGCACGATCGCCGGTGTCAGCTTCACCGTGTCGCTGCTGATCGCCAGCCTGGCCTTCACCGGCGACCAACTGGCCGAGGCCAAAGTCGGGGTGCTCAGCGCCGCGATCGTATCCTCAGGGCTGACCTGGACCGCGTTCCGCGTCACCAACATGTTGCCCAAGGACAAGCGCACCCGGGCGCTCTTCGGCGACATGACGGAGCTGATCGACCTCATCCCAGAGGTCGACGAGGAGCAGGACCACGTCCGCGGCCCAGCCGGTGCGTCGGTAACGCTGGTGCAGTACGGCGACTTCCAGTGCCCGTACTGCGGGAAGGCCGAGCCAGTCGTCCGGCAGTTGCTGGGCCACGCCGACCTGCGTTTCGTGTGGCGTCACCTGCCTCTGCCAGACGTGCACCCGCAAGCCCGGCTAGCAGCCGAGGCCGCCGAAGCAGCGGCCGCTCAGGGCAAGTTCTGGCAGATGCACGACCTGCTGCTCGACCACCAGGACAAGCTGAACATCACTGATCTAATCAAATACGCCGGCGACCTCGGTCTGGATCAGAAACGCTTCCACGACGATCTGATAAGCCAGGCCCACGCCGGCCGCATCGAAAGCGACATCGACTCGGCCGACAACAGTGGAGTGTCCGGCACCCCGACGTTCTTCATCAACGGCCGCCGCCACTACGGCGCCTACGACATCACGACCTTGACCGCCGCCATTCGTATGGCCCGAGCCCGGGCCCGCCTCGGCCGCGAGGCACCAGCGACCCTCAAGTAAGCGCGTTCCGTTGACTCGACAGGACTCGGTACATCCAAGCACGAGAACGACCCCCGCAGGAGCGAGAAGTACGTCGATGGCTGGGCCTTCACCTCCCGTCGACGACATGCGCCTGGGCGAGTACGACCACCGCTACGACCCGGAAGTGATCTGATGACCATCAATGAAGGCGACACCCCCATGACCGACCCAACCGAGCCGACCCGCTACGCCTTCGAGTACCTCGACGAGGCCGGACACCCCGACGAGAAAGGCACCCTCAGCCAGGACCAGGCCGTCCTCATCGACGAGGTAATCGACGATCCCCACGCCCCCGCGTTCGACTTCCAAGTCGTCAACGACGAAAAACTCGGCATCTACAACGCCATCGTCGGGGACCGAGAGGTGGCTGGGCTGACCTACAACGTCGCCGGAGACGACCGACTCGTGCTGCTGGCCACCTCGGTGTTCCCCGAGTTCCGCAAACAGGGCATCGCCACCGAGCTGATCCGACGCGTCCTGGACGACGTGCGCGTGCAAGGCAAGACGGTCACCACCATGTGCCCGATCGTGCGCACCTTCATCGAGCACAACCCCGAGTACGCCGACCTCATCGACCCCGAGCACCCGGGAGTAACCCAGAGTCACACCCATTTGTCCTAAACCCACCTATTAGCTCCCCGACAGAAAGTGTGACAATGACGATCAATCTCGAGGCCGAGGCGGCCACCCGGGAAGAGAACAACGCGGCGCTCATCGCTGCTCTGAACGAGACAAGTCTCAGCAAGGTGGAATCCAGCTGGGAGCTCGATGTCATCAACGACGCGGAGCGCGGCCGCTGGATCGCCGCCCTCGGCGCCGAAGCGATCGCCGAGCTTTCGTACCGGTTCGTGGGCGGCCGTGTCGTGTTGCTAACGACCTGGGTCGACCCCGCCTACCGACGCAATCGGGTGGCCACGGAGCTCGTCGCTCGCGTGCTGGACGAGATCCGCGAGAGCGGGAAGAAGATCACCGTCATCTGCCCGGTCGTGGGCAAGTTCATTGCCCGCAACCCGGAATACCTCGATCTCATCGACAAGGTCCATCCTGGCGCCGGCGCCTACCCCCAGCACGAACCCGCGGAAGGCGACCACGACGAGGAGCTCACCGCGTTCGAGAACGACATGACGTAGCCGTCCGGCGTTCAGACGTCGTTCGAGTCGTCCAGCGGGTCCGGGATGGGCGACTGCCGGCGCAGTCGGTTCGATGGCGACGCAGCTCGCCCGTCAGGCCGGCGCCTACGTCATCGACACCGGACGTGCCAGCGGCCGGCAGATTGCAGTCGACTTCGGCGCGCACGAGTTCGTCGACCTCGACAACGACACCCTGGAAGACGTCGGCGGAGTCAATCTGGTCTTCGATGTCATCGGCGGTGACATCCAGAAGCGGTCCGCGGGTCTGGTTCGAGCCGGAGGAACGCTGGTGATCGTCACCGGGCCGCCGGAGGCGCGGCCCGCTGACGGCCTGGCGATCGACTTCGTTGTCGTGTCCGACCGAGCCCAGCTGGGTGAGATCGCCCGGCGGTCCGGGACGGACGCGTGCGGACGAACATCGGCACCGTCGCGGCCCTCGACGACGCCGTCGTCGCCCTCAACCCGACCGAGCGGACCAAGGGGAAGACGTTCATCCGCGTTCGTCCATAAGGACTCGGAGGCAGCAACCGGGCCCTCGTGGATCAGCGTCAGCTACGTGGTCAGGGCCGGACGACTCGTAGGGAACACCTCAGCGGACTCGTCAGGTGTCTGGTGCGCACCCACGCGAAGCCTCCAGACTCCGGGGCCGTTCAGAACAAGAGAAAGGCACGCATCGATGCAATACATGGCACCAGCGATCAACCAGGCTCGCCGGCGCAGAACGCTCCGGCTGGCATTCTTATCCGCGGTGGTCTCCCTGGTGGCCTCGTTTGCCGCGTCGGCCGCGCCGATCCCCCTGTTCAACATCTACCGGGCCGAGGACGGGTTCACCAACGCCGGCATCTCGATGGCCGTTGTCACCACCGCCGTCGGCACTATCGCCGCACTGTTGGTGCTGGGGCGACTGTCCAATCATCTCGGCCGACGGCTCACCGCGATCGCCAGCCTCGGCCTGCTCCTGCTGGGCTGTCTGCTGCTGCTGAACGTGCACGACATCGGCACCCTGCTGGCCGGTCGGCTACTGATGGGCTTCGGTACCGGGTTGGCCAGCAGCAGCCTCACCTCCTACATCGTCGACGCCGCACCCACCAGGCCGGAATGGTTGGCCTCCGTCGCCTCCAGCCAGGGACCCATGCTCGGCCTCACCCTCGGCGCCATCGCCTCCGGCGCCCTGGTCCAGTTCGGCCCCTGGCCACGCGACCTCATCTACCTGGTTTGCGCCGGTCTCCTCGTACTATCCGCCGCACTCATCGTCATCAGCCCGGAAACCGCAAAGCCGACGCCGGGCGCTTGGCGATCACTGTTACCCCGGGTCCGCGTACCGGCCCGGGTCAGGCATTTGCTCCCTGTCGCGGCAGCGGTGTTCCTGGCCACCTGGGCGACCGGGGCTTTCTACCAGGCCTTCGTGCCCGCGCTGGTCGAAGATCAGCTCCACACCCACAGCCCGCTCATCCTCGGACTGGTGTTCGCCGCCTACATGGCCCCCAGCGTTCTCGGCGCTCCCCTCGGCGGCCGGTTCACATCCGCGGCGGCCCAACGCGTCGGCATGATCATCTTCCTGACCGGATGGATCGGCATCATCACAGCGATCGCCATCGGCACGCTGGCGTTGTTCATCGCCGCAACCATCGTCGCCGGCGCCGGTCAAGGCATCGCCATCAGCGGCGCCACCCGCGGCCTGCTGCACGACAGCACCCTGGCCGACCGGGCACCGATCTTCAGCGCGATCTACCTCCTCTGCTACAGCGGCGCCGCCTTCCCCAGCCTCATCTCCGGGGAACTCTCGAACACCTTCTCGCTACCGCAGATCGCCCTCGGATACGGCGGACTTGCCATCGTCGCCACCCTGTTCACTGTCCTCGCTGCACGCAACCCGTACACCGACACGACCAGGAACAGGCAGCGTGGTGAGTTAATCAAAGTGATCGATAGGAACATCTGATGACCAACTGGACAACCGACGAGCTCGACTGGATCGGAAGCTCGCCAGTCTGGGCGGATTCAACTGGTCGTCGCAACACCTCGTCGACGGGTGAAGCGATGGCGTCTGGGCCGGGGCAGAAGCGGGTTCGGGAGTATCGGGGTCAGATTCCCTCGCCGGACGACCGACGGTGGCGTGGCGTGAGTCTTGGGCTGCGATCAGTCGTGGTGTGATGACCGAGGACGCGGCCACGGCGGCGGGCGTGTCGTCACCGGTTGGATTCCGGTAGTTCCGCCACTTATCCGCGACCGTTCCCGCATTCATTAGCTCGGTCGATTTCAGCCGTAGATGCCAGACGACTCCGACGGCGACCTCCTCGGTGTGAAGGAACGATCGCGGATCGATAGCCTGCCCGGTCAGCTTCCCAAGCTGGGCGGACCCTCCGTCACCGTCCATGGGCGTCTATTCCTGTTCGCGTCGGGGCCCTTGGAACGAGAAGTCGGCGGCAAGGGGCACGTGGTCAGGTCACCGGCACGGTGGATCCACGCGTCGCAGGACAAGTTCGCGATCGTCTTCGGTTCCATCTGTCATCGCTCTTGGTTGGCCTGCGCCGTGGTGCGGCCATCCCCGCCGTGCACCTCCCGTGATGAAGGTTCGGGAAAGGAGTACGGCCGAGACAGCCACGCACTAGCGTGAGCGCCGACGGCAGTAGCGCGCGGCACACCGACGACATATCGATGGAGTACCCGGCGTGTCGTGGACCGGAACGGGGGGTCAACTTCCATGGTAAAGAAGTTCATCAAAGAGGCGGTGTCGCGCAGCGCGGAGTCGGATGACGATCGACGGAAGCTTGCGTCGATGACCGACCCGACGAATCCCGCCGCGCGATCGCCGGACGACTCGGGGCCGAGTGACGCGACGATCCTGAACTTCGCCCTCAACCTCGAATACCTCGAAGCCGAGTTCTACCTTCGCGCCACCACGGGGCAGGGACTGCCTGACGAGATGACCACCGGTACCGGCACCCGGGGTGAGGTGACCGGTGGGGGCATGGTCAACTTCAGCAACTCGGTAGTGCGCAAGTTCGCACGGGAGATCGCCTCGGACGAGCGGCAGCATGTGGCCTTCCTGCGGTCCGCCCTCGGGGAGCACGCCGTTTCCCGCCCGGCGATCTCTCTTGACACGAGCTTCACCGCGGCGGCCACCGCGGCCGGGCTCATCAAGTCGGGCGAGATGTTCGACCCGTACGCCAATGATCTCAACTTCCTGTTCGCCGCGTTCCTGTTCGAGGACGTCGGCGTCTCCGCTTTCAAAGGAGCGGCACCGCTGCTGTCCAACAAGACGTACCTGGACGCTGCCGCGGGTCTGCTCGCCGCGGAGGCGTACCACGCCGGGATCGTCCGCTCCGCGCTCTACAACGAAGGCATGATCGACGATGCCGTCTTCGCGGGCGTGCAGAAGCTCTCCGACGCCCGCAACAGTCTCGACGGACCGGTCGACGACGACCAGGGTATTGGCACCAGCGCCGAGGCGAACCTCATTCCCACGGACGCCAACGGCATCGCGTACGGCCGCTCGGCCCAGTCGGTCCTGAATATCGTGTACCTCAATGCGAGCCCGGCGAACTCCGGCGGCTTCTATCCCTCCGGCGTCAACGGCGACATCGCGATGAGCGGCGGGGCCGCCAGCTAATCACCTGGCCATCGCCGCGGTCACGGCGCACTGCGGTGCGTGTTCCCGGGCCCGTACCGGACGGCCCTGCGCCCGGCACACAGCCAGCGCCACGACTCCACCCCAAGCGGCACCGGATCGCCTCCTTCGCCCCAAAGGGCAACGACCCGACAGGAAGCACATGATGCACCTCGAACTCGACCCGATCCACCGACGACGGGTTCGACGCGTTGCGGGGCAGGTTCGGCAACACGTTCGAGATGGGCATCGTCGATCCGCTGCGGGTGGCCCGCTCGGCGCTGCAGAACGGCGCCTCGGTCGCCGGCCTGCTGCTGACCACGAACACGCTGGTCGTCGAGGAGCAGACACCGTGGGATGGCAGCCCGGCGCCGATGACCCAGTTCGGGCCGCTCGACCAGGGGCTGCAGCAGCCGTCGCCGGACCCCAGTACGCCGCAATCGCTCGGGCTCGGTCCGTCGGTCGGGTGAGGCATGGGCGCCGTACTCGGTGACGGCCGGCCACCGGCCGTCACCGAGCCCGCCGCACCCGTCACCGAGCTGAGCGCGCTGCAGCTGCTGCGCTCCCGCGGGCGGCTGCGCGGGGTGCTGGCGCTGCTCGGTCCGGCGTTCGTGGCGGCGGTTGCGTACATCGACCCGGGCAACTTCGCCACCAACTTCACCGCCGGCGCGAGGTTCGGGTACACGCTGGCCTGGGTGATCGTGGTGGCCAACCTGATGGCCATGCTGGTGCAGTACCTGTCGGCCAAGGCTGGCGTGGCGACCGGGCGGGACCTGCCGGAGCTGTGCCGCGAGCACCTGCCGCGCCCGGTCTCCCGCGGCCTGTGGGTCCAGGCAGAGGTGATCGCGATGGCGACCGACCTGGCCGAGTTCGTCGGCGCGGCGGTCGGGCTGAACCTGCTGTTCGGGGTGCCGCTGTTCCCGGCCGGGCTGATCACCGCGGTCGTCGCCTTCGGGATCCTCGGCCTGGAGCAGCGCGGCTACCGGCGCTTCGAGCTTGCCATCGTCGGGCTGCTCTGCATCGTGGTTCTCGGTTTCCTCTATGACCTGGCCGTGGTCGGCGCCGACCCGGTCGGTGTCGCCGACGGGATGGTTCCTGGGCTCGCCGGCAACGACAGCCTGCTGCTCGTGGCGGGCATCATCGGCGCGACCGTGATGCCGCACGTGGTGTACCTGCACTCCGCCTTGACGAAGGCCCGGGTGGCCTGCCGGGACGACGCCGAACGCCACGAGCTGCTGCGCTTCCAGCGGCTCGACGTGGTTGTCGGGCTCGGCGCGGCCGGTGTGATCAACCTGTCCATGCTGGTGATCGCGGCCTCGCTGTTCAACCGCACCGGCCATGCCGACGTCGACTCGATCGAGGCCGCACACGCCGGGCTCGGCCACCTCGTCGGTGGCGGCGCGGCCCTCGCGTTCGCCGTGGCCCTGCTCGCCTCCGGACTGTCCTCGTCGAGCGTGGGCACCTACGCCGGGCAGGTCGTCATGCAGGGCTTCATCCGCCGGCGCATCCCGTTGTTCGTCCGGCGCGGGCTGACAATGCTCCCGGCACTGCTGGTGCTGGGGTTGGGCCTGCCGGCCACGGACAGCCTGGTCGTCTCGCAGGTGGTCCTGTCGTTCGGCATCCCCTTCGCTCTGGTCCCGTTGCTGTTGCTCACCCGCCGCGTGGACATCATGGGCTCGTTCGTCAACAGGCGGGCCACCACGGCGGCGGCGGGTGGCATCGCCGCAGTGATCATCGTGTTGAACGTGTACCTGCTGTACGTCACGTTCCTCGGATAGCCCCAGGGCCAGCCCTTCGGCCAGCCCGAGCCCGGTCCGGTTCACAGCGCTGCCATGCCGGCGAGCCCGAGCAGGGTAGCCGCCACGCTGACGAGCAGCACCGTCGCCACGTTGGCGTGCCACCACTCGATTCGCGGGCAGCGCCCTCAGTGCATGTGGCGGGTCGCAGCGGGTAATGGTCGCCAGCACGCCGACCGTCGACACAGCGACTAGGAGCGAGCGATGCGCACACGACACGCCTCGGCCAATGACCTCGCTTCCGTAGGCTTCTCGGTCCTGCGCTCCGCACTGGCGACGAACATCTTGTGGATCGGTGCGCTCAAGTTCAAGCAGTACGAGGTCGAAAACAACGAGCCCCTGGTCACCTCGAGTCCGCTGTTTTCGCGGCTACGCGAGAAGCTGGGCGCACAACAGCTCAACCGACTCATCGGGGTCACGGAGATCACCGTGGGCATTCTGATCGCCGCGAAGCCGTTTGCGCCCAGAGCGTCGGCGATCGGTAGCTTCGGGGCGGTCGGGATGTTCCTCACCACGCTCAGTTTCCTGGCGACGACGCCCGGGGCTCGGCAGGAAGGTCAGGGGATGTTGAGTCTTTCTCAGCTGGGGCAATTCCTGTTGAAGGACACGGTGCTCCTCGGTGCCGCTCTCCTGACAGCTGCCGAGTCGCTGCGCGACCGAGACGCGCGTCGGTGGCGGTGACCGGGTCAGCGCCGCGTGCCGCCGGCCGGCGGCGCGCCGTCGTAATCGAACACCGATGGGTCCAGCGTGCGGAGGCGGGTCGGCTCGGCGATGATGTCGAGCTCGGCGATCCGGCCGTCCACGACGGTCATGGCCATCACTGCGATTGGCTTCCCGTCCCGCGCCACCACGAGCCCGGCCGCCCCGTTGACGAGCGCGAGCCGGGCGAACTCGGCGCGGGCGGAGAACGCCATCGCCTGCTGGGCGACCGAGTCGGCGCCGCGGAAGGTCCGGAGCCCGCCGGGGGCGTCCGCGCGCAGCACGATGTCCGGGTCGAGCAGGGCGACCAGCGCGGTGAAGTCCCCGGCGCGCGCCGCTGCGCGGAAGGCGGCGACGACCTGCCGCTGCCGGCCCCGGTCCGGGTCGGGGACCGGCGCGCTGCTGACCCGTCGGCGGGCCCGGCTGGCCAGTTGACGCGCCGCGGTGGCCGACCGGTCGAGCACGGGTCCGATCTCGTCGAAGGGCACGCCGAACATGTCGTGCAGGACGAAGGCGAGCCGCTCGGCGGGGGTCAACGTGTCGAGCACGACCAGCAGGGCGAAGCCGACCAGGTCGGCCAGGAGCGCCTCGTGTTCCGGGTCGAGGTCGCCGACGACCGGCTCGGGCAGCCGCGCGTCCAGGGACTCCTCGCGACGGGCGGCGCGGGCGCGCAGCATGTCCAGGCAGACCCGCGCGGTGACCGTGGTCAGCCAGCGGCCCGGATGGCGGACCTCGGCGGGATCCGCGCGCTGCGCGCGGATCCAGCTCTCCTGGACCGCGTCCTCGGCCTCGCTGTGCGAGCCGAGCATGCGGTAGGCGACCGCCAGCAGGTGCGGTCGTTGCTCCTCGAACTGCCGGGTCGACCCCGGGCCCGCGTCGACGTGTTCGGTCACGGTCACATCCTCGACTGTTGATCCGTCATATGCCATGACGGCCCACATCAGGCGGACGTGACAGGGAGGGGCCATGGCAGCGATCGTGTCCGCGATCGAGATCGACCGGTCGCCGGCGGCGGTGTTCGCCTACGCGACGGACCCGGCGCGGTTCCCCGAGTGGCAGCCGGACGTGGTCCGGGTAGAGGTCGACGGGAGCGGTGTCGGGGCGCGCTTCACGACGGTACGGCGCATCGCGGGCGTCGAGCGGAGCATGGTGCAGGAGATCACCGAGGACAGCCCGTCCCACCGGTGGGCGGTCCGGGCGGTGGACGGCCTGATCCGGCCGAGCGCGACGGTCACCGTCGAGCCGCTCGACGGGGGGCGGCGCTCCCGGGCGACGTTCACCCTCGACTTCGAGGGGCACGGAATGGGTGACCTCATCGTTCCGCTCGTGCGGCGGACGGCGGCGAAGGCAGCGCCGGCCAGCTACCGCCGTCTCAAGGAACGCCTGGAGAACGACCTCGCCTGAGGTCCCGGTCCGCCGTCGGCCGCCGTACCGCTCGGCGGCCGACGCCCTGCGGCGCGGTTGCCGCCGGGCGGCAGCGGTCTCAGCCGCGCCGCGCCCGCCAGCGACGGAACGCGTAGCGGATCCCGCTGGCCAGGAAGAGCGCCCCGCTGGCGAGCAGCCAGCGGGCCAGGAACGGCTGCTGGTCCTGCCCGGTCGCCGCCAGGTAGGTCTCCCGGCCCTGCCGGAGGATCCCGGGCAGGTAGACGAGGAACAGCAGCGCGGCGGCCAGGGCCGGCACGCGGAGGTGGTTCAGCAGCGACGGCCCGGACGCCGGCCGGGCCCGCCGCTCGCGCACCGCCGTCCGCAGTGCCCAGTCGGCGGCCGCGTACATCGGGAACAGCACGAGGTCGTGGGCGACCACCGCGCCGACGAACCAGAGCAGCATCCGCCCGGCGGTGGCCTCCCCGGCGAGTCGCAGCGCCACCCAGGCGGCGACCGCGAAGCAGCCGACCAGCAGGAGCAGGTGCCACCCGGACGCACCGTACGCGGCCCGGAACCGGGCCCGGAGATCACGCATGGGGACGCCCGCGGAACTCGATCTCCGTCACCCACTTGGTGCAGTGCACCCCGGGCAGCGCGGGCACGATCACCCGAGCCGGATAGCCGTGGTCCGGGGTGAGGTCCGCGCCGTTGACCGTCAGCGCCAGCAGCGAGTCGGGGTCGAGGACCTGGTTCGCCTGCAGCGTCGCCTGGGCGAACAGGCCGGCCTTCTCCAGGGACCGGACGTGGGCGGAGCCGGGCCGGTCCGCCCCGACCAGCGCCGCGAGGTCGCGCAGGCGTACCCCGGTCCAGGTCTGCAGCGTCGACCACCCCTCCACGCAGGCGATCGGCAGTCGCGCGGTGTGCTGCGGCATGGCCAGCAGGGCGGCCCGGTCCAGGCTGGCCTGCCGGCCCTCGGCCCGCAGCGTCAACCGCCAGTCGGGTCCGGTGTCGGCGGCCCCGACACCGGCGGCCGCCGCCGTGCGGTTCACCGGGAAGCCGGTGGGGCCGGTGCCGGGCTGCCGGCCGCGGGGCAGCAGCAGCGCGGTGCGCCGCCACGAACCGTCCAGGCTCTGCCCGACCGTCAGCCCGGCCAGCAGCAGCGACAGGCCACCGACCAGGGCGAGTGCCCCGCGCCGGCTCACCGTGGCCGGGTCCGGGTGGCTCGCCACCAGCCCGTCCGGGTCCGGCGGCTCCGGTCGGGTGCCCGCCCGGGGGACGGCCAGCTCGGCGCGCGCCGGCCGGGACCGCAGCGCGGTGCGTAGCCGGGACAGCCGCAGCGCCACGTGCACGACGAGCGCGGCGACGAAGACCCAGGCGCCGAAGTAGTGCGCGGTGTAGAAGTCGAAGCCGAACAGGTAGGCGTACTGGATGTTCAGCAGGCCGGTGGCGATCTCGAAGAGGATCCCGCCGACCAGCAGCAGCAGCGAGAGCCGCTCCAGCACCTGGGCCAGCGAACGGGCCGGCGGCCAGTCGAACAGCTTCGGGATGACCGACCAGAGCTTGCCCAGCACCACCGGGACCAGCGTGATCCCGAGGGCCACGTGCAGACCCTGGGTGACCCGGAACAGCCAGGACGGCCGGGTCGGCCAGTCGAACTGCGGCAACCGCAGCCAGCCGACGTCCCGCGGGAACGCCTGGCCGAACTGCGGGCCGTAGGCGAGATAGTCCAGCAGTCCGGTGAGGAACACCAGCGGCAGGCCGACGAGCAGCACCAGGCCGAACACCGAGGTGAGCCAGGGGCCGCGCAGCGGGCTGCGCCAGCGTTCGCCGACGCCGCGCAGGCCGGGCGGGGGATGGTCGGCCAGCGCCGCCCAGCCGCGCCGGGGGTAGCCGTACCCCGGGCGGTCGGGGGTGGCGTCGGGCCGGCCCGGGCGGTCCCCGTCGGAGGGCGTACGGTCGGCGCTCACGGTCCTCCTCCGGGCGGTCGACGGGCCGGGCCACCAGCGGCCGGCTCCACTTCGGCAGGCTACGGGCGGCGCGGGAGGCCCGGCGCGACTTGCCCGATTACGGAAGGCTTACCGGCGCGGGCGCCACCGGGACGGCAGATGTTGTGGAATGACTACGGCTGCGGCAACCCGGCCCGCCACGCCGGCCCGCCGCCCTACGCTGGCCGGCATGCGCGTACTCGTCACCGGCGCGGCCGGTTTCGTCGGATCACAGGTCGCCGACCTGCTCGTCGCCGAGGGGCACGAGGTGGTGGCGCTGGACGCCCTGCTGCCCCAGGCGCACGGGGGCGAGCTGCCGGAGTGGTCGCGGCGGCACGAGCCGGTGATCGGTGACGTCCGCGACGGTGGCCTGCTCGACCGGCTGCTGCCGGGCGTCGACGCGGTGTGCCACCAGGCCGCGATGGTCGGGCACGGGCTGGACCCGTCGGACGCGCCGGCGTACGCCGGCCACAACGACTACGGCACCGCGGTGCTGCTGGCCGCGATGCACCGGGCCGGCGTGACCCGGTTGGTGCTGGCCAGCTCGATGGTCGTCTACGGCGAGGGGCGCTACGAGTGCGCCCGGCACGGCGGGGTCCGCCCCGCCCCGCGCCGGGCCGCCGACCTGGCCGCCGGCCGGTACGACCCGACCTGCCCGCACTGCGCGGTCACCCTCACCCCGGCCCTGGTGCCCGAGGACGCCCCGCTGGAGCCGCGCAGCACGTACGCCGCCACCAAGGTGGCCCAGGAGCACCTGGCCGCCGCCTGGGCGCGGCAGACCGGTGGCGGGGTCTGGGCCCTGCGCTACCACAACGTCTACGGCCCGCGGATGCCCCGCGACACCCCGTACGCCGGGGTGGCCTCCATCTTCCGCTCGGTGCTGGCCGCCGGCCGCCCGCCGCGGGTGCTGGAGGACGGCCGGCAGCGGCGGGACTTCGTGCACGTCACCGACGTGGCCCGGGCCAACCTGTTGGCGCTGACCACACCGCCGCCGGAGCCCCTGACGCCGGTCAACGTCTGCTCCGGCGAGCCGCACACCGTGGGCGAGTTGGCCGCCACCCTGGCCGCCGCGATGGCCGGGCCGGTGCCGTTGGTCGTCGGTGGCGCCCGCTCCGCCGACGTGCGGCACGTCGTCGCCGACCCGCGGCGGGCCACCGACCTGCTCAGCTACACCGCCCGGGTCGGGTTCGCCGACGGGATCACCGCCTTCGCCACCGACCCGCTGCGCGAGCCGGCCGCCGTGCCGATCTGACCCGTCCCGCCGGTGGTGGGACCGGCGGACCGCCGGCCCGGCCGGCTCAGGAGACCGTCCACAGCAGGTGGTTGACCGCGAGCGCGGTCGCCGCCTGCCCCGCGAACCACCAGCGGCGGGTCGCCGGCGGCAGGTGGGCGGTGGCGACCAGCAGCCACACCGCGAACGGCAGCCAGATCCGCTCCACCTCCGCCTTGCTCAGCCCCGACAGGTCACCGGCGAGCACCGCCACCGCCGCGGCCACCGGCAGCAGCACGGTCGGCGCGGGTGGGCGCCGGAGCAGCGCCCAGGTGCCCGGGGCGGGCCCCGACGGTGGCACCGGGGCGTACCCGCCCCGGCGGAGCGTCGCCACCGCCCGGCGCAGGGCCGGCCCGAGCACCGGGCCCGCCGAGAGCAGCAGCGCCGCGACGTTGGCCCACACCCAGTAGCCGTACGGGCGGTCGGCCGCCCAACCCTGGTGGTAGCGCTCCACCACCAGGTCGTACCCGTCCCACCAGCGGAAGCCGGCCACCGTGACGGCCGCCACCACCGCCGCCACGCCGGCCGCGGCGGCGAGCAGCGCGGCGACCCGGCCGGCCGGCCGCAGCGCCAGCACCGCCAGCGCCAGCACCCCGACCAGCACGAAGCCGTACGACAGGTACAGCGCGCCGCCGAGCAGCAGCCCACCGGCGGCCGGCGCGACCCGCCCGCGCACCGCGAGCAGGGCCAGGCCCGCCGCGACCACACCGGTGAAGAGTCCGTCGGCGGAGGCACCCACCCAGACCGCGCCGGGCAGCAGCACCAGGAACGGCAGCACGGCCCGGGCGGCGTCGGCCGCGCCGAGCGCCCGCAGCGCCACCGGTACCGAGATCGTGACGCTCGCCCCGACCAGCACGCAGGCCAGCGCGGCGGCCGCCCCGCCACCCAGTCCGACCCGGTCCAGCCCGACGAAGACCAGCAGCGCCCCGGGTGGGTGACCGGCGGTGTGGGTGGACCACGAGTCCGGTTGGAAGTCCAGGATCCGGCCGGTGAACCCCGCCAGCGTCGCGCCGACGTCGGTGACCCGGGGCACCTCGTACAGGTACTCCGCCTGCGTGGTGAGCCGGTCGGCGAACCCGGTCGACCAACCGTCGACCAGGGCCAGCGACAGCGTCCACGCCACCGACGTCAGATAGCCGGCGGCGAGCAGCGCGGCCCAGCCGGCGGTACGGGTCCATCGCCCCCCGACCGCGATCACCGCGCCCGCGACCAGCAGCGCGGCCGGGGTGCCCCAGCCGAGGTGCGGCCGCCAGGTCGCGTACAGCGGGGCGGCGTCGGCGTGCAGGCCGACCCCGCGCGCGTTGAGCGCCGCGCCGACCACCACGGCGAGGACGAGCAGCGCCGCCTCGGCGCCCAGCGCGACCAGGTCGGCCCGACGGCGGTGGACCGGCCCCCGGACGGCGGGCAGCGTGGTCGCTTCCATGTCGACCGGACGGTACGGCCCGCGCGCCGCGGCCGGAGGCGGAACGGCGCAACGTCACCGGCCCGTGGGAACGTCCACCGGCGTACGCCCGATCCGTCCCCCTTCGGACGGGTCGGGTCCTAGCGTCGGCGGTATGCGGACGCAGATCGACGTGGTGCTGCCGTGCCTCGACGAGGCCGCCGCCCTACCGGGGGTGCTCGCCGCGTTCCCGCCCGGATACCGGGCGATCGTGGTCGACAACGGCTCCCGGGACGGTTCACCCGAGGTCGCCGCCCGGCACGGCGCCCTGGTGGTGCGTGAGCCCCGCCGGGGCTACGGCGCGGCCGTCCACACCGGCCTGGAGGCCGCCGACGCGGAACTGGTCGCCGTGCTCGACGCCGACGGCTCGTTCGACCCGGCCGAGCTGCCGGCCCTGGTCGCCCCGGTGGCCGATGGCGACGCCGACCTGACGGTGGGCCGGCGGCGACCGGTGCGGGCCGGCGTCTGGCCGTGGCACGCCCGCGCCGGCACCGCCCTCGTCGCGGCGCTGCTGCGGCACCGGGGCGTACCGCTGTGGGACCTCAGCCCGATCCGGGTGGCCCGCCGCGCCGCACTGCTCGACCTGGGCGTCACCGACCGCGCCTTCGGCTACCCCCTCGAACTGCTGATCCGTGCCGCCGCCGCCGGCTGGCGGATCCGCGAGCTGGACGTGCGCTACGCCCCGCGGGCCGCGGGCACCCGGTCGAAGGTCTCCGGCTCGGTCCGCGGCACCCTGCGCGCCACCCGCGACTTCGCCGGCGTGCTGCGCAGCGTCCGATGACCGTCCTGCTGGTGATGGCCAAGGCGCCGGTGGCCGGGACCGTGAAGACGCGGCTCTGCCCACCGGCCACCCCGGTGCAGGCCGCCCGGATCGCCGCGGCCGCGCTCGCGGACACGCTGAACGCGGTCCGCGGCACGCCCGGCACGACCCCCGTGCTGGCGGTGAGCGGACGGTTCGAGGACGCCGAGCAGGGTGCCGCGCTGGCCGCGGTCCTCACCGGCTGGACCGTCCTGCCGCAGCGCGGGGACGGGCTCGGCGACCGGCTCGCCCACGCGCACGCCGACGTGGCCGCCGCCTGGCCGGGTCTTCCGGTCCTGCAGATCGGCATGGACACCCCGCAACTGACCCCGGCGCGCCTGCGGGCGGCCGTCCGCCGGCTGGCCGGGGCCGACGCCGTGCTCGGCCGGGCGGTCGATGGCGGCTGGTGGGCCCTCGGGCTGCGCGACCCCCGGCACGCCGAGGTGCTCCGGGCGGTGCCGATGTCCAGCAGGCGGACCGGGTGGCGCACCTGGGTGGCCCTGGGGGAGCGGGGCCTGCGGACCGCGCCGCTGGCCCGGCTGCGCGACGTCGACGAATGGTCCGACGCGCTCGCGGTCGCCGCGCAGGTACCGCAGAGCCGGTTCGCGCGAGCGGTCGCGGAGTTGCGACCCACCCACCTGGATGGGCGACCGTGACCATCGGGACCCGCGCCACCGGCCCGCACCCTCTCGGCGGCCGGACGACGGTGGTCCCCGGCGCGCTCGACGCACCGGTGGCCGGCCGCGTCGAGCCGGCGGCGGACGACTTCGCCGCCGTGCTCGACCACCGGCCGGGCCGGCACTGGCTGCTGCACAGCGACGGCCGGCGCAGCCCGCTGCCGGTCGGTCGCTGGCACGGCCCGCCCGAACCGGCGACCAGGGCGATCGTCGCCCGGTGCGCGGGCCCCACCCTCGACGTCGGGTGCGGCCCCGGCCGGCTTACCCTCGCCCTCACCCGGGCTGGGCACACCGCCGTCGGTGTCGACGTCTCCGCCCATGCGGTACGCCTCACCCGCCGGCGCGGCGCAGTCGCCATCCACCGGGACGTCTTCGCCCCGCTGCCCGGCGAGGGACGCTGGGCGCACGTCCTGCTCATGGACGGCAACATCGGCATCGGCGGCGACCCCGTCGCCCTCCTCGCCCGGTGCCGTGAGCTGATCCGTCGCGACGGCACCGTCATCGTGGAGGTGGAGCCGCCCGGGCCCGGCCTCTGGCGCGGGCACGCCCGGCTCGCCACCCTCGCCGCCGACGGTGCGCTGCGCCGGGGTGGCGTGTTCCGCTGGGCCCGACTGGACGCGGTCGCGGCGTACGACGTGGCGGCCGCCGCAGGGCTGGTGGTGCCGGAGGTGTTCAGGTCCGGTCGTCGCTGGTTCGGCGAGTTCGCCGTCCCGGCCCGGCGGGGGTGAGCGCAGCCGGCGGGTGGTCCGCCGCGTCTGGCGGGACGGGGCACGGGCCGGACTAGTCGGGCGGGTACCGGGTAGGAGGGGCCGTGGACTGGCCCACGCGCTCCGGCCGGCCCGGGGACGGGCCGTCAGCGGCCTGGCCGCTGCGGCGGGCCGGGAGGTTCGCGGAGCGTACGAGCGGCTGCGGACCTACTTCATCGTCGCCCTCCAGGCCGGCGTGGCCGCCGGGCAGTCCTCGTTCATCGCCGGCACCGTGCTGGAGAACCCACAGCCGCTCTTCGCGCCCGCCGCGGCCGTCGGCACCATCGCCGCCGCGATCGGCAACCGGATCCGCCGCACCGCGGAGTTGCTGGCGGGGGTGATCCTCGGCGTGCTCGCCGGCGACCTGATCATCGAGGTGATCGGCGCGGGGCCCGTGCAGACCGGTCTCGTGGTGGCCCTGGCCATCTCCGTCGCGGTGATCTTCCGCGGTGGCGGCGCGGTGATGGTGCAGGCCGGCAGCACGGCCGTGCTGCTGGGCACCGTCTCCCCGGCCGGGCCGGACATCGCCGTGCCCCGGACGGTCAACGCCCTCGTCGGCGGCGGCGTGGCCGTCGCGGTGGCGCTGCTGATCCTGCCGCTCAACCCGGTCCGCACGGTGTACCGGGCGGCCGGCCCCACCCTGGACCTCTTCGCCAACCAGCTCACCGTCGCCGCGCGGGCGGTGGCGGAGCGGGACGGCGACCGCGCCGACGCGGCGATGCAGCGGCTCGAGGCAGCCGAGGTGGAACGCCGGCAGACCACCGAGATCGTCGCGGCGGCGCGCGAGGTGGCGGTGCTGTCGCCGTGGCGCTGGCGGCGGCGCGCGGTGTTGCGCCGCTACGAGCACGCCGCCGAACACCTGGAGCTGGCGTTCACCAACAGCCGCAACATGGTGCGGCGGACGGTCGCCCTGCTCGACGCCGGGGAGCCGGTCCCGGACGAGCTGCCGGCCGCGATCGAGCACTTCGGGCAGTCGTTGCGCCTGCTGCACCGGGACTTCCTGGCCGGCCGTACGCCCGAGATCGCCCGGTCCCGGGCGGGCCTCGCCGCGGCGGAGGCCCGGCAGGCGCGGGCGGCCGGCCTCGGCTTCTCCGGCATGATCGTCGCCTCCCAGCTGTGTGTGGTGGTGAGCGAGCTGCTCCAGGCGTCCGGGCTGGCGAAGGCCGAGGCGGATCGGCTGGCGGGCATCTAGGCCGGGTCCTGCCGACCTGGTCCGTCCGCCGGCCGGAGGGGCGGGTCGGCCACCGGGGCGATCGCGATGTCGAGGGCGGTCTCCAGGTAGCTGACGAGCCTGATTATCCCTTTTATCCATCGTCCGTTCGGTTGATACAGCCACGTACTTTGGTCTAGCGTGACTCCTGCGCTCGGCGCTGTTGCAGTGCCGCGCCGACGCCGGACAGGAGGACAGGATGATCACCACGACCACCGCGCCGACGACGACCCACGCCCGCCGCGGCGCGCTCCACGGTGACGAGTCCCGCGCCGGCGAGCTGATCGCCACCCTCGCCGCCCTGCCGCCGGACCACCTCGGCCGGCCAGCCCTGCGCGAGCAGGTGATCGAGGCATGGCTGCCCCTCGCCAACCACCTCGCGCTGCGCTACAGCGGCCGGGGCGAACCGACCGGAGACCTGGCCCAGACCGCCGCGCTCGGCCTCATCAAGGCAGTCGACCGGTTCCACGCCTCGCGCGGGGTGGACTTCGCCGGCTTCGCCATCCCGACGATCCTCGGCGAGATCAAGCGCCACTTCCGCGACCGCACCTGGAACATCCGGGTTCCGCGCCGGCTGCAGGAGCTGCGGTTGCGCATCTCCGAGGCCAACGGCGCACTGGCGCAGACGCTGAACCGGGCACCCACGGTCGCCGACATCGCCGCCCACCTCGACCTCACCGAGGAAGAGGTGCTGGAGGGCCTGGAAGGCGCTCGCGCCTACCACGCCGTCTCGCTGTCGACGCCGGTCGGCGACGGTGCCAGCGCGACCGAGCTGGCCGACACCCTCGGCGCGGAGGACGGCGAGTACGAGCTGGCGGAGCTGCGGGTCGCGCTCGGTCCGGCGCTGGCCACCCTCGACGAGCGGGAGCAGAAGATCCTCACCCTCCGCTTCTACGGAAACCTGACCCAGAGCGAGATCGCTGCGCAGGTCGGGGTGTCCCAGATGCACGTCTCCCGGCTGCTCGCCCGGGCGCTGACCAAGCTGCGCGGCCAGCTCACCGAGGCATGAGTCCGGGCGGGGCCTGACGAGCGGGCCGCGCCGCCGTCTCGAGCAGGCCGTGCGCGGCGGTGACGCCGGGTCGCGGGGGCGACCGCTGGCCACCGCCGCGTCAGTGGTCCGCTGTGCCGCCAACTTCCCGGCGGGTCGCCGGCTCCCGGTCGCCCCACGGGTGGAACCTGTACATACTTTCGCAGTTGACGTTGCTCCGGACGGGCCGCCGTCCGGCTGTTTCCTAATGAGGCGGTAGTGGTGGTCGAACAGACGGTCCCGCGGCGACGCGACGCGGCTCCCGGCGCCAGCGGGCCGATGGCCGACCCCGGCCTGCGGCAGTTGCTGGCGGGACTGACGGCGGTCCGCGACGGCGACTTCGGTACTCGACTGCCGGAGGACGCCGACGGTCTGCTCGGCGAGATCGCCACCGTCTTCAACGGCATGGTCGACCAGCTGTCCCTGTTCACCTCCGAGGTCACCCGGGTCGCCCGGGAGGTGGGCACCGAGGGGCAGCTCGGCGGCCAGGCGGAGGTGCCCGGGGTGTCGGGCACTTGGAAGGACCTCACCGACTCGGTGAACGCCATGGCCGGCAACCTCACCGACCAGGTCCGGGACATCGCCGAGGTGGCTACGGCGGTGGCGCGGGGCGACCTGTCGCAGAAGATCACCGTCGACGTGCGGGGCGAGATCCTGGAGCTGAAGATCACCATCAACACGATGGTGGACCAGCTGTCGTCGTTCGCCGACGAGGTGACCCGGGTGGCCCGGGAGGTGGGCAGCGAGGGTCGACTGGGCGGCCAGGCCGAGGTGCCCGGCGTCGCCGGCACCTGGCGGGACCTCACCGACTCGGTGAACTTCATGGCCGGCAACTTGACCAGCCAGGTCCGCAACATCGCCCAGGTGACCACCGCGGTGGCCCGGGGCGACCTGTCGCAGAAGATCACCGTCGACGCGCGCGGCGAGATCCTGGAGCTCAAGAGCACCATCAACACGATGGTGGACCAGCTGTCGTCGTTCGCCGACGAGGTAACCCGGGTGGCCCGGGAGGTCGGCACCGACGGCCGACTCGGCGGTCAGGCCCAGGTCAGCGGCGTCGCCGGCACCTGGCGCGACCTCACCGACTCGGTCAACTCGATGGCCGGCAACCTGACCGACCAGGTCCGCAGCATCGCCCAGGTGGCCACCGCGGTGGCGCGGGGCGACCTGTCGCAGAAGATCACGGTCACCGCGCACGGCGAGATCCTGGAGCTCAAGAGCACCATCAACACGATGGTGGACCAGCTGTCGTCGTTCGCCGACGAGGTGACCCGGGTGGCCCGCGAGGTGGGCACCGAGGGGCGCCTCGGTGGCCAGGCCGACGTCAAGGGTGTCTCCGGCACCTGGAAGGACCTCACCGAGTCGGTGAACGTCATGGCGGACAACCTCACCGCCCAGGTGCGCAGCATCGCCGAGGTCACCACCGCGGTGGCCAAGGGCGACCTGACCCAGAAGATCCGGGTCGACGCCCGCGGCGAGATCCTCGCCCTGAAGGAGACCATCAACACGATGGTCGACCAGCTCTCCGCGTTCGCCGACGAGGTGACCCGGGTGGCCCGCGAGGTGGGCACCGAGGGTCGCCTCGGCGGTCAGGCCCGGGTCTCCAACGTCGGCGGCACCTGGAAGGACCTGACCGACAACGTCAACGAGATGGCGAACAACCTCACCAACCAGGTGCGCTCCATCGCACTGGTCGCCACCGCCGTGGCCCAGGGCGACCTGAGCCGGCAGATCACCGTCGAGGCCAAGGGCGAGGTCGCCGTGCTCGCCCAGACCATCAACACGATGGTCGGCACCCTCGGGGCGTTCGCCGACGAGGTGACCCGGGTGGCCCGCGAGGTGGGCACCGAGGGCCGCCTCGGCGGTCAGGCCCGGGTGCCCAACGTGGCCGGCACCTGGAAGGACCTGACCGACAACGTCAACTCGATGGCGAACAACCTGACCGGTCAGGTCCGCAACATCGCCCAGGTCACCACGGCCGTGGCCCAGGGCGACCTGACCAAGAAGATCGACGTCGACGCGCGGGGCGAGATCCTCGAACTGAAGACCACCATCAACACGATGGTCGACCAGCTCTCCAGCTTCGCCGCCGAGGTCACCCGGGTGGCCAGGGAGGTGGGCAGCGAGGGCCGGCTCGGCGGCCAGGCCGAGGTCGAGGGCGTCTCCGGTACGTGGAAGCGGCTCACCGAGAACGTCAACGAGCTGGCCGGCAACCTCACCCGCCAGGTGCGCGCCATCGCCGAGGTGACCAGCGCCGTGGCCACCGGCGACCTCACCCGCTCCATCACCGTCGACGCCCCCGGCGAGGTCGGCGAGCTGAAGGACAACATCAACTCCATGGTGGAGTCACTGCGCGAGACCACCCGCACCAACCAGGAACAGGACTGGCTCAAGACCAACCTGGCCCGCATCTCCGGGCTCATGCAGGGCCACCGCGACCTCGAGGTCGTCGCCGGCCTGGTGATGAACGAGCTCGCCCCGCTGGTCGCCGCGCAGCTCGGCACGTTCCTGCTGGTCGACGAGACCGCCCACGGCGCCGGCCTGCGGGTCGTCGGCGGCTACGGGCACGACGCCACCCGCCGCCGGTACGCCCTGGGCGACTCCCTCGTCGGGCAGGCCGCGCTGAGCAAGCGCGCGATCGTGGTGGACGCCGTCCCGGCCGACTACGTCACCGTCTCGTCGAGTCTGGGTGCCGCCGCGCCGCTGCACCTGGTGGTGCTGCCCGTGCTCTTCGAGGACCAGGTCCTCGGGGTGATCGAGCTGGCCAGCATGAGCCGCTTCACCGAGGTCCAGCGGGACTTCCTCGACCAGCTCACCGAGACCATCGGCGTCAACGTCAACACCATCGTCGCCAACGCCCGTACCGACGTGCTGCTCACCGAGTCCCAGCGGCTCGCCGCCGAGCTGCGCGCCCGCTCGGAGGAGCTGCAGGCCCGCTCGGAGGAACTGCAGCGGTCCAACGCCGAGCTGGAGGAGAAGGCGGCCCTGCTGGCGCGGCAGAACCACGACATCGAGACGAAGAACTCCGAGATCGAGCAGGCCCGCCAGGAGCTGGAGGCCCGGGCCCAGCAGCTGGCCCTCGCCTCGAAGTACAAGTCGGAGTTCCTGGCCAACATGAGCCACGAGCTGCGTACGCCCCTGAACTCGCTGCTCATCCTGGCCCAGCTGCTGGCCCAGAACCCGAACCGGAACCTGACCGGCAAGCAGGTGGAGTACGCCACCGTCATCCACTCCGCCGGCACCGACCTGCTCCAGCTCATCAACGACATCCTCGACCTGTCGAAGGTCGAGGCCGGCAAGATGGACATCAACCCGGAGACTTTCGACCTGTCGGTGCTGCGCGACTACGTCGACGCCACCTTCCGCCCGCTGACCACCCCGCGCGGCCTGGAGCTGGACATCGTCACCGGTCCGGGCGTCCCCACCCAGCTGCACACCGACGAGCAGCGGCTGCGCCAGGTGCTGCGCAACCTGGTCTCCAACGCGGTGAAGTTCACCGAGCAGGGCCGGGTGCAGCTGCGCATCGAGCGGGCCCGCCCGGACGAGCTGCCCGGCGGCATCGAGCTGGGGAAGGAGCCGATCATCGCGTTCCGGGTCATCGACACCGGCATCGGCATCGCCGAGCAGCATCTGTCCGCCATCTTCGACGCCTTCCAGCAGGCCGACGGTACCACCAGCCGACGGTACGGCGGCACCGGCCTGGGCCTGTCGATCAGCCGGGAGATCGCCCAGTTGCTCGGCGGTCAGATCACCGCGCAGAGCGCCCTGGGCCAGGGCAGCACCTTCACCCTCTACCTGCCGGCCACCGCTACCGGGCCGCTCGCTTCCGACGGCGCCCCACTCGCGGTCGCCGGCCCGCCGCCGGCGTCGGCGTCGGCGGAGAACCACCGGCGGCCGGAGCCCCGCCGGCTGCTGGTGCTCGAACCGCACGACAAGGGGCTGCTCACGCTGCTGGCCCAGGGCGTCGCCGCCGATACCGGGGCCACGGTGGAGGTGTCGACGGCGGTGGACGCCGCCTCGGCGATGGAGGCTCTGACCGCGCACCGCCACCGGCTCCTGGTGCTGCGGCTGGACGCGGCCGACGACAGCGCCACCGGCCTGCTGAGGGCGTTGACCGACAACCCCGACCTGCGGGGCCTGCCCGTCCTGACGTACCACGGACAGCCGCTGACCTCCGCGCAGGAAGGCCTGTTGCAGGCGCTGGCCAACGACCGGCCGATGGAGCTGCTGCGCAGCCTCGACGAGCTGCGCGAGCGGATCGCCCTGCACCTGACGGCGGACACGCCGGAGCGCGTCGTGCCGTTCCCGTCGCCGGTCGCGGACCGGACCACCGTCAGCGACCCGCTCGCCACGGCGCTGACCGGCCGCAAGGTCCTCGTGGTCGACGACGACGCCCGCAACGTCTTCGCGCTGACCAACATCCTGGAGCTGCACGGTATCGAGGTCGTCTACGCCGAGGACGGCCGCAAGGGCATCGAGACGCTGATGCGCCACGACGACATCGACCTCGTCCTGATGGACGTGATGATGCCGGAGATGGACGGGTACGCGGCCACCGCCGCGATCCGCGCCATGCCGCGCTACGCCGACCTGCCGATCATCGCGGTCACCGCGAAGGCCATGCACGGTGACCGGGAGAAGAGCATCTCCTCCGGGGCCAGCGACTACGTCACCAAGCCGGTCGACGCCGACGATCTGTTGCACTGCATCCACCGGTGGCTCGACAGCTGAGCCGGCGGGTCGACCACCCGGGCGGCGCCGGGTGCCGGCGGGCGTTCAGTTCGGGCGGTCGGCGGGACAGGAGTCGTCGGGGTCGACGGCCCGCATGACGCGGCGACCGATTTCCCGCAGCTGCCGCTGCTGCGCCCTGGTCAGCGGGTCGAAGACCAGCCGGCGGACCTCCGCGACGTGGCCGGGGGCGGCCTCGACGACCTTGGCCCAGCCCGGCTCGGTGAGGATCGCCAGGGTGTAGCGGCCGTCGGTGGGGTCCGGGGTGCGCCGTACCCAGCCGCGCTTCTCCAGCCTCCCGACGACCTGGGAGAGCCGGGACAGCGAGCCCTCGGCGAAGATCGCCAGTTCGCTCATCCGCATGGTGCGTTCGGCGGACATCGAGAGGCCGGCGAGCACCTGGTACTCGAAGTGGCTGACTCCCGCCTCGCGCTGCAGTTGGGTGTCGAGCGCCCCCGGCAGTCGGACCAGCATGCTGAGCAGGGCCAGCCAGGTCTCCTGCTCCTCGGCGTCCAGCCAGCGCGGCTCCCGCGACGTCTCCATGGTTCGAGCATAACTTCACGCCTGAAGTGACGCCTGGCACCAATTACTTGAAGGTTGAAGTAACGGCGCGTACGGTTCGCTCAACGCTTGAAGTCATAACCGGTGGGAGCCGTCATGAACATCGTCCTGTGGGTCATCGCCGCCGTGCTCGCCGCCGCCTTTCTCGGCGCCGGGCTGCTCAAGCTCACCCAGCCCAGGGAGAAGCTGGTCGCCTCCGGGATGGGCTGGGCCGAGGGCTTCAGCGCCGGGACGGTCAAGCTGATCGGCGGGCTGGAGATCCTCGCCGCCGTCGGGCTGATCCTGCCGGCGCTGCTGGACATCGCGCCGGTCCTGGTGCCGCTGGCCGCGCTCGGCCTCGTCCTGATGATGATCGGCGCGGCGATCACCCACGCCCGCCGCAAGGAGTACCAGGCGATCGGGATCACCGTGGTCCTGCTGATCCTGGCCGCCGTCGTGATCTGGGGCCGGTTCGGCCCGTACTCCTTCTGAGCAGCGCACGCGGGCGCCGGTCACCGCTGGCCCGGGTCTGCGGCGACCGGCCCGGCGGCGTCCGATCGCTCCCTAGAATCGCTGCATGCCACGGATCGTGCAGTTGCTGGCCTCGCCCGTGCACCGCTACGTGGGCCGACCCGCGGACGGCCCGGCGCCGGCGCCCCCGGGGGAGCTGGTGTCGGAGGTCCACATCCGGGCGGGCCTCGGCATCGTCGGCGACCGGTACTTCGGCAAGCCGGCGCACCGCGACGCCAGCGTGACGGTGATCGCGCAGGAGTCGCTGCCGGCCGGCGTGGACCTGACCCAGGTCCGCCGCAACGTGCTCACCACCGGCATCGCCGTGGACGAGCTGGTCGGCTCCGTGCTGACCCTGGATTCCGGACAGGGGCCGGTCAGCCTGCGAATCCGCCGGCCGGCGAACCCGTGCGCCTGGATGGACACGGCCATCGGGCCGGGCGCCTGGCGAGCGCTGCGGCGCCGGGGCGGCGTGCGTTGCGTCCCGCTGAACGACGGCACGCTGCGCGTCGGCGCGGTCCAGGTGAGCGTCAGCGACGGTGCAGCCCACCCCGGCGTCCTCCCGCAGGGGTGACCGCGGGCCGCGAGGCCGCCGGCGCGCTGCGCGGACCGCCCGGCGCGCGGGCGGCAGCGGCGCCGGACACCTCTCGACCTGCCCGTAGTTGCCTTTTGGCAACGGTCGCGAAGTTTCTGATGATGTGTAGCCTCCAACCGTGACCGAGGACCCCGTGGCAGCCGAGCCGAGTCATCCGACTCCGGTGCCGGCCACGGTTCCGCTACTGTCGCAGGACTTCACCGGCCCCACCGTCACCGCCCTGCGGCACCGGCTGGCGGCAGCGGTGGCCGGCGCGGGACTGGTCGGCGACGCCGGCTACGACTTCGTCCTCGCCGTGCACGAGCTGGTCACCAACGCGGTACGCCACGGCGGCGGAGCCGGCCACCTCGACCTGCGCCGCCAGGACGACGTGCTGATCTGCGAGGTCAGCGACCACGGCGCCGCCCCTGGCAGCCTGCCGGTGCGGCTGCCGGCCGTCGACGTCGCCGGCGGACGTGGCCTGTGGCTCGCCCACCAGATGGCCGATGGGCTGATCCTGGCCAGCGGGCTGCACGGGATGACCGCCAGCGTCACCGTCTGCCTGTCGCCCGCCGACGGCCCGGAGGGCGTCACCGCCGCACCAGCTCACGCCGATCCGGCGGAGGACGACGAGCGGTGACGCAGCCGCCGGCCTGATCCGCCACGGCCGGCGGGGCAGCGTGCCCGGCGTCGCGGGTGTAAATTTGGCGAGCCGGCTCAGGCGGTTCCCCCCGTGATCGCCTGAGCCGGCCCTGACATCCCCGTCGACGCGCTGTGCCCAGCCGCCGCTGCGCCGCACCTGCTCCCGGTAGCGGCCGTCGTACTCGTGCAGTGCCAGCCAGGACCGCCAGCCGGCCGCCGCGTTGTCGACCCGCTCGGCGTCCAGCGGCACGCCGTGGCGCGGCGCGGGCAGTCCCGCGATCGGCGCATCCGCCAGCCCGCCGCACCGGCCCCGGATTGGACGTGTCGAGGGTGGGAACGCGGCACGCCGGTGGTCCGCAGTACGAGGAGGAGACATGACCGACTCCGACGACCGTCACCAGCGGGCCCTGGACACCGCGGCGCAGCTTCTCGGCACGCCGCTGGTGCTTCCCCTCGGCGCCGGCGAGTCGGCCGTCGGGGCGGACTTCCGGCGACTGGCCACCATGCAGACCTTTGGCGACTCGTGGCCGCGTCCCGGGCTGGACACCCGCAGCCGCGCGCTGATCTCCGTCGCCGTCGCGGCGACCCTCGGCACCCACGAACCGCTGCGCGGGCAGCTGCGCATCGCACTGAACTCCGGCGTGACCAAGGAGGAGATCGTCGAGCTCTTCATCCACCTGGCCGCGTACGCGGGGGCGGCCCGGGCGTTCGACGGTTACCAGATCGCGGTGGCGGTGTTCGCCGAGAGCGCTTGAGCCGGCGGTAACATCGGGTCGCGGCGCCCGGCGGCCGGGTCAACGCGGCGGTTCGTGGCGGAGGTCGTCCAGGTGGTCGCGGCGACGGCGCGGTCGGCCCGTCCACCCGTCGGACTCCGGTGACTACGCTGCTGTCATGTCAGACGCTGGGGTTGGGGGAGGGCGCGCCGCGGCCCCGGCGGCTCCGCCGATCGCGCCGGTCGTGCAGGAGATCCTGTCCGCGATACCCGCCGGTTGTTCGTGGCTGCTGCCGCTGATCGCCGATGACGGGCGGGTCGTCGACTTCCGGGTCGCGGCGACCAGCGGGCAGGCACACGACCTTTACGGTCGGGGTGCCGCCCGGATCGGTGCGCGGCTCAGCGAGCTCTATCCGAGCATGGTCGACGGACCGCTCTGGCGGACGTACGAGCGGGTGCTCGCCGACGGTGGGCCCGAGCGGGTGCCGGACTTCCGGTACGCGGAGAAGCGGGCGGGGATCGTCGCGGACTCGCTGTTCGACGTGAGCGTGCACCGGGTGCTCGGCGGGCTGCTGGTCTCGTGGCAGCGGCTGGACGAGGACGAGCGCCGGATGGCGCGCCTGGAGCTGCTGGGCAGCCTCGGCTGGGCCGAGTACGACGTGGCCACCGGGCAGAGCCGCTGGTCGCCCGGCATGTACCGGATCTTCGAGCGCGACCCGGCGCTGGGGCCGATGTCCCGGGCGGAGCAGTCCGCGGCCATCGTGCCCGAGGACCACGGCCTGCGGGAGGCCGCCTGGCAGACGCTGGACAGCGGGGCGACGTCCGACGTGACGGTGCGGTTCCAGCCGGGTGCGTCGGTGAAGTACCTGCGGATCCTCTCGGACGTGGCGCGCGACGCCGACGGTGCGCCGTTGAAGATCTACGCCGTCGTGCAGGACGTCACCGCCCGGGTGGGCTCGCGTACCGAGATCGAGCGGCTCGGCGACCAGTTGCGGACCCGCGAGATGACCGCGCTGGCCGAGCACCGGCTCGCCGGGCAGTTGCAGAACCTGATCCAGCCGGTGCCCCGGGAACCGTTCCGGCTGGCGGGGCTGGAGGCGACGGTCGACTACCTGCCGGCGGAGAGCGCCCTGCAGGTCGGCGGCGACTGGTACCACGCGCAGACACTGCCGGGTGGGCAGGTGGTGCTGGCCGTCGGCGACGTCGCCGGTCACGGTCTGGAGGCGGCCAGCGGAATGGCGCACCTGAGGTTCGGGCTGGTCGCGTGGCTGTCGATCGGGGTCCGCGATCCGGCCGCGCTGCTCGGGCATCTGAACCAGCTCTGCTGGCAGCTGAAAATCACCGGGACTGCCGTGGTCGCCGTCTTCGACCCGGCGACGAAGGTGCTGTCCTGGGGGCGCGCCGGGCATCCGGTGCCGCTGCTGGCCCGGGCCGGCCGGGCCTGGCAGCTCGACCGGCCCGAGGGCATGCTGCTCGGCGCCGTCGAGGCGGCCAGCTATCCCCTCGCGAGTCCTCGGCTGCACCCCGACGACCTGGTGCTCTTCTACACCGACGGGCTGGTGGAACGGCGGGTGGGCGGGGTCGACCTGCTGGGCCAGGTGACGCGGACCCTGGCGGAGCTGTCGGCGCACGTCGACGAGGAGGTGTTGACGCGGTTGCCGGGCAAGCTGCACCGGGCCAGCCCCGACGACGACACCTGCACCGTGGCGGTCCGGGTGCTGGCCTGACCGGATCCGTCAGAGCGCGAGCCGGATCCGCACCACGGTGCCGCTCGGGCCCCCCGAGACGCTGACCTCGTCGCAGATCCTCTCGACGATCGCCAGCCCTCGCCCGCGTACCGCGTCGGCCGCTGGCATGCTGCGTCCCAACGCGCGTACCGGCCCCTGGTCGACGACCTCGCAGACGAGCCGGCCCGTCTCCGCCCACAGGCGTACCCAGCCGCCGCCGGTGCAGTGCTGCAGCGTGTTGGTGGCCAGCTCGCTGACCGCCAGCGCCAGCAGCTCCACCCGGTGCGTCGGCAGGCCGCGCGCCAGCGCCCGCGAGCAGACGAACGCGCGCACCGCCTTCAGGTCGGTCGGTTCGGCGTACGAGATGATCTCCGGCGTGGTGGACGGTGCCGGCGGATCCGGCTCGGCGGTGGCCCCGGGGCGGTCGACGGCCATCAGCTCTGCGGGCGGTCGTCGTCGATCGGGGGCCGCAGCAGGTCGCCGACGCCGGTCAGCTCCAGCACGTTCGCGACCGCCCCGGTGGCGTTGACCAGGTGCAGCCGGCCGCCCTCGCGGCGGGCGGCGTGGTAGGCGGTGACCAGGCCGTGCAGGCCCGTCGAGTCCAGGAAGGTCAGCCCGCCCGCGTCGACCACGACCACCGGACGGCTGGCCACGGCGGCCGTCAGGGCGGCGGTCAGCGCGTCCCGGACGGCCAGGTCACACTCCCCGTTCAGCACCACGACCACCTGCCCGGCCTCGACGGAGGTCCGGGTCTCGAAGCGCGTCATTCGTCAGCAGCACCCTTCCCGACGGGGGCGTCAGCTACCCAGGGCACATCATGTCACCTACCGGCATTCGCGCCACCGCTCACCGCCGCACGGCATGGGCCTCCGGCCCGTGCCCGCCCCCGGGTCCGCCGCAGTAACCGGTGGTCCACTGTGGGACCGGATCTTGTCCGTCCCCTGTAGATTGCCCCGGTTCTAGCCGCGGGTGCAGCCGGCCCGGTTGTTGTAGTTGTTGCGGTAGTGGTAGATGAGCCCTGCGTCGATTGCCCGTTGTTCCGGACGGACAGCAGGTTCGACGTCAGTGCCCACGAGCACCGGACGTTGCCGTTGGCCCAGTCCGGGCGGTCGCGACGAGGTCCCGCACGAGATGTGTCGCCGCGTCCGCCGCCGCGGCCGGGTCGACGCGGCCGGCGCTGCCGTAGAGGCCCTCCACGATCAGCCAGACGCGGTTGGCGAGCTGATCGGGCTCGGTGACGCCGAGGCGGGCGACCAGCCGGTCGATCTCGGCCCGGCTGTCGCGCAGGTAGTCGCGGGCCACCCGGGCGGGCTCGCCCTCGTCCTCCGGGAACTCGGTGAGGTACATCCGGAACGGGCAACCCCGGAACTCCGGTCGCCCGACCGTGGTGGCGATCTCACCGACCAGGGCGAGCAGTGGCGCAGCCGGGTCGTCGCCGGACACCCGGTCGGCTGCCGCGGCCGCGGACCGCTCCCGGTCCCGCCGCCGCGCCTGCAGGTAGGCGGCCACCAGGTCGTCCTTGCTGGGGAAGTGCGTGTAGAGCAGGTTCTTGCCGCACCCGGCGGCGTCGATGACCTGGTTCATGCCCACGGCACGGACGCCGTACCGGTAGAACAGGGCCGCGGCCGTGTCGAGGATGCGTTCCCGGCTGCCCGGGGCCGCCGTGCGGGCCATGGTTCCCTCCCTGTCGCTGGCGTTGTGTCGAGGATAACGGACCGGTCGGTCCGCAAACAGTTGACGGCTTGTGTCGTACGGCGCAGTATCGGACCGGTCAGTCCCGGACCGATCGGTCCGGAACGGGTCGTCAACCGGGAGGCAGCGGTGCGGGACGCGGTCATCGTCGAGGCGGTACGGACCCCGCTGGCCAGGGGCAAGCGGGGCGGCGCCTACACCGGGATCCATCCGGTGGACCTGCACGCGCACGCGCTGCGCAGTCTGGTCGCCCGAATGCCGGGGCTCGACCCCGCGGAGATCGACGACGTGATCGGCGGCACCGTCGCCCAGGTCGGCGAGCAGAGCACCAACACCACCCGGCTCGCCGCCCTCGCCGCCGGTCTGCCCGAGTCCGTGCCGGGCGTGACCGTCGACCGGCAGTGCGGCAGCAGCCAGCAGGCGTTGAGCTTCGCCGCCCAGGGACTCGTCGCGGGCGCCTACGACGTCGTCATCGCGTCGGGCGTCGAGTCGATGAGCCGGGTCCCGATCGGCAGCGCGGCGGTGGTCGATGGCGTCCGGACCGACTTCGCCGGTCCGATGGTCGCCGAGCGCTACCCCGGCGGCCTCATTCCGCAGGGGGTCAGCGCCGAACTGATCGCCCGCAAGTGGGCGCTGTCCCGCAGCCAGCTCGACGAGTTCGCCGCCACCAGCCACCACCGCGCCGCCGAGGCCTGGCGGGAGGGCCGGTTCGCGACCCAGGTCGCGCCACTGCCCGGGGCGGAGCTCGCCATCGACGAGACGATCCGTCCCGACACGACCGTCGAGCGGCTCGCCGGGCTGCCGGTGGCGTTCGCAGACCAGCGCTGGACCCGGCGGTTCGGTCGGCTCGACTGGGCGGTGACGGCGGGCAACTCCAGCCCGCTCAACGACGGTTCTGCGGCCCTCCTGCTCACCACGAGCGAGATCGCCCGGCAGCGGGGCTGGCGTCCCCGGGCCCGCGTGCACACCGCCACGGTCGTCGGTGACGACCCGATCCTGATGCTGACCGGCATCGTTCCGGCCACCGCCCGGGTGCTCGCCCGCGCCGGCCTGACCATCGCCGACATCGACGCCTTCGAGGTCAACGAGGCCTTCTCGTCGGTCGTGCTGGCCTGGCTGGCGGAGACCGGCGCCGATCCGGCGAAGGTCAACGTCGACGGCGGCGCCATCGCCATCGGACACCCGCTCGGGGCCAGTGGAGCCCGACTCGCCACCACCCTCCTGCACGTGCTCGAACGCACCGGCGGCCGGTACGGCCTCCAGACGATGTGCGAGGCCGGTGGCACCGCCAACGCGACCATCATCGAGCGGCTCGACGCCTGAGCCGCCCGGTCCCACCCACCAGCAAACAGCCCGACCCAGCAAAGGCAGGCGATGACCACACCGACGTACGAGGCCACGGACCGGCCGGCCGGATCCACCCCGCCGGCCACCCGGCGTACCGCCACCCGGGGAGTGCCCACGGCCGGCGGCGAGCCGCCGACGGTCGGGGGATCGGCCCTGCTCGGGGTCTTCGCGATTCCGCTCGGTCTCGCCGGACTCGGCGGCGTGTGGCAGGCCCTGCGGACGATCGCGTCGGCGCCTTCCTGGCCCGCCGAGGTGCTGTTCGCGGCCAGCACCGCGATCTGGCTCGCGCTCACCGTCGTCTACGTCGGCCGCGGGGTCCGCCGCGCCGGCACCTTCACCGCGCACCGCCAGCACGCCGTGCACGGGCCGTTCGCCGCCTACCTCCCGGTCATCGGAATCCTGTTGTCCGCGCACTACATCCCGTACCTGCACGACGTCGCCCGCGGTGCCGTGCTCGTCTTCGTGCTCGCCCTCGGCGTGCTCGCGGCGCAGCTCGTGGCCCACTGGCTGCTGGGCAATCTCCCGGTCCAGACCTTCCACCCGGGCTACTTCCTCCCGACGGTCGCGGGTGCCTTCATCGCGAGCATCGGCCTGCACGCCAGTGGCTGGCACCAGGCCGCCGTGTCCGCCTTCGGCGTCGGCATCCTGTTCTGGCTGATCATCGGCACCCTCGTCTTCGGGCGCCTCTTCACCGGCGCTCCCCTGCCGGACGCCGTCAAGCCGTCCCTGGCGGTGCTCGTCTCGCCGCCAGCGGTCGCCGGTATCGCCTGGCTCGCCATCGCCGGCGGCCGGATGGACAGCGTCGGGTACCTGCTGCTCGGCATCCTGCTGATGATGCTGCTGGTCCAGGTGATGTTTTTGCCGGACTACCGGGTGCTGACCTTCAACCCGAACTTCTGGGCCTTCACCTTCCCGGTCGCCGCGTCGAGCAACTTCGCCATCCGGTGGCTCACCTCGGCCGAACTCCCCGGCGGGCACACCTGGTCCTGGGCGCTCGCGGCGCTCGCGACCGCCTTCGTCGGTGCCATCGCCGCGGCCACGGTGGTCACCAGCTACCGGCAGCAGATCGCCGGGCGACGTTGACCGCCCGTGCGTGCTGGCCAGCGCGAGTTTCCCGCCGACAACCGGGCCGCAACGGCGTAACGGGGATCCCTTGTGCGGGGACGGCACCCTGACCCGTAGAGTCGCGCCGTGATCGAGATCGACATCGCGGTCGACCTATCCCATCCCGCCCATCTGGTCTGGCGCGCGTTGACCGACCGGGAGCTGGTCGCGCGCTGGTTCACCGAGGTCGAGGCGGTGGCCGAGGGAGAGGCACGGCTGCTGTTCCACACGGCCGAGCTGGCCGGCTACGACGCCTCGGTCGACGCCGAGGTGACCGAGCGGCGGGAGCCGGAGCTGCTCGCGCTGCGGTGCGACGAGGCGGGCCGGGTCACCCGGTTGACCTGCGCCATCATCCCCACCGCCGCGGGCTGCCGATTGGCGGTGCGCGAGGTCCTCGAGCACGGCCGGTGGCCGGCGGAACAGCGGGCCGGCCGCGAGCAGTACTACGACCAGACGCTCACCGGGCGGCTGCCGGCCATCCTGGACTGGTTGGCCTTCCAGCAGGTCGACCTGCGCAGCGCCGAGCCGGCGGCGACCGCCGAGCTGCCGGTCACCGTGCTCCCCGCCGGCGGGGCGGCGCGGGCCGGCCGGATCCGTCGGCCGGTGCTGCTCGCGGTGCTGGCCGGCGCGGTCCTCGCCACCGGGCTCGGGGTGTGGGCCGTGCTGCCGGCCGAGCGGCCCGACGCCGCCGCGACGGACCCGGCGCCGCTGAAGATGCCGACCGTCGCATCCGCTACGGCCCGCCCGCCCCGGGCGGCCGTTCCCGCGCGTCCCACGCCGACCGCCGGCACCCGCAGCGCCCGCCCGAGCGCGACCGCCACGGCGGCGCCGTCGCGGGTGACCGCCGCGCCACCGCCGGCCGCCACCGCGACCGCCCGCTACCGCACCGTCTCGACCCGGATCTTCGGCTACACCGGCGAGGTGGTGGTCGACAACGCGGGCACCGCGGCGGTGAAGGACTGGACGGTGGTCGTCACGCTGTCGAAGGGCGGCACGATCGCCAGCGCCACCGGTGCCGACTGGCAGCAGGACGGGCAGGACGTCACCTTCACCGGGCCGCCCGTGGCGGCCGGCCGGTCGCGGACGTTCACCTTCGACGTCCGCGATCCCGACCCGCTCAGCAAGGCGCCCGAGGCCTGCACGATGGGCGACGCCCCCTGCGCGGGTGCCACCCCGGCCGCCTGAGGTTAGGCCACCGGGTCGGGGTCCGCCGCCGCGGCGGCCTGGGCCCGGGCGGCGCGGTGGATGTCCAGCAGGTGGTGCACGCCCTCGTGGACGGTGTGCTGGCCGAGCCAGAGCAGCGTCCGGACCTCCGGTTGCGGCCAGGAGTACACGCCGGTGCGGGCGAGCTCCGCGGGGCCCAGCACGCCGAACCGGGCGGCCAGCTCGTCGCCGGCCCCGGCCAGCTCGGCGAGCACGACCGCCGGATCCTGGTCGTTGTACGCCTCGGCGACGGCGCGTTCGTCGCGGCCCATCGGGACGAATTCCGGTTCCTCGACGGCCAGCGCCAGCGCGAGCCGCTCGCCCTGGACCCGGAGCACGTCCCGGACGTGGCAGGTGTACTCCAGCGGCGACCAGACCCCTTCGGCCGGCCGCCGCCGCGGGTCGCGTACCTCAGTCAGGGCGGCCGCGTACCGGTCGGCGAGGCCGCGCAGGAGCTGCGGCACCTCCGCGGCGGGCGCACTGGCGTAGACGAAGGCGCATTCGTCGCAACGATTCACGGCGCCAGGGTAGCGGGGCCCCGATCAATTGACAGTGACCAACCACAGGCCGGGAAGCGTCTCTGGTTCCCTGTGCGATCCTCGGCAAGCCGGACATCCGGCTGGCGCTACCGTCCCGGTTGGTTACGGGGGTGGCATGCACGTGGCGGTGGAAGCCGCGGCCGAGGGCTGCCCCGCGGACCCGGTGAGGGTGTCGCGGAGCGGTGGTGGGAACCGTGTGCGGCACCTGGCTGACCGGCCCTGACGGGTTGGTTTCCTGGGGTGTCCGTCCCGCCGGACGCTGACCGGAAGATCCCGACGGGGATTCTGCCGGGGCGGGAACCTGCCGTCGCA
>NZ_JAEMUW010000016.1 GCF_016598485.1 Micromonospora coerulea | reverse complement strand
AGCTGACCGGCATTAACAACGAAAGGGCCGACCCCCACGGGGTCGGCCCTTTCGCCGTCTACCGGCGATGAATCGCGTCAGGCGGAGGCGGCGGCGTCCTCCGCGAGGACCGTGAGGATCTGCTCGCCGTACTTGGCCAGCTTGTTCTCGCCCACGCCGTTGATCCGGGACAGCTCGGCCAGTGTGGCGGGCGCGTCGGTGGCGATCTGCCGGAGGGTCGCGTCGTGGAAGATCACGTACGCGGGCACACCCTGCTCCTTGGCGGTGGCCGCCCGCCAGGCGCGCAGCCGCTCGAAGACCGAGGTCGCGGCCGGATCCAGCGCGGCGACCACGGTGGCCGCGCCGCGCGGCTTCGCCGACCGGCTGGACGCGGGCCGCTCGGGCTCGCGGCGCATGGTCACGGTGCGCCGGCGGCCGAGCACCTCGGCGCTCGCCTCGGTCAGCGCCAGCGTGCCGTAGTCGCCCTCCACGGCGAGCAGCCCCTCGGCGAGCAACTGCCGGACCACGCCCCGCCACTCGGCCTCGCGCAGCTCATTGCCGATGCCGAAAACGGTCAGCGAGTCGTGGCCGTACTGGCTGATCTTGTCGGTCTGCTTGCCGAGCAGGATGTCGATGCAGTGCCCGGCGCCGAACCGCTGGTTGCGCTCGCGGTCCAGCCGGAAGACGGTGGAGAGCAGCTTCTGCGCGGCGACCGTGCCGTCCCACGACTCCGGCGGGCTGAGGCAGGTGTCGCAATTGCCGCAGGCGGCGCTCCCCGTCTCGCCGAAGTACTCGAGCAGCTGGACCCGCCGGCACCGGACCGTCTCGCAGAGCGCGAGCATCGCGTCCAGGTGAGCGGCGAGGTTGCGGCGGTGCGCGAGGTCGCCCTCGGATGTCTCGATCATCTTCCGCTGCTGGACCACGTCCTGGAGCCCGTACGCCAGCCAGGCCGTCGACGGCAGGCCGTCGCGGCCGGCGCGGCCGGTCTCCTGGTAGTAACCCTCGACGGACTTGGGCAGGTCGAGGTGGGCGACGAAGCGGACGTCCGGCTTGTCGATCCCCATCCCGAAGGCGATGGTGGCCACCATGACCAGGCCGTCCTCGCGCAGGAAACGCTGCTGGTTGGCGGCGCGGGTCGCCGCGTCCAGGCCGGCGTGGTACGGCAGGGCGGGGACGCCGTTCTGCACGAGGAACTCGGCGGTCTTCTCCACCGAGGCGCGGGAGAGGCAGTAGATGATGCCGGCGTCGCCCGGGTGCTCGTCGCGCAGCAGGGCCAGCAGCTGCTTGCGCGGCTCCCGCTTCGGCACGATCCGGTACTGGATGTTGGGCCGGTCGAAGCTGGCCACGAAGTGCCGGGCGTCGGTGAGCTGCAGCCGGGTGGCGATCTCGGTGCGGGTGGCGCTGGTGGCCGTGGCGGTCAACGCGATCCGCGGCACGCCCGGCCACCGTTCGTGCAGCATCGAGAGGTTGAGGTAGTCGGGGCGGAAGTCGTGCCCCCATTGCGACACGCAGTGCGCCTCGTCGATCGCGAAGAGCGCGATGGTGCCGCGTTCCAGCAGCTGGAGGGTGGACCGGACGGCCAGCCCTTCCGGGGCGAGGTAGAGCAGGTCCAGCTCGCCGGCGAGGAAGGCCCCCTCGACCCGCCGCCGCTCGGCGAGGTCCTGCGTCGAGTTGAGGAAGCCGGCCCGCACGCCGACCGCGGTGAGCGCGTCGACCTGGTCCTGCATGAGGGCGATCAGCGGGGAGATCACCACCGCCACGCCGTCGCGGACCAGCGCGGGGATCTGGTAGCAGAGCGACTTGCCGCCACCGGTCGGCATCAGCACCAGCGCGTCGCCGCCGGCCACCACGTGGTCGACGACCTGCTGCTGGGAGCCGCGGAAGGCGTCGTAGCCGAACACCCGCCGGAGCACCTGCCCGGCGTCCTCGGTCCGCACATCGGTGGGGGAGACCATTGGCGCAGTCTACGAGCGTCCCCCGACACCCCGGTGGTACGAACCGGACAAGGGGGTGTTCCGGTCGTCACCCCGTGGAATCGCGGACCGGGCCCCAGCCGTTAGAGTCGCTGATTGACCACGCGCGGCCGACCGGGCCGCGGCGCCACGGCTTGGGGGTAGCGGGTGAGCGAGGCGCGGACGACGGCGGACCTGGGGCCGGCGGACACGACGGTGGCCGGGCAGCCGGCGCCGGCCGAGGTGGAGACGAGCCTGGTGGTGGTGACCGGGCTGTCCGGCGGTGGCCGGAGCACGGTCGCCCGGGCGCTGGAGAACGTCGGCTACTACGTGGTCGACAACCTGCCGCAGGCGCTGATGCTGGACATGGCGGAGCTGGCCTTCAAGGCCGGCGGCGCCGCCCGGCGTACGGCGATGGTGTTGGACGTCCGCTCGCGCGCCTTCTCCACCGACCTGGCCGGGGCGATCCGGGAGCTGAAGGAGCGCGGTTTCTCCCCGCGGGTGGTCTTCGTCGACGCCGACGACGAGGTGCTGATCCGCCGGTTCGAGAGCGTCCGGCGCTCGCACCCGTTGCAGGGCGAGGGGCGGCTGGCCGACGGCATCGCCGTCGAGCGCGCCCTGCTGGAGGAGGCTCGCGACCAGGCCGACGTGATCATCGACACCAGCCATCTCAACGTCAACCAGCTCCGGCGCCGGGTCGAGGAACTCTTCGGTGGCGAGGACGCCCGCCGGCTGCGCATCACCGTGCTCTCCTTCGGGTTCAAGTACGGACTCCCGCCGGACGCCGACTTCGTGATGGACGCCCGGTTCCTACCGAACCCGTACTGGGTGCCCGAACTGCGCGAGCACACCGGGCGGGAGGAGGCCGTCAGCTCGTACGTGCTGGGCCAGGAGGGCGCGGACGCCTTCGTGGCCGGGTACGCCGACCTGGTCAACGCCACCACCGGCGGTTTCGAGCGGGAGGGCAAGCGCTACCTGACCGTCGCCGTGGGGTGCACCGGCGGCAAGCACCGCAGCGTCGCCATCGCGGAGGAACTGGCCACCCGGTTGCGCCAGTCCGGCATCGCCGCCAACGCGCAGCACCGGGACCTGGGGCGGGAATGATCCCGACGAAGGTGGTCGCCTTCGGCGGCGGGCACGGCCTGTCGGCGTCCCTGCGGGCGCTGCGGCACTGCGTACCGGAGCTGGATCTGGACATCACCGCGGTGGTCACCGTCGGCGACGACGGCGGCTCCAGCGGCCGGCTGCGCGCCGAGCGCGGCGGGCTGCCCCCGGGCGACCTGCGGCAGGCCCTGGTCGCGCTGGCCGGCGATCACCCGGCCACCCGGCGCAGCGCCGGGCTCTTCCAGCACCGCTTCGCCGCCGTCGGCGCCGGCGCGGCGGCGACCGGAGGAGCGGGGGCCGCCGATCCGCTGGCCGGGCACGCGGTGGGCAACCTGGTCCTCTGCGGCCTGATGGAGCTGCTCGGCGACCCGGTGGCCGCGCTCGACCACGCCGCCGTCATGCTCGGCGCGGTCGGCCGGGTGCTGCCGATGTCCCGGCAGCCGGTCGGCATCGAGGCCCACGTGCGCGGCGCCGACCCGGACCGTCGGAACGAGGTACGCGTGCTGCGTGGCCAGCACCAGGTCGCGGTCACCACCGGGCGGGTCGAGTCCCTGCGGCTCACCCCGGCGGCGCCGGCGGCCTGCGCGGAGGCGGTGGCCGCCGTCTACGACGCGGACTGGCTGATCTTCGGGCCCGGCAGTTGGTACACCAGCGTGCTGCCGCACCTGCTGGTGCCCGGGCTGGCCCACGCCATCGTGTCGAGCCCGGCCCGACGGCTGGTCACGCTCAACCTGGTGGCCGAAAAGGAGACCCTCGGACTCTCCCTGGCCGACCATTTGGCCACCCTGCGGCGCTATCTGTCCGAATTGAAGGTGGACGTGGTGCTGGCGGACTCCAGGGCGGTGGGTGATCCTGAAGCGGTGCGACGTGCGGCAGAATCGCTTGGTGCCCGGCTGGCCCTCGCTCCCGTCGCCGTCACCGACGGCACGCCCCGCCATGATCCGGCCGCCCTGGGCGCCGCGCTGGTGCCTGTCCTGGGCGCCGATCGTTAAGCACGTACGTAATCACCGGCGACACGCCGGTACGGGTCCGTGGAGGGGCGCAGAATGGCGATGACAGCCGCGGTCAAGGACGAGCTGAGCCGGGTCGACGTGCCCAAGCCCTGCTGCCGGCGGGCGGAGATGGCCGCCCTGCTGCGCTTCGCCGGTGGGCTGCACATCGTTTCCGGGCGGGTCGTGGTCGAGGCCGAGCTGGACACCGGCGCGGTGGCCCGGCGGCTCCGGCGGGAGATCGCCGAGGTCTACGGCTACCCCAGCGAGATTCACGTGCTCGCCTCCGGCGGGCTGCGCAAGGGCAGCCACTTCATCGTGCGGGTGGTCAAGGACGGCGAGGCCCTCGCGCGGCAGACCGGCCTGCTCGACGTGCGGGGCCGCCCGGTGCGGGGCCTGCCGCCGCACGTGGTCGCCGCCAACGTCTGCTGCGCGGTCTCCGCCTGGCGCGGCGCGTTCATGGCGCACGGCTCGCTCACCGAGCCGGGCCGCTCCAGCGCGCTGGAGATCACCTGCCCCGGCCCGGAGTCGGCGCTCGCCCTGGTCGGCGCGGCCCGCCGGATCGGCATCGTGGCCAAGAACCGCGAGGTGCGCCAGGTGGACCGGGTGGTGGTCAAGGACGGCGACGCGATCGCCGCGCTGCTCACCCGGATCGGCGCCCACTCCAGCGTGCTGGCCTGGGAGGAGCGCCGGGTCCGCCGCGAGGTCCGGGCCACCGCTAACCGGCTGGCGAACTTCGACGACGCCAACCTGCGCCGCTCGGCCCGCGCCGCGGTGGCGGCGGCAGCCCGGGTCACCCGCGCGCTGGAGATCCTCGCCGAAGACGCCCCGAACCACCTGACCTCGGCCGGCCGGCTGCGGCTGGAGCACCGGCAGGCCTCGCTGGAGGAGCTCGGTGCCCTCGCCGACCCGCCGCTGACCAAGGACGCCATCGCCGGGCGGATCCGCCGGTTGCTGGCGCTGGCCGACAAGCGGGCTCGCGACCTGGGCATCCCGGATACCGAAGCGGCCGTCACGCCGGACATGCTCGTGGTCTGATAGGACGGTGAGGCGCCAGCAGGCGAGCGGGATCACGACCCGCCGCAGCGCGGCGGCGCACGCTCGGATAGGGTCGCTGCGTACGGCAAGGAGGCCGGCACAGGCACCCCTCGCCGTGCTCACCGCCTCGGGCGGTCAGGTCCACAGGACCGCGGCGGGGTGGCCGAGATGAACCGTCAACGGCCGGCTCCAACGGTCGGCGAACACACCTCCGCCGGCCCGGGTCTGACGCCGGCGGACCAGAACGCGAGGAGATGGGACCTGTGACCATCCGGGTTGGCATCAACGGCTTCGGCCGGATCGGCCGTAACTTCTTTCGGGCAGTGCTGGCGTCCGGCGCTGACGTCGAGGTCGTCGCGGTCAACGACCTGACCGACAACGCGACGCTCGCCCACCTTGTCAAGTACGACAGCATCCTGGGTCGCCTCCCGCACGAGGTGAAGGCCACCGCTGACGAGATCACCGTGGGCGGCAGGACCATCAAGGCGTACGCCGAGAAGGACCCGGCGAAGCTGCCGTGGGGCGAGGTCGGCGCCGACGTCGTCATCGAGTCCACCGGCTTCTTCACCGACGCCAGCAAGGCGAAGGCGCACATCGACGGCGGGGCCAAGAAGGTGATCATCTCCGCCCCGGCGAAGAACGAGGACGTCACGGTCGTCATGGGCGTCAACCACGACCAGTACGACCCGGCCAAGCACACAATCATCTCGAACGCCTCGTGCACCACCAACTGCCTCGCCCCGATGGCGAAGGTCCTGCACGACACGTTCGGCATCCAGCACGGTCTGATGACCACCATCCACGCGTACACCCAGGATCAGAACCTCCAGGACGCGCCGCACAAGGACCTGCGCCGGGCCCGCGCCGCCGCGCTGAACATCGTCCCGACGTCGACCGGCGCCGCCAAGGCGATCGGCCTGGTGCTGCCGGACCTCAAGGGCAAGCTGGACGGTTACGCGCTGCGGGTGCCGATCCCGACCGGCTCGGTCACCGACCTGACGGTCAATGTCGGCCGGGAGACCACGGTGGACGAGGTCAACGCCGCGCTGAAGGCCGCCGCCGACGGTCCGCTCAAGGGCATCCTGGTCTACAACGAGGACCCGATCGTCTCCACGGACATCGTCACCGACCCGGCGTCCTGCATCTTCGACGCGCCGCTGACCAAGGTCGTCGGCAACCAGGTCAAGGTCGTCGGCTGGTACGACAACGAGTGGGGCTACTCCAACCGCCTGGTCGACCTGGTCAAGCTGGTGGGTTCGTCGCTGTGAGCATCCGGACCCTCGACGACCTGCTCGCCGAGGGGGTCTCGGGTCGGCGCGTGCTGGTGCGCGCCGACCTGAACGTCCCGCTCGACAAGCAGACCGGTGACATCACGGACGACGGGCGCATCCGGGCGGTCCTGCCGACGCTGGGCGCGCTGGTGCAGGCCGGCGCCAAGGTGGTCGTCTGCTCGCACCTGGGCCGCCCGAAGGGCGCGCCGGACCCGCAGTTCAGCCTCGGCCCGGTCGCCGGACGGTTGGGCGAGCTGCTCGGCGCGCCGGTGCACTTCGCCACCGACACCGTCGGCGACTCCGCCCGGTCCACCGTGGAGGGGCTGGCCGACGGCCAGGTAGCGCTGCTGGAGAACCTCCGGTTCAACAAGGGGGAGACCAGCAAGGACGATGCCGAGCGGGGCGCCTTCGCCGACCAGCTCGCCGCCCTCGGCGACGCGTACGTGGACGACGCCTTCGGCGCGGTGCACCGCAAGCACGCCAGCGTCTTCGACGTGCCGGCGCGGCTGCCGCACGTCGCGGGCCGGCTGGTGCTGCGCGAGGTCGAGGTGCTGAGCAAGCTGACCAGCGAGCCGGAGCGCCCGTACGTCGTGGTGCTCGGTGGCTCCAAGGTCTCCGACAAGCTGGCGGTGATCGAGGCGCTGCTGCCGACGGTCGACCGGCTGCTCATCGGCGGCGGGATGTGCTTCACCTTCCTCAAGGCCCAGGGCCACGAGGTGGGCAGCTCGCTGCTGGAGGAGGAGATGGTCGAGACCTGCGGCAACCTCCTGCAGCGGTCCGAGGGCAAGATCATGCTCCCGGTCGACGTGGTGGCCGCGACCGCCTTCGCCCCCGACGCCGACCACGACGTCTTCCGCGCCGACGGCATCCCGAGCCACCGGGTGGGTCTGGACATCGGTCCGGAGACGGTGGCCGGCTTCGCCGCCGCCATCAAGGACGCCGCGTGCGGCGAGCCGGGCGGCGCGCAGACGATCTTCTGGAACGGCCCGATGGGCGTGTTCGAGATGGCCGCGTTCGCCAACGGCACCCGCGGGGTGGCCGAGGCGATCGCCAAGTCCGACGCGTTCACGGTGGTCGGTGGCGGTGACTCCGCCGCCGCGGTGCGCGCGCTGGGTCTGGACGAGTCGTCCTTCAGCCACATCTCCACGGGTGGCGGCGCCTCCCTGGAGTACCTCGAGGGCAAGACCCTTCCCGGCATCGCGGCACTGGAGGACTGATGGCGGGCGTCACCCGCCGGCCGCTGATGGCCGGCAACTGGAAGATGAACCTGAACCACCTCGAGGCCAACCTGCTGGTGCAGAAGTTGGCCGCGAGCCTGACCGAGCAGCAGCTCACCGCCGTCGAGACGGTGGTTCTGCCACCCTTCACCGACCTGCGCACCGTGCAGACCGCGGTGGACGGGGACAAGCTGCTGATCGGCTACGGCGGGCAGGACCTGTCGCCGTACCAGGCCGGCGCCTACACCGGAGACATCTCCGGGGCGATGCTGGCGAAGCTGGGCTGCACGTACGTGGTGGTCGGGCACTCCGAGCGGCGCGCGTACCACTACGAGGACGACGCGATCGTCAACGCGAAGGTGGCGGCGGCGCTGGCCAACGGGCTCACCCCGATCCTGTGCATCGGTGAGGGCCTGGAAATCCGCGAGCAGCTCAAGCACGTGCCGCACTGCTGCGACCAGCTCGACGGCGCGCTGAAGGGGCTGACCGCGGAGCAGGTCGCCAAGGTCGTCGTCGCGTACGAGCCGGTCTGGGCGATCGGCACGGGCAAGACGGCCACGCCGGAGAACGCCCAGGAGGTCTGCGGCGAGGTGCGCAAGCGCCTGGTGCAGACCTTCCACGAGGGCGCCGCGCAGCAGGTCCGGATCCTCTACGGCGGGTCGGTCAAGGCGTCGAACATCGCCTCGATCATGGCCCAGCCGGACGTGGACGGGGCCCTGGTGGGCGGGGCGAGCCTGGACGCCGAGGAATTCGCGCAGATCTGCCGGTTCCCGGAGCACATCGCTCGCTGACGGCTCGCTATTCTTGACTCCGCCCGTCCGCCGGCCGGTGCCGCGTGCCCGACCTGCCCGGGCAGATGATCGCTACGAGAGGACTGACCCCAGCCATGCCGATCGCGTTCGCGTACACGTTGATCGTGTTGTTGATCATCACGAGCATCCTGCTCACCCTGCTGATCCTGCTGCACCGAGGTAAGGGCGGCGGGTTGTCGAGCATGTTCGGCGGCGGTGTCAGCTCCAGCCTGGCCGGCTCCTCGGTGGCCGAGAAGAACCTCGACCGCTACACCGTTCTGGTGGGCATCGTCTGGTTCGCGTGCATCGTCGGGATCGGTCTGTGGCTGCGGCTGCAGATGAGCAGCGGCGCCTGAGCGAGCCCGTCTGGTCGTACAATCTGCGCGCGGTCCGTCACGACGGGCCGCGCGCAGTTCTTTTTCCGCTGCACCGCGTCGCCCACCGCCCGCCCGAGCGGTGGTCCCCTGACGTCGACAGGAGCGAGCAGCCGTGCCGAGTGGCAACGTCATCCGTGGCGCCCGGATCGGATCCAGGCCCGAGCGGCCGACCGAGCGGTCCGCGCCCGCCCCGCGCCGGGCGGTCGCCTACTGGTGCCGCAACGACCACCAGGTGGAGATCCTCATCGCCGCCGAGGCGGAGGCGCCGCCGGTCTGGGACTGTCCGCGCTGCGGGCAGCCCGCCGGGCCGGACGCGCAGAACCCGCCGGGCCGGGCCCGGACCGAGCCGTACAAGTCCCACCTGGCGTACGTGAAGGAACGGCGCACCCCCGAGCAGGGCGAGGCCATCCTCGCCGAGGCCCTGGCCGCGCTGCGCCAGCGCCGCGGCGGCGGCTGAGACGCGCGAGCCCCGGCCCCCACGGGACCGGGACTCGCCGTCCGTCGTTCAGCGCAGGCTGCGCAGCCGCGGCGGCACCTCGGCCGCCGCCGCCCGGTCCAGCAACCAGAGGGTACGACCGACGCCGTGCACGCCCGCCGCGGGCAGCTGCACCGGCCCCGCCCCGGCCAGGGCCATGCCGACCGCCCGGGACTTGTCGGCCCCGCTGGCCACCAGCCAGACCTCCTCGGCGGTGTTGATCGCCGGCAGGGTGAGCGTGGTCCGCACCGGTGGCGGCTTGGGGCTGCCCCGGACGGCGCTGACCGGCCGGTTGTCGTGGTGCACCGGGTGCTCCGGGAAGACCGACGCGACGTGCCCGTCCTCCCCGACGCCGAGCATCAGCACGTCGAAGTGGGGCAGCGCCGCGTGCCCCGGCCGGGCGGCCCGGGCCAGCTCCTCGGCGTACCGGGCGGCGGCCGCCTCCGGGTCGTTGCCGGCCGGCCCGTCCGACGGCGGCATCGGGTGGATCCGGGCCGGGTCCAGCGGCACGACGTCGAGCAGTGCCGCCCGGGCCTGGGTTTCGTTGCGCTCCGGGTCACCGGCCGGCAGGAACCGCTCGTCACCCCACCAGACGTCGACGCGGGCCCAGTCCACCGCGTCCCGGGCCGGCAGCGCCGCCACCGCCCGGTACACCGCCGCGGCGATCCGCCCACCGGTCAGCACCACCGACGCCTGGCCCCGGTCCGCCTGCGCGTCCAGCAGCTTCACCACCAACCGGGCCGCCACCGCCTGCGCCAGCAGGTCGGCGTCGGCATGTACGGCGACACTCGCCTCACTCATGTTGTGCCTTCGTTTCCCGACCGCTCTCGCGCGGTCCCTGTTCGTGTGCCCGGGGGCCGGTCGGCCCGTCCGTCGCGCCTGCCCGCCGGCGTGGCGCGAGCCGGCGCCGGCCCCACTCCACGCGGACCGGATCAGGGGGTCGCGCTGGTGCCGGCGTGCGCGGTGACGCCGGCCTCGGCCCGCTGGGCGGTCGCCGGATCCTTCCACACGTGCACCCGGGTGGCGGGACGCTGGTCCAGTCCGGTCAGGCCGGCCATGGCCCCCAGCGCCTCGGCGTAGACCTGGTCGGCGTCGAGCCGGCGCAGCTCCTCGGCCAGCTCGTCGCCGAGCGGCCGGCGGACCAGCGGCAGGGTCCGATCCTCCTGCCCGGTAACCCGGAAGATGGCGATGTTGTCCTCCCGGGTGAGCGTCAGCGTATCGCCGTTGGCGCAGCGCAGCTGCACCTCCCGCAGCCGGGGGTGCTGGGAGGTGTACTCCCAGACCGGGTCGATGCCCAGCCGGGCGGCCAGCCAGCTGCGCATCAGGGCCGCCGTCGGGTCGCTCCGCGGCGCCACGACCGTCGCCTCGGTGACCCGGGCCTGGGTGGTGTCGAACGCCCCGGCGACCAGCGTGCGCCACGGGGTGATCCGGGTCCAGGCCAGGTCGGTGTCGCCCGGGGCGTAGTCCGCGGCCCGCTGCTTCAGCGCGGCTACCGGGTCGCTGGCCTGCGCCGCGTCGGTGATCCGCCGGTCGGCGACCACACCGAGGAAGTCGGTGGCGATCTCGGCCGGCGGCTCGCCGTGCCACCAGGTGACCACCGGCACGTCCGGCACCAGCAGCGGCATGACCACCGACTCGGCATGCAGGGCGAGCCGGCCGTACATCCGGGTCACCACCGCCTCGCACGGGCCGAGCCGGCCGCCGACGACGATCTCCGCGTCCAACCGGTTGCGGTCCCGCTCGACGTCCGAGCGGACCACCACCAGGATCCGGCACGGGTGGGCCGCGGCGGCGATCGTCGCCGCCGCCTCCGCCTCCCGGACGCGCTTCTCGTCCACCACCACGACCAGGGTGAGCGCCATGCCGCTGGCCACCCCGCCGGCGCTGCGTCGCTCCGCGGCGAGCGCCTTGACCACCTCGTTGCCGGTGGTGTCCCACAGCCCGATCAACGGATCCTCCAGCTCTGTTCGGTCATGCCCGCCGCCAGGCCCGGCCCTCGCGGGCCAGCATCTCGTCGGCGGCCCGCGGTCCCCACTCACCGGCCCGGTACGGCTCCGGCTTCGTCCCCGCCCAGGCGTGCTCCAGCGGGTCCACCACCTGCCAGCTCTGCTCCACCTCGGCGGCGTCCGGGAAGAGCGTCCGGTCGCCGATCAGCACGTCCAGCACCAGCCGCTCGTACGCCTCGGGGCTGGACTCGGTGAACGCCTCGCCGTACTGGAAGTCCATCGCGATGTCGCGGACCTCCATGGTCGTGCCGGGCACCTTGGAGCCGAACTTGAGCACCACGCCCTCGTCGGGCTGGACCCGGATGACGAGCTGGTTGGGGCCGAGTGACTCCATGTCCGCCTGGTTGAACGGCAGGTGCGGCGCCTTCTTGAACATGATGGCCACCTCGGTGACCCGCCGGGGCAGCCGCTTGCCGGCCCGGATGTAGAACGGCACCCCGGCCCACCGCCGGTTCTGGATGCCCAGCCGGACCGCCACGTACGTCTCGGTGGTGGAGTCCGGCGGGACGCCCTCCTCCTCCAGGTAGCCGACCGCCCGCTCGCCGCCGACCCAGCCGGGCAGGTACTGGCCGCGGACGGTGTCCGCGGCCACGTCCTGCGGCACGGTGATCGCCTTGAGCACCTTGAGCTTCTCGGTCCGGATCTCGTCGGCGTCGAAGCTGGTCGGCTCCTCCATCGCGACCAGGGCGAGGAGCTGCAGGAGGTGGTTCTGCAGCACGTCGCGGGCGGTGCCGACGGTGTCGTAGAAGGCGGCGCGGGTGCCGATGCCGACGTCCTCGGCCATGGTGATCTGCACCGAGTCGACGTACTTGGAGTTCCACAGCGGCTCGAAGAGGTTGTTCGCGAACCGCAGGGCGAGGATGTTCTGGACCGTCTCCTTGCCCAGGTAGTGGTCGATCCGGAAGACGTCCTGGCGGGTGAAGACGTCGTCGACCAGGTCGTTGAGTGACTTCGCCGAGGGCAGGTCGTTGCCGAACGGCTTCTCCACCACGACCCGCCGCCAGCCGCCGGACTTGGCGTTGTCGGCCATGCCGGTGCGGGCCAGCTGCTTGAGCACCACCGGGAAGGCCGCCGGGGGGATGGAGAAGTAGAAGGCGGCGTTGCCCGAGATGCCGTGGGTGTCGTGCAGCTCGTCCAGCGACGCGTGGAGCTGGTCGAACGCGGCGTCGTCGTCGAACGAGCCGCCGACGAACTTGATGTTGCCGGCCAGCCGCGCCCATACCTCTTCCCGCCACGGGGTCCGGGCATGCTTCTTCGCCGCCTCGTGGGCCAGCGACTCGAAGTCGCCGTCACCCCAGTCCCGCCGGGCGAAGCCCAGGACCACGAAACCGGGCGGCAGCAGACCCCGGTTGGCCAGGTCGTAGACCGCCGGCAACAGCTTCTTGCGGGCCAGGTCCCCGGTCACCCCGAAGATCACCAAAGCGCACGGCTCCGGGATCCGCGGCAGCCGCCGGTCCTGTGCGTCGCGCAGCGGGTTCACGCCGCCTCCTCGCTCCGCTCGGTTCACGTCATTCATCGTCACGTCCGTGTCCGTCCGGCCGCTTCCAGCAGCTGGGCGACGCCCGTCGCCCGCTCGGTCAGGTGCAGCCGCAGCACCGGTCGCTGCCGGCCGGCCAGGGCCTGCCGGTCGCCGGCGGCCTGGGCCGCCTGCAGCTCTCCGAAGGTGTACGGGCGGCCCGGCACCGGCAGGTCCTCGGCGACCGCACCGGTCACCTGAAGGTACCTACCGACCTGGGGGCCACCCTTGTGGTACTGGCCGGTCGAGTGCAGGAAGCGCGGCCCCCACCCGAAGGTCACCGGCCGGCCGGCCGCCGCGAGCAGCGGGCGCAGCCCGGCCAGCGCCGCGTCGGCCTGCCGGTCGAGGTACGCCATGACCGCCAGGTACCCGTCGTCGCCCAGCCCGTCCAGCAGCCACCGCAGCGCGCCGACCAGGTCGCCCGGGGCGGCCGGCGGCGCGTACACCTCGATCGCGCCCTCGACGAACGACGGCGTCTCCGCCGGTACCCCGGCGGCCAGGATCCGGTTGGTGTTCTCCTTGCTCTCGGCGACGTTCGGCTGGTCGAACGGGTCGACGCCGAGCACCACCCCGGCGATCGCGGTGGCGTACTCCCAGGTCAGGAAGTGCGCGCCGAGCGGTCCGTTGACCGCCACGTCCGGGCTGCCGCCGCCGCCGGGCACGTCCCCGGCGGCCAGCGCGCCGCCGTACGCGACGGTGAGCACGTCCGGGCCGGTGGCGCCCGGCGCCTGCGGGGACTCCAGCACCACCGGGAGGATGCCGAGGCCGGCCTTGCCGGTCGACTCGGCGAGCAGCTGCTCGACCCAGTCGCCCAGCCCGTCGATGCCGGTGCCGTCCGGCACCAGGGCGACCTTGTCGCGACCGGTGGTGGCGGCCGCGGCGAGGGCGACCCCCAGTGCCAGGCCCGGGTTGTCCCGGTCCCGGCCGAGCGACCCGGCCAGCGCCTCGGCCTGGTCGAGCAGTTCCATCACCTCGGCCCCGGCGAGCGCCGACGGCACCAGGCCGAATGCGGTCAGCGCCGAGTACCGGCCGCCCACCTCGGGATCGGCGAAGATGGTGACCACGCCCATCTCGGCGGCGGTCTGCGCCAGCGCGGAGCCCGGGTCGGTGACCGCCACGAAGTGCCGGGCGGCTTCCGCCTCGGTCATCCCGGCGTTCAGGAACGCCTGCCAGTAGGCCCGCCGGTGGCTGTCGGTCTCGACCGTCAAGCCGGACTTGCTGGAGATCACCACGACGGTCCGCTCCAGCCGGTCGGCCAGCGCCGCCCGGACCTGCCCCGGGTCGGTGGTGTCCAGCACGGTCAGCGGCCGGCCCAGGGTCCGGGTGATCACCTCCGGGGCGAGCGACGAGCCGCCCATCCCGGCGAGCACCACGTGGTCGAGGTCTTCCAGCTCCGCGGTCAGCTCGGCGAGCTGGGGGAGGAGTTCCCGACTGCGCCGGTGGGTGTCCAGCCAGCCCAGCCGGATCTTCGCCGTCGCCTCCGCCTCCGGACCCCAGAGGGTGCGGTCCTTCGCGGCCAGCGCGGCGGGGACGCCCCGGGCCACCAGGGCGTCGCGCACCGACGCCGGCGCGGACCGGTCCACCGGGTCGGCGCCGTACACGGCCAGCCCGGCGGACGCGTCCGCCGGGCCGGCCAGCAGATCGCTCACCTCGCCACCCCCGCGGGGACGGAGTGGCGCGTCCCGGGCCGGCCCGGGACGCGTCCGTCGCCGTTCGTCACGCGTTGCCCCCGGCCTGCTCGGCGGCCCGCGCGCTGCCCTTGGCGGCCTGCCCCGGCTTGCCGGCGCCCTTCGCCGCCTCGGCCAGCGACTTCTTCACCCCGTCGAGCAGCTCCAGCCAGCTCGCCTCGAACTTCTCCACGCCCTCGCGCTCGAGGGTGAGGATCACGTCGGCCATGTCCACGCCGACCGACTCAAGGTCGGTGAAGACCTTGCGGGCCTCGTCGTACGAGCCGGTGATGGTGTCGGCCCGGGTCTCGCCGTGGTCGGCGTACGCGTGGATGACCGACTCCGGCATGGTGTTCACCGTGCCGGGGGCGATCAGCTCCTCGACGTAGATGACGTCCCGGTAGTCCGGGTTCTTCGTCGAGGTGGACGCCCACAGCGGGCGCTGCGGATGGGCGCCGGCGTCGGCCAGGGCCTGCCAGCGGTCGGAGGCGAAGACCTTGCCGTAGCGCTCGTACGCCAGCTTGGCGTTGGCGATGGCGGCCTTGCCGCGCAGCGCCTTCGCCTCGTCCGAGCCGATCTTCTCCAGCCGCTTGTCGACCTCGGTGTCGACCCGGGAGACGAAGAACGACGCGACCGAGCCGATCTTGGACAGGTCGTGGCCGTTCGCCTTCGCCTGCTCCAGGCCGGCGAGGAACGCGTCCATCACCGCCGAGTAGCGGTCCAGCCCGAAGATCAGCGTGACGTTGACGCTGATCCCCTCGGCCAGGGTCGCGGTGATCGCCGGCAGCCCCGCCTCGGTCGCCGGGATCTTGATGAAGAGGTTGGGGCGGTCGACCAGCCACCACAACCCCTTCGCCTCGGCGACCGTCTTCTCCGTCTCGTGGGCCAGCCGCGGGTCCACCTCGAGGGAGACCCGGCCGTCCACCCCGGCGGTCGCGTCGTACGCCGGCCGCATCACGTCGCAGGCCCACCGCACGTCGTACGTGGTGAGCATCCGGACCGCCTCTTCGACCTCCAGGCCACGCGTGGCGAGGTCCTTCAGCTGCCAGTTGTACTCGTCCGCGGCGCTCATCGCCTTCGCGAAGATGGTCGGGTTGGAGGTCACCCCGACCAGGTGCTTCTCCCGGCGGAGCTGGTCCAGCCCACCTGAGCTCAGCCGCGTCCTCGAAAGATCGTCGAGCCAGATCGCCACACCCGCGGCGCTCAGCTCACCCAGCCTGTCCGTCATACCGTCCACGCTCCCCTCAGTTGCCGGTCGTAGAACCGGTGATGTCGCCCACCCGGGTCAGCGCCGCGTGCGCGGCGGCCACGATCCGGTCGGGGGTGAACCCGAACTGCTCGAAGAGCACGGTGTGCGGAGCGCTCGCCCCGTAGTGCTCCAGGCTCACGCTCTCGCCGCTGTCGCCGACGACCCCGCGCCATGACATCGCGATCCCCGCCTCCACGCTCACCCGTGCCTTTACCCCGCGTGGCAGGACCGACTCCCGGTACGCCTCGTCCTGCTCGTAGAACCACTCCTGGCAGGGCATCGAGACGACCCGGGTGGGGGTGCCGTCGGCCTCCAGCCGCTCCCGGGCAGTCAGGCAGAGCTGCACCTCGGAGCCCGTGCCGACGATGATCACCTGCGGCTTGCCGGTGGACGCCTCGGCCAGCACGTAGCCGCCCTTGGTGACGCCCTCCGCGCTGGCGAGTTGCTCCCGGTCGAGGGTGGGCAGCGGCTGGCGGCTGAGCGCCAGCGCGGTCGGCCGGTCGGTGTGCTCCAGGGCCTGCCGCCACGCCCAGGCGGTCTCGTTGGCGTCGGCCGGGCGGACCACGTCCAGGCCGGGGATGGCCCGCAGCGCGGTCAGGTGCTCCACCGGCTGGTGGGTCGGGCCGTCCTCGCCGAGGCCGATCGAGTCGTGCGTCCAGACGTAGGTGACCGGCAGCTTCATCAGCGCGGCGAGTCGGACGGACGGGCGCATGTAGTCGCTGAACACCAGGAACGTGCCGCCGTACGGGCGGGTGCCGCCGTGCAGGGCGATGCCGTTGAGGATCGCGCCCATGGCGTGCTCACGGATGCCGAAGTGCAGGGTGCGGCCGTACTCGTCGCCCGGGAAGTCCTTGGTGGCGTGCACCGCCGGGATGAAGGACGGCTCGCCCTTCATGGTGGTGTTGTTGCTCTCCGCCAGGTCGGCGGAGCCGCCCCAGAGTTCCGGCAGCACCGGCGCGAGGGCCTCCAGCACCTTGCCGGAGGCGGCCCGGGTGGCCACGCCCTTGGCGTCGGCGGGGAAGGTGGGCAGCGCGTCGGTCCAGCCCTCGGGCAGCTTGCGGACGGCCATCCGGTCCCAGAGCGCCTTGCGCTCCGGGTTGGCGGCCGCCCAGGCGTCGTACGCGGCAGTCCAGGTCTGCTGGGCCGCGGCGCCGCGCTCCAGCACCTGGCGGGTGTGCTTGAGTACCTCCTCGGCGACGTCGAAGGTCTTCTCCGGGTCGAAGCCGAGGATCTCCTTGGTGGCCTTCACCTCGTCGGCGCCGAGCGCCGAGCCGTGGATCTTGCCGGTGTTCTTCTTGTTGGGCGCGGGCCAGCCGATGATCGTGCGCAGGGCGATGAAGGAGGGACGGCCGGTCTCGGCCCGGGCCGCCACCAGCGCCTGGTACAGCGCGTCCACGTCCTCGTGGTAGTCGCCCTGGTCGGCGTCGCCGCGGCGCCAGTCGACGGTCTGCACGTGCCAGCCGTACGCCTCGTAGCGGGCCGCGACGTCCTCGCTCTTGGCGATCCGGGTGTCGTCCTCGATGGAGATCTCGTTGTCGTCGTAGATCACCGTGAGGTTGCCGAGCTGCTGGTGGGCGGCGAGGGAGCTGACCTCGTGGGAGATGCCCTCCTCGATGTCGCCGTCGGAGGCGATGCACCAGATGTCGTGGTCGAAGACCGACTCGCCGGCCTCGGCCGTCGGGTCGAAGAGGCCACGCTCGCGACGGGCCGCCATCGCCATGCCGACGGCGTTGCCGAGGCCCTGGCCGAGCGGACCGGTGGTGGTCTCCACTCCCGGGGTGTGCCCGTGCTCCGGGTGGCCGGGGGTGAGGGAGGCCCACTGCCGCAGCGCCTTGAGGTCGTCCAGGCCTAGCGGGTAGCCGGAGAGGAAGAGCTGGATGTAGAGGGTCAGGCTGGAGTGCCCCGCGGAGAGCACGAACCGGTCGCGGCCGGGCCAGTTCGGGTCGGCCGGGTTGTGCCGCATGACCCGGTTGAAGAGCAGGTACGCCGCCGGGGCCAGGCTCATCGCCGTGCCCGGGTGGCCGTTGCCGGATTTCTCCACGGCGTCCATGGCCAGCACGCGGACCGTGTCGACGGCCCTGCGGTCGAGGTCGGACCAGTTGAGAGCGGGAAGCTCGGGTCGGTTGGCAGCCACGATGGTTGTGCTCCTCGGCAGATGGGCGGAACCCTCACTGATGACCCTATCGACCGGTGCTAAACCTCCGCCCGGGGATCTCTGCATGCTGTTCCGTACGTCTCTGACCGGATCGGTCGTGCCACGCCGACTGTGACGCCCCGCACCGTTGTCGGGTCCCCCGGGCAGCCAAAACGACGACGCGTAGTGTGTGGGGCGGTGTGTTGACCCCGGACGGGGTCCGGGCCGACCCCGATCTCCCCCTGCCGACGCCGGAAGGTGGCAATCCGTGAGCATGATCACCGAGCGCCCCGTCAGCAACTCTGCCGGGCAGCCGCCGGTGCGCACGGTGGGGGAGGCGTCCGCGACCGGGCGCCGAGAGCTGCGGGCGGTGGTCGCGGCGTACGTGGCGCTGACCAAGCCGCGGATCGTCGAGCTGCTGCTGGTGACCACGGTGCCGGCGATGATGCTCGCCGACGGCGGCATGCCGTCGCTCTGGCTGGTGGCCGTGGTGCTGGTCGGGGGCTCGCTCGCGGCGGGCGCGGCCAGCGTCCTCAACTGCTACATCGACCGGGACATCGACCAGTTGATGCGGCGCACCAAGCGGCGGCCGCTGCCGGCGCACACCGTGACGCCGCGCAACGCGCTCGTCTTCGGGCTGGTGCTGGCGGTGGTCTCGGTCGCCCTGATGGCGGCCGCGACCAACTGGCTGGCGGCCGGGTTGACCCTGGCCGCGATCGCCTACTACGACCTGGTCTACACGCTCTGGTTGAAGCGGACGACGGCCGCCAACACCTTCTGGGGTGGCGCGTGCGGGGCGGCGCCGGTGCTGATCGGGTGGGCCGCGGTCACCGGCTCGCTGGCCCCCGCCGCGTGGGGGTTGTTCGCGGTGGTCTTCTTCTGGCAGATGCCGCACTTCTACGCGTTGGCCATCAAGTACAAGGCCGACTACGCCCGGGCCGGCATCCCGATGCTGCCGGTGGTGGCCTCGGTACGGCGGGTCAACGCCGAGATCATCATCTTCTCCTGGCTGACGCTGCTGTCCTCGCTGGCCGTCTGGCCGCTGGGGATGAGCCCGATCTACGGGGTCACCGCGCTGGTGGTGGGCGGCATCTTCGTGGTCGAGGCGCACAAGCTCTGCCGGCGCGCGGCGCGCGGCGAGGCGGTCAAGCCGATGCGCCTGTTCCACTGGTCGACCACGTACCTGACGATTCTCTTCGCGGCCGTCGCGCTCGACGCGTTGATCTAGGTTCCGCCGGCCCGAATCACCGATGTGGATGACTTTTCCCACGTCGCAGCGGTTTTCCAGAGTTTTCTTCGCCCTGAGCCGGCGCGGCTCAAGTCGGACAGATAGTGACGATCCCGCCTGTCCGCTTCGTCCGGCCTTAGTAGGACATGTCAGGCCTAATCACCTGTGGTCTTCCTTAAACCTGCGGGTAATTGGCATCACAATTAGTTCATCGTTCTCGCACATGTGGGTGGAAGTCTGCTTAGGCTTCGCGTCATGGCAGATGGTTCCGATACGACGCTGACGGCTCAGCAGGCCGCTGGAGAGCCGGCCCCCAACGGACTGGTCTCGGGCATCAAGTCGTTCGCCGCCGGGCACGGCGGCGCGAAGGCGGTCATCGAGTACGTCGGCAAGCGCGGTGCGCGGATTGTCCTCGTCGGTGAGGACGGGGCGTGGGCCGACCAGTTCGCGGACGGCACCGACGTCGCGCGGCAGGCCTGCGCCAAGGCGGGAGTCACCGTCGAGAACGCCTGGGAGCGTGAACTGATGGATCAGATGCGTCCAAGCAACGACCTGTGGCGGTCGATGGCCCGGCGCACCATGGCCCGTTGACCGATATAAATTGACCAATCACCACCAGCCGACCCGGGGGGAACCCCGGGTCGCTCTCGTCACCTGTACCGACCTGCCCCACCTCGATCCGGACGACCGCCTCGTGCTCGCCCCCCTCGCCGCCCGCGGCATCGCCGCCGAGGCGGTGTCCTGGGACGACCCGGCAGCCGACTGGTCGGCGTACGACCTGGTCGTGCTCCGCTCGCCCTGGGACTACGCGCTGCGCCGCGACGAGTTCGTGGCCTGGGCCCGGACCGTGCCGACGCTGGTCAACCCGGCCGACGTGGTGCGGTGGAACACCGACAAGCGCTATCTCGCCGAGCTCTCCGGCGCCGGGGTGCCCACCGTGCCCACGGCGTGGGTGGCCCCCGGCCAGAGCTGGGCGCCGGCCGACTCCGGCGAGTACGTGATCAAGCCCGCGGTCAGCGCCGGTAGTCAGGACACCGGCCGCTACGACCTGGCCGATCCGGAGCACCGGGAGCTGGCCGTCCGGCACGTCCGGCGGCTCTCCGACGGGGGCCGCGTGACCATGGTCCAGCCGTACCTGGAGGCGGTCGACGTCGTCGGGGAGACCGCCCTGCTCTTCCTGGCCGGTGCGGACGGCCTGGCGTTCAGCCACGCGATCCGCAAGGGGCCGATGCTCACCGGGCCGGATCTCGGCGTCGACGGGCTCTACAAGCCCGAAGAAATCACCCCGCGGACGGCCACGCCGGAGCAGCTGGCCGTCGCCGACCGGACCCTGGCCGTGGTGCCGGGCGGCCGGGACCGGCTGCTCTACGCCCGGGTGGACCTCATCCCCGGCCCGGACGGCTCGCCGGTCCTGGTCGAGCTGGAGCTGACCGAGCCGTCGCTGTTCATCGGCCACGCCGACGGCGCCCCCGACCGCCTGGCCGACGCAATCGTCACCCAGCTGGCCCGCCGCCCCTGACCCGTGGCCGGGCGGGGGGTCAGGCGGTGGCGGAGACGGGCTGCTCGCGGACGAACTCCATGGCGGGGCCGACCGGGCGGCGTTCCCGGGTCGACCAGAGCACCGCGAGGCTGGCCAGCAGGACCAGGCAGGAGCCGAGCATGTGCGCGGCGACCAGCACCGCCGGCAGGTGGGTGAAGTACTGCACGAAGCCGATCAGGCCCTGCCCCAGTTCGACCGCCACCAGCACGGCGGCGGCCCGGGCGGCCCGTGCCGCGCCGACCGCCCGGAAGGCGAACAGCAGCGCGACGGAGAGGCCGACCAGCAGGAACACGCCGTCGGCGTGCACCTGGGAGATCGCTTCCGGGGCGAGGCCGTTGCGGGCGGCGCCCTGGTCGCCGGCGTGCGGCCCGCTGCCGGTCACCCAGGTGCCCACCACCAGCACGGCCGCGCTGACCAGGGTGGTGAGCAGGGCGAGGGTGCGCAGCGGGGCGGGGACGGTGGGGGTCGTCGGGCCGTCCGGCTCGACGGTGCGCCGCCAGAGGGCGTACGCGGCGGCGATGACCAGCATCGAGGCGAGGAAGTGCAGCCCGACCACCCACGGGTTCAGGTTGGTCAGCACGGTGATGCCACCGATCACCGCCTGCGCGGGGATGCCCAGGAAGACCGCGAGGGCCAGCGGCAGCAGGCCACGGCGGCGGGGTCGCTGGGCCAGCACGGCGAGCAGCACTGCGAGCGCGATGATGCCGACCGCGAAGGTGAGCAGCCGGTTGCCGAACTCGATCACGCCGTGTGCGCCCATCTCGGGCGTGGTGACGTACGACCCGTCGGTGCACCGGGGCCAGGTGGGGCAGCCGAGGCCGGAGGCGGTCAGCCGGACGGCCCCGCCGGTGACCACGATCGCGACGTTCGCGATGATCGAGGCGTACGCGAGGCGGCGCAGCAGCGAGGCGGAGGCCGGGAACCGGACGGAAGGCTTCACGGAGCGAATCCTACGCACCGTAGTGGTACCCGATCGGGTGACTCCGCCGGGCCGGTGTTCCGGATCACCGGGACCCGGGTTTGCAGCCCCCGGACGAATTACGTAACGTTGGCGTTGTGAAAAACGCGGCGGAGCTCTCCGGGCACCTGTCGGCGACCGCCCCGGTCGCCGGTACGGCCGCGTCCACCGATCTTTCCACCCGGGACCGGGTGACCCAGCTGCTGCTGGAGCGGGGGGCGACCACCGCCGCCCAGCTCGGCTCGGCGCTCGGGCTGAGCCCGGCGGCGATCCGCCGGCACCTCGACGCGATGCTCGCCGACGGCGACGTGGTCGCGCGGGAGCAGGCCGTGCGGGGCAGCCGCGGCCGCGGCCGTCCGGCCAAGGTGTTCCTGCTGACCGAGGCGGCCCGGGTGCGCTGCGGCACCCACCACTACGACAACATGGCCACCGCCGCGCTGCGCTGGATCGCCGGCAACGGCGGGCCGGAGGCGGTCGCGGCGTTCGCCGCCGACCAGGTGGCCGCACTGGAGGCCCGCTGCCGGGCCGCCATGGAGGGCGCCGGCGACGATCCGATGGCCCGGGCGGAGGCGCTCGCGGGAGCGCTGACCGCCGAGGGATACGCTGCCAACGCGTCCACGATCGCCTCCGGCGGCCAGCTCTGTCAGCACCACTGTCCGGTGGCGCACGTGGCCGCCGATTTTCCCCAACTGTGCGAGGCCGAGACCGCGGTGATCTCCCGTCTGGTCGGCACCCACGTGCAGCGCCTGGCCACCATCGCGCACGGCGACGGGGTGTGCACCACGCACATCCCGGCCCAGCCGCGTGCCCAGTCCGGTAACACCGTCACCACTGTGAGGACAGATAAATGACCGAGCAGATCGTCCAGCCCCTGACCCAGGATGAGCAGCTCGCCGCCCTGGGCCGCTACGAGTACGGCTGGGCCGACTCCGACGTCGCCGGGGCGACCGCCCAGCGCGGTATCAACGAGGCGGTGGTGCGGGACATCTCGGCCAAGAAGAACGAGCCGGCCTGGATGCTCGACCTGCGCCTGAAGGGCCTGCGGCTGTTCGGCCGCAAGCCGATGCCGGCCTGGGGCGCCGACCTCACCGGGATCGACTTCGACAACATCAAGTACTTCGTACGGTCCACCGAGAAGCAGGCCACCTCCTGGGAGGACCTGCCCGAGGACATCAAGAACACCTACGACCGGCTGGGCATCCCCGAGGCGGAGAAGCAGCGGCTGGTCGCCGGGGTCGCGGCGCAGTACGAGTCCGAGGTCGTCTACCACAAGATCCGTGAGGACCTCGAGGAGCAGGGTGTCCTGTTCCTGGACACCGATACCGCGCTGCGCGAGCACGAGGACGTCTTCAAGGAGTACTTCGGCACGGTGATCCCGGTCGGCGACAACAAGTTCGCCGCGCTGAACACCTCCGTGTGGTCCGGTGGCTCGTTCATCTACGTGCCGAAGGGCGTGCACGTGGAGATCCCGCTGCAGGCCTACTTCCGGATCAACACGGAGAACATGGGCCAGTTCGAGCGGACGCTGATCATCGTCGACGAGGGTGCGTACGTGCACTACGTCGAGGGCTGCACCGCGCCGATGTACTCCTCCGACTCGCTGCACAGCGCGGTCGTGGAGATCATCGTCAAGAAGAACGCGCGCTGCCGCTACACGACCATCCAGAACTGGTCGAACAACGTCTACAACCTGGTCACCAAGCGCGCCGTCTGCCACGAGGGCGCGACCATGGAGTGGGTCGACGGCAACATCGGCTCCAAGGTCACCATGAAGTACCCGGCGGTCTACATGACCGGCGAGCACGCCAAGGGCGAGGTGCTCTCGGTGGCCATGGCCGGCGAGGGCCAGCACCAGGACGCGGGCGCCAAGATGGTGCACGCCGCGCCGCACACCTCCTCCACCATCATCTCCAAGTCGATCGCCCGGGGCGGCGGCCGCACGTCCTACCGCGGCCTGGTTCAGGTGCTGGAGGGTTCGCACAGCAGCCGGAGCACGGTCAAGTGCGACGCCCTGCTGGTCGACACCATCTCCCGCTCGGACACCTACCCGTACGTCGACATCCGTGAGGACGACGTGTCGATGGGGCACGAGGCGACCGTCTCCAAGATCAGCGACGACCAGCTCTTCTACCTGATGAGCCGGGGTCTGAGCGAGGACGAGGCGATGGCGATGATCGTGCGCGGCTTCATCGAGCCGATCGCCAAGGAGCTCCCGATGGAGTACGCCCTGGAGCTCAACCGCCTGATCGAGCTCCAGATGGAGGGCGCGGTCGGCTGACGCCGCCCGCGCTTACGGCGGGCCGTGCCTGGCTCGGCCCGCCGTCCGGTTCAACTGACACCGTCGTCGCAGACAGACCAAGGAAGAGATGACTACCCAGGCTTCCGCGCCGCCCAGCACCAAGACGCAGGCGCTCCGCTCGTACGACGCCGCCGACTTCCCGGCCCTGACGGGCCTGGAGGAGGAGTGGCGTTTCACCCCGCTCAAGCGCCTGCGCGGCCTGCTCGACGGCGCCGTGTCGGACGAGTCGGCGCACTGGCCCGCCCACGAGTACGGGCAACTGCCCGCCGGGGTCACGGTCGGCACACTGGCGAAGGACGACCCGCGGCGGGGCAGCGTGCTAACCCCGGTTGACCGGATCAGCGCGCGGGCCTACGGCGAGTCGGAGCTCGGCATGCTGGTGCAGGTGGCCCGGGAGGCCGTGGTCACCGACCCGGCGATCATCACCGTGCACGGCGGACCGTCCGAGCTGGTGGCGTTCGCGCACACCTTCATCGAGGTGGGCGCGCTCTCCGAGTCCGTCATCGTGCTCCAGCACGTCGGCACCGGCACCCTGGCGGACAACGTCGAGGTCTCGGTGGCCGACGGCGCGAAGCTGACCCTGGTCACCGTCGCCGACTGGGCCGACGACGCGGTCCAGGCCCAGCACGTGAAGATCAAGCTGGGTCGCGACGCCAAGGTGATCCACGTACAGGTCAGCCTCGGCGGCGACCTGGTCCGGCAGTACACCTCCGTGGAGTACACCGGCCGCGGCGGCGAGGCCGAGCTGTACGGCGTCTACTTCGCCGACTCGGGGCAGCACCTGGAGCACCGCCAGCTGGTCGACCACTCCGTGCCGGACTGCCGCAGCTACGTCGGCTACCGCGGCGCCCTGCAGGGCGAGAGCGCGCACACCGTCTGGGTGGGTGACGTGCTGATCCGCGCCGAGGCGACCGGCACCGACACGTACGAGATCAACCGGAACCTGCTGCTCACCGACGGCGCCCGGGCGGACTCCGTGCCGAACCTGGAGATCGAGACCGGCGAGATCGCCGGCGCCGGCCACGCCAGCGCGACCGGCCGCTTCGACGACGAGCAGCTGTTCTACCTGATGGCCCGGGGCATCCCGCAGGGCGAGGCCCGCCGCCTGGTGGTCCGCGGCTTCTTCGCCGAGCTGATCAACAAGATCCCGGTCGAGGAGCTGCGCGAGCGGCTCGGCGACGCGATCGAGGCGCGACTCACCAAGGCCGGCGCCTGATGATCAAGATCTGCTCGACCGAGGACGTGCCGAAGGGCACCGTGATCAGCGCCGACGTCGACGGCACCCAGATTGCCATCGTGCACGGCGAGGACGACAACTTCTACGCCGTGTACGACGAGTGCTCGCACGCCGCGGTGGCCCTCTCCGAGGGCGAGGTCGACGGCTGCACGCTGGAATGCTGGCTGCACGGATCCCGTTTCGACCTACGGACGGGTGAGCCCACCGGGCTGCCCGCGACCGAACCCGTTCCCGTCTATCCCGTCGAAGTCCGCGACGGCGACATCTACGTCAGCCTGACGCCGAGCAATGGAGTGACCCGCTGATGAGCACCCTGGAGATCCGCGACCTGAAGGTGTCGGTCAAGCTGCCCGAGGGTGAGCTCAAGCCGATCCTGGCCGGTGTCGACCTGACCGTGAAGTCGGGTGAGACCCACGCGATCATGGGCCCGAACGGCTCGGGCAAGTCCACCCTGGCGTACTCGATCGCCGGCCACCCGAAGTACCAGATCACCGGCGGCTCGGTGACCCTCGACGGCTCCGACGTGCTGGCCATGTCCGTCGACGAGCGGGCCCGCGCCGGCCTCTTCCTGGCCATGCAGTACCCGGTCGAGGTGCCCGGCGTCTCGGTCGCCAACTTCCTGCGTACCGCCAAGACCGCCATCGACGGCGAGGCGCCGAAGCTGCGCACCTGGGGCGGCGAGCTGCGCGGCGCCATGGAGCGCCTCCAGATGGACCCGGCGTTCGCCCAGCGCAACGTCAACGAGGGCTTCTCCGGCGGTGAGAAGAAGCGGCACGAGATTGTCCAGCTGGAGCTGCTCAAGCCGAAGATGGCCATCCTCGACGAGACCGACTCCGGCCTCGACGTGGACGCGCTGCGCGTGGTCAGCGAGGGCGTCAACCGGGTGCGCGACACCGGCGACACCGGCCTGCTGCTGATCACCCACTACACCCGGATCCTGCGCTACATCAAGCCCGACTTCGTGCACGTCTTCGTGGCCGGCCGGATCGTCGAGCAGGGTGGCCCGGAGCTGGCCGACAAGCTCGAGGAATCCGGCTACGAGCGGTACGCCGCCGGAGCCGGCGCCGCGCGGGCCTGACACGACAGGGGCTGCTGAGATGACCACGATCGCCATCCCCGAGGGGATGCCGCAGTACGACGACGTGCCGCGTTTCGACGTGGCTGCGGTGCGCGCCGATTTCCCGATCCTCGACCGGGAGGTCAACGGCCACCGGCTGGTCTATCTCGACAGCGCCAACACCTCGCACAAGCCGCGGCAGGTGCTCGACGTGCTCGGCGAGCACTACGCGATGCACAACGCCAACGTGTCGCGCTCGGTGCACACCCTGGGCACCGAGGCGACCGAGGCGTACGAGGGAGCCCGGGCGAAGGTCGCCGCGTTCATCAACGCGCCGAGCGTGGACGAGGTGGTGTTCACCAAGAACTCCACCGAGGCGATCAACATCGTGGCGTACGCGTTCTCCAACGCCTCGCTGCGGCCCGACGCCGACCCGCGGTTCCGGCTGGGCCCGGGCGACGAGATCGTGATCTCCGAGATGGAGCACCACTCGAACATCGTCCCGTGGCAGCTGCTGGCCGAGCGGACCGGCGCGACCCTGCGCTGGTTCCCGCTCACCGAGCAGGGCCGGCTGGACGAGTCCGGGCTGGCGGACCTGGTCACCGAGCGGACGAAGATCGTCTCGCTGGTGCACGTCTCCAACATCCTGGGCACGGTCAACGCCACGTCCCGGATCACCCGGCGGGTCCGCGAGGTGGGCGCGCTGCTGCTGCTCGACTGCTCGCAGTCGGTGCCGCACATGCCGATGGACGTGGTCGACTACGACGCCGACTTCATCGTCTTCACCGGCCACAAGATGTGCGGCCCGACCGGCGTCGGCGTGCTCTGGGGCCGGGGCGAGCTGCTCGCCGCGATGCCCCCGGTGTTCGGTGGCGGCTCGATGATCGAGACGGTCAGCATGGCCCGGTCGACGTTCGCCGCGCCGCCGGCCCGGTTCGAGGCGGGCACCCCGCCGATCGCCGAGGCGGTGGCGCTCGGCGCGGCCGTGGACTACCTCACCGGCGTCGGCATGCGGGCCATCCAGTGGCACGAGAAGGAGCTGACGGCGTACGCGCTGGACGCTCTGGCGACCGTGCCCGGGCTGCGGATCTTCGGTCCGAACGTGCCGGTCGGCCGGGGCGGGACGATCTCCTTCGCGCTCGGCGACATCCACCCGCACGACGTGGGGCAGGTCCTCGACTCGCTCGGCGTCCAGGTGCGGGTGGGGCACCACTGCGCGAAGCCGGTGTGCACCCGGTTCGGTGTGCCGGCCATGACGCGGGCGTCGTTCTACCTGTACACCACCACGGCGGAGATCGACGCGCTGGTGACCGGTCTCGAGCAGGTGCGGAAGGTGTTCGACTGATGCAGCTCGACCAGCTCTACCAGGAGATCATCCTGGACCACTACAAGCACCCGCACGGCCGTGGCCTGCGGGACGCGGCGGATTCGGACGCCCGGGTCGGCGAGGCGCATCACGTCAACCCGACCTGCGGTGACGAGATCACCGTACGGGTGGCCACCGACGGCAAGGTGTTCACCGACATCTCGTACGACGGCATGGGCTGTTCGATCAGCCAGGCGTCGGCGAGCGTGCTGCACGAGCTGCTGCGCGGCCGGGCCGCGGACGACGCGGCCACGGTGCACGAGGCGTTCGTCGAGTTGATGTCCGGGCGTGGCCAGGTCACGCCGGACGAGGAGGTACTCGGAGACGGGGTGGCGTTCGCGGGTGTCGCGCGCTATCCGGCCCGGGTCAAGTGCGCGTTGCTGTCGTGGATGGCGTTCAAGGACGCCGCAGCACGCGCCGGCGTGGGCGTGAGCCCGACGGAGGTGAAGGCATGAGTTCTGAGGAGACCACCGGCACGGCCGCCGGCGCTGTGGCGGAGGCCGGCACGGCGCCGACGGCGACCGGCGGCAAGGCCGCCGTCGCAGACATCGAAGAGGCGATGAAGGACGTCGTCGACCCCGAGCTGGGCATCAACGTGGTCGACCTCGGCCTCGTGTACGGCGTGCACGTCGGCGACGACAACGTGGCCACGCTGGACATGACGCTGACCTCGGCCGCCTGTCCGCTCACCGACGTGATCGAGGACCAGGCCCGGCAGGCGCTGACCACCGGCCCCGGCGGGGGACTGGTCAACGACATCCGGATCAACTGGGTCTGGCTGCCGCCATGGGGCCCGGACAAGATCACCGACGAGGGTCGGGACCAGCTCCGTTCCCTCGGCTTCAACGTCTGACCCGACTGCGGTCGGTCGTCATCGAGCGCGGTGCCCCTACGGGCACCGCGCTCGACGCGTTTCCCCGCCTGCCGGCGGGCGGATGCCCTCCGCCCGCCATGATCGTTTGCGGTTCGCGGGCCTGACCCGCCGGGTGGAAAGACCGAGGACGTCAGACGATCTTGTCGGGCCCCGGGCGCCCCGCCTCGGTTCCCGGCGGCGGCCCCGGCCGTCGGCGCGAAATCCGCTTCCACCGCCCCTCCGGCGCGGCCACAATGACCCGGTGACCGATCTCCGCATCCGCCCCGCTGTCCCCGCCCACGCCGTCGTCGACGCGGGGCGACACCAGCAGGCCGACGCCGGGAGGTGGTCCGGGCCCGCCCGCCATGGGTGACGCCCTCCTCGCCGGCCTGGTGGCCGGCTATGGCGTCGCCATCCCGGTCGGCGCCATCGCGATCCTCATCCTTGGCCTCAGCGCCCGCACCTCGTTCCGGGTCGGCGCCGCCGCGGCGCTGGCGGTGGCCACCGCCGACGGGCTCTACGCGGCCGTCGCGGCGATCGGCGGGGCGGGGCTGGCCGGCGTCATCGCCCCGGTCGCCGGGCCGCTGCGGGTGGCCGCCGCGCTGGTGCTGCTCGGGCTCGCCGCCCACGGCCTGCATTCCGCCTGGCGCGCCCGCCGACCGGACGCCGGGCCCGCGCCGGCGCGCGCCGGCACCGGGCTCACCACCCCGGGCCGGGCCTTCGTCGGCGTACTCGGGCTGACCCTGCTCAATCCGACCACCGTGCTCTACTTCGCGGCGCTGGTGCTCGGCCGGCGGGACGCGGCTGACCCGGACGCCGCCGCCGCGGCACTCTTCGTGGCGGGCGCCTTCCTGGCCTCGGCGAGCTGGCAGCTGCTCGTCGCCGGCGGCGGCACGCTGGTCGGCCGGGCACTGGCCGGACCCCGCGGCCGGCTGGTCACCGGGCTGGTCTCCAGCGCGCTGATCGCCGCGCTCGCGGTCGCCACCCTGCTGGCGGGCTGATCGGGGGTCGGGAGCGCGGACCGGGCCCGCCGTGCCGTACGGTCGGGCGGTGACCAGCCGACCCGCAGCCGGGGGCGGCCGGTGGGTCGAGGTCGACCCGACCCGCGTCGCCCGCTGGGTCGAGGGCTTCGCCGACCGGCACGGCCCGCCCACCACCACCATCGAGGCGTACGGCCTGCTGCTCGCCGCCCCCGACGGCGCGACGGCCGAGCTGCACACGCCGCCCGGCGCGCCGGCCGCGGCCGACGTGCCCGGCTTCGTGACCACGGCGGCCGCGCCGCGTCGGCTCGGCCTGCTGCTGGCCCGCAAGGGCGCGGTGGCGGTCGGCGTCGCCGCGGGGGAGGAGCTGGTGGTCTCCAAGGTGGACACCCGGTACGTGCAGGGGCGGACCGCCGCGGGCGGCTGGTCCCAGCAGCGCTTCGCCCGGCGCCGGGACAACCAGGCGAAGGCAGCGCTGGCCGACGCGGTGGACCTGGCCGGCCGGCTGCTGTTGCCGGAGGCGCCGACCCTGAGCGCCCTGGTCGGCGGCGGGGACCGTCGGGCGGTGGACACCGTGCTCGCCGAGCGGCGGCTCGCGCCGCTGGCCGCGTTGCGCGCCGAGCGTCTCCTCGATGTGCCGGAGCCTCGGCACGCGGTGCTGGTCGGCGCGATCGCCGCCGCCCGCGCGGTCCGGATCCTGGTCCGCGACGCGCCGCCCACCGAGGCCTGAACCGCCCAGCAGTTCGGGCCCGGTCGCCGCGTGGGACCACGTAGGCGGCCAGCCGGAGGCGCGGCGGCAGTCCGGTCATCAGGACCCCGGCGCGGTGGGCTCCCACCGGGTCGCCGGGGTCCTCGTCGTGCGGAGGGCCTAGAGGGTGCCGCCGAAGGTGTCGCAGCCCTTCGGGTCGCCGGTGGAGTAGCCCTTGGTGAACCACTGCTGACGCTGCTCGGACGTGCCGTGGGTGAACTCGTCCGGGTTCACCGGCCGGCCCGAACGCTGCTGGATCGCGTCGTCGCCGATCTTCTCGGCGGTGTCGATCGCCTGCTGGATGTCCTGCTCGGTGATGCTCTTGAAGATCTTCTGCCCCTGCGCGTCCGAGGTGCCGGTGGCGTTCTTGGCCCAGGCGCCGGCGTAGCAGTCGGCCTGCAGCTCCAGCTTCACCGACAGCGCATTGGCGTTGTTCGGGTCGCGCTGCTGCTGGCGGCGCATCTGCGCCTCGGTGCCGAGCAGGTCCTGCACGTGGTGGCCGTACTCGTGGGCCAGCACGTACGGCTGGGCGAACTCGCCCTCGGCGCCGAGCTGGTCGGCGAGCAGCCGGTAGAAGGTGAGATCGATGTACACCAGGTCGTCGGCCGGGCAGTAGAACGGCCCGACGCCGGAGTCGGCCTGCCCGCAGCCGGTGTTCACGCCCTGGCTGAAGAAGACCGTCTTGGACGGCCTGTACTGGTCGCCGAAGGCCTCGGGCAGGGCCTTGGTCCAGTACGCCTGGATCGAGTTGACGTAGAGGGTGTTGCGGCAGTCGAGCTGCTGCAGCGCGTCCTCGGTCGAGCACTTCTGCTCCAGCGAGGTGTTGTCGCCCTGGTCGGAGCCCCCGCCGTTGGTCGCCGCGTTGAGGCCGAACCCGCCGCCCACCAGGGCGACGAGGACGGCGATGATGAGGCCGACGAGGCCGCCGCGGCCCCCGCCGCCGATCGGGATAGGTATGCCCATCCCGCCGCCTCCGCCGGACCCTCGCCGGTCCTCCACCTGGCTGGTGTCGATCCGCGCGTTCTCGTTCAGCTCCATGTTGACCCCGATCACCGATTAGTCCGTGTCTGGTGGTTGCGGTACCGGACCGGGTCCGGACGAGGTTTTCGGTACCCGATGATCTTGCGCGGTAATCCGACGGGGGTGACCGAGCGGGCCCGGTACACTTGGCGGGTGCTGCGCTGCGAAGGCTGAACCGCCCCGCGCCGACGGGAACAACGAACCCGCCGGCGCTTTCGCGTGCCCTGAGTCAGCCCTTCCGGAATCCCGAGAGCGAGTGCCCCGAAATGATCAGTGCCACCGGCCTGGAACTGCGCGCCGGTTCCCGGATCCTGCTGTCCGACACCACCCTGCGGGTGCAGCCGGGTGACCGGATCGGTCTGGTCGGGCGCAACGGCGCCGGCAAGACCACCACCCTGAAGGTGCTGGCCGGCGAGGGACAGCCGTACGGCGGGCAGATCGACCGGCGCAGCGCGATCGGCTACCTGCCGCAGGACCCGCGGACCGGCGACCTGGAGGTCACCGGGCGCGACCGGGTGCTCTCCGCCCGCGGGCTGGACGTGCTGATGGCGCAGATGCAGGAGCTGGAGGCCAAGCTCGCCGAGGACACCGACGAGAAGCTGGTCCGCCGCTACGGCGCCCTGGAGGACCAGTTCGCCGCCCTGGGCGGGTACGCCGCCGAGGCCGAGGCGGCCCGGATCTGCGCCAACCTCGGGCTGCCCGACCGGGCGCTCGCGCAGACCATCGGCACCCTGTCCGGCGGTCAGCGCCGCCGGATCGAGCTGGCCCGGATCCTGTTCCGCGACGCCGGTGAGAACGGCGGCGGCATCCTGCTCCTCGACGAGCCCACCAACCACCTCGACGCCGACTCGATCACCTGGCTGCGCGGCTTCCTCGCCAACCACAAGGGTGGCCTGATCGTGATCTCCCACGACGGCTCGCTGCTGGAATCGGTGGTCAACAAGGTCTGGTTCCTCGACGCCACCCGCTCGGTGGTGGACGTCTACAACCTGGGCTGGAAGGCGTACCTGGAGGCGCGGGAGACCGACGAGCGGCGTCGCCGCCGGGAGCGGGCCAACGCCGAGAAGAAGGCCGGCGCCCTGATGGCCCAGGCCGACAAGATGCGGGCCAAGGCCACCAAGACGGTCGCCGCGCAGAACATGGCCCGCCGCGCCGAGAAGCTGATCTCCGGCCTGGAGGAGGTACGCCACGCCGACAAGGTGGCCAAGGTGCGCTTCCCCACCCCGGCGCCGTGCGGCAAGACCCCGCTCACCGCGACCGGCCTGTCCAAGTCGTACGGGTCGCTGGAGATCTTCACCGACGTCAACGTGGCGGTCGACCGCGGCTCCCGGGTGGCCATCCTGGGCCTCAACGGCGCCGGCAAGACGACCCTGCTGCGCATGCTCGGCGGCCTGCTCGAGCCGGACACCGGCGAGGTGCACGCCGGGCACGGGCTGCGGCTCGGCTACTACGCCCAGGAGCACGAGACGCTGGACGTGGACCGGACGATCCTGGAGCACATGCGCAGCGCGGCCAGCGACCAGACCGACACGGACCTGCGCAAGATCCTGGGCGCGTTCCTCTTCTCCGGCGACGACGTCGACAAGCCGGCCGGGGTGCTCTCCGGCGGCGAGAAGACCCGGCTGGCGCTGGCCACCCTGGTCTGCTCCGGCGCCAACGTGCTGCTGCTCGACGAGCCGACCAACAACCTCGACCCGGTCAGCCGGGAGCAGGTGCTCGACGCGATCGCCCGGTACCCGGGCGCGATCGTGCTGGTCACCCACGACCCGGGCGCGGTGCTGGCGCTCAAGCCGGACCGGGCGATCCTGCTGCCCGACGGTGACGAGGACGCCTGGAGTGACGACCTCCTCGAACTGGTCGAGCTGGCCTGACCCGGACCGCCCGGTCGCGGCCGTCCGCCGCGGCCGGGGTCGGTCGGCGGGGTCGGGTCAGCCGGCGAGGCCGGCCAGCCAGGCGAGGACGCCGGAGCTGACCAGGATCACCACGCCGATCCCGATGAACACGGCCGGGACCAGCCAGTGGCCGGCGCGGCCGATCAGCCGGACCACCCGGGGATGACTGCCCAGCCCGGCGGCGGCCGCGCACCAGACCGCCACCAGCGCGGCGAAGACCAGCAGGAACACCAGCCCGGCGCCCAGGTCGAGGGACCGGAACACCGGCACGTAGACGGCGATGTTGTCCGACCCGTTGGCGATCGTCACCCCGGCCACCCCGAGCAGGCCGCCGACGACGACGGCCGGCGGTGCGTCGGCGTCCGCCCGGTTCAGCAGTGCGCGGATCCCCAGCCCGATCGGCAGCAGGCCGAGCAGGCCGGTCCACGGGTCCGGGACGACCAGCAGCCCGGCGGCGACCACCACCGCCGCGCCGACCAGCGCGCCGATGCCCAGGTACTGGCCGGCCACGATGTGCCAGGGGCGGGGCCGCCCGGCCTGCCGGGCCGCCACGAAGAGCACCGTCAGCACGACGATGTCATCGATGTTGGTGGCGGCGAAGACGGCGGCCGCGGCGGCCGCGGTGGCGGGCAGGTCGGTCACCCGAGGCAGCGTACGGGGGCGTCGGGCCGAGCCGACGAACCATGATCGATCGGTCGGACGGACGGCGCGGCGGGACGGTCGGGCGGCGGGCCGTCAGCCGGTCAGGAGGATCACTCTATCGGGAAGCTGACATCGCATAGCGTGTCGGTTGGCGAAGAGTTGATATCTGGCGCATGATCGTTCGAGACGGTCTAATAGGTGGGACCGTATCCGAACCGCACAGTCTGCGACGTGAGGAATCAGCATGGCCTCCACTGGCACAGCCACCAGCACTGAGAAGGGTCGCCGGATCGTCGGAGCCGAGCGTCAGACGCTCGCCAAGGACCTGGTAAAGCGGTACACCTCGGGTGAGAGCATCCGCGCCCTGGCCGCCTCGACCGGCCGTTCCTACGGGTTCATCCACCGGGTGCTCACCGAGTCCGGAGTGCAGCTGCGGCAGCGCGGCGGCGCCCGGCGCCGCAAGAAGGCGTGACCCGGCCACCAGCGTCGTCCATCAGCGTCGTGCTCCGGGTCGTCCGGTGACCGCCGAGACGACCGGGGTACGACTCGACTGCGACGGGCCGGTCGCCACGGTCACGTTGTGCCGGCCCGACGTGCTCAACGCCCAGACCCCGGCGATGTGGCGCGCCATGAGCGACTTCTCCCGGGACCTGCCCGGCGACGTCCGTGTCGTCGTCGTGCGCGGCGAGGGGCGGGCGTTCTCGGCCGGTCTTGACCTGTCGGTGGCCGGCGCCTCCGGTCCCGGGTCCTTCGCCGAGCTGTCCACCCTGCCCGAGCAGGAGTGCGCCGACCGGATCGCCGCGTACCAGGCCGGCTTCACCTGGCTGCACCGCCCCGACGTGATCTCGGTGGCCGCCGTGCAGGGGCACGCCATCGGCGCCGGGTTCCAGCTCGCCCTCGCCTGCGACCTGCGGGTGCTCGCCGAGGACGCCACGTTCTCCATGGCCGAGGTGACCCTCGGCCTGGTCCCCGACCTCGCCGGCACCAAGCGTCTGGTGGAGCTGGTCGGCTACGCCCGCGCCCTGGAGATCTGTGCCACCGGCCGCCGGATGGACGCCGCCGAGGCAGACCGGATCGGGCTCGCCAACCTCGTCGTGCCCCGCGTGGAGCTGGACGGCGCGGTGCGGGACCTCACCGCCGGCCTGCTGGCCGGCGACCGGGACGCGGTGGTCGAGATCAAGGCGCTGCTCGCCGGCGCTGCCGGGCGTACCCACGCCGAGCAGCAGCGCGCCGAGCGGGAGGCGCAGACCCGTCGGCTGCGGGACCTGGCCGGCCGGGGGGAATAGTAGTAAGGACCGTTCGGGAAGATCCGGGTTACTCGCGAGGTTGTCGTAGTCGTCGGGAGAATTGACCCGACGGTTCTCCGCTGCCGACGACCCCGGAGGTGACGAGTGTCCAACCCGATGGCCGGTGGCGGCATGGGCGGCTGGAGCATGCTCCGGTCGATGCGCAGCCGCGACGAGGTCTCCAGCCACCAGCTCAAGCGCGGCACCGCCAGGCGGATCGTCGCCTTCGCCGAGCCGTACCGGCGGGACATCGTGGTCTTCCTGGTCACCGTGGTGATCTCCGCGGTCATCGGGGTGGCGACCCCGGTGCTCGCCGGTCACGTGATCAACGCGATCAACCGCGGCGGTACCGAGGCGGGCTCGACGGTGGTCCGGCTCGCCCTGGTGATCGCCGCGCTGGCGGTCGCCGACGCGCTCTTCTCGCTCGCCCAGCGCTGGTACTCCGCGCGGATCGGCGAGGGGATCATCCTCGACCTGCGCACCCGGGTCTACGACCACGTGCAGCGGATGCCGCTGCAGTTCTTCACCCGCACCCAGACCGGCGCCCTGGTCAGCCGGCTCAACAACGACGTGCTGGGCGCCCAGCGGGCCTTCACTTCCACGCTGTCCGGGGTGGTCAGCAACGTCATCCAGCTGGTGCTCACCGCCGGCGTGATGTTCACGCTCTCCTGGCAGATCACGGTGCTGTCGCTGATCCTGCTCCCGATCTTCATCATCCCGGCCCGGCGGGTGGGCAAGCGGCTCGCCGAGATCACCCGGGAGTCGTACAACCTCGACGCGAAGATGAACGCGACCATGACCGAGCGGTTCGGCGTGGCCGGGGCCCTGCTGGTCAAGCTCTTCGGCTCGCCGGACGTCGAGGCCCGCCGGTTCGCCGGCCGGGCCGAACGGGTCCGTGACATCGGCATCCAGTCCGCGATGTACTCCCGCACCTTCTTCGTCGCCATGCTGCTGGTGGCCTCGCTGGCCCAGGCGCTCACCTACGGTCTCGGCGGCTGGCTGGCGGTCACCGGTGCGGTCAGCGCCGGCACGGTGGTCACCCTCGCGCTGCTGCTCACCCGCCTGTACGGGCCGCTGACCGCGCTGTCCAACGTCCGGGTGGACGTGATGAGCGCGCTGGTCTCCTTCGACCGGGTCTTCGAGGTGCTCGACCTGCGCCCCGGCATCGAGGAGAAGCCCGGCGCGGTGCCCGTACCCCGGGGCAACGGCCGGGTGGAATTCCGCGACGTCCGATTCCGCTACCCCAGCGCGGCGGAGGTGTCGCTGGCCTCCCTGGAGGAGGTCGCCACCCTGGACCGCACGGTCAACGAACCGGTCCTCAAGGGCGTCTCGTTCGCCGTCGAGCCCGGGCAGATGGTCGCCCTGGTCGGCCCCTCGGGCGCCGGCAAGTCGACGCTGTCCATGCTCATCTCCCGGATCTACGACGTCAGCGACGGCCAGGTCGTGGTCGGCGGCGTCGACGTCCGGGACGCCACCCTCGCGTCGCTGCGCGACGAGATCGGCGTCGTCACCCAGGATTCGCACCTGTTCCACGAGACCATCGCGGAGAACCTGCGCTACGCCAAGCCGGACGCCACCGACGACGAGATCTGGGCCGCCCTGGCCGGGGCGCAGGTCGCCGACCTGGTCCGGTCCCTGCCGGACGGGCTGGATACCACCGTGGGGGAGCGGGGCTACCGCTTCTCCGGCGGCGAGAAGCAGCGCATCGCCATTGCCCGGCTGCTGCTCAAGGCCCCGTCGATCGTGATCCTCGACGAGGCCACCGCGCACCTCGACTCGGAGAGTGAGGCCGCCGTGCAGCGGGCGCTGTCGGTGGCGCTGACCGGGCGTACCGCGCTGGTGATCGCGCACCGGCTCTCCACCGTCCGGGACGCCGACCAGATCCTCGTCCTCGACGAGGGGCGGATCGTCGAGCGGGGTCGGCACGACGAGCTGGTCGCCGTCGGCGGCCTCTACGCCGAGCTGTACCGCACCCAGTTCGCGGTCGCCGACTCGCCCACCCCGTTCGTCGACGCCACCGGCCCGGAGCCGGTGATCACCATGCCGATGGCGACCTACGTGGCCGACGAGGCGATGCCGCCCGCCGCCGCGAACTGACCCGGCGGCGCCCGCCACCGGAGCTCAGCCGGCGGTCGTCGCGGCGCGCAGCTCGGCGAAGGCGGCACCCAGCGTCGCCACGGTGAAGTGCGCGTTCAGCCCGCTCGGGTTGGGCAGCACCCAGAGCCGGGCGCCGGCGAGCAGCTCCGGCTGCGGGCCGAAGGCCGCCTTCGGCCGGGTGAAGCCGATCCGGTACGCGGTCACCCCGACCACCGCCACCCACCGCGGCCGGTACCGCGCGACCTTCGCGGTGAGCAGGTCCGCGCCGGCCAACAGCTCGTCGGCGGTCAGCTCGTCGGCCCGGGCGCTGGCCCGGGCGACCATGTTGGTGATGCCCAGCCCGCAGTCGAGCAGCTCGCCCTGCTCGCTGGGGTGCAGCTGGCGCGGGATGAAGCCGCCGCGGTGCAGCGCCGGCCAGAACCGGTTGCCCGGCCGGGCGAAGTGCCAGCCGGTCGCCGCCGACCAGAGCCCCGGGTTGATCCCGACGAACAGCACGTCCAGCCGCGGTGCGATCACATCCGGGATCGTCCGGTCCGCCGCCGCGGCCAGCTCCTCGCGGGTGGGCCGCGGGCCGCGGCGGGTGGCGGACGGCACCATCGCCATACCGCCGTCGATCGGTTCACCGGCCCGCCGGCGCCCGCCGGAAGCCGCCGCCGGATCAGCGTCGGCCCGCTCCGGGGCTGCCCGCCGTCGGCGCCGGCCGGACGCTGCCGCCCGCCCGTCGCCGGGCGGCTCCGGCGCTGCCGGATGTCCGTCCGTCACCGGTTCGTCGTCACAGGCCGCGCAGCGCGCCGCCGTCGACCGGCACCGTGGCCCCGGTGAGGTAGCTGGCGGCGGGGGAGAGCAGGAACGCGGCCACCCGGCCGAACTCCGCGGGCTCGCCGATCCGGCGCAGCGGGATGCCGGCCTCCGCCTCGGCGCGTGCTCGCTCGGCGTCGCCGGTGGCGGCGAAGAGCTGCTGGCTGCGGTCGGTCATGATCCGCCCGGGCAGCAGGCCGATCACGCGTACCCCGCGGGCGCCGTACTCGTCGGCCATGTCCTTGGCCGCCCCGACCAGGCCGGGGCGCAGGCCGTTGGAGATACCGAGGCCGGGTACCGGGCTGCGGGCCGAGGTGGACAGCACCAGCCCGATCGCGCCGCCGTCGGTGAGCGCGGCGGCGACCGTGCGGACGGTGCGGACGGTGCCGAGGAAGACCGTCTCGAAGGACTCCCGCCACTGCTCGTCGGTCACCTGGGCGGCGGTGCCCGGCGGCGGTCCGCCGACCGAGACGAGCGCGCCGTCGAGCCGGCCGAACCGCTCCCGGGCGGCGCTGACCAGCCGGAGCGGCGTCTCCGGATCGGTCAGGTCGGCGCTCAGCCCGATCGCCCGCTCCGGGCCGCCGAGCGCCTCGACCGCGGCGGCCACCTGCTCCGGTGTGCGGGCCGAGAGCACCACCCGGGCGCCGTCGGCGACGAGGTGTTGCGCGGTGGCGAAGCCCAGGCCACGGGAAGCGCCGGTGAGCACGTACACCCGGTCAGCCAGTCCGAGATCCATGCGGCCGATCCTGCCGTACGCCGGATCGCCGCGCCAGCCGGCTCAGCGGGAGGCGGGGCGCAGCAGGCGTACCCGACCCGCCAGCTGCACCGCGACGGCGCCGCCGGCCCGGCCCACGGCCGGGAGCCGGCGCGGCCGGGGCGGGCGGTGGCCGTCGTAGCGGGCGGCGGCCTCCCGGGCGGCCAACTCCTCCGCGCCGAGCGCCGGCAGCGTGCCGCGATCGCGCAGCTCCCGGGCCAGGTCCCAGCCGTCGCGCAGCGACCCGTTCGTGGGGCGGCCCGCCGCCCAGCCGCCGAACGTCGCCGGCCAGGCCGCACCCAGTCCCGCGGCGAGCAGCGGCCAGTGCCGGGCCACGTCGCCGCCGCGCTTGCGCAGCAACGCCCGGCGCGCGGCGTCGACCGGCGCGGGGGCGAACCCGGCCGGCAGCGGACCCCCGGCGACCAGCGCCGCGACCAGCTCCGCCTGCCGCGCGGCCAGGTCGCCCCCGGTCACGTGACCACCGGGAACCCGGCGGCGGCGGCGAGCGCGTCGAGTTCGCCGCGCAGCTCCGCCGCCGGCGGGTAGTGCCCGTCGCGCTCCAGCAGCAGGGCCGGCGGCCGGTGCCGGGCGCACAGCTCGCCGACCAGGTCGAGCACCTCGGCGGGGACCGGGTCGGTGTGCGTGTCGTGGTAGAAACCGCCCTGGTCGGCCCCGCCCGCCACGTGCACGTAGGCGACCCGGTCCAGCGGCAGCCGGTCCAGCAGCGCCAGCGGATCCGCGCCCCGGTTGCGGGCGTTGGCGTGCACGTTGGCCACGTCCAGCAGCAGCAGCGCCCCGGTGGCGTCCAGGATCTCGGTCAGGAAGGCCGCCTCGTCCAGTTCGTCGTCCGGCCAGTCGAAGAGCGCGGCGATCGGCTCCAACGCGATCGGCACCGGCAGCTCGGCCTGGGCCCGCCGGACGTTCGCCACCACCGCGGCGACGGCCTCCCGGCTGCGCGGCAGCGGCAGCAGGTGCCCGGCCTCCAGCCCACCGGCCCGGACGAACGCGATGTGCTCGCTGACCAGCGGCGCGTCGACCCGCGCGGCCACCCCGGCCAGGTGGGCCAGCCGGGCCGGATCCACCGGCTCGGCGCCGCCGAGGGAGAGCTTCACCCCGTGCGGTACGACGGTGATCCCGCGCCCGCGCAGCTCGGCGAGACCGGCGGGCAGCGGCCCCGCGGGGGCCACCGTCTCGGCGACCACCTCGACGAAGCGCAGCCGGGGCAGGTCGGCCACGAATCCGGCGATCTCCGGCCGCCAGCCGATGCCCACCCCGTGCGGCCCGGTCATCCGCCGCACCCGCCTCCGCCGCCGCAGCCGCCGCCGCCTCCGCAGGAGCTGCCCCCGCCGCAGGAGCTGGTGCTGCCGCCGCTGCAGGAGCTGCCTCCGCCCGACGAGCTGCCGGAGATCGCCTGGCGCTGGATCTCCGCCTGCTCGGCGAAGCCGGGGTCCATCGTCCACAGGGTCGCGGTGCCGAACAGCGCCACCCCCATCGCCGCGTCCGACGGGCCGTAGGTGGCGTACGCGGGCGCCGAGGCGGGTGCCAGGTAGGTGTGCCGGCGGCGCAGCTCGCGCAGCGCCCGGTCGGCCGCGCGGGTCCGCCAGGGCACCCGGCTGAGCAGCACCACGGCGACGAAGACCGGGACCAGGGTGAGCATCAGGAAGCCGGCCGGGCGACCGTTCGACAGCCCCACGAAGAGCCGGATCCCGCCGAGCACCAGCAGGGCGGCCAGCAGTATCGGACCCCGCCGGGCGGCGGCCCGACGGGCCGGGGCGAGCGCCAGCCCGCGTTCCTGCAGACCGTCGCGGAGCTGTTCGAGCGCCCGGACCACCCACTCGTCGCGGCGCAGCTCCCGGGCGTGGACGTGCTTGCCGGCCGCGTTGTAGATCGCCTGGTCCAGCGGGGTGACCCCGGCGGGCATCGAGGCGCCGGTGGTGAGCCGCCGGTCGGGCCGGACGCCCACCACGCCGCCGCGCCGCAGCCCGCCGAGCGCCGTCCAGACCGCGAGCTGGTCGCCGCCGTTGAGGTACGCCACCTGCTGCGGCCCGAGCTGCCCGACGCCGTCGGCGGACGTGCCGGCGAGGGTGCGGAAGCGGTGAACCAGGGTGCCGACGAGCACCGCCGCCACCGCCACGAGGTACCAGCGCAGGAAAACCGGGCCGGGGATGCCCCAGGTGTCGCCCGGGGCGGCGAGAACGGTCATGTTCTGCTCCTGTCGCGCGAGGGAACGCGGCCCCATTGTGGAGCAGACCCGCCACCGGTGGTCCGGCCCGCGGACCGAGTTACCAGACCGAGATTCGGCGGGGCGTACCGGCGCCGGGCCGGTCAGCGGCGGCGGACCGCCTCCTCGACCAGGTCGAGCACCGGCCCCAGGTCCCCGGCCGGGCGGCCCATCGCCAGGTGCAGCACCAGCCCGTCGTACGCCAGCTCCAGGAACTGGGCGAGCACGTCGATCGGCACGTCCTCGCGGAGCACCCCGGCCTCCCGCTGGCGGACCAGCCGGTCCCGGGTGGCCTCGGCGATCGCGGCGGAGCGTTCCGCCCAGCGCCGGGCGAAGGCCGGGTCGGTGCGCAGCCGCCGGGAGACCTCCAGCTGGCTGCCCAGCCAGCCGGTGGTGTCCGGGGAGACGGCCCGGGCGAGCAGGTCCCGCATGACCTGCACCAGACCGTTGCGGGCCACGGTCGCCACCATCGCGGCGGCGTCGTCCTCGGCGACGGCCAGGAAGAGCGAGTCCTTGTCCCGGAAGTGGTGGAAGATCGCGCCCCGGGACAGCCCGGTGGCCTCCTCCAGGCGCCGTACGGTGGCGCCCTCGTAGCCGTGCCGGGCGAAACACGCCCGCGCGGCGCCGAGGATCTCCTGCCGGCGCGCGTCGAGCTGGTCCTGACTTACTCTGGGCACGGAACGATCGTGTCAGGTGCCCCGGGACGATGCAAACCGTACGTACGGCTTGGGTTCGGGAGAGTCGGCGCCGGGTCGGGCGGTCTAGGATCCCCCCGTGAACCAGGCCACCCCACTGCCCGCGCACCCGCTGACCGTGGCGGCCGTGCAGGCCGAGCCGGTCCCCGGTGACGTCGCCGGCAACGCCGCCACCGCCGCGAGGCTGGTCGGCCGGGCCGCCGGCGCCCGGATCGCCGTGCTGCCGGAGCTGTTCCTGCCGGCGTACCACCCGCCGACCCTGGCCGCCGACCCCACCGGCACCGACCTGGCCGCCGCCGCGGACGGGCTGGTTGACGATCCGCGGCTCGACCCGCTGCGGCAGGCCGCCCGGGGCGCCGGGACCACGGTGGTGGTGGGCGCCGCCGTCCGGCACCCCGACGGCCGGCGGACCATCTCCTGCCTCGTCGTCGACACCGCCGGCGTCGCCCGGTCGGCGTACGACAAGCAGCAGATCTGGGGCGGCGAGCGTGAGCTGTTCGACGCGGGCCGGCGCGGCGCCACCCTGCTGGTCGACGGCTGGCGGTTCGGCCTGGGCATCTGCTACGACGGCTGCTTTCCCGAGCACGGCCGGGCCGCCGCTGCCGACGGCGCGCACGGTTACCTCTGCCCCAGCGGCTACCTGGCCGGCTCGCAGCACCGGCGCGACCTCTACTACGCCGCCCGCGCCCTGGACAACACCATGTACGTCGTCTTCGCCAACGCCGTCGGCGGCGCCGACCCGTGGCGGTTCAACGGCGGCGCGGCGGTGTACGACCCGGAGGGCCGTCCGCTGACCCGCGGCGCCGACGCGGGCGAGGACGTACTGCTGGCCACCCTGGACCCGGCGGCGCTGGCGGCCACCCGGGCGGCGCACACCATGCTGGGCGACCGTCCCGCTGACGACGGGCTCCCCCGAACGGTGCTGGCCGGCTGACCGACGGCGCGAGTGCGCCCGGCCCTGTCGGGCGCACACCTCGGTCCCGTAGGGTGCGCGAGTGCCGCTGCTCCTGCTGGACCTGGACAACACCCTGCTCGACCGGACCGGGGCGTTCCGCGCGTGGGGAGTGCGCTTCCTGGACAGCGTCGGGGCGCCGCCCGCCGACATCGACTGGCTGCTCTCCGTCGACGCGGACGGGCTGACCGACCGGTGGGACGTCGCGGACGCCATCCGGGACCGGTACGACCTGCGCATCCCCTCGATCGACCTGGTCGACGAGCTGCACGACGGGCTGGTCGCGAACACCCGGCTCGACCCGTTGGTCGCCTGCGCGCTGCGGATCGCCGACGACGCGGGCTGGGTGCCCGTCGTGGTCAGCAACGGCGCGGTACGCCAGCAGGACGCGAAGATCCGCCGGACCGGGCTGGACCGGTACGTCGCGGAGTGGGTGATCTCCGAGGAGGCCGGGGTCAGCAAGCCCAACCCGAGGATCTTCGCGCTCGCCGCCCAGCGCGCCCGGATGCCGCTGCGTGGCGCCTGGGTGGTGGGGGACAGCCCGGAGGCCGACATCGGCGGGGCGGCCGCGGTCGGCCTGCCCAGCGTCTGGCTGCACCGGGGCCGGAGCTGGGCGGACAACCGGTTCGCGCCCACCCGCACGGTGGACGGTCTGATCGCCGCGGTGGCCACCGTGCTCGCCGGCTGAGCCGCCCCCGGTCGCTGGCCCGGTTTCCGTAATTCGGTTGACCGGCGGCGGGCCGGTGGCGAGCATGGTGCCGCGCGAGGGCGCAGCCGGGCGACGCCCCGGTCGAGGAGAGGAGGTCGGTCATGGCCGTCTTTGCAGGGTCGTTCCACCTGCCTCCACCAGCCTCGACCAAGGGATCACCGAACCCGTGCGTGAACACGACCTCCCGGCGCGCGAGCGCCGTGGCCGCGGCAAGAGCCGCTTCGACGACGACGAACCGTATTACCTGAAGCACGGCCGGCCCACCGAGCCGGCCCTCACCGAGCCCGACGACGAGCCCGAGCCCGAGGACCGCTGGTCCTCCTGGGACGAGGCCGTGCACGGGCCGGAACCCCACCCCGAGTGGCTGGTCACCGAACTGGCCGCGAAGGACACCGAGCTCGGCGTGCTGAAGACCGGCAAGGAGGCGGACGTCCACCTCGTCCGCCGGGCCGTGCCGGAGACCGGCCGGTCCTGCCTGTTGGCGGCGAAGCGCTACCGGGACGCCCAGCACCGGCTCTTCCACCGCGACGCCGGCTACCTCGAGGGGCGGCGGGTCCGTCGGTCCCGGGAGAACCGGGCGATGGCCGGGCGGACCGCGTTCGGCCGGCAGATGATCGCCGGGCAGTGGGCGGCGGCCGAGTTCGCGGCGCTGGCCCGGCTCTGGGAGATCGGCGCCGAGTCCGGGCGGATCGCCGTGCCCTACCCGGTGCAGTTGCTCGGCACCGAGCTGATGCTGGAGTTCGTCGGCGACGCCGACGAGGGGCAGGCCGCGCCGCGGCTGGCCCAGCTCCGCCCGGAACCGGCCGAGCTGCGCGACCTGTGGGAGCAACTGGTCGACGCCCTGGTCGTGCTGGCCCGCGCCGGGTACGCGCACGGCGACCTGTCCCCGTACAACCTGCTGGTGCACCGGGGACGGCTGGTCATGATCGACCTGCCGCAGGTGGTCGACGTGGTGGCCAACCCGCAGGGTCCGGAGTTCCTCGCCCGGGACGTCCGGGTGGTCGGCGCGTGGTTCGTCGCGCGCGGGCTGCCGGCGCCCGAGGCCGATCCGGCCGAGCTGACCGGGCTGCTGCTGCGGGAGGCGGGCGTCCGCTGAGCCGACGGGGTCCCGGGCGGGTCGCCCCGCCCGGGACCCGGGTTCACTGGAGGTAGCGCTCGACCGCCGGCACCGGCCGCTCGCCCTGAGCGTCCGGATCGCCGTGCGCCTGCCGGGCCGCCCGGCGGCGGCGCAGCAGGTCCCAGCACTGGTCGAGGGATTCTTCCAACGCCCGCAGCCGTTCCTTGGCCTCGTCGTCGGTGCCGGACTCGTGCTCCTGCGCGGCGGAGCGGAGCCGGTGCTCCTCGTCGACCAGTTCGGAGATCCGGTTCAGGATGGTCTTGTCGTCCATGCCCATGAGCCTGGCACAGGCCGCCCGGACACGCCCACGTTCTCCCCGCCGGCACGCCCCGAACCGGGCGGCGCCGACGCCCGACGGTATCCGGTGGCGGGGTGCTCGGGCGTGGTGGCGCAAGGGTAGGTTGCCGGCGATGGCCGTCATCATCCGTGCCTTCCGGTCCGCCGACGCCCGCGCCGCCGCGGCGGCGCTCCGGGCCGGCGCGCCGTACCAGGTGGTCACGCCGGAGCTGCTTGGCTGGCAGGCCACCTCGGCGCCGGCGGCCGAGCGTCATGCCGCGCTCGTCGCCGAGTCTGCCGGGGAGCTGGTGGGCGTGGCGCGGACCGGGCTGCTCCACGAGAGCGCGGAGCCGGGGCTGGGCTTCGCCAACGTCACCGTGCACCCGCACCGCCGCGGCCGGGGCGCCGGTGCCGCGCTGCTGGCCGCCGCTGAGGAGCGGCTCGCGGGGCTGGGCGTGCTGACCGCGTACGCCAAGGTGGCCGACGATCCGGCGGCGATCGCCCTGGCCGAGCGGCGCGGCTACCGGCGCGGCCGGCTGGCCCGGCTGCTCCACCTCGACCTGGCCGCGACCGAGCTGCCGCAGGTTCCGGCGCCGTCCGGGGTCCGGCTCACCTCGGCGGCGGAGCTGGCCGACCCGAAGGCTCTCTACGCGGCGGACCTTGACGTCTCCCGGGACGAGCCCGGCGAGGTGGGGATGGACGAGATCTCCTACGACGACTGGCGAGCCGCCTATTGGGATCGACCGGACCTGGATCGCTCACTGACCTCGGTGGCGCTGGTGGATGATGTGGTGGTGGCGTTCAGCTTTGCGCTGACCGACGGGCGGGACCGCTACCAGTCGGGCATGACCGGCACCCGGCGCGCGTACCGCGGAATGGGCCTCGCGCGTCCGGTCAAGCTGGCCGGCCTGCGCCGGGCGTGGCACGCCGGCTATCGGCACGCGGTGACCAGCAACGACGCCGAGAGCGAGGCGATGCTTGCCGTCAACCGCCGACTGGGCTACCGAGTGGTCGGCCGCGAGTGGCGGTACCGGCGGGAGTTGCGCCGTTGAGCTGTCCCGACGGCATCCTTTGTGGACTATAAAACTTTCCACTGCGAAAATTCTTCTTTCACCGTCTAGAGAAAATTGCTCGGACGGTGTCATGCTTCCCGGGACCGTGACTCGGCACAGTCGTCCGACCACAAACCGTTGCCCGAAGGGGGCCCGCAGCAGGTGGAAGCAGCAGCCAGGCAGGCCGGTACCCGGCGAGCGGACTCGATGCCGTTACGTCAGATCCTGCCCGGCCTGCTCCGGGATCCGGCCCGGGCGCTCGTGGACTGCGGCGAGCGGTCCCGGGGGGAGGTCGTCCGACTCAACCTCGGCGCGTTCCGGCCCTTCCTGGTCACCCACCCCGAGCACCTGCAACGGGTGCTGCGTGAGCGGTCCGACAACTACGTGCGCGCTGGGGACGGGCTCCAGTGGCGACCGCTCAAGCGGCTGTTCGGCGAGGGGATCCTCAGCGACGGTCGACACTGGACGGACAGCCGGCACATCCTGCAACCCCTCTTCACCGCCCGGCGGATCGACTCGCTGGTGGACACCCTGGCTGAGGTGATCGACGACGCGGTCGCCGAGCTGGACGCGCCGGCCCGGTCCGGAAGCCCGGTCGACATGGGCGTCGAGCAGGCCCGGATCGTCTGCCGGGCCATCATGCGGGTCTTCTTCGCCGACAAGATCTCGGTGCCCGACGCCATGCGGATCATGGAGGCGCAGGACGTCATCGCCTGGTCGGTGATGCCCCGCATCGCCGTACCGTGGGCCCCGCTGGCCGTGCCGATGCCCGGTGACCGGAGCTTCCGTCGGGCCGTCCAGACCATCGACGACCTGCTGCTGCCCATCGTCCGGGCCTCCCGGGAGACCGCCGACGACGACGGCGACGACGTCATCGCGACGCTCTGGCGCGGCCGTACGCCCGATGGCCGCCGGCTCGACGAGTGGCAGGTCCGCAACGACACCGTGGCCATGGTCGCCACCACCACCGAGACCACCATCAGCGTCCTCACCTGGCTCTGGCCGCACCTCGAGGCGGCCCCGCAGGTCGCCGCCCAGCTGAACGAGGAGATCGACCGGGTGGTCGGCGACGGGCCGATCCGCGGCGCCCATCTCAAGGAGCTGCGGTACACCCGGCAGGTCCTGGACGAGTTGCTGCGGCTCTATCCGATCGGCTGGCTCTTCCCCCGGCGGGCGGTCGAGGAGGACGTGGTGGGCGGCGTCCGCATCCCCGCCGGGTCGACCATCGTGGTCAGTCCGCTCATCACCCACCGGATGTCGATGTTCTGGGACCGGCCGGAGGTCTTCGACCCCGACCGGTTCGCGCCGGAGCGGGTTCGCGGCCGGCACCGGTACGCGCACTTCCCGTTCGGCGGGGGCCCGCACCAGTGCCTCGGTATGCACCTGTTCTACCTGGAGGCGCTGCTGATCGTGGCCACCGTGCTGCGCCGCTACCGCTTCCGGCTGCGCCGGCCGGAGCTGCCCGGGATCAAGGTCGCTGCGGCGCTGCGCCCCCGGCAGCGGGTGGAGGTGACGCTCGAGCCGGCCCTGGGCGGGACCGCATGACCCCGTCCGCCCAGCTGACCGACGTGGTCCCCGAACAGATGCGGGTCGCGGCCGAGCAGGGCCGGATCTGGGCCCTGGCGGCGCGGGGGCAACGCGACCTCGCCGAGCTGGCGGCCGGGTACCCGGAGCTCTTCCCGGCCCGGCCGTTCGACGCGGCGCTGTTCGGCAACATCGCCGCGGCGATCGCCTTCGGCGCGCCTTGGTGCGATGCCGCGCGACTGCGGGTCACGAACCGCGCCGTGCTCTGGGGCTTCGCGCTGGACTGGCTCGTCGACTACGTCGCCACCTCCCGTACGGAGATCGACCGGATCACGGTCCGCTGCCTGGCCGTGGCCGACGGCGGCGTACCCGCCGCGGATGACCCGCTCGGCCGCTTCCTGGCGGAGTTGCGCGACGAACTGGCCACCGTCGCGGCGTTCCCCGATCTCCGTCCCGTCTGGCGGGCCGAGCTGCGCAAGGTGCTCGACGCCATGGCCCGGGAGTGGGACTGGAAGCAGGCCTCCGGGACGGACGGCGCCCCGGTCGCGCTGCCGAGCCTCGACGACTACCTGGACAACGCCGACAACCTGGCCTGCACCGTGGTCAACGTCGCCCATTGGATCTACTCCGGCGACCCGGCCACCTTCGCCCACCTCGACCCGCTCATCGAGGCCAGCGCCGAGGTCCAGCGCATCCTGCGCCTCGTCAACGATCTCGGCACGTACGAGCGGGACCTGCGATGGGGGGACCTCAACGCCCTGCTGCTGGTCGACGACCGGAGCCAGGTGGAACGCCGCATCGACGAGCTGGTGGCGCGGGCGGGGGAGCTGCTGGCCCCGCTGGAGCGCAGCTGCCCTGAGCAGGCCCGGTACCTGGCCCGGCAGATCGGCTTCAGCAGCGGGTTCTACCGCTCCGCCGACTTCTGGGGAGCATTGTGACCAGCACCCCGTGGGTCGATGCCCGCCAGTACGACAGCCGCTCCGCCCGTGCTGACCCGCCGGACCGTACCGCGGCGGACGGCCTGCTCACCGCCCTGCTCCGGCAGCCCGCCGGGCAGCTCACCCCCTCGGTGTACGAGACCGGCCGGCTGGTCACCCTCGCACCCTGGCTGCGCGGCCACGACCAGCGGCTGCGCCACCTGGTCGACCACCAGCGCGCCGACGGCGGCTGGGGCGCGCCGGAGGGGTACGCGCTGGTGCCCACGCTGAGCGCGGTCGAGGCCCTGCTGAGCACCCTCGCGGCCGGCCGACCCGCCGGGGTGCCCCGGGACGAGCTGCGCGCCGCCGCCCGGCGCGGAGTGGCCGCGCTCTCCGGTTGGCTCGGTACCGCCCTGCGGATGTCGGTGCCGGACACCCCCGCCGCCGACCTGATCGTGCCCACCCTCGTCGACGCGGTGAACGGGCACCTGCGCGGTCTCGACGACCAGCCGGACCCGCGGTGGCTGCCCACGACGGCGCCCCTGTTGCTGCCCGCCGGCATGGACCGCCGGCGGTTGGACGCCCTGCGCGGACTGCTCGCCGCCGGTCGACCCGTGCCGCAGAAGTTGCTGCACGCCCTGGAGGTGCTGGGGCCCGCCGCGCGGCACCGCGCGGACGTCGTACCGGTCGTGGGCGCGGTCGGCGCGTCGCCCGCGGCCACCGCCGCCTGGCTCGGCGAGCCGGGGGGCACGACCGACCCGAGCGTGGCCTACCTGGAGGAGGCGGTCCAGCGGCACGACGGGCCGGTGCCCTGCTGCACCCCGATCTCCGTCTTCGAGCGGTCCTGGGTGCTGGCGAACCTGGCCCGGGCGGGGCTGCGCGCCCGTCCGGCGCCCAGCCTGATCGCCGAGCTGACCGCGGCGCTCGGGCCGGAGGGCACGCCGACCGGACCCGGGCTGCCGGCCGACGCCGACACCACCTCCGTCACGCTGTACGCGCTCGCCCGGGCCGGCCACCCGGTGCACCCGGCCAGCCTGATCCGCTACGAGCAGGACGGTCACTTCTGCACCTGGCCGGGGGAGGATGGCCGGTCGGTCACCACCAACGCGCACGTGCTCGAGGCGCTCGGCTGGCATGCCGGCCGGAGCGCCGCCGACGGTGATCCCGCGGCCCGTCGACTGCTCCGCCTCGCCCGCTGGCTGCGGGAGCAGCAGCACCCTGACGGCCGCTGGTGCGACCGCTGGCACGCCTCGCCGTACTACGCCACCTCGTGCCTGGTCATGGCGCTGGACCGGTACGCGCCGGCCGCCGTCGCGGCGGAGTCGGTGGACCGGGCCGTCGACTGGGTGGTCGGCACCCAACGCGCCGACGGGTCGTGGGGCCGCTGGTCGGGCAGTCGGGAGGAGACCGCGTACGCGCTGCACGTGCTGCTCGGCGTCAGCCGGCCGGTGCGGCCCGGGGTGGCCGAGTCGGCGCGGCGGGGCGTGGCCTACCTGTCCGCGACGACCGGCCGGCAGGACGACCCACCACTGTGGCACGACAAGGACCTTTACGCTCCGGTCCTCATCGTCCGCTCGGCCGTTGTCGCCGCTCAGCATCTCGCCGCCGCCCGGCCCGAGCTGGCCGGGCCGGCGCCGACCGGCCGCCGGACGCTATCGTCATGATCAGGAACGCTTGAGTGACGTCCGTGACACTGCTAGCGTGCGCCGGGGTCGATGCGTGTAGGTCGCGGCACGCCGACTCTCGATCCGCACGGGCCACGCCAGGGACGGTGTAATGCGCTTCCGCAGCTCAAACCTGCGTACCAAGGTTGTTGCCCTGCTCGCTTCCCTGGTCGCGCTCTGGTCCTTCACCGCGTGGGTGACCGTACGGGACGGGATCAACCTGCTCGGGGTGCAGGCGCTGGACAGCAGGGTCTTCGACCCCACCGAGCCGCTGCTGCTCCAGTTGCAGCTTGAGCGCCGGACGTCGCTGAGCTACCTCGGCCGCTCCGGGGACGAACGGCGGTCCGAACTGGCCCAGGTCCGGCAGCGCACCGACGAGTTGACCACGGAGTTCGCGAAGTCCACGGGGAACTGGCAGGTCGGTCTCTTCGGCGCGGACAAGCTGCACCAGCGGATCGACGAGCTGATCACCGGGCTGGGTGAGCTTCCCGCGACCCGGGCCGCGGTCGACAACAAGAGCATCGACCGGGCGGGCGCGGGTGTCGCCTTCACCGGGCTGATCGAGGGGATCTACCGGGTCTACGACGCGCTGGGCAACCTCGACGACGAGCAGGTGGCCGAGGACACTGCGGCGCTGATCGGCCTGAACCGGGCCCGCGAGTTGCTGTCCCAGGAGGACGCGCTGCTCGCCGGCGTGCTGGCGGCTGGCCGGATCACCCCCGCCGAGCAGGCGCAGTTCGCCCAGGTGGTGGGTGCCCGACGATTCACCGCCGGCCAGTCCATCGTCCGGCTCCCGGCCGCCGACCAGGATCGCTACGAGCGGATGCTGGCCGGTCCGACGTACGTGCGGCTGGCCGACCTGGAGAGCCGGGTCATGCAGAGCGCCCACAACAGGGTGCCGGTGACCGTCGCCGCCTGGGAGGGCACGATCGGGTCCGCGCTCAGCGAGACCGGTCAGGTGGTGCTCGCCGGCGGCGACGACGTGGTGCAGCGGGCGACGCCGGTCGCGGTCGGCGTCATCATCCGGATGGTGCTGGCGGCCGGCCTCGGCCTGCTCGCCGTCATCGCGTCCATCGTGGTGTCGATCACCACCGCCCGATCGCTGGTCCGGCAGCTCGAACGGCTGCGTGAGGCCGCGTTCCGGCTGGCCAACGAGCGGCTGCCCGGGGTCGTGGAGCGGCTGGGCCGGGGCGAGGAGGTCGACGTCGCCCGGGAGGCGCCGCCGTTGCAGTTCGGCGACGACGAGATCGGTCAGGTGGGCAAGGCCTTCAACGCGGTGCAGGAGACCGCGATCCGGACCGCCGTCGAGCAGGCCGAGCTGCGCCGCAGCGTCCGCGAGGTCTTCCTCAGCCTGGCCCGGCGTACCCAGGCGCTGGTGCACCGCCAGCTGACCCTGCTCGACGCGATGGAACGCCGCGAGCACGACGCCGAGGAGCTGGAGGACCTGTTCCGGGTCGACCACCTCGCCACCCGGATGCGGCGCAACGCGGAGAACCTGATCGTGCTCTCCGGCTCCGCCCCAGGCCGGGCGTGGCGCCGCAACGTCCCGATGGTCGACGTGGTCCGCGGCGCGGTGGCCGAGGTGGAGGACTACACCCGCGTCAACGTGCTGCCGCTGGGCCCGGTGTCGCTGGCCGGCCGGGCCGTCGGCGACGTTATCCACCTGCTGGCCGAGCTGATCGAGAACGGCCTGTCGTTCTCGCCTCCGCACACCACCATCGAGGTGCGTGGCCAACTGGTCGGCAACGGGTTCGCCATCGAGATCGAGGACCGGGGCCTCGGGATGAACGAGGAGGACCTCGCCGCCGCGAACCACCGGATCGTCGACCGGTCCGAGCTGAACCTGGCCAACGCCGCCCGGCTCGGCCTGTACGTGGTCAGCCGGCTCACCGAGCGGCACGGCGTGCGGGTACAGCTCAAGGAGTCCGCGTACGGCGGCACGACCGCGGTGGTGCTGATCCCGCTGGAACTGGTCACCGACGAGGGCCCGGACCCGATCAGCTCCGGCGGATTTCGGGTCGGCGCGGGTGGCGGCACGGCGGACAGCACGCCCGGGCGGACCGCCTCGACCGGCGAGCAGCCGGGCGCGCCGGTGGCGCTCGCCGAGCCGACCACCCCCGAGGCCGAGGGTCCGGCGACGACGTCGGAGGAGCCGCCGACCCGGCCGGACCCGGTGCGCGTTTGGGCCGACGAGGCCGACGAGAGCGACGAGGCCGACGTGGACGGGGCGGGCGAGTCGCCGGTCACGGAGTCGGGGCTGCCGGCTCGTACCAGGCGACGGACCGGGCCGCCGGGGCTGGACGGCCCCACCTTCCCTACCGGCCTGCCGATCACCGCCGGACGGTCCCTCGGGGACGGCGTCGTCGCCCCGACGCCGACGCACGCCGCGGCGGTGGCCGACGGACCGGCCGCCGGCTCGGAACCCGCCCGGACCGACTCCGGCCTGCCGGTTCGGGTCCGGCAGGCGAGCATCGCACCGGAGCTGCGTGACGATCCGTCCATGTCGGACGCTGACCCGGAGGACGACGAGATGCGTCCGCCGGAGCAGGTCCGCCGGATGATGAGCTCCTACCAGAGCGGAACTCGGCGCGGCCGCACCGACGCAGCACGACTCCTGGGCGGGGCGACCCGCGGAACGGGGCCGGACACCGGCGACGAGCCGGCGACCTGAGGACGACCCGGCCGGGCGGCACCCGGTGCCGGCCGGTACGGCGGAGCGCAGACGAGCAACGGCGACACCAGCCGGGGGAGAAGAGGACGACGAGTGGCGCAGAAGACGGCTTCAAGCGCGGACCTGACGTGGTTGCTGGACGATCTGGTCGGCCGGGTGAAGCAGGCGGAACACGCCGTGGCGCTCTCCACTGACGGCCTGCTGATGGCCGCCTCGAAGGGACTGAGCCGGGACGACGGCGAGCACCTGGCGGCGATGGCGGCCGGCATCCAGAGCCTGGCCCGGGGCGCGGGCAAACGCTTCGGCGGTGGCCAGGTGCAGCAGACGATCATCGAGATGCAGTCCTCGTTCCTCTTCGTCACGGCGGCCGGGCGCAACGCCTGCCTGGCGGTGCTGGCGACCGAGGACGCCGACGTCGGCCTGATCGCGTACGAGATGGCGATGTTGGTGACCCGGGTCGGCAAGTTCGTCGCCTCGCCGACCCGGACACCCGAGCAGTCGACCGGCGAGACCCCGACGCGATGACCGGCCAGGGGGACTCCGCGGAGCACGAGTGGGTGGATGACCACGCGGGCCCGGTGGTGCGCCCGTACGCGGTGACCCGTGGCCGGGCCCGCCCGGTCACCGGCACGTTCGACCTGATCTCCCTGGTGATGGCGACCCGGACTGACGTGGGGTCGGAGTCCGGGCTGGGCCCCGAGCACATGGCCATCGTCGGCCTCTGCCAGCGGATGCAGTCCGTGGCCGAGGTCGCCGCCCACCTCGACCTGCCGGTGGGTACCGTCCGAGTCCTCCTCGGCGACCTGGTGGCCCGCAGTCTGGTGCAGGTCCGTGAGCCGCGCGCCACTCCCGCCGGCCTTCCCGACGACAGCGTTTTCGAGGCGGTTATCAATGGACTACGGGCCCTCTGAGCGGCCGGCGGGGGCCGCGTCGCTGCCCACGGCGATCAAGATCCTGATCGCCGGTGGCTTCGGCGTGGGCAAGACCACCATGGTCGGCGCGGTGAGCGAGACCCGTCCGCTGCGGACGGAGGAGGTGCTGACCGAGACCGGGGTGGGCATCGACGACCTCTCCGGGGTGGAGGAGAAGCGCACCACCACCGTCGCGATGGACTTCGGCCGGATCACCATCAGCGACGACCTGGTGCTCTACGTCTTCGGCACCCCCGGCCAGGACCGCTTCTGGTTCGTCTGGGACGAGTTGGCGCTGGGCGCGATCGGCGCGGTGGTGCTCGCGGACACCCGCCGGCTGGCCGACTGCTTCCCCTCGATCGACTACTTCGAGGGGCGGGGCACACCGTTCGTGGTGGCGGTGAACTGTTTCGAGGGCGCCACGCAGTTCCGACTGGACGAGGTGCAGACGGCGCTCAACCTCGATCCGGGGGTGCCGGTCGTGCTCTGCGACGCGCGGCGCCGGGAGTCGAGCAAGGAAGTGCTCATCACGCTGCTGGAACACGCGATGAAGACCCGCGAGGCCCGCCGCCGCGCCGGCGGCTGAGTTTCTCCGGTACGCCGAGAAGGGCCCCTCCCCGCTGGCGCGGGAAGGGGCCCTTCGCTGATCCGGTAGGTCAGCTGGCGATCATGCGACGCAGCACGTACTGCAGGATGCCGCCGTGCCGGTAGTAGTCCGCCTCACCGGGGGTGTCGATCCGGACCACCGCGTCGAACTCCACGCCGGTGTCGGTGGTGACCTTCACCGTGCGCGGGGTGTCGCCGTCGTTCAGCGCCGTCACGCCGGTGATGGAGAAGGTCTCCGTACCGGTGAGCCCGAGCGACTCGGCGTTCGTGTCGACCGGGAACTGCAGCGGCAGCACGCCCATGCCGATCAGGTTGGAGCGGTGGATCCGCTCGTACGACTCGGCGATGACCGCGCGGACGCCGAGCAGCATGGTGCCCTTGGCCGCCCAGTCGCGGGACGATCCGGAGCCGTACTCCTTGCCAGCCAGGATGACCAGCGGGACGCCGGCGGCCTGGTAGGCCGTGGAGGCGTCGTAGATCGAGGTCTGCTCGCCGGTCAGGTGGTTGACCGTGAAGCCGCCCTCGACGCCCGGGACCAGCTGGTTGCGCAGCCGGATGTTGGCGAAGGTGCCCCGGATCATCACCTCGTGGTTGCCCCGGCGCGAGCCGTACGAGTTGAACTCGTGGCGCGGCACGCCGTGCTCGGCGAGGTACCTCCCGGCGGGGGAGTTGGCCTTGATCGAGCCGGCCGGGGAGATGTGGTCGGTGGTCACCGAGTCACCCAGCTTGGCCAGTACCCGGGCGCCGGTGATGTCGACGACCGCGCTCGGCTCCTGCTGCATGCCCTCGAAGTACGGGGGCTTGCGGACGTAGGTGGAGTCGTCCGCCCAGGCGAACGTGTCACCGGTCGGGGTGGGCAGCGACTGCCAGCGCTCGTCACCGGCGAAGACGTCGGCGTACGCGGCGCTGAAGCCGGTGGCGCCGATCGCCTGGGCGATGACGTCCTGGATCTCGGTGCTGTTCGGCCAGATGTCGCGCAGGAAGACCGGGTTGCCCTGGCTGTCCTCGCCGAGCGGCTCGTTGGCCAGGTCGATGTCCATCGTGCCGGCCAGCGCGTACGCCACCACCAGCGGCGGGGACGCCAGGTAGTTCATCTTGACGTCCGGGTTGATCCGGCCCTCGAAGTTCCGGTTGCCCGACAGCACCGAGACGACGGCGAGGTCGCCCTCGTTGACCGCGGCGGAGACCTCTTCCGGCAGCGGGCCGGAGTTGCCGATGCAGGTGGTGCAGCCGTAGCCCACCAGGTTGAAGCCGAGCTTGTCCAGGTACGGCGTGAGGCCGGCCCGGTCGTAGTAGTCCATGACGACCTTGGAGCCCGGCGCCAGGGTGGTCTTCACCCACGGCTTGCGGGTCAGGCCCTTGTCGACCGCGTTGCGGGCGAGCAGCGCCGCCCCGATCATCACCTGCGGGTTGGACGTGTTGGTGCAGGAGGTGATCGCGGCGATCACCACGGCGCCGTGGTCCAGCTCGTACTCGACGCCGTCGGCGCTGGTCACCCGGACCGGGTTGGTGGCGCGCCCGCCGGCGCCGGCCGCGGCCGTCTCCAGGTCGCGCGGCTCGTCGGCCGGGTCGCTGAACTCGTTGGCCGGCGGATCGCTGGCCGGGAAGGACTCGGCGCTGGCCTCGTCGGCCGGGCCGTTGGCGCCGCGCGGCAGCTGCTCGCGGGCGACGCCCGGCTTGAGGTCACGCTCACCGGCGGAGTCGTCCGCCACGTAGTCGGTCAGCGCGCCGCGGAACAGCGTCTTGGCGCTGCCCAGCGGCACCCGGTCCTGGGGGCGCTTCGGGCCGGCCAGGGACGGTTCAATGGTGCCGAGGTCCAGCTCCAGGCGCTCCGAGTACTCCGGCTCGCGGTTCGGGTCGTGCCAGAGGCCCTGCTCCTTGGCGTACGCCTCGACGAGCGCGACCTGCTGCGGGTCGCGGCCGGTCAGCTCCAGGTAGCGGATGGTCTCGGCGTCGATCGGGAAGATCGCGACGGTGGAGCCGTACTCCGGGGACATGTTGCCGATGGTGGCCCGGTTGGCCAGCGGCACGGCGCTCACGCCGGGGCCGTAGAACTCGACGAACTTGCCGACCACGCCGTGCTTGCGCAGCATCTCGGTGATGGTGAGCACCAGGTCGGTGGCGGTGGTGCCGGCCGGCATCTCGCCGGAGAGCTTGAAGCCGACGACCCGCGGGATCAGCATGCTGACCGGCTGGCCGAGCATCGCGGCCTCGGCCTCGATGCCGCCGACGCCCCAGCCCAGCACGCCCAGGCCGTTGACCATGGTGGTGTGCGAGTCGGTGCCGACCACGGTGTCCGGGTACGCTTGGCCGTTGCGCTCCATGATCGTGCGGGCCAGGTACTCGATGTTGACCTGGTGCACGATGCCGGTGCCCGGCGGGACGACCTTGAACTCGTTGAACGCGGTCTGGCCCCAGCGCAGGAACTGGTAGCGCTCCTTGTTGCGCTCGTACTCCAGCTCGACGTTGCGGGCGAAGGCGTCCTCACGGCCGAACAGGTCGGCGATGACGGAGTGGTCGATGACCAGCTCGGCCGGGGCGAGCGGGTTCACCTTGCTGGCGTCGCCGCCGAGGTCGCGGACGGCCTCCCGCATGGTGGCCAGGTCGACGACGCAGGGCACGCCGGTGAAGTCCTGCATGAGCACCCGCGCCGGGGTGAACTGGATCTCCACGCTCGGGTCGGCGGTGGGGTCCCAGCCGCCGAGCTGCCGGATGTGGTCGGCGGTGATGTTCGCGCCGTCCTCGGTCCGCAGCAGGTTTTCCAGGAGGATCTTCAGGCTGTAGGGCAGTCGGTCGTGCCCCGCCACCTTGCCGATCTTGAAAATCTCGTAGCTCGCGTCTCCGACGCGTAGCTGGGTCTTCGCACCGAAGGTGTCGAGGCTCGCCACGTCGTACTCCTTCACACCAGCGACCGTGAGTAGTCCTGAGCAGTCTGTCGCACCGGCTGGGGCGCCGCCCAGGTTAGGTGGCACTTACCGCCGATTCTGATCGTCAACAAAACCGTACGTCCGTCTTGCTATTGGCGCAACCTCGTGCCGGGGTTCGGGACGACGAGGCGCCTCCATGATCCATCACGTTCCGCCCGCCTGCCCACCCGGCTCCGAGGCGTGCCCGCGCTCGACTGGCGGGGCCGGGTGGTACCGGGCTGAGCGGGCGGCTCTCACGCGCGGGCGCAGGTAGGGTTCGAGGTCGAACCGGAAGGGGTGACGGTGGTCGAGGTACAGCATTGGCTCTCGGCGCTGCCGCCGGGCGTGGTCTACCTGATCGTCGCCGGGGTCATCGGCGTGGAGAGCATGGGTGTCCCGCTGCCCGGCGAGATCGTGCTGGTCAGCTCGGCCCTGCTGGCCGCCGCCGGCGTGGTCGAACCCGAGTGGGTCGCCACCGCCGCGGCCGTGGGTGCGGTGGTCGGCGACTCCGTCGGGTACGCCGTGGGTCGCCGCGGTGGCCGGCCCCTCCTGGCCCGGCTGGGCCGGCGCTTCCCCCGCCACCTCGGTCCCGCACAGCTCGCCCGCGCGGAGCAGAGCTTCGCCCGGCACGGCGTCTGGGCGGTCTTCTTCGGCCGGTTCGTGGCGCTGCTGCGGATCCTCGCCGGCCCCCTGGCGGGCGCGCTGCACGTGCCGTACCGCCGGTTCCTGGTGGCGAACGCGGCCGGCGGCCTGGTCTGGGCCTTCGGCACCACCTACCTGCTCTTCACGCTCGGCCGGGCGGCCGAGCACTGGCTCAAGGACATCTCCTGGGCCGGGCTGGTCATCGCGGTCCTGGCCGGCATCGGCAGCACCTGGTGGCTGCGCCGCCGGGCCCACCGGCTGGAGCCGGTGGACGGGGTCGACGAGCCCCAGCCGGTCCGCGCCGGCAGCGACCGCTGACGCCGACCCATCGGTGTAGACGGCGGAAGCTCCTCGTAGAGGCGACTCCCGAGTTCATGTACCCGTCCGTTGTCCACGGTGGATCGATTCGGCGGCCAGCGGCGGATCTGTCACCATGTCGGTCATGGAGATCTGGCACAACCCGGCCTGCTCGAAGTGCGCCGCCGCGCGGACGACCCTGGACGAGGCGGGGGTGCCCTATCGGCTGCGGGCGTACCTGGAGCAGCCGCCGGGCCCGGCCGAGCTGACCGAGGTGCTGCGCCGGCTCGGCGCCCGGGCGTGGGACATCTGCCGCACCGGGGAGCCGGCGGCGGTCGCCCTCGGCATGGCGGACTGGCCCCGCGACGACGCCGCCGAACCCCGCTGGATCGCGGCGATGGTGGCGCACCCGGAGCTGATCCAGCGCCCGATCCTGCTGTTCGACGACGGCGGCGCGCTGGTCGGGCGTAACCCGGTGGCGCTTGACGAGGCGGTGCGCCGCGCGGCCCGCGACGACGGGTGAGCGGCGCGGCGCCGGGTCAGGCCCGGTCGTCGGACGGGGTCGAGCTCCCCGCGGCCTTCGCGTGCCGCTCCCGCAGCCGATCCCGGATCTCCTCCGGGGTGTACGCCCGCCGCCGCCGCTCGGCCCGGGCGATGACCACCCCGGACGCCGCGACGCCGGCCAGACCGGCCAGTCCGAGCACCTTCCACCACCGCATCCGTTGCCGCATCCGCCTAGGGTAGTCGTCCATGAGCATCAGCCTGGACGAGGCCGTGGAGCTGACCCGCACCGGCGACGTGTGGGTGTTCCGGGGGCGCAGCGTGCCGGACCGCGCCATCCAGTTCACCACCAACAGCCCGGTGAACCATGTCGGGATGGCGGTGGTGCTCGACGACATGCCGCCGCTGATGTGGCACGCCGAGTTGGGCCGGTCGCTGCCGGACCTGTGGACCGGCACCCACCAGCGGGGCGTGCAGCTGCACAACCTGCGCGACGCGGTCTGCGTGTGGGCCAACCGGTACGGGCAGCGCGCCTGGCTGCGCCAGCTCGAACCGCCGGCCGACGCGGCGATGGAGGAGGCCGTGCTGCGTACCGTGGCCCGGCTCGACGGCACCCCGTTCCCGTCCACCGCGCAGCTCGCCTGGCGCTGGGCGCGGGGGCGGGTGCCCGCCGTGCGGCGTCAGGGGCCCTCCACGCCGGACAGCTCGGGGGTGCCGGTGCGCGACCGGGCGCTGGAGACGGCGTACTGCGCCGAGGTGGTGGCGGTGACGTACGAGGCGATGGGGCTGCTTCCCGCGGGCCGCCGGCCGAACTGGTACGACCCGGGGCGCTTCTGGAGTGGCGACGACCTCGACCTCACCGGCGGTGCCCAGCTCGGTGCCGAGATCGAGGTGCGGATCCCGCCGCGCTGAGCAGGTTTGACGGGCCCGGCGGACGGCAATTGAGACGCTCGTGAAGGCCTCGACGGATCTCGACACGCTCACCGACTTCTTCGACCGGTACGGCGTGGCGCTGACCGCCGGCGACGTGCCCGCCATCGCCGGCTGCTACGCCCTGCCCGGGCTGGTGGTCGCCGACACCTACAGCTTCTCGTTCACCTCCCCGGCCGCGGTGGCGCTCTCCTTCGTCGGCGCCGCCCCCGACTACCAGGAGCGCGAACTGGTCGCGGCGAACGCGCAGTTCGAGGACGTGCAGCAGGTATCCGCGCTGCTCACGGAGGTAGCGGTGCGATGGGAGTTCCTGGACAGCCAGGGGCGGGCGGTGCCGGGCGAGCGCTACCGCTACCTGCTGCGGGCCACCGAGGACGGCCCGGCCATCTGCACCGTCATCCGTACCGCCTGACCGGCGGCCCCGGTCGGTCGCCGAGGGTGCGCGGGTGGGTCACCGGCAGCGCCCGGTCGCACCGCCCTGCGGCACGGAACCGGCCATCGCGGCGAGGATGCCTACGCGCAGCCGTTCGGTGGGCGGATCAACGCGGGCATGGTCGTGAGTAGACACCGAACCGCCGCCGCGGACCGACCGTTTTCCGTGTCCCGCCACCCGGACGGTCCGATCGGGGTGGGCGGTACCGCCTCGCCGGCCGTGGCTGGCTACGCTGGCGCGTCGGCTCCGGAGAGGGGGGACCGGATGAGCATCCGGCACGACGAGCGTTCGGAGACATCGCCCGTGGCGAGGGTGTTGACGTCGGTGCCCTGGGTCGTGGTCCTGCTGGGCGTCAGCGTGCTGACCGTCCTGCTGCTCGTCGCCGTGTTCGCGCTGCGCGGGCCGGAGGGCCGGCCGGTCGCCCCGCCGCCGGCCCCGCCGATCTACCTGCCCACCGTGGCCGCAACGACGGCCTCCATCGCGCCGACCGACGCCCCGCTGGTCGCCGTCGACGCCAGCGCCACGCCGACCCCGTCGGCCAGCCTCAGCCCCTCACCGAGCGTCAGCTCCCCGCCGTCCGCGTCCGCGTCGACCCGCCCGGCCCCGCGAGCCGGCACGGTGACCGCCCGCTACCAGGTCACCGCGAGCGGACGGGACTCCTTCGAGGCCCGGCTGACGGTCAGCAACGGATCCGCCCGCAGCCAGGACTGGCGGGTAGAGCTGCTCTTCACCGGCAACGTGAAGAGTATCCAGGCCTCCTCCAGCTCGGGCCTGTCGGTGACGTCCCGCGGCAACGGCTCGTTCGTGCTGCGCGGCACCAGCCCGCTCGGCGCCGGGCAGAGCGCCACCGTGCAGATGCGGTTCGGTCGTACGGGCACCGGTGACCGGCCCGGTCAGTGCACCGTCAACGGCGCGGACTGCGCCATCGGCTGAGGCCCGTACCCGCCCGGGCGGACGTTTTCCGGCATTGCTCGCGATCGCTGCCGCCGCCCCGGTGGTGCCCGGGCTGTCGCCGCGCTCGACCGTCCTGCCGCCCTCGTGGGCGACGGCCGCGCTGCGCCGATGCGGTGTCATGTTTCGCAAGGGGACTGCTTTGTTGCGACTCGGTTTGCAAGCTATTGCAGAATGTTTCGGCAAGAGCTAGCGTGCGGGCGAATCAGCGACCAGAGGAAGGCCGTCGATGAAACCCCCGCCGATATCGCGCAAGGCGCTGCTCGCCTTGGTCTCCACCCTCACCCTCGCCCTGGTCGGCGTGCCGGTCGCCGTTCACCAGCTTGGCGCCGACGCCACCGACCGGTCCGTCGGCACGGACCTCCTCGCGGCCGCCGGCGCGGCGCAGTGGCGTCAGGAGCCGTCCGCCGAGGCCCTGCTCAAGGCCAGCGCCAACACCGCGAAGGCCGACCAGTTCTACTTCGTCCTGCCGGACCGCTTCGCCAACGGCGACAAGCGCAACGACACCGGCGGCCTCACCGGTGACCGGTTGAGCACCGGGCTCGACCCGACCGACAAGGGCTTCTACCACGGCGGCGACCTCAAGGGCGTCATCAACAAGCTCGACTACATCCAGGGGCTCGGCACGACCGCCATCTGGCTCGCCCCGATCTTCAAGAACCGGCCCGTGCAGGGCGCCGGCGCGGACGTCTCCGCCGGCTACCACGGCTACTGGATCACCGACTTCACCCAGGTCGACCCGCACTTCGGCACCAACGAGGAGCTGAAGCGGCTGGTCACGCTGGCGCACCAGCGGGGCATCAAGGTCTACCTCGACGTCATCGTCAACCACACCGCCGACGTCATCAAGTACGCCGAGAACAAGTACGCCTACGTCGACAAGAAGACCGCGCCCTACAAGGATGCGCAGGGACGGGCCTTCGAGGACCGCAACTACGCCGACGGCACGCGGGACTTCCCGCAGGTGGACCTGAAGTCGTTCCCGTACACGCCGACGTTCGATACCGCCGCCGACGCGAAGGTCAAGGTCCCGGCGTGGCTGAACGACGCGACGATGTACCACAACCGCGGTGACTCGACCTTCACCGGTGAGAACAGCGAGTACGGCGACTTCTTCGGCCTGGACGACCTGTGGACCGAGCGGCCCGAGGTGGTCCAGGGGCTGACCAAGGTCTACGGCGACTGGATCGGGTCCACCGGCGTCGACGGCTTCCGGCTGGACACCGTCAAGCACGCCAACCTGGACTTCTGGCCGCAGTTCAGCCAGGGCATCAAGCGGGCGGCCGAGCAGGCCGGCAAGAAGGACTTCTTCATGTTCGGCGAGGTCTACAGCGCCGACCAGGAGATCGAGTCGACGTACGTCCGGCAGGGCGGACTGCCCGCCACCCTGGACTTCTCCTTCCAGGAGGCCGCCCGCGGCTACACCGCCGCCGACGGTTCCGCCAAGGCGCTGGCCGACCTGTATGCCCGCGACGACCTCTACGCCGCCCGGGACACCGACGCCAACCGGCTGACCACCTTCCTCGGCAACCACGACATGGGTCGGATCGGCTCGTTCATCGCCGCGAGCGGCGGTGACGACGCCAGCCAGCTCAGGCGGGATCAGCTCGCCCACCAGCTGATGTTCCTCACCCGCGGCCAGCCCGTCGTCTACTCCGGCGACGAGCAGGGATTCACCGGCCCGGGCGGGGACAAGGACGCCCGGCAGGACATGTTCGCCACGAAGACCGCGGACTACCTCGACGACGACCTGATCGGCACCACCCGCACCCACGCCGCCGACCAGTACGACAAGAGCCACCCGCTGTACCGCACCATCGCCGAGCTGGGCCAGCTGCGCGCGGCCCACCCGGCGCTGCGCGACGGGGTCCAGGTCACCCGGTACGCGGCCGACGGTGCCGGCGTCTTCGCCTTCTCCCGGATCGCGCCCGCCGAACGCACCGAGTACGTCGTCGCGGTGAACAATGCGGCCACCGCGCAGACTGTCGCCGTGGACACCTGGTCGGCCGGCGCGACCTTCGGCGGCGTCTACGGCGGCGCGGCCGGCTCGACGGCCGCCGCCGACGGCAAGCTGAGCGTGACCGTGCCGGCGATGTCGGCCGTGGTGCTCAAGGCCGACCGGGCCATCCCCCAGGCGGGCGCCGCCCCGGGCATCACCCTCACCGAACCGGGCGACGCCCCGGTCGCCACCAAGGCCGCCGTCACCGCCCAGGTCACCGGCGATCCGTTGGCCACCGTCACCTTCGCCGCCCGGGTTCCCGGTGGCAAGTGGACCCTCCTGGGCAGCGCGCACCGGGCCCCCTACACCGTCTACCACGACCTGACCGGCCTGGCCGGTGGCACGAAGGTGGAGTACAAGGCCGTGGTCCGCGACGGCAAGGGCCGGGTCGCCAGCTCCCGCGCCACCGGCGTCGTCGGCACCCCGGCCCAGAGCGCGTCGCGGGACTGGGCGGTGGTGCACTACCAGCGTCCGGCCGGCGGGTACGCCGACTGGGGCCTCTACACCTGGGGCGACATCGACCCGGCGTACGCCACCGAGTGGCCCAAAGGGCAGCCGTTCGCCGGTGAGGACTCGTTCGGCCGGTTCGCCTGGGTCAAACTGAAGCCCGGCGCCAGGTCCGTCGGCTTCCTCGTGGTCGACTCCAACGGCAACAAGGACGTCGGCAACGACCGCACCATCGACGTGACGCAGACCGGCGAGGTCTGGGTCAAGCAGGGCGACGGCGCGCTCTACCCGACCCGGCAGGCCGCCACCGGCGAGCCCGATCCGGCCGTGGACCAGAGCACCGCGGTCATCCACTGGCGCAAGGCCGACAACAACTACGACGGCTGGGGCCTGCACCTCTGGGACGGCGCCGCCAACCCGACCGACTGGGGCAACCCGCTCAAGCCGGAGAAGATCGACTCGTACGGCGCGGTGTTCCGGGTCCCGCTCGCGGCCGGGGCCACCGGGCTGAACTACATCATCCACAACGGCGACACCAAGGATCAGCCCGACGACCAGCGGCTGGACTTCGCCACCGCCGGGCACGAGGTCTGGCTGCTCGCCGGGGTCAAGGGCCGGCTGCTGCCCGCCACCTCCTCCGGCGTCGCCAAGGACGTCGACATCACCAAGCAGCGGGCGCAGTGGATCGACCGGTCCACGGTCGCCTGGCAGACCGGGCCGACCGACGGCAAGCAGTTCGCCCTGGTGGCCGCCCCGACCGGCGGGCTGAGCATCGCCGACAGCGAGCTGTCCGGGACGTACACCACGCTGCCGTTGCGGGCGCAGCGCAACGGGCTCACCGAGGCCCAGCGCGCGGCGTACCCGCACCTCTGGTCCTACCGCGCCTTCAGCCTGGACCGGGCCGACCTGGCCAAGGTGCCGGCGGCGCTGCGCGGGCAGCTCGTGGTGACCGAGCGGGACGCCGAGGGCACGCTGCTCGGCGCGACCGGGGTGCAGATCCCCGGCGTGCTCGACGACGTCTACCGGGCCGCCACCACGGCGAATCTGGGCCCGACGTTCGCCGGCAACGTGCCCACCCTGTCGGTCTGGGCGCCCACCGCCCGCACCGTGGCGTTGCAGCTGTTCGACTCGCCGGCCGCCGAAGCGAAGACGGTGTCGATGAGCCGCAACGACAACACCGGCGTCTGGTCGGTGCGCGGCACCAAGGCGTGGCACGGCAAGTACTACCGCTACCAGGTGGAAGCCTGGCAGCCGGCGGTGCAGAAGGTGGTCACCGCCGCGGTGACCGACCCGTACTCGGTGGCACTGGCATCGGACTCGACGCACAGCCAGATCGTCGACCTGAACGACCCGGCCCTCGCGCCGCCCGGCTGGGCGAAGCTGCGCAAGCCGGCGGCCGTGCCGTCGTCGAAGGCGCAGATCCAGGAGCTGTCGGTCCGGGACTTCTCCATCGCGGACGCGAGCGTGCCGGCCGAGCGGCGGGGCACCTACCTCGCCTTCACCGACCCGAACACGGCCGGCATGAAGCACCTGAAGTCGCTCGGCGACGCGGGGGTCAACTACCTGCACCTGCTGCCGGCGTTCGACTTCGCCACCATCCCCGAGAAGCGGGCCGACCAGCAGCAGCCGGCCTGCGATCTGTCCGCGCTGCCGCCGGACTCCGACCAGCAGCAGAAGTGCGTCGCCGCGGTGGCGGAGAAGGACGGCTACAACTGGGGGTACGACCCGCTGCACTACACCGTGCCGGAGGGCGGCTACGCCGTCGACCCCGCCGGGGCGACGCGGACCACCGAGTTCCGGCAGATGGTCGCCGAGGTCAACAACGCCGGCCTGCGCGTGGTGATGGACGTGGTCTACAACCACACCTCGGCCGCCGGCACGGACGGCAAGTCGGTGCTCGACCAGGTGGTGCCGGGCTACTACCACCGCTTGCTGGACGACGGCAGCGTCGCCAACTCGACCTGCTGCGCCAACACCGCCCCCGAGCACGCCATGATGGGCAAGCTGGTGGTGGACTCCCTGGTCACCTGGGCGAGGCAGTACAAGGTGGACGGTTTCCGGTTCGACCTGATGGGCCACCACCCGAAGGCGAACATCCTGGCCGTGCGGGCCGCGCTGAACAAGCTCACCCTGGCCCGGGACGGCGTGGACGGGAAGAAGATCCTGCTGTACGGCGAGGGCTGGAACTTCGGCGAGGTCGCCAACGACGCCCGGTTCGTGCAGGCCACCCAGGCCAACATGGCCGGCACCGGGATCGGCACCTTCAACGACCGGCTCCGCGACGCCGTGCGTGGCGGCGGCCCGTTCGACGGCAACCCGCGGATCCAGGGCTTCGCGTCCGGGCTCTGGACCGACCCGAACGGTGACGACGTCAACGGGACGGCGGCCGAGCAGAAGGCCCGGCTGCTGCACCAGCAGGACCTGATCAAGGTCGGGCTCGCCGGCAACCTGCGCGGCTACCGGTTCACCGACTCGGCGGGCAAGCCGGTCACCGGGGCGCAGGTGGACTACAACGGCTCGCCGGCCGGCTACACCGCCGCGCCGGGCGAGGCGGTCACCTACGTCGACGCGCACGACAACGAGATCCTGTACGACGCGCTGGCGTACAAGCTGCCGCAGGGCACCTCGGCGCAGGACCGGGCCCGGATGCAGGTGCTCGCCCTGAGCACCGTGGTGATGGGACAGGGGACCGGGTTCGTGACGGCCGGCTCGGACCGGCTGCGCTCCAAGTCGCTGGACCGCAACTCGTTCAACTCCGGTGACTGGTTCAACCAGATCCGCTGGGACTGCGCCCAGGGCAACGGCTTCGGCGCCGGTCTCCCACCGGCGCAGGACAACGAGAGCAAGTGGTCGTACGCGAAGCCGCTGCTGGCCGACCCGAAGCTGGTGCCCGACTGCGCGGCGATCGACCTGGCCGACGCCCGGTACGCGGAGCTGCTGAAGATCCGCGGGTCGTCGCCGGTGTTCGGGCTGGCCACCGCTGACCAGGTGCAGAAGCGCGTCGCCTTCCCGCTCTCCGGCGAGCAGGAGACCCCGGGGGTGCTCACCATGACCCTGGACGCCCGGGGGCTGGACGGGCAGTGGAAGTCGGTGACCGTGGTCTTCAACGCCACCCCGGAGGCGGCGGAGCAGACGGTGACCGGCCTGCGCGGGGCGAGCATCGCCCTGCACCCGGTGCTGCGGAGCTCGGCCGACCCGGTGCTGCGGACCGCCTCGTTCGACCGGGCGAGCGGCACGTTCACCGTGCCGGCGCGCAGCGTGGCGGTCTTCGTCCAGAGCTGACCTGACGACGGTCCGGCCCCCTGCCACCGAGGTGGCAGGGGGCCGGACTGTGGCTGGCTGCGTCCGCTGACCGTCGGTCAGTTGAAGCAGTCCTCGACGGTCCCGGCACAGTTGGTCGGGTCGTTGTCGGTGACGGTGGACTTGTCGTCGAGCGTGACCGTGCCTTCGTTGTTGAGGATGCCGCCGGCGACGCGGTGGTTCTTGGACGAGTCGGTGGCGGTGTTCTTGGTGACGCGGGTGTTGGTCAGGGTGACCGTGCCCTTGTTGTTGAAGATGCCGCCGCCGTTGAGGGCGGTGTTGCCCTTGATCTCGGTGTCCCGCAGCGTCAGGGTGGCGTTGTCGTCCTCGCCGTCGCGCTTGTCCTCGTAGCCGTCCTCGATCTTGACGTCGGGGTCGCCGTTGAAGATGCCGCCGCCGAAGCGTCCGGCGGTGTTGTCGACGATCTTGCTGTCGGAGACGGTGGCGGTGGCCTTGTCCCTGTCCCTGTCCCTGTCCCTGTCCTTGTCCTTGTCCTCGTCCTTGTCCTTGTTCCAGTCCTGGCCGTTCTTCTTGTCCTGGCCGTCCTTATTCTTGTCCTCGCCGCCGGTGTTGTAGATGCCGCCGCCGTCCTTGTCGGCGTGGTTCTTGGCGACGAGGACCTTGTCGAGGTCGAGGTTGGTGTCGCGGGCGTAGATGCCGCCGCCGTTCTTGCAGGCGGTGTTCTCCTTGATGGTCGACATGACGATCTTGACGAACCCGCCGGAGCTGAACAGGCCGCCGCCGTTCTCGCCGGCCTGGTTGCCCTCGATGGAGGTCTTGAAGATCTCCACGCTGCCGGCCTTGTCGCGGCCGTTCACCCGGTGCGGGCCGTGCTCGCCCTTGTCCTTGTCCTTGTCCTTGTCTTTGCCCTTGCCGTTGGCGATGCCGCCGCCGTTCTTGCCGGCGGTGTTGTTGGCGATGTGGGATTCCTTGACCGTGAGGATGCCGACGTTGAAGATGCCGCCGCCGTTCTCTCGGGCGTGGTTGTTCTCGATCTTGCTGTCCTCGACGTCGACCCGGCCGAAGTTGGCGATGGCGCCACCGTTGCCTTCGGCGTTGTTGCCGGTCAGCTTCACCTTCTCCAGGTGCGCGCTGCCGCCACGCTCGACCAGGATCGCGCCGCCGTCCGCCTCGCCTTCCTTGTCGTCCTTGTCGTTATGACCAGGCCCACCGGGACCGCCGGGCCCACCAGGCCCACCCGGCCCACCGGGACCACCCGGCCCACCGGGACCGCCCGGTCCACCGGGACCGCCGGGCCCGCTTGGCCCGCCAGGTCCACTCGGCCCGCCGGGGCCACCTGGCGCGCCCGGCGCGCTCATTCCGCCCGCCGCGCCCGGCACGCTCGGCCCGCCGGGTCCGCCCGGTCCGCCGGGTCCGTCTGACCCGTACTTGAACTCGGCGGCGTTGCCGCCCTTGACGGTGAGGTCCTTCAGGGTCAGGTCACCGCCGTCGGCGACGCGGAAGATCCGGAAGGCGTCCTCGGAGTCCCGCTTGATCGTCGAGTCGTTGCCCTTGATGGTGATTTCCTGCCTGATCGTCGGCAGGCCCGTACCCGACTTCTTGTCGGAGAAGTCCAGCTCGTACGTGCAGTCCCGAGCCAGCTTCAACGTGCCGCCGTGGTCCCGGTTGGCCAGGTCGACGGCCTCGACCAGCTCCTCTTCGTCACAGGGCACCTCACGGACCCTCCCGTGGTCCCGGTCGTCGTCCCGGTCCCGGTCCCGGTCGTCCCTGCCCTGCTCGTCGCGGTCCTTGCCGTCCCGACCGTTCCGGTCCTCGTCGCGCTGCTCGCCCTTGTTGTCGTCGCTGACCTGCTGGGCGGTTGACCACTTCAGGTCGGTGAGCCGGTGGGGGCCGGTGGCCCCGGTCGTCGCGTAGGCCACACCCGCGAGGCTGACCGCTCCCGTCAGGCCCACGACGCCGGTGGCGAGCCAGAGCCGGCGACGACGGATCGGGGAGGTCGTGCCACGACTGGCGTCATCGTTATTGCGAAGGTAGTTGGACATCGGAGCTCTCTGCCCTCTCCTTGTACCTGACAAGGTCGCTTCGCCACAGCGAGGCGGCCTTCGCTACAAATCGGTTGTAGCTGCTGAACAACACCGTATGGGAATCTTCTTCGCCTCGTGGGCGTATACGAAGAAAGCCCACATTAGGTATGTGGGCGGTGCAGCCGACAGCACGGCGGACGGGGGTGCGGCAGCGGTGTCACGGGTAGCGAAGAGCATCGTGGAGGGCGGAAAGCGCGCGGCCGCTTCCGGCAGCCCGCATTGGTGACGCGCACGGGCGTACCACGCGGTGAGCGACGCGGGGGAGGGGAGCCCCTTTCCGCCGCCCGGCGGCGGAAAGGGACCCCCTCGGTTATGTGGTGGTTCAGTTGAAGCAGTCTTCGACGGTGCCGGCGCAGTTGGTCGGGTCGTTGTCGGTGACGGTGGACTTGTCGTCGAGCTTGACCTTGCCGTCGTTGTTGAGGATGCCGCCGGCGACGCGGTGGGTCTTGGACGAGTCGGTGGCGGTGTTCTTGGTGACGCGGGTGTCGGTCAGGATGACCGTGCCCTTGTTGTTGAAGATGCCGCCGCCGTTGAGGGCGGTGTTGCCCTTGATTTCGGTGTCCCGCAGGATCAGGGTCGCGTTGTCGCCCTTGCCGTCCCTGCCGTCGTCCTTGCCGTCGTCCTTGCCGTCGTTGCTGTCGGAGTGGTCCTCGAAGCCGTCCTTGAGCTCGACGTCGGGGTCGCCGTTGAAGATGCCGCCGCCGAAGCGTCCGGCGGTGTTGTCGACGATCTTGCTGTCGGAGACGGTGGCGGTGGCCTTGTCCCTGTCCCTGTCCTTGTCCTCGTCCCTGTCCTTGTCCTTGTTCCAGTCCTGGCCGTTCTTCTTGTCCTGGCCGTCCTTCTTCTTGTCCTCGCCGCCGGTGTTGTAGATGCCGCCGCCGTCCTTGTCGGCGTGGTTCTTGGCGACGAGGACCTTGTCGAGGTCGAGGTTGGTGTCGCGGGCGTAGATGCCGCCGCCGTTCTTGCAGGCGGTGTTCTCCTTGATGGTCGACATGACGATCTTGACGAACCCGCCGGAGCTGAACAGGCCGCCGCCGTTCTCGCCGGCCTGGTTGCCCTCGATGGAGGTCTTGAAGATCTCCACGCTGCCGGCCTTGTCGCGGCCGTTCACCCGGTGCGGGCCGTGCTCGCCCTTGTCCTTGTCCTTGTCCTTGTCTTTGCCCTTGCCGTTGGCGATGCCGCCGCCGTTCTTGCCGGCGGTGTTGTTGGCGATGTGGGATTCCTTGACCGTGAGGATGCCGACGTTGAAGATGCCGCCGCCGTTCTCTCGGGCGTGGTTGTTCTCGATCTTGCTGTCCTCGACGTCGACCCGGCCGAAGTTGGCGATGGCGCCACCGTTGCCTTCGGCGTTGTTGCCGGTCAGCTTCACCTTCTCCAGGTGCGCGCTGCCGCCACGCTCGACCAGGATCGCGCCGCCGTCCGCCTCGCCTTCCTTGTCGTCCTTGTCGTTATGACCAGGCCCACCGGGACCGCCGGGCCCACCAGGCCCACCCGGCCCACCGGGACCACCCGGCCCACCGGGACCGCCCGGTCCACCGGGACCGCCGGGCCCGCTTGGCCCGCCAGGTCCACTCGGCCCGCCGGGGCCACCTGGCGCGCCCGGCGCGCTCATTCCGCCCGCCGCGCCCGGCACGCTCGGCCCGCCGGGTCCGCCCGGTCCGCCGGGTCCGTCTGACCCGTACTTGAACTCGGCGGCGTTGCCGCCCTTGACGGTGAGGTCCTTCAGGGTCAGGTCACCGCCGTCGGCGACGCGGAAGATCCGGAAGGCGTCCTCGGAGTCCCGCTTGATCGTCGAGTCGTTGCCCTTGATGGTGATTTCCTGCCTGATCGTCGGCAGGCCCGTACCCGACTTCTTGTCGGAGAAGTCCAGCTCGTACGTGCAGTCCCGAGCCAGCTTCAACGTGCCGCCGTGGTCCCGGTTGGCCAGGTCGACGGCCTCGACCAGCTCCTCTTCGTCACAGGGCACCTCACGGACCCTCCCGTGGTCCCGGTCGTCGTCCCGGTCCTTGCCGTCGCGGCCGTCCTGGTCCCGGTCGGACTCGTCGCCGGCACCCGCCTCGTCGGACTTCTCATCGGACTTCGCGTCGGCCTTGCCGCTGTCGCTCGCGTTCTGCGGCGCGGCCACGTGGTTCTCCGACGCGCGCTTGGGATCGTCGGACTTGTCGTCACGAGCGGCGAGACCACCCAGCGCCGCCAGACCGACGACGCCGGTCAGCCCGGCCACGCCGGTGGCGACCCAGAGCGCCCGCCGCCTGTTCGTCGGCGGGGTCATCGGGGACCCGCCGTCGGAAGTCGTTACGTCGTTGGACATCAGAGCCTTCCGCCCTTCCTGCTACCAAATGTGTTCGGACCGCCTCAGGCGGGTCGAGCAGCTACAAATCGGTTGCAGCTTCTGATGGACACCGTATGAGAACGATCCTCACTTGGCGGACGTATCCGAGAAAACCCCGCATTCTCCTCACATCGGGGCGTTCGACGTGAGGCGGGGGCAGCAGCCAAAGGGAGCCCTGAGCAATACAAGGAGCGGCGGGCCCCGCCACCGGTGCCGTAACGACGGAAACGTCGCAGACGCCGGCGGCGGGGCCCGCCGCGGTGGTCGTACCTCCGGATTTAGCCAGGCAGGCGCGGACCCGCCTCGCGCTGCTCGGCCAGCCAGGTCTCCACCTCGTGGGAAGCGCGCGGCAGGCCGGCCGACAGGTTCACCGCCCCGGCGGCGGTGACCAGGATGTCGTCCTCGATCCGCACGCCGATTCCGCGCAGCTCCTCGGGGACCAGCTCGTCCTCCGGCTGGAAGTACAGGCCGGGCTCGACGGTCAGCACGTAGCCCTCGCCCAGCGGCCCGTCGCGGTAGGTCTCCTTGCGGGCGTTGGCGCAGTCGTGTACGTCGATGCCGAGCATGTGGCTGGTGCCGTGCAGGGTCCACCGGCGGTAGACCGTCGACGCCGGATCCATCGCCTCGTCCACGCTCACCGGCAGCAGCCCGAGATCCTTGAGCGCCTCGGCGAGCACCCGCATGGCGGTCAGGTGCACGTCCCGGAACGCCACGCCCGGCTTGATGATGTCGATGCCGGCCTGCTGTGCGGCGTGGACGGCGTCGTACACCTGGCGCTGCAGCGGGGTGAACCGTCCGTCGACCGGCAGCACCCGGGTCACGTCTGCGGTGTAGAGGTGGCGGTTCTCCACGCCCATGTCCATCAGCAGCAGCTCACCCGGTCGGGTGGCGCCGTGGTTGTGCACCCAGTGGAGGATCGTGGCGTGCTCGCCGCCGCCGACGATCGAGTTGTAGCCGACCTCGTTGCCGTCGTGCCGGGCCCGCAGCGCGAAGATCCCCTCCAGCAGCCGCTCGGAGACGCTCCGGTCGGCCGGCAGCGCCCGGGCCACGTCCTCGAAGCCGCGTACGGTGGCGTCGCACGCCTCCTGGAGCTGGGCGATCTCCCACTCGTCCTTGACCAGCTTCAACTCGGAGATGGCGATGGCCAGCTCCCGGTCGCGGGCCGGCTGGCCCTCGGCGCGCGCGCCGTCGTACGGGCGTACGGCCGTGTCCACCCGGGCGTCGAAGCCGCGCAGCACCCGCGTCCGCCCCGGCGCGCAGTTGGCCAGCGTCGCGTCCAGCTCGGTCAGGTCGGCGGTCGGCAGCCCCAGCTCGGTCGACTTCTCGCCGAGGGTGTGCCGCCGGCCCACCCAGAGCTCGCCGTGCCGGCTGCGGAAGAACTCGTCGGTCTTCCGGGACGACCGGGGCCGCATGAACAGCGTGGCGTCGTGCCCGGAGCCGTTCGGGCGGAGCACCAGCACACTGTCCGGGTCGTGGTCGCCGGTCAGGTAGGCGAAGTCGCTGCCCGGCCGGAACGGGTGGTCGGTGTCGTTGGCGCGTACCTTCTCCCCACCGGTGGGGATGACCAGCGTCTCGCCGGGGAAGGCCGCGGAGAGCGCGGCCCGCCGCTTGGCGTAGTTCGGCACCTCCGGCCGGGGGCCCACCGGCAGTTCGGTGTCCCGCCAACCCTGCCGCATGAACGCCAGGAACGCCTCGGGGAAGTCCGGGTCGTGTGATTCCGTACCGTCCGCCGGCTTGCTCTGCTGCGCCCGCTCCTCGGCCATGATCCGCCTCCTTGCGCCTCGTCGCTGGTCCAGACCGTACCGTGCGGACCGGGACGGGAAGAGCCTGCGGTGCCGCGACGGCCGCTCCGGCCGCGTGGGGAGGGGCAGAGCCAGCGGTGCCGCAACGTCCGAATGGGCTGCGTGGGAAGATGACCACCATGTGCGGACTCCTGGCCTTCTTCAGCGCGCGCGGCGACGCCGCCGCCCACCGCGACAACATCGCCGGAGCACTGGAGTGCCTGCACCACCGCGGCCCGGACGAGACCGGGGTCGAGGTGGTCGGCGACGCCTCCGGCCGGTACGCGGACGGGGTGTTCGCGCACAAGCGCCTGGCGATCATCGACGTGGCGCTCAGCCACGAGCCGCTGCCCTACGCGGGCGGTCGCTACCTGCTCACCTTCAACGGCGAGATCTACAACTACATCGAGCTGCGGGACGAGCTGATCCGGGACTTCGGCGCCCAGTTCGCCACCAACGGCGACGGTGAGGTGATCGTCGCCGGCTACCACTACTGGGGCGAGCAGGTGCTCACCCGGCTGCGGGGCATGTTCGCCTTCGTCATCTGGGACCGGCAGGAGCGGCGCGCGTTCGGCGCCCGGGACTACTTCGGCATCAAGCCGCTGCACTACCTGGAGACCGCCGACGGGCTCTACCTCGCCTCCGAGAAGAAGGCGCTGCTGCCGTTCGCCCAGTCCGCGTATCAGGGCGACGCCGGGATCGACACGGCCAACCTGAGCCACTACCTGACCCTCCAGTACGTCCCGGAGCCGGGCACCCTGCACCAGGGGATCAACCGGATCGGGTCGGGGGAGTACCTGACCTGGACGCCGGGCGGCCGGATCGAGGTGCGCCGGTGGTACCGCCCGGTGTTCCGGCCCGCGCCGGTCTCCGACGAGCAGAAGCTCTACCACGAGATCCGGGAGACGCTGCGGGAGAGCGTCCGGATGCACATGCGCTCGGACGTGCCGGTCGGCTCGTTCCTCTCCAGCGGCATCGACTCCACCGCGGTGGTCGCGCTGGCCCGCGAGTTCAACCCGAACATCCTCACCTTCACCGTCGGCTACGACGTCCCGGGCTACTCCGAGATCGACGTCGCCCAGGACTCGGCCCGGCACCTCGACGTGACCACCATCCCGACCAAGATCGGGCCACAGGACATGATCGACGCGCTGCCGAAGATCGTCTGGCACCTGGACGACCCGGTGGCCGACCCGGCGCTGGTGCCGCTCTACTTCGTGGCGAAGAAGGCCGCCGAGCACGTCACCGTGGTCCTCTCCGGCGAGGGCGCGGACGAGTTCTTCGGCGGTTACACGATCTACCGGGAGCCGCTCTCCCTCGGCGCGGTCAACGGCCTGCCCGGCGGCATGCAGAAGGGGCTGCGGGCGGTCTCCAAGGCCATCCCGCAGGGCGTCAAGGGCAAGAGCTTCCTGGAGCGCGGCACCACCCCGATCGAGCAGCGCTACTACGGCAACGCCCGGATGTTCACCGAGGAGGAGAAGCAGCACCTGCTGCGCCGCTACGACCCCTCGGTCCGCTACACCGACGTCACCGCGCCGATCTACGCGGAGTGCACCGAGCTGGACGACGTCACCAAGATGCAGTACGTCGATCTCTACACCTGGCTGCGCGGCGACATCCTGGTCAAGGCCGACCGGATCTCGATGGCGCACTCGCTGGAGGTGCGGGTGCCCTTCCTCGACCGGGAGGTGTTCAACGTCGCGGCCGGCATCCCGGTGGACCTGAAGCTCCCGCCGCGCTCCGACGCCACCAAGTACGCGATGCGCCAGGCGCTGCAGGGCGTGGTCCCGCCGGCCATCGTGAACCGCAAGAAGCTCGGCTTCCCGACTCCGACCCGCGTCTGGCTGCGCGGCGAGATGTACGAGTGGGCCCGGCACATCCTGTCCACCTCGGGCGCCGGCGACCTGCTCGACCTGTCGTACGCGCTGCGGCTGCTGGACGAGCACAAGCGGGAGGAGGCCGACCACTCCCGCAAGGTGTGGACGGTGCTGATCTTCTGCATCTGGCACGCCATCTTCGTCGCCAAGACCCTCGACCCGGGCATCCAGCGCAACCAGTCCGCCCTGCTCACCAAGCCGGTGGTCGGCAGCATGGTGCGCTGACCGTCGGGCCGCCTCCGGCCCGCCGCTGTTGGTCAAGAGGTTCGCGTCTGGCGGAGGCGGCTCCGGCGGGGCGCGAACCTCTTGATCGTTCAGCGGGACCTCGGGGGCCGGATGTGCCAACCGGTGCTCAGAGCAGCTTCTCCAGCGTGATCGGCAGCTCGTACTGGCGCCGCCCGGTGGCGTGGTAGACGGCGTTGGCGATGGCGGCGGCCGCGCCCACCACACCGATCTCGCCGACGCCCTTCATCCCCAGCGGGTTGACCACCTCGTCGTGCACCTCGATGGTGTCGACCACCACGTCCGGCGCGTCCGCGTTGACCGGGACCAGGTAGTCGCCGAGGCTGGCGTTGGCCCAGCGGCCCAGCCGCGGGTCCATCCGGGTGGCCTCCAGCAGCGCCTGGCCCAGCCCCCAGAGCATGCCGCCCATGAGCTGGCTGTGCGCGGTCTTGCGGTTGAGTACCCGGCCCGGCGCGAACACGCCGACCATCCGGCGTACCCGGACCACGCCGAGATCGGCGTCCACCGCGACCTCGGCCAGCTGCGCGCCGAAGGTGTGCACCCCGTACCCGACGTCCTGCGGCGGCGGGTTCCAGGTGCCGAGCACCTCCACGTCGGGGACGAAGGTGCGGTGCATCAGGTCCGCATACGTCTCGCCGACGTCGGGGCGGTCGCGGAGCACCATCTTGCCGTCGTGGACCTCCACGTTTGCCGGGTCGGCGTCGCGCAGCGGCGAGTGGTCGTCGGCCACCGCGCGCCGGATCAGCTCGTCGCGCAGCTGGGTCGCCGCCAGGTGTACGGCGGAGCCGACCGCGCTGGTGCCGGCCGAGCCCACCGCGGCGGTGACGTTCGGCAGATCGCTGCTGCCCCCGACGAAACGCACCCGTTCCACCGGGATGCCGAGCCCGTCCGCGGCGACCTGGGTCATCGCGGTGAACACGCCCGTGCCGAACTCGGACACGCCGGCCTCGATCACCGCGGTGCCGTCGTTGTAGAGCCGGGCGCGGGAGCGCTGCGGGTTCACCGGCTGGGTCACCGGGTAGAGCGCGCTGGCCATGCCGCTGCCGATCAGCCACTGCCCGTCCCGCCGGGACCGGGGCCGTGGATCCCGGTCGCGCCAGCCGAACAGCTCGGCCGCCCGCTGGTAGCACTCCGTCAGCCCGCTGCTGGACCACGGCTTGCCGCTCTCCGGGTCGGTCGCCGAGTAGTTGCGCAGCCGCAGCTCCAGCGGGTCGATCCCGATCCGCTCGGCCAGCTCGTCCATCGCGCACTCCAGCGCGAACATTCCGGTCGCCTCGCCGGGGGCCCGCGTGAACGTGGGGGTGATGGTGTTGCCCCGGACCAGGTGGTAGACGCCCTCGTAGTGGGGGCTGGTGTACGCCACCGACGGGCTCTGCAACGACGGTTCCGCCCAGTCGTCGAAGGGCGAGGTGAGGGAGAGCTTGTGGTGGCGCAGGGCGGTGATCCGGCCGTCGGCGCGGGCGCCGAGGGTGATCTGCTGCTCCTGCTCCTCGCGGTGCCCGCAGGAGGTGAACATCTGTTCCCGGCTGAGCACCAGCCGCACCGGCCGGCCCACGTGCCGGGCGGCGAGCGCGGCCAGTGCCGGATGGTGCCAGACCATCGCCTTGGAGCCGAAGCTGCCGCCCACCGCGTGGCTCACCACCCGGATCGAGATGGGTGGCCGGCCGAGCAGCTCGGCGAGGGTGAACTGGACGGCGTTCGGTCCCTGGGTGGAGTCGTAGACGGTCAGCCGGTCCACGTCCTCCCAGACGGCGGTGCTGGCCGACGGCTCGATCGGGTTGTGGTGGTTGGGCGCGAACCGGTAGGTGGCGTCCACGCACACCTCCGCCTCGGCCAGCGCCTTGGCCACGTCGCCCCGGGACGAGTGCCCGGGCAGCAGGCCGCCGAAGATCCGCTCCGGCACGTACGCCCGGTCGCGGGCCTGGTCGAGCAGGGTGGTGGCGGGCGTGGTCTCGTACTCGATCCGGATCAGGGTGCCGGCGTGGTCGGCGCGTTCGATGGTGTCGGCGACCACTACGGCGACCGGCTGGCCGCCGTAGTGGACGAGGTCGTCCTGCATCGGAAAGAAGGTCTGCCCCGGCGCGGCCAGCCCGGCCAGCGAGGGGAGCAGCCGCGGCACGGTGGCGACCCGGCCCAGGTTGAGGTGGGTGAGCACGGCCAGCACGCCCTCGGCCCGCTCGGCCTCGCTGGTGTCGATCGCGGTGATCCGGCCGCTGGCGATCTTCGCGTTCACGATCACCGCGTGCGCCAGGTTGGTCACCGGCACCTCGGCCGAGTAGCGCGACTCGCCGCGTACCTTGAAGCGGCCGTCCACCCGGTTGAGGGTGCCGCCGATCGCCGGGCTCATGCCGTCCCCTCCCGCTGCGCCATCTCCTCCAGAGCCCGGACCATGGTCCGCCGGGCCAGCTCGATCTTGAAGGCGTTCATGCCGTGCGGCACCGCCGGCGCCAGCTCCGCCTCCGCGGCGCGGGTGAACGCCTCGATGGTGGCCGGGGCGCCGTCGAGCACCCGCTCGGCCGCCCGGGCCCGCCACGGCTTGGTGGCCACCCCGCCCAGCGCCAGCCGGATCTCCGCGATCCGGCCGCCGGCCACCGACATGGCCACCGCCACCGAGGCGAGCGCGAACTCGTACGACTCGCGGTCCCGGATCTTGACGTACCGGGAGGTGGCCGCCACCGGCAGCGGTGGCAGGTCGATGCCGGTCACCAGTTCGCCGTGGGTCAGCGGATGCTCCTGTTCCGGGGTCTGCCCCGGGAGCAGGAAGAAGTCGTCGATCGGGATGCTGCGCCGCCCGGCCGGTCCCTCGGTCTGCACCACCGCGTCCAGCGCGACCAGGGCAACGGCGACGTCGGAGGGGTGGGTGGCGATGCAGCAGTCGCTGGTGCCGAGCACCGCGTGCCCGCGGTTGACCCCGTCCAGCGCGCTGCACCCGGTGCCCGGGGTCCGCTTGTTGCAGCCGGCCGCCACGTCCCGGAAGTAGCTGCACCGCACCCGCTGCATCAGGTTGCCGGCGACGGTGGCCATGTTGCGCAGCTGCGGGGAGGCGCCGAGCAGCAGCGCCTCGGCGACCATCGGGTAGCGCCGGACCACCGCCGGCTCCTGCGCCACGTCGCTCATCCGCGCCAGCCCGCCGAGCCGCAGCCCGCCGCCGGGCAGCTCCTCGACCTGGTTCAGCGGCAGGTCGCTAATGTCGACCAGGCGGTGCGGCTGCTCGACGTAGATCCGCATCAGGTCGACCTGGGTGGTGCCGCCGGCCAGGAAGGCGCTCTCCGGATCGGCGCTGACGGTGCCGATCGCGGTGCCGACGTCGGCGACCCGGGAGTAGCTAACGGGCCGCATCGCCGCTGCCCTTCTCGTCGCGGACCCGGCGGATCGCCGCGCGGATGTGCGGGTACGCGGCGCAGCGGCAGACGTTGCCGCTCATCCACTCCCGGATCTCGATGTCGTCGCCGGCATGTCCCTCGGCCAGCAGCGCCACCGCGGACATGATCTGCCCCGGCGTGCAGTAGCCGCACTGGAGCGCGTCCGCGTCGAGGAACGCCTGCTGCATCGGGTGCAGCGTGTCCCCATCGGCCAGCCCCTCGATGGTGGCCACCTCGCGGTTCTCGCAGCTGATCGCGAGCGTCAGGCAGGCCAGCACCCGCCGCCGGTCCACCCAGACCGTGCAGGCCCCGCAGGCGCCCTGGTTGCAGCCCTTCTTCGTGCCGGTCAGCTCGAGCCGGTCCCGGAGGGCGTCGAGCAGGCTGACCCGCGGCTCGACCGACATGGTCCGGGTCGCCCCGTTCACCCGCAGGCGGACCTCCACCTCGCCCGGACCCCGGACCACCGCGCTGTCCGGGGCCGGGGTGGTCCGGATCGCCTGGTACGACTTCACCAACTCGCACCCCCTCGTGTCTGAAGCGAACATATATTTCGGAATGCTCTGGAAAGGACAGATCGTCGGACTTGGTGCCGCTGGCGTACCGGCCGCGGCGTGCCGGGGTGGCCCAGCTGGCCGCCCCGTTTCCCCGCGCCGGCCGTCAGCCGGCGGCGCGTCGACCGGACGGAGAGGCGGGACGGGTGCCGGACGTGTTCGACGAACTGCACCGACGTTGGCGGGGTGGCGAGCCGGTGGCGCTGGCCACCGTCGTGGCCACCCGGCGGTCCGCGCCGCAACCGTCCGGCGCCGCGATGCTGGTCGCGGCCGACGGCACGGTCACCGGCAGTGTCTCCGGCGGCTGCGTCGAGGCCGACCTGTACGAGCGGGCGCGCGCCGTCCTCGACACCGGAACCCCGGAGCTCGTTCGCTACGCGGTCAGCGACGACGACGCGTACGCGGTCGGCCTCACCTGCGGCGGGGAGCTCGACGTGTTCCTGGAGCGGGTCGACCCGGCGGGCTTCCCGGAGCTGGGGGCAGTCGCCGCCGCGCGGCGCGCCGGCCGGCCGGTAGCCGTGGTCACCTGCGTCGCGGCCGACGCGGGCGATCCACCGGCGCTGGCGGAACCGGTCGACCCGGCGGGCCGGCTCGGCCGGCGGCTGGTGCTGACCGAGGACGGGACGAGCGGCACGCTGGGCGGGGAGCGGTTGGACGCCGCTGCCGCCGCCGACGCACTCGGGTTGCTCGCCGCCGGCCGCGGCGCGGTGCTCCGCTACGGCTACGACGGGCAGCGGCGCGGCAGCGGCCTCAGCCTCTTCGTGGCGACGTACGCCACGCCGCCCCGGATGATCGTCTTCGGGGCCATCGACTTCGCCGCCGCAGTCGCCCGGATCGGCGCGTTCCTCGGTTACCGGGTGACCGTCTGCGACGCGCGACCGGTCTTCGCCACCGCCCGGCGGTTTCCCGAGGCGGACGAGGTGGTGGTGGACTGGCCGCACCGGTACCTGCGGGCGGAGCTGGAGGCCGGCCGCGTGGATGCGCGGACCGCGGTCTGCGTGCTCACCCACGATCCGAAGTTCGACGTGCCGGTGCTCGCCCTGGCGCTGCGGCACCCACTGGCGTTCGTGGGGGCGATGGGCTCCCGGCGTACCCACGACGAGCGGCGCAAGCAGCTCCGGGAGGCGGGCGTCAGCGTGGCGCAGCTCGACCGGCTCGCCGCGCCGATCGGGCTGGACCTCGGCGGGCGCACGCCGGAGGAGACCGCGGTGAGTGTGGCGGCGCAGATCGTCGCCGGCCGCTGGGGCGGGACGGGGAGACCGCTGGCGGAGCTGGCCGGACCCATCCACCGTCCGGAATAGGCCGGAGCGCGCGCCTGGCGCGCGGACCGGGCGTACCTGGTGACTCGGCGCTCAACCCGCGACTCGCACCCGTCCCGCCACGCCAATACCGTGTCTTCGACGGCCATCAGGCCGCGGACTGTGCCAGCCTGAGGCGACAAGATCGGTCGAGGCGCGCGGTGGACGGTGCGGCGGCGTCGACGACGAAAGGACCGGAATGGGATACGCGGTGGTGCTCGGTGAGGCGCTGGTCGACCTGCTCGACGCCGAACACGACGGGCAGCCCGTCTACCGGCAGGCGATCGGCGGCGGCCCGCTCAACGTGGCCGTGGCGGTGGCCCGGCTCGGCGGGGACGCCCGGTTCGTCGGTTCGCTCGGCGACGACGCGCTGGCCGACCGGATCCGCGCCTTCCTGACCGCCGCGGGCGTCGGGCTCGCCGGTGCGGTGACCGTGCCGGCGCCGACCGCGCTGGCCGTGGCCACCTTCGCCGGCCCCGAACCCGACTTCCGCTTCTACGGCGAGCCCCGGTCGTACGCGCTGCTCACCGCCGACGACCTGGACGTGGCGCTGGTCGAGGGCGCCGACGTGGTCTACTGCGGCTCGATCGTGCTGCTCGACCCGCCGGTGCTCGCCGCCGCCCGGCGGGCCTGGTCGATCGCCGGGGCGCTGCGGGTCTTCGACCCGAACGTCCGCCCCCGGCTGCTGGCCGGCCCGGCGGCCCTCGCCGGGCTCCGCGAGGTGGTCGCCGAGTTCGCCGCGAGCGCCCACCTGGTCAAGCTCAGCACCGCCGACGCCGAGGTGCTCTATCCCCGCGAGCCGGTCGAGGGCGTGGCCGCGTACCTGCGGGAGTTGGGCGCGGGCACCGTGGTGGTCACCCTGGGCGCGGCCGGCGCGCTGGTCGCCGCCGGCCCCGACGTGGTACGGATCCCGGCGCCGAAGGTCCACGCGGTGGACGCCACCGGCGCCGGCGACTCGGTGATGGGCGCGCTCATCGCCGACCTGCTCGCCGCCGGCGAACCCGAGGACCCGGCCGGCTGGCAGCAGCGGGTCGCCTTCGCCCTCCGGGTGGCCGCCCTGGTCTGCGAGTCCCCCGGCGGCGCCGTCGCCATGCCCACCCGCGCCGACGTGACCCACCGCTTCCCCAGCTAACCCAATAGCGGGGGGGGGTGGGGTTAGGGGCGGCCGTCCAGTTCGGCGTAGCCGCGGCGGGCGGCGATGAGGCCGGGGCGGGCGCCGAAGGGGGACTCCGCGGCCACCCGCTCGGGCGGGGCGTTGCCGGTGTGGCCGGCGCGGATCGTCCAGGCCTGCCGGGCGAGCTGGGCGTGCTGGGCGCGGACGAACTCGACGTCGACCAGATCGCCGTGGCCGGGGATCACCACCGTCCCCGGGGTGGTGAGCCGGAGCAGGTCGGCGACGGCGTCCGGCCACTGCAACGGGTACGACTCCTCGAAGGCCGGCGGCCCGCTCTGCTCGACCAGGTCCCCGGCGACCAGCACGTCCGCGTCGGGGACGTGCACCACCAGGTCGGCGTCGGTGTGGCCGTGCCCCGGGTGGCGCAGCAGCACCTGCCGGCCGCCGACGTCCAGCACCGTCTCCGTGAGCACCGGGTGGGTGGGGGCCAGCAGCTCGGTCTCGGCCAGCTCGGCGGCGAGCGCCGGCCGTTCCTCGCGCACCTCCTCGTACGCCGCCCGGCGGAGCTGGTCGGGGTGGTCGCGCAGCGCCTCGACGGCCAGCTCGTGCGCGTACACCGGGCGGGGTGGGTCGGCGGCCAGGGTGGCGTTGCCGAAGCAGTGGTCGAAGTGGTGGTGGGTGTTGACCACGATCCACGGGTGCGGGGTGATCACCCGGGCGGCGGCGGCCAGGGCACGGGCCTGGCCCGCGGTGGACAGGGTGTCCACCAGCAGCGCCGTGCCGTCGCCGACCACCAGCGTCACGTTCACCCTCAGCAGCGGTTCGCGCAGCACGTGGACGCCGTCGGCGACCTCGACGAAGCGGCCGGTCATGACGCCCGCGAGGCGCGCTCGAGGAACCGCTGCCGGTCGACCAGCACCCGGTCGACCCGCCCGTCGGCCACCGTCTCCCCGCCGTCGGTGACGGTCACCTCGAAGAACAGCCGCCGGCCGTCGACCTTGGCGAGTCGGGCCTGCGCGACCACGGTCCGGCCGACCGGCGTGGGGGCCCGGTGGTCCAGCTCTACGCGCAGCCCGACGGTGGTCTGCCCGGCGGGCATCCGGGTGGCGGTCGCGGCCACGGTCGCCGCCTCGGCCAGGGCCAGCACCCGGGGGGTGCCGAGCACCGGCACGTCCCCGGAGCCCACCGCCTGCGCGGTGTCGGCGTCGGTGACGGTCAGCTCGACCCGGGCGGTCAGCCCCGGCGCGAAGGGCGGCTCGTGCATGGTCCCAGCCTAGGTGCTCGCCCGCCGTCCGGGCCACGGCGGGCGACAACCCGGGTGCGCCCGCCGGCACCCGGCCGCCGGTCCGTCCGGTCCGCCGCTGGTGGCGCCACCGGTCGGCACCACCCGCTTCGGTGGGCGCGTCGCCCGTCGTTAACCTTGACCGCGATGGCCGTCGTGACAGATCCTCAGCCCCCCGCCCGGACCGGCCCGACCGCGTCGCCCGACGGCGGGCGTCGCCGTGTCGTCGCCATGGTGATCTGGGGCGTGGCGTTCCTGGCCGGCTGGTTCGCCATCGGCCTGCCCACCGACCCGGCGTACGCCTTCGTGTGGATCTGGGCGGCCACCATCGCCTGGAACTCCTCCCGGCCGTGGCGCAGCCACCTGCGGTTCGCCCGGGACTGGATACCGGTGGTGCTGCTGCTGGCCGGGTACAACCTCTCCCGGGGGTTCGCCGACAACGGGGCGACGCCGCACGCCATGGAGCTGATCGTCGCCGACCGCTTCCTGTTCGGCTGGGGCACCGGCGGCGAGGTGCCCACCATCTGGTTGCAGCAGCACCTGTACCGGCCGGACGTGCACTGGTGGGACGTGCTGGCCAGCTGGGTCTACTTCTCCCACTTCGTGGTGACCCTGGCCGCCGCCGCGGTGCTCTGGCTGCGCGACCGGGGGCGCTGGGCGGCGTACATGCGCCGGTGGGGCTTCCTCTGCGCCGCCGGGCTGGTCACCTACTTCCTCTACCCGGCCGCGCCGCCGTGGTGGGCCGCGCAGAACGGCCTGCTCACCGAGGTCGCCCGGATCTCCACCCGGGGCTGGAAGGCGTTCGGCATGCACGGCGCGGGCAACCTGCTCAACGCCGGGCAGATCGCGTCCAACCCGGTGGCGGCGATGCCCTCGCTGCACACCGCGTTCGCGCTCTTCGTGGTGCTGTTCTTCCTCGGGGCGACCCGGCGTCGCTGGTGGCCGCTGCTGCTGGCGTATCCGCTGGCGATGACGTTCACCCTGGTCTACAGCGGCGAGCACTACATGATCGACGTGCTGGTCGGCTGGGCGTACGTGGGGATGACCTTCCTCGTCGTCGGCCTGGCCGAGCGCTGGTGGGTCGCCCGGCGGGTCCGGCCGGCGGCGAGCGCGCCGCCGGACCCGGCGGCGCTCGCGGGCCGGGCGGGCGACGGCCCCGAGGTGGCCCGGGACACCCCGGCGGAGCCGTCGGCGGTACCGGCCGACCGCTGACCGGTCGGCGCCGGTTCAGGGCCGGCGGCCCCCGTCGGCGCGGCGGGCGGCGTGCGCCCGGGCGGTCAGCTCCGCCGCCAGCTCCCACGCCTCGGTCACGTCCCGGTCGTAGGCGGCCGCGCCGGCCCCGCCGGCCGTGTCCGCGTGCACGGTGGCCAGCCGCAGCCGCCGCTGCGCCGGCCCCTGGGTCACCCGCACGCTCTGGATCCGGGCGTACGGCACGACCGCGAGCTGCCGGGTGAGCAGGCCGGACCGGGCGGCGAACACGCTGTCGTCGAGGCCGGCGCCGGTGGCCGACCGGCTCAGCGGGCGCAGCCAGCGGGCCCGGCGCGGCGGCGGGGTCAGCGGCAGCGCGGCGAGGCGTACGCCGGGCAGCACCTCCGCCACCACCAGCTCGCCGGTGCGCAGGTCGCCGACGGGGAGCAGCCGGTCCGGCCGGTTCCGGTCGTCGGGCTCGGCGGCCGAGTAGCCGGCCACCTCCAGCCGCAGCCGCAGCCAGCCCTTCATCCGCCACAGCAGCGGCCAGGTCACCCCGACGGTCTGCACCCGGTGCAGCGGCACCGTCTGCGCCCGGGTCTCCAGCAGGCCGTTGCGGATGCGCAGGGTGTCGCCGTCCCGGTCCAGCCGGAAGCCCCAGTCGTCGAGCACCCGCCGGATGGGCTGGAGCAGGATGCCGGCCATCGCGGTCAGCGTGCTGGCGACCGCGATGAAGGACCGGGAGCCCTCGGAGAGGAACTGCGCCACCACGAAGGCGACGCCGAAGGGGAGCAGGAACGCCTGCGGGGTGAGCAGCTGGCTGACCAGCAGGTCCTGATTGCGTACCGTGTGCAGCCAGCGTCCGGTCGGCGCGGGTGCGGCGGCCGGGCCGGCGGCCGGCGGGACTCGCTCCGGCGGACGGCCGGCGACGGCGAGCAGGCGCTGGCGCAGCGCGGCCGCCTCGGCGACCCCGAGGTAGGCCAGCGGCGCCTCGGTCTTGCCCCCGCCCACCACCTCCAGGCGCAGCTCGGCCAGGCCGGTGAGCTGGGCCAGCAGCGGCCGGACCACCTCCACGGCCTGCAACCGTTCCAGCGGGATGGCCCGGGTACGCCGCCAGATCAGCCCCTCGTGCACCCGCAACTCGCGGCCGATCACGTGGTAGCCGGTGTTGTACCAGCTGATCACGGCCAGCACGGTGGCACCCAGGGCGAGCACCGCGGCCATCGCCGCGAACCAGCCGAAGCCCACCCGGGACAGCGTCGACCAGGAGAGGCCGGCGATCACCACCACCAGCGACTTGGCCCCGTGCAGCACCGGGCTCAACGGGTGCAGCCGTTGCCGGGGCTCCGCGCCCGACGGCGGCGCCCCCGGCCAGCCGGTCCCGGGCCAGGGCGGCCCGGGCGGTCCGGGCGGTCCGGGGTGCGGGGCGGCCGGCCAGGGCGGCGGCGGGTACGGCCAGGGTGGCCCGGCGGGGCCGGCGTGCGGTGGGGGCAGCTCCGGGCCGGTCGCTGGCGGCGCGTCGGGCCGCGGCTCGGCCGGACCGTCGCTCACAGGCCCTCCGCCCGGTCCTCGCCGAGCGCGGTCAGCCGGTCGCGTAGCCGGGACGCCTCCGCCGGCCGCAGCCCGGGCACCCGCGCGTCGCTCGCCGCCGCCGCGGTGTGCAGTTGCACGGTGGCCAGGTCGAACGCCCGCTCCAGCGGCCCGGCGCTGACGTCGACGAACTGCATCCGCGAGTACGGGACGATGGACAGCCGCCGGACCAGCAGCCCGTGCCGGACCAGCAGGTCCTGCTCCCGTTCGGCGTACCCCCAGGCGCTCACCGCCCGGACGATGGTGAGCGCGCGCCACCCGGCCAGCAGGGCGACCGCGCCGAGGACGGCGCCGAACAACCAGTGCCCGCTGAACGCCCAGCCGAGGCCCAGCCCGACCAGCAGGACGGCCAGCAGCAGGCCGAGCCGGATCAGCTCCACCCAGATCAGGTCGCGGGAGATGGGCTGCCAGCGGACGGTTTCCGGCCAGGGCTCCAGCGCGCCGGCCGGGGCCGGCGGCGGCCCGGCGAGGTCGTCACCGTTCACCGGGGTGATCCGCTGCGCTCGCTCACCCTTCGAGCGTAGGCGATCCGGTGACCGCCGCCACCTCGCGCAGGAAGCCACGCGCGTCGAGAAACGCGCCGAGCGACTCCCGGTGGTCGGGGCAGGCGAGCCAGGTCTTGCGCCGCTCCGGATCATGCAGGCGGGGATTGTTCCAGCGCAGCGCCCAGGCGGCGGGCGCGCGACAGCCGCGTGCCGAGCAGATCGGCGCCTCGTCGGCAGGGCGGGGAGTGGTCATCCGGGCGAGTCTAGGCCGCGCACCGGGAAGTTTTAGCGCCGGGCGGCCACGGGGGGAGCCGCCCGGCGACGGGGTGAATCGTACACACGCCGGACCCCTTCCTGTCCACCCGTGTTCAGCGTTTTCCGTGCCGCGGGACGGCGTGGCGAAAATCGTCCCGCTCCCACCCTCGGCTCTCAGCCGGGCATGACAGTCTTGATGCGCACCACGCCGCGACGACCGACCATGCTGTGGAGGACCGGTGGCCCAGCCGACCACGCCCGACGCCCCGACCCCGACCGAGGCCGAGCCGGACGCGCCGCCGCCGGTCACCACCACCCCGGCCGAGGACGCCACCCTGCTGGAACGGGCGCTGTTCGAGATCAAACGGGTGATCGTCGGTCAGGACCGGATGGTCGAGCGGATGTTCGTCGCCCTGCTCGCCCGGGGTCACTGCCTGCTCGAAGGGGTGCCCGGGGTGGCCAAGACGCTCGCGGTGGAGACCCTCGCCAAGGTGGTGGGCGGCTCCTTCGCCCGGATCCAGTTCACCCCCGACCTGGTCCCCGCCGACATCATGGGCACCCGGATCTACCGCCAGTCCAGCGAGAAGTTCGACGTCGAGCTGGGCCCGGTCTTCGTGAACTTCCTGCTCGCCGACGAGATCAACCGGGCGCCCGCCAAGGTGCAGTCGGCGCTGCTGGAGGTGATGAGCGAGCGGCAGGTCTCCATCGGCGGCGACACCCACCGGGTGCCCGACCCGTTCCTGGTGATGGCGACGCAGAACCCGATCGAGCAGGAGGGCGTCTACCCGCTGCCGGAGGCGCAGCGCGACCGCTTCCTGATGAAGATCGTGGTGGGCTACCCGACCGACGCCGAGGAGCGCGAGATCGTCTACCGGATGGGCGTCGCCCCGCCCGAGCCGACGCCCATCTTCAGCACCCCCGACCTGATCGCCCTGCAGCGCAAGGCCGACCAGGTCTTCGTGCACAACGCGCTGGTCGACTACGCGGTCCGGCTGGTGCTCGCCACCCGCGCCCCGGCCGAACACGGCATGCCCGACGTCGCGCAGCTCATCCAGTACGGCGCCAGCCCGCGCGCCTCGCTGGGGCTGGTCCGGGCCACCCGGGCGCTGGCCCTGCTGCGCGGCCGGGACTACGCCCTGCCGCAGGACGTGCAGGACATCGCCCCGGACATCCTGCGCCACCGGCTCGTGCTCAGCTACGACGCGCTCGCCGACGACGTGCCCGCCGACCACATCGTGCACCGGGTGATGTCCACCATCCCGCTGCCCGCCGTCGCGCCCCGGCAGCAGGCCACCCCGCCGCCACCGGGCGCCCCGGCCGGCGCGGGCTGGCCCGGGCAGCGGCCGTGACCCCACCGACGCCGGACGGGGCCGGCGCGGACCGCAGCGGCGCGGTGCTGTCCCGGCTGCAACTGATGGTCACCCGCAAGCTCGACGGGCTGCTCCAGGGCGACTACGCCGGCCTGCTGCCCGGGCCGGGCAGCGAGGCGGGGGAGTCCCGGGAGTACCGCCCCGGCGACGACGTGCGCCGGATGGACTGGCCGGTCACCGCGCGGACCACCATGCCGCACGTCCGGCGTACGGTGGCCGACCGCGAGCTGGAGACCTGGCTCGCGGTGGACCTGTCGGCGAGCCTCGACTTCGGCACCGGCCGGTGGCTCAAGCGGGACGTGGTGGTCGCCGCGGCGGCCGCCCTGGCCCACCTGACGGTCCGCGGCGGCAACCGGATCGGGGCGGTCGTCGGCACCGGCGCCCCGGCGGCGGCGCCGGCCGGCCGGTGGCGCGGCCCGGCACCGCCGACCGGGCCGGGGACCCTGGTCCGGCTGCCCGCCCGGGCCGGCCGCAAGGAGGCGCAGGGCCTGCTGCGGGCGATCGCCGGTGCCGAGATCCGACCCGGGCGCAGCGACCTCGGCGCGCTGGTCGACATGCTGAACCGACCGCCGCGCCGGCGCGGCGTGGCGGTGGTCATCTCCGACTTCCTGGCGCCGCCGCAGCAGTGGGGCCGGCCGATCCGTAAGCTGCGGGTCCGGCACGACGTGCTGGCGATCGAGGTGGTGGACCCGCGCGAGCTGGAGCTGCCCGACGTGGGGGTGCTGCCGGTGGTCGACCCGGAGACGGGGGAGCTGCACGAGGTGCAGACCGCCGACCCGCGGCTGCGCCGCCGGTACGCCGACGCGGCCGCCGCCCAGCGGGCGGCGATCGCCACGGAACTGCGCTCCGCCGGCGCGGCCCACCTGCGGTTGCGTACGGACCGAGACTGGCTGCTGGACATGGTGCGCTTCGTGGCCGCGCAGCGGCACGCCCGCACTCGAGGGACGACACGATGATCCGTTTTCTGCAACCGTGGTGGCTGCTGGCCGTGCTGCCGGTGCTCGCCCTGGCCGCCGCGTACGTCTGGCGGCAGCTGCACCGCCGGGCGTACGCGATGCGGTTCACCAACGTGGACCTGCTGCGGACCCTGGCGCCGAAGGGGCTGGGCTGGCGGCGACACGCGGCGGCCACCGCGTTCCTGCTCTGCCTGCTGGTGCTGGCCACCGCGCTGGCCCGGCCGGCGATGGACACCAAGGAGCCCCTGGAGCGGGCCACCGTCATGCTCGCCATCGACGTGTCGCTGTCCATGCAGGCCGACGACGTGGCGCCGAACCGGCTGGAGGCCGCGCAGGAGGCGGCCAAACAGTTCGTCGGCGAGCTGCCGGAGAACTACAACCTGGGGCTGGTCTCCTTCGCCAAGTCGGCGAACGTGCTGGTCTCGCCGACCAAGGACCGGGACGCGGTGACCACCGCCATCGACGGGCTGGTGCTGGCCGAGTCGACGGCCACCGGTGAGGCCGTCTTCACCTGCCTGGAGGCGATCAGGTCGGTGCCGGCCGACGGTGCGGCGGGCATCCCGCCGGCCCGGATCGTGCTGCTCTCCGACGGGTACCGCACCTCGGGGCGGTCGGTGGAGGAAGCCGCCGCGGCAGCCCAGGCGGCGAACGTCCCGGTCTCCACGATCGCGTTCGGCACCGACTCCGGTCAGGTGGAGATCGGCGGCCAGCCGCAGCGGGTGCCGGTGGACCGGATGGCGCTGGCGCAGCTCGCGGAGACCACCGAGGGATTCTTCTACGAGGCCGCCTCGGCCAGCGAGCTGAAGCAGGTCTACCAGGACATGGGCAGCTCGATCGGCTTCCGCACCGAGCCGCGCGAGATCACCCAGTGGTACGCGGGGATCGCGCTGCTGCTGGCGCTCTGCGCGGGCGGGCTGAGCCTGCTCTGGTCGTCGCGGCTGCTCTGAGCGGGCGCGCCGGCGCCCGGCCGGCGGTGGTCAGTGACCGCCGCCGGCCAGGACGAACAGGACGGCCACCCAGACGGCGGCGAGGGTGAAGCCCAGCGGGGCGACGTAACGGCTCATGGGACTGCTCCGTGGCGACGGACGGTCCGGGCGGGGACGGACCGCGGGGTGGATCAGGGCGTACGCACACGAAGTCGTGACCGGGGTGCTCCGCCCGCGCCGCAGGCCGGGGTCGCCCGGGCGGACGGCCGGGGAGATCGGGGCGGTGCGGAGGGCGGGGAGCGGGGTCAGCCGCGCCGGCTGAGTCGTGGCTCAGCGGGGCTGACGGTCGGCCCGGCCACGACTGGGAGGATCGCTATCTCGCACAGCGATCACCTCCTGCGGTCGGCGGGGCTCGACGGCGGGCGATCCACTGCCCGCAAACGCGATCATCGTACACCCGCGGCGCGCGCGGCGCGCACTCGGCCGACCGGGCAGCCGGTGTGACATCCGGCCGCCCGGGCCGTGCCCAGGTGGGTCTGGTTCAGGCGGCCTTCGGGCCGCTGATCCGCTGCCAGGACACCAGCCGGCGCAGCGCCGCCGACCGGGCGGCCGGCGGCTCGTGCCGCTCGGCGAGCTCCCGGCCGTAGGCGCGCAGCAGTCGGTGCATCTGGAAGTGCTGGCCGTCCAGCGGGGTGAGCAGGCTGACGTCGGCGAGCCGGCCCAGCAGGTCCTCGGTCTCCGCGACCGGGTGATCGAGGAGTGCTCCGGCGGCCGCGACCGTGATCCGCTCGAGCGGTGCGGCGGCCACCAGCCGGAACGCCCGCGCGGCGGGAGCGGACAGCCCCGCCATGCCTGATCCGAGGACCGCGCGGAGATCGAGGTCACCGGCCCGCAGCACGTGCAGGGCCTGGTCCGGGTCGGCGAGGCGGCGAGCCAGGGCGGCCGTCGTGCAGCCCGGCCGACGGGCCAGCAGCACGCCCGCGATCCGCAACGCCATCGGCAGGCGACCGCAGGAACGCACCAGGTCCCGCGCCGCCGCGTCGCGTTCCGGCCCGGCGGTGCCGGCCACCGCGGCGAGCATCGCCAGCGCGTCGTCGGTCGGCAACACGGCCAGTTCGAGGCGGCGCGCAGCCTCCAGGTCGACCAGGCGGTTGCGGCTGGCGACCAGCACCCGGCTGGGGCCGGAGCCCGGCACCAGCGGCCGGACCTGGGCCGCGTCCCGGGCGTCGTCCAGCAGGATGAGCACCCGCCGGTCGGCGAGCAGGCTCCGGAGCAGCGCGCCAGCCCCCGCCTCGTCCTCCGGCAGGTCCGACTCGGCGACGTCGAGCGTCCGCAGGAATCGGCGCAGCACCTCGGCGGCCCGAGCCGGCCGCGCCGAGCTGCCCCGCAGGTCGGCATGCAGATGGCCGTCCGGAAAGAGAGAAGCCACCCCGGCCGCCGCGGCGGCCGACAGCGCTGACTTGCCCACCCCGGGCAGGCCGGTGATCACGCAGACCGGCAGGGCCCGGCGGCCGGTGTGGCCGGCGTCGTCGAGAAGCCGGCGCAACTCGGCCCGCTCCGCCTCGCGACCCGTGAAGTCGGCCGGCGGCGCGGGCGACTGCCACGGTGTCGGCGTGCTGCGCCGGGCGGCGGAGGATCGGGTCCGGTGCCACTGCTGCCGGAGCAGCCGCTCGCGGTACGCCCGGAGTTCGGGGCCCGGGTCCACCCCGAGCTGGTCGGCGAGGCGGCGCACCACGCCGTCGTAGCAGGCGTACGCCTCGCCCTGCCGCCCGGTGGCACCGAGGGCCAGCGCCAGCCGGCCGTGGACCTGCTCGTCCAGCGGGTGCCGGCCGCCGAACGGACGCAGGACGCGGACCAGGCGGTCGTACTCGCCGAGCTCGTCCAGCAGGTCGGCGCAACGGGTCGCCTCGGCGGTGCCACGGGCGACGAGCAGCATACGCGCCGGATGTGCGGTCAGGGCTTCCACGTCGGCGACCGGGTCGTCGCGCCACAGCTCCAGCGCCTGCTCCAGTTTCGTCGCGGCCGTCACAGCCGGCGAATCCTGGTTCGCCTCCCGGACCAGTCGTTCGAAGCGCCGCAGGTCGAGCTGCTCCTCCGACAGGTCGAGCCGGTAACCCCCGGGTACCAGCCGGAGCACCGTGGCCACACCGCTGGCCGTGCGCTGCGGTTCGAGCAGCCGGCGCAGCCGCGCCACATAGGTGTGCACCAGGTTCACCGCCGAGCGCGGGGGATCCTCTCCCCACAGCACGTCGATCAGTTCGGCCCTGGACACCACGGTGCCGGGGCTGATCGCGAGCCGGCCGAGCAGCGCCCGCTGCCGGGGCGACGCGAGCAGCGGCAGCCCGTGGCCGCGCTGGATCTGCAGCGTGCCGAGCACCTCGATGCGGATGGCGGGCCGTGCCGCCGACTCGCCAGCCGGAACCGGGTCGGGACCCGCCGGCCGGGTGACCGGGTCGCGGGCCGCGCGGTGGAACTCGGCGGCCTCGGGCCCGGTCAACCGCAGGGCGTCGGCCAGGCGGGAGATGGATCCCGCGGTCGGGCGGCAGGTCCGGCCCTGCTCCAGGTCCCGGACCGCGGTCGGGCTCAGACCCGCCGTCCGGGCCAGTTCCACCTGGGTGAGGTCGGCCTCCTCGCGGCAACGCCGCAGCAGGCCGGCGAAACCGTACCCGGGCAGGCTCACGCCAATGGGCATGTCATCAACCCCCGTCACTGACTGTCTTGACCGCGACAGACGGTAGTACCGATCCGGTACCGGTGCCGTCCCTCCAGCACCGATCCAGCGCCCGCCGGGATGCTCGGACGCACGACCGGTCCACGGGGATCCGTCGTGAACTGGAGATGTACATGAATCGACGTGTTTTCAACGGAGTGTCGGGACTACGACACTTCGGACTGGCCGCGGCACTGACCGTGGCCGCGGTCACGGCGGCGTCACCGGCCGCCGCCAGCGACACCGAGCCGGCGCTGCCGCCGGCGCTGGCACCGATCACGACGCTGTACAGCGTGGCGCCGTGCGACCCGAACGGTCCGACGACCGCCGACGGCGCCCTGGCAACCGACCTCAACTCGAAGCTGAACGCCGACATGGCGGGCTACCTGACCGCCTATCGGGTGTCCTGCGCACGGGAGGTGGTCGAGGCGGTGCGGGCGCGTGGCTTCGCCTCCCGGGCGGCGGTCATCGCCATCGCCACGGTGATCGTGGAGACCCACCTGCAGAACATCGACGAGATGGTCGACCACACCAGCCTGGGATTGTTCCAGCAGCAGGACTGGTGGGGCACCCGTGAACAGCGGCTCAACCCCGACTACGCGACCGGCAAGTTCCTGCAGAAGATGGTCGAGCTCTACCCCAACGGGTCCTGGGCCAGTGCCCCGATCGGCACGGTCTGCCAGAAGGTGCAGGTTTCCGCCTACCCGGACAAGTACCAGGTGCAGGCCGCCGACGCGCAGATCATTGTGGACGCGCTCTGGGCTCCCGCGCCCCAGCCGTCGTACGCCTTGTCGGGCGACTGGTTCCGCACGGGTGAGTTCACGCCGGCGGTGGTGCAGCGGTCCGGTTCGGTGTGGGAGTGGAACATCAAGCGGTCCCAGTCTGGTGGTGCGGCGGATGTCAAGTTCACCTACGGGGACGCGGACATGGTGCCGGTGGCCGGTGACTGGGACGGCGATGGCGACTGGACGCCGGGGGTGGTGGCCAACGAGTCGAACTCGCGGCGGTGGTATCTGAAGAACTCGCTGGCCGGTGGGGTTTCCGACGTGAATTTCCTGTACGGGGGCAAGGACTACATCCCGGTCGCGGGGGACTGGGACGGCAACGGCACGTTCACGCCGGGGGTGGTGTCGAGGGACAACGGGGCGTGGAAGTGGGAGCTGCGTAACGCCAACAGCGGTGGTGCGGTGAGTGCGACCCTGCGGTACGGCAACTCGAACACGTGGCCGGTGGCCGGTGACTGGGACGGCAACCTGACGTGGACTCCGGCGGTGGTGGACGACACCGATGGTCCGCGGCGGTGGTTCCTGAAGAACGACCTCGGCACGGACGGGCTGGCCGACGTCCAGTTCAACTACGGCTCGCACGGGACGTATCCGGTGCCGGGCAACTGGAACGGCGCGACGGCGGCCACCGAGCCCGGGATCGTGGAGAACTTCGAGTCCCGGGTCTGGCGCTGGTACCTGAAGAACTCGGTCAGCGGTGGGACCGCCGACGAGTACTTCGACTACGGCAACGACGCCCCCTACCCCTACCCCTTCTGACTGGGAGCCCTCAATGATGCGTAACGAATTCCTGTCGATGGAAAAGCTGGCGCTACGGATTCCACGCGGAGCCGCCGTCGTCATGTCCGCACTGCTGATCGCCGGCGCTGTCGTCTCCCCCGCCCCGGCCAGCGCCGCCGAGAACCCGAACCCGTCCAGGATCACCGAGGCTTCCTGGTGGCTCATGGAGGAACTCCTGAAACTCGACCCGGGGACGCAGAACGGCGGTATCTACGCCAACAAGCCGGGCTATCACAACACCCGCGCAGCCAACGATCCGAGCGACTATTCCGTCCGTGACGCCGAGGACCAGGCCGGGCCGTCGGACAAGGCGGCCGCCTACGACTGGACCTTCCCGGAAGCGCAGAGCCTGGCGCTGGCGGCGGGCGAGACCGGCGCGGAGCCCGACCTGCTTCTTCCGTCCGGGCTGCAGGCCACGACCTCCGACTACAGCAACATCGCCCGTTACTCCAGCCGCCTCCTGGCATCCGGCAAGGATCCGAGCGACCCGCGTCTCGACGGCTGGCGGGAGTTCTACGGCCAGGCCGACACCGACAGCAGTGTGGAGGGGTGGGACTTCCGGTACGACACCGCCGTGTCATCGGACTCCTCGCACCTGTGGCACATTCACCTGAGCGAGGACCGCGGCAAGGTGTCGAGCTACGAGAACAAAGAGGCTCTGCTCAGCGTGCTGCGGGGCGAAACCGTGGAACAGTGGCTGAGCCGCGGGGCGTCGTACGCCTTGTCGGGCGACTGGTTCCGCACGGGTGAGTTCACGCCGGCGGTGGTGCAGCGGTCCGGTTCGGTGTGGGAGTGGAACATCAAGCGGTCCCAGTCTGGTGGTGCGGCGGATGTCAAGTTCACCTACGGGGACGCGGACATGGTGCCGGTGGCCGGTGACTGGGACGGCGATGGCGACTGGACGCCGGGGGTGGTGGCCAACGAGTCGAACTCGCGGCGGTGGTATCTGAAGAACTCGCTGGCCGGTGGGGTTTCCGACGTGAATTTCCTGTACGGGGGCAAGGACTACATCCCGGTCGCGGGGGACTGGGACGGCAACGGCACGTTCACGCCGGGGGTGGTGTCGAGGGACAACGGGGCGTGGAAGTGGGAGCTGCGTAACGCCAACAGCGGTGGTGCGGTGAGTGCGACCCTGCGGTACGGCAACTCGAACACGTGGCCGGTGGCCGGTGACTGGGACGGCAACCTGACGTGGACTCCGGCGGTGGTGGACGACACCGATGGTCCGCGGCGGTGGTTCCTGAAGAACGACCTCGGCACGGACGGGCTGGCCGACGTCCAGTTCAACTACGGCTCGCACGGGACGTATCCGGTGCCGGGCAACTGGAACGGCGCGACGGCGGCCACCGAGCCCGGGATCGTGGAGAACTTCGAGTCCCGGGTCTGGCGCTGGTACCTGAAGAACTCGGTCAGCGGTGGGACCGCCGACGAGTACTTCGACTACGGCAACGACGCCCCCTACCCCTACACCTTCTGACCCTCACGACCGGGGGGTGCCGTGCCAGTTCGGCGCGGCACCCCCGCCTGCTCTTCCCGCCGCTCGAGGCACCTCCCCGTTAGCGCTTACCTGCCGGTAACCCCTAGGCTCGCCACCGACTGGGAGATCAGCTGAGCAGAGGGGGACCCGTGGCCCGTACCGTGCTGGTGACCGGCGGCAACCGGGGGATCGGCCTGGCCATCGCGCAGGCGTTCGCCAAGCAGGGCGACCGGGTGGCGGTCACCCACCGCAGCGGCGACGCTCCGGCGGGGCTGTTCGGCGTGAAGTGCGACGTCACCGACTCCGCCTCCGTCGACGCGGCCTTCACCACGATCGAGGCGGAACTGGGCCCCGTCGAGGTGCTGGTCGCCAACGCCGGCATCACCGCCGACACCCTGCTCATGCGGATGTCCGAGGAGCAGTTCACCGGGGTGCTGGACACCAACCTGACCGGCGCGTTCCGCTGCGCCAAGCGGGCCTCGGCGAAGATGCTCCGGGCGAAGTGGGGCCGGATGATCTTCATCTCCTCGGTGGTCGGCCTGTACGGCGGCGCCGGCCAGGTCAACTACGCGGCCAGCAAGGCCGGCCTGGTGGGCGTGGCCCGCTCGATCACCCGGGAGCTGGGCAGCCGCAACATCACCGCCAACGTGGTCGCGCCCGGCTTCATCGACACCGACATGACCGCCGCGCTGCCCGAGGAGCGCCGCACCGAGTACCGCAAGGCCATCCCGGCCGGCCGCTTCGCCGAGCCGGACGAGGTCGCCGGGGTGGTCACCTGGCTGGCCTCGGACGCAGCCGGCTACATCTCCGGCGCCGTCATCCCGGTCGACGGCGGCCTGGGCATGGGTCACTGAGAACGTACGGAGGAAGCCTTCACATGTCAGGACTGCTCGCCGGCAAGCGGCTGCTGGTAACCGGCGTCATCACCGACGCCTCGATCGCCTTCTCGGTGGCGAAGCTCGCCCAGGAGAACGGCGCCCAGGTCGTGCTCACCGGCTACGGCCGGCTCTCCCTGGTCGAGCGGATTGCCAAGCGGCTGCCCGAGGCGGCCCCGGTGATCGAGCTGGACGTGACCAACCCGGAGCACCTCGCCGGCCTCGCGGACAAGGTGCGGGAGCACGTCGACGGCCTGGACGGGGTGGTGCACTCGATCGGCTTCGCCCCGCAGAGCTGCCTCGGCGGCGGCTTCCTCGACGCCCCCTGGGAGGACGTGGCGACCGCACTGCAGGTCTCCACCTTCTCCTACAAGTCCCTGGCCATGGCGGCGCTGCCGCTGATGTCGGCGGGCGGCGCGGTGGTCGGGCTCACCTTCGACGCCACCAAGGCCTGGCCGGTCTACGACTGGATGGGCGTGGCCAAGGCGGGGCTGGAGTCCGCCTCCCGCTACCTGGCGCTGCACCTGGGCGAGCAGGGCATCCGCAGCAACCTGGTCGCGGCTGGCCCGCTGCGTACCATCGCCGCCAAGTCCATCCCCGGCTTCGACCAGTTCGAGGACGCCTGGACCGCGCGCGCCCCGCTGGGCTGGAGCCTGACCGACCAGGAGCCGGCCGCCCGGGCCTGCCTGGCGCTGCTGTCGGACTGGTTCCCGGCCACCACCGGCGAGATCGTCCACGTCGACGGCGGCTACCACGCGATCGGCGCCTGAGACGAGCCCGAGACCGGGCCGTCCCGGGGTGGTCGCGGGCCTGTCACGGCCGTCGGGGGAGAATGGCGCCATGGCGTACGACGCACTGGTGCTGGTCTCCTTCGGCGGCCCGGAACGGCCCGAGGACGTGCTGCCGTTCCTGCAGAACGTCACCCGGGGACGGGGCGTACCGCCGGAGCGGCTCGCGGAGGTCGCCGAACACTACCTGCACTTCGGCGGGGTCTCCCCGATCAACCAGCAGAACCGGGAACTGCTCGCCGCGATCCGGGCGGACTTCGCGGCGAACGGCGTCGACCTGCCGGTCTACTGGGGCAACCGGAACTGGGACCCGATGCTCGCCGACACCGTGACGCGGATGCGCGACGACGGCGTCCAGCGGGCGCTCGCCTTCGTCACCAGCGCGTACGGCGGCTACTCGTCCTGCCGGCAGTACCAGGAGGACATCGCCGCCGCCCGCGCCGCGGTCGGCCCCGGCGCGCCGGTGATCGAGAAGCTGCGCCAGTTCTGGGACCACCCCGGCTTCGTCGAGCCGCACATCGACGCGGTGCGTGCCGCGCTGGCCCAGCTCGACCCGGCGAAGCGGGACAGTACCCGGCTGGTCTTCACCGCGCACTCCGTCCCCCATTCGATGGCGGCCACCGCGGGCCCGAACGGCGGCCGGTACACCGCCCAGCTGGCGGAGACCGCCCGGCTGGTGCACGCCGCCGCCCCCGACCTGCCGTACGACCTGGTCTGGCAGAGCCGGTCCGGCCCGCCGCAGGTGCCGTGGCTGGAGCCGGACATTAACGACCACCTGGCCGCCCTCGCGGAGCAGGGGGTGACCAGCGTGGTGGTCAGCCCGATCGGGTTCGTCTCCGACCACCTCGAGGTGGTCTGGGACCTGGACACCGAAGCGCGGGAGACGGCCAAGCAGCGGGGCCTGGACTTCGTCCGGGCGGGCACCCCGGGCACCGACCCGCGCTTTGTGACGATGGTCCGCGAGCTGGTCCGCGAGCGCACCGAGCCGGCCGGGGAGCGGCTGCGCCGCCGCCTCGGCGAGCTGCCGATGTGGGACACCTGCCCGACGCCGTGCTGCGTGCCCGCCGCCCGCCGTCCGTGAGCCCGACCGACCTCCGACACCCCCTGGGACGACAGATGCATGACCGCAAGCCGGTGCAGAGCTGGCTCACCGACATGGACGGCGTGCTGGTGCACGAGGGCCAGCCGGTGCCCGGCGCGCCCGAGTTCATCAAGCGGCTCCGGGCCTCCGGTAAGCCGTTCCTGGTGCTGACCAACAACTCGATCTACACCCCGCGGGATCTTCAGGCCCGGCTGGTCCGGATGGGGCTGGACGTACCGGAGGAGGCGATCTGGTCGTCGGCGCTGGCCACCGCCCAGTTCCTGGCCGACCAGCGGCCGGGCGGCACCGCGTACGCGATCGGGGAGGCCGGGCTGACCACCGCGCTGCACGCAGTGGGGTACGTGCTCAGCGACTTCGCGCCGGACTACGTGGTGCTGGGGGAGACCCGCACCTACAGCTTCGAGGCGATCACCAAGGCGGTCCGCCTGATCAATGACGGGGCCCGGTTCATCTGCACCAACCCGGACGTGACCGGTCCCTCGGTGGAGGGCGCGCTGCCGGCGGCCGGCTCGGTGGCGGCGATGATCTCCAAGGCGACCGGGGTGGAGCCGTACTTCGTCGGGAAGCCGAACCCGATGATGATGCGCTCGGCGCTGAACACCATCAACGCGCACTCCGAGTCGACCGCGATGATCGGCGACCGGATGGACACCGACATCCTGTGCGGGCTGGAGGCGGGGCTGGAGACCATCCTGGTGCTGACCGGGATCAGCAGCCGCGCCGAGGCGGAGCGGTACCCGTACCGGCCGTCCCGGATCGTCGAGTCGGTCGCCGACCTGATCGACGAGGTCTGACGCCGACGAGGCGTCTGATGCTCAGGGGCGCAGCGGCGCGTTGCAGGCGGCGACGAGGGCCTGCCGGCACGCAGTGGTCAGCGGGCGCAGCGCGGCGTCGCGCTGCTGCGCCTCGTAGTTGTTGATCGCCCCGCCGGGCGCGCTGTGCCCGGCGAGGGCGAGCACCCGGTCCAGCACGGCCGCGCGGGCGAAGAGCCGGCGGGCCCGCGGGTCGAAGCCGGGCGGCAGATCGGTGGCGCCGTCCGGGCGGCGCAGCGCGGCAAGGGCCCCGGCCAGCTCGGGCCGCCACTGGGCCACGTCCAGGCGGGTCAGCGCGGCGGTGGTCTCGGCGAGGGCGGCGGCCAGCTCGGCCTCCGCCTCGGCCGCCCCGGGGGCGGCGAGCGACGCCTTCGGCGCGTCCGACGGCAGCGGGTAGACCCGCCAGAGCACCGTCTCCCAGGTCATCCCCGAGCCGGAGGTGTGCGTCCGCACCTCGGGAATGAACCCGAGACCACCTGCCACCACGGCCTCGCCGGCGAGCAGCGCGGCGCCCGCGAAGTCACCCGGGCCGGGCAGGCCGCGCGGGTCGCCCGGCGCGGGCAGCACCAGGCGGATCTCGTCGGGGGTGAGTTTCGCCAGGGTCGGCAGCGCGTCCCGCAGCGGCACGTCGGTCCAGGTGCCAGGGGCGTCGGCGACCAGGTGCTCCTCGTCGCCGGCGATGGACTCGGCGACCTCGTCGAAGGGCACCAGGCCGGCGCGCCAGGCGCGCACCCAGGCAACGAAACGGCTGGACCGGCGCGGAGCCAGCGTGGCCGCGCCCGTGGCGGGGAGGGACATGCGGAAAGGGTACGTGTTCGCCGCCGCCCCTGTCTCGACTGCCGCTCCGGCCGCGTAGCCTGCCCCGAACTGCCTGCTTCGCCCCAATTTTGCGGTCCGCGTGGCCGGTCGTCGGGCCGGCCCGCCCGCCCGGCGGCGCGTCGGCGGGCGACGCGCCGGAGCGCCGGTTAGCGTGATCGACATGGCGGGGCGATACGACGGGGACGTGCTGGCGGGGGACTGGCGACGGCGGAAGGTCACCCCCGAGGTGGACGCCGAGCCGGACCTCGTGGTCGAGGACGCGGACTCCGGCTTCTGCGGCGCGGTGGTCGGCTTCGAGGCCGGTGCGGTGGTGCTGGAGGACCGGCACGGCCGGCGGCGCAACTTCCCGCTGCTGCCCGCCGCGTTCCTGCTCGACGGCCGGCCGGTGACGCTGCGCCGGCCCGCCCGCGCGCCCGTGCCGGCGGCCCGCCGGCGTACCGCCTCCGGCTCGATCGCCGTCGACAACGTCCGGGCGCAGGTCGCCAAGGCCAGCCGGATCTGGGTCGAGGGCGTGCACGACGCCGCGCTGGTCGAGCGGATCTGGGGCGACGACCTGCGGATCGAGGGCGTGGTGGTGGAGCCGCTCGACGGCATCGACGCCCTCGACGCCGAGGTCCGCCACTTCGCGCCCGGGCCGGGCCGGCGGCTCGGCGTGCTCGTCGACCACCTGGTGCCCGGCTCGAAGGAGAGCCGGATCGTGGCGAAGGTGTCCTCGCCGCACGTGCTGGTCACCGGGCACCCGTACGTCGACGTCTGGCAGGCGGTCAAGCCGGCCGCGCTCGGCATCCCGGCCTGGCCCGTGGTGCCGCCCGGACGGCCCTGGAAGGAGGGCGTCTGCGCGGCCCTCGGAGTGGGCGAGCCGGCGGACATGTGGCGACGCATCCTGTCCCGGGTCGACAGCTTCGCCGACGTGGAGACGCCGCTGATCAACGCGATGGAACGGTTGATCGACTTCGTTACGTCGCCCGAGTGATCTCTTTGGTCGCATGTCCGTTGCGATCGCTCATCGGTTCGGGTTGCCGAGAGGGGCCGCCGTGACGCTGCGGACGTGCAGGATTGATCCCTCGGCCGGTCACGGCGGCCGTAGGCCCCGTCGTGGTTGAGGGTCCGCGGGGTCAGGCCCCTTGGCCCTTCCCAATATCGTGTTTCGGTTTGGCCATGTTGGCTGAACGGCAGCTGCCGGAAGCTGTGGCCTCGCCTGGCCTCGCCTGGCCTCGCCTCTTGTGGGCGGCCGGGTGTGGCGGGTGCCGCCAGCAGTGGTCAATCGGTGATGATCTATGATGCATGACGATGACACGCTGCCCGACGTCACCGAGATTCTGACCTCACCGTGTGCCCGTCCGTACCGGCGGCGCGCGAAGTCCGACCGCGCCCGTCGAGCTCTCAAGATCGTCAGAGGCGAGAGCAACTCGGCGTGAAGACGATGCAGGCCTACCGCTTTGCCCTGGACGTCACACCCGGGCAGGAGCGGGCGCTATGGACGCACGCCGGCGCGGCGCGGCTGGCGTATAACTGGTCCCTGGCGCGGGTGAAAGCCGTCCTTGACCAGCGGGCGGCCGAACGTAGCTACGGGGTCGACGAGGCTGATCTCACACCTGCGGCGGGCTGGACGCTGCCAGCACTTCGTCGAGCGTGGAACGCCGCGAAGAACGACGTGGCACCGTGGTGGAGTAAGTGCTCGAAGGAGGCGTACAACACCGGCCTGGACGCCCTCGCTCGGGCGTTGAAGAACTGGGCCGACTCCCGGGCGGGTAGGCGTGCCGGGCGGCCGGTCGGGTTCCCCCGGTTCAAGTCCCGCCGCAGGTCGACCCCGACAATGCGGTTCACCACGGGCGCGATCCGTGTGGAGTCCGACCGTAAGCATGTGGTGCTGCCGCGGCTGGGCCGGCTCAAGACCCATGAGTCGACCCGCAAGCTCGCCCGCCGCCTCGACGCCGGCACCGCCCGGATCCTGTCCGCGACGGTCCGCCGTGACGGTGGCCGATGGCATGTCTCGTTCTGTGTTGAGCTCGACCGCACCGAGCGCGTGCCGGCCCGACCGCACACGACGATCGGCGTGGACGTCGGCGTTAAGCACCTCGCGGGGCTCTCCACCGGTGAGTTGGTGCCTAACCCACGTCACCTTGACACCACGGCGCGGCGGATGCGGCGCCGGGCTCGGCGGATGTCCCGGCGGGTGGGACCTGATCGGCGTACCGGTAGTTGCCCGTCGAAGCGGTGGGAGGCGGCGCGCCGCCAAGTGGCCCGGGCCCACGCCCGGGTGGCGAACCTGCGCCGCGACGGGCTGCACAAGCTCACCACCAGGCTGGCCCGCGAGTACGGCACGATCGTGGTGGAGGATCTGAACGTGGCGGGGATGCTGCGCAATCGGTGGCTGGCCCGGCACATCGCCGACGCCGGATTCGCCGAGCTACGTCGGCAACTGGCCTACAAGGCCGGATGGAACGCCGGTCGGCTGGTCGTGGCCGACCGCTGGTATCCGTCCTCGAAAACCTGCTCGGGTTGCGGCGCGGTGAAAACCAAGCTGGCCCTGTCCGAGCGGACCTACACCTGCACCACCTGCGGCCTGACCCTCGACCGGGATCTAAACGCCGCACGCAACCTCGCCGCGCTCGCGTGTGAGGTCATCGACGCCCGGAGTGGCCGGGAGTCGCAAAACGGACGTGGAGCCGACCGTAAGACCCGCCCCCGCGGGCCGGTGGCCGTGAAACGTCAACCCGGCACCGCCGCTTCAGCGGGTCAGACCGGGACCGTCCCACCGCAAGACGGGACGGCCGACCATGTGCCGTTTAGGCATCATGAGAGGCTACGGTGCGGGTGAAGACGAAGGTGGCGATGTCGAGGGCGACCGGCTGGCCGGACGTGTCGCGGACGACGCTGAGGATCTCGCCGTCCTGGCCACCGGAGCGGCCGCGCCAGCGATCCGGGCCCTCTGGGGTGAACCGGAGCACTGGCTGACCGACCGGGCCGCCCAGCAGTTCCCCGGCCGCGTCGGCGCGGAACTCGTACTCCAGGCCCATCCACCACCAGCGGCCGGTCAGCTCGGCGAGGGCGGCCGGGGGCGGCGCGGCGGCCGGGCGCCACGGCGGCACCGCGGCCGGCTCGGCGTCCAGCACCAGCGTGAGGACCTGCCGGGCCAGTCCGACGATGTGATGGCCGCCGCGTAGGCCGTACGAGTTGGCGAAGTCGACCACCGCGGTGCGGCCGGGCCGGTGCACCGCCAGGCCGGCGACGTACCCGGGCATCGAGCCGCCGTGGCCCACGTACACCCGGTCGCCGACCCGGTAGAGCTCCACCCCGAGGCCGTGCCCGCCGGTCCACGAGTCGAGGTCGCTGATCACCACCGGCGCGCACATCTCGGTCAGCGTCTGCGGCGTGAGCACCTCGGGCGCCGGGTCGGCCAGGAACGCCGCCCAGCGGCCGAGGTCCTCGATGGTGGACCAGAGCTGGCCGGCGGGCGCCATCGCGCCGGTGTCGGTGCGCGGCTCCTCCCGCAGGGTGTCGTGCCAGGGGTGCACGACGTAGCCCCGGGCGTACGGCTCGGTGGCGTGGAAGGTGGTCCGGCGCATGCCCAGCGGCTCCAGCACGCGCTCGCGGAGCAGGTCGTACCAGGGCGTGCCGGTGACCCGCTCCAGCACCCCGCCGAGCAGCCCGTACGCGAGGTTGGAGTAGTGGTAGACGTGGTGCGGTGGGTAGGCGATCTTCCCCGGGGTCAGCCCGGCGACCAGCGTGGCCAGGTCGACGCCCTCGGTCCGCTCCCACCAGGAGCCGTCCGGCTCGCGTTGCAGGCCGCTGGCGTGGCCCAGCAGTTGGCGCAGGGTGAGCGTGCCGACCGGGGTGCCGGGCAGGTGCCGCTCCAGCGGGTCGTCCAGGGCGAGCCGTCCGGCGTCGCGCTGCTGCATGACCAGGACCGCGGTCATCGTCTTGCTGATCGAGCCGAGCCGGTACTGCCGGTCGGCGTCCGGCCGCGGGTGCTCGCCGGCGACCGCGAGGTGCGCGAGCGCGCCGTCGCGGACCACCCCGACGGCCAGCGAGGGCGCCCGCCCCTCCGACTGGGCCCGATTGACCAGGGCGTCGAGCTGTCGGCTGGTTTCGGGGAGCAGGGGCACGGCGTTCTCCTCGGTCGGCGCGGGGGTGCCGCCGAGCTTACTGATCATCGCGGGTCGTTGCCGCGTGCTTCGACGTGTCACGATTGCTACGTGGACGCCGTGGTGTGGATCGTGCTGGGTGTGGTTTTGGCGGTCGCCGAGATCTTCACGACGACGCTGTTCCTGATCATGTTCGCGGCCGGGGCGTTCGCCGCCGCCGGCGCCGCCGCGCTCGGTGCCCCCGTGGCGCTGCAGGCGTTGATCTTCGCGGTGGTCTCCGCGCTCTCGGTGGCGGTCGTCCGGCCGGTCATCTGGCGGCACGCGCAGTCCGCGCTGGAGAGCGGCGACCAGGCGTTCGGCGTGGAGGCGATCGAGGGCTCCACCGCGCTGGTGCTGGAACGGGTGGACGCCGAGCACGGCATGGTCAAGATCGACGGTGAGTTGTGGAGCGCCCGCGCCTACGACGTGACACAGACCTTCTCTCCCGGTGAGCGGGTGCAGGTGATCAAGGTCCGGGGCGCCACCGCCCTGGTCTGGCAGGACGACATTTCCCACCCCGGTGAGTTTCCCGAAGCGAGAAGGTGAACGGTATGGACGTTGGATTGGTGCTGTTGGTCGCCGTGGCGTTGATCGTCGTGGTGACGCTAATCAAGGCGGTGCGGATCGTGCCGCAGCAGCGCCAGGACGTGGTCGAACGGCTCGGCAAGTACAAGCGCACCCTCAACCCGGGCCTCAATCTGCTGGTCCCCTTCATCGACGCGGTCCGCACCAAGGTCGACATGCGGGAGCAGGTGGTCAGCTTCCCGCCGCAGCCGGTGATCACGTCCGACAACCTCGTGGTCTCGATCGACACGGTGCTCTACTTCAAGGTGGTCGACGCGGTCCGCGCCACCTACGAGATCTCGAGCTTCCTCCAGGCGATCGAGCAGCTGACCGTCACCACGTTGCGTAACGTGATCGGTTCGCTCGACCTGGAGCGCGCGCTGACCAGCCGGGACGAGATCAACCGGCACCTGTCCGGGGTGCTGGACGAGACCACCGGCCGGTGGGGCATCAAGGTCACCCGGGTGGAGATCAAGGCGATCGAGCCGCCGGCGAGCATCCGCGACTCGATGGAGAAGCAGATGCGCGCCGAGCGGGACCGCCGGGCGGCGATCCTCACGGCCGAGGGTCACAAGCAGTCGCAGATCCTCACCGCCGAGGGTGACAAGCAGTCCGCGGTGCTCCGCGCCGACGGTGACCGGCAGGCCCGGATCCTCCAGGCGGAGGGCCAGGCGAAGGCGATCCGGACGGTGTTCGACGCGATCCACCAGGCCAACCCGAGCCAGAAGGTGCTCGCCTACCAGTACCTCCAGGCCCTGCCGCAGATCGCCAACGGCACCGCCAACAAGGTCTGGATCATCCCGGCGGAGCTGACCAAGGCTCTCGAGGGGATGGGCGGCGCGCTGGGCGGTCTGAGCCAGATGGTGGGTGACCTCCCGGCGCCGGAGGCGGCCCACCACGCGAGCCAGGTCGAGCGCGAGGCCGCGGAGGCGGCGCAGGCCGCCGCCGCGGCGGCCCAGCAGATCCACGACGAGGTACGCGTCGCCGAGGCGCAGGCCACCGGCGGTGCGAAGCCGCAGGGGCTGCCCGCGCCGGAGCCGGTCTCCCCGGAGAGCCTGCTCAACGACCCCGCGGACCAGCGCGAGCGGGGCTGATCCGGCGGCCGCCCGGGCCCGGGCGGCAAATGCGAGAAACACTCATACGGCGCCCCGGCGCCTGCCACCATCGGTCTGAGGACGGGTGGTGAGCAGGAGCCGGGGCGCCGTCCGCGTCCCGCGCCGCCCGCAGGCGCAGCGAGGTGACGCATGAAGGATCCGGCGAACAGCTTGTGGTCCCGGGAGCCGGTGCCCGGCGCGCACGATCCCGCCGGCCCGCTGGGCACCCGGCGTACCGGGGGCGGGTTCGGGGTGCTGCCATTCGTCGCCGACCCCGGGCCGGCCGCCCCGGCCACCAACGCGAGCTGGGCCTGGTCGGTACGGCGGTTCGCCCGCGCGGCGGTCTGGCTGCTGCCCGCGTACGCGATCCTCTACGGCGCCGTGGCGATGGCCAGCGACGGCGGCGTGGGCAACGGCCCCTACCCGGCCGACGGCCGGGCTCTCTACCTGGTGGGCTGGGTGGCCGCGGTCTGGCTCGGCCTGCTCGCCCTGCTTGCGCTGACCGGCCTGCTCGCCGCCACCCGGTGCCGCCGGGTCGCGGCGGCCGGCCTGCTGGTCAGCATCGCCGGCACCGTGCTGATGCTGCCGTTCGCCGGGCTGGCCGAGCAGACGCCGGTCTTCGGCACCACCGCGCGGAACCTGGTCGTGGTCGGGGCCACCTGCTACAGCCTGGGCTGGTTCCTCACCGGATGGTCGGTCGCCCGTTCCGGGATGTTCAGCTACGGCGACGGGACCATGCTGATGATCGCCGCGCCGCTGCTCGGCCTCGGCGGCGCGCTGATCGGCTCGCTGCAGACCTTCGGCGCGCTCTTCGTGCTGGTCGCCGGGATCGGCATCGGCTATCGCTCGGGCCGGCTGGTGCCCGCGACCATCGCCCGCGATGCCGCCGCCGCCAGCGTCGCCAGCCCCGCCCTGCCCGGTTCCTCCCCGAACGGCCCGCTGCCCACCTGATGACCCGGCCGTAGCTGGGAGATCACCGTGAGGTAACTGACAGTTGCCTGGCGGGGTGGCCGGTTGGCGGCTTTCGCGGTAATCCTGGGGGGCATGCCGTCACCCCGGTCGCCGCTGTCGCGGCTCTTCACCGTGCTCCTCGCCGGCGTCCTCGCCGGGCTCGTGCTCGCGGTCGCAGCCCTGCCCGGCAACCTGATCGGCGGGCAGGTCGCGAAGGCGGCGCTCGGGGCGTACGCGGAGCTGCCCGACGCGCTGCGCACCCCCACGCAGCCGCAGCGTTCCTACCTCTACGCCAACGACGGCGAGACGCTGATCACCACGTTCTACGACGTCAACCGCAGCGACGTGCCGCTGGCCGAGATCGCCCCGGTGATGCGGCAGGCGATCGTCGCGGCCGAGGACCGGCGTTTCTACTCCCACGGCGGCGCCGACCTGCGCGGCATCGCCCGGGCGCTGGTGGCGAACCTGCGCGGCGGCGGCACCGAGCAGGGCGGCTCGACGCTCACCATGCAGTACGTCCGCAACGTGCTCAAGACCGATCCCACCCGCACCGCCGAGGAGCGGCAGGCCGCCACCGACCAGACCGTCGGCCGCAAGATCCAGGAGATCCGGTACGCGTCCGCGCTGGAGAAGAGCCTCAGCAAGGACGAGATCCTCAACCGGTACCTGAACATCGCCTATTTCGGCTCCGGGGCGTACGGCGTGGCGGCGGCCAGCCAGCGTTACTTCGGCAAGGCGCCCGCTGACCTGACCATGGGCGAGGCGGCCCTGCTCGCCGGGCTGGTCAAGTCGCCGGACGAGTACAGCCCGATCGACGGGGACCGGGCCGGGTCGCTGGAGCGCCGGGCGTACGTGCTCGACGCGATGGCCGAAACCGGGGCGATCACCCCCGCCCAGGCCGCCGCGGTCAAGGCGGAGAAGCTCACCCTCCACCCGACCGCCCAGCCGAACGGCTGCACCTCGGTCGCCCAGGGGCACGACGACTGGGGCTACTTCTGTGACTATCTCCGGCAGTGGTGGCTGACCCAGCCGGCCTTCGGCAGCACGGTCAAGGAGCGCGAGCAGGCCCTGCGCCGCGGCGGCTACACCGTGGTCACCACGCTGGACCCGAAGATCCAGCAGACCGCGCAGCAGCAGGCCACCGCCGTCTACGGGTACGACAACAAGCGCGCGCTGCCGATCGCCGCGGTCGAGCCGGGTACCGGCCGGGTGCTCGCGATGGCGGTCAACCGGCACTACAGCCTGGACGAGAACCCGGCCGGGCAGGCCAACCACCCCAACACCGTCAACCCGCTGATCTCCGGCGGCGACAGCGTCGACGGCTACCAGGCCGGCTCCACCTTCAAGCTGTTCACCATGCTCGCCGCGCTGGAGGCCGGTAAGCCCCTCTCGACCGGCTTCGACGCGCCGGCCAAGCTGCCCACCCGGTACGCCGCCGACGGCGAGGGCGCCTGCGACGGCAAGTGGTGCCCGGCCAACGCCAACCCGGAGTGGATGGACGGGTACCGGATGATGTGGGACGGCTTCGGTCGCTCCGTCAACACGTACTTCGTCTGGCTGGCCGAGCAGGTCGGGCCGGCGAAGGCGGTCGAGATGGCGCAGCGCCTCGGCATCACCTTCCGCGCGGACTCCGACGCGGACTTCGCCAAGGACAACGCGGAGAACTGGGGCGCGTTCACCCTCGGCGTGGCCGCCACCACCCCGCTCGACCTGGCCAACGCGTACGCCACCGTGGCCGCCGAGGGGACGTACTGCACTCCGGTGCCGGTGGTCTCGGTGACCGCCGCCAACGGCGAGAAGGTGGCCGTCGGCCAGCCGTCCTGCAAGAAGGTGCTGGACACCGACGTGGCCCGGGCCGCCACCGACGCGGCCCGCTGCCCGGTCGGCCAGCAGTCGGCGTACGGGCAGTGCAACGGTGGCACGGCGACCTCGGTCGACCGGATCGTGGGCCGGCCGGTCGCCGGCAAGACCGGCAGCTCCGAGCGGAACGCCACCGAGACCTTCGTCGGCTTCACCCCGCAGGTCGCCGTCGCCGGCATCGCGGCCAACCCGGACGACTCGACCGACCTGGTCGGTGCGCCGGTGCAGGCCAAGGTGATCGACGCGGTGGCCCGGGTGATCAGGACCGCGGTCAGCGGTCAGCCGGTGCAGGACTTCACCGCGCCGAGCCGGGAGCTGGCCGGCGACCCGCAGCGCCCGAAGCCGCAGCCGACCCCGGAGCGCGACCAGCCCCGGCAGCGGGACCGGGGCCTCCCCTCGGACCTGCTGCGCTGGCTGCAGCACCGCCGCGGCTGACGGACCGCTTCAGATCTCGGGCGGTTGCCGAACGGCAACCGCCCGAGATCGCTCTCCCGGCCGGCGGGCGTCGCTTCAGCGGTACGGGCCGACGCGGGACATCCCGGTCATGCCCTCGTGCACGGCGTAACCGAAGCGGCGGTAGAGGCTGACCGACGTCCCGGCGGCGAAGAGCCCGACGAACGTCCGGGGCGAGGCCCGCCCGGCGATCCACTCCTCCAGCCGGGCCAGGATCGCCGCGCCGACCCCGCGCCGCTGCCGCTCGGGCAGCACCGCGAGGTCCTGGAGGTAGTAGTAGATCGCCCCGTCGCCGACCAGCCGGCCGAGCCCGATCACCCGGTCGCCCTCGACCGCGACGACGGCGTGCAGGGAGGCGGCCAGCGAGGCCGGGATGGCTGCCGGGTCGTACGCGTCGGCCCAGCCGACGGCCGACGTGACGGCGACGAACTCCTCGACGGTGGGCAGCCGGTCCACCAGGCGGTAGTCCATGATCGGAAATCTAGTCGGCGCGCGGGTGGTCAGCGCCGGACCAGCGGCGACACCACCCGGTCCAGCGCCGCCGCCACCTCGTCCGGGTCGCCGTCGCCGTCGACCACCACGAACGTCGCGAACTCGGGCAGCGCCCGGTAGCCGGCGTCGAGCGCGCGCAGGTGCGCCAGCTCCTCGGTGTCGATGCCCCGGGCCAGCACCCGGCGCTGCGCCACGGTGGGCGAGGTGGCGAGGAAGCACACCACGGTCGGCGGCGGGAAGAGCGCGTACGCGGCCCGGACCCACCGCCGCCCCCGGTCGCCCCGGGCGGCCATGACGACGTACTGGCAGTACGCCCAGCGGTCCAGCACCGCCGTCCGCCCGGTCAGCCGGGACGCCAGCAGCGTGCGGGTCATCGCGAGCGCGCGGACCGTCGCCTCCAGGACCGGGTAGAGGGTACGGCCGAACAGCCCCACCCCGTCGGGCCGGCCGAGCGCCCGCGCGAGCTGGTTCCACAGCGGCCGGCCACCCGCGTTCTCGAAGTAGCTGGCCGGCATCCCGCGGGCGGTCAACCGGTCGGCCAGCGCCCGGGCCTGGGTGCTCTTGCCGGAGCCGTCGACACCGACCAGGGCGATCATCACGGGACGGGCCACGAGTCAGGACGGTATCCGGACCGCGCAAAGCCCGGCCGCCCTCGGATTCGTCGGCAAGAAATTCGCGCGGGCTGTCGGATCCGGGTCGGCCGGCTCCGACCCACCGGTGAGCGCGCCCGCCGGGGCGCGACCGGAGCAGGAGGGCAACGCCATGCGCAAGCTTGTCTACTGGGTGCACCAGTCCGTCGACGGTTTCATCGAGGGGCCGAACGGGGAGTTCGACTGGCCGGCGATGGGGCCGGAACTGTCGGCGTACTCCTTCGAGCTGACCGGCCGGGCCGACGCCTGCCTCTACGGCCGCAAGGTCTGGGGGCTGATGTCCTACTTCTGGCCCCGGGCGGAGCAGCTGTCCCAGCACCCGCACGACCTGGCCTTCGCGCCGGTCTGGCGGCGTACCCCGAAGATCGTCATCTCTCGCACGCTGGAGAGCGCCGAGTACGGCGCCCGGGTGGTCGGCCGCCGCGACCTGGCCGCGGAGGTGGCCGAGCTGAAGGCGGAGCCCGGCGGCGAGCTGCTGCTCACCGGCGGTGCCGGTGCCGCCGCGGCGCTGACCGAGCTGGGGCTGATCGACGTGTATGAGGTGGTGGTGCACCCGGTGGTGCTGGGCGGCGGCACGCCGGTCTTCCCCGGCAAGGAGCGCCTCGACCTGCGGCTCGTCGAGACCCGCGGCTTCGACGGCCGGTCGGTGCTGCTGCGCTACGAGCGGGCCTGACGGCAGGTGGATGAACCGCAGACGGGACCCCGAAGGCCGTGACCCCTCGTGAGCTACCCGTCATTCTTCATCCTGTTTGTCCATCGTGCCGGTGGCCTGGTAATGCCAGCCGTCGTCGGTGCGCCGGTCCCTGCGGTACTCCACGTACCAGGTGCCGTCGGGGGTCTCATGGGTGAACTCCACGACTTCGTCCGGACTGCCCAGTTGCTGGTCCGTGCCATCAAGCGGCCCGCCGTGCAGGTGCGCAAGCGAACTGTTCATGTCTGCCGGCTACCCGCGTCGTTGCGGGCCATGCAAACCAGCGCATCGGCTCAGCGGCAGTGGGCGGACCGCGGGGCGGGCGAGGCCATCTCCGTGCGCCCGGTGGCCGGGCCGCCGGGGCCGGGCAGGCAGAATCGTCGGGTGCCCGTTCACGAGATCACCGACCCCGACGACGACCGGATCGCCGACTACCGCGCGCTGACGGACGTCGAGCTGCGGACCCGCTGGGAGCCCCCGCACGGCCTGTTCATCGCCGAGGGGGAGCTGGTGCTGCGGCGCGCGCTGCGGGCCGGCTATCCGGCCCGGTCGTACCTGGTCGACGCGAAGCGGGTCGACCAGCTCGCCGATCTGGACACCGGGGAGGCACCGGTCTACGCCGCCACCCAGGACGTGCTGCAACGGGCCACCGGCTTCCACGTGCACCGGGGCGTGCTGGCCTCGTTCCGGCGCAAGCCGCTGCCGAGCGCCGCCGAGGTGCTCGACGCCGCCCGCCGGGTGGTCGTCCTGGAGGACGTCAACAACCACACCAACCTCGGCGCGATCTTCCGGGCCGTGGCCGCCCTGGGCGTGGACGCGGTGCTGCTTTCCCCGACCTGCGCCGATCCGCTCTACCGGCGCAGCGTCCGGGTCAGCATGGGCGAGGTCTTCGCCATCCCGTACGCGAAGCTGTACCCCTGGCCGGACGCGCTGGCGCAGGTCCGGGCGGCCGGTTTCACGGTGCTCGCGATGACGCCCGCGCCGGACGCCGTGCCGATCCAGCGGCTGGACGTGGCCCAGCGGGCCCGGGCGGCGCTGCTGATGGGCGCGGAGGGGGCCGGGCTGACCCCAGCTGCGATGGCGGCCAGCGACGTCCGCGTGGTGATCCCGATGCGGCGCGGCGTCGACTCCCTCAACGTCGCCGCCGCCACCGCGGTGGCCTGCTGGGAGCTGGGTCGGGACGATCCGCTCTAACGGCCCCGCGACAGGCGGCGGCGCGGCGGCCGGTCGGCTGTCGAGATCGGCGGTGACGCAGGGTAGCGTGTCGCCCGTGTTCCCTACCGTCCGTGAGGTTCTCGCGCTCGACCCGGTCCGCCACGGCGCCCCGCGTCTGGTCGCCGGGGACGCGGGCCTGGACCGGCCGGTCCGCTGGGTGCACGTCACCGAGGTGCCGGACATCGCGACCCTTCTCGGCGGCGGTGAGCTGGTGCTCACCACCGGCATCGGACTGCCCGCCGACGACGCCGGGCTGCGCGCGTTCATCGGCGACCTGGCCGACGTCGGCGTCTCCGGGCTCGTTGTCGAGCTGGGTCGCCGCTACCTCACCGCGGTACCGCGGGTGATGGTGGCTGCCGCGGAGCGGCGCGGGCTGCCCCTGGTCGAGCTGCGGCGGGCCACCCCGTTCGTGCGGATCACCGAGGCGGTGCACGCGCTGATCGTGGATGCGCAGCTCACCGAGCTGCGTGCCGCCGAGGAGATCCACCAACGGTTCACCGAGCTGTCCGTGGAGGGCGCCGACCCGGCGGAGGTGGTCCGGCAGGCCGCCGAGCTGGCCGGCTGCCCGGTGGTGCTGGAGAACCTGTCCCGGCAGGTGCTCGCGTACGACCCGGCGGGGGAGAGCGCGGAGCTGCTGCTGGACGGCTGGGAGCAGCATTCGCGGGGGATCCGGCCGGCCGGCCGGACCGCGTACGACGCGGACAGCGGTTGGTTGGTGACCACCGTCGGCGCCCGGGGTCAGGACTGGGGCCGGCTGCTGCTGCGCTGGCCGGGCGGCGGCGAGCTGTCCACGCGCGGCCCCGTCCCGCCGCCGCCGGCCGGCGGTCGGGCTCAGGCCGGCGCGGGCCAGCCGGTGGCCGATGCGGATCGGGCTGGGGCGGACCGACCGGCGGCCGGTCCGGAAGTCGGCGCGCGGCGAGCCGATGGCCGCGGTGGGGATGCGGGCCCGGACCAGGCCGGCCCGCTCGCCGCGGACGTCCGGTCCCCGGGGACCCCGCCGACCCGGCTGACCATCCTGATCGAACGCGCCGCCTCCACCCTCGCGCTCGGCCGGCTGATCCGGCGCGACGCCGAAGGGCTGGAACGGCAGCTCCACCGCACCCTGCTCACCGCACTGCTCGACCATTCCCGCCCGGTGGACGAGGTGGCGCTGCGCGCCAAGGCCCTGGGGGTGACGCTGGACCGCCGGCACCTGGTCGGCGTGGTGGTCCGGTACCGGGCCGACGACCCCGACGCCGGCCCGTCGGGCGACGCCGGCCCGCAGGCCGGTCCGGCCCGGCTGCGCGACCTCGCCGAGGCCGTCGGCCAGGCGCTGCGCGACGCCAAGTTGACGGCCCTGACCAGCGCCGTCGACGACCAGGCGGTCGGCGCGCTGCTCGCGCTGCCCGACCCGGCCGCCGAGGAGAAGGCGCTGGCCGCGTTCGCGACCGCGCTCCGTCGGGTACGCCTCGACGCCACGCCGCCCCGCTCACCCGCCCCGCGCCAGGCCGCCGCCGTCGGCCTCGCCCGGCCGACCGACGCGCCCTCCCGGACCGCCCAGACCGGCGCCGGCGCCCACCGATCGGCTGGCGCGAGTCCCGCGGCGGTGATCGTGGCCGCCGGTTCCGGGGTGGTGAGCCTGCGGGAGGCGGGGCGCTCCCTGGTCGAGGCGCGGCAGATCGCCGAGGCGGCCCGCCGGGACCGGCGGGACCTGGCCATCTTCCGGCTGCCGCACGTCGGGCTGGCCGGCCTGCTGCACCTGCTGCGGGACGAGCCCCGGCTGCAGACCTTCGTCGAGCGGGAACTCGGCGCGCTGCTGGCGTACGACGCCCAGCACCCCCGGGAGCAGTTGCTCGGCACCCTGCGGGCGTACCTGGAGCAGGGCCGCAACAAGTCGGCGGCGGCCGCCGCCGCGCACCTGTCCCGGCCGTCCTTCTACGAGCGGCTGGCCCGGATCGGCCGGATCCTCGACGTCGATCTCGACTCGGTGGAGGCCTGTCTGTCTCTCCACGTCGCCCTGCTGGCCCTGGACGCCGTCCGCACCCCCTAACCCGCCTGCCCGCCGAGCCCCCTCCCGGCCCGGGCCGCTGACCCACGGTCCGGTTGATCATGAAGTCGCCGCCAAGGAGAGCACGGGCTACGCTCGACCCCCGTTGACATTGCAGTTGCATTGCCAGCGGATATGCTCGCTGCAATGCAGGTGCATTGCAACAGGGGAGGCCGCAGGTGCGTGTGATCGCGTTGTCCGAGGTAACCGCCGACATGGTGGACCTGGTCGGCGGCAAGGCGGCCGCCCTCGGTGAGTTGATCCGGCGCGGCGAACGGGTGCCGCCGGGTTTCTGCGTCACCACCGAGGCGCGCCGGCTCGGTGCGCTGCCCCAGGCGGAGATCATCGAGGCCTATGAGCAGCTCGGTGGCGGTCCGGTGGCGGTGCGGTCGAGCGCGACCGCGGAGGACCTGCCGGATGCGAGCTTCGCCGGACAGCAGGACACCGTCCTCGACGTCACCGGCGCCGGGGAACTGATCGCCGCGATCGAGACGTGCTGGCGGTCGCTGCACAGCGCCCGGGCGACCGCTTACCGCGAGGCCCACCACATCGACCACGAAACGGTGCGCATGGCCGTCGTCGTGCAACGGATGATCACCGCTGAGGTGGCGGGGGTGTTGTTCACGGCCAACCCGCTCACCGGCTGCCGTACCGTGATGACGGTCGACGCTGCCCCGGGGCCCGGCACGTCGGTGGTGGATGGCGCCACGGTCGCACAACACTACGTTCTCGATGGATCGGAGCAGGACCACGCGGGGTGCGTGACGCCGGCGCAGCTGGCGGAGCTGTGGGCTGTCGGTGAGCGGCTGCAGGGGCATTTCGGCCGTCCCCAGGACGTGGAGTGGGCGATCGACCAGCATGGCACGGTGTGGCTGCTGCAGTCGCGGCCGATCACCACGCTGTTCCCCCTTCCGCCGGACACCGAGAAGCCCCTGCCCCGCGTCTACCTGGAGTTCGGCCACGTGCAGGGCATGCTGCAGCCCGTCACCCCGATGGGGATGTCCACCCTGAAATCGCTGGTCGCGGCGATGCTCGCGGCACTCGGCATCAGGGTCGACATCGTCGACATCGGCGGGCGCCTCTACGGTGACCTGACCGATCTGGCGCGCAGCAGGTCCGCCCGTAAGCGACTGGTCAAACTCATGGCGGTCGACTTCGGTCCCCGGGCCCAGGCGGTGATGCAGCACGTCCTGGCTGATCCCCGGTTCGCCGCCCGGAACGGCGCCACGAAGCACGGCGGTGGCGCGAACGTCCCACCGCTGCGGACCGCCGTGCACGCGGTGGTCGGGATCGTGCGGACGCTGGCCCGGCCCGATGCGGCCCGGGTACGGATGTTCGACGCCATCGAGCAGCTGAGGCTGCGATCGGCAGCCCCGGAAGGGCTGGAGACCGCCGCGCAACGGCTGCGCTTCGTGCAGGCACAGGGCCCGCTGGACAGCTCTGACGACATCACCTGGCCCATCGTGACCGGCATGCTCGCGGCCGCGCTGCCGGCTCACCTGCTCAAGGGCGTCGCCGGGCCTGACGAGATCCACATGGTGCTCGGTGGGATGCCGCACAACGTCACCATCGAGATGGATCTGGCGCTGTGGCGGATCGCCGAACACGCAGGCGAGCACCGCCGGTTACTCCTCGACACCCCGCCGGACGAGCTGGCCGCGCGGTACCGACGCGGGACGCTCCCGGACATCGGACTGGCGGTGTTCCTGGACAGCTACGGCCACCGCGGCGTCGCCGAGGTCGACCTCGGAGTGCCCCGCTGGGACGAGGACCCGACACCGGTCTTCGCCATGATCGCCAACTATCTGCGGGTCACCGACCCTCGACAGGCACCCGACCGGCGCTTCGCCCGCGCCGCCGCTACCGCCGAAGCGACGCTCCACGAGCTGGTCGCGCGGGCCCGCCGCCGCCGGCCGGTGCGCGGCCGGATCGCCGGGTTCCTGCTGCGCCGGGCGCGGTCCCTGGCGGGCCTGCGGGAGGCGGGCAAATTCGCCGGCCTGTACCGGCTGCGCGAGATGCGGCGGCAACTGCTGCTCATCGGCGCCGACCTGGCCGGTGCCGGCCTGCTGGAGCAGCCTGGCGACATCATGTTCCTGACCTTGGCGGAGGCGCACACGGCGGTGCACCAGAGCGCCGACCACCGGGAGGCGGTCGGCTCCCGCAAGGCGGTGCACCAGCGGGAGCTGCGCCGCCGGACGGTACCGGTAGCGCTGCTGTCCGACGGCACCGACATCGAGACCGTCCTGCCGGCGGCGCCCACCCCGGACGGCGCACTCCGTGGTGTGGGGGCGGCAGCGGGCCGGGCGACCGGCCCCGCCCGGGTGATCCACGACCCGGCCACCGCCCACATCGAACCGGGGGAGATCCTGGTCGTCGCGACCACGGACCCCGGCTGGACCCCGCTGTTCCTCACCGCCGGCGCATTGGTCACCGAGACCGGCGCGGTCATGGCCCACGGCCCCACCGTGGCCCGTGAATACGGCATCCCCGCTGTCATCTGCGTTCCCGACGCCACCCGCACCATCTCGACCGGGCAGATCATCACCGTCGACGGCGGAGCCGGAACCGTCACCATCACCTGACGACAGCACCTGCCCCTGCCAGCAACATCCACCGCGTGAGGACGACGATGAGCGACACGAAGACCCCCACCACAGCAGGGACGGGCTCGCTGCTGCGCCGGGCAGCCGCGACCGAGGGCGCGATGTGGCGCAGCATGTACCTGTGGGCGCGCCGCAGGCCGCTGGCCCTGGCCCCGGGCGACGATCCGTTCGGCTACCTCGGGGTGGTCAAGCCGATCCTCGGCATCTTCATCGGCCTGTCGGCCGTCGAAATCCCGATCTTCGACCTCATCGTCAGCAACGTGGTGCCGTGGCGGCCGGCCCGCTGGATCGTGCTCGCCCTCGGCGTCTGGGGCCTGCTCTGGATGATCGGCCTCTTCGCGAGCATGAAGATCCACCCCCACGTGGTCGGCGACGCGGGGATCCGCGTACGCCTGAGCGCGGGCATCGACATCTTCGTGCCGTGGGCGGACGTCGAGGCGGTGAGCAAGCGTTACCGCTCGCTGCCCTCGAGCAGGTCGGTACAGGTCGAGGAGGATGGCGATCGCAGGGTGCTGCACCTCGTGGTCGGCAGCCAGACCAGCGTCGACATCCGGCTGCGTCGGCCGACGACCTTCGTGCTGCCGAAGGGGCAGACCGAGCCCGTCGACGAGCTGCGCCTCTACGCCGACGACCCCGACGGCTTTCTCCGCAGCTCACGAGGCACGTCGGCGGCATGAGACCGTCGCGGCGGCGGCAACCCTCGATCAGGCGGGCGTCGCGGAGCACCGCGCCGCCGACCAGCAGCTGTCAATACGACCGCACTGTGAAAGCATCGATGTCATGCCCAAGAAGGTCGACCCCCAGGAGCGACGTACGCTCATCGCCGACGCGTTGATGCGGGTCGCTGCGGAGCAGGGCCTCGAGGCGGTGAGCCTGCGCCACGTGGCGGCCGAGGCCGGCGTCTCCGCCGGGATGGTGCAGCACTACTTCCGCACCAAGGACGAGATGATGGCGTTCGCGCTGGCCGTGGTCCGGGATCGCAGCCAGATCCGGGTCACCGAGGCGGTTGCCCGGCTGGGTGACAACCCGAGCCCACGGCTGCTGTTGCGCACGATGATCGCGGCGTTGCTGCCGCTCGACGAACAGACGCGCAGCGACGGGCGGGTGGCCCTGGCGTTCCTCGCCTACACCGCGGTCCGACCGGCGGCCGCCGCCGGCCTCCGCGAGGAGACCGCGCAGCTGATCGCCTTCATCGCCAGCGTCCTTCCCGCGCCGAACGCCAGCGAAGCCGCGGCCGGTCTGCTGGCGCTCATGGAGGGCCTGGGGGTCTACCTGCTGGGCGGGCAGTACACCGCCGAGCAGGCCCTGAGCGCCTTGGACGCCCACCTCGACATGATCTTCAGTTCCGCCGTACCCGGCTGAGCCCAGACTGGTCAGCTCACCCCAGCTGGGCAGCAACCGGGCGGGGGTTAGGTGAGGGCGGTGAGGGCCTTGGCGTAGGCGGCGGGGACGAAGTTGGGGCCGCCGGGGGTGAAGACGTCCGAGGTGGCGGCGGCCGACCACGCGGTGTCGGGCAGCGCGTCGACCAGGGCGCGCACCACCGGGGCGTCGCGCCACTGCGGCTGCTCGGCCAGCAGGCTCAGCGCCACCACCGACTCCTCGACCTCACCGACGCACTCGAACGGCTTGTGCCCGTCCACCCCGAGCAGCTCCCGGTAGCCCGGGACCTGCGACTCGTCGGCCAGCAGGTCGCCGCCGAAGATGTGGGTGATCCGCTCCCGGGACATGAACGGCGCCATGGCCAGGAAGACGAACCGGCACTTGGGGCAGTCGCGGCACCAGCGCTCGCTCGCGTCGCGTAACTTGAACGCCGCGTTGCAGCTGGTCACCACGTCGTCGTACCGGTCGATGGCGGCGAAGAGCCGGGCGATGTGCAGCTCGGACAGCGACCGCAGCAGCGAGAAGTACGGCTCGGTGAGCCCGGCGTGCTCGGCCAGCGCGGCCCGGAGCAGCCCCTCCGCCTCGACGCCCTTGGACCACTGGTGGTTGATCTCGTGACGGTTCCAGACCAGGTTCGGGTCGGAGGCGGACCGCTCGTTGGACATCACCACCGGGCCGAGCCCGTGCAGCACGGCGGTGGCGACCGCGATCAGCGAGTTGATCGCGGTGACCGGGATGTGCCCGTTGCGCGCGCCGGCCGCGTTGAGGTCGAACAGCACCGGGTCGATCCGCCGGCGGGCCGCCAGGGGCACCAGGTCGGAGGCCTCGTTGACCGACACGATGACGTGGTTCGGGTTGACCGAGAAGGGCACCGGGTCGAAGCCGGCCCGGCGCAGCGCCTCCAGGCTGACGATCGAGTCCTTGCCGCCGCCGACGGCCGACAGCGGCCGCCGGTCCGAGTCGTCGTACACCCGGGGCGGGGTCACCTCGCCGGCTGGCACCTCCGGGTGCAGCCCGAGCACGTGCGGCAGCTGGTTGCGGTACGCGTACTCGGCGAGGCCCTTGGTGTAGACGGCGGTGACCAGCTCGACGGCGGCCGCGCCCAGCGGCGCCGGCAGCACCAGCCGGGGCGGCGCGGCGGCCTTGTAGTAGCTGACCCCGGCGACCAGGTGCAGCAGTTCGAGGACCCGGTCCAGGGTGGCCACGGTCTCGTCCGACGGCGGTTCGGCCGGCAGCGGGAGCGTGATCACCTCGGTGAACCGCTGCTCGCCGTCCGGCCCGGTCAGGGCGTAGTCGAACAACGCCTCGCCGGTGGCGAGGTCGATCGAGTAGGACGGGAAGGTGAAGGCGTCCATCCGCCGGAGCTGCTCGTTGGGCACACGCCATACTAGGCCCTGGTTCGTCCGCCGTGTCCGGCTGCGTCGGACCCTGCCCGCCGACCGTTGTCGAAACCCCCGAGGAGAGCCCGTGCGCCTGTCTGAACTGCGCGGACGTACCGTCGCCGTCTGGGGGACCGGCCGGGAGGGCCGGGCGGCGGTGACCGCCATCGCCGCGCACGGCCCGGCCGGACTGGTCGCGGTGGACGACAGTGCGAACTTCCTCAGCCTGCCCTGGGAGGGCCCGCTGGCCGAGGCGGCCCCCCTGATCACCGGGGAGGTGGGCTTCGACCGGCTGGTCGCCGCCGACGTGGTGGTCCGTTCGCCCGGGGTGCCGAACACCCACCCGTGGATGGTGGAGCTGCGCCGGCGCGCGGTGCCCGTCACCCAGGGCAGCGCCCTCTGGATGGCCGACCACGCCGACCGCACGGTCGGGGTGACCGGCAGCAAGGGCAAGAGCACCACCTCCAGCCTGATCAGTCACCTGCTGACCGCGATGGACCGGCCCAACATCTTCGGCGGCAACATCGGGGTGCCGCTGCTCGACCTGCCCGAGGCCGAGCTGTACGTGCTGGAGCTCTCCAGCTACCAGTGCGCCGATCTGACCGACTCGCCCCGGGTCGCCGTGGTCACCGCGCTCTTCCCCGAGCACCTCGACGCGCACGGCGGTGAGCGCGAGTACTACCAGGACAAGCTCAACCTGCTCGCCCACGGCCCGCACACCGTGGTGGTCAACGGCGCCGATCCCCGGCTCGCCGTGGAGCTCGGTGACCGCGCGGCGGTGCGGGCCGGCTCCCCGGACACCACCCAGGTCGCCTCCGGTCCGGACGGCGCCCCGTGGTTCCACCTGCGTGACCAGCCGCTCTTCCCGCGGGCGGTGCTGCCGCTGGTCGGCCGGCACAACGAGAGCAACCTCTGCGTCGCCCTCGCGGTACTCGACGCGCTCGGCGTCGACGTGGTGGCCCGGAAGGACTCCCTGGCGGTCGCGGTCGCCGGGTTCCAGGGCCTGGCCCACCGGCTCACCGAGATCCCCGACCCGTCCGGCCTCACCTTCGTCGACGACACCCTCGCCACCAGCCCGTACGCGGCGATGCACGCGATCGACGCGTACGAGGGCCGGCCGCTGACGGTGATCGTCGGCGGCACCGACCGGGGGCTGGACTACACCCCGTTGCGGGAGCACCTGGCCGAGCGGGAGATCACCGTGATCGGCATCCCGGACAGCGGGCCCCGGATCGTCGACGCGCTCGCCGGGCTGCCCGCGGTCCGCGCCGAACTCGCCGACGACCTGGTCGCGGCCGTGGGGCTGGCCCGCAAGGTCACCCCGGCCGGCGGGGTGGTGCTGCTCTCGCCCGCCGCCCCGAGCTACGGCCGGTTCCGCAACTTCGAGCACCGCTCGGAGGTCTTCGCCCAGGCGGTCGCCGACACCGCCCGGTGAACCCGTCGGCGGGTCAGACCAGCACGCCGTGCAGGGCGCGCAGGGACCGGATCGCCGAGCGGATCTCCTGGAGGTAGCGCCCGGCGGTGAGAGTGGGTTCCGGCACCCGGGCCAGCGTGGCCAGCGCCGGGTCGACGCCGATCGTGTCGATCCCGCAGCCGTACGGCAGGGTCAGCGTACGCAGGGCGTCGCAGTGCTGGAACGGCACGTAGATCGGCGCGGTCACCATCAGCACCTGGTCCTCGCCGCGCAGCCGGACGTGCTCCGCCCAGAACCGCTGGGTGTCGGCGGTGTGCGCGCGTCGCCGCTCCGGCTCGCTGGACGGCGCGGCGAGCACCCGCACCGGGGGCAGCCCGTTGGGCTGGTAGGTCCGCGACGACCAGGAGTGGTGCGGGTGACCGCCGTCGTGGCCGTCCTCGTCGACCGGCGCGGCGAGCCCGAAGAAGCGGCGCACGGCGGCGTCCAGGACGTCCACCTCGGTCTCCCCGCTCAGCCCGGTGTCGGCGAGGACCCGCCGCTCGGGCCCGGTCAGCGGCCGGAAGCTGCCCAGCACGGCGACCTCGCCGTCCACGGTCGGCCCGTCCCGCAGCAGGTGGGCGGCGTACGCGACCCGGCGCAGGCAGGCGTGTGCCAGCCCGCCGAGCACCACCAGGTGGGCGTACCCGGGCCGGGGCGGCGCGGCGGCCCGGACCAGGCCGAGCGCGGCGGCCGAGTCGAGGATCAGCCCGACCGTCGCCGGGTCGAGAGCCGGCTCCCGGGCGTCCGGCCGTTCCCGCCCCTGGCGGAAGTCCCAGTGCCGGGCTGAGAACTCGTCCAGCCGGGCCAGCACCGCGGTGAGGTCCCCGGCCGGCCAGTCCCCGCCGAAGCGCCGGACCAGGGCCCGCAGCGGGGCGGACTCCGCCCAGGCCCGTACCCCGACCGCCAGTTCCGCAGCGGTCGTCCCGGCCGGCAGCGCCACCTCCACCGTCCACACCCGGCGGATGCTACCGCCGCCGGCCGCCGCCATCGGCCCGTCCGACGGCCGCTGCGGAATGCGTGGTTGACCAGCGGCCAGAGCGACGGAAAGGTAAGCGATCATCACGCTTTGCCCTGGAAACCGCAGCGGCCGGTTGACGCGCTGTCAGGCCGGCACCGTCGCTGCGCTACACAGTGACAGTTGTCCCTGCCGTCGGGCGGTGAGAGCGTGCGAGGACCGAACAGCCGCTGAAGGGTGCGATCGATGATCTCCGACGACCTGCTGGCCCGGCACCGGGCCGTGCTCCCGTCCTGGATGCCGCTCTACTACGACGAGCCGATCGAGCTGGTCTCCGGCTCCGGGCGCCGGGTGACCGACGCGCAGGGGCGCAGCTACCTGGACTTCTTCGGCGGCGTGCTGACAAACATGATCGGCTACGACATCCCGGAGATCCGGGAGGCGGTACAGCGCCAGCTCGCCACCGGCATCGTGCACAGCTCCACCCTCTATCTGATCCGCCAACAGGTCGAGCTGGCCGAGAAGATCGCGCGAATCTCCGGCATCCCGGACGCCCGGGTCTTCTTCACCAACTCCGGCACCGAGGCGAACGAGGCGGCCCTGCTGGTCGCCACCAACTACCGCCGCTCGCACCAGATCCTCGCCGTGCGCAACAGCTACCACGGTCGGTCGTACGCGGCGATGGGCATCACCGGCAACCGGAGCTGGTCGGCGAGCGCGCTCAACCCGCTCCAGGTGGCCTGGCTGCACTCCGGGGAGCGGCTGCGCGGCCTGCTGTCCCGGCTGGGTCCCGACGACCAGGTCGACGCGGCGGTGGAGGACCTGCGGGAGGTGCTCGCCACGCAAACCGCCGGGGAGGTGGCCTGTCTGATCGCCGAGCCGATCCAGGGCGTCGGCGGCTTCGTGCACCCGCCGGACGGGCTCTTCGCCGCCTGGAAGAAGGTGCTCGACGAGTCCGGCATCCTGTTCGTCTCCGACGAGGTGCAGACCGGCTGGGGCCGCACCGGTGAGCACTTCTGGGGCTACCAGGCGCACGGCGTCACCCCGGACCTGCTCACCTTCGCCAAGGGCATCGGCAACGGCTTCGCCCTGGCCGGCGTGGTCGGCCGGGCCGACGTACTGGAGTCGGTGCCGGCGATCAGCTTCTCCACCTTCGGCGGCAACCCGATCTCCACCGCCGCCGGCAACGCCGTCCTCGACTACCTGCTCGACCACGACCTCCAGGCCAACGCGGCCCGCGTCGGCGCGATCCTCGCCGACGGCCTGCGGTCCGCGGTGGGCGGCCTCGACTGCGTCGCCGAGGTACGCGGCAAGGGGCTGATGCTCGGCGTCGAGTTCGTCCGCCCGGGCACCACCGAGCCCGACCCGGCGATGACCGTCCGGGTCTTCGAGGCGTGCAAGGCCGGCGGCCTGCTCGCCGGCAAGGGCGGCCTGTACGGCAACGTGCTGCGGATGGGCCCGCCGCTGACGCTGACCGAGGAGGAGGCCCGGGAAGGGCTGGCCATCCTGGTCGACGCGATCCGCTCGTCGGCGGAGGTGCCGGCGTGACCACCATCGGGCACTTCATCGACGGCAAGCGGGTGAACGGCAGCTCCGAGCGGCGCGCCGACGTCTTCGACCCGGCCACCGGCCGGCGTACCGGTGAGGTGGAGCTGGCCTGCGCCGCGGACGTGGCGGGCGCGGTCGAGGCCGCCGAGCGGGCCGCGCGGGCCTGGCGGGACGCGTCGCTTTCGAAGCGGACGGCGGTGCTGTTCGCCTTCCGCGAGCTGGTCCACGCCCGGCGCGGCCAGCTCGCCGAGGTGATCACCGCCGAGCACGGCAAGGTGCTCGCGGACGCCGCCGGCGAGGTGCAGCGCGGCCTGGAGGTGATCGAGTACGCGTGCGGCATCCCCGCGGCGCTGCGCGGCGGCTTCAGCGAGAACGTCTCCACCGAGGTCGACTCCTACAGCCTGCGGCAGCCGCTGGGCGTGGTGGCGGTGATCTCGCCGTTCAACTTCCCGGTGATGGTGCCGCTGTGGTTCGTGCCGGTCGCCGTGGCCTGCGGCAACGCGGTGGTGCTCAAGCCGAGCGAGAAGGACCCGAGCGCGGCGCTGCTGCTGGCCGAGTGGTTCGCCGAGGCCGGCCTGCCCGACGGCGTGCTGAACGTGGTCAACGGCGACAAGGAGGCGGTCGACGCCCTGCTCGACCACCCCGCCGTCAAGGCGGTCTCGTTCGTCGGCTCCACCCCCGTCGCCCGGTACGTGCACCAGCGTGGGTCGCTGGCCGGCAAGCGGGTGCAGGCGCTGGGCGGGGCCAAGAACCACATGGTGGTGCTCCCCGACGCCGACCTGGACCTGGCCGCCGACGCGGCGGTGAACGCGGGCTTCGGCTCGGCGGGCGAGCGGTGCATGGCCATCTCCGCCCTGGTCGCGGTGGAGCCGGTGGCGGACGCCCTGGTCGCGAAGATCGCGCAGCGGATGGCCGGCCTGCGCACCGGTGACGGCCGGCGTGGCTGCGACATGGGCCCGCTGGTCACCGCCGCGCACGCCGAGCGGGTCCGTTCCTACGTGGAGTCCGGGATCACCGCCGGCGCGGTGCCGGTGGTGGACGGCCGGGACGTCACGCCGGACGGGGAGCTGGCGGGCTTCTGGCTCGGTCCGACCCTCTTCGACCACGTCACCCCGGACATGTCGATCTACACCGACGAGATCTTCGGGCCGGTGCTCAGCGTCGTCCGGGTCGGCTCGTACGACGAGGCGGTCGACCTGGTCAACGCCAATCCGTACGGCAACGGCACGGCGATCTTCACCAACGACGGCGGCGCGGCCCGGCGCTACCAGCACGAGGTGCAGGTCGGCATGGTCGGGATCAACGTGCCGATCCCGGTGCCGATGGCGTACTACTCCTTCGGCGGCTGGAAGGCGTCGCTCTTCGGTGACCTGCACGCGCACGGCGCCGACGGGGTCGCCTTCTTCACCCGGGGCAAGGTGGTCACCAGCCGCTGGCTCGATCCGCGTCACGGCGGGGTCAACCTCGGTTTCCCCACCCAGACCTGAGCAGCCGCAGCACCCCCGCCCCGGCCAGGTACGCCACCAGCGCCGGGGCGGGCAGCCCCAGCGGCTCCGGGTCGGCCTTGCGGGTCAGGCTGTTCAGCAGCAGCCCGGCGACGACGCCCGCGTACCCGGCGACCGCGAGCACGGCCCGGACGGACGGCGTGCGCGGTCCGGCGTCCCCGGCCGGGGTCGGCGCCCGGGCCGGACCGGTGCCGTCGGTGCCGGACCCGGTGGGGCCGGGGGCGCGGGTGTCGGACCTGGCCGGGCTGGTCCGGCGGCTGCGGGCCTCGATCCGGCCGAAGACGGCGACGAGCGCCGCCAGCACCACGGCCAGGGCGAGCAGCCAGGGCACCCGCCACGCCCACCAGGCCGCCGAGCCGACCCGGGGGGTGGGGAGCACGCCGACGGCGTCCAGCAGGCCGATCAGCAGCACGGCGGCGGTCAGCTGCCAGAGGAAGACGGTCAGCACCACCGAGTTCACCGCGATCACCGCCTGCCACGGGCCGGTCCGGCGCAGCCAGCGGCGCGCCGGGGCCTGGAGCAGCAGGATCAGCCCGAGCTGCGCGGTGGCGACGGCGAGCAGCGCCAAGCTCGGCGGTGCGGCGTTGTCCAGCCGCTCGCCGGGCACGTTGAGCATCGCCACCGGGTACGGCCCGACGATCGTCAGCAGCACCAGCGCGACCAGCCCGCCGGCCAGCAGCGCCAGCCCGGTGCGCCGGGAGGTGGGCAGCCGCCGGTGGCGCGGGGTGTCCGGGGAGCGGGCGTCGTACCAGGCGAAGCCGAGCTGGTGCACGGCCAGCCAGCCGAAGAGGTAGTTCCCCGTCGCCAGGCCGGCCGGGCCGAGCAGCCGGCCCAGGTCGCCGAGCGCCACGAGGCCGACGAGCACCAGCGGCACGACCAGTCCGAAGCGACGGTGCAGCGCGTACATCGGCGGCGTCAGCGGCACGACGATCAGGTACGCGACGAGGAACCAGAGCGGGATGGTGGCGAACCAGACCACGGTGCGGATCTCGCTCGGTTCGGCGCCGCGCAGCCGGGCGACCGCCGCACCGATCGCCAGCACGACCAGCAGGGCGGTGGTCGGGCGGACCAGCCGGGCGCTGCGGTCGACCAGCCAGCCGGTGGTGTCGCCGCCCCGGGAGCGGCGCGCGGTCAGCGAGGCGGCGTTGGCGTACCCGCCGACCAGGAAGAAGACCGGCATCACCTGGGCCACCCAGGTCAGCGGCCAGGCCCAGGGCAGGTCGCCGAGGGCGGAGTGGCCGGTGGGCCGGCCGGCCCGGTCGTACCCGATGACGGTCACGCCCCAGTGACCGAGGACGACCACGATGATGGCGAGCGCTCTGAGCAGGTCGACGTAGCGCTCCCGCCCCGCCGGCGTGCGCTCGGCGAGCTGCCGCAGGCGGCGCATGGGCCCAGGCTATGCCAGCCGGCGCTGGCCGGTGGTGATAACGGTTCGTCGTCGGGTCTTGTGGTCCGCGTCCCACTGTCGTAGAAATTCTTCAGGAACATTGCATTAAGTGAAGACAAGCGACACACCCCCGTGCCTCGACGCCGGGCCCGCCATCCCCCAGTCCGGCGGGCCGCCCGTACCCGAACCGAGGAGAAGTGATGAACAGGCGTGACATCCTGCGGCGCAGCGCCGCCGCCGGTCTGCTGGCCACCCCCGCCGCCGGTCTGCTCGCCGGCTGTGCCACCTCCGGCGGCGACGACGACAAGGGCGACTCCGGCAGCTACCAGGGCACCAAGAGCGAGCAGAACCCGCTCGGCGTCAAGGAGGACGCCCCGCTGGAGGTGGTGATCTTCAACGGCGGCTTCGGCGAGGAGTACGCCAAGAGCCACGAGGCCATGTACAAGGAGAAGTACCCCAAGGCCGAGATCAAGCATTCCGCGACACAGGAGATCAACAAGACCCTCCAGCCGCGCTTCGTCGACGGCACCCCGCCCGACGTGGTGAACAACTCCGGCGCCGGACAGATCGACCCCAACGGCCTGGTCTCCCAGAACGCCCTCGCCGACCTGGGTCAGCTGCTCGCCGCCCCGAGCCTCGACATCCCGGGCAAGACCGTCAAGGACACCCTGCTCCCCGGCGCCGTCGACGTCGGCTCGTACGACGGCAAGTTCCTGGTGATGAACTACACCTACACCGTGTACGGCATCTGGCACTCCACCAAGCTCTTCACTGAGCGCAACTGGCAGTACGCGAAGACCTGGGACGAGCACATCGCGCTCTGCAAGCAGATCAAGGCCGCCGGCATCGCCCCCTGGACGTACGCGGGCATCCACCCGCGCTACATGAGCTGGCCGCTGATCTCCACCGCGATCAAGCTCGGCGGCCCCTCGGTCGCCCTGGCGATCGACAACCTGGAGCCGAACGCCTGGAAGTCCGACGCGATGAAGACCGCCGCCGACGCCTGGTACCAGATCGTCAAGGACAAGTACATCCTGGAGGGCTCGCCCGGCCTGGACCACAAGCAGTCGCAGACCGCGTGGTGCCAGGGCAAGGCGGCCTTCATCTCCTGCGGCTCCTGGCTGGAGAGCGAGCAGAAGGACGTCACCCCGGCCGGGTTCAACATGACCGTCGCCCCGACGCCGAGCCTGGGCAGCGGCGACAAGCTGCCCTTCGAGGCGATCCGCGGCACCGCCGGCGAGCCGTTCATCGTGCCGGCCAAGGCGAAGAACGTGGCCGGCGGCCTGGAGTACTTCCGGACCATGCTCTCCAAGAAGGGCGCGCAGGACTTCACGAAGAAGGTCGCCAGCCTCACCGTGGTGGCCGGAACCACCGAGGGCGTCGAGTTGCCGTTCGGGCTGACCAGCGTGGTCAAGGCGCTGGAGGCGTCCGGGTCCAACGGCTTCAACTGGGTCTACAACAATTACTACCGCAAGCTGGAGCGCAACCTCGTCGACGCCGCCTGCGGCGAGTTCTTCAGCGGCCGGTCCACCCCGGCGGAGTTCCTCGACCAGTGCCAGAACGGCGCCGACTCGATCGCCCAGGACAGCTCAATCAAGAAGTACAAGCGCGCCGCGTGACACCCGCCGGTGGGGGTGGGACCTCCCGCCCCCGCCGGCCGAACCAGGGAGGGGTCGCGCAGGTGCGACATGGCAGATACCCGCTGATCGTCAGCTTCCTGCTGCCGCCGCTGGTGCTGTACGGCGTCTTCGTGCTCTCGCCGTACCTCCAGGCCTTTCAGATCTCGACCACCGACTGGCTGGGGTACTCCGCGCAGGCCGACCCCGTCGGCCTGGCCAACTTCCAGACCCTGCTGCACGACGGCTACGTCTGGAACGCGTTGAAGAACAACGCGATCCTGCTCGCCGTGGTGCCGGTGCTGACCATCGCGCTCGGTCTCTTCTTCGCCACCATGCTCACCATGGGCGGGCGTCGGGGCCGGGCGGGCGTGTCCGGGGTCCGCGGCACCGCCGTGTACCGGCTGGTCTACTTCTTCCCGCAGGTGCTCTCGGTGGTGATCATCGCGTTGCTCTGGAAGGAGATCTACCACCCCAACAGCGGCCTGCTCAACGGCGCGCTGCGCGCCGTCGGTCTGCCCGCGCCGACCTGGCTGGGTGACCCCCGGTTCGCCTTCTGGTGCGTGCTGGCGGTGATGGTCTGGAGCAACGTCGGCTTCTACGTGGTGCTCTTCGGCGCCGCCATGCAGGCCATCCCGCGCGACATCTACGAGGCGGTGATGCTCGACGGCGCCTCCCGCACGGTGATGCTCCGCAAGATCACCATCCCGTTGCTCTGGGACACCATCCAGGTGGCCTGGATCTACCTGGCCATCGCCGCGCTGGACGGCTTCATCCTGGTCCAGTTGATGACCAACGGCGGTCCGAACTTCTCCTCCGACGTCATCGGCATGCGGATGTACGACACCGCCTTCGGCAGCGAGACCAAGTTCGGGTACGCCTCGGCGATCGGCGTGGTGATGTTCTTCCTGACCCTCTCGGTGGCGGTGCTGGCACTGCGGGCCGCCCGGCGCGATCGGATCGAGTACTCTTGACATATTCCGCCCTATTTCGAGGCGGACGCCGCGATCGCTCGTCGGGCTTCCTGCTTCATCGGGCCGTGCCGTCGCCGCGCACGCGGTTCCGGTCTTACCGGTCCTCCACAGGCGTTTTGTCTCTCCGCCAGCCCGGCGGCGAGAATATTCTTAGCAGCATTGACGTCCCGGTCGTGCGTTGCCCCACAATGGCAGTTCCAAGAACGGATGTTCAACGGCATCCGCTCGGCGTAATGGCCGCAGGAGGAGCATCGCTTGGAGGACGGGAACCATCGGCTGACTACGATGACGCTGCGGCCGTGCCACTGGGCCTTGTATTCCAGCATCGAGCGCAGTTCCGACCACCCAGCATCGGAGATTTCCCTTGCCAGGCTGTGATTTTGAAGCATGTTCTTGACGCTGAGGTCCTCGATTACGACCGTTTGGTTCTCGCGGACGAGTCGGGTGGTCAGCTTATGAAGTTCGTCGCGACGTCGGTCGGCGATCCGCGCATGGATCTTGGCGACATGAAGCCTGGCTTTCTCGCGGTTGGCGGATCCTCTCTCTTTACGGCACAGGCTTCGCTGGGCCTTTCGCAGTCGCCTCCGCTCGGGGGCCGCATGTCTCGGGTTGGCAACCTTCTCTCCAGTGGAGAGGGTGACCAGCGCACTCAGGCCCACGTCCACGCCGACGACGCGGTCAGTGGCTGGCAGTGGTCTCACCGATCGATCCTCGACGCGAAGCGAGACGAACCAGCGGCCTGCGGCGTCGCGACTTACGGTAACCGTAGACGGGTCAGAACCCGGAGGCAGCGGACGCGACCAGGCAATCCGCAGCGGACGGCGCATCTTTGCCAAGGTGAGCTGCCCATCCCGCCATGTGAAAGCGGAGCGCGTGAACTCAGCCGAAGCGCGGGAACGCCGCCTGGTTTTGAAGCGAGGGTATCCAGACCGCTTAGCAAAGAAGGAATCAAAAGCTGTCTGCAGGTGACGGACCGCTTGCTGGAGCGGAACGGACGAAACCTCGTTCAGGAAGGCGTACTCGTCCGTCCTCTTCCAGCGGGTAAGCGCAGCAGACGTCTCTGCAAAGCTCATGGCGCGGCGTTTGGTCTTGTAGAACCGGGTGCGCTCTTCGAGAGATTTGTTGTACACAAGGCGAACGCATCCGAAGGTGCGGCTCAACTGTTCCGCCTGGTCCGGCGTGGGGTAGAAGCGGTACTTGAACGCTCGCCTCACCGCTTCACCCACGCCCGCCATGTTACGAGTCCACTGTGACATTTCTGAGGGGAGGGAGCGGCGTGACTGCTAACCCGGACCAGACCTCGCCGTCCCGCACGGCGGACCCTGCGACCGCCGTCGGCGCCACAGCCGTTGAGAAGGCTGGCGGCCAGCCCATACCTCGGCATGCCGACCGGCCGCTGCGGCGGGAACTGGGCGTGGCGAACGCCTTCTCGCACACCTTCCTGCTGCTCTGGGCGGCGATGACCGTGCTGCCGCTGGCCTGGATGTTCCTCAGCTCGCTGAAGAGCAACGGCGAGATCCTGGCCGACCCGTGGGGGCTGCCCGGCGCGCTTCGCCTGGACAACTGGGCGCGGGCATGGACCAAGGCGCACATCGGGCAGTACTTCCTGAACAGCGCGGTGGTGGTGGCCGGCTCGCTGACCCTGACCATGCTGCTCGGCGCCACGGCCGCGTACGTCTTCGCCCGGTACGAGTTCCGCGGCCGGCAGGTGGTCTACTACCTGTTCGTCGGCGGGATGATGTTCCCGGTTTTCCTGGCCCTGGTGCCGCTGTTCTTCGTGGTCCGCAACGCCGGACTCTTCGGCACCTGGACCGGCCTCATCCTGGTGTACGCGGCGTACTCGCTGCCGTTCACCGTATTCTTCCTGACCGCGTTCTTCCGCACGCTGCCGACCTCGGTGGCGGAGGCCGCCCTGATCGACGGCTGCGGGCACTTCCGGCTCTTCTTCCGGGTGATGCTGCCGATGGCGCGACCGGGACTGATCAGCGTCGGCATCTTCAACTTCCTTAGCCACTGGAACCAGTTCCTGCTGCCGCAGGTGTTGATGCAGGGTGACGAGTCGAGGTGGATGCTCGCCCAGGGGCTGAACGCGCTCGCCGTCAACCAGGGATACGCCGGCGACTACGCACAGCTCTTCGCCGGCCTGACCATCGCCGTGCTCCCGGTGCTGGTCGTGTACGTGACCTTCCAGCGGCAGATCCAGGCGGGACTCACGGCCGGCCAGCTGAAATGACGTGTCCGTTGCCACAGGCAAACGGGTCAGCGAGATCGGGCCGGGCTCCCTTATGGTGGGCCGGCACATTCACCTGATTGACGGGGATCACATGTTTCTTCTGTACACCCTCCTGCTGATGCTCGGCGGCATCGCGATGATCGTCATCGGCCTCGCGATCCAGGAGCAGGGCATCGGCTCGCGGATCCTGAACGTCGTGGTGGGCCTGGCATTCTTCGGCTACGGCTTCTACCTCATGTTCCTGTTCGACGGCGGCACGTACCGGATCTTCTTCTACGCCTTCATCCTGCCGATCCTGTTGATCGTCCGGGCCTTCAAGGCGCGGAAGGAGGCCAAGGAGGAGGCCGCCGCGCACCAGTTCGCCGGCCAGGGCCACCCGGGCCAGCAGGTCCCGCAGGGCCACGGCTACCCGGCGGCCCCGGGCCAGCCGGCGCCGGGCTACCCGGCCGCCCCCGGCCAGCCGGCCCAGGCGTGGCCGGCCGCCCCGGATCAGCCGGGTCACGCCCCGCAGGGCCAGCCGATCCCGCAGGGCCAGTACGGCCACCCGCAGGGTCAGCCGGGTTACCCGACCAACTGACCTCGGAGCAGGGAAAAGGCCGGTCGGCCCCCGGGTCGGCCGGCCCTTCCTCCGCTTGACTGGTAGGAAATCTCCTACGTATTGTGGCGGCATGACCGTGACTCATGTGCAGCTCATCTCCGTGCCCGTCAGCGACCAGGACCGGGCCCGCGACTTCTACGTCGACACCCTCGGCTTCGACCTGATCTGGGACAACCCGATGGGCCCCGGCGGTCGCTGGGTGCAGGTCGCCCCGAAGGGGGCCGCCACCGCGCTGACCCTGGTCACCTGGTTCCCGACCATGCCGCCCGGCTCGCTCAAGGGCCTCGTGGTGGAGACCGACGACCTCGACGGGGACGTGGCCGCGCTGCGCGCCCGGGGCGTGGCCTTCGCGGACGGCGGGATCCAGACCGCACCCTGGGGCCGGTACGCCACCTTCGACGACCCCGACGGCAACGGCATCGTGTTGCAGGCGACCCGTGTCTGACGTCTTCACCGCGCTGGCCAACCCCACCCGACGGGAGCTGCTTCGGCTGCTGCTGGAGCGGGGTGAGCAGCCGGTGCAGCAGCTCGCCGACCATTTCGACATGCGTCGCCCCAGCCTCTCGGAGCACCTGAAGGTGCTCCGCGACGCCGGGCTGGTGGTGGAGCACCCGGTCGGCCGGCAGCGGCTCTACTCGCTACGGCCGGAGCCGCTGCGCGAGGTCGCCGACTGGCTCGGGCCGTACGAGCGGTTCTGGCGGGCCCGCCTGGCCGACCTGCGCGACGTGCTGGACGGGCTGCCCGATGAGTGATCCCCGGGCCATCGCCGTGGATCAGTTCCTGGCTCATCCGCCGACGAAGGTCTGGCGGACGCTGACCGATTCTGATCTGCTCGCCCGCTGGCTGATGCCGAACGACTTCCGTCCCGACCCGGGCCACCGGTTCACCTTCCGCACCGACCCGCGGCCCGGCCAGGGCTTCGACGGGGTGGTGCACTGCGAGGTGCTGGAGATCGAACCGCCGCGCCGGCTGCGCTGGGCCTGGCGCGGCGGTCGGCTGGACACCGTGGTCACCTGGACGCTGGTCGCCGAGGGGCGCGGCACCCGGCTCTTCCTCGAGCATGCCGGCTTCGACCCGGACGACCCGGTCCAGCGCCGCACCTTCACCCTGCTCGACGGCGGCTGGCGCAGCCACGTCTGGCGCCGGCTGGAGCAGGCGCTCAGCGGTACCGACTAGCCGCCCGGCGGTTGGCAGCGGCGCCCGCTGGCCCGGTCCGCGTCGACCATTCGCGCCGCGTCGACCATTCGCGCCGGGCCGACCCGTTCGCGCCGGGCCGACCCGTTCGCGCCGGGCCGACCCGTTCGCGCCGGGCCGGCCGGTGGCGCCGGGCCGACCCGTGGCGCCGGGCCGACCGCGTTCGGTGCTACCGGTCAGCGCGGTCAGCGCGGTCGGCCTGGTCGGCTCGCTGTTACGGCGAGCCGCCTATGGAGCTGAATCGTTTGCGACATCGGATGATCGGGCTGGGCGGCGCATGAGGTCGTGGGGCCGGTCGCGTGCTGGATCGTTTGCGGCATCGGATGGTCGGGCTGGGTGGCGTCGGGAGGTCGTGTGCCCTCCGGCCCTGAATCGTCTGCGACATCAGCTCCAAAGCGTGTGGCAGGCACATCCCCGCCGGCTTCGGGCAGGTGCCGAGCTTCCCGTCCGGCGGCCGCGGTGTGCGGGGTGCGGCTCCGCGCCCGGACCCGCCCGTCCTGTGGCCGGACCGGGCCCGCCCGCCGGCGCGCCCGGACCCGCCCGCGCGGCGGAGCCCCCGCTCGGGCGAGCGTCGCTTCCCGACCAGCCCACCCGCCTCGCGAGGGCGCCGCGTCCCGACCAGCACCATGGGCGACGGCCGGCGCGAGCGGCCAGCGGGAGGAAGCCGTCAGCTCGAGGTAGGGACCAGCAGGGCGTGCAGGGCCGGCGGATCCGTCACCTCCGGCAGCTCGCGGGCGGCGAGCCAGGCCGCGGCGGCGGCCCCGTCACCCGCCGTCCGCAGCGGGGCGTCCGGCCAGCGCCGGGCCAGCTCCGCCCGGGCGGCGGCGGCGAGCGGGGTGTCGGCGGTGAGCAGGCCGCCGCCGAGCACCACGGGGTCGGTCGCGCCGGCCGGCCGGATCCGGGTGACGCTCTCGGCGAGCAGGGCGGCGGCCTCGCCGACCAGTTCGACGCCGGTCGGGTCCCCTTCGACGGCGGCCGCCACCACCAGCGGGGCGAGCCGGGCCAGTTCCACCGGCGGGCGGCGGGTGACCGCCTGCACGACCGCCTCCGCGGTCGCCCGGGGCGGGGCCGCCACGTCGGGCGAGCCGGTCAGTTCCACGAGAACCCGGCCGGCCAGGACGCCCGGCGGGCGGGCTCGGTCCAGGTCCGTCAGCAGCCGCCGGACCGCCTCCCGGCCCAGCCAGAAGCCGGAGCCGGCGTCGCCGAGCAGCCAGCCGTGCCCGTCGGCGGTGCGGTCCAGGCGCAGGTCGCGGACCTGCGCGGCGATCGCGCCGGTCCCGGCGATGAGCACGGTGCCGTCCGGGACGGCGGTGCCCGAGGCGTACGCGACCAGGGCATCGCCGTGCACCGCGTACCGGCAGCGCAGGCCGGCGTCGTGCCAGGCGCGATCGAACGCGGCCCGGCCCGCCGGGTCGGCGAGCAGCCGGCCGGCCCCCGCCAGCCCGATGGCCCCGGCGCGCACCCGGGTCGGGTCGACCTCGGCGAGCGCCCCGCGCAGGGCGGTCAGCAGCTCGTGGGCGGCCCGCTCGGCGCCATGGCTGGTCGGGTTGCCGCCGCCGGCCCGGCCGCTGCCGAGGCGTACGCCGTCCAGGCGCAGCGCGGCCGCGCGGGTGGACGTACCCCCGACGTCGAGACCGACCACGACGGTGCCGGACATCCGGTGAGCCTCCCTGGGGTCGCTGCTGGCGGCCTTCATGCTGGTCGGGCGGGACGCCGGAAGCAAGATTCAGGGTCGTCCGGAGAGCTGTGCGCCAGGTAACAGTTTGAAAACTTCGCCCACGCTCTTGACACGGGGGGCCCTTCAGTAAGAACTTTTACCACTAACAGTTAACACTCTTTTCCGAAAGGCGTCCCATGGTTGATCACGAGGTGGACACCTCCGCGCTGACCGCGGTGGTCGACGCCGATGCGGTCGACCGGCGGAGTGCGCTGGGCGTCTCCGCGGACGGGGTGCTGGCGAGGGTCCGGGCCGGGGCGGGGGAGCTGACGGGGGCGTTGCGCCGGGTCGCTGAGCATGTGCTCAGTGACCCGGAGGCGGCGGCCCGGGCCACCATCGTGGAGTTGGCCGAGCGGAGCGGCACCTCGCCGGCGACGATCACCCGGTTCTGCCGCGCGATGGGCTTCGAGGGCTACGCCGACCTGCGGCTCGGCATCGCCTCGGAGACCGGTCGGGCCCGCTCGGCGGGCTGGACGGTGGACATCGGCCGGGAGATCCAGCCCAGCGACCCGCTGTCCCGGGTGCTCGACCAGATCATGGCCGCCGACACCCGGGCCATGCACGACACCGCCGCGCTGCTCGATCTCGCCGAGGTCGAACGGGCCGCGGTGGCGATCGCCGGCGCGAGCCGGGTGAACATCTTCGGCGCAAGCGGCAGTGCCCTCGTCGGCGAGGAGATGCAGTTCAGCCTGCACCGCATCGGGGTGGCGGCCTGGGCCTGGAGCGACGTGCACGAGGGACTCGCCAGCGCCGCTCTGCTGGGCGCCGGCGACGTGGCCCTCGGCATCTCGCACACCGGCCAGACCCGGGAGACCATCGAGCTGCTCGCCGAGGCGGGCAGCCGGGGCGCCACCACCATCGCGCTGACCGGCTTCCCCCGGTCGCCGTTGGCCGAACTCGCCGACATCGTGCTGCTGACGGCCAGCCAGGCCACCACGTTCCGGCCGGACGCGCTCTCCGCCCGGCACCCCCAGCTCGTCGTCCTCGACCTGCTCTACATCGCGGTGGCGCAGCGCACCCACGACCGCGCCCACGCGGCCTTCCGCCGTACCGCCCAGGCCGTCGACGGCCACAAGGCCGCGAAGGGTGCCGCCTCATGATCAGCGCACAGCGGTACGCCGACGCCGTCCGACCGGTGCTCGACCGGGTGGTCGACACCCAGGCCGAAGCCGTGGACCGGGCGGCCGACCTGATCGTCGCCGGGCTGCGGGCCGGTGGGGTGCTCCAGGGCTTCGGCGCCGGGCACTCCGAGGCGTTCGCCGCCGAGCTGGTCGCCCGGGCCGGCGGACTTGTGCCCACCAACCGGCTCTCCCTGCATGACCTGGTGCTGCACGGCGACGCGCCCCGCGACGTGCTCGCCGACCCCAAGCTGGAACGCGACCCGGCCGTCGCCCACCAGCTCTACGCCCTCGCGGCGCCGCATCCGCGGGACGTGTTCGTGGTCGCCTCCCAGTCCGGCATCAACGGCTCGGTCGTCGAGCTGGCGACGCTGGTCAAGGAACGCGGCCACCCGCTGATCGCGGTCACCTCGGTCGAGCACACCGCACGGGTCGCCCCACGGCACCCGTCCGGGTACCGGCTCGCCGACCTCGCCGACGTCGTGCTGGACAACGGCGCGCCGTACGGCGACGCACTGCTGCCGCTCGAGGGCGGCGGCGCGGTCTGTGCGGTCTCGTCGGTCACCGCCGCGCTGCTGGCGCAGCTGCTGACCGCCGAGGTCGTACGACGGTTCCACCAGGCCGGGGAGGTACCCCCTATCTACCTCTCCGCCAACGTCCCCGGTGGGGACGAGCACAACCTCGCCCTCGAGTCGCGGTACGCCGGGCGCCTCCGGCGGACCGCCTGACCCGGACACCACAAGGAGAGACAGAGATGTCGGTAACCCCCGAGAACCTCGGCGACCTCAACCGCCGGACCCTGCTGCAGCGGGCCGCCGCGGCTGGCCTGCTGGCCACCCCGGTCGCCGGCCTGCTCAGCGCCTGCGCCGGCAGCGAGCCGACCAAGTCCGACGACACCGGCGCCGCCAAGAGCAAGGACAACCCGTTCGGCGTCAAGGACGGCAGCGCCGTCAAGGTGGTCATCTTCAACGGCGGCCTGGGCGACCAGTGGGCCAAGGAAGACAAGGTCGTCTTCAACGCCAAGCACCCGAACATCACGGTCAACATGTCTTCCACCCAGAAGATCAAGACCGAAGAGCAGCCGAAGATGGCGACGCAGCCGAGTGACCTCGTCATGAACTCGGGCGCCGACATGATGGACCGCAGCACGCTGATCAACGAGGGCGCCATCGAGCCGCTCGACGACCTGCTCACCGCGCCCGCCTGGGACAGCGAGGGCAGCGTTGCGGACTCGCTGCTGCCGGGCACGGTCGGCGACGGCACGCAGAACGGCAAGTTCTACGTCGTGAACGTGGCGTACACGGTGTGGGGCAACTGGTACAACGCGGCGCTGTTCAAGAAGGAGGGTTGGCAGGCGCCGACCACCTGGGACGAGTTCTTCGCCCTGGCCCCGAAGATCAAGGCCAAGGGCATGGCGCCGTACGTGCACGACGCGGTCCACGGCTACTACCCGCGCTGGGGGCTCATGGCGAGCATCTGGAAGACCGCCGGCAAGCAGGTCGTCGTCGACATCGACAACCTGAAGGAGAACGCCTGGAAGGCCGACGGCGTGCTCAAGGCGCTGGAGCCGTGGGAGAAGCTGGTCAAGGACCGGCTGCTGCTGCCGGGCAAGCTGGACCACACCCAGTCGCAGCAGGCCTGGCTCGACGGCAAGGCGGCGTTCATCCAGGTCGGCACGTGGCTGAAGAACGAGATGTCTGCCACCATCCCGCCGGGCTTCGAGCTGACCCTGTCGGACTACTGGAGCAACGCCGACGACAAGGCGCCGAAGGACGTGTTCGCCGCGTCCGGCGAGGGCTTCGTCGTGCCGAGCAAGGCCCCGAACAAGGAGGCTGCGAAGGAGTTCCTGCGGGCGATCCTGTCGAAGGCGGGTTCGGCCAAGTTCGCCGAGCTGACCAAGTCGCTGGCCTCCACCAAGGGCTCCGGCGACAACGTGCAGGACTCCGCGCTCGCCAGCGCCAACACCCTGATGAAGAACGGCGGCAGCGAGCTCATCTCGGTCAAGTTCCAGGACTTCTACGCCGACCTGGACAAGGAGAGCCAGAACCTGTCCGAGGAGCTGATGGCGGGCCGGCTGACCGCGCAGCAGTTTGTCGACAAGATGCAGGCGGCCGCCGACAAGGTCGCCAAGGACTCGTCGATCAAGAAGCAGACCCGCACCGCCTGATCCGAACGAGAGAGTGAGTCCAATGCGGCACGGAGTCGCGCGTTTCGTCACGGGCTTCCTGGCCCTGCCCGTCGCGCTGTACCTGTTCTACGTGGTGTGGCCGTTCGCGCAGGCGGCGGGATACTCGCTGACCGACTGGGGCGGGTACTCGGATTCCCAGCGCTTCGTCGGTCTCGACAACTACGTCCGGCTGCTGTCGGACGAGTTGATCAGGAAGGCCTTCTGGCACAACGTCTTCTTCCTGATCACCGTGCCGCTGTTCACCATCGCGCTGGCCCTGTTCCTCGCGTTCCTGCTCAACGTGGGCGGTCGCGAGGACAGGGCCGGCATCCGGGGGGTGTTCGGCTCCGCCGTCTACAAAGTCATCTTCTTCTTTCCGCAGGTGCTGTCGCTGGTGGTCATCGCCGTGATGTGGCAGCAGATCTACCGGACCGACAGACAGGGTCTGATCAACGGCCTGCTGATCAAGATCGGGCTGGGCGACCCGGAGAACCCGATCGCCTTCACCGCCGACCCGGAGCCCTTCCTCGGCGTACCGGCGGTGCTGTGGTGGCTGCTGCTGATCGCGGTCTGGAGCGGCGCCGGCTTCTACATGGTGCTCTTCTCGGCGGCGATGCAGTCCATCCCGAAGGACATCTACGAGGCGGCCCTCCTCGACGGGGCCGGCCGTTTCCACACCTTCTTCCGGATCACCCTGCCGCTGCTGCGGGACACGATCTCGGTGGCCTGGGTGTACCTGGGCTTCATCGCCCTGGACATGTACGCCCTGGTCTTCGTCATGACGCCCAGCCAGGGCGGACCGAACCACGCCAGTGAGATCTTCGCGTCGGTGCTCAACTTCACCGCGTTCCAGAAGGGCCAGTTCGGTTACGCCTGCGCGATGGGTGTCGCCCTGGCGATCTTCACGATCCTGCTCGCCGCGGCGCAGCTGAGGATCACCCGTCGTGAGCGTATCGAGTTCTGAGGAGGCTGGACATGAGCACGGCGACACACGGTGGTCTGATCCGGCCCGACGAGAGCCCGGCCACCCGACCCGATCCCGCACCGCGTACCACGTCCCGCGCCGCCGCGATCGGCGGCCGGATCTTCAACGGCTTCTCCCACACCTTCCTGGTGGTCTGGGCCGTGATGGTGATCTACCCACTGCTGTGGGTGGTGATGTCGGCGCTCAAGAGCGACTCGGAGGTGATCCGCGATCCGCTCTCCCTGATCCCCGACACGCTGCACTGGGACAACTTCGCCCGGGCGTGGGGTGAGGGGCACCTCGGGGCGTTCTTCCTCAACACCATCCTGGTGATGATCGGCAGCGTCTTCCTCACCATGCTGCTCGGCTCGATGGCCGCGTACGCGCTGGCCCGCTACGAGTTCCGCGGCAACCGGTTGATCTACTACATGTTCCTCTCCGGGCTGACCCTGCCGATCTACCTCGCCGCGGTCCCGCTGTTCAAGGGCGTCTACAACACGGGCGTGGTCTTCCCGCTGCTCGGCCCGAACAAGCACGTGATGCTGATGCTGGTCTACGTGGCGTGGTCGCTGTCGTTCACGATCTTCTTCATGCACTCGTTCTTCCGGACGCTGCCCGACTCGATCGCCGAGGCGGCCATGGTCGACGGGGCCTCGCACAGCCGGCTGTTCTTCAGCGTGATGCTGCCGATGGCCAAGCCGGGCCTGATCAGCATCGGCATCTTCAACGTGCTCGGCCAGTGGAACCAGTGGTACCTGCCGACGCTGCTCATGCAGTCGGTGGCGGGTGAGCCGAAGAACCAGGTGATCTCGCAGGGGCTGATCGAGCTCTCGGTCAACCAGGGCTACAAGTCCGACTGGTCGGGCCTCTTCGCCGGCGTCACCATGGCGATGCTCCCGGTGCTCATCGTGTACATCGTCTTCCAGCGCCAGGTCCAGTCCGGCCTCACCGCCGGCGTAGGCAAGTAACCCCACCCGTCACGGGGCGCAGTTTCCGGGAAAGAGTGGCCATTCCGCCCGGGATGGCCACTCTTTCCGTGCTCGGGGGCCCGCGCGGGGCGCAGTGTCACAGGGGCGGGGGAGAATCGCGTCCGTGCTGGTGGCGGTGGTGGCGGACGAGCGGGGTGGGGGAGTTCTGCAACCCCTCGACCTCGCCGGCCGCCCCGCCGGTCCGGCGGAGCCGGTCACCGACCTCGCCGCCGCGGTGGCCGCCCGCGAGGTCGCCGACCGCCCCCGCTGGGTCTGGGCCTCCGGCGCCACGGTCTACCCGGCGCTGCTGCGGGCCGGGGTCCGGCTCGACCGCTGTCACGACGTCGAGCTGACCGAGGCGCTGCTGCTGGGGCACGCCGGCCGGTGGGGCGAGCCCCGGTCGCTCGCCGCGGCCTGGGCGCGGCTGACCGGCGCGCCGGTCCCGCCCGACCCGGCGCCCCGCTCGCCGGAGCCGCCCGGCCACGGGCAGGGCGCGCTGTTCGACGCGCCGTCCGGTCCGCCGGGTCCGGGCATCGAGGCGCTGGCCCGGGTGTACGCCGACCAGCTCGCCCGGATCGCCGCGACCGGGCACCCCGGCCGGTTCCGGCTGCTGGTGGCCGCCGAGTCGGCGGGCGCGCTGATCGCCACCGAGATGGGGATGGCCGGGCTGCCGTGGCGGGCCGAGGTGCACGACGCGCTCCTCGCCGAGCTGCTCGGCGAGGCCTCCCCGATGGGCGGGCCGCCCCGCCGGCTGGCCGAGCTGGCCGCCCGGATCGCCGACGCGTTCGGCGTCCGGCAGCTGCACACGGACTCCCCGGCGGAGCTGTTGAAGGCGTTCGCCCGGGCCGGCGTGGAGCTGCCCAACACCCGCGCCTGGGTGCTGCGCGGGGTGGCGCATCCGGCGGTGCCGCTGGTCCTGGAATACAAGGAGCTCTACCGGATCTGGACGGCGCACGGCTGGGCGTGGCGCGACGCCTGGATCTCCGACGGCCGCTTCCACCCGGAGTACGTCCCGGGCGGCGTGGTCTCCGGCCGGTGGGCCACCCGGGGCGGCGGGGCGTTGCAGATCCCGAAGGTGATCCGCCGGGCGGTGGTGGCCGATCCCGGCTGGACCTTCGTCGTCGCCGACGCCGGCCAGCTGGAGCCCCGGGTGCTCGCGGCGGTCTCCGGCGATGCCCGGCTGGCGGCGGCCGGCGGGGCCGGCGACCTCTACGCCGCGCTGGCCCGGGACGCCTTCGCCGGTGACCGGGCCCGGGCCAAGGTGGCCCTGCTCGGGGCGATGTACGGGCAGACCGGCGGCGCGGCGGTGCCCGCCCTCGCGGTGCTCAAGCGCAACTACCCCACCGCGTTCGGCTACGTGGAGGCGGCGGCCCGCACCGGCGAGGCGGGTGGCCTGGTCCGCTCCTGGCTCGGGCGCACCTGCCCGCCCAGCGGCGTGGGGTTCGCCGACTCCGACGAGCCGGAGCCGGACGGCGGGGCCGACCCGCAGAGCCCCCGGGCCCGGGCGGCCCGCTCCCGGGGCCGGTTCACCCGCAACTTCGTCATCCAGGCCACCGCCGCCGAGTGGGCCTCCACGCTGCTGGCCACCCTGCGCACCGCCCTCGCGGGCACCGCCGCGGAGCTGGTCTTCTTCCAGCACGACGAGGTGATCGTGCACTGCCCGGCCGAGCAGGCCGACGCGGTGGCGGAGGCGGTCACCGCGGCCGGCGCGCGAGCGTCGGCGCTGCTCTTCGGCGACACCCCGGTCCGGTTCCCGCTGGACCTGTCCGTCGTCGACTGCTACGCCGACGCCACCTAGGGCGCGGTACGCGCGCACAGCATTCGCGATCTGCGCCAATTATCCGTTTCGCCCCGACACTCATCGTCGGTGTGCTCGTTGCACCCGGTGTGCGTACGAGGGGACGGACGGCGCGTGCCGTGCTGGTGGGCCCCGTCGACAGTGGAGGTGGCCCGCTGAGCCGGATCGCAGGAATGATCATCGCAGCCGGCGGGGGGCGCCGCATCGGTGGACCCGAAGCGTTGCTGCACCAGGGGGAGAAGCCCCTGGTGAACCGGCTGATCAACACGATGACCGAGGCAGGCTGCGGGCAGATCGTGGTCGTGCTGGGCGCGGCGGCCGACCAGGTCCGCCAGACGACCGACCTGACCGGGGCGACCGTGGTGGTCAACCGCGCGTGGGGAACCGGAGTCGGCTCCTCGATCCGCGCCGGCCTGGCCGCGCTGTCCGACGAGGAGGTCGAGGCGGTCGTGGTCGTACCGGTGGACATGCCGGGGCTGACCGCCAGGGCGGTCCGGCGGGTGGCTGCGCTGCCGTACCCCGACGTGTTGGTCTGCGCGACGTACGACGGGTTGCGCGGCTACCCGATGCTCTTCGGCCGCCGGCACTGGGCGGGCATCGCGACCCTGGCCAGCGCCGACGTCGGCGCCCGGCCGTACCTGCTGGCGCACAAGGACCAGATCGTCGACATCTCCTGCGACTCGGTGGCCGACGGCAGCCGGGTGGACAGCCCGGAGCTGATGGCGCTCTACGGGCTCACCGTCCCCGAGCAGCGGGTCGGCGTCTAGGCCGCCCTGGACTGCGGCACACCCGAGCGGCCCACGGCGCGGGTCAGCCGAGGTCGAACAGCTCGGCGGCGTTGCCCCAGCAGACCGCCCGCAGCCAGTCGTCGCCGAGGTCGAGCCGGGCCAGCCCGGTGAGCTGCTCGGCGTACGGGTAGGGGATGTTCGGGAAGTCGCTGCCCAGCAGCACCTTGCCGGCCAGCCCCAGCTCGCGAAGGCGCGGCAGTTCCCCGGCGGGGAAGGGCATGAACCGGTCGAAGAACGAGGTGAACGCCATCGTGGTGTCCAACCGCACCCGCTCGTACTTCTCCGCCAGGTCGAGGAACGCCGGGTAGTCCGGCGCGCCCAGGTGGGCCACCACCGCGGTCAGCCCGGGATGCCGGGCGAGCAGCGCGGCGAACGGCTCCGGACCGGTGTGCGCGGTCCCGACCGGCGCGTGCCCGGCGTGCACCACCACCGGTACGCCCGCGTCGGCGAGCAGCCCCCACACCGGGTCCAGCGCCGGGTCGGTGGGGAGGAACCCGCCGACCTGGAGGTGCACCTTGAACACCCGGGCGCCCTCGGCCAGGGCCGCGGTGACGTACCGGACGGCGTCCGGCTCCGGGTAGCAGGTCGCCGAGGGCAGGCAGCCCGGCGTGGCCCGGGCGAAGTCGAGGGTCCACCGGTTCAGCGCCTCGGCCATTCCCGGCCGGTGCGCGTACGCCAGCGCGCTGAACGCCCGCACGCCCAGCCGCCGCAGGTGCGCCACCCGCTCCGCGTCACTCCATCGGTACCGGATCGGCCACTCGGTGCCGACCAGCGGCCCGGCCGCGTCGAAGTACGCCCACACCTTGCGCAGCAGTCGCGGCGGCAGGAAGTGCACGTGCACGTCGGCCAGCCCGGGCAGGCCCAGCCCCCGCCAGAACGCCGGCACCGTCGCGTCCTCGACCGGCGGTCGCGGTTCACCGGCCGGAACGATGCGGGAGGCCATCACATCTCGATGTTGAACCGGTGCAGCACGGACGGCGCGACCAGCCCCACCGCGGCGAGCACTGCCAGCACGGTCAGCGCGGCCCGCAGCACGATCACCTCGGCCTTGCTGCCGGTGCGCAGGGCGATGCCGTTGGGCAGGCCGACCATCATCCACATCCGGCGCTTGATCGGGATCGGCCAGAGGATCGGCACGCCGGCCCGGGTGATCATGTCGCCGAGGATGTGCACGAAACAGCCCACCCCGACCGCCAGCCCGATCAGCGGATAGCCCCGGTCGCCCGGCAGGTTCGCGAAGGTGAACCAGGCGGCGCCGGCCGACGCCAGCGTCACGATCACCCAGCCGGCGCGCTCGGCCCACTCGTCGAAGAGCCCGCGCAGGGCCAGCCCGATCATGAAGAAGAGGATGCTGACCACCGCCCACTTGCCGTAGTGGGCGCAGAGCGTGGTGGTGCCCCAGCCGACCAGCCCGGTGAACGGGAGGGTGTGGGTCAGCGTCCGGTGCCCGTTGTTCCGCCGCGGGTCCTTGCTGAGCTTCGTGGCGTAGTAGACGCCCAGCGAGATCTTCTCCATCACCTCGGCGACGAAGAGGCTGAACACGCCGAAGGTCCGGGCGACCGTCGCCCCGCCCTGGTTGCGGGTCACCTTGCCGGAGAGATCGAGGTCGGGGAAGAGCGCACCGCCCGCGCAGACCGCGGTCCCCACCGCGAGCGCCAGCGGCGTCTGGTGGTAGTCGGCGAACTGGTCCAGCGCCCACGACCCGGTCAGCCACACCGCCGCGCCGGACAGCGCGTGCGACGGTCCCATCATGTCGGCTCGCCCTCCCAGAGATCTTGATCGCCAAAACTACGTCACTGTAGTCAGCCCCGGTCATCAGGGGCATCACCCGGACGGTCCACTGAGGAGGGGCTCAGGAACCGGGCCGGAAACTCTGCCGGATCATCAGGAAGTATGTCGCGTTGACCTGCCAGTCGAACTCCTTGGTCAGCCATGACACGGTGTAGGCGCGGGTCGGCGAGACGGACACCAGCAGCCGGGCGCTGTGCACCTTGTCGCCGGCCCCGGTGACCCAACCGCACTCCCAGACGGCCCCGCCCCGGTACAGGTCGAGCGGCGCGATCTCCACCCGCTGGTACCCGGCCAGCGCCCCGCTGCCGGTGAGCCGGCGCTCCTCGGCCCGCCAGTGGGCGACCGGGTCGGCCGGCACCGCCCCGGCGCCCACGCTGAGCACCCGGGACCCGCCCGGTTCCCGGAAGCAGGTGGCGGAGCCGTCGGCCCAGCGCAGCCAGTCGACCGGGGCGGCGATCCGGAACCCGGACGGGTCCACGTACCAGGTCCAGTCGGGGATCAGGGCGTACCGCTCCCCGGTGGGGGCGGGCGCGGAGCGGACCGGGGTGGCGCCGGCCGGCGGGGGAGTCGCGCAGGCGAAGGCCGCGGGGCGGGCCAGAGGGGTGGCCCCCGTCCCGGCGGCCGGCGCCGGCTCGTCCCGGTCACGCAGCGCCAGCACCGCTCCGGCAGCGACGAGCAGCGCGGCGACCGCGCCGAGCGCCACCCACCGCCGCCGGCGCGCCAGCGGTCCGTCCGGTCGCGGCCCGGCGGGCGTCCCCGACCGGGGTACGGCCGGCGCGTCTTCGGCCGGATCGGCGGCGCTGCTCGCCGACCGTCCGGTCCGGCTCACCGGCCGCCGAGCGCCGCCCGCCGGCACTGGCTGCTCCGTGGCCGCCGCCCGCAGCAGCGGTTCCACCTGCGCGGCGGTCAGCCGGTGCTCGGGGTCGCGGCTCAGCAGCCCGGCCAGCGCCGGCCGCAGCGGGCCCGCCCGACGCATCGGGTCGGGCGGCTCGGTGGCCAGCGCGCTCAGCGTGGCCATCGCGCTGTCCCGGGCGTACGGGGAGTGCCCCTCCACCGCCGCGTAGAGCGTGGCCCCCAGCGACCAGAGGTCGGTACGCGGGTCGGACACCCCGGACCGGGCCCGCTCCGGGGCGACGAACTGCGGTGAGCCGAGCACCAGGCCCGGCCCGGTCAGCGCGCCGTCCCCGCCGGTGAAGGTGGCCAGCCCGAAGTCGGTCAGCACCACCCGGCCGTCGCGGCCCACCAGCACGTTGTGCGGCTTGACGTCCCGATGCAGCACTCCGGCGGAGTGCGCGGCGCGCAGCGCGGCCAGTACCGCCAGCCCGATCTCGGCGGTCCGCTGCGGCGACAACGGCCCGTCGTCGTCCACCAGCTCCTGCAGGGAGCGGGAGGGCACGTACTCCATGACGATCCACGGGCCGCCCCGGTCGTGCACCACGTCGTAGATGCGGACCACGTGGGGGTGGTTCAGCCGGGCGGCGGTACGCGCTTCGCGCAGCGTGCGCAGCCGCAACTCGTCCCGTTCCGGCTCGGCCAGCCAGACGGGCGGGACGAGCTCCTTCACCGCCACGTCGCGGTGCAGCATCTCGTCGCGGGCCAGCCAGACCCGGCCCATCCCGCCGGACCCCACCTGGTCGAGCAGCCGGTACCGCCCGGCCACCAGCAGCTGCAGCACGTCGGCGCCCCCTCGGCCACTCCCGGTCCACGATAGTCAGCGGTCGGTGGTTTCTCACCCGCCGCCGGCGCCAGCGGCCCGCTCAGCCCGCCGAGGGGGTGGTGCGGCCCGTCCGGAAGCTCTGCCGCAGGCGGGTCAGGTCGGCGCGGCCGGCGTCCCAGTCGCCGTCCAACGTGGTCCAGACCAGCGCCCAGCCTTCGGCGTCCGTGGGAAGGATGCGCAGGGCGTGCGGGGTCTCCCCGTTCGGCGCCGTCCACCGGAACTCCCACTCGACACTGCCGGCTGCGGCGTCGAGCCGGACCTCGTCGTAGCCGGGGAGCTGGCCGGCTCGGATCAGCTGCTGCTCCGCGTTCCGCAACTGGTCCACCGGATCACCGTCGCCTGCCCGGTACGGCTCGACGGTCAGGATGCGGCGGGTGGCCGGATCCTGGAAGCAGGCCGCGTTGCCCTCGCGGGTGTACCGCCAGGTCGCCGGCACGGCGATCCGGAAGCCGCTCGCGTCGGCGTGCCAGATCCACGCCGCCGGCAGGGCGGACTCCTCGTCGGCGGGCGGCGACCCGGCCGCCACCGGCTCGCCCACCACATCCGGCCGGATGCACGGGAACGGCGGCGGCGGCACCCGGCGTCCGTCCGGCGGGCCGGGGCGGCCCGGGCCGGGCCCGGGTGGGTAACCGGCCGGCGGCTGCCCGTGCGGCTCACCCGGCCCCGTCGCGGTGGACGCGCCGCCGGGGTCGCGGGTGACCGCGAGCGCGGTGCCGACCCCGGCCGCCACGGCCAGCACCAGGGCGGCCGCCGCGAGTCCCCAGCGCCGGGCGGCGGCCCGACCGCGACCCCGGGCCGGCGGGCCGGCGGCGGTACCGCCGGGTCCGGTCGCCGATGGCACCCCGGCGGCGGGGGAGAGCAGCGTGGTCGGATCGTCGTCCCGGGCGCCGGCGGGTCCGCGGCCGGTGGCGGGCGACGGTGTCCCGGGGCGGGCGGCCCGGGCCCATGCCGTGGCCGTGGCCGCCGCCGAGGCGCCACCCGGGTTCGGGCTCTCGACCGGCGTGACCGGCGGTGTTCCGGTGCTGTCCCAGCTCGGCGTGCCCGGCCCCGGCGGGCGGGCCGGAGTGCCGGGCGGGACGTCGGCGGCGGCGGCGACCGCGAGCAGCCGCCCCGCCTCGTCGTGCCGGATCCGCTGCCCGGGGTCGCGGCAAAGCAGGCCGTTGAGCACCGGCTCCAGCGGGCCGGCGTGCGGCGCCGGGTCCGGCGGCTGGCTGGCGAGCGCGGTCAGGGTGGCCATGGCGGTGCTCCGGGCGTACGGTGACCGCCCCTCCACCGCGGTGTGCAGCGTCGCGCCGAGTGACCAGAGGTCGGCCTCGACACTGGACACCCCCTCGGCGGCGCGCTCGGGGGCGACGTACTGGGGGGAGCCGAGGACCAGGCCCGGGCGGGTCATCAGCCCGTCCCCGCCGTCGAAGACGGCCAGCCCGAAGTCGGTGAGCAGCACCCGGCCGTCGGTGGCCAGCAGCACGTTCGCCGGTTTGACGTCGCGGTGCAGCACCCCCGCGGCGTGCGCGGCGCGCAGCGCGGACAGCAGCGCCAGCCCGATGCCGGCGGCCCGCCGGGGATCCAGCGGACCCGTGTCGTCCACGATGTCCTGTAGCGAACGGGACGACACGTACTCCATCACCAGCCACGGGTCCCCGTCGACGAGGACCACGTCGTAGACCCGGACCACGTGCGGGTGGCTGAGCCGGGCGGCCGTTCGAGCCTCGCGCAGGGTGCGCGAGCGCAGCTCGTCCCGTTCACCGTCGGCGAGCCAGGCCGGCGGGACGACCTGCTTCACCGCCACCTCGCGGTGCAGGACCTCGTCCCGGGCGAGCCAGACCCGCCCCATCCCGCCGCGGCCGACCAGTTCGAGCAGGCGGTACCGGCGCGCGATCACTACCTGCTGCACGGTTCTCCTCACCGCTGGTCGACGTCCACCTTAGCCAACGGATCGGGTATGACCTATCGGACGTCAGGGCGGTGCCGGCTCAGCAGGCGGCCCCCTCCGAGGTCAGCAGATTCCCGTCCGGGATGGCGATCCGGGGGCGACCACCGGCCAGCAGGGCGGCGACCCGACGGGCCTGGAACGACCCGTGCTCCCGCCGGGCGGCGGCGTAGCTGGTGGCGGTGCGGGCGGCGATGGTGCACCAGCCGTACCGCTCGGCGACCATGGTGCGGGCCCGCCGGGCCACCCGCCGCGCGAACACCTCGTCGCCGAGGAGCTGGTTGACCGCGCCGGCGAGGGCCCCCGGGTCGCTGTGCGGGAAGGTCACCCCGGTCACGCCGGACTCGACGATCTCGGCCAGCCCGCCGGTGCGGGCCACCGCGAGTGGCGCCCCGGCGGCGGCCGCCTCCAGGGCGATCATGCCGAACGGTTCGTAGAGGCTGGGGATCACGGTGGCGTCGGTGGCGCCGAGCACCGCCGGCAGTTGGGTCGAGTCCAGGAAGCCGGCGAAGCGCACGGTGTCGTCGAGGCGTAGCCGCCGCGCCTCGGCGACCAGTTCCTCCCGGTACGGCCCGTCGCCGGCGATCACCACCCGCAGCCCCGGGTGCCGGTCCCGCAGGTACGGCACGGCGTGCACGAGGTGCTGCACGCCCTTCTCGTAGACCAGCCGGCCGGCGTACCCGACCAGCGGGCCGTCCCCGGCGTAGCGGGCCCGGGCGGCGGCGACCGCTCGCGGCCGGGCGTGCCAGGCCCGGTCGTCGACCCCGTTGGGGACCACGTCGATCCGCCCGGGCGGTACGTCGAAGAGCCGGTGCACCTGGTCGCGCATGTACCCGGAGCAGGCGATCACCCGGGCCGAGGCGTTGCTCAGCCAGTGTTCGACGCCGTGGATGGTGCGGTTCATCTCCGCCGGCAGCCAGCCCTGGTGCCGGCCGGCCTCGGTGGCGTGGATGGTGGTGACCAGTGGCAGGTCGAGGTGTTCGGCGAGGGTGACCGCGGTGTGCGCGACCAGCCAGTCGTGGGCGTGGAGGACGTCGTACGGGCCGGACTCGGCGGCGCGCAGGGCGGTCCGGGTGAGGGTGTGGTTGAAGGCCATCGTCCAGGCCAGCAGCGAGCCGGTCGCGAGGGGGAAGGCGACCGGGTCCTCGGGGGCCCGCAGGATCCGGACGCCGTCGGCGTACTCCTCCAGCGGCGCGCCCTCGGCGTGCCGGGTGACGACGGTGACCTCGTGGCCGGCGGCGGCCAGGGCCGCGGAGAGCGCGTGCACGTGGCGGCCGAGCCCACCGACGAGCACGGGCGGGTACTCCCAGGAGAGCATCAGCACCCGCTGGTGCCGGGCGGGGTTGATGTCGATCACGTCGGCGTCAGGTGACATGCGGCGGCCCCCTTTGAGTTGTTCCCTCGCCGCGCGACGGCCGGCACCTCGCCGGGTGCCCGTCGTCCCGCCCGGGTCGGGGCCAATCCTGCCGAACGGTCGATAACCAGCGGAGACGCGGTCGTTGCCGGTGTGTAACGCGTGTCTATCCGGCCCGCCGGACCCGCAGCAGCTCGGCGACCGACCAGGCCTGGAACGGGCAGCCGGTCGCGGCGTGCGGCGCGAGCCCGTCGGCCGTCTCACTCACCGATCCCAGGCCAAATTCCCGCAAATGGCCCTCAAGCCCCACCAAAAGGCCATCGGTGGGCAGTCCGGCCCGGCGGTGCGCGTCGACGAGCGGCCCGATCAGCCACGGCCAGACGGTGCCCTGGTGGTAGCCGCCGTCCCGCTCCGCCGGACCGCCCCGGTGCCGGCCCACGAAGCCCGGCGAGTCCGGGGCGAGGCTGCGCGGCCCGAGCGGGGTGAACAGTCCCGCCGTGATCCGCCGCAGCGCCGCCTCGTTTGGTTCCAGTGGGGCATACGGCAGCGACCAGGCGAGCAGCTGGTTCGGGCGGAGCAGATCGTCGTCGTGGTACGCCGCCCCGCCCAGCGGATACGCCGGCGCCGGGCCGTCCACCACGTCGTGCAGCCACCCGGCCGGCGCCGGGAACCGCTTCCGGAACGCGGCGCCCGCCCTGGTGTGCAGCCCCCACAGCGCGCCGGCGTCCCGGCCCACCATTTCGGTCAGCTCGGCCAGGCCGGCCAACCCGTTCACCCAGAGCGCGTTGACCTCCACCGGCTTGCCCGTCCGCGGGGTCACCGGCACCCCGTACACCCGGGCGTCCATCCAGGTCAACGCCACGCCCGGGGGGCCGCCCTGGGTGATCAGCCCGTCCGCCGGGTCGACCATGATGCCGTACCGGGTGCCGGCCAGGTGCGCCTCGACCACGGCGTGCAGCGCGGGCAGCAGCTCGTCGCCGAGGTCGGTGTCTCCGGTGACGGTCACGTGCCGGCTCACCGCGTGCAGGAACCACAGCGTCCCGTCGACCGTGTTGTACTCCACCCGCCCGGTGTCGGCGGTGTTCGCCAGCATGCCCTGCGACAGCGTCGCCGCGTACGACCGCAGCAGCTCCCGCCCCTCGTCGGCCCGGTTGGTGCCGAGGAAGAGTCCCTCGTACGAGATCATCGTGTCCCGCGACCAGGCACCGAACCACGGGTAACCGGCGACCACGTCGGGGCCGGTGGCGGTGCGCACCACGAATGCGTCCGCGGCGAGGGCGAGCGTGGCCGCCACCGCGTCGGCCGGCTTCGCCGCGGCCACCACCGCCCGGTTGCGCCGCCGGGCGGCCGCAACCACCGCGGTCGCCGCGGCCGGCTCCTCGGCCAGGTCGTCCGCCCAGGCCAGCACGGAGACGGTGTCGCCCGGTGCGGCCAGCACGCCGGAGAAGCGGCCGGCGTACCAGAGATCCTCGTCCGGGTTGAGCCCGCGGGCCGCCTCCTCCCGGTGGTGCACGCCCAGCCACCACTGCCCCTCGGGGGTCCAGTCCGGGCCGGCCAACCGGAACGCGCCCTCCACCACGGCCCCGCCGGCGGCCGGCTCCATCCGGGGGGTCGGCCCGTCCGCCCGGCGCTCGCCGTGCGCGTCCCGCCAGGTGCAGACCGCGGCCAGGTCCAGCCGGACCGGGCCGCCCGACACCAGCCGGTGCACCACCGCCACGCAGGAGCGGCCGTACGCCATGGCGATCTCCCGCTCGATCACCACGTCGCCGATCCGCCACCGCCAGCGCGGCACCCCGTCGACGAGGGCGAACCGCTCCAGCTGCTCGAAGCCGCGCGGGTCCACCTCACCGGAGGCCCACTCGTGGGCGCCGAGGCGGACCCGGGCACCGGAGGGCAGGGTGACCGCCGGGTCCAGGCTGACCAGCCCGACCCGGCGGGTCGCCGGCCGGTCGCCGGCCACCACCAGCAGCCCGTGGTAGCGGCGGGTCCGCAGCCCGCTCACCGTGCCCATCGCGTAGCCGCCCCGGCCGTCCGGGATCAGCCATTCCCGGGTGGCCGCGCTGGCCAACTCGCCGCAGACCTGCGTACCGAAACCAATGTCGATCAATTTTCCTCCACCGGCGGCGAGGTGCAATACGCCACGACGACAATGGCCGCTGTGGTGATGTACCCCGGCGGCGTCGAAGATGTGCAGGTGATCACTGACCGTCCGACCTCCGCGGCCCCCGACCCCGAGCGGCTCCGGCTCGCCCAGGCCGATGCCGGGGAGCAGGACTGGCGCGCATGGGGTCCCTATCTGTCCGAGCGGGCGTGGGGGACGGTTCGGGAGGACTACAGCGAACACGGCACGGCGTGGGACTACTTCCCCCACGATCACGCGCGCTCCCGAGCCTACCGGTGGAACGAGGACGGCATGGCGGGCGTCTGCGACGACCGGCAGACCTTCTGCTTCGCCCTGGCGCTGTGGAACGGGAAGGATCCGATCCTCAAGGAGCGGATGTTCGGGCTCGGCGGCGACGGCGGCAACCACGGCGAGGACGTCAAGGACTACTGGTGGTACGAGGACTCCACCCCCACCCACTCCTTCATGCGCTGGCGGTACCACTACCCCCAGGCCGCGTTCCCGTACGACGAGCTGGTCGCGGTCAACGCGCTGCGCGGCCGGGACGACACCGAGTACGAGCTGGTCGACACGGGGATCTTCGACGACGACCGGTACTGGGCGGTGACCGTCGACTACGCCAAGGCGTCGCCGACCGACATGTGCGTCCTGGTGACGGTCGCCAACCGGTCCGACCGGGCCGAGCGGCTGCACGTGCTGCCGTCGCTGTGGTTCCGTAACACCTGGGCGTGGGGGCTGCCCGGCGGCGACCGGGTGCCGAAGCTGGTCGGCGAGGACGCCCGGCTGGTCGGCGAGCACTGGGTGCTCGGCCAGCTCCTGCTCGAGGGCGACGGCGCGCCCACCCCGCTGCTCTGCGACAACGACAGCAACGCCGAGCGGCTCTGGGGGCTGCCGGGCCGGTCGTCGTACCCGAAGGACGGCATCAACGACCACGTCGTGGCCGGCGCGGCCACCGTCAACCCGGACCGGATCGGGACCAAGGGCGCCCTGCACTACGTCCTCGACGTGCCGGCCGGCGGGCAGCGGCAGATCCGGCTGCGGCTGACCCGGACGGCCCCGCCGCCGCCGGCGGTCGCCCCGCCGCCGCCGGCCGACCTGGGCGACGGCTTCGACGCGGTGCTCTGGGCCCGGCGGGCCGAGGCCAACCGGTTCTTCGACAGCGTCATCCCGACCGCCGCGAGCGCCGACGAGGCCCTGGTCGCCCGGCAGGCCATCGCCGGGCTGATGTGGGGCAAGCAGTTCTACCACTTCGACGCCAAGCGGTGGCTGGAGGGCGATCCGGGCTCGACGCCACCGCCGGCCGGGCGGCGGCACGGGCGCAACAGCGCCTGGTGGCACATGAACAGCTTCGACGTGATCTCCATGCCGGACCCGTGGGAGTACCCCTGGTACGCCGCCTGGGACCTGGCGTTCCACTGCGTCACCATCGCCCGGGTCGATCCGGGCTTCGCCAAGGAGCAGCTGCTGCTCCTGCTGCGCGAGTGGTACCTGCACCCCAACGGGCAGATCCCGGCGTACGAGTGGGCGTTCGGGGACGTGAACCCGCCGGTGCACGCCTGGGCGGCGCTGAAGGTCTTCGAGATCGACGGGTCACGCGACCACGAGTTCCTGGCCCGGGTGATGCACAAGCTGCTGCTCAACTTCACCTGGTGGGTGAACCGCAAGGACACCGGAGGCAACAACGTCTTCGAGGGTGGCTTCCTCGGGCTGGACAACGTGGGCCCGTTCGACCGCTCGGCCGCGCTGCCGGTGGCCGGGGTGCTGGAGCAGTCCGACGGCACCGCGTGGATGGCCATGTACGCCCTCAACATGCTCGACATGGCCATCGTGCTGGCCGAGCACGACCGGGCGTACGTGGACACCGCGACGAAGTTCTTCGAGCACTTCGCGTATATCGCCGCGGCCGCGTACGACCAGGGGCTGTGGGACGACGAGGACGCCTTCTTCTACGACGTGCTGCGGCTGGCCGACGGCAGCCAGGTCCCGCTGAAGGTCCGCTCGGTGGTCGGCCTGCTGCCGCTCGCGGCGACCACCCGGCTCACCGCGCGGACCCTGCACCGGCTGCCCGAGCTGGGCGCCCGGCTGCGCTGGTTCCTCACCAACCGCCCCGAGTACGCCGACGTGATCGGCGCCCGCCGGCTGGGCCCGGACGGCCGCCAGCAGCGGTTGCTGTCGATGGTCGGGCCGGACCAGGTGGTGCGGCTGCTCGCCCGGATGCTGGACACCGACGAGTTCCTCTCCGAGTACGGCCTGCGCACGCTGAGCCGCGCGCACCTGGACAAGCCCTTCTCGGTGACCCTGGCCGGGCAGGAGTTCTGCGTCGGCTACGAGCCGGCCGAGTCGACCAGCGGGTTGTTCGGCGGCAACTCCAACTGGCGCGGTCCGATCTGGATGCCGACCAACTTCCTGCTGATCAGCGCGCTGCGCGACTACGCCGCCTTCTTCGGCGACGATCTCCAGGTCGAGTACCCGACCCGGTCCGGGCAGAAGCGGACCCTCGACGAGATCGCCGACGACCTCTCCGCCCGGTTGATCGCGCTGTTCACCCGGGACGGCTGGGGCCGCCGACCGATCTACGGGGCGGCCCAGCTCTTCCAGACCCACCCGGACTGGCGGGACCTGATCTGCTTCCCGGAGTACTTCCACGGCGACAACGGCGCCGGCCTGGGGGCCTGGCACCAGACCGGGTGGACCGCGCTGGTGGCCGACCTGATCCTCACCCTGCGCCGCTGACCGGCCGGGGGCGGGCCGGACGGCCCGCCCCCGGCGCGGTTCAGGGCAGCGGGAAGAAGGCCACCCGCGCGTGGTACTCGCCGGCCACGGTGACGGTGTCACTGCCGACGAACAGACCCCGGTCGGTGGCGTACAGCTCGGCGGTGCCGACGCCCCGGTCCTTGGTGGGGTTCCACGCCAGGGCCTTGCCGGTGACCGGGTGGATCGCCCCGATACCCGGGCGGGACACCGCCCCGGCTCCGGCCGAGTTGCGGCCGAACGGGTTGTCCAGCCAGCGCTGGTGCCCGCCGACGTAGACCGCCGCACCGGTGATCGCCACCGAGAGCAGGGTGTCCCCGCCGGTGTAGTTCACCCAGGTCGGCTGCTTGCCGCCGGTCGCCGCGCCGAACTCGAAGCGGGCCGCGGCGTCGCACAGCCGGCCGGTGTACATGTAGCCGGTGGTGACCGCGACGAACCAGCTGCCGTCCGGCGAGATGTCCACCCCGCGCAGGTACGACGGGAAGCTGCTCGAACAGCCCGGCTGGTACCGGTCGGTCGCCCAGCCGGAGAGCGTGGCGCCGGCGGCCGTCAGCCCCGCGACCGCGAGCTGGTGGCGGGTCTGCCCGGCCACCGTGCTGAAGTTCCCCACGAAGATCAACCGGGTGCCGTCGGCGGAGACGTCCAGGGCCTCCACCTTGACCGGGGCGGTGACCCCGGTGGCGGTGGTCCGGGGGCCGTCGAGCCGCAGGTTCACCGACGCGTCGGCGGCGCCGGTGGTCGCGTTGAGCGCCGCCAGGCCGCGACGGGTCACCCCGGCCACGGTCTGGAACGCCCCGCCCACGACCAGCCGACCGCCGACCAGCCGCATGTCGTTGACCTGGTTGTTGAGCGCGGCCGGGGCGAAGCCGGCGACCCGCGCCCCGGTGGCCGCGTCGATCCGGGCCACCCGCGGCGCGGCGGCCCCGTTGACCGAGGTGAACGCCCCACCGACGTAGAGCGACTTCCCGTCGGCGGACGCGGCGAGGGCCCGCACCGTCCCGTTGACCACCGGACGGAAGGTGGTGTCGATCCGGCCGGTGGTGGCGTCGAAGGCCACCAGCCGGGGCATGGCCATCTCCGCGGTGGCGCCCGCGTTGCGGACCTTGGTGAAGGAACCGGCCAGGTACACCCGGTTGCCGATCTGGAGGATCCGGTAGACGGTGCCGTCGAGCGCGTGTGGCGTCCAGTTCGCCGGGTCGGCGCTGACCACGGTGGTGTGCGGGGCGTTGACGGCGAGGGCCGGGGTCGCGGGGAGCGCGGTGCCCGCCGCGACGAGCGCGGCCACCAGTCCGGCGGCCGCCCTCCGCCGACGCAGGCGCCGGCCCTCCGGCCGGCCCCGGGTCGTTTGTGGATGATCACGAAAGGTCGTCATCGCCGAAGCGTCCCGCGCCGGGCCGGGTACGCGCAGTCGGGTTCCCGCCGCCGGTGCCTCAGCGTTCGGCCAGTTCCCACCGGCCGTCCGGCCGGCCCGGGGGTCCTTCCCGCGCCACCCGGGCGCCGTCCGCGCCGCCGCGTCCGGAAACCCGGCTGTCCCGGCGGCCCGGGTGCAGTAGCGTGTCCCGGTCCAGCACACGGAAGGGGTGACACGATGCCACAGCGCCGGGACGCGACGGTGCTCATCTTCGACGCCGACGACACGCTCTGGGAGAACAACGTCCTCTTCGAGCGGGTGATCGACGACTTCCTGGACTGGCTGGAGCACCCCACGCTGGACCGCACCGAGATCCGGGCCGTCCTCGACGACATCGAGCGGGCCAACGCGGTCGCGCACGGCTACGGCAGCAAGGTCTTCCTGCGCAGCCTGGCGGAGTGCCTGGAGCGGTTGCGCGCGCGGCCAGCCACCGAGCGGGAGCGTACCGAGCTCGACGAGCTGGCCGCGGCGCTGGTCGGCCACAGCGTCGAGCTGATGCCGGGGGTCGCGGAGACGTTGGACGACCTGGCCACCCGCCACGAGCTGCTACTGCTCACCAAGGGGGAGCAGGAGGAGCAGCAGCGCAAGCTGGACGCGTCGGGCCTGCTGCGCCACTTCCGCGCCGCGCACATCGTGCCGGAGAAGGACGTCGACACGTACCGCTGGCTGACCGCCGAGCACGGGTTCGACCCGGCCGGGGCGTGGATGATCGGGAACTCCCCGCGGTCGGACATCCTGCCGGCCCGGGCCGCCGGCCTGAACGCGGTCTTCATCCCGAACGAGAACACCTGGGTGCTGGAGTACGACGAGCTGGACCCGACCGACAACGGGGTGGTCCGGTTGGCGGCCTTTGCGGACCTACTCCGGGTCTTCTGATCCACCGGTAACGTTCTGGTCGTGCCGCTGACCTTCCCGTCGCACCTCGCCGCGGTGCTGCCGCTGAAGCTGTGGCGTCCGCGCTGGTTCGACGGGGTGGCGCTGGCCACCGGCGCCGTGTCGCCGGACGTCGCCTACCTGTTCAGCGGCACCCGGTTCGACCTCGGGCTGCGCACCCACACGGTGGGCGGACTGCTCTGGTGGTGCCTGCCGGTGGCGCTCTGCTACGCCTGGATCGTCCGCCGGACGATCGCGGGGATCGCGGTGCACCTGCCCGGCCAGCGAGCCTTCGCCTGGCGGGACCACGCCGCGCTCGCCGGTGTCCGGCATCCCTGGCAGGTCGTCGTCTGCTCGGCGCTGCTCGGCGCGGCCAGCCACGTCGGCTGGGACCGGGTCACCCACACCGACCAGTGGCTGCGCGCCTTCGGCGTGGACTGGCACGCGCTCACCGGCATGTACTGGTGGTTCTTCGCCGACCTGCTCAGTACGGTGGTCGGTGCCGTCGTCGTGGTCGCCCTGGCGCTGCGCGCCGCGCGCCGGCATGAGATCTTTGACGGCGTACGCCCGCCGGCGCCAGTGGCCCGACCCGCCGTCTTCTGGGGGGTGGCGCTGGCCGTCACGGCCGCCGGGGCGGCGGTGCTGCCGGCGCTGCCGTACGCCACGGTGCCCGCCCCGGGCGGGGTGCGGCTGCTGCACCTGGGCGCGCTCGCGTTGATCGCCGGCGCCGCCGCGGCCGGCCGTCACGAGGCCGGTCGGGGCGCTGGGCGGACCGGTCGCTTCGTGGAGAAACAGCGTCTTTCCGGCTGAGGCTGTTACGCCGACATGCCGCATTTCAACGTTGGCATCAATCACACTCTGCCGGGTTCGGAAAAGCTTGTCCGGCCTGCGGCGGGATGCCTAACCTGGGCCCGCGTTCACGGCTCTTCGGGGTGAGTCGGGGACGCGCCGAAGTCCGGTAGTTGGGCACCGTGGAGCTGAGTGCATGCGGGCCGGCTCGCCGTGTTGAGCCCGGCGTGGGCGGCGTGCCACGCCCGCCGCGCTCGCACGGCGAATTCCGCTACCACACCGGACGGCTGGGGGTCAGGACCGGGGAGTTGCGGACCCGGTCCTGACCCGTCCCCGGCGGTTGCTCGCCCGGCCGTGACGGCTGGCCCTCCGTGCCTTGGTGATGTCCAGGGAAGCCGGGTGACAGGGAGCAGACGTTGAAGATTAACTGCGGGACGCTCCTGGTCGCTGCCGTGGCTCTCGTGGTCGCCGCTGGTTGCTTCGGAGCGGGCCCGGACTCGTCTTCGCGGCAGACCGATATCGATCTGAAGGCGGCAGACGTGGTCGGTGTGTGGCAGAACGACAAGGACGGATCCGTCCTGCAATTCGACGAGAACGGCTCGTTCGCCGCCACCAACCTGCCTTATCAGAAGTTCATCGAATTCGGGGTGCTTCCTGATGGGTTCGACGGGAAGCGCGACAAGCTCCCCGGATCCGGGCGGTGGTCGACAGACACCGCCCTCGGCTACCCCGAGGGGCCGCAGAGTGTGGTCAACCTCCGCGTCCGCGTCCTCGCTGGCAGGTCGACCGCCGGAAGCATTCCGGTCGAGGCCGAGGGGCGGGACGGTGAGACGGTCCTGGTCTTCTACGTGGGCGATCCCGATCTGAACAACCGGATCCTCTACCGGAGATGTCTGCAGGGCTGCCCGACGGTGACGCCGAAAAGTCAAGAGGCGTCCAGCGGAATCGGGGGGCTGCGGCCCGCTGGTCTTCCGGCTGAGTCGCTGGGAACCGCCGACACCGACTGATCGCGTACCCGAAGGTCACCACTGACTCCGGTTGCCGGGTGGCCCGTTGAGACGGCCCCTGTGCCAGTGCCGTGGCGACCGACCCTTCAGCCGAAATGGACGATCGCCTCTGTTGCGGATGTTCGGCCGGAGTCAGACTGAGTGATGACACCTCAGCGCGTACCACTGCTCGCCAGCCTGGTCGTGCTGCTCGCGGCGGCCGCCTGCACGACCGACCGTGACGGCGCGTCCTCGGCACCGTCGACGACGCCCGCGCCCAGCGCGACCGCCGCCACCATGCCCGCGACCAGCGGGCCTCCCACCGCACCCGCCCCCACCACCGCAGGTCCGACCGCCAGGCCGAGCCCAGCCGCGGGCGACTGGCGGGTGACGTACGGGTGGGCGGCGCCCACCACGCCGGCCCGGATCGCCCACACCGTGCGGGTGCCCGTCACCCCGGCGCCCGGCGAGCCGTTGCCCGTCCTGGTCGACATCCGGGTCGGCGACCATCCGACGGAGGGGTTCAGCCGGATCACCTTCGCCTTCCGCGGTTCGACGCCGAGCTACGAGGTGGCCCTCGTCTCGCGGGTCGAGTCCGACGGCAGCGGCGACCCGATCGACCTGCCCGGCGACGGGTACCTGTCGGTCCGCTTCGACCCGGCGCAGGGCCACCTGAACAGCGGTCGGATCAGCTACGCCGCCCCGGCCCCGGCCATCGGCTATTCGACCCTGCGCGGCTGGGCACCGGCCGGCGACTTCGAGGGACGCCTCGGCTTCGGCCTCGGGCTGCGTACCGCGGGCGCGCCGTTGCCGGTCCGACTTGCGGAGTCGACCCGGCCCGACGGGCTGCACGTGGTCTCGGTCGACGTGCGCCGGAGCTGACCGGGCACAGCGCGACCGCGCCGACACGGTGTCGGCGCGGTCGTGGCGTGCCTCAGGAAGCCCCGCCCCGGACGATCGCCACGGCCACCCGACAGAACTCGTCCATGTCCGGATTGAAGCCGGCGGCGATGTCCGGGTGCAGCCCGGTGCGGGTCTCGTCGAGCAGCCGACGGCAGACCTCCTCGACCGGCTCACCCGCGTAGCTGGCGCGGATCCGTTCGGTGGCCGCCTGCAGGGCCGAGGTCAGCTGATCCTCCAGCGCGCCGCGCAGCTTCTGTTGCACGGGATCCAGCCCGGTCGGGTCGAGCGTGACATGTGGCTCCGACATCGGCACTCCCTTCATCGGCGTCCGCGGTACCCCACCGCGGCCGTCGGTCAAACCACGGTGGGTACGGCGGCCACCCGGACCTGGTACGAGAAGTCCTCCGCCGGCTCCTCGATGTACGACAGCCGGCGGATCTGCCGGTCGTCGTCGTAGAGGGCGACGTCGACGAGCACGCCGAGGTGGGCCAGCCCGATGTTCGCCACCCGCTTCTTGTCCTGCAGCACCGCGCACACCCCGCCCAGCAGCGTGCTGGCGTCGGAGGTGCGGTGCCCGGGCGGGCAACGCAGCGTCAGGTCCACCTCGATCGGCCCGGCGAGCGGGGTCCAGCCGGTCTGCTGGGCGGCGGTGCAGGCCGCCTGGAGCAGGGCGCGGACCCGCGTCGCCTGCCGGTGCCCGGCGGCGAAGATGGACAGGGCCTCGGTCTTGACCGGGGGCAGGCCGCTCACCTCGAACGTCAGGGCGAGAGCGCGGGTGTCCTGCACGACAACCTCCTCGTTGGGGACGATCCTGCCCAACCGGTGAACCGGCAGAAGGGGGTTCCCGCGATTACCAACCGTTCGGGCGGGCTGGGGTCGGCCGGAGGCGTATCGACATCGACGGCGACGCGCTGGCTGCGAAGCTGGGAAAAACGCTAGTCCACGGGGCGCACGCCGGGTAGCTGGTCGTTCACTGGTTGGGACGAGGCGGAAAGGCGCAGAACGCGTTGCCCTCCGGATCGGCCAGCACCCACAGCCGATCCGGTCGTCGGGCTCGCGCAGCAGCGTCGCGCCCGCCGAGATCACGGCTGTGACCTCCGCACCGGTCAGCTCGACGTCCCAGTGCACCCGGTTCTTCACCCGCTTGCGCTCCGACACCGGGTCGAAGATCCACGAACCCCAGGGGAACCCGGCCGCGCCGGTCAGGTAGGCGTAGTCCTCGCCCTCGCCGCCGACCTGACCGCCGACCACGCCCGCCCACCACCTCGCCTGCGCGGCCGGGTCGGCGCTGTCCACCACCAGCTCGAAGACGCCCGGGCGCTTCCCCTCTCCGGGCGGGAACGCGCAGAACTGGTTGCCGTCCGGGTCGGCCAACACCCACCAGCCGATCTCCGCGTCCGGCTCGCGTACCAGTCGGGCGCCGGCCGCCAGCAGCGCCGCCGGGTCCGGGTCGGCGAGGCGCACATCCAGGTGGACCCGCGTCTTGCCGGTACGCGGCTCGGGCACCTGGTTGACCCAGATCGACTCGGGACCGGCCCCGCCGGGCGCACATCCAGCCGGGCGTCGCCGTCCCCGGTCTCGACCACCCCGCCCCCGAGGATCCGAACCCAGAACCCGGCCAGCCCCGAAGCATCGACGGCGTCCATGCAGAGGTCCTTGAAGCGCGCGATCACCCGGCCATCATCACCCACCCACCTGAACGCCCGCCCCCAACCCCCAACCCCACCGCCGCCCCCAAGATCCGCGCACTTTCCGAGAGAGAGTGGCCATTCCGCGCGCCAAAGCCACCCTTTCTCGGCAAGTGCGGGGCGGGGGCTGGTGGTTAGTGGCGGCCGCGCTTGACCTCGTGGAAGGTGGGCAGCCGCAGCAGCGGCACGAGGGAGTCCCAGATGGTCAGGGCGTCATCGGTGCTCGGGACCTCGGTGAGGATCGGGCCGTGGATGCCCCGCTCGGCGTCGGGCACCATCAGCACCGGGGAGCCGATGTCCGGCCCCGCCGAGGCGTACGACAGGGTGTGTGACTCGCGTACCGCCCGGTCCCAGCGCTCGTCGTCGAGGGCCGGCGCGGCGTCGGCGAGGCCGGCCGCCTCGACGGCCGCCGTCACGATCTTGTCGGAGATCGGTTTGCCGGCGTCGTGGGTGCGGGCGCCCAGCTCGGTGTAGAAGCGGCCGGCGTCGTCGTGGCGGCCCTCGGCGCGCAGCGCCTCCACCAGCCGCAGCGCGCGGCCGGAGGCGGCCATCGCGTCGGCGTGCTCGGGGGCGATCCGGCCCTCGTTGAGGATGGCCAGGCTGAACGCCCGCCACTCGATGCGCAGCCCCCGGGCCTCGGCGACGGCGACCAGCCAACGGGAGGCGCGCCAGGTCCACGGGCAGGCGAGATCGAAGAAGAAGGTGGCGTCCATCCGCCGAGCGTAAGGCCGCCCGGCCGACGCGCAGGGCTGATCCGGTCCATCTCAGGCCCGGTCGTTCCGTCTGGTGACGCTCAGGTTTCGGAGCGTCGCAGGTCGGGCACTGTTGCGCACGAAACGCCCGGGGCCGAGTGGATTTGCCGCAACCAGCGCCCGGACCGTCTCGCCGTGCGCCGGGGCACGGGCAGCTCCCCCCGGCTCTCGCCGAAGAAAGGGGGAGGGCGATGACGACAGACCCCGACGAGGCCGCGGACCGGCGGCGGCCACGATTCCGCGCGGCGGCCGCAGCCGCCGCGCTGACGTTGGTGGCGCCGCTGGCGGCCTGCGGGTCCGGCGGCGACGGCGGTACGCCGACGATCAACCTGTACTACCCGCCGGAACAGAACCTGCAGAAGGTCGTCGACGACTGCAACGCGCAGGCCCAGGGGCGCTACCAGATCGTCTACCGGGTGCTGCCGCGGCAGGCCGACGAGCAGCGGGTGCAGATGGTGCGCCGGCTCGCCGCGGAGGACAGCGGGATGGACGTGCTCGGCCTCGATGTCACCTGGACCCAGGAGTTCGCCAGCGCGGACTGGATCCGGGAGTGGACCGGCCAGGCCAAGGCGGAGGTCGAGCAGGGCACCCTCGCGGGCCCGCTGGACACCGCCCGCTACGAGGGCAAGCTCTACGCCGCGCCGAAGAACACCAACGTCCAGCTCCTCTGGTACCGCACCGACCTGGTGCAGCAGCCGCCGAAGACCTGGGACGAGATGATCTCCGCGGCCCAGCAGCTCAAGCAGCAGGGCAAGCCGTACCAGGTGCTCACCATGGGGGCCCAGTACGAGGGACTGGTCGTCCTCTACAACACCCTGGCCGAGAGCGCCGGCGGGAAGATCCTCAGCGACGACGGCAAGAAGGCCGTGATGGACGAGGGCACCGTGAGGGCGCTCGACCAGCTGAAGAAGTTCGCCACGTCGGGCGTGACGTCGCCGTCGTTCAGCAACGCCATCGAGGACCCGGTCCGGCTGGAGTTCCAGTCCGGCACGGGTGCCTTCCAGGTCAACTGGCCCTTCGTCTATCCCGCGATGCAGGAGGCGAACCCGGACCTGGCGAAGAAGGTCAAGTGGGCGCGCGTGCCGGGGATCGACGAAAACACCCCGAGCAAGGTCACCATCGGCGGCGTCAACATGGCGGTCAGCGCCTACTCCAAGCACCCGACGGAGTCCTTCGAGGCGGCCCGGTGCATCCGCAACGAGAAGAACCAGAAGTTCTCGGCGGTCAACGACGGCGTGCCGCCGACCATCGAGAAGGTCTACGACGACCCGGAGATGGACAAGGCGTACCCGATGAAGGACACCATCCTCGAGGAGCTGAAGGAGCCGGCCGTTCGTCCGCTGACCCCGGCCTACCAGAGCATCTCCACGGTCACGTCCGCGATCCTGTCGCCGCCGTCGGCGATCCAGCCCGAACAGACCGCCAACGAGCTGCGTGACGCCATCGCCGACGCCCTCGAGTCGAAGGGGGTCCTCCCGTGAGCATCAACGCCACTCCCACCGGTGCGGACGTCGCGGCCGACGAGACCGCCACCCGGTCCGGCGGCCGGCACGCCGCGGTGCCGGCCCAGCGAACCGGCCGCCGGGCGAAGGCCCCGCTGAGCGAGAACAAGCGGGCGGAGCGCCGGCTGGGCTGGCTGCTCTGCGCGCCGGCCGCGCTGGTCATGGTGCTGGTCACCGCGTACCCGATCCTTTACTCGGTCTGGCTGTCGCTCCAGCGCTTCGACCTGCGCTTCCCCGACCAGCGCGAGTTCATCGGGCTGGAGAACTACACCACCGTGCTGTCCAACCAGTTCTGGTGGACCGCGTTCGGGGTCACCGCGCTGATCACCGTGGTCACGGTCGCGATCGAGCTGGTGCTCGGCATGGGACTCGCGCTGATCATGCACCGCACGCTGGTCGGCCGGGGCATCGTCCGCACGGCGGCGCTGATCCCGTACGGCATCGTCACGGTCGTCGCGGCCTTCTCCTGGCGGTACGCGTGGACGCCCGGCACCGGCTACCTGGCGAACGTCTTCGACGGCAGCGCGCCGCTGACCGAGCGGGCCAGCTCGTTGGCGATCGTCATGCTGGCGGAGATCTGGAAGACCACGCCGTTCATGGCGCTGCTGCTGATGGCCGGCCTGGCCCTGGTCCCGGAGGACCTGCTCAAGGCGGCCTCCACCGACGGCGCGACCTCCTGGCAGCGGTTCACCAAGGTGATGCTGCCGGTGATGAAGCCGGCGATCCTGGTCGCCCTGCTGTTCCGCACGCTGGACGCGTTCCGGGTCTTCGACAACATCTTCGTGCTCACCGCGGGCGGCAACGAGACCTCGTCGGTGTCGATGCTCGCCTACAACAACCTGATCCGGGGTCTGAACCTCGGCATCGGCTCGACGATGTCGGTGCTGATCTTCATCACGGTGGCGATCATCGCCTTCGTCTTCGTGAAGATGTTCGGTACCGCTGCCCCGGGCAGCGACGACGGGGAGAGGCGCTGAGATGGCAGTCGAAACCACCAACCGGGCGAAGCTGCGCTGGGGTCTGCTGGACGTGATCGTCGTCGTCTTCGCGCTGATCCCGGTGCTCTGGATCGCCTCGCTGTCGTTCAAGACCCCGGGCACCCTCACCGACGGGAGGTTCTGGCCGCGGGAGTGGACGCTGGACAACTACCGGACGATCTTCGACACCGACCAGTTCGTCCGGGCCCTGGCCAACTCGATCGGCATCGCGCTGATCGCCACGCTGATCGCGGTGGTGCTGGGCGCGATGGCCGCGTACGCGATCTCCCGGCTGGACTTCCCCGGCAAGAAGCTGCTGGTCGGGGTCTCCCTGCTGATCGCGATGTTCCCCCAGGTGTCGCTGGTGTCGCCGCTGTTCGAGATCGAGCGGCAGCTCGGCCTCTTCGACACCTGGCCGGGGCTGATCCTGCCGTACATCACTTTCGCCCTGCCGCTGGCGATCTACACGCTGTCGGCGTTCTTCAAGCAGATCCCGTGGGATCTGGAGAAGGCGGCGAAGATGGACGGCGCCACGCAGGGCCAGGCGTTCCGGCGGGTGATCGCCCCGCTGGCCGCGCCGGGGCTGTTCACCACGGCGATCCTGGTCTTCATCTTCTGCTGGAACGACTTCCTGTTCGCCATCACGCTCACCTCGACCGAGCGGGCGCGGACGGTGCCGGTGGCGCTGTCGTTCTTCACCGGCGAGTCGCAGTTCGAGGACCCCACCGGGGCGATCTGCGCGGCCGCCGTGGTGATCACCATTCCGATCATCCTGTTCGTGCTCTTCTTCCAGCGCCGCATCGTCTCCGGTCTGACCTCCGGCGCAGTCAAGGGATAGGTGGTGTAGTCATGGCTGACATCGTGCTGGACAAGGTGAGCAAGCGGTTCCCGGACGGGACCGTCGCGGTGCAGGACGTCGACCTGGAGATCGCCGATGGCGAGTTCGTGATCCTGGTCGGCCCGTCGGGCTGCGGGAAGTCCACCACCCTCAACATGATCGCCGGGCTGGAGGACATCAGCTCCGGCGAGCTGCGGATCGCGGGGCAGCGGGTCAACGACAAGGCGCCCCGGGACCGCGACATCGCCATGGTCTTCCAGTCGTACGCGCTCTACCCGAACATGACGGTGCGGGAGAACATGGCCTTCCCGCTGCGGCTGGCGAAGCTGGACCGGGCCACCATCGACGCGAAGGTCGACGAGGCGGCCAAGGTCCTGGAGCTGACCCCGCTGCTGGACCGCAAGCCGGCCAACCTCTCCGGGGGCCAGCGGCAGCGGGTGGCGATGGGCCGGGCGATCGTCCGCCAGCCGAAGGCGTTCCTGATGGACGAGCCGCTGTCCAACCTGGACGCCAAGCTGCGGGTGCAGATGCGCACGGTGGTGTCCCGCCTGCAAAAGCAGCTCGGCACCACCACCGTCTACGTCACCCACGACCAGACCGAGGCGATGACCCTCGGCGACCGGGTGGTCATCATGCGGGGCGGGGCCGTGCAGCAGGTCGGGCCGCCGCAGGAGCTGTACGACCACCCGCGCAACCTCTTCGTCGCCGGCTTCATCGGTTCGCCATCGATGAACTTCCTGCACGCTGCCGTCTCCGAAGGGCGGCTGCGCACGGCGCTCGGCGACGTGCCGGTCGGGGACCGGCTGCGCCGGCAGCTCGAGGGCGCGGACGCCCCGCGCGAGCTGATCCTCGGCATCCGCCCCGAGCACTTCGAGGACGCCGAGCTGATCGACGAGGAGACCCGCCGCCGGGGCATGGAGTTCGACGCGCCGGTGGACATCGTCGAGTCGATGGGCTCGGACAAGTACGTCTACTTCACCATCGAGGGGGAGCGGGCCACCGCCGCCGAGCTGGAGGAGCTGGCCGCCGACGCGGGCGCGGCCGACTTTGCCGGCGCCGGATCGAGCCTGGTCACCCGGCTCTCCGCCGAGTCGGCGGCACGGGAGGGGGAGAACCGGCGGGTCTGGTTCAACCTGGACAAGATCCACCTGTTCGACCCGTCCACCGGCCGGAACCTAACCCTGCACGAGGGGCGGGCAGCCGGCGCGCTCGCCGACTGACCGGACGCGAACGGGGGCCGGTGACAGCATGCACCGGTCCTCGTCTGCATCGAGGGGGATCAGGGGTCAAATCCCCACAGCTCCACCAGCCTCGGTGCTGTTTGCCAGGTGCCGATGACAGGCGATCACCCTGACGTCGGCAGGCTGATCGGGGACAACGCTCGCCAGTGAGACCTTCGTAAGATCATCGTCATGCAGCTAATCGAACGGCCGTGGGGTGTCACCGCGTACGGCGCGGCGAGCGTGAAGTCCATGCCGGATCTGGTCCGAGCGAGATTCCGGGTCGTGCGGGTGGAACAGACGCCATCAGGTGCATTCGCCGCGGCGGCTGAGGCCGTGCACGCGGTGCGTCAGGCGCTGCGGGCCCACGGCGTTGCCGACAGTGCTGTGGAGCGGTCACGGCTGGATCTCAAGAGTTCGTGGAGCGGCTATGGCCCAGAGCGGGTGTTCCTGGGCTATCAGTGCCAAGCATCGTTTGCCATGGAGTCGGACCGTCTGGACATCGTTCAGCAGTTGCTCGATGACGTCGTAGCCGCCGGCGCGAACGAGATCGAGGCGGTTGACTTCGACGTCATGACAAAGGCCGAGATGCGCGCGGAAGCTCGGCGTCAGGCGGTAGCAGCTGCTCGGCGCAAGGCCGAGTTGTACGCCGAGGCGGCCGGCGTCCGGCTCGGTGCTGTCGTGCACATCGACGACGTCGATCCAGAGAACGTGGGACACGAACGATACCGTGGCCACGGTTCGGGCGGTGACGCTTCCGCACAGGACCTCGCACCCGGACACGTAGTAGTGTCAGCTGCCGTGATCCTCGGTTTCTCGATCACCCACGACTGATACCGCGTACCTTCCATCGGGTGAACCGCGGGCGGTCGCCTTGTATGCTCCGCGGATGCCCGACGCGCCCGATCGCGAGTGTCATTGCCTCCTCTGCGAGGGCGACGGCACACCGCGGGTTCGGTGGCGGCGCGCAGAAAAGTCCTGGCCAGAGCGCGAGCGCCGCAATGCCCGGCTGGTTCGTGAGTACGGTTGGGGCGTCACCGGCGTTCTTGGCATGACCACGCCCGACTGGGCCTACTCGATCGGTCTGTGGCACAGCTACGGCAGCGTCGAGCTGTGCCTGCTCGGCATCCCGCAGCAGCGGGCCATGGAGATCGTCAACACGGTCGGCCGCCTGATCCGTGACGGGCAGCCGCTGACCCCCGGCCGCAGGCTGGCAGGCGTCATCGACGGGTACGAGCTCGCGCTCGCTCCCGTGCACAGCAGTTGGTACGGGCAGCTGTTCGGGGCGGCCATCGATTACTATCAGCGTCCGCCGTTTCCGGTCGTGCAACTGCTGTGGCCCGACAAGGCCGGCCGCTACCCGGGTGACCCCGAGCTCGAAGACGGCGCGCATGAGACCCAGCCGTTGCTGTGGCTGCCGATGGACGAGCACCCGCGCAGTATGTGGACCGAGCCGGCGCCGCCATGGATGTACCCGAACCTTGATCCTTGCCAGGTGGTGTTCACGCTCATGCGCATTGTGGACGGCGGCCGCCCGGTCAACGGTGTGATCCACGATCACGACGGGAGCTGGCAGTTCCTCGACGGCGACGCGATGGAGCAGCCGGATCTGACCACCGCGCATCTGGCCCACCTCGTCGCCCACCACGACGTGGGCCAGTTGCTGGACCTGCCGGCGGGTTGGCGCGCTTGGCGGCAGCCCGACGGCACCTGGCTACGCTCGACCGTCGAGCCGCAGTAAAGCCTGCCAGTCCCACTGCGGGCCCAGGACCAGCAGCGAGGACCTGACCAATGGACGCCTGGCTCCAGGTCGAGCTGCCGCAACCGACGGAGTCGGAGGTCGCGAACTAGCTGACGACAAACTGCGCCGACCATCGGCTCATGCCTCAGCGGGAGGCTGGTCGTTGAGGCAGAGGCCGGGCCGGTGGTTGAGTTGCCGGGTGACACCGCGAAGGTCCTCAGCGCTGTGCACGGACAGGTCGGTTCCTTGGGAAGTGCTGGCGGAGTAGGCGGTTTGTGTTCTCGTTGGTGCCGGAGTGTGGGTCGCAGAAGTGGATGCGGAAGCCGGTCAGCGCAGCCATGTCCTCGTGCAGGGTCACCTCCCGCCCCTGGTCCAGGTCAGGCTGCGCCACAGCTGGTGCGGGATGTGCTGCGGTCTGGGTGATCAGGGCGTTGCGGAACTGGGGTGCCAATCGCTGAGGCGTGGGCCCGGCCGATGATCAGGTCACCTTCGCAGTGGCTCGGGGTGCACCGGTCGTGAACCTCGGCGGGACGCTGGGCCACCAGCTGCATGCTTAATTTTGTTCGGTACGGTAAGTCTGATGTGGTCGCTGTTGCGGCTGTTTGCTGGCGCAAGTGCAGGGTAATTAGGTGGTCATGACAACACCCGAGAGTCGGCGGCAGGAGGAGCAAGCGCTTGAGAGCGGCGAGGTGTATCAGGACGCCGAAGGACGCCGAACCGCCGACCCGGGCACCGCGGCGGCGCATGCACACAGCGAAGCCGACCGCAACGCCGAGCACCTGAAGCGCGGCGAGGTTGGTCCGGGCACCCCGGAGAAGTAGCTGCCGAGTGAGTTAGCGGCCGCCTTCATTCTGCAACGGCGGTCATGGCGGGTAGCCGTGATTGGCGGTAGTGGCTGGTGCGGGCTTGGTGCAGAGTGACGACGACGCTTGATCAGGCGCACTCTCATGGCACCCCTTTATGTCAAGGCGCCGCTGACACCAAGGGTTTAGGGTGGTTGGTGGCGGGTCCGGGAAGTGGCTTGTCCGAAGGGCCGATGTCCGGGGTCAGGTCGGTCACGCTGGATTGCAGAGTCGTCCCCGATTGCCCTCCCGGGTCCGTCGCATCCCTTTTCCTCTGGTCGGCGACCATGCGCGCGTAGACCACGTTGGACAGCCGGCGTTTGAGGGCGCGCATGGCTTCCATGGAGGTCTTCCCGGCGGCCTTTCTCGCGTCGAAGTAGGCGCGGCCTTGCGTTGCGCAGCTGGACCACGGCCATGATGTGCAGCGTGCGGTTGATCCGCCGGTTGCCGGCGCGTGAGAGACGGTGACGCTTCTGGTCGCCGGAGGAGGCGTCCAGGGGTGCGGTGCCGTTCCAGGAGGCGAACCGGTCGCGGTCGGCGAACCGGCTGATGTCCCCGACGTCTGCCAGTAGGCGGGCCGCGCCTGAGGGGCCGATGCCGTGCAACTCCATCAGGGTAGAGCCGCGGGCGGCCACCAGTTCCTTGAGGTCCTTCTCCGCAGCCTTGATCTTCTTGTCGATCCCCTCGAGTTCACTGATCAGCTCGACGGCGAGGCGGCGTCTGGTCTTGCCCACGATGTCGCGGGGTTTGACCGTGGCGATCAACGCGCGGGCCTGTGGCGCGGACAGGAACTTCTTCGCCCCGCCGGGTAACAGTTCCAGCAGCAGCCGGTGCAGCCGGTTGATGGTCTGGGTTCGGGCGCGGCCCAGCTCGTCACGCCGGTCGGCGAGATGCCCATCACCTGCAGGTCCGCGTCGACCTGAACCTGCACCAGATTCGGGCTGTGTAGCGCCACCATCGCCACCGAGTGCGCATCCACCGGGTCGGTCTTGCGGCCGTTGCCGGTGGCGAACACCCGCACCTGCGCCGACAGTTTCGCGGGCACGTCGAGCACCGTCTCACCGTCGTGGACCAGGCGGTGGGCGATGTGCTTGCCGATGCCGTTGCAGCCCTCCACCGCCCAGACCCGATCGGCATAGCTGCGACCGGCCGCGAGCATGTCGGCGTAGCCAGCCTTGTCGGTGCCGTACCTGCCCGTAGCCTTCAACCGGCCGCGTTCGTCGACGACCTCGATGGTGGCCGAACGCTTGTGCGGGTCCATCCCGATGATCACGCTCATCGGCGCCTCCCTTAGCTGAACTCGACGGAGTTGTCACAAGGAGGGCACCGCTACTTCGAGCAGAACAAACCCCTTTCCAGCCACTCCTCGCGCGGTGCCCGGCGAGACCGCAGGCCATGAGAGAGCCACACCAATGACACCGGTGGGCAGCCGCAATGTGGGAGCGTCTCGCCGGGCACCTGGACCGAGTCTGGCCGGACACCGGTCCTGGACCAAGTCTCTAAGTAGCCGCGAGTCGCGCGCTACGCAACGCTCGGTCGGGCCGGCGTCCGGCCGTGCCGAAGACAGCGTCTCCGTGCGCTGGTGTGCGACGCTGCGCGCGACGCGTTGACTCGCCTGCCGGAGACACACATGGACGTGGCATGGATCGCGACCGATCCTGGAAGTGGCGACCTGGCCTCCACGGAAAGCCGGTCTGACGTCGACGGCTTCATGTCCCGGCTCCAGCACCTTCCGAGCGCCGGAGAGGGATACACCGAGGTACGCCGCGTCGAGGCGGACTACCCCCTGTTGACGTTCTCGTTCAGAGGCGGCTACGCAGTCATGCACCTGTTCAAATCCCCAGGCGACTGCCACCTTCTTTGTGGGGATGGCGGGCTGCCCGCGACGAAAACCGTCGAAGTCCCGGTGCTCGGCGACGACTGCACGTTCTCAGGTGACTTCGTCTCCAGCGTCACCAAGGCAACGGCGGCGATCGCCGCCTTCATCGATGCTGCTTCACCTGAACGACTCGGAGAGTGGGTTCGGCTCTAAGCCCGCGCAGTGCCGTTTTGGTCGTCAGCACCGCTTGATCAGGTGTCGCTCGTGCCGATGAGCGCGCACCCCTGGCTTCCGGAGCGACGTCACCCGGCGAGCACGGCGGTGAGCATCGAGAGATACGACTCGTGGCCGAGACGCAGGCTGTCAAGGTCGGACGTCTCGAACCATGCCACAGCGTCGTGCTCGTCCGGCGCGGCGTTGACGGGCGTTCCGGTCCACCTGTCGATCAACCAGATCTGCATGTCGTACGTCGCGGTCCGGATTTCATGCATCGGCGGGCTGGACGGCTCCGATGCCGTGATTCCTAACTCCTCCCGAAGCTCGCGGACAAGGCTCTCTTTCGGATCCTCCCCCTCCTCAACATGACCGCCCGGAAGGTCCCACACGTCGGGATACCAACGGCGTCCGGCGCTTCGATGACACAGCAACACCCGATCGCCGTCGCGAAGAACGGCCGTCACAATCCGGACCGGACCGGAGTCGTCAGCGGAGATCGTCATGGGCACATCCTGAGCCATGCGGACCTGCCGCCGTTCGTGCGCTCGGCCTGTTCGCCGGCCGTCACGGTTGCGTGGATTGCGTTGGATCGCCGCCGTAGAGGGCTGCGAAGACGCGGTCCCGCAGGATCTCGTACTGCTGGCGGCATCGCCGAGGTGGGCCCGGCGGGCGTTGCTGGACTTGACCGCCGACAACGACTTCCGGTGGCTGGAACTGGTCAGCTGTCAGGTCGACCTCGCGGCCGTCGGCCAATCGATTCCAGTAGTGGTAGCCGACCTTGGCGTCTCCGGCGAGGACCTCGCCGAGGATCAGCTCTCCGCCGAGCAGGTCCTGAATGATCAAGGCAGTCACCCCGCATTGACCACGGGCTGCGTTGCCGGCGTGCCAATCCTGCACATCGTGCGGGTCGCAGGTATCCGCTCCCCAGCCGCCGCGCAGTACCGGCCGCAGCATCTCCAGGTCAATCGCGAGAGGGACTGATCGTTGGTCGCGCTCTTCAGACGTCACCCAGGAAGGGTCAGCCCTCGACCGGGTCGAGAGTCAAGAAATATCCCGCCTCGGGTCCTGGCCGGCCGAACGGCGCCACTAGCGGGCGCGCTCATCTGCCGCGATCCGCGCGCTAGGCGGCGTTACGAAGTGCTGACTCGGCCGCCATGCGCACATGCCGAGTTGGGTGCGTCGCCCGGAGGGGTAATCCTTAGGTGAGCTACCCAGTGACAAGACCTTCGCCAGCGGAAATAGGTCAAAGGTAGGCACTAGAGCCAGCTCAGGAACTGGCGGAACTGCGGTTCTGCCTCGCGCCAAGCATTGACCACGTCCGACCGCCGCACCATCAACCGCATCGTGGCGCCCGCCCGCGGCGCCCATGGCGGTGGGTCACCCCGCTCCGGGCGCGTGACGAAAGTGAAGATCACGTCTCTCTCGCTGGTCTCTAGGCTCATCTCCAGATGGTCGAACGTGTCGCCGAGGCTCAGCGGCTCCGGTCCCCGCGAGCCGGGCAGCTCAGCCGCGGCGCACAGGCCCCGCAGATTCAGGAAATGGGGATGAAGGGCGGTGGTTGTTCCGTCGCCGAGCGGAACGCCACGTACGTAGACCTGCAGTATTCCGAACAACCGGTCCTCGCTGGTGGGCGTGAACTCTGTCCGGAAGTCGGTGATGTGACCACCTCCGACCGTCGCCTCCCGCCGCACGGCGCGATGCCAGATCTGTTGCCAACGAAACCCGGTGTCGGGCCCTTCGGACGCCCGGACGCCTGCCGGGCTCGAGGGATACGCCCCGCAGCTCGGGCACGGCGGGGACGGGCGCAGGGCACCGCAGGCCGGGCATACTGCCGAAGGCGCGGCCTCGGAACGGTACGCGACGATCAGGCGGTGCACTACGGTCGCGAGGCGCTCCCGTGGGTGTACCTCCGGATCTGGGCAGAAAGCCAACCAGCCCGCCCAGGTATGCCACCCCTCGTTCGGACGCGGCTCCCGCCGGCCCGCTCCCTTCTCCTGCCGACGCCGCGCCTTGAAGGTCTGTGCCTCGGCGAGCCAAAGCTGCCGTGCCTCCTCAAGCTCTTGAACGGCGCGCAGCAGTGAGTCGGGATCTTCTTCCAAACGCACCGGCAGGCCGGCGTTGACCACCAAGTGATGCCAGGTGGCGCGGAACCCGTATGGCGGGAAGCGCAGAGCGCATTCACGCAAAGCGAGCAGCCGGCGTCGCACCGGCAGCTCGGCATCACGGACCCGGTCGGCCTGGGCGGGGAAGCTGCTCACCGCGCGACCCTACCGACCCGCCCACGACCAATGTCGATGAAAAAGGTCTCCCTCGCCACAGATACGAGGCACCAAGATCGCGTGCCCGGATCTGCCGCGATTCGCGCGTCGCTGGGAGTCGTGGCCGGCGGAGGCGTGGACCTGGTGAGCGGATGCTGCTCGGGTCCGGCGGCAACGGTCAGGGGTTCGGTTTATCCACCCTACGGTTAGGGCAACTCGAGGATGATGCCGTCCTCGGATTCGCTGCCGCCTGGGCCGTGGTCGTGGATGATCTCTACGATCATGTCGAACAGCGTCTGCCCTTGGCCACGCTGCGCGTTGCTGACCCTGGCCTCGATGTTCGCGCGGTGCGATGGGTGGCAGGTGAGGAGGATCTGCTCCAGCCATCGGACGGTCGCGTCATAACCGAGCGCGACCTTGGACGAGTCAGAGTTGACCCACCTGAGTACCCATCCGGTCTCCGGAGTGCCGAAGCCTCCTCGGAGGATGTCGTTGAAGGCATCGAGGTTTCCGTTCCAGGTGCCGTGACAAAGCAGTTGCGAGAACTCGCGTACGAAGCCGGCGAAGTCGACGAACGAGGCTCCGTCGATGACAAGCACGGGGAGGGCATCGCTCTGGTTGGTCACGATGCAAGTATGGGCGCGACCCACAACATCCGGATCTGCCGCGATCAGCTCATCTTCCAGGGCTCCGTGCGCTAGACGGGCGGTCAGGCACCGGGCACGACGGCGAATGGTGGGCGGCGAAGTCGGAGACCGCTGCCATACTCCCGCGTCATGAGTGTTGACGAGTTCTGGAACGTGGTGGCGAAGGCACGGGAGTCTGCGGCCGACCCCTTGGACGCCGAGGACGTCGCCGAGCAGACACTGCGGCTGCTGGCTGCCCTGCCGGCCGCCAAGATCGCGGAACTGGCGCAGCCGCTGTGGGATCTGCGTGCGCAGTCGTACGGGTGGGACCTGTGGCAGGCGGCCTATCTTATCAACGGCGGTTGCTCCGACGACGGCTTCGAGTACTTCCGCGGCTGGCTGCTCACACAGGGGCGTGAGTCGTTCGAACGCGCTGTGGCAGACCCGGATACGCTCGCCGACCTGCCGGTGGTCCAACGCGTTGCGGTCGACGGCGGGTTCGATCTTGAATGCGAATCCATGTATGGCGTCGTATGGGACGCATACGCGGTCGTATCAGGGAGCATGGAGCTGCCCAGTGCGGTCACTGGTAGATACCCGGAGCTCGGCCAGGGCTGGGACTTCGAGGACGACGGCGAGGTCCGTCGGCGTCTGCCGAGGCTCGCCGCGCTCTTCATGGATTAGTCGCGTCAAGCGGATCTGCCACGGAGCGCCTTCATGCCGAGGAGCGGATGGGGCAAGTTCAGTCCCCGCCTCCGGGGTGAACCTATTCGGGCGGCCAGGAGCCCGTGACGCAACTGAGTGTTCGGAAACCCGTCACGGCGCAAACGGGTCCCAGTGGGTGGCATAGCGGAGGAGGGACAGCGCCAGGTCGGGGTGGGCGGCGGCCCATTGCGTGTCGAAGAGGAACAGTTGCTCGTGGCCGAAGAAGTCGTCGATGTAGCGGGCGGCCTGGGCGAGGTGCTCATCCACCGCGACGCGGGCCTCCGGTGGTGGCTGCGGCAGCTTCCATTGCAGGATCTGCTCGTGGCTGGGTGCGGTCCACTTTCCGAAGATCGACAAGTCGTATGGTTCGAGGCAGACGTAACGGTCCATGGCGGGGCCGATGCCTTCGTCGCCGGGTCCGACGAGGGAGCGCAGCAGGTCGGCGTCGAAGCGTTCCCGGGACACGGGATCGGCGATACCGCGTAGGTGGTCGGCAAGTCCGGGCAGGTTGACGCCGGGGAAGACGGTCGCTTCCCGCTGGTCCAGGTTCGTGCCGTTGTGGTCGGTGTGCTGCCAGGTGATGCGGACGGCGTAGACGGAATCCGGACCGGGCCCGGGTGGGCCGACGACGCGGAGCGCCACGTCAGGGGTGAAGGTCGCGCCGGGCGCGGCGGCGCCGGACGGCAGCGGCCAAGTGTCGTTTACGAGGTACGCGAGCCGGTCGGGGTGGGCGACGATCGCCTCGTCCTCGAGGAAGTAGTAGGCCAGGTCCACCTCGTCGTCGTTCGTACGCACCCGCAGCCCGCGCTCGTCGAGGCGTATCGGGTAGTCAGATTCGACCCAGAGGTGCTCGTCTAGGAGTTCGCGCAGCTCGTCGAGGGTCTGTGGGCAGGGGAGGCGGTGCTCCTCGATCGCCTCGAAGATCGAGTCGAAACCGTAGGCGCCGCCGCCGATCTCGGCGTTGAGAAGCGCTTCCGGGTCCTCGTGGTGCCAGGCGCGCTGGAACCAGCCGAGCACCGTCGTTTCCGGCACGTGGAAGATCAACTTGCTGAACGGAGAATCCACGCGCGACCGCTCCAGGAAATACACGTGAGGAGCTTAGGTGTGCGAGTGGAGATCGCATACGCCCTGGCCCGTTGGAGGGAAACGGCGCACTCGGCGGACGTGACTCGGCCGACCGCAGCCCATGGTGTTCAGTGCCCATGAAGCCGGAATCACGCGGGCGGCCTTCGATCGGATGTCCGGATCTGCCGCGATCCGCGCGCTACTCAACGTCACGCCGAGCTGGCCCCGATTGCCGTCCGGACGTGC
>NZ_JAEMUW010000015.1 GCF_016598485.1 Micromonospora coerulea | reverse complement strand
TGGCCGCCTTGAAGACGTACAGAAAGTTCTCACAGATTCCGCCGGCAGCCGGTGTCGTACTCCGGATGATGCGTTACACGTCGGCTCCACTTGATGGGTTACACGGCTCCCAGCTCGCCGGCTACTGACCGTAAACGTTCACGGTCGGAGACGCGGGGTGAGACAGCATCCGCTCGTGCCGAGAACAGTGCGCACATGCCAGTGCCGCCCCGATCCCGCCAAGCTCAGGCCAGCTCACCAGCGCGCCTCATCGCGATGCCGACGTTAACCGCCGAGAAGTCCTTCGCCAGGGCGTCAACGTCCTCGATTTGCTCCCATCGAACCAGTTGGTTGCTCGGACCGATCTCGAACAGGAGACACCGCGGGTCGGCAGTGATGAACACGCCGTACTGGCTGTTGTCCCGCCCTTCGACCAGCCCGGCCAGGAGGACCTCCGACGCATGCAGGCCACGGACCGCCAGCAAGTTGCGGAGATCAGCGAAATCGGAGTCCTCACGCAGCAATTCAGTGAGCTCGCTGACTTCTAGGCGGAGCTCCGCCTCAGTCTCATGCACTGGGCATACCCCCACGCTCGTCCCTGACAGAGGGGACATTACGTCACCGGCTCGGGCCTGCCACCTACCGGCGGCCGCAACTGCCGCGATGCGCGCCCCGCTCCGGCAACGTCCGACTCTGCCGAGTTGAGTGCGTGTCACCATCGTGTCGATGCGTGCGATCATGCCGGCGTGGTGGATCAGTCGGTCAGCGTGTTGTGGTCGCGGCCGTTACATCTGAGGTCGGGCTCGCAGGCGATGGCAGTGGCGTCCGGTTCCCTCGTCGTGGCGGAGCGGCACTCGCGTCTGGTCCGGCTGGACCCGCGCAGCGGGGCGCAGTTGTGGGAACAACGTGTCGAGGATTGCTGGGGTACGGCCGTTATCGCGGGTGAGCGCTGCCTTTACCTGAGCCAAGCAGGAGTGCTGCACTGCTTCGACCTGGACAACGGGCAGCGGTTGTGGTCGACGCGCGGCATGAGCCTGCGGTATTACGTCAGCGTCAGCGACTCTGTTGTTCTGCTGGGAGGGTGGCGCGGTTATCACCCTTTGATGCGGCTGGCCCTTGCCGACGGCAAGTGCCTGCCGTCCGAGGGCGCTGCGTTTGCCGGAGCTGGTCCACTTGCCTGGCCGCAGCCGGTTCGTTGGAGGCCCGAAGGCGACTCTGCCGCCGATGCGGTGCTCATCGCGGGCGCCGGTCTGCCAAAACTACTGGTGATGGCCGCCTCCGGGGCCGTTCTGAGGGAGTGGTCGCTGCCGGCGCCGGTGGTCTTCCCTGATGGCGACGGGAGCTACGGAGTCAGCGACGATGGCCGTGTCACCTTCCTCAGCGGTCGACGCACGGTCATGACTTTTCATCCGGTGAGCGGTGTGCAGGTGCTGTGGCACCACGAGCGTGATCTCCGCCCACGACCGCCGATACTCCACGGCGAGACGCTGTGGCTCGTCGAGGACGCCGGCATTGCGCTCATCGACCTGAGCCAACGTGTTGTCACAGAGGTACGGCCCCTACCGCACGGCGCTGTCTGCGCCGCGGCCCCGGTGTCCGGCGGTGCGCTCTTCGCCTTCACGGACGGCTCGCTGGTCACCATCGACCGCGCCGGCAACGTCGGCGCCCGCATGCGGCTATCGGCGCGGATTGGCCGGCTGGTCCCCGGAGACAACGGTCTGATGCACGCAATCGGCGAAGGCCACCTCGTCACGCTCGATATTCCGACCACGGCAACCGTCCCGCTTCGTTAGCGAGCATCCGCTCATAGCCGCTGTCCACGGCGTTCGCAGTGCTGGCCACGGGTGCACTGACATGCCGATGAACGGTTGTCTGGCGGTTCAGGAAGGGGTGGCCCAGCTCCCCGCTGCCAGGCCGAGCCGTCCGAGGGCGAAGTCGGAACGTGCTTCGGTGACCCATTGCCTGATGTCGGCCGCCGACTGCCGCACCGATCGTCCGGTCGTGTCGATGACCCGCACGGCCCAGCGAGAATCGGTGCTGGGCCAATCGCTCCAACGAGCCCACCTCATCCGCTCGTACCCGGCGGCGGTGATGACCTCGGGCCGGTAGCGGGGATCGGCGGCGTGCCCGCGATGCCACCGTGCCCACCCGATGAACGACCGCTTGGTGTCCAGGTCCCATTTCCCGGGGTCACGGCTGTCGAGCCGCTCCCAGCGCACCCGGTCATCGACGTCTAGCAGGCAAGCCGCGATCCCGTTCAGCTCGGTCGCCGAAGGGCTCGCCAGTACCTCGCCCAGCGGTGACTGCCCGGTGAGCAGGACGTCCACGCCGTCGGACTGGTAAAGCAGCACGCGCTGGATCCACTGCTCCGTGCTGCGTTGGCGCCACACGACGTCCGCACCGGCGGGAACCCCGATCTCGTCGAAGTCATGCACTACTAGTCCGTCGATCTGTGCGCATGCCCGGACCGCGGTGGTCTTGCCCGAGCAACTCGAGCCGGCGACCGTAAGCAGCATGACGGCAGTTTGCCAAAGCATCCCGTCATGACACGACCGGATTTTCCCTGCGACGGCATGGGGCCTTGAGGCATCCGCCGCCGCAGAGCGCGCGTGTCCGAACAGGAACCGTTGATCGCACCTCCGGTGGTGTGCGGCGGACCCGTCACGGTATGTGACAGCACAGCTCTATCGGCCGACGAACTGTCGCGCGTCAAGTGGAGCCGATGTGTCACGCATCAACTGGAGTCCGACATCCGCCGGCAGCCGGCATGTCCCGTCACAGCACATGCTTGACACTCGCGTCCCACCAGACGCTTGACATGATCCAGACCTTGGCTTCCAGCACCTATGAGAGACTCCCGCCGTGATGAGGGAGGCTGACGACGAGGATGCCCTGGACGTCCGGGAGCTTCTGCCGATCGAAGGGGGAACGTGGGGCGGACTGCTCTTCGACAACCCGAGGATTGGGCTGCCACCGGCCTTGACCTGGAGCTTCCGCTTTCCTTTCAAGGAGGTAGCCCGGGACTACGGGAGCAGCCGGATCTTCCTGGACATCGACTGGCTACCCCTCCTGAGTGCCAGTTGGCGCAGCATGACCGGGCAAGCGGTACGAGGCGCCGGCGAACCTGCCGAGTCCAGCGTCTACTTCTTCCAGCATCACCAGTACGACCTGATCGATCTGGAGATCGTCGAGCAGCGCGACCTATGGCTTCATGCTCGCGCCACGTTGACGGGTGATCTGGACGGCCTGGGCATGGACCCTGTCACTGCCGACGGGTGGTTACGCTTCGGCGGCATCCGGGTGTACCTGAGTGACACAACCTCGGCTGAGTCAGCGCTTGCTCGGCTCCAGGCCGTCACCGCCACCGAAGGATTGTCGTACTCACCGTCGCCCAACAGTCCTTCCTTCCTGTTCAAGGCGACGGATTCCTAGCGGCGTCCAGGGCATCAAGTTGGGACGCCTTGGCGCGGTGACCATCCGCTGCGCCAGCCATCCTGATCCTGAGGGATCTAGACCAACTGTCAGCCATGTGGTGGAACGGCCTCGGGCGGGTTCAAGGGGGTGTGCGCAAGGAGTTCGGCGAGCTTCTCGGATGGTGTCATGAAGCCGAGGGTCTTGCGGGGGCGGGTGTTGAGGCTGCGGGCGAAGCGGGCGAGGTCGTCGGCGGTGTGGACCGATAGGTCGGTTCCCTTGGGCATGTACTGGCGGAGCAGGCCGTTGCTGTTCTCGTTCGATCCACGCTGCCAGGGCTTGTGAGGGTCGCAGAAGTGGACCTGGATGCCGGTGGCGGCGGTGAATTGGGCGTGCTGGGACATCTCCTTGCCCTGATCCCAGGTGATGGTGCGGACTGCGCGGTGCGGCCTTGGGGTAGGTGGAGCAACAGCAGGAATCTGGTGCTTCGCTCTACCAGGGTGCCCACCGCGGACTTGCTGTCTTTGCCGAGGATCAGATCGCCCTCCCAGTGGCCGGGCACCGCACGATCGTCGGCCTCCGCGGGGCGTTCGCTGATCATCACCATGTTCGGGATCCGGCCGGTGTTCTCGGGCCGCCGGCGGGCACGGCGCTTGACTCTGCCGGTGCGCAGGCAGCGGGCCAGCTCCCGGCGTAGCTCCCCGCGGCCCTGCACGAACAGCGCCTGATAGATGGTTTCGTGGCTCACCCGCATCAGGGGATCGCGGGGAAACTCGATTGGCAAGCGGCGCGAGATCTCCTGGGGTTCCCCCCGGGATGTGGACACCGGGTTATGCCGCGATCTGATGCAGCGTAGTCGGTGTGAGGGTCTGTTCGTAGTCGGCGGGGCTGAGGTAGCCCAGCGCGGAGTGGCGGCGTCGGTGGTTGTAGAAGGCGATCCAGCGGAACACGTCGCGGCGGGCGTCGGCCTCGGTGGCCCAGCGGCGGTGGTCGACGTCGAGTTCACGCTTGAGGGTGGCGAAGAACGCCTCGGCCAGGGCGTTGTCGTACGACGAGCCGATCCGCCCCATCGAGCGGCGGATGTCGTGCCGTTGGCAGGCGTCGGCGAAGTCACCGCTGCCGTATTGGGCGCCCCTGTCGGAGTGGAAGATCACGCCGTCGACCCGGCCGCCGCGGGCGGCGACCGCGGCGTCCAGGGCGTCGATGAGCAGGGCGGTGCGCATGTGGGTGTTGATCGACCAGCCGATCAGCCGGCGGGTGGCGATGTCGATGACCGTGGCCAGATACAGCCAGCCGGCACCGACGCGTAGGTAGGTGATGTCGCCGCACCACCGCTGATCGAGTGCGGTGGCGGTGAAGTCCCTGCCGATCAGATCCGGCGTCGGCGGCACGGCAGGATCCGGGATGGTCGTGCGTTTGCGGCGGCGCAGGTGCCGACCCACGACGTCGCGCTGGCGCATGATCCGCTCGACCCGCTTGCGGTTGACCCGCACGCCCTGGTCGTGCAGCTCGACGGTCACTCGAGGGGATCCGTAGGTGCCACCGGAGTCCGCGTGGATGACCTTGATCTGCTCGGCGAGGGCATCCTCGCCGGCGGCGCGAGCATGCCGGGCCGGCTCGCTGGCGACCCAGCGGTAGAACCCGGAGCGGGACACCGCCAGGACCCGGCACAGCCGCTTGACGCCGAGAGTGGCGCGGTGGGCGGAGATGAACCGGAAGCGGCTGGTCACCGATCCATCTCCTTCGCGAAATAGGCGGCTGCCTTGCGCAGGATCTCCTTCTCCTGCCGCAGCTCCGCGTTCTCACGCCGCAGCCGGGCGATCTCGGCGTCCTTGTCCGCCACCGACAACCCGTCCCCACCCGAGACGGGCCCAACGGCCCCGGTCCGGCGTTCCGCGGCGCGGACCCAGTTCCGCAGCGTCTCGTGACTCATCCCGAGCTCACGCGCCACCTGATTGATCGGCCGCTGCGACGAACGGACCAGGTCAACCGCGTCACGCCGGAACTCTTCCGTGTACTTCGATGGACGCCCCAACGGGGACACCCCTTCCTCTGGACCAACGTCCAGTCTCAGGGTGTCCACATCTCAGGGGGAAGCCCAGGCATTGCTACCAATGGTCGCTGCCAGGAATCGGAGGCGCCTGCCTACCAGCAGACGCGTCGGGTTGTCAGGATGCCTGGCATGGACGACGACCACCGCCACCTGCTGCCCCTCGTCGACGCCTTGCTGACCGCCGGCAATGCTCTCGAACCTCATCCGGCAGCCGAAGAGCCCTTCCGTCCAAGCCAGGGTGGCTACTACTGCCAGTTAAGGAAGCCGATTGATTTCCAGGCTCTTCGGGGTCTACCACTCGGCGAGAAGGTGCACCTCGTGGAGCAGGCGGACTACATCTGGTGCGAGCACTGCTGGGCTGAGATCCGCGGCGGTGGACACAAGCAGGCCGAGACTGGGGGACCTGCGGATTGCGAGCACCACCGCCATGGTTGATTCGGCGAAGAGCGAAGCTGTCCGGCTCTACACAAGCTGGGGGCGTAATCCGTGGCCGCGCACCAACCCGGACGCTGTGCTCGGCATGTCCGGCGCATCCCCTGAGCATCTCCTTCGGTACGCCGAACGCGTGGTCCAGGAGATGTTCGATCAGTTCCCGGTCTGGGATGTCGGTCCGGAGGGGCTAGCGCAGGCCGCAGATCGTGTTGGTGCAGCGATGGCCGTCCGCCATCCTGAGCTTGATGCGGAGGCGGCTAAGGCTCTGGCTTGGATGTGGTCCTACAGCGCGCGATAGCCGCCCAACCCCGCCTTAGGCGGTCGGTTGGAAGGGCGTCCTCAAACGGCCGTGATGCCCAAACGCCTGCTCTCACGGCGCTGGTGCAGCGGGCGCAGCGCTGACGCTGTGGGTCCTGGGTGGGGCCGGACCTAGTCGAAGATCAGTGCCGATCAGCGTTTCCGCTGGTAGAAGGTGGTGCGCCCGGCAGGATTCGAACCTGCGGCCCTTGCCTGGCCGGTCGCCGTGCCGTCACCGGCAGACGATGCCCAGCGGCACGACCAGGCAGCACGAACCAACAAAGGCCAAGACGAGCGCGGCAGCCGCCCGGGCCGCCCAGGCCGCCCAGCTGCAGTGGCGTCGGGTGACCGGGAGGGTCTGCTCCACGGCGACGAAGGTGATCCATGCGAAGGCCATCAACGGCAGGTACAGGTCCCAGACCGGATTCGCGAAGGCGCTCGCGTTGCCAGAGGCCCCGTAGTTTGGGCAGTCCTTCTGGTGGGTGATCGGATCCAGTGCCACGATCACGGCCACGAGGACCAGGCCGCCCACCACGAAAGACCAGAAGCCGGCCAGGAGCGACGGGCGCACGCGATCATCATCCACGGGGCCACAGTAGGCGCTTCTCAAGGGCCCCCATCCCCCTGATAGGTGCCAAAGACTGCGGCGGCCGGTCGGTGTCAAGGGTGGCCGTAGGCCATCGGCGTGCCGACGCGCAGCGCCCTTGATGCCGGCCGGGTGGCGTAAAGAATTGGACACCCGGGGGATGGGTCACGCCCTGGTCCTCATCGTCATCACCCCCGGTCAGTGCTCATCTGATTCAGGGGCAAGCAGCTCTGCTGCGCGGCAGCGATCGGCCCGGCCTCGATGGTGAGCAACCCCGATCGCGATCGTCCCGCCTCAGCCCTCTGTCGTTTGTCCTCCGCCAGCGTGGCCGGCCGGCCCGGCCGATGCCGGCCGGAGGTCGCCAGCAGGCCGGGGCCGGGCCGGCGCGGCCCGCTTGCGGGCCGCCTGGAAGGCGGCGCGGGATGACCGCTGGTATGCGCTCTACTCGGTCGCCCTGGCCCTCGGTCTTCGCCGCGGTGAGGCGTTGGCGCTGCGGTGGGTCGACGTGGACCTGGTCGACAACGTGCTCCGCGTTCGGCAGTCGCTGCAACGCACCGGCGGGGAGCTGCGGTTCGGGCCGGTGAAGACGGACGGATCGGAGCGGGCCGTGGCTCTGCCGCTCAGTCTGGTCGACGTGCTGCGCGGTCATCGGGCGTTGCAACGGACGGAGCGGGAGGCGGCCGGGGACCGCTGGCAAGAGCACGGGTTGCTGTTCACGACGAAGATCGGCACGCCGATCGAGCCGCGCAACATCAATCGGCACTTCGACCAATTGTGCGAGCGGGCGGGGGTTCGGCGTATTCGGGTGCATGACCTGCGCCATTCGTGCGCGACGCTCCTTTACGACCAGGGCGTGCCGCTCGAACGGATTCAGGACGTGCTCGGGCACAGCTCCCCCACCGTCACCAAGTCGTCTACGTGGAGGCGACGCGTCGGCTGCAGCAGGACTCGGTGGACCGGCTCGGCTTCCTCTTCGACGCGTAGGCGTAGGGGTCAGCCGTGGGGGTCAGAAAGATCAAGGGCCGGTCTCCCGTGATGGGAAATCGACCCTTGATCTGCTGTGCGCCCGAAGGGACTCGAACCCCTAACCTTCTGATCCGTAGTCAGATGCTCTATCCATTGAGCTACGGGCGCTCGCTGCTCGGCCAGTCTACACACCTGGCTTTGGCGCGGAGACTCCGGGATTCGAACCCGGGAGGGGCTTTAAGACCCCAACCGCATTAGCAGTGCGGCGCCATAGACCAGACTAGGCGAAGTCTCCCTGGTGGCCCGCAGACCACCGCGCCCGAGGATACAGGTCCGCACCCACCCGCAGCAAAGCGACTACCCGGCGGAGCCCGCGGCCCCGCGTTTCCGACGTGTGCGAGGTCACGCTCGGGTCTACGCTCCATCGATATGCAGGAGCAGCCGCCGAGCGATCCGCCCCGCCGCGAGCCCGCCAGCGGTGCCCGACGGAGCCGATCCCCGAAGCCGACCTTCGCCCCGCCGCCGACGCCCGAGACGCCGGCGCCGCCGGCGCGACGGCCCGAGGCGGCGAGCGGGCCGCAGCCCCCGGCGCGCCGAGCCAGGCCCGCGCCAGCCGTGCTCTTCCAGCCGCCCGACCCGGCGCGGGCCGTGCCGCATGCCCCGCGCCAGCCGGCGGGTGAGGCGCGCCCAGCGGAGGATGACGCCGCCCCGCCCGGCTCGGCCGCGCCCCGGCCCCGTCTCGCGACTCAGGCCGATCCCACGCCCGCCATAGACGAGAGCAAGGCGAGACCGGCCGGATCGGCGTCCGCTGCCGCCGAGAGCGGCGCGAAACCGGCCGACCCGACGCCCGCCGCCGACGGGAGCGAGGCGAGGTCGGCCGGATCGGCGCCCGCCGCAGCGGGCGAGGGGACCCCACCCGGACCGACGCTCGCCGCCGGAGACGGGGTGACCCCGGTCACACCGGTTGCCGCCGCACGGGAGTCGGTGGTCGCGGCCACCCCGACCACCGACGCTGACGACGAGGGGACCGCGGCCACCGCCCGGCCGGTTTCCGCCGCCCGACGGGCGAAGCCGGTCGCCGACCGGCCGGACCCGGCGACGCCGGAGCCGAGGACGGACGAGGAGCCCCGGAAGCGGACGCGCCGCGCTCCGGCGAAGCAGGCGGGCCCAGCAGAGCAGATGTCGGATGGGAAGAAGTCAGCGCCGGCGGCGAAGGCGGGCCCGGCGAAGAGGGCAACGTCCGCGACGAAGGCGGGCCCGGCGAAGAAGGCCGCGCCCGCGAAGAAGACGGGCACCGCGCGGAAGGCCGGCCCCGGAGCAACGGCGAACCCGGCGAAGGCCGACCCCACGGACCAGTCGAGCCCGGCGAACAAGGCCACCACCACGGAGCAGTCGAGCCCGGCGACCAAGACCACCGCCACAGCGCAGGCCAACTCCACCGCGCAGGAGAGCCCGACGACGGCTGCCCCGGCGGCGCCGACGGCCGCGAGAAGGCCGGCGGCGGAGGCCTCCGCGGGCGCCGGTGACCAGGGACACGTCGAGGCCGGGGACTCGACCGCAGCCAGGAGCAGGGCGACCGCCGAGCGCACGGCCGGCACGGCAGCCGCGGCGCCGAAGCGGGCCGCCCCGGCGACGGAGGCGGCCTCTCCACCGATCGCAGAGAGCCCTGCCGACCGTGTTGCGGCGGCGGTTGTCGCACGGCCGTCGGCTAAGCCGGCGTCGGGGCGTACCGCCGGGGTGGCCTGGCGGGCGATCACCGCGCGCGTCCTCGACCACCCGGCGTTCGCGCCGGAGCTGCTGGCCCTGGCGGCGGTCGACGCGCTCGGGCCGCGCGCCGGAGAGTGGGCCGGGCGGGTGCGGGGGGCGTATCCGGACGCCGACGCGGACGGCCTCGCCCGGCTGGCCACCCGGCGGTTCGTCCGGCTGGCCGGGACCGGTGGCGCGGTCGCGGCGGGGGCCGGGCTCTTCGCGCCGGTCGCCGAGCTGGCCGCGGTGCTCTGGACTCAGGCCAACCTGGTGCTGCACCTGGCGGCGGCGTACGACCACGACCCGGCGCATCCGGATCGGGCGGTGGAACTGCTGGTGCTCACCCAGGTCCACCCGGACGCCGACACCGCTCGGGCGGCGCTCGCGGCGGCCCGGGCGGCCGACGGGCCGGGCGAGGGCGCGTGGCCGCGCGCCGCCGAGGCCGCCTGGCGGCTGGCCACCCCGCTGGCCGCACAGGCGGGCGGCTGGCTGGCCCTGCGGCTGGCGTCGCGGCTGCTGCCGGGGGCGGCGCCGCTCGCCGCGGCGGCGGGTGACGCGGCGGCCGCCGAGCGGCTGGCCGCCCGGGCGATCGGCGCCTACCGGCCGGCGCGGGTCAGAGCCAGCTGAACCAGTCCTTCGGCAGCAGCGCGTAGCCGACGAAGGCGACCACGTCCAGCAGGGTGTGCGCCACGATCAGTGGCGCCACCCGGCGGGTACGCAGGAAGACCAGGCTGAACACGACGCCCATCACCGCGTTGCCGAGGAACGCGCCGAAGCCCTGGTAGAGGTGGTACGAGCCGCGGAGCAACGCGCTCGCCGCGATCACCGCCGGGAGCCGCCAGCGCAGCTGCCACAGCCGGGTGACCAGGTAGCCGACCACGATCACCTCCTCCAGCACGGCGTTCTGCACCGCGGCGAGGATCAGCACCGGCACCGCCCACCACAGGTGCGGCAGCGCGGCCGGCACCAGCGTGGCGTTGACGCCGAGCTGCGCCGCCACCCAGAACAGCGCCAGTCCGGGCAGGCCGATCAGCGCTGCCAGGCCGGCGCCGCGGGCCAGGTCCGACCCGGGCCGGCGCAGGTCCAGCCCGAGGGTCCGCGCCGGGTCGCCGGGGTCGCGGGCCAGCAGGTGTACGGCGAGCAGCACCGGCAGCAGCGCGAAGAAGATCCCGACCAGCTGGTACGTCAGGTCGAGGTACGGCCGCGCCGACTGGGAGGTGTTCAGCGCGGCGGTCTGCTTCGAGAGCCCGCCGGCAGCGGTCAGCTTGGCCAGCAGCGACACGATCGCGTAGATCGCCGACTGGCCCAGGGAGAGCCCGAGCACCAGCAGCGTCTCGGTGCCCAGGGTCCGGCGGGACACCGGGCGGGTGAGCTCGTCAACCGTCACCGGACCACTGTGCCGCACGCCGGGGCCGCTCGGCACCGCCCGCCGGGACGGTATGAGGCGGTCGCACATTCTGTGCGACCGGTAGGCACCCTCCGTGGAGATTCTGTGGGGGCCCGATCCGCCGTCAGGAGAAGGAGGGTGCCCCCGTGGAGAACTTCGCGCGGCTGCTGAAGGAGAGCTGGACCCTCGTCGAGGAGGACCGGGAACGGCTCAGCGGCCACTTCTACGCCCGGCTCTTCCTGCTCGATCCCGAGCTGCGCAAGCTCTTCCCGGTCCAGATGAGCGGGCAGGGCGACCGGATCCTGGAGGCGATCGCCACCGCCACCCAGACCGTCGGCGACCCGGAGAGCTTCGACGAGTACCTGCGCGCGCTGGGCCGGGACCACCGCAAGTACCACGTCGACGCCACGCACTACGAGACCATGGGCGTCGCGCTGCTGGACGCGCTGCGCAGCACCGCCGGCGACGGGTGGAACCTCGAGTACGACCAGGCCTGGCGGGAGGCGTACGCGAGCATCTACGAGAAGATGCTCGCCGGGGCGGCGGCGGACGAGAACCCGCCGTTCTGGCACGCCGAGGTGCTCACCCACGAGCGGCACGGCCCGGACACCGCCGTGCTGACCGTCCGCGCCCTCCAGCACCCGCTGTCCTGGAAGGCCGGCCAGTACGTCAGCGTCGAGGCGCCCCGCTACCACCCGCGGGTGTGGCGGACGTACTCGGTGGCGAACGCCCCGAACGAGGACAACGTGCTGGAGTTCCACGTGCGTACGCCGGCCGGGGAGGCGGGCTGGCTGTCGGGGGCGCTGGTCCGCCGGACGAAGCCGGGCGACCTGCTCCGGGTGGCCGCCCCGATGGGGTCGATGACCCTGGACCACTCGTCGACCCGGGACATCATCTGCGTCGCCGGCGGGGTCGGGCTCGCCCCGATCAAGGCGCTGGTGGAGGAGCTGACCGGCATCAACCGGACCCGCTGGGTGCACGTCTTCTACGGCGCCCGCCGCCGGGAGGAGCTCTACGGCCTGGCGGGCCTGGAGAAGCTGGTCAGCGCGCACCCGTGGCTGTCGGTGACGCCGGCCTGCAGCGAGGATCCGAACTTCGACGGCGAGCTGGGCGACATCTCCGAGGTGGTCACCCGGTACGGACCCTGGACGACGCACGACTGCTACGTCTCCGGCTCGACCCCCATGGTCCGGGCCACCCTGCGCGCGCTCGCCGCCGACGAGGTGCCCCCGGAGCACATCCGGTACGACACCTTCGGCGCCCGGTAGACCTTCCTCCCCCCGAGCCGGGTCGCGTGCCCCGGCCCCCTGGGGCACGCGACCCGGCCCCGTCCGCCCGTGCGCGGGCCGGGCCGGCAACCGGCCCGCGTACCGCAGCGGTCAGTAGCGCCAGGGGTTGCCCGTCTCGCGGTACTCCTCGACCGGCACCAGCGGCACCCCGGGCGCCATCCGGTCGACGTAGAGTCGCCCCTCCAGATGGTCGATCTCGTGCGCGACCAGGCGGGCCATGGCGTACTCGAAGGACGTGATGATCCGGCTGCCGTCCCACTGGGCGTGCTCCACGTCGATGCGCAGCGGTCGGGGCACCAGGCCGCGGTGGTCGAAGAAGGAGAGGCAGCCCTCGTACTGCTCGTCGTTGTCTCCGGCGGTGTCGACCACCCGGGGGTTGAGCAGGACGACCGGCTCGGCCGCCCGGTCGGCCGGGCGGACCACGGCGGCAGCCCAGCCGAGCCCCAACTGCGGGGCCGCGATGCCGACCCCCTTGCTGAACGGGTGCAGCTCGTCGAGGCGGTCCAGCATGGCGCAGAGCCGGTCGACCACGTCCCGGGCGGCGCGGTCGTCCCCAGGCAGGTCGAACTGGCGGGCGGGCTGGCGGAGCAGGTCGTCGCCGCGCTGCGCGATCCCGATGCCGCGCATCCGGTCGCTGGCCCGCACCCGCCCGCCGGCGGCCGGCCCGTCCGGCTCGGCGTCCGGCGGCTGGTTGCGGAAGCGCCACTGCAGCCGGTAGCGGGCGTTGAGCGGCGGGTCGTCGGTGGACCAGTCGAAGACTGCCCGCTCGCCCCGGTCGTGCCGCTGGATCTGGGTACGCAGCGGCCCCTCCTCGGCGGACAGGGAGGTCTCCACCCCCCAGACCTGCGGGTCCAGCGCCACCGGCAGGTCCAGCCGGACGGCCAGGTGCCGGGTGGGCAGGCGGACCGCCCGCTGGAACCAGGGCCCCCACTTGTCCCGCCCCACCCGGTAGGCGTACTCGATGGTGACCCGGTCGCCGGGGTAGAGCGGGAAGCGGCCCTCGGCGTTCTCGAAGAGCAACCAGAGCTCCTTGAACGCGTCCCGGTCGTGCTTGGCGCGCCAGTGCATCGGCTCGCGCTCGCCGCCGCCGTCCCGGTACGCCCGCAGTTGCAGCTCGGCGAAGGTGAGCGGGTGCTCCCGGTGGTGCCGGTTGGAGCGGCCCGGGTCGTTGGGGTAGCGGTCGACGGCGACCCGGACCAGGTACCGGCTGACCGGCTCGGTCCCGGCGTTGTAGAGCTCCCGCCGGATCTGGCAGCGGTAGCCGTCGTCGGCGTGGGTCAGGGTGGCCAGCTCCCGCTCGACCACCAGGCCGGTGCCGGGGGGCAGCCACTGGCCGGGGACCGACAGCTCCCGGTGCCCCCCGCCGGAGCGGGCGTGCCGCAGCTCGTCGTACTCCCGGAAGCGCTGCCAGATCGCGCCGCTGGCCTCCAGGACGGCCTCGGCCCGGCGGGCGAAGTCCTCGGTCGGGCGGTGCCGGCGGCCCTCGACGTGGCTGACGTAGGACGGGTCGAAGCCCATCAGGGTGGCGAGCTGTTTCTTGGACAGCCCCCGGCCGGTGCGGTGCCGGGCGAGTTCGGCGGCGAACGAGTCGGCGGCCCGCTCGATGGGTGAGGTCGTCATTCGGCTTCCTCGTGGCCGGGAGTACCAGTTTCACGTTGGGTGTCCGAACGTGCACAGAAACTGGCTCGTAGTCGACACTCACCTTGACAATTCAGCTACGTACGTCGATCCTGGCGCCGCCATCGGCCGCCCCGCCGGGCGTTTTCGCCACCCTGCGCCGGGTAGTACGCGGAAACCCGCCGACCGGTCGGCGAGTGACCGGGACCTCTCCATCCGCCCCCGGACTCGGCTTCCCCCCACCCGGAGCATGTGGTTAGGCTAGCCTTAGCTCAGCGAGACGAGCTCATACCGACCGGCGAGGCGACCAGACAGGGGACGGACCAGGTGACAGCGGTGATGCCGAGGCGGGACGTCGCCACGCCGCTCGCCCCGGTGACCGCGACCCTGCGCGCCATGTTCGGCACCGACGACCTGCCCGGGCTCGCACCGGGCCTGCTGGTGACCTCCGACGAGGCGCGCTGGACCCCGGCCACCCGACTGATCGACGGGACGCTGCTCCCCGAGTTCCTGCGCGCCGCGACGGCGCGCTGGGGCGGCACCCCGCACGCCTGCGCCGCGCTGGCCTGGAAGTCGTACAGCTACTGGGTGGCGCTGCCGGCGGTGCTCGGTTGGGCCTCGGCCCGGCGGGTGCCGCTGCTCGACCCGGCCGACGTCCTGGTCCACTTCGAGGACCACCGCCCCCTGATCACCCTCGGCCTGCGCCGCTCGACCACGGTCGCGGTGCTGCCCGGCGACCCGCTGGCGCTGACCGGCGCGCCGGACGTCCGGGTGGTCGCCGACGAGGCCGAGCTGCTCGGCGCGCTGCGCGCCTCGCTGCTCGACGCCCACCTCGCCCCGATGGTCGCGGCGATCCAGGCCGAGGTCCGGATCGGCACCCGTACGCTGCTCGGCTCAGCCGCCTCCGGCATCGCGCACGGCCTCCTGCGGGCCGCCGACACGCTGCCCGGCTCGTCGACCCGCAACATCGAAACGGTGCTGGACGCGCTCGACCTGGCTGACCTGGTCGAGCTGGTGCCCGGCCCGGCCGGCGAGCCGACCGTCCAGCGGCGGACCTGCTGCCTGGCCTTCACGCTGCCCCGGCCGAAGATCTGCCAGGGCTGCTGCGTCCGGTTCTCCTGACCCAGCCGCTCAGTCGACCAGCGGGCGGACGTCCCAGAGCCACACCCCGCCGGTGCGCACCGGATCGATCCCGGTCAGCTCGGTCATCCCGCGGCGCAACGCGTCGGCCTGCGGGCAGTGCGGATCGAGGAGCACCGCGCCCGCCCGCCAGTACCGCAGGTCGTCCACCGCGGCCACCCGGTCCTGCGGGGTGATCGGCGGCACCGCGTCGGTGCGCCGGATCAGGTCGAAGAAGCTGCTGGTGGGGCGGGGCGGGGCGGTGAAGAGCGCGATCCGGCCCGCGCCGGGCCGGGTGTCCGGGTAGAGGAAGTAGCCCCGCGCGAGCGGCATCTCCAGCCCGGTCTCGGCGGACCAGCGCAGCGGGTCGGCGTAGGTGGTGTCCGGCAGCGGGAGGGTGACGATGCTGTGCCCGCCGGCCACGTACGGCCGCCAGGCGCCGGAGGTGACGAACTCCGGGATGGGATCGAGGCGTACCGAGGGCAGCGGGGTCGGCAGGATCGGCACCAGCGCCATGGCCAGCACGGTGGCGGTGACGAACCGGATCCGCGGACGGGCGTCCGGGTGGCGCCGGGCCAGCCGCCGGGCCCCGTCGGCGCCGAGCGCCAGCAGCACCCCGATGATCGGGGTCAGCGCGAGCGACCATCGGGTCGGCACCACCGAGTGCAGGATCGGCAGATTCTCCAGCGCCGCCCACGGGCCGGGGAAACCGGTGTCCCGCCCGTCGAAGCGGATCTCACGGCCGAGGGAGAAGAGCGCGAAGAGCAGGCCGACCGCGGCCAGCCCCAGCACGACGGCGTTGTGGCGCAGCCACCAGACCAGGGCGATCACCAGTACGACCAGCGGCCAGCCGAAGAAGGCGTTCTCCTCGGTGGCGTTCTTGGCCAACCGCGCGCTGCTGCGCGGGTCACCGGCGACCGACTCACCCGACCAGGCGACGAACGAGGCGAGGTCGGTGGAGTAGCCACGGATCAGCGGCGAGAGTCCCTGGTACGCCCCCGGCCCGAAGAACTGCACGTACAGCGGATACGCGAGCAGCACCCCGGCGACGGCGGCGGCGACGCCCAGCCCGGCGGCGAAGGGTCGGACCCGCCGCCGCAGCTCGGGCCGGCCGAGCGCCAGGGCGCAGACGACCACGCCGATCCCGATCGCCGTCATCAGCAGGATCTCCAGGTTGATGAACGCCTGCCAGACGATCACCAGCCCGAGCAGGACACCGTTGCGCAGCCAGCGCCCCGGCTCGGCCAGCCGCAGTGTGCGCCAGACGATCAGCGGCACCACGAACTGCGAGACGATGTTGGGGTGCGCGTTGGCGTGCGACACCATCGCCGGCGCGAAGGCGCAGAAGCCGGCCCCGAGCCAGGCCGGTCCGCGGGCCCGGAGCAGCACCCGGGACAGGACGAAGTACCAGGCCACGGCGGTGGCGATCAGCCCGCCGGTGAGAAAGAGCAGGAAGGCCGCGCGCGGGCCGAAGAAAACGGTGACGGGCGTCATTGGTAGCGAAACGGATAATACGGACGTGTTCGCCATGAGGTTGACACCGTCGGGGACATTCATCCGGTCCGAGGTGAATGGATAGGCGAAATCTGTCACCACTCGCGCACCGTGCGCCATCATCCACTGGAACTGCGCCTGATCGGAAGGGTTGTCGCGAACCCCGTCGCCGGGATTCACCCAGAACCGGGCGGTGACCCAGAACGCCAGCAGCACGAAGCTGAGCACGGCCACGAGGTCGATCGACCAGCCGGGCATCCGCCGTACGCCCCGGTCGGGCGCGGCGCCGGCCCCGCCGTCCGATTCGGGAGTAGTCATAACAATTCGGAGCGTAGTCAGGGTATGGCAGGGCCGTGACATGTTTCGGGGTACTGGCGTACTATGTGCCGGGTTCGCCGACCGCCGATCACGTGCCCACCCCCGACCGCAATTCGGCCACCCCCGGGTGCCCCGATTCCCACGCCATCCATCTGGATGGTTGACTCTGTCGGTCCAGGCGCGGGTCAGTCAGATCGTGAGGAATCGACGCATGGCAGAAATCACTGGGGATCAGCGCGTCCAGTCCGAGGTGCTCGAAGGACTGGCGACGGCGGTCAACCACCGCAGGTGGTTCGTCGAGCTGGCGGTGCCCTACCTCGGTGACAACCCGATCGAGATCGGCAGCGGGCTGGGCGACTACGCCCTGGAATGGTGCGAGCGCCTGCCCCGGATCACCGCCACCGAGGCGGACCCGGACCGGCTGGTCAAACTCAAGGAGCGGCTCGCCGCGCACCCGAGCATCGAGGTCCGGCAGATGCTGCTACCGCACTCCGAGCGCGGTGACTACAGCGCGGCAGTGTCGTACAACGTGCTGGAGCACATCGAGGACCACGTGGGCGCGCTGCGCAGCATGCGCGACCTGGTCCGGCCGGGCGGCGCCGTGGTGATCATCGTGCCGGCGTTCCAGTTCGCGATGAGCCCGGCGGACATCGCCACCGGCCACGTCCGGCGCTACACGAAGAAGACCCTGGGCGCGGCGATGACCGAGGCCGGCCTGACGGTGGAGAAGATCCACTACGCGAACGCGCTCGGCCTGATCGGCTACTTCATGGCCACCAAGGTCTTCCGCCTGATGCCGAAGGAGGGCCCGATGGTCAAGCTCTACGACACCGTCGTCCTCCCGGCGACCAAGGCAGCGGAGCAACGCCTCCGCCCGCCCTTCGGCCAGTCCGTCTTCGCCGTAGCCCGCGTCCCCGCCTGACCCCCGCCCGCCTTCCGCGTCTCCACCCGCGATCTTGCACTTCCGATCCCTGGTACGCGGCTGATGTCCGTGCCGCCGGGTCCGGAAGTGCAAGATCGCGGGGCGCACAGGGATTACTCCTTGATCTGGTACGTGGGGCGGATGACGGCGCGGGCGAGGGTGTGGAAGGCGAGGTTGAAGCCGACGAAGGCCGGGCTGGCGTTCGGGCCGACATCGAGGCGCTCGACGTCGACGGCGTGCACCGCGAAGACGTAGCGGTGCGGACGGTCGCCCGGCGGCGGGGCGGCGCCGCCGTACCCGGTGTCGCCGTAGTCGTTGCGGACGCTGAACGCGCCGCCGAGATCGCTCTCCTTGACGGCGGTCGGCAGCTCGGTCACCGAGGCCGGGACGTCGACCAGCACCCAGTGCCAGAAGCCGCTGCCGGTGGGGGCGTCCGGGTCGAAGCAGGTCACCACGAAGCTCTTCGTCTCGGCGGGGAAGCCGGACCAGGCGAGGTGCGGGGAGACGTTTTCGCCACCGGAGCTGCCGTGCGCGTACCGCGCCTCCATCGGCTCGCCGTTGTGCACGTCGTCGCTGGTGAGGTTGAACGACGGCACCGTCGGCAGCAGCTCGTACGGGTCCGGGGCGATCGGTCGTTCCAGGCTCATCGAAACGGTCCTTCCGGGTGCGCGAATTCCTGCGCCCCTTCATACCCCCTTTTTCGGCCGGACCGAACCGAAAGCGCGGCGTGGCTTGGCGCTGGGCGGCACCGTCGATCGCTCAGGCGAGAAGCTGCTGCGCCACGAGGTCCTCGAGCCAGGGCATCAGCAGCGGTCGGAAAGCCTGCCGCATAGACGCCCCGCCCCTGTGCGGCACGCACCTCCGCTGTTGACGGCGGCGGAGGGTGTGGGATTCGAACCCACGAAGGACATCGCTGCCCTTACCGGTTTTCAAGACCAGCGCCATCGGCCACTAGGCGAACCCTCCCGGGCCACGCCCCCCAAGGGGTACGCGACCGTGCCTAGTCTGCCACGGGCTCCCGGCCGGTCGAGCCGGTGTCCCACCCTCGGTGCCAGGACGGCCGCGTGTGGGGAAGCCCCTCGGTGCTGCCGATCACCGGAATCATGGCGGCCGGCAAGTCCACTGTGGCTGAGCAGACGCCGGACCAGATGGTGACGGAGATCCTGGCCCGGACGTGGACAGCGGGTCGGATCGGGTAAGACTGGACCATGCGCGCGATCACCATCCCGGAACCCGGCGGACCCGAGGCACTCGTCTGGGCGGAGGTGCCCGACCCGGAGCCCGGGCCGGGCGAGGTGATCGTCGATGTGCGGGCGAGTGCGGTGAACCGCGCGGACCTGCTCCAGCGGCAGGGGCAGTACCCGCCGCCGCCGGGTGCGCCCGCGTACCCCGGTCTGGAGTGCTCGGGGACGATCAGCGCGGTCGGTCCCGACGTGACCGGCTGGCTGGTGGGTCAGGAGGTCTGCGCGCTGCTGGCCGGCGGTGGGTACGCCGAGCGGGTCACCGTGCCGGCCGGTCAGCTGCTGCCGGTGCCGGCCGGCGTCGACCTGGTCGACGCGGCGGCGCTGCCCGAGGTGGCCTGCACCGTCTGGTCGAACGTCGTCGCGTTGGCCCGGCTCGCCGAGGGCGAGACGCTGCTGGTGCATGGCGGCGGCAGCGGCATCGGCACCTTCGCCATCCAGCTCGGGGTGGCCCTCGGCGCGACCGTGCTGGTGACCGCGCGGGCGGCCAAGCACGGCAAGCTGCGCGAGTTGGGCGCGGCGCACACCATCGACTACCGCGAGCAGGACTTCGTCGAGGAGGTCCGCCGGGTCACCGACGGCCGGGGCGCGGACGTGATCCTGGACATCATGGGCGCCGCCTACCTGTCCCGGAACGTGGCGGCGCTGGCCACCGGCGGCCGGCTGGTGGTGATCGGCATGCAGGGTGGCCGCAAGGGTGAGCTGGACCTGGGCGCGCTGCTGGCCAAGCGGGCGTCGGTGGCGGCGACCGCGTTGCGGTCCCGCCCGCTGGCCGAGAAGGCGGAGATCGTCCGGGGGGTCCGCGAGCAGGTGTGGCCGCTGGTCGAGGCGGGGGCGATCCGGCCGATCGTGGACCGCCGGGTGCCGATGGCCGACGCGGCCGCGGCGCACCGCGTGGTGGAGAGCAACGACCACCTGGGCAAGGTGCTGCTCACGACCCCGTGACGGAATCCGGGCGCGGCAGCATTAGGCGGGCGCCCGGACCCTCCGCGGCCAGCGAGTCCCCCGGGTTGTAGAGGGTGCAGCGTTGCAGCGACAGGCAGCCGCAGCCGATACAGCCGTCCAGATCGTCGCGAAGCTTGCCGAGCAGCCGGATCTTCTCGTCCAGCCGGTCCCGCCAGGTGCGGGAGAGCGCGGCCCAGTCATCCGGCGTCGGGGTCCGCGACGACGGGAGCGAGTCCAGCGCCGCTCGGATCTCCTCCAACGAGACGCCGACCTGCTGGGAGATCCGGACGAACGCCACCCGGCGCAGCTCGGAACGGGCGTACCGGCGCTGGTTGCCGCCGGTGCGCTCGGCCCGGATCAGCCCCAGCCGCTCGTAGTAGCGCAGCGCCGACGGGGCCACTCCGCTGCGGGCGGAGAGCTGACCGATGGTGAGTGACTCGTGCATCACACGACCTTGAGTTGAAGTGAGCTTTAGATCGCAGGCTAACCGCATGACGACCACGACTGCCACCGACCCGGCACCGCCGGGAACACTCGGGGCCCTGCTGGACCGGGTCCGCGCCGGCCGCGAGTTCAGCCCGAACGTGTACTCGACGCTGGACGTGCTGCAGGTGCTCTACGACCGGGTGCTGCGGATCACCCCGGAGACGGCCGACGACCCGGACCGGGACCGCTTCCTGCTCTCCAAGGGGCACGCGGTCGCCGGCTACTACGCGCTGCTCGCCGCCAAGGGGTTCATCCCGGTGGAGTGGCTGGACGACCAGGGCGGCCCGGAGAGCCGCCTCGGCGACCACCCGGACCGGCTGCTGGTGCCCGGCGTGGAGATCGGCTCGGGTTCCCTCGGGCACGGGCTGGGTCTCGGCGTGGGCACCGCGCTGGGGCTGCGGGCCCAGGGCCGGGCCACCCCCCGGGTGTACGTGCTGCTCGGCGACGCCGAACTGGACGAGGGCTCCAACCACGAGGCGATCGCGTACGCCGGGGCGACCGGACTGGCGTCGCTCACCGCGATCGTGCTGGACAACCGGTCGGCGAGCCACGGCTGGCCGGGCGGCGCGGCGACCCGGTTCACGGTCAACGGGTGGACCGCCGCGACCGTGGACGGGCGCGACCACGAGGCCCTGCACGCCGCCCTGACCGGGCACGACCATCACCGGCCGCACGTCGTCGTCGCGGTCGTCACGGACGAGGAGTAGGACGTGCGCGAGACATTCGTCACCACTGCGACCGCACTGCTGGACGATCCCCGCACCACGATCGTGCTGGCCGACATCTCCGCCGCCGCCTTCGCCCCGGCCGCCCGGCGCTACCCCGACCGGGTGCTCAACGTCGGGATCCGGGAGCAGTTGATGGTGGGTGTCGCCGGCGGGCTGGCGCTGACCGGGCAGCGCCCGATCGTGCACAGCTACGCCCCGTTCCTCGTCGAGCGGGCGTACGAGCAGATCAAGCTGGACCTCGACCACCAGGGGGTCGGGGCGGTGCTGGTCAGCGTCGGCGCGTCGTACGACCGCGCGGCGGCCGGCCGTACCCACCTCGCCCCGGCCGACGTGGCCCTGATCGACACCCTGCGCGACTGGACGGTGCACGTCCCCGGCCACTCCGACGAGGTACCCGGGCTGCTCCGCGACCTGGTGTGCGGACAGGACTCGGCGTACGTGCGGCTCTCCACGCAGAGCAACGCACGCGCGTACCCGGACGCGGGCGACCTGCGGGTGCTGCGCGACGCCGGCCGGGGCGCGCCGCTGCTGGTGGCGGTCGGTCCGGTGCTGGACGCGGCACTGGCCGCGGTCGCCGGGCTGCCGGTCACCGTGGCGTACACGCACCGGCCGCGACCGTTCGACACCGCCGGCCTGCGGGCGCTGGCCGGCACCGAGGTGATCCTGGTGGAGCCGTACCTGGCGGGCACGTCCGCCCGGGTGGTCGGCGCGGCGCTGGCCGACCGGCCGCACCGGCTGCTCGCCCTCGGCGTGGGCCGCGACGACCTGCGCCGCTACGGCTCGGCCGAGGACCACACCCGCTGGCACGGCCTGGACGCCGCCGGCCTGCGCCGCTCGGTCGAGGGTTTCCTCGCCGCCGTGCCGGTGGCGGCCTGACCGCCGCCGGTAGGGGCCTCGGCGCGGCGGGCGCCGGTCATGACGGAACCCCGCTACCCGGCGTCGCCGGATGGCGGGGTTCCGTGGTGTTCGTGCGGCGGGTCAGCGCTGGGCGGCACCGGCCGGGCGCCGGCGGGCCCGCTCCCGGGTCAGGATCCAGAGCGCCTCGACGCCGTCCTTCCAGGTGATCTTCTTGCCCTCCTCGCGGCCGCGCGCGCGGTAGCTGATCGGCACCTCGTAGGGGCGGATCCGCTGGCGCAGCAGCTTGCCGGTGACCTCGGCCTCCATGCCGAAGCCCCGGGAGCGGATCTGGAGCGAGCGGTACAGCTCGACCGGCATCAGCTTGAAGCAGGTCTCCAGATCGCCGATGTAGGAGTTGTAGAGCACGTTGGCGGCCAGGGTGACGCCCTTGTTGCCCACCACGTACCAGAAGCTGTAGGAGCTGTGGCTGCCGAAGGTCCGATTGCCGTAGACGACCGTGGCGTGCCCGTCCAGCACCGGCTCGAGCAGCCGGGGGATGTCCTGCGGGTCGTACTCCAGGTCGGCGTCGAGGATGACCATGTACTCACCCTCGGCGTTGTCGACGGCCGTCTTGATGGCCGCGCCCTTGCCGGCGTTGCGCTGGTGGGTGATCACCCGCAGCCGCGCGTCATCCATCCGGCCGAGGACCTCGGAGGTGCCGTCCCGGCTGCCGTCATCGACGACGACGAGCTCGATCTCACACGGGTAGTCGACCGCCAATGCCTGCTTCAGGGCATCCGCGATTCGTTCTTCCTCGTTGTAGACCGGCATGAGGATCGAGAGCTTCACGGGAGATCTCCACGGTGGGGACGGCAAATCGGCCCTAGCGTAGCCTGGCTCCTCGGCGCGGTGTAGCCCGCCACCTCCCGGCGCTCTCCGAGCCGACGTCGATGACCGTCCCGGGACCCGCCGGAACCGCCCAGCTCACGCACCCGGCGGGTCGGATCCCCCGGGTGTTGGCCGGGGCCGGCCCACCCCGTTTCGGTGGCCCGAGGCGGACCGCTCGGCCCTGCCGGGGCCGCCCGTCCGGTCAGCCCCGGCCGGCCCCGGGTGCCGGGTCGGACTCCCGTGCCGCCCGATCTGCCGGAAGAGTTCCGTTCCGCACCGGGCCGCAAGGTTTCCGAGACGCATTCACATCTCGCCTCCGGGCGGTTACCTTCTGGTAACTCGATCGACGTCCCCCGATTGAGCTGAAAGGAGTGCGTCGATGCTTGGTACCCCCACCAGGCGCGCACGGACCCCCCGACGGCATGTTCTGGCCGTCCTGTCCGCCGCCGCCCTCGCCCTGCCGATGCTCGTCGGACCGGCGTCCCCCGCGGCCGCCGCCGACCGACCCGCGATCCAGCCGCTGCCGCCCGCCCTGGAAACCATCCGCGCCGCCGAGGCCACCGTCCTCTACGGCTCCCCCGACATCCGCCCGATGGCGGACCGGCGCACCGCGCTGGTCACCATGGGCGACAGCGAGATCTCCGGTGAGGGGGTCGGCAACTACGTCCCCGGCACCCATCAGGACGGCAACTGGTGCGACCGGTCGTACGACCAGGCCGTCTTCCGCACCGGCATTCCCGCCGACGAGAGGTACAACCTGGCCTGCTCCGGGGCCACCCCGTGGAACCTGGTCGCCGGCGGGCCGACCCAGCACAACGAGCTCAACCAGGGCGACTATCTGGCCGTCAAGGCGCGCAACACGCACGTCAAGCTGATCTGGGTGGTGGCCGGCGCGAACGGTGACGGCACCATCCAGTTCGGACCGGTCGCCACCGACTGCGCCATCCGCCGGGTCTTCTTCCAGGGCGCCTGCTACCCGACCTACACCGACCAGTGGACGATCCGCACCGACGGCAGCCGGCGCGCCGTCGAGGAGGCGATCACCTCGATCCGGCAGACCATGACCGGGGCCGGCTACCTGGGCTCGGACTACGAGCTGGTGCTGATGTCGTACCCGAGCCCGGGCAGCCCGGACGTCGAGGACAACCCGAACTTCCCCGGCTGGTACGCCGGCGGCTGCCTGCTCTACCTGGCCGACGCCGCGTTCGCCCGAAACAAGGCGGTGCCGCTCTTCGAGTCGGCGCTGCGCGCGGCGGCGACGAACACCGGCACCCGCTACCTCGACGCCAGCCGGCTCTTCCACGGCCACGAGGTGTGCACCGACAACACCTCGGTCCGCGGCCTCTACATCGAGGTCGGCATCTGGGACGAGAACGCCGCCCGGCAGTCGTTCCACCCCAACTACCGGGGGCACGGCATGTTCGCCCAGTGCATCACCCAGTTCTGGAACTCGGGGCAGGACCGGGCCACCTGCGTCGACCCGGCCAGCACCGGCCAGGGCGTGCTCCAGCCGGGGCTGATGGAGTTCAGGCAGCTCCGCAACGCCGCCACCGGCACCTGTGTGGACGGCCGGGGCTACGACTCCCGCAACAGCACCATGCAGCAGTCGTACGCCTGCCACGGCGGGCGTAACCAGGGCTTCTGGTACGACCCGGCCCGGCAGTCGCTGCACTCCGAGCTCTCCCACGACCGCTGCCTGGACGTCTCCGGCGGCTCGCTGACCGCGGGCACGGCGATCAACATCTACGACTGCCACGGCGGCGCCAACCAGCGGTTCGTCTTCGCCGGCAGCCAGCTCAAGCCGGCCGGCGCGACGAACCTGTGCGTGGCGTTCGACAACCCGTGGCTGGGCACCCCGCGGCTGCGGCTGGCCAGCTGCTCCACCAGCACCCGCCAGCAGTGGTCCTTCGAGTCGCGGTCGTTCGCCAACCCGGTGGGCTACGGCCACGACGACTTCATCGGCTCCCGGGTCTACTGACCCGACGACCGGGTCCCCTCCACGCGGAGGGGACCCGGTCCACCGTCAGTTCTGCTTGACCGGGACCACGACCAGCCGGGCCACGCCGCCGTCGCCGTCCTTGACGCCGGCCACGCCGACCGTGGTGCCGACCTTGAGGTCCGTCGACTGGATCGTGGTCCGCCGCTCGACCACCCGGAGGTTGTCGCCGAAGGTCCAGGTCATGGTGAAGCCGTCGGTGGACTTGACGGTCATCGACTTGTCGTCGATCGCGGTCACCTGGCCGCGCTGGACGGCGACGGTCTTCGTACCGCCGTCCCTGGTCTGCACGACGACCTCGCCGTGCAGGGTGTTCCTGCGCAGCAGCACCCGGGCCCGGTGCCGCTTGCGCCACTCCTGCCCGCGCGCACCCGGCCTGTCCTTCGGGCCGGCCTCGGTGGCGGCGCCCGGCTCCGCCGACGCCGACGCCGGGGCGGCGACCGGGTCCACGTCCAGGTCGGCGGCGTCGAAGCCCAGCGCGGTGAGCGCCTGACCCTCCGCACCCATGGCGGCGGCGACCTCGACCGCGGTCTCCCGGGCCGAGTCCTGGGCCAGCCCGGCCGGGCCGCAGCCGGCGAGACCGAGCGCGGCCGCCGCGAGCAGCGCGGTGACGCCGGTGACGATTCCCTGACGTGCCATCAGTGTTCCTCTCGTCCGTGGAGCACCAGCGTCCCGCGCGCGGACGAGCGGACCGTCAGCCCCGTGTTCGGGTCAGGTAAGGATCAGCGGGCAGCCGGACGGTGAAGGCCGCCCCGCCCTCCGCGGCGTGCCCGGCGGTGATGTCGCCGCCGAGCCGACGGACCAGCCCGGCGGCGAGCGCCAGCCCGAGCCCGCTGCCCACCTTGCGCACCCCCCGGTACCGCTGGTGCAGCGCCCCGCGCTCGAAGGCCACCGCCAGGTCGTCGTCGGTGAAGCCGGGTCCGCCGTCCCGGACCTCGACGATGCCGCCCGCGGCCGGGTCCGCGCCGGCCGGCCGGGCCGCGAGCACCACCGGCGCCCCCGGGGGTACGACCCGCAGCGCGTTCTCCAGCAGCCCGTCGAGCACCTGCCGGATCCGCCCCGGATCGGTGTACGCCGGCACCGGCCCGGCCGGCATTTCCACCCGGAACGGCACCCCGAGCGCCGCGCACCGGTCGGACCAGGTGCGTTCCGCCTCGGCGGCCAGCCGGGCCAGGTCCACCGGGACCGGTTCGAGGGGGAAGTCGGCGGCCTCCAGCCGGGCCAGCGACAACAGGTCGGTGACCAGCCGGTCCAGGTGCTCGGCCTCGGCGAGCATCGTCCGGCCGGTGGCCGGCACCCCGTCCGCCTCGATCACCCCGTCGGCGAGCGCCTCGGCGTAACCGCGGATCGCGGTCAGCGGGGTACGCAGCTCGTGCGAGACCGAGAGCAGGAACTCGCGTTGCCGCCCCTCGCTGGTGGCGAGCGCGGCGGCCAGCCCGTTCAGCGCGTACGCCAGGTCGGCCACCTCGTCGGGCGGCTCGACCGGTACGCGTACCGCCCGGTCCCCGGCGCGCAGCCGGGCGGCGGCGGTGGCCGCGGTCCGGATCGGCCGGGCGAGTCTCCGGGCGAGCAGCAGCCCGGCCGCCAACCCGGCGGCGAGCCCGGCCAGCAGCGGCAGCCACAGGCCGCGCAGTACCTGCCGCCAGGGTCCGCTGGTGGTGGCCCGGGTCAGCACCACCCCGTCGCCGCCGGGCAGCGGCCGCCCCTCGACCAGGGCCCGCTCGCCGTTCACCAGCCGCCGGCCGGAGACCTCCCGACCGGTCGACACCCGGGTCACCACCTGCCGGGGCAGCCCCGGGCGGTCCACCTGGCCGGCCCGGACGACGTACACGTCGATCTGCTGCTGGCGGAGCTGACGGATCAGCCGCTCGCCCGCGGTGTCCCGTTGCCGGGGAGCGCGGACGCGCAGCACGTCGGCGGCGAGCCGGGCCTGGGCGGCGAGCGCCGCCTGGTCGCGCCGCTCCGCGCCACGGACCGCGAGGGGGACCGCGACCAGCGCGGTCACCAGCACCGACACCAGTGCCACCGCGCAGGTGACCAGCACCGCCCGGGTGGTCAGCGTGCTGGCGAACCGAAGGCGCGGGGGGGTCGGCGCGGCCCGTGGCCCGATCACCGGCAGGGTGACGGTCGGCTGGTGCGGCCGCCCCGGGTCGACCGGTGGCGGCGGGCCGGGGGGTGGCCAGGGGCCGGCCGGCGGTGGCGGGCCGGGGGGCGGTTGCCCGGCGGTGGGGTCAGGCATCTGCCGCGTACCCGACGCCGCGGTGGGTGCGGATCACGCTGGCCGGTCCGAGCTTGGCGCGGACCTGGGCCACGTGCACGTCCACGGTCCGGGTGCCGGCGTGCGCGGCGTACCCCCAGACGCCGGCCAGCAGTTCCTCCCGGCTGAACACCCGGCCGGGCCGGGCCATCAGGTGGGCGAGCAGGTCGAACTCGGTGGACGTGAGCTGGACCGGGGCGCCGGCCGCGGTGACGGTCCGGCGGACCGGGTCGAGGACGACCGGGCCGACCACCCGGGGCTGCTCCGCCCCGGCCGGCGCCCCGGCGGAGCGGCGCAGCACCGCCCGGAGCCGGGCGACCAGTTCGCGAGGGCTGAACGGCTTGGTCACGTAGTCGTCCGCGCCCAACTCCAGGCCGACGACCCGGTCGACCTCGTCGTCGCGGGCGGTGAGGAAGATGACCGGCGTCCAGTCGCCGGCCTCGCGGAGCCGCCGGCAGATCTCCGTCCCGGCCAGGCCGGGCAGCGCGATGTCCAGCACGCAGGCCACCGGGCGCAGCCGTCGCGCGGCGGCGAGGCCCGCGGCACCGTCGCGTTCGACGTGTACGCCGAAGCCGTCCCGGGTCAGGTAGAGCCGGACCAGGTCGGCGATGGCCGGCTCGTCCTCCACCACGAGGACGAGCCCGCGCTGCGCGGCGTCGGCGGTCACCGGCCCATGATTACCGACCGGCGGCCGCCCGGGACGTCCGGGGAACGTTCGGGTTCGGTAAGGAGCCGGTCAGCGCACCGGCGCCGGGCGGAACGCGGCCGGCCGGGCGCCGAGCGGCGGCTCACCGATGGTGGCCACCAGCCGCTCCGCGGGCGTCCGGAGACGGGTACGGAAGGCGTGGTTGAGCAACGTGTCGAGCTGCCACACCTGCTTCGGGTGGTGGGTCCGGATGAGGAACCGCTCGCGGGCGCCGTCGATCGCGGTGGCGGCCAGCTCGACGCTGTGCAGGCGGGGGTCGGGGCTCCAGGTGACGTTGCTCAGCTCGCGCAGCTCGGTGTTGAGGTGCAGCCGCAGCCGGTGCAGCACCCGGGTCTGCTGGGTGACCACCAGGCGGCGGTGGGTGAGGAGCATCAGGTAGTCGCCACCGACCGGCTGGTCCGGGCGGCTGCACCGGGTGACCAGGATGGTGGCGTCGCCGGAGCCGACGCACCGGCGGAAGATCGGCATGTGCCGGCTGACCGTCTGGGTCGCCAGACCGGTCTCGGCGGCGGCCGGAAGGAACGTTCGGGAGAAGACGTCCATGCAATGTGCAACGACCGCTGAGCAGGCGTGACATGGGTCACAGCAAATTTCTGGAACTTCCATCCGTGCAAATCGCACGCGGTGTCCGACATCGGGACCGCCGCCGCCCGGGGCGCGCCGGCCGGGTCAGACCGGCAGGTCGGCGAAGAGCTCACCCAGCCAGACCAGCGACCAGGGCCGGACCCGGGACTCGACCGGGCCGGTCACCCGGGGCCGGATGGGGACCGGTCAGAGGAGCTCGACGATGGTGGCGTTGGCCATGCCGCCGCCCTCGCACATGGTCTGGAGGCCGTAGCGGATCCCGTTGTCCCGCATGTGCTGAAGCATGGTGGTCATGATCCGGGCGCCGGAGCCGCCGAGCGGGTGGCCGAGGGCGATCGCCCCGCCGCGCGGGTTGAGCCGCTCCGGGTCCGCCTCGGTCTCCGCCAGCCAGGCCAGCGGGACCGGGGCGAACGCCTCGTTCACCTCGTACACCCCGATCTCCTCGATGCCCAGCCCCGCGCGACGCAGCGCCTTCGCGGTGGCCGGGATGGGCGCGGTGAGCATGGCGACCGGGTCGTCGGCGGCGACCACGGCGGTGTGGATCCGGGCCAGCGGGCGCAGGCCGTGCCGGCTGGCCCACTCGCTGGTGGTGACGGCGAGCGCCGCGGCGCCGTCGGAGATCTGGGAGGCGGACCCGGCGGTGACCACGCCGTCGGCCCGGAACGGGGTGGCCAGCTCGCCGAGCTTGGCCAGCGAGGTGTCCCTGCGGATGCCCTCGTCGGCGGCGAACTTCCCACCGTCCGCCAGCGCCACCGGGGCGAGCTCCGGGTCGAACGCGCCGGCGTCCTGCGCGGCGGCGGCCTTCTCGTGGCTGGCCAGCGCGAACTCGTCGAGCTGGGCCCGGGAGAGGCGCCAGCGCTCGGCGATCAACTCGGCGCCGACGCCCTGGTTGAACGGGAGCGTGGAATCCGCGGCCACCCCCTCGACGCCCCGGTAGCGCTCCAGGATCTGGTCGCTGAACGGCATCCCGCCGGCCACGCTGGAACCCATCGGCACCCGGGTCATCGACTCCACGCCACCGGCGACCACCAGGTCGGCCTGACCCGACACGACGGTGGCGGCGGCGAAGTGCAGCGCCTGCTGGCTCGACCCGCACTGCCGGTCGACCGTGGTGCCGGGCACCGACTCCGGCCAGCCGGCGGCGAGCACCGCGTTGCGGGCGACGTTCCACGACTGCTCGCCGACCTGGGAGACGCAGCCCCAGACCACGTCGTCGACCTGACCCGGCTCGATGCCGGTCCGCTCGGCGAGGGCCCGGAGCACGTGCGCCGACAGGTCGACCGGGTGCACGCCGGCGAGGCTGCCCTTGCGCCGACCGACCGGGGTCCGAACCGCACCGACGATGACCGCGTCACTCATGTTTACTCCCCGGTAACCTGGCTGCTCCCGATCCTACGTCCTCACCGGCCGGCTCGTCCTCCCCCGGTCCCGCCGCGGTCCGGGCCGATCCCTCGGGCGGCTGGCATGCTGGGGCGGTGCAACCACCGTCGTCCCCCGCGCAGAAGTGGCGGGTACCGCCGATCCTGCCGGTGGCCAAGCTGGTCGGCGCGGTCGTCGTGCTCGGGCTCGGGCTGCTCTTCGCCGGCCCCGACCGGGTCCAGCCGGTGCTCGCCGGGCTGGTCGCCGCCGCACTGGCCGGCTGGGGGCTGCGCGACCTGCTGGCGCCGGTCCGGCTGGCCGTCGACCCGGACGGCATCACGGTGGCCCACGGCTTCGCCGGGCACCGTCGGCTCTCCTGGTCCGAGGTCGAGGCGATCACGGTGGAGCGGCGGACCCGCCGGGGGCTCACCGCGGAGACGCTGGAGATCGACGCGGGGGAGACGCTGCACCTCTTCGGCCGGTACGACCTGGACGCGGCACCGGCCGAGGTGGCCGAGGCGCTCCGGGCCGCGCAGGACGCCGCCCGCTGAGCGGTTCGCGCCGCCGGTCGCCGCGCCCTGAGCGGCGGGTCAGCCGCCGGTCAGCAGCCCGGTGCGGACCAGGGTCAGCCCGAGGAGCGCCACCAGCAGGATCGCGCCGCCGGCGGCCTGGAAGACGGTCCGCCGCATCCGCGGCGCGTACGCCAGGACCAGCGCCATCAGCGCGCCGGCGACCAGACCGCCCAGGTGGCCGGCGATGGAGATGCCCGGCACGGTGAACGTGAAGATCAGGTTGATCACCAGGATCGGCACGATGGCCGAGGTGTCCCGGCCGAGCCGCCGCATGATCACGAAGATCGCCGCGAAGAGACCGAAGATGGCGGTGGACGCGCCGACCGCCGTGCTGTTGGGCGCGCTGAAGAGATAGACCGCCACGTTGCCGCCGAGCCCGGCGATCAGGTAGAGCGCCAGGAAGCGCAGCGGGCCGAGCACCGCCTCCAGCGTCCGGCCGAGCACCCACAGCGCCCACATGTTCAGCAGCAGGTGCACCAGGCCGTAGTGCAGGAACATCGCGGTGACCAGCCGGTACCACTCGCCGGCGGCGATGCCGTGGGCCGCGCCGAAGTCGACGTACGAGGCGTAGCCGAGCACCCCACCCCACTGGGTCAGCGGGGTGGCGCCGCCCATCAGGCCGCCGAAGCCGGAGCCGCCGGCCGCCGCGTCCCCGCCCCGGTCCGAGGCGATGGAGAGCAGCATGACCAGCACGTTCAGCGCGATCAGCGCCTTCGTGACGTAGCCGTGGCGGCCGGCGGCACCGCCACCGAAGGCGGTACGCGCCGGCCGCACGCTACGGCGTCCCTCGCTGACGCAGTCCGGGCACTGGTGCCCGACCGCGGCCTCCCGCATGCACTCCGGACAAATCGGCCGGTCGCAGCGGCTGCACCGGACGTACGTCTCCCGGTCGCGGTGGCGATAGCAGACCGGGGTGGTCGGCACCGACCCGCCGGTCCCGTCACCCGCCTGCCCGGTGCGCTCAGTCATGCAGGCAAAGGTACCTGGGCGACGCTCAGACCGGCTTGCGCTCGATCTCGACGCGCTCGATGACCACGTCCTGCAGCGGCCGGTCGCTCGGGCCGGTCGGGGTGTTCGCGATCGAGTCGACGACCTTCGCCGACTGCTCGTCGGCCACCTGGCCGAAGATGGTGTGCCGGTTGTTCAGGTGCGGCGTCGGCGAGACCGTGATGAAGAACTGCGAGCCGTTGGTGCCCGGCCCGGCGTTCGCCATCGCCAGCAGGTACGGCCGGTCGAAGCGCAGCTCCGGGTGGAACTCGTCGGCGAAGGTGTAGCCCGGGCCACCGCGACCGGTGCCGGTCGGGTCACCCATCTGGACCATGAAGCCGCTGATCACCCGGTGCGAGATGGTGCCGTTGTAGTACGGCCCACTGCCCGGCTGACCGGTGCGCGGGTCGGTGTATTCGCGGTTGCCCTCGGCCAGGTCGACGAAGTTGCGGACGGTCTTCGGCGCGTGGTTCGGGAAGAGCTCCAGCCGGATCGGGCCAGCGTTGGTGTGCAAGGTGGCGTAGACAGCCTCGGCCACGGGTACTCCTCACTCGTTGGTCAGTTCCATGCGGATCCTCCCATGTGCCCGATCTGGCAGTGCGGAGGCATCCGAAGGTGGAGGATGACGGAGGAACAACTCCCAGGAGGTGGGACCGTGTTTGGAATCGGGCGGCGAAAGACCCAGGGGCAGCTGGCCAAGGCCGAGCTGAACCAGGGCATCGGTCACCTGAGGCAGGCCGCCACGTACGCGGCGAAGGGTGCCGGCGCCTCGGTCGGCCCGCGGGTCCAGGCAGCCCGGGGTGCCGTCGCGCCCACCGCGGTCATCGTGCGGGACCGGGCGTCGAGCGGGATGGCCTCGACGGTGGCGGCCCTCGCGCCGCTGGTCCTGGCCGTGCGCAACGCGCAGGCCGAGACCGCGGGGAAGGCCGTCACCGGTCGGAGGGCGGCTGCCGCCAAGCAGACCGCCATGAGCAAGAAGGTGAAGGCGAAGAACATGAAGGCCGCGAAGAAGAAGCAGAAGAAGTCGCGGGGCGGGATGATGACCGGGCTGCTGGCCGCGGGCACCGTCGCCGGCCTGGCCGGCGCGATGGCCATGCGCCGCCGCCGGGAACAGCAGGAGTGGGCCGAGTACGACCCGGCCGGCAAGCTGGACCCGATGCGGGAGGACGTGGACACCATCATGGTGGAGACGCCGGACCCGAGCGCGAAGGTGACCGACGCCTCGACCATGTCGAGCGGATCCGGCCTGGCCGGCGGCCCGACCGGCGCCGGCAGCTCGGCGGTGGCCGGCGGGGGCAGCGCCTCCACCACCACCCCGGGCGTCCAGCCGATGGTCAAGCCGAACGACCAGGTCCCCTCGGTCGCCGAGGGTGCCCGGGACGTCTCCGGCCGGCCGGCCGACGACATCAGCAGGGCGATGGAGAACGGCAAGACCGGCGCCAAGGCCAGCGGTCGCCGCTGACCGAGGACCACGGGAAAGCGCCGGCGTGCGGGGTCAGCCCCGCGCCGCCGGCGCTTCCGCGTGCCGGGCGGCGGGCCCGTCAGAGCCAGCCGTTGCGGCGGAACAGCCGGTACAGCGTGAACGACGAGGCCAGCATCAGCGCCCACACGCCCGGATAGCCGTACGTCCAGTCCAGCTCGGGCATGTACTTGAAGTTCATGCCGTAGATGCCGGCGATCGCCGTCCAGACCGCGCCGATCGCGGCCCACGCGGCGATCTTCCGCATGTCGTTGTTCTGGTCGACGGTGACCTGGGCCAGCCGCGCCTGGAGGATCGAGTTGAGCAGGTCGTCGTAGGAGTTGACCTGCTCGACGGTGCGGCTGAGGTGGTCCTGCACGTCCCGGAAGTAGCGCCGCACCTCCTGCGGCACCTCCCGGTTGACCTGCGAGGTGAGCGTCAGCAGCGGACGCTGCAGCGGCATCACCGCCCGCTTGAACTCCACCAGCTCCCGCTTCATCTGGTAGATCCGCTGGATCCGCCCGGTGCCCTGCCGGTCGAAGACGTCCGCCTCCAGCACGTCCAGGTCGTCCTCCAGCTGGTCGGCCACCTCCAGGTAGAGGTCGACCACCCGGTCGGTGACCGCGTAGGCGACCGCCCACGGCCCGTGCAGCAGCAGCTCCCGCTTCTCCTCCAGGCCGGCCCGGACCGGGGCGAGCCGGCAGGCGTCGCCGTGCCGGACGCTGATCAGGAAGTTCGGCCCGATGAAGAGCATCACCTGGCCGGTCTCGACCACCTCTGAGTTCTCGGTCAGCTCGGTGTGCTCGCAGTAGCGGGCGGTCCGCAGCACCAGGAAGGCGACCTCCCCGAAGCGCTCCAGCTTGGGGCGCTGCTGGGCCTTGACCGCGTCCTCGACCGCCAGCTCGTGCAGCCCGAAGGTCGCCGCGATCGCGGTCATCTCGTCCAGCTCCGGCTCGTGCAGGCCGAGCCAGACGAAGCCGTTGCGCTCCCGGCGGGCCGCCTCCAGCGCGTCGGCGTAGTGCCACTCGCCGGACTGGCGCTTCCCGTCGACGTAGAGACCGCAGTCCACGATCCCGCTGCGCCCGGGTCCGGCCGGCGCGGCCGTCCGGGGGGAGCCGTCGGCGTTGAGGATGCGGGTCATGGCGCGTACCGGCGCGGCCCAGGCACGCGGCCTGGGCGCCCGGCCGCCGTTCGGCGCCGCCGACTGGCCGCGCTCCATCCCGTCCGTCATCTCGCCCCCTCCCCTCGGTGCTGCGGCTTGCAGGTTACGCCGCCGAGGGCGATCCGCCGCGCCGGCCAGCGCGGGCCCCGGGCCCGCCGCGACGTGGGTCACTGGCCGGGTGCGGCGGGCGGATCGATGCCGGGTCGGGTGCGGAAGATCGATCACGGGGCGGATGCCGGTACGCCGGCGAGGCGGGGCCGGGGCCTGCCCCGGTCGCACACCCGGCCGGCCACCGACCGGGGTCGGTGGGGGCGCCGGGTGGGCCGGCCGCGTCAGGGGGGTGAGGGGCGACACGGCCCACCCGGCACCGTGGGGGCGGGAGTGATGCTGTCCGCGTCGGCGGTCCGGGCGGGGCGGAGGTGCCGCTTCCCGGCCGTCGGACCATCCGCCAGAGAAGGCGAATGACGCTCGCAGCATTGTGGGCCGCCGGCCGGCCCAGGGCGAGACCCGAGCCGGCAGACGTCGGCCAACTGTCGGAAACCCGACAGAAAATCAGCCCCGGACGGCCGCCATCGCCTCCGCCAGCCGGCCCACACCCTCATCGATTCGGTCCGCGGTCACCGCGGAGAAGGCCAGTCGCAGCGCGTGCCGGCCCCCCTCGAGCACGAAGTCGCTTCCCTTGACCACCGCCACGCCCCGCTCGGCCGCGGCCGGAGCCAACCGGTCGACCTCGACGTCCTCCGGCAGCTCCACCCAGAGAAAGTAGCCGCCGTCCGGCTCGACGAACCGGGCCTCGGGGATGTGCCGGCGCAGCGACTCGGCGAGCACCCGGGCACGCTCACCCAGCGCGGTCGACACGTTGCGGATCGAGCGCTCGATGTCCCCCGAGACGCAGAACTGGTGCACGATCGCCTCGGAGACCATGCCGGGCGAGATGTACAGGCTGGTGGCCTTCTTCGCGATGTTGGCGATCAGGTCGGTCGGGCCGATCAGGTAACCGACCCGGACGCCCGGGCAGACCGTCTTGGTGAAGCTGGAGGCGTGCACCACCACGCCCCGGCTGTCCATGGAGAGCATCGACGGCAGCGGCTCACCCCGGAACCGGATGTCCGCGTACGGGTCGTCCTCGAAGACGGTGAACTCGTACTCGGCGGCCAGTTCGAGCAGCTCCCGGCGCTTCTCCAGGGAGAGCGTCACGCCGGCCGGATTCTGGTAGTTCGGGATGACGTGCGCCAGCCGCGGCCGCACCCCCGACTCGAGCAGCTTGCGCAGCTCCGCGGTGTCCAGGCCGTCCGGCTGGACCGAGACGCTGTGGATCTCGCTGCCCATCTTCTGCAGGTTGAGCAGCGTCCGGTCGTACGTCGGGCGCTCCACGACGACCGCGTCGCCGCGCCGGACCAGGTGGTCGAAGAGGAAGGCGTCGGCCTGGAGCGAGCCGTTGGTGATCAGCACCTGGTCGATGTCGACGCCGTGCTTCTCCGCGATCCACTTGCGCAGGGGCGGGTAGCCGACGGAGGTGCCGTACGCCGTGATCCCGGCGGGGTCGGCGTCGAAGGCGCGGACGGCGGCGGCCTTGAGCCCCTCGACATCCACGATGTCCAGCGAGGGAGCGCCACGGGCGAAGGAGATCAGCTGCTCGGCGGTCATGCGCACGAGCCTAGGGCCTGGTCCTGCCGGTCCGGCCGGCATACACGCGAAGTTCAACATGCGGGCAGTCGAACCGTCCACCTGGGCCGGCCGAGATCCGAGACGGGCTCGCGACCGGTCGCCGGTCGGACCGTACGCTGGCCGGAAGATCGCAGGCGACCCGAGGATTGCAGGTCGCTGTCGGACCAGGACGAGGTGGTGGCGCACGTGACCCAGGACGGAACCGGTCAGCTCGACGACCAGGCCTTCGCGGAGTGGCTGGCCGGGCGGGCGGGTGAGGCGCTGACCGCCCTGCGGGCCCAGCACGGCTTCGCGGACCCGGCCGCCCTGAAGGACGCCGGTGACCGGGCCTCACACGAGCTGATGACCACCGCGCTGGCCCGGTGGCGGCCCGCGGACGCGGTGCTCTCCGAGGAAGAGGCCGACGCCCGGCGGGCCTGGGCCGCCGGGGAGGGCGACGCCCCCGCCCGGCTCAACGCCGACCGGGTCTGGATCATCGACCCGCTCGACGGCACCCGGGAGTTCTCCGAGGCCGGGCGGACCGACTGGGCGGTGCACGTGGCGCTCTGGCAGCGGTCGGCCGGTCCCGACGGCCGGCTGGTCGCCGGCGCGGTCGGCATGCCGGCACGGACCACCCTGGACGGTGCGCCGCTGATCCTCGGCACCCGCTGCCCGACTCCGAACCCGGTGGACGGCCCGCTGCGCATCGCGGTGAGTCGCAGCCGACCACCCGCCTTCGTCGGCGAACTCGTCGAGCTGCTCGACGCCCGCGCCGTGCCGATGGGCTCCGCCGGCGTCAAGGTCTGCGCGGTGGTGACCGGCGAGGTCGACGCGTACGTCCACGCGGGCGGCCAGTACGAGTGGGACTCGGCCGCGCCGGTCGCCGTCGCTCTCGGCGCCGGGATGCACGCCTCCCGGATCGACGGCTCGCCACTGCGCTACAACCGGGCCGACCCGCGCCTGCCCGACCTGCTGGTCTGCCGCCCCGAACACGCCGGGCGGCTGCTCGACGCGATCGGCCGGACCGGGGTCGAGATGCCCGCTTCGACCGTCACCGGCAGCACCGGTGAGGCGTTCGGCTGAGTGTCACGGTACCCATGGCCCAGGTGACCGGGGGATAGTGTCGGGCGGGAAACATCTCCGACCTACCGCCCCAGACGGGCCGCCGCCAGCCAGGGAGGGTCATGCCGGCCGAGCGAGACCAGCACAGCGTCGTCGGATCGTCACAGCCGACCGGCCTCTGGCCGGGGCAGGACATTCCCCGCCAGCAGGGCGACCCGGCCGCCGCGCCGGCCCTGCCGTGGCCGGACGCCCGCCACCCGGCGCACCCCGACGCCGTACGGACGGAGGCCGCCGGGTCGGCGCTGCCCTGGCCCCGGGGCGGGGAGCCGACCGGTCCCGTCGCCACGGACGTCCGCCCCGAGCAGGGCTGGGCGGACGCCGGACACGCGGACCCCGGGTACCCGGACGTCGCCGACCCGGAGCAGGGCTGGCCGGACGCCGGCCACCGGACGGTTCCCGGCCCGGCGCAGCCGTGGCCCGGCGACACCCGGGCGACGCCGCCGGAGCCGACGCAGCCGTGGCCCGGCGACGCCGGGTCGGTCCCGCCGGTGGCGGGTGGCCCGGACCAGCGGTGGCCCGGCGCCACGCCGCCGCCCGCACCACCGGCCAGCCCCCGGCGCCGCTGGCGGCTGGCCGTGGCGGCGGCCGTGACCATCGCCGTGGCCAGCGGCGGGGTGGCCGTGGCCACGCTGCGCGAGCCCGATCCGGCGCCACCGCAGGCCGGCGCGACGCAGCCCGCTCCCGCCCCGACCGGGGCGCCCGCCCCGGGAACGGGCGCGCCCTCGGCCGACCCGAGCGGGGTGGCCGGGCTCGGCGGCCGGCCGGCCAGCGCCACGCCCTCCGCCTCCGCCTCCGCGGCGCGGGGCCCGGCGTTCACCGGCACCCGGCAGACGCTGCCCGGCGCCTCCATCGCCGTGCAGAGTGGTGAGACGTTCACCCAGGCGCTGGCCCGCTCGGACCGGACCTTCGGCAAGCTGCGGATGGCCCGGGTCTTCTACCCCGGGCTCCCGCCGGCCTGGAACGGCAGCCGGGCCGACGTCGTGGACCGGACCGTCGTGGTCTCCTTCAAGGCGTCGCCGCAGGAGGTCAACTCCGGCAAGTACGACTCGCGGCTGGCGTCCTGGTTCGCCTCGATCCCCCGCGACCACAACGTGTACTGGTCGTACTTCCACGAGCCGGAGGACGACGTCGAGCGGGGCGCCTTCACGGCCGCCGCGTACAAGTCGGCCTGGCGCCGGATCGCCGGCCTGGCCAACCGGACGGGCAACCCCAACCTGATCAACACGGTCATCCTGATGTGCTGGACGCTCGACCCGAAGTCCGGCCGGAACTTCGACGCCTTCTACCCCGGCGGCGACCTGGTCGAGACGCTCGGCTGGGACTGCTACAACTGGGGCGTCAAGTGGAAGCGGTACGCGTCCCCGCAGGAGATCTACGGCCGCATGATCAGCAAGTCCCGGGCGCTGGGCAAGCCCTGGGGCGTGGCCGAGACCGGCAGCGACCTGGTACCCGGCGACTCCGGCACCGGGCGGGCCACGTGGATCCGCGCGATGGCCAGCTACCTCAACGGCCAGCGACCGGAATTCGTGGCGTACTACAACCAGGTGGTCAGTCAGGGTGACTTCCGCCTGCAGGACGCGCCGAGCATCCAGGCCTGGCGGTCGTTCTGCGTGGCCTGACCGGACAGCACGGCAGACGGGCGGGCGCCCTGCGGGTCACCCGCCCGTCTCCGTTCGCTCAGATGCCCCGGCCGCGCTTGTGCAGCGTGCGCAGCACCCGGTCGGCCTGCACCGCGCGGCTCGCCACCGCGAGCGCCAGGTAGGCGCGCGGCTCCTTCGGATTGCGGGCCAGGGTGCGCCGCGCCCACCGGACGGCGTCCCGCCGGTTGCCCATCGCGGCCTGCGCGAAGGCGATCTGGCCGGCCACCCGGGCCTCGCCGTGCGGCACCGTGGCGAACTCCGGGTAGCGCCGCAGCAGCCACTGCAACGCGGTCGAGATGGTCTCCCAGCGCTGCGCGAAGTACGACCGCTTGTGCCACCGGACCAGCACGTACGGGCTGTCCACGTTGACCAGCGGGGCGTACCGGGCGGCCCGGAGCAGGAACTCGTAGTCCTCCGCGTAGCTGCCCGGGATCTGCTCGTCAACCAGCCCGATCCCGTCGACCAGCGCGGCCCGCCGGATCAGGAAGGTCGACGGGTGCAGTTCGGTGAGCCGGTCCCGCAGCAGCGCCTCCAGCGAAACCCGGGAACGGTCCAGCGACCGGTCCACCGTCCGGTCGTCGTAGCTGACCCGGATGCCGCAGCTCACCAGCGCCCCGTCCGGGTGCACGTCGAGCGCGCCCAGTTGGGCGGCGAGCTTGCCCGGCAGCCACTCATCGTCGTCGTCGCAGAACGCGACCAGGTCGCCGGTGGCCGCCTCGATGCCGGTGTTCCGCGCCCCGGCCAGCCCGGGCGAGCGGGTGTTGGTGATGACCCGGACCCGACGGTCGCCGTGGTCGGTCTCCAGCGACCGGTCCGGCTCCGACTGGTCGTAGACCACGATGGCCTCGATCGGACCGGGGTGCGCCTGGCTGAGGATCGCGTCGAGCGCCGCGCGCAGCAGCTCCGGACGGTCCCGCGTCGGCACGACGACGGAAATGCTCGGACCGGTCACTGCGTGTCTCCAGTTCTCGACTGCTCCACGGAATCGGGTTCCGCCTGGCCCAGGTAGCCGTACCGGACCCGCAACGGCAGCGTGGCCAGGCTGACCACGGCCCGGCTGCGCCGGGGCAGCCGGGTACGCCACGCCTCGTCCCGGCGCACCCGCAGCGGGCCACCGCTGAACCGCAGCGGATTGCCGGCGACGCTGTGCACCCGGACCGGCGCGGCCGGCTCCAGGTCCCCGCGCGGCGTGAGACGTGCCGAGCTGGAGTCGTCGCCGGTGAGGATGCGCAGCGCCGCCGGGTCGTCCGGCAGGCCGGCGAACTCGCGGAGCCGGCGCACGGTGCCGGCGGGGTCGGCGGTGAAGTCCTCGTAGCGCAGCCGGAGCACCGCCGCCCGGGACGCCAGCAGGTGGAACGCGGCGTTCTGCGCGGTCCACAGCTTGCTCACCTCGAACGGGGAGAACGTCGGCATGAAGTCCTCGCCGTCGACCACCTCGGGCCGCCTGACCTGCTTGCCCCAGGAGTACGCCACCGCACGGCTGTCCCGGACCAGGTGCAGCACCCGCAGGTCGAGCCCCTCGGCCCAGCGCAGGGCGAACGCCAGCGAGGCGTGCTTGCTGGAATCCACCACCACGCTGGCCCCGGTCACCGCGGTGGCCGCCTGGTAGATGCGGGTGTAGAGGTCGGCGTACCGGCGGACGTCGGCGAGCTCCGCCCCGTCGAGCGAGCCCTTGGCCAGCCGGGGGATGTGCCGGGTCCGGTCGACCCGGTCCTTGAGCGCGAGCACGTCGTCCCGGTCCACCGCCGACCAGCCGCCGAAGGCGCGCTCACCGACCTGCTGCCAGAACGGGCAGGCGGTGAAGCGTTCGCCGCAGCCGCACCGCTCGTCGGCGCCGAGCGCCCGCTCCCAGAGGTGGACCACCTCGCCCACCGCGCAGACGTCCGGGCTCTGCGCGAGGAGCAGTTCGAGCAGGGTGGAGCCGCTGCGCCCCAGGCCGCCGACGAACAGCACCCGGGGCTTCTCGGCGGTCACCGGCGCCACCCGCCGGTGCGCTGGCGTACCCGCCGGGCCACCAGGTCGTCGACGACCTGACCGACCCGGGCCACCGCCTCGGCGCGCGGGTCCGGCCGGTCCGGGTCCGCCGCGAGCACGAACCGGCTCGGCTCGGCCAGCCCCTCGTCGAGGGCGGCGACCAGCTCGGCCTCGGACTCGCAGAGCCGGACCAGTCCGGCCGCGCCGAGCCGCCGGGCGAAGAGCTGCTGGTGGTTGTCGACGTGCTCCTGGCGGGTCGGGTCGCGGGGCACCACGATCGGCAGGTGACCCGTGCGGCGCGCCTCGGTGATGGTGGCCGGGCCACCGTGGCTGATCACCAGCGTGGCCTCGGCCATCGCCCGCTGGAGCTCCTCGTGACCGAGGAACGGGGCGGCCTCGGGCAGGCGCGGGGCGCGACTGTGGCCGTACTGGAGGACGAGGCGGACGTGAGACCGGTCGGCGTGCCAGCGTTCCAGCCACTCCACCAGGCGGTCGAAGTGGTGCACGTCGGTGCCGACGACGGCCAGCACGTACGGCGCCGGAGTCCGGCGGTCGTACTGCCGGGGGATGTTGGCGGTCACAGCAGGTTCCCCACGACGGTCGCCTCCGGGTACATCCGGCGCTGCTCCTCCCACTGCACGAGCATCGCGGAGAGGAACGGGCGGCACAGCCGGGCGGTCAGCGTCGCGCTGTCGATCCGGTCGTACACCTCGATGTAGACGGTCGGGACCCGGCGGAGCCGGGCCGCGACGACGAACGGCAGGGCCACCCCCGCGCCGGTGGTGACCACCGCGGCCACCCGGCGGCGGCGCATCACGCGCAGCGCCAGGAAGGCGTTGCGGACCAGGTTGCGCAGGTTCCGGGTGGTGGGGTGGTGGGCCCACACCACGTCCTCGCCGTCGAGCAGCGAGCGGGCGTCCGGGGTGTCGAACGTGACCCACGCCCGATCCCGCTCCCGGTACCACGGTTCGAGCGCCAGCAGCTGCGCGAGATGCCCGCCGCTGGAACCGACCAGCAGAACCTGACCCGAGCCCTCGGTTGACCCGCCTACCAACGTTCCTCCCCCGTCCGGTGCGATCGCGCCCGGATTTTCGTGAATGACCCCCGGCCGCGCCATGACAACCTATCGGCGCGGGGGTGGACAACTGAAGTGGCCGTTGGACCGATCCGCCGCCACCGGTCGGCCCGCGTCCACCGGACCAGGCCCGCCGGCTCCGACCGCCGCTGACCGGCCCGGCGGCAGGCGAGGTCGGCAGGGCTCGGGGCCGCCGCACCCAAACGGGTCGGGAGTGTGTCAGGATTCGGTCACCGGCCCCGGGCCGAGGTGTCGACGTGGACGCCGGGACCGGGGCAGGGCGGCGGGGAGAGCGGAACCCCGCCGAATGGTCAGGCGGGGTCGGCCACATCTACGCGGGTCGCCTACACCTGGGCATGCTTACCGGAACGGGAGCAGACTTTCCCTCATCGTTCGGATCGGGGACACTCAAAGCCACGGTCCGGTCCAGCTGCGCCGTGGACTGCCCGGCTCGGTCGAAAGGGAGCGACAGACTCTGATGCCCTCACCCCACCTGGCCGAGAGCGACTCGGACGGACCCGTCCTGATGGCCTACCTGGGCTGGCTCCGCCGCCGCTGGTGGATCCTGCTCCTGGCGGCGGTCCTGGGCACGGCCGGCGGGCTGGCGGTGAGCCAGCTCCAGCACGCGCGGTACACGTCGACCACGTCACTGCTGGTACGCCCGATGGGAACCGGCTCGGACAGCAACCCGAACGCCAAGGTGAACCTCGACACCGAGGCGCAGGTGGTCCGCTCGCTCGTCGTCGCCGACAAGGCGCGCACCCTGATGAAGAGCACCACGGCGCCGGACCAGCTGCTCCAGTCGGCGACGGTCACCGTGCCGCCGAACAGCCAGGTCCTCCAGGTGGCGTACGAGGCGGACAGCCCCGCCCAGGCCCAGGCCGGGTCGCACGCCTTCGCGCAGGCGTACCTCGACCTGCGCAAGGCCACCGCTCAGAAGACCCTGGACAACGAGATCGCCTCGCTGAATCAGCAGAAGGCGGACGTCACCAAGCAGCTGACCGCGGTCGCCGGGCGGATCGCGGCGGCGCCGGCCAACTCGGTCGACCGGGAGCGGGCCGAGGCCGACCGGAGCGTGCTGACCAACCAGCTCGCCTCGCTGAACAACCGGCTCAGCCCGCTGCTCTCCACCGACACCGACCCGGGCGAGATCATCTCCGACGCCCGGCTGCCGAGCAGCCCCAGCTCGCCGAACCGGACCCTGAACCTGGCCAGCGGGATGGGTGCCGGCCTGCTGCTGGGCATCGTGCTCGCGCTGCTGCTGGACCGGCTCGACACCCGGGTCCGCCGGGGCCGGGACATCACCGACCGGGTCGGGCTGCCGCTGCTGCTGGAGGTTGCGCCGCGGATCTCCACGCTGGCGTTGCTGCCGGCGACCCACAAGGTCTCCCGCGAGCTGGGCCGGCTGCGCAACGTGCTGCTCTCCGCCGTGCCCCAACCCGCCGAGGCCGGCCGGGGCCGTCAGCTCCTGCTCTGCGACGGCTCGGCCGGCACCGCCGCCGGGTTCGTCGCCGCGAACCTGGCCGCCGCGTACGCCCGCACCGGCCAGCAGGTCGCCCTGATCACCACCAAGCCGGACTCGGCCCTGACCGCGATCACCGGGGTCGCCGAGGGCCGGCACAGCCTGGCCGCGGTTCTCCGCCGGGACGTCCCGGCGCTGAAGGCGCTGGCCCCGGTCCCGGGGCTGGGCCAGCTCCGGGTGCTGGTCCCCGGCGACCTCGACGCGGACATCGAGCTGCCGGTGGCCGCGCTGCTGGAGATCCTCAACGAGCTGTCCGCCCGCTTCGACCACGTGCTGATCGAGACGGCCCAGCCGACCCTCGCGGTCGAGGCGCAGGCGCTGGGCCGGTACGTCGACGCGGTGATCATGGTGGCCGAGGCCGGCCGGACCCACAGCGGCGAGCTGACCGCCGCGCTGCGCCAGTTCGAGCAGGTCGACGCCCCGGTGATCGGTGCCGTGCTCGTCCCCCGGCTGCCCGCCCCGGCGGGCGGCGCCGCGCCGAGCAAGCCGGCCGCCCCGGCCAACCGGCCCAAGCCCCGGCCGCCCCTCGGCCCGACCGCCGGTGCACCGTCGGTGGAGTCGACCATGGTGCTGCCCCGGATGAAGCCGTCGCCGTCGGGCGCCTCCGCCGGCACCGCGACCCCGGGGGGCGCCTCCGGTTCGGCCAAGCCGGCCGGTCCGCTGCCGATGACCGGCACCGGGCTCGGCAGCACCTACCGGTCGCGGGGCGACGGCGCGGGCACCGACGGCCCGACCCGGAGCAGCTACGCCCTCGACTCCGGCGAGGACCTGGGGTGAACCGCCGGCAGATGCTGCGCGCCGCCCTCGCCCCGGCCCTCGTGGTCGGCTTCGGCACGGCGTGCAGCGAACCCCAGCCCGCCGGCGGCACCGACGTGGTCGACCCGGGCGCCGCGGCGGCGACCCCCGCCCCGAGCCCGACCCCGAGTCAGCCTGCGGCGCCCCTGACCGGCCTGCCGGTCAGCGCCGCGCCGGTGGCGACCCGGCAGGCGCTCGCCGTGCCGATCCGGGTCACCCCGTCGACCGCACCGGCCGGCCTGGGCTCGGCCGATCTGGTGTACGTCGAGTTCGCCGAGTCCGACTCCCTGCACCTGACGGCGGTGTTCCAGTCCCGGGACGCCACCAAGATCGGTCCGGTCACCGAGATTCGCCCGGTGGACTTCCGCTCGGCGGGCGTGCTGCGGCCCTTCGTCGGCTACGACGGCGGCCCGACCGGCTTCCTCAGCCAGTTCGAGAAGTCCGGGCTCGCCGGGATCACCCCGGCCGACGACGGCGACAAGGTCTTCGCCTCCGACTACACCTCGACCGCCGCGCTCTGGAAGGCCGCGCCGAAGGGTGGCCAGCCGCCCACGCCGGTCCTCGACTACGCCACCGCCGGCGCCGCGCTGGCCGGGCGGGACCTCGTCCCGGCCCGGGAGCTGACCGTCGCGGTCTCCGGCGGCCCGCCGATGGTCTGGCGGTACGACGAGCAGAAGTCGGTCTGGGTCGGCAAGGTCGGCACGGCGACGGTCACCGCCGCCTCGGTGATCGTGCTGACCATGGAGTACCGGACGCTGGACGTCCGCAATCCGTCGCCGCGCTCCCTGCCGTCGGCCACCGTCTTCGGCGAGGGCGCCGTCCTTGCCGTGTCCGGCCCGTCCAGCGCGCGGGGGACGTGGCGCAAGCCCGGCCAGCAGCTGGTCTGCAACGTCGCCGACCTGGGCGGCGACCTGCTGCACCCGCAGCCCGGCAACGCCTGGGTGATCTACGCGCCGACCAGCGCCAAGGTCACCGTTAAATGAGTACGGCCACCCCGCACCGCACCGCCCGCGGCTCCGCTCCCGTCGGCGGGGATCTTCCCCGGCCCGGCACCACCCGGCTCGCGCCGGCGCCGATCCGGCCTCGGGGCCGGTCGTTGCGGCTGCCGGCGGGGTGGCCGTTGACGGCGCTCTTCGTGCTCTACCCACTGTGGTGGGCGCTCGGGGTGTCCACGTTCATCTTCGTGATCCTGGCGGTGCCGATGGTGGTGCAGCTGCGCCGCCGCGGCCCGGTACGGGTGCCGCCCGGGTTCGGGATCTGGCTCGTGCTGCTGCTCTGGGTGCTGCTCTCGGCGCTGATGCTCGACCTCGCCGCGCCCAACACGCTGGCCCCGACGGGCGGCGGCCGCTACATCGGCTGGGCCATCCGGCTCGCCAACTTCCTCGCCATGACCGTGGTCATGCTCTACGTGCTCAACCTGCGCGAACGGGAGCTGCCCCAGCGGCGAGTGGTCCGGCTCTTCGGCTTCATGGCCGTCGTCGTGGTGATCGGCGGGTACCTCGGCTCGCTCTTCCCCACCTTCAGCTTCGTCGCGCCGCTGCGCTTCGTGCTGCCGGACTCCATCGCCAGCCAGCCCTTCGTCGCCTCGCTGATGGACGTGGAGTTCGCCCAGGTCCAGCAGGTGCTGGAGGGCGAGGCCAGCTCGCCGCGGCCCTCGGCCCCGTTCGAATACACCAACTCGTGGGGCGAGAACACCGCGATCCTGCTGATCTGGCTGCTGGTCGGCTGGGTGGTGCTGGGCCGGCCGGTGCGCCGGTTGCTGGGCATCGCGATCGCGCTGGCGGCGATCTTCCCGATCATCTACTCGCTCAACCGAGGGCTCTGGATCGGCCTGGGCATCTCCGCCGTCTACGTGGCGATCCGGCTGGCGCTGCGCGGCCGGATGGCGGTGCTCGGCGGGCTGGCCCTCGCGGTCGGGATGATCGGCATCCTGATCATCGCCACCCCGCTCGGCAAGACCTTCGACGAACGCCTGCAGAACGGCCACAGCGACGACATCCGGACCACCCTCTCGGAGGGCGCGGTCAGCGCGGCGAACCACTCGCCCGTCCTCGGGTACGGCGGCAACCGGGCGCTGATCGGCAGCAACCGGTCGATCGCGATCGGCAAGTCCGACGACTGCAAGCAGTGCGGCAACCGGGAGCTGGGCAGCAACGGCCAGCTCTGGGCCCTGCTCGTCGGCCAGGGGTACGTCGGCGCGTTCTGCTACAGCGCCTTCTTCCTCTACAGCCTCTGGCGGTTCCGGCACGACCACAGCGCGATCGGCATCGCTGGCAGCCTGGTGTTGATCCTGATGCTCTTCTTCCAGTTCACCTACGGGGCAATGGAAGCCACCCTCGCCTACGGCCTGATCTCGGTCGCCCTGCTCGCCCGCAACGACCGGCTGCGCCGGGCCGTCGCGCCGGCGCCGCCCAGGAGCACCGTGGGCGGGTTGCGGGCCCGAATCGAAGCAGCCGGTGACCGCTGATGGTGTTCCGTGTTCCCCCGGACGGCGACGGCCGGTCCGCGTACCTCGGTGAGCTGGCCGGGCTGATCTGGCCCGCGCCGGCCGAACCGGCGCTGAGCCGGGGCGGGCGGGGCGGCTGGGTGGTGGTGCCGTCGGCGGCCCGGCCGCGGCTGCTGGTGCCCACCGGGTCGCCCCGGGCCGCGGCGAGCGCCGTCCGGCACTCCACCGAGGCGGTCGGCCGGAAGGCGAAGCTGGTCCGGCAGGGGCTGGCCACCGCGTTCCGGCTCGGGCTGGGGCCGCTGGTGTTCCGCGACCGGTTGGTGGTGGAGGACGCGGCCGGCGGCACGCTCGACGCGCACCTGGCCGAGGTGCTGGCCGCCCCGGCGCTGGTCAGCATGCACATCGGGCCGGCCCGGGCGAACCGCAAGCCGGTGCTGCAACTGCTCGACCCGGACGGCCGGGCGCTCGGGTACGCGAAGCTGGGCGTCGACCCGCTCACCCGGACCCTGGTCGACGTCGAGGCCGCCGCGCTGCGCCGGCTCGCCGACCTGCCGCTGGGCCCGGTGACCGTGGCCGGCGTGCTGCACCACGGCGACTGGCACGGGCACGCGCTGCTGGTGCAGGAGGCACTGCCGGTGCGGCTGCCCCGGGCCGATCCGGCCGCCGCCGAGGCGGCGGAGCGGGCGGCGATGGTGGCGGTGGCCGGCTGTCTCGGGGTACGGCGGCGGTCGTACGCCGGGAGCGGGCACGCGGCCCGGCTGGCCGAGGCGATCGACGACCTGGGCGCGCGGCCGGAGGCCGGACGGCTGCACGCGGTGCTGAAGAGCGTCGCGGACGCCGACCCGACGGTGGCCTTCGGCGCCTGGCACGGCGACTGGAACGGCGGCAACAGCGCCGCGCTCGCCGACGGCCGGGTGCTGGTGTGGGACTGGGAACGGTTCGAAGGCGACGTGCCGGCGGGCTACGACGCGCTGCACCGCGCGGTGCAGACCGCCATCGGCCACGACGGCGTGGAACCGACGGCGGCGGCCCGGGCGTTGATCGAGGGCGCGGCGGGCACGCTGGCGCCGTTCAACCAGGACGGCCGGGACGCCGACCTGGTCGCCGTGCTGTACCTGGTGGAGCTGGCCGCGCGCTATCTGCGGGACCGGCAGGCGGAGGCGGGTGCCCGACTGGGGCACGTCGACGCCTGGCTGCTGCCGGCCGTCGAGGAGCACCTGGCCCGTCGGGCCCGGTGAGAGTGAGGAGTGGGGACGTGACGGTGGCCAAGGAGCAGGCGCTCCGCGCGGTGAAGTCGGTGAGCCGGACGGTCGGTCGGCTGACCGCCGGATCCCGGATGACGCCCGGATTCCTGATCGTGGGGGCGCAGCGCTGCGGCACCACCTCGCTGTTCAAGACGCTCTCCCAGCACCCCGCGGTGCTGCCGCCGGCGTACCACAAGGGCGTGCACTACTTCGACACCGACTACCACCGGGGGATGAACTGGTACCTCGGGCACTTCCCCACCACCGCGAAGGCGGCGGCGGTCCGGGGGCAGGTCGGCGTCCGGGGGATCACCGGCGAGTCGAGCCCGTTCTACATGTTCCACCCGCTGGCCGGGGCACGGATCGCCAAGGACCTGCCCGGGGTGCGGCTGCTGGTGCTGCTGCGCGACCCGGTGGAGCGGGCGTACTCGGCGCACTCGCACGAGCTGGCCCGGGGCTACGAGACCGAGTCGTCGTTCGAACGGGCACTGGAGCTGGAGGAGGAGCGGACCGCCGGCGAGCGGGAGCGGATGACCGCCGACCCGGCGTACCTGAGCCACCACCTCCAGCACAACGCGTACCTGGCCCGGGGGCGGTACATCGAGCAGCTGGAGCGGCTGGAGTCGCTGGTCGGCCGGGATCGGCTGCACGTGATCGACAGCGACGACTTCTTCGCCGACCCGCGGCCGGCGTTCGACGCGGTCTGCGACTTCCTCGGCCTGCCGCACTGGGCGGACATCGCCTTCGGCAAGCACAACTCGCGCTCCCGCTCGCCCATGTCGGCGGAGCTGCGGGCCCGGCTGGAGGAGCACTTCGCCCCGTACGACGAACGGCTGGCCTCCTGGTGGGGACGCGTGCCGTCGTGGCGGCGGTGACCCGGACGGACCCGGGCGACGGGGCGACGGCGACGGTTCCCGCGGTCGGCCCGGCCCCGGCGGCGGGCGCCGGCCTGGGGGGCGCGGCCCGGCAGGGCTTTGCCAACCTGGTCGGGGTCGGCGTCGCGGCGGTGGCCGGCTTCGGCCTGAACATCGTCATCACCCGGGGCTGGTCGGTCCGCGAGGCCGGCATGTTCTTCGCCGCCGCCAGCGCCTTCATGATCGCGTCGTCGGCGGCCCGGCTCGGCACCGACGTGGGCACGGTCTACTTCGTCAGCCGGTACCGGGCCCTCGACCAGCGTGACCGGATCCGCGGCACGATCCTGGCCGGGCTGCTCCCGGTGCTGGCCGTCGGGGCGCTGCTCGCCCTGGTCGGCTGGCTGGCCGCGCCGGCACTGGCCCGGCTGACCATGCCGGAGGCGGGCCCGGGCGCGGTCACCGCGCTGCGCATCCTGCTGGCCTTCGTGCCGCTGGCGGCGCTCACCGACTACGCGCTCGCCGCCTGCCGGGGCTTCGGCCAGATGCGCCCGCTGCTCACCGTGGAACGGCTCGGCCGCACCCTGGTCCAGTTCGTCGCGGTCGCCGTGGCCGCCTGGCTCGGCCTCTCCGCCACCAGCGCGCTGCCGCTGGCCTGGGCGGTTCCCTACCTGCTGGCCGCCGCCGTCGCGCTGGCCTGGCTCGGCCGGCTGGTCCGCCGCGCCGAACGCGAGGTCGCCCGGCCGGTGCCGGCGGGCGAGCTGGCCGGACCGTTCTGGCGGTTCACCGGGCCGCGGGCGCTGAGCAGCCTGGCCGCCATCATCGTGCAGCGGCTCGACATCGTGCTGCTCAGCGCGCTGCGCGGGCCGGCCGACGCGGCGGTCTACACGGCGGCGACGCGGTTCCTCGCGCTGGGCCAGCTCTCCAGCGTGGCGCTGGCCGGCTCGGTGCAGCACCGGATGGCCGCCGCCTTCGCCCGCGACGACAAGGCCGAGGCGCGGCAGCTCTACCAGGCCGCGACCGGCTGGCTGGTGCTGCTGTCCTGGCCGGCGTACCTGGTCTTCGCCGCGTTCGCGGGGCCGATGCTGGCGCTGTTCGGCGCCGGCTACGGCGCCGGCCGGCGGGTGGTGGTGCTGCTCGCGCTGACCATGCTGGTGGCGACCGGCTGCGGCATGGTCGACATGGTGCTCAACATGGCCGGCCGGACCGCCTGGACCTTCTACAACGCGATGGCCGGCACCGCGGTCAACGTGGTCGCCAACGTCGCGCTCATCCCGGTGTACGGCATCGTCGGCGCCGCCCTGGCCTGGACCGCGTCCATCCTGCTCACCAACCTGATACCGCTGGCCCAGCTCTGGTGGTCGCTGCGGCTGCACCCGTTCGGGCGGGGCACCCGCGCCGCGATGGCCCTCGCCACGGCCGCGTTCGGACTGCCGCTCGGGCTGGCCAGCCTGCTCGGCGCGGCGGCGCCGGTGCTCGCCCTGGTGACGGCGGTCGGCGCGGCCGCGTACCTGGCCGGCGCCTGGCACTGGCGGGCCACCCTGCACCTCGACGCGCTCCGCGCGCTGCGCCGGAGCCGGAACCGCTCCGGTCCGGCGCCCGCCGCACAGTCGTGACCTGCCCCTGCGCACCGATGGGACACCGATGACCAGCAGCACGCCCCTCGCCCCGCACACCGGCCTCTCCGCCGTGAAGGCCGCGAAACTCGCCGCCGTCGGTCTGGTGGCGGACCGGAAGGAACGCCGGGAGTTGGAGCGTCCGGTGCCGGCCGCCGGCCGGAAGCTGAGCCTCAAGGTCGAGCGGCCGATCTTCATCCTCGGCGCGCCGCGCTCCGGCACCACCTTCCTGGGCAGTTGCGTGGGGGCGCTGCCGGAGGTGTCGTACCACTTCGAGCCGCGGCTGACCAAGGCGGTGGCCCGCTGCGTGTACGAGGGCAGCTGGACCCCGCAGCGGGCGGCCCGCTACTTCCGTGGCTACTACGGCGCGCTGCTCGCCGCCTCCGGCCACGGCGGGCTGCGGTTCGCCGAGAAGGACCCGGAGAACTGCTTCATCGTGCCGTTCCTGACCGAGGTCTTTCCCGACGCGGTGTTCCTGCACGTCTACCGGGACGGCCGGGACGTTGCGGTGTCGCACGCCGAGCAGCCGTGGCTCAACGCCGCGTCGACCGGCAGCGGGCAGAGCGGCCGGGGAGGCACCCCGTGGGGCGCGGCACCGCGGTTCTGGGTCGAGCCGGAGCGGCGGGAGGAGTTCAGCCGGGTCTCCGACCTGGCCCGGTCGGCCTGGATGTGGCGCCGGTTCACCAGCAGCGCCCTGGCCCAGCTCGCCGAGCTGCCCGCCGAGCGGGTGCGTCACCTGCGCTACGAGGACATCGTCACCCGGCCCGCCGAGGCGGCCGAGGTGGTCGCCGACTTCCTGGAGGTCGGCGACCCGGCGGGCCGGGAGGCCCTGCACGCCCGGTTCGGCCAGGCCCGCCCCGGCTCGGTCGGCCGGTGGCAGGCCCGGCTGAGCGAGACCGACCTCGCCGACGTCCTGGCCCAGGCGGAGCCGCTGCTGACCGAACTCGGCTACCCCAGGTGAGGGCCGTCGCACCGGTAGAGTGCTTCAGGTCGTCCGGCCACCCCGGGCTCCGCTGACGCGGAGCCCGGGGTCACGGGGGCCGGCGACCTTCCTGGGGAGAGGTTGCGGTGGTACGACGACTACGACGGACGATGGCGGCCGTGCTCGCTCTGGCCTGCCTGGCACCGGCGGTGGCGGCCTGCGAGTCGGGGCCCGCCGGACGGCCGGCGGGGCCGGCGACGACGGTGGCGTCACCGCCCACGGTGGAGCCGCGGACCGGCCCGGTGCGGACCACCGGGCTCGGCCCGGAGCCGCCGGAGGAGGGCGCCTGGCTCGGTGCCTGGGTCAAGCCACAGTGGCACAACGCCACCGGGCGGGCCGCCGCGCTCGACCAGTTCAACCGGGCCGCGGGCGGGAAGCTCACCATGGCGCACATGTTCCACCAGTGGAACGAGTCCTTCCCGGGCGCCACGGAGCAGGCGTTCCAGGCCATGGGGAAGCTCCAGATGATCTCCTGGCAGGGCACGGACACCCGGTCGACGGTCAGCGGCACCTACGACTCGCTGATCCGGCAGCGGGCCGAGGACGTGAAGGCGTTCGGGCTGCCGGTGCTGCTGCGGTACCGCTGGGAGATGGACCGGCCCAACCTGGCCGCCAGCATCCACTCGCCGGAGGACTACGTCGCCGCCTGGAAGCACATCCGGGCCATCTTCACCGAGGTCGGGGTCACCAACGCGGGCTGGGTGTGGTGTCCGCACGCGGACGGGTTCGCCGAGGACGAGCGGGCCGCGGCGGCGTACTACCCGGGTGACGACCAGGTGGACTGGCTCTGCGCCGACGTCTACCCGGGCCCGGAGTGGGCCAGCTTCAGCAACCGGATGGACCACTTCATGGCCTTCGCCCAGCAGCACCCCCGGCCGGTGGTGATCGGCGAGTTCGGCCTGACCCAGGAGGGCCGGCCCGGGCAGCGCGCCGACTGGCTGCGTGAGGTGGGCCCGTACCTGAAGAAGCACCCGCAGATCAAGGGCGCGCTCTACTTCGCCGCGAGGCAGACCACCAAGCCGTTGTACGACAGCACGTTCGGCAACGATCCGGAGAGCGAGGCCGTGTTCCGGGAGATGGCCACCGACCCGTACTTCTCGCCGCCGCCACCCGACCTGACCGCCACCGCGACCCCGGCCCGGTGATCGGGGCTCGTCTTTTCGTGTGATCCGCACTGGCTCGGCGGGTCGGCCCGACGGATTGCTCGGCCAATATCACGATCCCGGGTGGACGCGGCGCACCTCGATGCGAGAAGGTGTTGCTTTCACGTCTGTGGTCGATCGCGCCGGTCGGACGCCTCACACCGCTCCGATCCCCGGCCCCGATCACAGCTCTCCGACGCGCCTCCGGAGTTGCCTGTGCCTTCCTCGTTACTGAGACACCGCACGGTGTCCCTGTTCGGTGCCGCCGTCCTCGGCGTCGCCAGCCTATTCACGGCCAGCCCTGCCCTCGCCGCCGCGCCGAACCACGACACCGTGGTCGCGGACGTGCCGTCCGCCCAGACGCCGAACATCCTCGACGGCAGCGTGGTGGCCATCTACGACGCCGGCACGAAGGTGATCGCCGCCGGGTCGTTCACCCAGGCGCAGGACCGCGGCTCGGCCACCACCGTCACCCAGAAGTACGTGCTGGCCTTCGACAAGGCCACCGGTGACATCGACCCCGCCTTCAAGCCCGTGCTCGACCGTCCGGTGAACGCGGTGCTCCCCGGGCCGACCGCCGGCACGGTCTACCTCGCCGGTGAGTTCACCATTGCCAACGGCGTCAACCGGCGCAAGCTGGCGTTGGTCAACATCGCCGACGGCTCGCTGGTCACCACCTTCAAGGGGCCGGCGTTCAACGGCACCATCAACGACATCGCCAAGGTGGGTGACCGGCTGCTGGTCGGCGGCATCTTCACCACCGCCGACGCGAGCACCCGCAACGGTCTCGCCTCGTTGGACGCCGCCACCGGCGCGCTGGACAGCTACCTGAACATTCCCCTGACTGAGAACCACAACTGGACCGAGGGCAGCACGGGCGCGAAGGCCGGCGTCGGGCCGGAGAAGCTCGCCCTCTCGCCGGACGGCAACCAGCTCGTCGTCATCGGCAACTTCAAGAAGGCCGACGGGGTGCTGCACGACCAGATCGTGCGGATCAGCCTCGGTGACACCTCGGCCACCGTGATGGACTGGAACACCGACCGCTACACCCCGACCTGCCGGGCCCTCTCCTTCGACTCGTACGTCCGCGACGTGCAGTTCTCGCCGGACGGCAAGTACTTCGTGGTGGCCACCACCGGCGGGGCGTACCCGGGGCTCTGTGACTCGGCGGCGCGGTGGGAAACCGCGGCGACCGGCGGCGGACAGCAGCCGACCTGGGTCAACTACAGCGGCGGTGACACCTTCCTCTCCGTCGGCATCAGCGAGCAGGCCGTCTACGTCGGCGGCCACTTCCGCTGGTCCAACAACTCCTCGGGCACGGACAAGGCCGCGCCGGGTGCCGTCGGCCGGCCCAGCATCGCCGCGCTCGACCCGGCGAGCGGCCTGCCGCTGGCCTGGAACCCGGGCCGGCACCCGCGCGGGTACGGCGTCACCGAGATGCTGGTGACCCCCGGGGGCCTCTGGCTCGGCAGCGACCAGGACTGGATCGGCAACTTCCAGTACAAGCGCCAGAAGATCGCCTTCTTCCCGCTGACCGGCGGCGACGCCCCGCACTCCACCGCGGTCAAGGACCTGCCCGGCGACGTCTACCAGGCGGGCAAGGCCACGCCGACCCAGGTGCTCTACCGGGTCAACGCCGGCGGGCCGCAGATCGCCGCGGTCGACGGTGGCCCGGCGTGGGCGGCCGACACGGTGGCGACCCCGAGCAAGAACCACAACACCGGCAGCAACGTCAACACGTACACCACCCCGGCCACCCTGGACTCCACGGTGCCGTCCAGCACCCCGGTGGACGTGTTCAGCAGCGAGCGCTGGGACCCGGCCACCGCGCCGGAGATGCAGTGGGACTTCCCGGTGCCGGCCGGCGCCCAGATCCAGGTGCGGCTCTACCTGGCCAACCGGTACCCGACGACCGGCACGGTCGGTAAGCGCATCTTCAACGTGAGCATCGACGGCACGCTGAAGCTGGACCGCTTCGACCCGGTCGCCGCCGCCGGCGGCACGGACCGGGGCACCATGCGGTCGTTCCCGATGATCAGTGACGGCAACGTGGACATCGACTTCGGTCACGTCCTGGAGAACCCGCTGGTCCAGGCGATCGAGATCGTGCAGTCGGCGCCGGCGCCCACCGCGAACGACGTGCTGTACCGGATCAACGCGGGCGGTCCCGCGGTCACCGCGGCCAGCGGCCCGGCCTGGGCGACCGACACCATCGACGCCCCCAGCCAGTACCACAACGTGGGCAGCACCACCAAGGGCTACACCACCCTGGCCACCCTCGACGCCACGGTTCCGGCCGGCACCCCGGCCGCCATCTACAGCGACGAGCGGTGGGACCCGAGCACCGCGCCGGACATGCAGTGGGACTTCCCGGTGCCGGCCGGTCAGCAGGTGCAGGTGCGGATCTACCTGGCCAACCGGTACTCCGGCACCGCCACCCCGGGCAAGCGGATCTTCGACGTCAGCATCGACGGCCTGGTCCGGCTGAACGACTTCGACCCGGTGGTCGAGGCCGGTGGCACCGACCGGGGCACGATGCGCGCCGTCACCATCACCAGTGACGGCAACGTCGACATCGACTTCGGTCGGGTCGTGGAGAACCCGCTGGTGCAGGCCATCGAGCTGGTCAAGGTGGCGCCGCTGCCGACCGCGGCCGAGCTGAACAGCGTCTCGAAGCGGTCGTACGACGGCGTTTCGGCGGCCGGCTCGGCCACCCCGGTCAACAACCCCGACGGCACCGCCTGGTCGTCCGCCAAGGGCGGCTTCTGGGTCGGCGGCACGTTGTTCTACGGGATGAACGGCTCGCTCTGGAAGCGGTCCTTCGACGGCGCGGCCTTCGGTACGCCGAGCAAGGTCGACCCGTACCACGACGCCACGTGGGACACCGTGGAGACCGGTTCCGCCAAGGAGGGTGAGTCGCAGACGTACGCCGGCTCGACGACGAACTTCTACGCCGAGATCCCGAGCGTGACCGGCATGTTCTTCAAGGACGGCCGGCTGTACTACACGCTCGCCGGGCAGAGCAGCCTCTACTGGCGCTGGTTCACCCCGGACAGCGGCACCGTCGGCGCCGACCGGTTCACGTACATGACCTCGGCGTTCTTCGCCGGGGCGGGCGGCGTCTTCACCGCCGACAACTCGCTGTACGTGGTCCGGCAGAGCAACGGCAACCTGGAGAAGATGATCTGGCCGACCGACCCGTCGGAACCGCAGTTCTCCACCACGGTCAGCGGCCCCGGCCTGGACGGTGCCGACTGGCGTGGCGCGGCGGTCTTCGTCGGTCCGTGAACTGAGGCGTGACACCGCGATGGCCCGGCCGGTATCGGCCGGGCCATCGTCGTCTGCGGGATCAGACCCCGGTGGGCGCGTGCTGCCGGGCCCAGACCCGCATCAGGTCGCGGACCGAGATCACCCCGGCCACCTCCCGGCCGTCGAGCACCACCAGGTGCCGGAAGCCGCCACGGGCCATCGCCGCCGCCGCCTCCTCCACCGTCCAGTCCGGGCCGGCGTAGACCACGTCCCAGGTCAGGTGGGCCGCGGTGCGTTCGACGTCGCAGTCCAACCCCGCGCCGATCGCGTTGAGCACATCACGTTCCGTCATGATCCCGATCCCCTCGGAGTCGGGATCGATCACCACCGCCGAGCCCACCCTGCGGGCCGACATCATCCGGGCCGCCTGCCGGAGCGTGTGCTCCGGGCCGACCACGAGAACCTCACTGGACATCGCTTCCCGAACCTGCATCACGCATCACCCCTGTGGGACGGCGGCACCGGTAGGGACATGGTGGGCCCTCGATGCGTTCGGGACAAGGCCGGACATCGCCGGAAACGGCTCCGGCTCGCTACTGTCTTCACGTGCCCACCGAGCCTCTCCGTTGCGCCGGCGCGCTGATCGTGGACGACGACGGCCGCATCTTCATCCAGCGCCGGTCTCCGGACCGGGCCCTCCTGCCCAACTGCTGGGACATCGTCGGCGGCCACGTCGAGCCGGGCGAGAGCGTCGAGGAGGCGCTGCGCCGGGAGGTCACCGAGGAGACCGGCTGGAGCGTCTCGCACGTCCTCGGGCTGGTCGGTGAGTACCACTGGACCGGCGACGACGGCCGGGAGCGGCTGGAAACCGACTTCCTGGTCCGGGTCGACGGCGACCTGGCCCGGCCCCGGCTGGAGGCCGGCAAGCACACCGAGTTCCGCTGGCTGGGCGAGGCGGACGTGGCGCTGCTGGACGAGCACCGCGACGTCAACGACGGGCTGATCCGGCGGGTCGCCGAGAACGGCTTCGCCGCGCTGCGGTCGATCGGTCTGTGAGCGACGGCGTCGAGCTGGCGCCGCACCGGTTCGCCGGGCTGGTCGCCCCGGCGGTCGACCGGGCCTTCGTCGCCGGCATGCTCGCCGGCCGCGACGGCGGCGGCGCGGAGCTCAGCTCACGGTACGGCGGGCCGGCCGCGACCGGCTTCCTGGTCGAGTTCCGCACCCGCCTGGCCGCGCCGGGCGGGACGGTGGACGGGCCGGGCTTCGCGGCGGTGACCCGCTACCGGGATCCGGCCGCCTGCCGGCGGGCACTGGACAAGCAGGTCGCCCACGGGATGATCCAGCGGGCACCGGACGGCGGCTTCTGCGCCACGGAACGCGGGCTCGCCTTCCTCGCCGAGATCTACCAGGTGCACGCCGAGGTGACCGAGGAGCTCTGGGCCGGCCACGACGACCGGGTGATCCGGCTGGTGGAGGCGCTCGGCCGGCTGCTCGGGTACGCGCTGGTGCTGGCCGACGCCGACCCGGCGGGGACGGGCTCGGCCTTCGGCGCGATGGCCCCGCCGTACGAACCGGAGGGCATACCGCCGGGCGTGCTGCTGCTCAACCGGCTCGGCACGCTGCGGTACCACCGCGCGGACGCGCACGCGGCGGCGTGGACCGCGGCGGGGCACACCGCGGCGAGCATCGCGGAGCTGCCGTCCGGGGCGGAGCGGCTGGCGATCGAGCTGGAGACGGACCGCCGGGCCGCCGGGCCGTACCTGGTGCTGACCGCGGAGGAGCGGCTGGCGATGCTCGCCGACCTGGCGGCCCTGCCGGGTTGACCCACGGTTGGCGGCAGCGGCAAAGTCACCCGGGGCTATCCTCCACCGGTGACCCGGAGTCGTACGGAGGAGGATGCCGGCATGATCGGGATGGTGCTCGCGGCCGGTGCGGGGCGCCGACTGCGCCCGTACACCGACACCCTGCCCAAGGCGTTGGTGCCGGTGGACGGTGAGACCACCATCCTGGACATCGCGCTGCGCAACCTCGCCGAGGTCGGGCTGACCGAGGTGGTGATCGTGGTCGGCTACGCGGCGGACGCGGTCGTCCAACGGCAGGCGGCCCTGGAGCAGAAGTACGGCGTGACGATCACGCTGGTGCACAACGACAAGGCCGAGGAGTGGAACAACGCCTACTCGCTCTGGCTGGCCCGGGAGCACTTCGCCCGGGGCGTACTGCTGGTCAACGGCGACACCGTGCACCCGGTGAGCGTGGAGAAGACCCTGCTGGCCGAGCGCGGCCCGGGCATCCTGCTGGCGATCGACAACATCAAGGCGCTGGCCGAGGAGGAGATGAAGACCACCTTCGACGCGGCCGGCCAGCTCACCCGGATCACCAAGATCATGGACCCGCTCGAGGCGTACGGGGAGTACATCGGCGCGACGCTGATCGAGCCGCAGGTGGCCGACGCGCTCGCCGACGCGCTGGAGGCGACCTGGCGGCGCGACCCGAACCTCTACTACGAGGACGGCTACCAGGAGTTCGCCGACCGGGGCGGTGAGGTGCGGGCGGCGCCGATCGGCGACGTCTCCTGGGTCGAGGTCGACAACCACGCCGACCTGGCCCGGGCGCGGGAGATCGCATGCCGCTACTAGCCCGGACGATCCTCACCCCGCTACACATCGACGTGCGCCGCGGCGCGGTGGCCGACCTGGCCGCGATCCTCGCCGACGGGCGGATCTCGGCCGGCGGCGACGTGGCGGTGGTGGTCGGGCCGGGGCAGGGCGAGCAGATTGCTGAGCTGATCCGGCCGTCGCTGCGTACCGCGGACGTGTTCACCGTGGCCGGGGGCACCCTGGACGCCGCCGACGACCTGGGGGCGAAGCTGCGGGCTCGGTCGTACGACGCGGTGGTGGGGATCGGCGGCGGCAAGACCATCGACGTGGCGAAGTACGCGGCCACCCGGCGCGGCCTGCCCATGGTGACCGTGGCGACCAGCCTGGCCAACGACGGGATCGCCTCCCCGGTGGCGAGCCTGATCACCGACGGGATCAAGGGCTCCTACGGGGTGCACATCCCGATCGCGGTGATCGTCGACCTGGACTTCGTGGAGGCCGGTCCGGACCGGCACAACCGGGCGGGCATCGGCGACGTGGTGAGCAACATCAGCGCGCTGGCCGACTGGGAGCTGGCCCGGCAGGTCCGCGGCGAGCCGGTGGACGGACTGGCCGCCTCGCTGGCCCGGATGGGCGCCGAGGCGGTGCTCGCCCACCTCGGCGACATGACTGACGACGCATTCGTCACGGTGCTCGCGGAGGCGTTGATCTCCAGCGGCCTGGCGATGGCGGTCTGCGGCAGCAGCCGGCCGGCCAGCGGAGGCTGCCACGAGATCATGCACGCCGTCGACTCGCTCTTCCCGGGCACCTCCTCGCACGGCGAGCTGGCCGGCCTCGGGGCGCTCTTCTGCACGTTCCTGCGCGGGGACCGGCGGCGCTTCGCGGAGATGTCCGCCTGCCTGGGCCGACACGGGCTGCCCCGGCTCCCCGCCGACGTGGGTTTGACCGACGACCAGTTCGTCGAGGCGGTGCAGTTCGCGCCGGCCACCCGACCGGACCGCTACACCATCCTCGAACACCTGGCGATGTCGCCTACCGAGACGCGGGAGCGGCTGGCAGACTACGCCGATGCACTCCGCGACCACCTTGGCTGAGCCGTCCCGCCCCTCCGTCGCCGACTTCCACCGGGTCAACCGGGGCGGCGGCCTGTTCAGCGAGTCGATCAGCCAGTGGATCGGCGCATTCTTCGCGCTGGTCGCCCAGCGGCTGGGGCTGCGTCCCACCGCGCTGACCATCGCGAACCTGCTGCTCGGCCTGGCCGCCTCGGTCACCGTGGTCGCGCTCGCCGACCGGGTCGCCGCGGGTTCCGTCCCGGCCTGGGTGGTCGGGCTGGTCGCGCTGGTCGGCTGGCAGGTCGCGTACGCCCTGGACTGCGCCGACGGGCAGCTCGCCCGGGTCACCAACCAGCGCAGCGCGGCGGGCGCCCGGGTGGACGTGCTCTGCGACGTGGCGGCCCAGATCGCCCTGGTCACCGCCCTCGGCGCGACCGCCGTGGCGCAGCGCCCGGGGACGCCGACCTGGCTGGTGGCGGTCTTCGCCGGCACCTGGATGGTCAACCTGGTCACCTCGGTGATGCAGGCCGGCCCGAACGCGGCCAGCATGGTCACCTCGACCTCGCTGCCCGTACGCCTGGTGAAGCTGGTTCGCGACTACGGCGCGGTGATCTTCCTGGCCGGCCTGGTGCTGACCGTCGCCCCGGCGCTCACGGTATGGGTGATCGTCGCGTTCACGATCGTCAACGGCGGCTTCCTGCTCGCCAGCATCGCCTTCTCCGCCCGCGCCTCCCTCCGCTGACCCGGACGGGTCAGGTGGGGCGCGCAGTGCGGGCCACCCCCGCGTAGATGTCGATGAGCTGCTTGGTGACCACGTCGGGGTGGAAGGTGCGCTCGTAGCGGGCCCGGGCGGCCGGCGCCAGCGCGGCGGCCCCGGCCCGGGCCACGGGCAGGGCGGCGGCCAGCGCGGCCGGCTCCGGGGCCACGACCCAGCCGGCCTCGCCCGCCTCGATCCCGGCCGGCGGGGCGACCCGGCCGTCCCCGGGGACGGCGGAGGCGACGGCGGCCGGGCCGGTGCCGGCGGGCTCGCGGGGGGTGTCCGCGCCGACCAGGTACGGGATGCCGCCGAGCGCGGTGCCGAGCACCGGCCGCCCGCTGGCCAGCGCCTCGATGATCACAGTGGGCAGCACGTCGTGCCAGGTGGAGGTCGCCAGCACCACGGCGCTGTCGTCCAGCGCGGCCCGCACCCCGGCCCGGTCCAGCGGGCCCAGGAAGGTGACGTCGGCGCGTTCGGCGGCCGCCGCCTCGACCAGGGGGCGCAGTTCCCCGTCGCCGGCGATCCGCAGCTGGCCGAGCGCCCCCTCCGGGTGCCGGCGCCACGCGTCCAGCAACAGATCGAGGCCCTTCTCCGGGGAGAGCCGACCGAGGAAGAGGAAACCCTCGCCGACCGGGGCGGGCTGCCCGGGGTCGGGGATGGCATTCGGCTTGACCACGATGCGCTCGTCCGGGATGCCGTAGTCGCGCAGGTGGTCGGCGACCGCCGTGGTGAGCGCGATGAACCGGTCGACCGACTTCCAGGTCGGCCGGTGCACGGCGAGGGTGGTGGCCATCAGCGCGCTCTGCGCCCGCGAGCCCCGGTAGCAGCGGTGCACGATCGCCGGCACGCCCAGCGCCCGGCCCCGGCAGTCCTGGCAGATCACGCCGTCGCGGAAGTACAGCCCGGAGGAGCAGACCTGCCGGTAGTTGTGCACCGTCTGCACCACCGGTACGCCGTGCTTGTGCGCAGTCCGCACCACCCAGGGCGAGAGCAGCGGGTACGGGTTGTGCAGGTGCAGCACGTCCGGCCGGTGCTCGGTGAGCAGCCGGCTCAGCTCCTGCTGGGCGCGGGGCGCGTAGATCGGCGAGATCGGCAGCAACGCCTTCGCCGTCTTCGGCATCGTCGGGATCTCGTCGGAGCTGCGGATGAAGGGCAGCACCTCCACCCCGGCCGCGGTCAGCTGGGCGATCTCCGCGTCGACGATGGTGTTCTCGCCGGAGGGTTGGGCTTCCCGGTACCGGTTGTGTGCCACCACGATTCTCACGAGAAAGAAGGCTACCGTTGTGTGATGCCCGAACTTCCGGAGGTGGAAGCGCTCGCCGGATACCTGCGTGAGCGCGCGGTGGGCCGGCGGGTCGACCGGATCGAGGTCGCCGCGATCAGCGCCCTGAAGACGTACGACCCGGCGCCGAGCGCGGTGGCCGGCCGGCCGGTGGTGGACGCCGGCCGGCACGGCAAGTTCCTCGACGTGCTCTTCGACGGCGGCCTGCACCTGGTGGTGCACCTGGCCCGGGCCGGCTGGCTGCACTACCGGGAGGCGTTCCCGTCCACGGCGCCGCTGCGCCCCGGCAAGGGCCCGGTCGCCCTGCGGGTACGCCTCGACGACGGCTCCGGCTTCGACCTGACCGAGGCCGGCACGCAGAAGAAGCTGGCCGCCTACCTGGTGACGGATCCGGCCGAGGTGCCCGGGGTGGCGAAGCTGGGCCCGGACGCGCTCCGGGCCGACCTGCCCACCTTCGCCGAACGGCTGCGCAGCCGGCGCGGCCAGGTCAAGGGGGTGCTGACCGACCAGTCGGTGCTGGCCGGGGTCGGCAACGCGTACTCGGACGAGATCCTGCATGCCGCGAAGCTGTCGCCGTTCGCGATCACCGACCGGTTGACCGACGACCAGCTGGCCACCCTGCACGCGGCGACCCGGGCGGTGCTCGGCGACGCGGTGCAGCGGTCGATGGGTCAGCGGGCCGCGGAGCTGAAGGGCGAGAAGCGCTCCGGGCTGAAGGTGCACGCCCGGACGGGGCTGCCCTGCCCGGTTTGCGGGGACACCGTGCGGGAGGTCTCCTTCGCCGACTCCAGCCTCCAGTACTGCCCCACCTGCCAGACCGGCGGCAAGCCGCTGGCTGACCGTCGGTTGTCCCGACTCGTACGGTGAGTAACGACACTTTCCGATTACGGAGAGGAATCGGCCCGGGCGCGCCGAACCTCCCGGTCCGCGGCTCTACCGGTGCCGCCATCCATCGGTATAGTGGCTCGGTCCCCGGCTTCGAAACTGGTGCGGAGCCGGCCGGATCCCAAGCAGGCACCACCGGGCGGGTTGTCCTTCGGGTCGCCGTCCGACCCGGAACCCGCGTGGGAGACTGGAACGGTGGGCGACCCGGGCCCTCACGGCGAGTGAGGGCGCGAGTCATGCGGGAGGACATGGGTTGAGGTGACGACAAGCCTCCAGCGCCCGGTAACCAACACAGGCCGGAGCAAGAGCGTGCGGCACGTCGACAGCTTCGAGATCCAGCCGCCGACTCCGCCGTCGCACAACGGCGTACCCCGGTCGGCGTGGGCCCGTGCCCGCCGCCGCGTCTCCCGCTGGCACCGCCCCTACATCGCGATGCTGCTGCTGCTCGACTACGGCTCGGCGGCACTGGCGAGCTTCATCGCCATCCGGACCTTCGACCAGGCCGCCTCGGGTTTCTCCGGCACCAAGGAGGATCCCACCTGGTTCCACACCGTCTCGTTCCTGCTGCTGCCCCTCGGTTGGCTGATCATCCTGTGGGGCAACCGGGCGTACGACCGGCGTTACCTGGGGCTCGGCCCGGACGAGTTCAAGCGGGTGGTCCGGGGTGGGGTGGCGGTCGCCGCCACAGTCTCCTTCATCGCCTTCGCGACGAAGACCGAGCTGTCCCGGTGGACGGTCGGCACCGCCCTGCTCGGGGCGCTGCTGCTGATCCTGTTCGGCCGTTTCATGGCCCGGTTCGTGCTACACCTGGTCCGCCGCCTGGCCGGACAGGCCGGGCACCGGATGGTGCTGGTGGGCACCCTGCCGGAGACGCTGGAGGTCTACACCGCGGTCACCCGCAACCCGGACGCCGGGCTGGTGCCGGTGGCCATCCACATCACCGACGGGTACGCCGCGGCCCGCGGCATGGAGACCCCGGTGCCGGTCTACGCCGGCCGGGACGTGCTCGCCCTGGTCCGGGAGGTCGGCGGGGACACCATCGCCGTCTGCGGCTCGGCCAGCGCCGAGCCCGGCGAACTGCGCCGGCTGGCCTGGCAACTGGAGGGCTCCGGGGTCGACCTGGTGGTCGCCCCGCAGCTCACCGACATCGCCGGCCCCCGAGTGCACATCCGCCCCATCGAGGGCCTGCCGCTGCTGTACGTCGAGGAGCCGACCCTCTCGGGCCCGGCGCTGCTGGTGAAGAACCTGCTGGACCGGGTCGCCGCCGGGCTGGGCCTGCTGCTGCTGACCCCGCTCTTCCTGGCCGTCGCCATCGCCATCCGGATCTCCGACCCCGGTCCGGTCTTCTTCCGCCAGCCCCGGGTCGGCCACGAGGGGCGGACCTTCCGGGTCTGGAAGTTCCGCACCATGTACGTCGACGCCGAGGAGCGGCTGGCCGGCCTGGTCGACCAGAACGAGACCGACGGCATGCTGTTCAAGATGAAGGAGGACCCGCGGGTCTTCCCGGTGGGCCGCTTCCTGCGCGCCTCCTCGCTGGACGAGCTGCCCCAGCTGATCAACGTGCTCTGGGGCGAGATGTCCCTGGTCGGGCCCCGTCCGCTCCCCGCCGACGACGGTGACTTCCTCGGTGACGTGCGCCGCCGGTTGCTGGTCCGGCCGGGCATGACCGGGCTGTGGCAGGTCTCCGGCCGCTCCGATCTGTCCTGGGACGAGGCGGTCCGGCTGGACCTCTACTACGTCGACAACTGGTCGCTGGCGTACGACCTGAGCATCCTGTGGCGCACGGTGGGCGTGGTGCTCGCCCGCAAGGGCGCGTACTAGCGCTGACGGTCGCCACCCGTCAGGATGCCTGCGTGGGTGGCAACCTCTCCGCCGTGTTCGGCGTCGTCTCGCTGGTCACCGCGCTGGCCGCGGCGCTCTGGGCGGTGCTGCGGCTGCGCGCCCGCCGGGGCATCGCCACGGCCACCCAGCGGGCCACCTACGAGGTGCTGCACACCGCCGGGCTGGCGGCCGAGCCGCTGCGCGGCGGGCTGAGCGCGGCGGGCGCCGCGAAGGCCGTACGGCATCTGCGGACCCTGGTGGGGGCGGCCGGGCTGGCCCTGACGGACCGGGAGGCGCTGCTCGCCCTCGACGGGCGCGGCGCGCACCACGGCGACCAACTGCTCGCGGCGGCCCGGCGGGCGGCCACCGCCGGCCGGTCGACCGTGCTGCGGGAATCGGAACTGCGCTGCGACCTGGTGGACTGCCCGGTGCGCGGGGCGGTGGTGGCGCCGCTGAGCGCCGACGGCCGGGTGGTCGGGGCGCTGGTGGCGATCGCCGACGACCAGCCGGCGCCCGGGCTGGTGCAGGCCACCCTGGAGACCGCGCACTGGGCCGGTGACCAGCTCGCCCTGGCCGAGCTGGACTCGTCCCGGGAGCGGCTGGCCCGGGCCGAGGTACGCGCGCTGCGCGCCCAGATCAGCCCGCACTTCATCTACAACGCGCTGACCGCGATCGGCTCCTTCGTCCGGACCGACCCGGAGCGGGCCCGGGAGCTGATCCTGGAGTTCGCCGAGTTCACCCGCTACTCGTTCCGGGCGCACGGGGAGTTCACCACCCTCGCCGAGGAGCTGCGCTCGATCGACCGCTACCTGACCATCGAGCGGGCCCGGTTCGGTGACCGGCTCCAGGTGCGCCTGCAGATCGCCCCGGAGGTGCTGCCGGTCACCCTGCCGTTCCTCTGCCTCCAGCCGCTGGTGGAGAACGCCGTCCGGCACGGGTTGTCCCGCAAGCCGGGCACCGGCATGGTGAGCATCGAGGCCCGGGACGCGGGTGCCGAGTGTCACATCACGGTGGAGGACGACGGGGTGGGGATGGATCCGACGACGCTGACCGCCGGCATCGCCGAGCTGGCCGGCGCCGGCAGCGACCCGGCCGACGACCCGGGCCAGCACGTCGGCCTCTCGAACGTCGACGAGCGGCTCCGGTCGGCCTTCGGGGACCGGTTCGGCCTGGTCGTGGAGACGGGGCTCGGCTCCGGTACGAAGGTGAGCATGCGGGTGCCGAAGTTCCACCCCGGCGTACGGGCGAGCTCATGAACCAGACCGGATTTCTCCGGGTGCTGGCGGTGGACGACGAGCCGCCGGCGCTGGACGAGTTGGCGTACCACCTGCGGGCCGACCCGCGGGTGGCCCGGCTGCACACGGCGGGCGACGCCACCGAGGCGCTGCGGGTGCTCCGCGACGGCGACGTGGACGTGGTCTTCCTGGACATCCGGATGCCCGGCCTGGACGGGATGGAGCTGGCCCGGGTGCTGCGCCGGTTCGCCCGGCCGCCGGCGATCGTCTTCGTCACCGCGTACGACGACGGCGCGGTGGACGCCTTCGACCTCGGCGCGACGGACTACGTGCGCAAGCCGGTGCGCGCCGATCGGCTGGCCGAGTCGTTGCGCCGGGTGATGGGTTCCCGGGTGGTGCCGTCGCATCCGGCGGCCCTGGCGCGGGCGGAGGAGGATCCGACCATCCCGATCGAGCTGGCCGGAACGACCCGGATGCTGCCCCGGTCGGCGGTGCGCTGGGTGGAGGCGCAGGGCGACTACGCCCGGCTGCACACCGCGGACGGCTCGCACCTGGTCCGGGTGTCGCTGGCGACCCTGGCCGAGCGCTGGGCGGACGCCGGTTTCGTGCGAATCCACCGGTCCTATCTCGTGCAGTTGAAGCTGATCGCGGAGCTGCGGCTGGTCAACTCCGGATACGTGGTGGTGATCGACGGGACCGAGCTGCCGGTGAGCCGCCGGCACACCCGGGAGTTGAAGGACAAGCTGGTCCGGGCGGCGAAGCAGGACTGGAATCGCTGAACCGGGAATAACCGCGCGGGCAACGTACGCTGTACGGTAGGCCGTACGATACCCGTGGAGGTCGCCGTGTCCGAATCCCCGTCCACCACCGCCGTCACCACCGACCCGTTCGACGCCGGAGCCGAGTTCGACCGCCAGGTCCAGACGCTGCTCCGGCTCGGCTACCCGAAGCTGGCCGGGCGCACCGAGGAGGACTTCACCGCGCTGGTCACCCCGCTCCGCGCGGCGGCCGTCGCCGGCCCGCCCGGGAGTGCCGGGCACCGGCCGCCGACCGAGGCCCGGGTGCCGTTCCTGCTGGTGGTCACCCGCGACCTGGTGCCCGTCGAGCCGCGGCTCGGGCTCACCACACTGGCCGGCAAGCGCAAGCCCGGCTTCCTCGACCGCAACTTCCCCGCGGGCGACCTGCCGAGGTTCGACCCGATCAAGGAGCTGGAGGTACCGGCCGGCCCGGCGTACCTGGTCTTCGACGTGGAACGGGGCGAGGAGTTCCGCAACCTGGCGCCCGCCGCCGCGATGGAGGGAATGAGCGCCCAGGGCCGGCTGCCGCTCACCATCGACGAGGGGATCGCTTTCGTCACCCAGCACCCGGCCGCGCTCGCGTCGAACCGGTGCTTCTCGCTGGTCGGGTCCCGGTGCGGCGACAAGCGGGTGCCGGCGCTCTGGATCAGCCAGGGCGCGCCGAAGCTCGGCTGGTGCTGGTACGGCAACCCGCACACCTGGCTCGGCTCCGCGACGGCCCACCCGGTCCGGCTCGGCCTGGATTGAGCGCGTCCTGGTAGTCGTCCACAACTAGCTCCCGCTCATCCACCGGGTTATCCACAGGCGTGAGGCGTTCTCCACAGGTTGTTCACAAGGCGAGCCACCGATCTCCACGGCGGGTCCCTACAGTCGGACGCCATGAAGGAACGCCGGGTACTGGTGGTCGAGGACGAACGAACCATCGCCGAGTCGGTCGCCGCCCGCCTGCATGCCGAGGGCTTCACGGTGGACATCGCCGGGGACGGCCCGAGCGCCGTCGACCGGTTCCGGGCCGGGCAGCACGATCTCGTCGTCCTCGACGTGATGCTGCCCGGCTTCGACGGGCTGGAGGTGTGCCGGCGGATCCAGGCCGACCGCCCGGTGCCGGTGCTGATGCTCACCGCCCGGGACGACGAGACCGACCTGCTGGTCGGGTTGGCGGTCGGTGCGGACGACTACCTGACCAAGCCGTTCTCCATGCGCGAGCTGGCGGCCCGGGTGCACGTGCTGCTGCGCCGGGTGGAGCGGGCGACGACCGCCCCGCCGACCACCTTGCGACTAGGCGACATCGAGATCAGCCCGGCGGAGCGGCGGGTGGTCAAGGACGGCGCCGAGGTGCACCTGACCCCCACTGAGTTCGACCTGCTGGTGCACCTGGCCGGCCGGCCGCGCACGGTGCTGCCCCGGGAGCGGCTGCTCGCCGACGTGTGGGGCTGGGCCGACGGTGCGGGCACCCGTACGGTCGACAGCCACGTCAAGGCGCTGCGCCGCAAGCTCGGCGCGGACCTCATCCGGACGGTGCACGGCGTCGGATACGCGCTGGAGGTGCCGGCGTGACCAGCCGCCTGGTGGACTGGTTGAACCGCGTGCTGCCCCGACCGCTCGATCCGGTCCGCTCGATCAAGATGAAGCTCGGCGTCCTGCTGGTCGCCTCCTGGGCGGTCGCCGTCGGCTACTTCTGGTACGGCGTCGGCTGGCTCCCGCCGGGCACGGCGCTGACCGCCATCGGCATCGCCCTGCTGACCGCCCAGGTGCTCGCCCACGGCATGACCTCCCCGCTGCGCGAGATGACCGCCGCCGCCGGGGCGATGGCCCGGGGCGACTACACCCGCCGGGTGCGGGCCACCTCCCGCGACGAGGTGGGCGAGCTGGCCCAGGCGTTCAACAAGATGGCCGCCGACCTGGCCGCCGCCGACCAGCGCCGGCGCGAGCTGATCGCGAACGTCTCGCACGAGTTGCGTACGCCGATCAGCGCCCTGCAGGGCGTGTTGGAGAACCTGGTCGACGGGGTCGCCACCCCGGAGCCGGCGGCGCTGCGCGCCGCGCTCACCCAGACCGAACGGCTCGGGCACCTCGTCGCCGACCTGCTCGACCTGTCCCGGCTCGACGCCGGCGTGGTGCCACTGCGCCGGGTCCGGATGGATGTCGCCGACTTCCTCGACGAGGCGGTGGAGCACGCCGCCGCGACGGCCGCCGGCACCGGGCAGGACGTCCAGTTCCGACTCCGGCCGCCGGCCGCCCCGCTGACCGTGCACGCCGACCCGTGGCGGCTGCACCAGGTCTTCGCCAATCTGCTCGACAACGCCGCCCGGCACAGCCCGCCCGGCGGGACCGTGCTCGTCGCCGCCGAGGAGCGGTCCGGGCAGCTGCACGTCGAGGTCAGCGACGAGGGCGAGGGTATCCCGGCGGGGGAACGCTCCCGGGTGTTCGAACGGTTCACCCGGGGCGAGCGGGCCGCCGGCGGCGGCACCGGGCTGGGCCTGGCCATCGCCCGCTGGGTGGTCGAACTGCACGGCGGCTCCATCCGGGTGGCCGATCCGCCCACCGCCGCGCCCGACACTCGCCCCGGCTGCCGGATCGAGGTCACCCTGCCACGTACCGAGCCCGTCCGAGAAGAGGCCGCATGACCACCGCACCCCCGCCGCGACCGCCCGTGGACCCCCGACTGGTGCTGCCCCGCCCGGCGGACGCGCGCTCGCAGCTCGCCCCGCCGCCCGCGACGCCCGGCCCGCCACAGCCGTCCGCGTGGGAGCGGCGCTGGCCGGGAGCCACCGGAGCGGCCCGGCCGGTGGTGCTCGGGGCGGTGGCGGTGGCCGCCGGGGTGAGCGCATCCGTGGTACCGCTGGACCGGCCCGGCCTGGGTTGGCTGGTGGCCACCGTCGCCGGAGCCGCCGCCCTCGGCACGGCCGCCGTGAGCCGGCCCCGGCGGGCACCCGCGGCCGGATCGCCGGGGGTCCGCGAGGCCGAGGAGAGCAGCACCGCCGCGGTGGCCGGCGCGGCCGCCCGTCCCGACGCCACGGGGGCGCCGGGCCGGGCGGTCCGGCTGGTCTGGGCGGTCGCCACCGTCGCCCTGGTCGGGGTCGGCACGGTACGCGCCGCCGGCTGGCTCTTCGCGCTCTGCCTGCTGGCCGCGCTCGGCACCGCCTCGCTCGCCGTGGCGGGCGGGCGTACGCCGCTGGGCCTGCTGACCGCCGGGGTACTGCCGCCGATCGCCACCCTGCGGGCATTGCCCTGGGCGGCCCGGGGGCTGCCCCGAGCCCGGACGGGCGGCCCGGGCGTCGGACGGAGCCTGGCCAGCATCGGGATCACCATCGCGCTGCTCCTGCTGTTCGGGCTGCTCTTCTCCTCGGCCGACGCGGTCTTCGCCGACCTGGTGGCCGAGGCGCTGCCGGAGGTCTCGACCCCGGGGGTGTTCGGCTGGGTGTTCCGCGTGCTGCTGGTGGGCGCGGTGCTGCTCGGTGGGGCGTACCTGCTGGCCGCACCGCCCGACCTGGAGCTGCGGGTCGGGCCGGCCCGGGCGGTCCGCCCGCTGGAGTGGGTGTTGCCGCTGGCCCTGCTCGACGCGCTCTTCGCCGTGTTCGTCCTGGTGCAGCTCGCCGTGCTGTTCGGCGGCTCCGCCCACGTGCTGCGTACGGCCGGGCTGACCTACGCCGAGTACGCCCGGGGCGGCTTCTGGCAACTGCTCGCGGTCTCCGCGCTGACCCTCCTGGTGATCGCCGGCGCGATGCGCTGGGCGCCCCGGCGTACCCGGGCGGACCGGTTGCTGATCCGGCTGCTGGTCGGCGGGCTGACCGCGCTGAGCCTGGTGGTCGTGGCGTCGGCGCTGTACCGGATGCGGGTCTACACCGACGCGTACGGGGCGACCCGGCTGCGCCTGGTGGTGGCGACCGCGGAGCTCTGCCTCGGGCTGCTCTTCGTGCTGGTCGGGGTGGCCACGGTCCGGCTCCGGAGCGGATGGCTGCCCCGGCTGGCGCTGGGCGCGGTCGTGGTCGCCCTGCTCGGGCTCGCGGTGGTCAACCCGGACCGGCTGATCGCGGACTGGAACGTCGACCGGTGGCAGCGCATCGACCGGCTGGACGTGGACTACCTGTCCGGGCTCTCGGCGGATGCCGTACCGGCGCTGGACCGGCTGCCCGAGCCGCTGCGCTCCTGCGCGCTGCGGGAGATCGCCGCGCAGCTCTCCGAGGACGGATGGCGGGCCGCGAACGTCGGCCGAACCCAGGCCCGCGCGATGCTCGGCCCGGATCCGGCCGAGGTCGGCGCGACGGAGTGCCCTTGACATTCCCGCTGAGCAGGCAAGACTGCCGGGGATGACCGGCCCGGCGAAGCGCGACGGCCCGGGGCGGCCCGCCGCGGCCGTCCCGGTGCCGGCCCCGCGCGCCGCCGAGCCGATCCGGCGCACCCGGATCGTGCTGGCCGAGGTGTCCCGCCGGGACGACCGGTCGGCACGGACCCGGGCCGAGCTGGCGGAGCAGACCCGGGTGGGTGAGGCGCTGGTCCGGGGCCTGGTCCGGGCTCAGCTCGCGCTGGCGCTCCGGTTGAGCCTGGTGGTGCTGATCGGGCTGGGCGGACTCCCCTGGCTCTTCGCCATCGCGCCCGCGGTCGGGCGGGTCACCGTGCTCGGGGTCAACCTGCCGTGGCTGCTGCTCGGGGTGGCCTCCTTCCCGTTCCTGATCACGGTGGGCTGGGCGTACGTGCGGCTGGCGGAGCGCAACGAGCAGGACTTCACCGACCTGGTCCAGCGGCCGGAGCGGTGAGGTGGGCAACGGCTTCGTCGTCCCGGCGATCGTGGCGGTCACCCTGGTCACCGTCGGGATCGGCTTCTACGGGCTGCGGCTGGCCCGCACCACCTCCGACTTCCTGGTCGCCTCCCGGGCGATCAGCCCGACCTGGAACGCCGCCGCGATCGGCGGGGAGTACCTGTCCGCGGCGAGCTTCCTCGGCGTGGCCGGGCTGATCCTCAAGTACGGCGTGGACGTGCTCTGGTACCCGGTCGGCTTCGCCGCCGGCTACCTGGCGCTGCTGCTCTTCGTGGCCGCGCCGCTGCGCCGCTCGGGCGCGTTCACCCTGCCCGACTTCTGCGAGGTACGGCTCGGGTCACGGCGGCTGCGCAAGCTCGCCACCGTCTTCGTGATCTTCATCGGCTGGCTCTACCTGGTGCCGCAGTTGCAGGGCGCCGGGCTGACGCTGGCCACGGTGGCCGGCTCGCCCTACCCGGTGGGGGCGCTGCTGGTCGCCGTGGTGGTGACGGCGAACGTGGCGCTGGGCGGAATGCGGGCGATCACCTTCGTCCAGGCCTTCCAGTACTGGCTGAAGCTGACCGCGCTGGCCGTACCGGCGATCTTCCTGGCCTTGCAGTGGCAGGCCGACGCCCGCCCGGCGGTCGCGCCGCCCGACGGGCCGGCGTTCCGGACCGCGACCACCGTCGTGGTCGAGCACCGCGCGACCCTCACCCTGCCCGACGGCGACATCCGGGAGGTACGCCCCGGCGACCGCCTCGACTTCGCGGCCGGCGACCCGGTGCCGGAGGTCTCCGGCACCGCCACCCGGGCGACCGACTGGCTGCTGCCGGACACCGCCGGCAACGACGACCGGGGGCTGTTCGCCACCTACTCGCTGATCCTGGCCACCTTCCTCGGCACCATGGGGTTGCCGCACGTGCTGGTGCGCTTCTACACCAACCCGGACGGCGCGGCGGCCCGGCGCACCACGCTGGTGGTGCTCGCCCTGGTCGGCGCCTTCTACCTGCTGCCCACGATCTACGGGGTGCTGGGCCGGATCTACACGCCGCAGCTCCTGGTCACCGGCCAGACCGACGCGGTGGTGGTGCTGCTGCCCGGGGCGGCGCTCGGCGACGGGCTGACCGGGCGGCTGCTCGCCGCGCTGGTCGCGGCCGGGGCGTTCGCGGCCTTCCTCTCCACCTCGTCCGGACTGCTCACCAGCGTGGCCGGGGTGATCTCCACCGATGTGCTCGGGCGCGGCTCGGTACGCGGCTTCCGCCTGGCCACGGTGCTCGCCGGCGGGGTGCCGGCGGTGCTCGCGCTGAACGTCTCCGGGCTGGACGTCTCGCAGGTGGTCGGGCTGGCCTTCGCGGTGGCCGCGTCGAGCTTCTGCCCGCTGCTGGTGCTGGGCATCTGGTGGCGCGGGCTGACCGACCTGGGCGCCGCGGCCGGGGTGCTGGTGGGCGGCGGCGCGGCGATCGCCGCGGTGCTGCTGACTGTGCTCGGTCCGCCGCTGAGCGGCTGGCCGGCCACGCTGACCACCCAGCCGGCGGCGTGGACGGTGCCGCTGGCGTTCACCGTGATGGTGGCGGTGTCGATGGCGACCCGCCGCCGGCTGCCCGCCGACGTGGGCGCCACCATGCTGCGGCTGCACGCTCCGGAGACGTTGCGGCTGTGATCGGGGCGTTCCGTGGCGGGAGAGATCCCTGGCGCCCACGGACTAACGTCGGGACATGACCGAAGAGCACCCCGCGCTCGCGTTGCGCGGCCTGGCCAAACGGTTCGGGACCAAGGTGGCCGTGGCCGGGGTGGACCTGGACGTGCCGGCCGGCTCGTTCTACGGGTTGCTCGGTCCGAACGGCGCCGGCAAGACCACCACCCTCTCCATGGCCGTCGGCCTGCTGCGGCCCGACGCCGGCCAGGCCCGGGTGCTCGGGTACGACGTGTGGGCCGACCCGGTCCGCGCCAAGGGTCTGCTCGGCGTGCTGCCGGACGGCGTGCGGCTCTTCGACCGGCTCAGCGGGGCGGAGCTGCTGGCGTACCACGGTCTGCTGCGCGGGATGGACCCGGCGGTGGTGGACCAGCGGGCGGCGGAGTTACTCGACGTGCTGGCGCTCACCGACGCCGGCCGGACCCTGGTGGTGGACTACTCGGCCGGCATGAAGAAGAAGATCGGCCTGGCCTGCGCGCTGCTGCACGGCCCCCGGCTGCTGGTGCTGGACGAGCCGTTCGAGGCGGTCGACCCGGTCTCGGCCGCGCTGATCCGGGACATCCTCCAGCGGTACGTCGGCGGCGGTGGGACCGTCGTCTTCTCCAGCCACGTGATGGAGGTCGTCGAGCGGCTCTGCTCGCACGTGGCGATCCTCGCCGAGGGGACCATCAAGCGGGTCGGCACCCTCGACCAGGTACGCGGCGACCGCTCGCTGGAGGACGTCTTCGTCGAGGTGGTCGGCGGGCGGACCGCGACGGGTCAGGAGCTGTCGTGGCTGTCGCGGTGAGCGCGCCCGTCGGATCGGCCCGGGTCCCCGTCCGACACTTCGTCCGGCTGAAGCTGCGGGTGATGGGCAACAACTTCCGCGGTCAGGGCTGGCGGATCGCGCTCTTCGTGGTCGGCGTGCTGGTCGGGCTCTGGTTCGCCACCGGCGGCTTCTTCGCGCTGGCGGCGCCCGGTCTGGCCGGCGAGCCCCGGTACGCGCTGCTCACCGCCGCCTTCGGCGGCGGCCTGCTGGTGCTCGGCTGGCTGCTGCTGCCGCTGGTCTTCTTCGGCGTCGACGAGACCCTCGACCCGGCCCGGTTCGCGCTGCTGCCGCTGACCCGCCGCACCCTGGTCACCGGCCTGTACGCGGCCGCCCTGATCAGCGTGCCGGTGCTGACGACGCTGGTCGCGGTCGCCGGGCTGGTGGTCACCGCCGGCGCGCTGGGCGGCTGGTCGGCCGCTCTGGTCGCGGTCGTCGGACTGGTCGCCGGGCTGCTGCTCTGCGTGGCGGCCGCCCGCGCGCTGACCAGCGCCTTCGCCACCATGCTCCGCTCCCGTCGGGTACGCGACCTGGCCGCCGTCCTGCTGGCGGTGGTCGCCGCCCTGCTCGGGCCGTTGCAGATCGTGGTGCTGGCGGCGGTCCGCCAGGCCGACTGGGAGCGGCTGACCGGCGTGGCCCGGGTGGTCGGCTGGACCCCGTTCGGGGCGCCGTGGACCGCCGGCATCGACGTGGCCGAGGGGCGGGTGTGGGCCGCCCCGGTCAAGCTGCTGATCACCGCGCTGACCATCGGGGCGCTGCTGCTGTGGTGGTCCCGGTCGCTGGAGTCGGCGATGGTCGGGGCGGCGAGCGCCGGCCCGGTCCGGGACCGACGCGGCCCGACCGGCGGGGCCGTCGACCAGCTCTTCCCGCGCGCCGTCGGCCGGGCCCGACGGGACCGGTTCGGCGCGCTGGTCGCCCGGGAGTGCCGGTACTGGTGGCGGGACGCCCGGCGCCGGGCCAACCTGATCACCGTCGCGGTGGTCGGCGTCTTCGTGCCGGTGATGGTCAACCTGGGCGGCTCCCGACTCGCCACCGATGGCGGGCAGGCGTTCGGGGAGGCCAGCACCGACTCCTCGCCGGTCCTGGTCAGCCTCTCCATGCTCTTCGTCGGCGTGCTCGCGTCGCTCACGCTGGCCAACCAGTTCGGCTTCGACGGCAGCGGCTACGCGGCGAACGTGGTGGCCGGCGTGCCCGGGCGGCTGGAGCTGCGGGCCCGGATGACCGCGTTCTCCCTGTACGTCGTGCCGATCCTGGGCGTGGTCGCGGTCGTCCTCGCCACGCTGCTCGGGCACCCCGGCTGGTTGGGTGTGATGGCCGGCGCGCTGCTCGCCGCGTACGGCAGCGGGCTGGCGGTCACCGGCTTCGTCTCGGTGCTCGGCGGGTACGCCCTGCCGGAGACGAGCAATCCGTTCGCGATGAACACCGGCGCCGGGGTGGCGAAGAGCTTCCTCACCCTGCTGTCCATGATCGCCTCGGCGGTCGCGGCGACACCGATGGTGGTGGCCGCGGCGCTGCTGGGGGACCTGTGGCTCTGGCTGGCGCTGCCGGTCGGCCTGGCGTACGGGCTGGGCGCGGCGCTGCTCGGCTCCTACCTGGCCGGTGACGTGCTGGACCGCCGCCAGCCGGAGCTGCTGGCGGCCGTCACCCCGCGTCGCTGACGATCCCGCCCCTCCGCGTCCAGTTCACCTCTAGCCGCCGGACGGTGGACATCCCTCCGGTGGATATGAGCGGGAGGCATAGATATGACGCTCAGGTATGTCGCTCACCGGCACAGTCGCCTGCGCAAACCGATCGGCGCGGGCCACTGCGCCGCAAATCCGCACGACCGCTTCCTCGGTGGGGCGCGGGCCCGGGCGGCACAATGTTTCACGTGAATCATGAGCCGGGTGCCGAGATCCACCACACCGACCCGTTCGCCGTGCCGGCCGGGCAGCGTTCTCCGGTACGCCGGCTGCGCGGGCGGCTCGCCGCCCCGGTGACCCTCTGGACCGCGCCGGGGCCGGCCGGACTCACCGTCTCGTCCACCCTGGTCGCCGAGGGTGAGCCGGACCGGTTGCTCGGGCTGATCGACCCGGAGTCGGATCTGTGGGCGGCGATCGAGGAGGCGGGGCGCTTCGCGGTCTGCCCGCTGGGGCCCGCACACCGGCAGCTCGCCGACCGCTTCGCTGGCCTCTTCCCGTCGCCCGGCGGCCTCTTCGCCACCGGCAGGTGGACCGACTCCCCCTACGGCCCGGTGCCGACCGACGCCGGGGGGTGGGCCGGCTGCCGGCTCGACACCGCCCGGGAGTACGGCTGGGGCCTGCTCGTCGAGGCCACCATCGAGGCGGTCGACCTGGCCGAGGAGACCCCTCCGCTGCTGCACTACCGGGGCCGGTACCGCGAGTTGACGGACTGAGCGGCGACCGCTCAGCGAAGTGACCTGCGTCACTCGGCGCAGCCGGCCCACCGTTCGGCGCAACCCGCGACCGACACCGATCTCGCCCTTCCCCGGCGGGGAGCGCACTCCTTACCGTGCGCGAAACTCCCCACGCCTGTGAAGGTGGTGATCCACAGATGTCCACGGACACACCCGCGTCCGCGCCTGCCGAGTCGGCGGCTGAGCGGTACCTCGCCGTACAGCGGTCGGACGAGTTCGCCGGGTTGCGGCGCGCGCTGCGCGGCTTCGTCTTCCCGATGACCGTCGCGTTCTTCCTGTGGTACGCGCTCTACGTCATCCTCTCCGCCTACGCGCGGGGCTTCATGGGCACGAAGCTCTTCGGCAACATCAACGTCGCCCTCGTCTTCGGCCTGCTCCAGTTCGTCTCGACGTTCGTGATCGCATGGCTCTACGCCCGGTTCGCGGACCGGAAGATCGATCCGGTCGCCGACCGGATCCGCGCCGAGATCGGGGAGGTGACCCATGAACGCGGTCCTCGCGGCTGAGGCGGGCGGCACCACCGCCCGGAACCTCACCATCACGCTCTTCCTGATCTTCGTGGCGGTCACGCTGGCCATCACCATCTGGGCCAGCCGGCAGACCAAGACCGCCACCGACTTCTACGCCGGCGGCCGCTCGTTCTCCGGCTTCCAGAACGGCATGGCCATAGGCGGCGACTACATGTCGGCGGCGTCCTTCCTGGGCATCGCCGGCATCATCGCCCTCTACGGCTACGACGGCTTCCTGTACTCGATCGGCTTCCTGGTCGCCTGGCTGGTGGCGCTGCTGCTGGTCGCGGAACTGCTGCGCAACTCCGGCCGCTACACGATGGCCGACGTGCTGGCGTTCCGGATGCGGCAGCGCCCGGTCCGGACGGCCGCCGCGGTCTCCACGATCACCGTGTCGATCTTCTACCTGCTGGCCCAGATGGTCGGTGCGGGCGCGCTGGTCGCGCTCCTGCTCGGCATCAAGCCGGGCACCACCTTCCTCGGCATGGACGCCGGCACCGCGAAGGTCGCCACCATCGTCATGGTCGGCGCCCTGATGATCATCTACGTCACCGTGGGTGGCATGAAGGGCACCACGTACGTCCAGATCGTCAAGGCGTTCCTGCTGATGACCGGCGCGATCGTGATGACCCTGCTGGTCCTGGCGAAGTACCGGTTCAACCTGTCCTCGCTGCTCGGTGACGCGGCGTCCGCCTCGGGCAAGGGTGCCGCCTTCCTCGAACCCGGCCTGCGGTACGGCGTGGAGACGCCCGGCGACGCGTTGAAGACCTTCTACAGCAAAATGGACCTGCTCTCGCTCGGCATCGCGCTGGTGCTCGGCACCGCCGGTCTGCCGCACATCCTGATCCGCTTCTACACCGTGCCGACCGCCAGGGCGGCCCGGAAGAGTGTGCTCTGGGCGATCGGCATCATCGGCACGTTCTACCTGCTGACCCTGGCCCTCGGCTTCGGCGCGGCGGCGCTGGTCGGCGGCCAGGCGATCACCGCGCAGGACAAGGCCGGCAACACCGCCGCGCCACAGCTCGCCGAGGCGCTGGGCCGGGACTTCTTCGGTGGCAGCCTGGGCGGCGCGACCCTGCTGGCGATCATCGCGGCGGTCGCCTTCGCCACCATCCTGGCCGTGGTCGCCGGACTCACCCTGGCCTCCTCGTCCAGCCTGGCGCACGACTTCTACGCCAACGTCATCAAGAACGGGCAGGCGTCGGAACGCCAGGAGGTGTCGGTCGCGCGGATCTCCGCCCTGGTCATCGGCGCCATCGCCATCGCGCTGTCGATCTACGCGCAGAGCCTGAACGTGGCGTTCCTGGTGGCCCTGGCCTTCGCGGTCGCCGCCTCGGGCAACCTGCCGGCGATCCTCTACAGCCTGTTCTGGCGCCGGTTCAACACCTCCGGCGCGGTGTGGGCGATCTACGGCGGCCTGCTCGCCGCCGTGGTGCTGGTCTTCTTCTCCCCGGTGGTCTCCGGGGCGCCGACGGCCATGTTCCCCAAGCACGACTGGCACTGGTTCCCGCTGTCCAACCCGGGCCTCATCTCCATCCCGTTCGGGTTCCTGTGCGGCTGGCTGGGCACCGTGCTCTCCAAGGAGCAGGACGAGGAGAAGTACGCCGAGCTGGAGGTGCGCGCGCTGACCGGCGCGGGCGCCCACTGACGCTCGACCTGACGAGGGGCCCCGCCGCACCCGGCGGGGCCCCTCGCCGCATCCCGCGCCGCGCCGACGCCAACCTCCCGCTGAGTAGGCTGGCCGGCATGAAGGTAGCGCCCCGCTTCAAAGCCGGACACCGAATCCTCGTCACGGGCGGCGCCGGCTTCGTGCCGTCCCACCTGGTCGACGCCCTGATCGACCGCGGCTGCACGGTGGTGGTGCTGGACAACTTCGTCACCGGCAGCAGGGACAACGTCGCCCACCTGTTCGGGAAGCCGACCTTCACCCTGGTCGAGGGGGACGTCTCGGCGGGGCTGCCGACCGACCACCCGGCGCTGGCCGAGCCGTTCGACGCCATCCTGCACATGGCCTCCCCGGCCAGCCCCACCGACTTCGAGAAGCTCCCGGTGGAGATCCTCCGGGTCGGCTCGGTGGCCACCCTGCACCTGCTGGAGCGGGCCACCGCCGACGGTGCCCGGTTCCTGCTGGCCTCCACCAGCGAGGCGTACGGGGATCCGAAGGAGCACCCGCAGCGCGAGACGTACTGGGGCAACGTCAACCCGATCGGCGTACGCAGCGTCTACGACGAGGCGAAGCGCTTCGCGGAGGCGGCCACCATGGCCTACCACCGCAGCCGGGGTACGGACACCGCGATCGTCCGGATCTTCAACACGTACGGCCCGCGGATGCGCCCGGACGACGGCCGGGCGATCCCCACCTTCATCTCACAGGCGCTGCGCGGCGAGCCGATCACCGTGCACGGCACCGGTAACCAGACGCGCTCGATCTGCTACGTCGACGACCTGGTCCGCGGCATCCTGCTGCTGCTCGACTCCACCGAGACGGGCCCGATCAACTGCGGCACCGAGCACGAGATGTCCATGCGGCAACTCGCCGAGCTGATCGTGTCACTCTCCGAAAGCCCGTCGGAGGTGAGCTACATCACCCGTAGCGCGGACGACCCCGAGATGCGCCGGCCGGATCTGACGCTGGCCCGGGAGCTGCTCGGATACCAGCCGACCGTGGCGCCCGAAGACGGCCTGCGACGCACGATCGCGCACTTCCGCGAGCGCTCAGGGTACTGATCTCAGCTGGACAGGACGCTGACACCAGCGGTCACCTCACGGCGGTACTGGCTCGACCGACCTACCCTCGGTTACATGTCCGCGACCACCGCTGTCGGCGTCCCGCTTCCGTACCTGCTCCGCAGCTCGGGTCGCGCCCAGGTCCCCGGCCCCGGCCGGGGCGCCGCCGGGCGCGCCCGCGCGACCGAGGCCCAGTGGTACCCGTCGTACGACGATCAGCCGCGCCCGGGCGGCCCCGGCGGCCCCGGCGGCCCCCTCGGCCCGGATGGCCCGGGCGGTGGCGGCGCCGGCGGGCCCGGACGGCGCGGGCCGCGCCCGCGCTGGGGGCGGATCGGCCTGGTGGCCGGCGTGGCGGTGCTGGTGCTCGCGCTGCTCGGCGGCGTCGGCGCGTGGTTCTACGCCCGCAACCTCAACAACGACCTGGCCCGGACCGACCCCTTCTCGGAGATCACCGGAGGGCGGCCCACCAAGACGGTCGACGGGTCGCTGAACATCCTGCTGGTCGGCAGCGACTCCCGGGATCCGGACGCCCCGCTGGAGAGCGCCGGCAAATGGCGGGCGGACACGCTGATCGTGATGCACATCCCGGCCGACCACAAGCAGGCCTACCTGGTCTCCATCCCGCGTGACCTCTACGTGCGGATCCCGGAGAGCGCGGGGGCGGACTGCGACTCCGGCCAGCGCGCGAAGGTCAACGCGGCGTTCGCGTTCGGCGGGCTGCCGCTCGCCGTGAAGACGGTGGAGTGCTTCAGCGACGTCCGGATCGACCACGTGATGGCGATCGACTTCGCCGGGTTCAAGGAGGTCACCGACGCCCTCGGCGGGGTGGACCTGAAGGTCGAGCGGACCGTCACCTCGATCCACAAGCCGTACCGGACGTTCACCAAGGGCGTGAACCACATGGACGGCGCGGAGGCGCTGGACTGGATCCGGCAGCGCAAGCAGTTCCCCGAGGGCGACTTCGCGCGGATGCGCCACCAGCAGGAATTCCTCCGGGCGCTGATGGACAAAGCGGCGAGCACCGGCACCCTGACCAACCCGAAGAAGCTGACCTCGTTCCTCAACTCGGTGACCGACGCGGTCACCGTCGACCAGGGATTCTCGCTGGTCGACATGGGGCTGCAGTTCCGCAGCCTGCGCGGTGAGAACCTGACCTTCATCACCAGTCCCAACGTCGGCAGCCAGACCATCAACGGCGAGTCAGTGGTGGTCTCCGACCGGGAGAAGGCGCTGGCGATGTACCGGGCGATGTCGACGGACACCATGACCGACTGGGTGCGGGCCAACCAGCAGAGCGGCACAGGCAACGGGGGCTGACCCCGCGGAACATCCCACCGGTCGGCGGTCAAGGGCTCCTCCATGGTGAGCCAACCGCCGACCGGTTCTTTTCAATTGTCCGTTCGGGCAATTCACCGCAGCGGATGCCGAGATTGGCGGGAATAGTCTCGGGGGGGAGGTCGCGAGAACGGGAGCCGGTACGTACAGTGGTCGAGCCCCCGATCTTTAGAGCTGGAGCACGCATGCCGGTTCAGACCAGCCGTCGCCCTCAGTCACTGGATCCCGGAGCACCCGGGCGAGTGCCGCCGATCATCCCGACCCAGCCCGGCCCCGGCCGTGGCAACGGCGGCGCCAAGAAGCGCAGCCGTCGCAAGGACCCGCTCTGGGCCCGACTGACGCTGATCTTCGGCGCGGTGCTCATGATGACCAGCGGCCTCGCCATCGTCGGCAGCAAGGCCGTGATCGGCCAGGCCACCGGCAACATCGCCCAGCGCAACCTGCTCGGCGACGCGGGCAAGACGGACGCCGAGGGCGGCAACAGCCTGGACGGCCCGATCGACATGCTGCTGCTCGGCGTCGACGCCCGGGCCCGCTGGGCGGCGGACGACGTGCGCTCGGACACGATCATCATCCTGCACATCCCGGCCAGCCACGACCAGGCGTACCTGATCTCGATTCCCCGGGACACCGAGGCGCAGATCCCCGGACACGGCACCGAGAAGATCAACGCGGCCTTCCAGTTCGGCGCCCGCGACGGCGGCGGCTGGGAGGGTGGTGCCCAGTTGATGGCGAAGACCATCAAGAAGATGACCGGGATCAGCTTCGACGGTGCCGCGATCATCAACTTCGGTGGCTTCAAGAGCGTCATCGACGCCCTCGGCACCGTGCGGATCTGCGTCAGCCACGAGGTGCCGTCGCACCACATGATGATGGTCGACGGCAAGCCGATGTGGAACGCCGACGCCAAGAAGACCGGCAAGCCGATGAGCCCGGTGGTGCACAAGAAGGGCTGCAAGGAGATGGAGGGCTGGGAGGCGCTCGACTTCGCCCGCCAGCGCTACCTCCTGCCCGGCGGCGACTACGACCGGCAGCAGAACCAGCAGCAGCTGATCAAGGCGATGGCCAAGAAGGCCACGCAGAACGGCACGCTGACCAACCCGATCAAGCTGAACCAGCTGATCAATGCGGCCGGCAAGGCGTTGGTCCTGGACACCGGCAACGTGCCGATCGAAGACTTCATCTACACGATGAAGGGCGTCAGCGGCAACGACCTGACCACGCTGCGCACCAACGGTGGCACCTACAGCTCCAACGCGAACCATCGGGAGACGCTCAACTCGCTGACCATGGAGATGTTCCAGGCGGTCAAGGACGACAAGCTCGCCGAGTTCGTGGTGGCAAACCCGAGCGTGCTGTCCACCCGGAAGTGATCCCCGCACCCCGGCGGTGGCTGCGCGAAAGCAGCCACCGCCGGCGTGTTTCCCCCGTAACCTGACGTGAGCAAGTCTCACCTCGCGGCTGCGGGAGGGGTGTCACGTCCAGGCCAGCACGGACCACACGCGGGCGGGCCGGACGAGCCGCCCGACTGCCCCGGTTCCTGCTCGGCGCGGGCCTCGCCCTGGTCCTGCTCGCCACGCTCGCCGTGGCCGGGCTGCACTGGCTGACCAACCGGTACGACCGCGCGGTGATCAAGGAGCAGCTGCTCGACCCGGCCGCCCGCCAGCGGCGCACCGACCTCTCCGACGCGCTCAACTACCTCCTGGTCGGCTCCGACCACCGCACCGGCGCCAGCGCCGAGGACCAGCGCTCGGACAGCATCCTCATCGTGCACGTGCCGGCCGGCATGCGGCAGGCGTACCTGATCTCCATTCCCCGCGACCTGCTGGTCGCCATCCCGCCCGCGCCAGGCTGGGGCGGCGGCCAGGACAAGATCAATGCGGCGTACGAACACGGCGGCGGCGGCCAGGCCGGCGCCCGGCTGCTCTCCGCCACCCTGACCCGGGTCACCGGCATCCGCTTCGACGGGGCCGCGCTGGTCGACTTCTCCGGCTTCAAGGAGGTCATCGACCTGCTCGGCGGCATCCGGATGTGCGTGGACATCGAGGTCCGCTCGATTCACACGAAGACCCTCTTCACCCCCGGCTGCCAGCAGATGGACGGCGCCCGCACGCTGGACTACGTCCGGCAGCGCTACGACCTGCCCGGCGGCGACTACGACCGGCAGCTGCACCAGCAGCAGATGCTCCGCGCGGTGCTGGACAAGGCCGGCGAGACACACCTGCGCAGCGACCCGGTGAAGCTCGACCAGGTGCTCCGGGCGGTGGGCGGCTCGCTCACCGTGGACACCAACGGCGTACCGCTGGAGGATCTGCTCCTCGCGTTCCGCGCGCTGCCCGCGGACGCGCTGAGCGGGGTGCGGGTCCCGTCGTACCCGCAGACCATCGACGAGGTCTCCTACGTGGTGCTCGACGACGGCGGCAACGGACTCTTCGACGCCGTCCGCGGCACCCGGGTGCCGGAGTGGGCCGGCGCCAATCCACGCTGGGTCAACCGGCTGTAGGCCGGGCGGGCCGACTAGGCTTGGTATCCGTGTTCGGACCCCAGGTTCCCAGCGTGCCCGCGTCGGCCGTCGCCGACGACACCTACCTGCTCGACGTCCGGGAGGACGACGAGTGGACCGCCGGCCACGCGCCGGCGGCCCACCACCTGCCGATGATGGAGCTGCCCGCCCGGCTGGCCGAGGTACCGAACGACCGCGAGGTGGCAGTGATCTGCCGCTCCGGCGGGCGGTCCGCGCAGGTCGTCGCGTACCTGATGCGCAACGGCTGGGACGAGGTGCGCAACGTCGAGGGCGGGATGGGTGACTGGGCCGCCGCCGGCCGGCCGGTGGTCACCGACGACGGGCAGCCGGGCCGGGTCGTCTAGGGACCGGGCGGCATGGGCGATCCCCTGGTCTTCGCGCACCGCGGCTCCTCGTACGACCTGCCCGAGCACACCCTCGCCGCCTACCTGCGCGCCCTCGACGAGGGCGCCGACGGCCTGGAGTGCGACGTCCGGCTGACCCGGGACGGGCATCTGGTCTGCGTGCACGACCGCCGGCTGGACCGGACCAGCAACGGCCATGGGCTGGTGAGCGCGCGGACGCTCGCCGAGCTGGAGGCGCTCGACTTCGGCTCCTGGCACCCCGGCGGGGTGCCGGCCGACGGCGACGAGCGGCTCGACGAGTCGCACACCCGGCTGCTCACCCTGGAACGGCTGCTCGACGCCGTGCTGGCCGCCGGCCGGCCGGTCCGGCTGCTGATCGAGACGAAGCACCCGTCCCGGTACGGCGGGGACGTGGAACGCCGGCTGGTCGCCCTGCTGCGCCGGTACGGCCTCGCCGAGCCGGTGCCGGACGCCCCGGTCCGGGTCACCGTGATGTCCTTCTCCCCGCTGGCCGTACGCCGGATCCGCGACCTCGCCCCCGCATTGCCCACCGTGCTGCTGCTGGAGGTGTTGCCGCGCTGGCTGCGGCTGGGCCGGCTGCCGTTCGGCACCCGGATCGCCGGCCCGGGCATCGGCCTGGTGCGGGCCCGGCCGCAGCTCGTGCCCGCGCTGCGGGCGGCCGGCAACCAGGTGTACGTCTGGACCGTCAACCAGCCCGACGACCTGGAACTGGTCCTCGACGCGGGGGTGGACGGGGTGATCACCGACCGCCCGGCACGGACGCTGGCCCGACTGGGCCGCTGAGCCCCACCGGTGCCCGGTCCCGGTCCGCCGCTGGCCGATACGCCTCGACCGCCCGGGGGTGTCCCCGGACCGGTCGCCCAAGGCACACTCGGGACATGCCGGAGCGAACCGACTACCCCGCCCTCATCGCCGGCCACACCAGCGTGATCAAAATGATCAACTCCGGGGACTCGGGCCTGCCCGTGCTCACCCGGCTGCTCAGCGTGGTCGAGCCGGCCGTCGGCGCCGCCAGCCTGGCGTTCGTGGAGTACGCCCCCGCCGGGGGACGGGTGATCGCGGCGACGGGCGCCGCCGAGTGGATCATCGGTCGGCCGCTGCCGGCCAGCGACCCGGCCGTCGTCTGCCTCCTCTCCGGCCCGCCGGTGCGCGAGGTGCGGGTGGACCTCATCCCGGGCCAGCTCGCCGACGAGGTGGCCGAGCGGGGGCTGCGCCGGATGGTCGTCGCCCGCGCCGAGATCGGCGGCCTCACCGTGGGCAGCCTGCACGCCCTCTATCCCGACGGCGAACCGGTCGATGCCGCCCGGCACGCGGTCCTCGGCTACATCGCCGCCTGCATCGCCCACATGTACGGCGACCAGACCGGCCTGCCCGTGCACGGCGACGGCCCCGTGGTGGCGGCCCTCGCCGACGGGCTGGCGGTGGTGGACCGGGGCCACCACGTCCGGCTCTGGAACCCGGCCGCCGCCCAGGTGACCGGCCGCCCGGCCGGGAAGGCGCTGAGCCGCCCGCTGCCCTTCCCGCTGCCCCCGCCGGGGCAGGTGCTCGACCACCGGCTGCCCGACGGCCGCTGGCTGCGGATCACCTCCGGGGAGCTGCCCGGTCCCGGCGCGCTGCGGGTGGTCACCTTCCGCGACATCACCGACCAGCAGCGGCGCGACCACGACCGGGATCTCTTCGTCGCGGTGACCAGCCACGAACTGCGTACCCCGGTCACGGTGATCAAGGGGTACGCGGACACCCTCACCGACCACTGGGAGTCGCTCAGCGACGACGACCGGCGGCAGGCCGCCCGGATCATCGGGCAGCGGGCCAACGAGCTGGCCCGGCTCGTCGACCGGCTGCTCTCCGCAGCCACCGACAGCCGGCCCGGCGGCGAGCCGGCGGCCCCCTTCGACCTGGCCGACGCGCTCCGCGGCGCGCTGCCCGACCTGCCGGCCGACCTCCGGCACCGGATCGTCCTCGACCTGCCGGACGACCTGCCCAAGGTGCTCGGCGACCGGCGCAGCCTGGCCACCGTGCTGACCGAGCTGAGCACCAACGCCGGCAAGTACTCGCTGCCGGACACGCCGATCGAGGTGAGCGCCACGGCCAGCGGGGGGACGGTCTCCTTCCGGGTCGCCGACCGGGGCATCGGCATCCGGCCGGAGCACGTGGAACGGGCCTTCGACCGGTTCTGGCAGGGCGAGTCCGGCGACCGGCGACGCTATCCGGGGGCCGGGCTCGGTCTCTATCTCGTCCGCCAGATCGTTGAACAGCAGAATGGATGGGTATCCCTTCGACCGAGGGTCGGTGGCGGTACCGTCGCAGAGGTGCGGCTGCCGCGCGGATGAACTGGGCGCCGACGGGGGCGGGGAAGGGACGACGTGCCGACGGGTTCGACCGAACGATCATGGTGTGTGGTGGTGCCCCACCACGCCACCGGCGCACGGCTGGCCCGGCACCGACTCGCCACCGAGCTGGCCGAGGTCGTCCCGCGGGTCCTGCTCGCCGATCTGGTCGCGGTCCTCGCCGAACTGGTCGGCAACGCCGTCCGGCACGCCGACCCGCTGCCCGGCGGGGTGGTCCGGGTGGCCTGGCGGCTGCGGTCGGTCGCCGAGGGGCAGTGTGTCCAGCTCCGGGTCACCGACGGCGGCGCCGCCTCGGGACCGCTGATCCGGGCCGCGAGCTCGGACGCCGTCGACGGGCGCGGGCTGCACATCGTCGCCGGCCTGGCGAGCCGCTGGGGGGTCGAGCGGGACGGCCTCGGCCAGAGCGTCTGGGCCGAGTTCGACCCGGTCACCACGCCCCGGTCGGATCTGGTCGTGGCCGGCTGAACGGGCCGCGAGGGCGGGTCGTCCCCACCCGGTCCCGGCCCGGCATCTAGGCTGTCTCGCCGTGAGGAAGCGTCGAAAGAGCGAGCGGGCCAGCGAAGGCACCCCGAAGCGGGAGAAGGTGCGCGACATCTTCGTGCCCCGTCCGTTCGAGGGGCTGGCGGACGAGCCGGAGTGGATCGCCCTGCGTGAGCTGGTCCCGGCCGCGTCCGCGCCGCTGCGGCTGACCTCCGAGCTGGTCGAGGAGTACGGCGACCGGCCGGTCACCCTGGCCACCGTGCTGCCGATGGCCGCCGCGGCGATGACCAAGGCGGACGGTCGGGTCTTCGTCGGCCTCCAGCGCCACCAGCAGTCCGGCGACGTCTCTCGGGACCTGGCCGAGGCGCTGCTGTGCGCGCTGCGTACCGAGCCGGGCGGCCAGGTCACCGTGCCGCCGCTGCCCGGGCCGGGCCCCCGCCTGCAGGACATCCTGGTGGACGGCCCGCTGGAGATCACCATGCACGACGGCTTCGAGTTCTGGCTCGACCCGGGTGCGACCGACGACCCGACCGTGCAGGCGTCCCTGGAGCGGGCCAACGCCGCGGTCTACCCGACCGTCCGGCTGGGTGCCGCGCGGGCCGCGTACTGGTGCCAGGTTCCGGACAAGGCCCACGTCCGCTGGGTGCTGCCGGACGACGAGGACGCCGCGCTGGACGCGCTGTCCCGGCTGAGCGTGGCCGGCACGCTGACCCTCGGCGAGCACACCCGCTTCGCCGGCATGTTCCGGGCGCACGGCCGGCTGGTGCCGGTGTGGGACCTGCCCGAGGAGACTCCGGCGACCGAGTGGGAGGCGCCGGTGGCGGCGTTCGCCGACCGGTACGCCGAGGCGCTGAAGGAGTCCGAGCCGCTGGACGCGGCGGGCCGGCGGGCCCGGCACGGCCTGGTCGGCCGGCAGCTCACCCTCCGCTGACCCGACGACCCTGACGGGTCCGCCGGACGCCCCGCGCCGGGCGGGCCCGAACCGGTCGCCAGCCCGCTCGGGTCGGTGACGCGCCCGGTTCGGTGGCGCGCCGGGGTCAGTGCCGCGCCGGCTCGCGGACCAGGGGCTCGCGGACCAGTGGGCAGGACATGCAGCGCGGGCCGCCCCGGCCGGAACCCAGCTCGGAGCCGGCGATCGCGATCACCTCGATGCCGGCCCGCTCGAGCTGGGCGTTGGTCTCGACGTTGCGCTCGTAGCCGACGCAGAGCCGGGGCGCGAGGGCGAGGGTGTTGTTGCCGTCGTCCCACTGCTCGCGCTCGGCGGTCACCGGGTCGAGGCCCGTGTCGATCACCCGGAGCTGGTCCAGGTCCATCGCGTCGGCCGCGGCGCGCAGGAACGGTGCCGGCCCGTCCACCCGCGGCTCGTCGCCGTCCGCCCCGGCGATGACCGTGTACGCCGACAGCGTGCTGGCGATGTTCGGGTACATCAGCACGGCGTCCACGTCGACCATGGTGCACACGGTGTCCAGGTGCATGGTGGCCCGCTGCTGCGCGACCGGCACCACCAGGATGGTGTGCGCCAGGCCGGCGGCGAAGACCTGCCGGGCGAGGCGTTCCGCCCCGGCCGGGGTGGTCCGCTCGCCCACCCCGACGGCGAGCACGCCCGGTGCCAGCAGCAGCACGTCGCCGCCCTCCAGGTGCTCCATCTCCGGGTGGTAGACGAACTCGGTACCGACGAAGCGCGGGTGGTGCCGGTAGATCGCGTCGGTCAGCGTGGTCTCCCGCCGCCGGGCCAGCATGGCCAGGCTGGTCACCCCGACCCGGTCGCCGATCCAGACCGAGGAGTCGCGGGTGAAGAGCAGGTTGGGCAGCGGGTCGACGACGAAGTCGTGCCGGTCCATCAGCGTCCAGACCAGACCGCCCGGGCGGTCCGGGCCGACCCGCAGTTCCTCGTGGGCGAGCCCGGCGATGAACACGTCGGCCAGGGCGGCCGGATCGAGGTAGGCGAGGTGGTCGGCGACCCGGCGGCGGAGGGTGTCGCCGAGCCGGGGCGAGCGCAGCACCAGGTCGGTGAGCTCGGCCCGGGCGTCGGCCACGGCGAGCGTCTCGGCCAGCAGGGTGGCGAGGTAGAGCACCTCGACGTCGCGTTCGCGCAACGCGGCGGCGAAGGCGTCGTGCTCCTCCTGCGCCCGTCCCACCCATGGGATAGCGTCGAAGAGCAGAGAGTCGTTGTTGCGTGGGGTGAGCCGGGCGAGTTCCGGCCCCGGGCGGTGCAGCAGCACCGTGCCGAGCCGGGCCACCTCGCTGTCCACGTAGTGGGTCACCCTCGCAGCGTAGGACAGGGCTTGGGCACCATCCGGAAAAGAAGTGTGAATGAATATGGCATTCATCCGCACTCATTCCGGCGCTCCACCTTGCCGAATACCGGGGTCCGCAACGTAGGGTAGTGAAGACATAACTTCGAGGGACCTTTTGCCGGAGGTCGCGATGACTGTCTTTCCCGCTCGTCGAGCCGTACCCACCCGGGCCCTGCCGCCCGCCGCAGTGCCACAGCCCCGGGCCGAGTCCACCTCGGTGCTCGAACCGGCCCGACCGACTCCACTGGAATGGGCTCGCCGGCGTCGGGCCGAGCGGGGCGCCCGCCGGCTGGAGGCGGCCGGGGCCCGCGCCCTGGGCCAGCTCGACCACCTCGGTCCCGCCTGGCACGTCATCGAGTGGCCGCGCACCGACGTCGCCGACGTCCTGCTCGACCGCGGCCAGGACGACCGGGCCGGGTTCCTGGCCATCGGGCCGAGCGGCCTCTTCGCGGTCACCATCGCCGACCACGGCCGCGCCCGGGTGCTGGTCGCCGGCGACGTCGTGCAGATCAACGGCAAGCGTCCGCCCTATGTGGCCGAGGCGCGCCGGGACGCCAAGCGGGCCAGCAAGGCCCTCTCCGACGCGGTCGGCCTGCCGATCCCGGTGAGTCCGGTGCTGACCTTCGTCGGCTCCGGCGTGATCAGCGTGTACGGCCTGCCGAAGGACTGCCTGATGGCGACCCACCGGGAGCTGGACCGGCTCCTCGTCGCCGGAGGCAACCGGATCAGCCCGGCCACCGCCGAGAAGCTCTCCCGGGTCGCCCAGCACCCACACACCTGGCTGAACGGCACGTACCGTCCAGCGGCCGACTACCGGTGGTACGACGAGGGCCGAACGGCCGCTGACAAGCGGGCCGCCCGCCGGTAACGTCACCGGCGACGCCACGCGGTCCGGGGATCCGCCTCGGCAGGTCCGACGGCCCGCGCCGTCGCCGGCCGCCCGGTCACCGGGCACCCGTCGCACCGGCACCTGCCCCTCCGCACCATGGGTACCCGGGCGAGCAAGAGCACTCACGGCCGGCTCACCCAGCGCGGTCGGGCGGTCGTGGCGGCGACCGGCTAGCGTGGACAGACCGTCGGTGTACATAGGAGGCGCGGTGGCCCACGTCGAACTCTCGCTCTCGGAAGTGTTCGCGCCGACCGCAGGGACACCGACCGGGCAGGAGTCCGACAACTTCGGGCAGTGGTCGAGCACCGTCTCCCACGCCGCCGAGCCCTGCCTGCTGATCGACGCCGAGACCACGGTGATGGCGATCTCCTCGTCCGGTTGCGAGCTGCTCTGCCTCGGTGCGCCGGAGGACGTGATCGGGCATCCGCTGCTCGAGGGCGGCCTGCGCCTGGTCGACTTCACGGCCAACCGCAGCGAGCTGACCGAGCAGGACACGGACAAGATCCCGCCGCTGCTCGCCCTGCACTCCGGCCGGCTCGCCCGCGGGCTGCTCCGGGTCCAGGGCCCGGGGGACGACGGGCCGGGGGTCACCGTCGACGCGATCTCCACCCCGGTGCTCACCGACGGATCGGTGGCCGGCTCGCTCACCTTCTTCTCCGCCGTCTGACCTGCGACGGCGGGTGGCGTTCGCCGCGCGCGACGGTGCTGGGGCGGACCCACGGCGAGGCCGTATGGTGCCCTCATGCTCGATGTCGCTCTGTTGCCGGGCGAGTACGCCATGTGCCGGCTGCCGGCCGGTTCGGCGCTGCCCCCGGCCGTGTGGGTCGAGCTCGGCGACCACGACGTGGTAACGGTGAGCTGGTGCGCCGACGGCATCTCGCTGATCTGCCCCGTCCCGCGCGCACCGGAGCAGGCGGCCGTGGAGACGGACTGGCGCTGCCTGCGGATCCTCGCCCCGCTCGACCCCGCCACCACCGGCACCCTCGCCGCCCTGGTGGCGCCGCTGGCCCGGGCCCGGGTGAACGTGGTGGCGTTCTCCACCTACGACACCGACCACGTGCTGATCCCAGCGGTTCGGCTGGCCGAGGCGACGGCCGCCCTGGAGCGCGCCGGGCATCGCGTCCACAGGTGAGCTTCACCCCACCGCGGGATCCTCCTACGATGGGCTCGGCCACCCGGCCACAACGACCTCCGTCGATCCGAGGATCGGACCGTGCCACCCATCCCAGCCCGTCCCACCGTGCTCCGGCGGCTCACCGTCCCGGCGGCGCTGCTCACCCTGCTGCCGCTGACCGCCTGCGGCACCCCGCCCGAGCTACGCCAACCCCCCGGGCAGACGGCCAGCACACCGACCGGGACCGGCACCCCCACCGCACCGACGCCGAGCGCCGGGCCCACCACGCCGACCGCGCCCACCACGCCGACGCCCGCCCGCACCCCCGCCGGCCTGGTCGCCACCCCCTGCCCGGCCGGGCCCACCGGCCAGAACGTGGTCGCCCTGCTGCGTGGCCCGGCCCAGGTGCTTCCCCGGGACGTCCGGGTCACGGTACGGACCGGGCCGCTCTGTGCCGACGGCTGGCAGTACACCGTGCTCGACGTGACCGGGCACGAGGAGTTGCAGGTGGTCACCCGGGGCCGGCCGGGGGCGCTGGAGCTCGTCACCGCCGGCACCGACGTCTGCGGTGTCGAGGTACGCGCCGCCGGACCGCCCGGCATCCGGACGTTGGCCTGCGACGGCACCCCGGGTGCGTAGGCTGGTCGCCATGCCCGGAACACCGCCGACCCGCTTCGTGTACCTGGGGCCCGAGGGCACCTTCGCCGAGCAGGCGCTGCGCAGCGTGCCCGCCGCCGAGCGGGGCAGCCGCACGCCGGCCCGCAGCGTGGGCGAGGCGCTGGACAGCGTCCGGGCCGGGGACGCCGACGCCGCCCTGGTGCCGCTGGAGAACTCGATCGGCGGCGCGGTCGGGGTGACCCTCGACGAGATGGCCGAGGGCGAGCCGCTGGTGATCACCCGGGAGGTGATCCTGCCGGTGGAATTCGTGCTCGCCGCCCGCCCGGGGACCGGCCTCGCCCAGGTCCGCACCGTGGCGGCCCACCCACAGGCGTCCACCCAGTGCCGAGGCTGGCTCCGCGATCACCTGCCCGACGCGACGGTGTTCGACGTGCTCTCCAACGGCGCCGCCGCGGCGGGCGCGGCCGGCGGCGAGTACGACGCGGCGATCTGCGCCCCGATCGGCGCGGCCCGGCACCGGCTGACCGTGCTCGCCGACAAGGTCGCCGACCATCCGGACGCGGTGACCCGCTTCGTGCTGGTGTCCCGCCCCGGCCCGCCCCCGCCGCCGACCGGGGACGACGTCACCTCGCTGGCCGTCTACATCGCGCACGACCGGGTGGGTGCCCTGCTCTCGGTGCTGATGGAGCTGGCCGTCCGCGGGGTCAACCTGACCCGGATCGAGTCCCGCCCCACCGGCGAGGCGCTCGGCCGGTACGTCTTCTTCCTCGACTGCACCGGGCACGTCGCGGACGTCCGGCTGGGGGAGGCACTCCGGGGACTGCGCCGGGTCTGCGCCGACGTGCGCTTCCTCGGGTCGTACCCCCGGCACCGCTGGAGCCCGGCGGCGGCCGACCGACCGGTCCCCGCACCGGCCGGCCTCTCCGACGCCGACTACGCCGACGCGGCGGCCTGGCTGGCCCGGCTGCGCGCCGGTGAACTGAGCTGACGGTCGCGGGGCGCCCGGACCGGGCACCCCACGGACCGGACGGTCACTGCAGCAGGCCGCCGAGCAGGCCACCCTGCTGCTGCTGCTGGGCGCCGCTGCCCTGCACCGGCGGCTCCTCGGAGGGCTGCACCACGACGAAGCCCTGACCGGCGAAGCTCATCGTGAACGCCTCGCCGGTGCTGCGCCCGAGCAGCGTGCCCAGGCCGAGCTGCTCGGCCCGGTGGTACCCGGTCTGGAGGCTGGCCGACCAGCAGACCGCCGCCTGCGGGTCCACGTAGGTGGGCTGGTCGACGTTGAGCACCACCGGGGTGCCCTTGGTGGTGATGGCGATCCGGCCGTGGCCGGTGAAGACGCAGTTGAACAGGCCGGACGAGGAGGCCATCCCGGCGCCGCCGACCATCTTGATGTCGTACTGCAGGGTGGCGTCGAAGGCGAGCACGCTGGACCCGTTGATCGACAGGGCGTCGCCGGGCTCCAGGTCGATGATGTGCACGTCCTTGGCCAGCTCGGCGAGGAAGACGTCGCCCTGGCCGGAGAGCTTCATCAGCGGGACGCCCTCACCGGTCAGGCGCTGCTTGATGAACTTGCCGATGCCGCCCGAACCCAGCGCCTGGAACTGCACCTGCCCCTGGTAGGCGACCATGGACCCGACCCGGGCCATCGCCTCGCCGTTCAGCTCGATCTTCAGCATCTTGGAGTTCTGCAGCCGCATGCCCGGCTGCTGGGACTCCTTCTCAAGGTTCTCCGCGGAGAAGAGCGCGCTGCGCATGGATTTTCCTCCTGCATCGGGGTGTGCCTCCCCAGCAGGCTAGGGGACCCACGCAACGGCTGGCATCGGCCGAGCGGGGCGCCGCGGCGAGCCCGGTCAGCCCCAGCCGAGCCCGTGCAGCCGCTCGTCGTCGATGCCGAAATGGTGGGCGATCTCGTGCACCACGGTCACCGCGACCTCCTCGACGACGTCGTCGTCGCTGTCGCAGATCCGCAGGATGGGGTTGCGGTAGATGAGGATCCGGTCCGGGAGCACCCCGGAGTAGTCCCAGCCCCGATTCGTCAGCGCGTGCCCCTCGTACAGGCCGAGCAGGTGCTCGCCGGGGGGCGGCTCGTCCTCGACCAGGATCACCACGTTGCTCATCAGCCCGAGCAGCTCCTCGGGCACCTCGTCGAGGGCCTCGCCGACCAGCTCCTCGAACCGCTCACGGCTCATCTTGACCGGCACGGACCCCATTGTGCCCGACGGCCGACCCCCACCGACCGGGGCGCACGGCACCGAGGCCCGGCCGGTGCGCTGGGACCGGCCGGGCGGAGGTGGTCGTGGCTCAGGAGGCGAGGCGGGCGTTCAGGGTGATCTGCGCACCCGGAGCGAGCAGCCGCGAGATCGGACAGTTCTCCTTGGCCGCCTCGGCGAGCTTGGTGAACTGGGCCCCGTCCATGCCCGGCACCTGACCCACGGTCTCCAGGTCGATCCGGGTCACGGACATGCCCGCGTCGGTCTTGTCGAGGTGCACCGTGGCGGTGGTATCCACCGAGATGTCGGTCGCGCCGGCGTCGGCGAGCTGCTTGGAGAGGGCCATCGAGAAGCAGCCGGCGTGCGCGGCGCCGATCAGCTCCTCCGGGTTGGTCCCCTCGCCCTCCTCGAAACGCGACTTGAAGGAGTAGTTCCCCTGGATTCCGCCCTTGCCGGTGCGGACGGTCCCGGAACCCTCGGTGAGGTTGCCCTGCCAACTAGCGGAAGCGGTACGGATAGGCATGCCCCCGACGCTAACCGAAACCGGGCGGGGACGCACCGAGTGGCCCGGACCTGCCCGCCGTACCGACTTGCGCTCCGCGTCGCCGGGTGCCGGCTGTGTCATGATTCGACGCAGGCCCGCGCGCGGAAGGGTGGCCGATGTCCCAGGATCTCCCCATCCCCAGGCAGGACAACCGGTCCGACGGGACGACCGTCGTGGAGTGGGGCGACGCCGAGCCGGCGCCGCCCGGGCGAATCGGGCGGTCGCTGGCCGGGCTGGGGCGGGACCGCCGACTGCCGCTGGTGCTGGCCGGCCTCGGCGCGGTGGCCGCGGTCGCCTCCCTGATCGGCGAATGGCTGGTGATCACGGTGCCCAACGGCGGCCCGGAGGGGAACACCCCGATCCGGGTTCCCGGCGGGGTGGCCGACGTGAGCGGCTTCGGGGTCGGCTACCTGGTGGGCCTGCTCGGCCTGGCCACCGCGGTGGCACTGGCCCTGCGGGGCACCGCCGCGGTCCGGCCCAACGCCCGGGTGGCGGGTCTGGCCCTCGCGGTGGCGGTGTTCGCCGTGCTGACCGCGACTGCGTTCTCCCTCGACGACTCGGGCCGGCGGACGCTCTTCTACTCCTCCGAGGCGGGAATCCGGGTCGACCACGGCCGGGGTCTGGTGACCGCGTTCCTGGCCACCGTGCTGCTCGCGGCGGCGCTGCACCTGTCCGGCCGGACCGCGCCACCGACCGCCGCCGAGCCGGAGGCGGAAGCGGAATCGGACGAGGCGCCGGGCCCCCGGCCGCTCGGCCGGGGACACCGCCGGGAGCGGGCGCGGAGGGACGACCGGCCGCCGGCGCCGGCCGACCTGACGGTCCAGCCCACCGTGCCGTTCGCCCGGCCCGAGCCGCCGGCCTGAGCCCGGCCGGCCGACGCCGCGGGCCGGCACCGGGTGGCCGCCGCGGGTGGGTGCCCGATTCGCCAGGAAGCCATGGTTGCGACCCGTTCCGCGAGGTACGGTTGCTGCCCGCCGTTCGTGGCCGAGGCACCGACGACCAGAACGGCTGGCACGACGGCGGCGGGCGAAGGAGGAACCATGACCCGCCCGGGACTGCCCAAGCTGATCGCCACCGACCTCGACGGGACGCTCGTGCGCAGCGACGACACCGTCTCCGCGTACACCCACGAGGTGCTCGACCGGGTGCGGGCCGCCGGGATCCCGGTGGTCGGCGCGACCGGTCGCGGGCCGCGCCTGACGGAGCTGACCCGCAACGACATCCGCGCCGCCGACTTCCTGGTGATGGCCGGCGGTGGCCGGGTGGTCGACCAGAGCGACCCGGCCGGCCCGGTGGTGCTGCGGGACGAGCGGCTCCGGGCGGAGGTGCTCGCCGGGCTCCTCGCCGACCTGGAGGCCGAGGTCGGGCCGCTGACCGTGATGGTGGAGGCGTCCGACGAGCACGACGCCCCGCTCTGGGGCGACTACCACCCGAGCTGGCCGTACCAGGACCGGTTCGAGGCGCGCAGCCGTGCCGAGTGCCTCTCCGGCGACGTGATCAAGGCGTTCGCCCGGACCGCCGACCACCACGTCGACGAGCTGCTGGAGGTCGCCCGGCGGATCGTGCCGGCGGAGACGGCGACACTCACCCAGGCCGGCCTCGGCTTCATCGAGATCTGCCCGCCCGGGGTGGACAAGTCGACCGGGCTCGCCGTGGTCGCGCAGCGCCTCGGCGTGGACCCGGGGGAGGTGCTGGTCTTCGGGGACATGCCCAACGACCTGCCGATGTTCGCCTGGGCCGGCTGGGCGCGGGTGGCGGTGGCCAACGCCCACCCGGCGGTCCGCGCCGCGGCGGACGAGGTGACCCTGCGCAACGACGACGACGGCGTCGCGGTCTACCTGGACCGACTACTCTCCCGGTGATGGGAGAGGCACCCCGGCTGGTCGCGACCGACATCGACGGCACCCTGCTCACCGACGACCGGACGCTCAGCCCGCACACCGCGGCGGTGCTGGCCCGGATCTCCGCGCAGGGCACGCCGATCGTGCTGGTCACCGGCCGCCCCATCCGTTGGCTCCAGCTCGTGTACGACCAGCTCGCCGAGCCGCTTCCGGCGATCTGCGCGAACGGCGCGGTGGTCTACGACCCGGTCACGGACGAGGTGCTGCGGGCCGACCCGCTCGCCCCCGAGCTGCTGGCGGAGGTGGCCCGGCGGTTGCGGGCCGAGGTGCCCGGGGTCAGCTTCGCGGTGGAGATCGTGGACAGCCGGCAGATGCGGCACGAGGCGCACTACCCGCTGCGCTGGGACGCCGACCACGACGCCATCCGGGCGGTGGAGTCCCCCGAGGAGCTGCTCGCCGCCCCGGCGGTCAAGCTGCTGGCCCGGGCCGGCGAGCAGGACCCGGACGCGTTCCTCCAGCTGGTGGCCGGTGCGCTGGCCGGACTGGCCGAGGCGACCCACTCGTCGTACACCGGGCTGGTGGAGATCTCCGCCGCCGGGGTGACCAAGGCGGCCGGCCTGGCCTGGTACTGCGCCCGACTCGGCATCGACGAGCGGGACGTGCTCGCCTTCGGCGACATGCCGAACGACGTGCCGATGCTGACCTGGGCCGGGCGGGCGGTAGCGGTGGCCAACGCGCACCCCGCCGTCCTGGCGATCGCCGACGAGGTGACGGCGGCGAACACCGCCGACGGCGTGGCCGCGTACCTGGAGCAGGTCTTCGGGTTGGGCTGAGCGGACCGGGCGCCCGCGTGCGCGCGGCGCCCGGCCCGGTCAGAGGTACTGGCCGGTGCTGGGCCCCTCGCCGCCCTGCGGCTGGCCCACGCCCGGCATGCCGGGCATGATCCCGCCCGGCCCGCTCGGCAGGGCCTGCCGGCCGGAACGCATCTGCTCCAGCTGCACCCGGGCGGCCATCTGCTGGGCCACCAGCGCGGCCTGGATGCCGTGGAAAAGCCCCTCCAGCCAGCCGACCAGCTGGGCGTGGGCGATCCGCAGCTCGCTCTCGCTGGGCGCCTTCTCCTCGGTGAAGGGCAGCGAGATCCGCTCCAGCTCCTCGCGCAGCTCGGGGGCCAGGCCCTCCTTCAGCTCGACGATCGAGCGCTCGTGGATCTCCCGCATCCGGTGCCGGCTGGCGTCGTCGAGCGGCGCGGCCTTCACCTCCTCGAGCAGCTGTTTGATCATGCTGCCGATTCGCATCACCTTGGCCGGCTGCTCGACCAGGCGGGTCGGATCCTCACCCTGCGCCTCATCGGTCTGCACCGTGCCGACCGGCCGGCCGTCCGGACCGACCACCACCACGGTGCCGGGGATCCCGTCGGTGCCCTGCTCGTCGTCCTGTCCAGCGGAACGTGCTTCGGTCATGGGACCCATCTTTACCCAGCGCCCACCACCCACACGCGGCGGGACCGGGTCCCGCGCCGGAACCACCCGGCCGGGGCGGCTACCGTCGCCGTCATGCCCGCAGACCCGCGCGCCGTACTGACCCGGCCCGCCCCGACGCCGGACGCCACGGTCGCCTACGGCGACCATCCCGAGCAGGTCGCCGACCTGCGCCGGCCCGCCGGTGACGGGCCAGCCCGCCCGCTGGTCGTGGTGGTGCACGGTGGGTTCTGGCGGGCCGAGTACGACCGGAGCCACACCGGCCCGATGGCGGCGGCGCTGGCCGCGCAGGGCCACCCCGTCGCCCAGATCGAGTACCGGCGTACCGGGCAGCCCGACGGCGGCTGGCCGCACACGCTGACCGACGTGCTGGCCGGGGTGGCCGCGCTGCCGGGGCTGGCGGCCGCCGCGCTGCCCGGCCGGGTGGCGCCCGTACCGCCGGTCCTGGTCGGACACTCGGCCGGCGGCCACCTCGCGCTCTACGTGGCGGCGCAGGCGCCCGGGACGGTCTCTGCCGTGCTGGCGCTGGCCCCGGTCGCGGACCTCGCCGAGGCGTACCGGCTGGACCTGGACGCCGGGGCGGTGGCCGCGCTGCTCGGCGGCGGTCCCGCCGAATTCCCCGACCGGTACGCGGCGGCCGATCCGTCGGCGTTGGTGCCGATCGGAGTACGCAGCGTAGTGATGCACGGCACCCTGGACCGCCAGGTGCCGGTGGCCATGAGCCGCTCGTGGGTCGCCGCGGCGCGGGCCGCCGGCTCTCCCGCCACCCTCATCGAGCTGCCCGAATGCGAGCATTTCGGTCTGATCGCGCCGGACTCGGCGGCCTGGCCCCGGGTGGTTGCCGCGTTGCGGTCCCTGCACGATGATCTTCCCGGCATTGACGCAGCGTCGCCAAGCAGGTAGAACGCCGGAGGGGCGATGAGCCCTGCAACGTTTTGGGAAGGAAATCGGTGTCGCAGATGAACCGCAGGCGGGCCCTTCAACTCCTGGCCGCGCTGGGTACCACCGGACTGGCGGCCGGCTGCGGCTCGGACTCCGAGAACGCCGGCGCCAGCTCGGGCAAACCCATCAAGATCGGGCTTATCGTGCCCGGTGCCGGCGCGAACAAGGCCATCGGCGACGAGATCAGCAACGGCTTCCAGCTCTTCCTCAGCCTCAACGACCAGCGGCTCGGCGGTCACCCGGTGACGCTGGTCAGCGCCGAGGAGGGCGAGAACGCCAAGAGCGGCCAGGCCGCCGTCGACCGCCTGCTCAAGGAGGGCGCGCTCGCACTCACCGGCGTGGTGAGCCCCGAGGTCATCCTGGGCATCCGGGACATGGTCGAGCAGGCCCGGGTGCCGCTGGTCTGCTCCAACGCCTCCCCGACCAGCCTGCAGAGCGTCGTCTACATCTGGCGCACCTCGTACGCCCTTGAGGAGCCGGGCCGGGCGCTCGGCCAGTACCTCAACCAGACGCTGCTGGCGGGCAGGCGGATCGCCATCCTCGCCCCGAACAACCGGAGCAGCCGGGACGTCATCGCCGGCTTCCGCGCGGGCTACGAGGTGAACGGCCGCCACATCGACGACGAGCCGATCCTCACCGTCGACGTGCCCAACCCGCGCAAGGGCACGTACACCGGCGCGATCCGCCAGGCCCTGAACCCGAAGAAACCCGCCGATGTGATCTTCTGCCACTACGCCGGCACCGCCGCGGTCCAGTTCATCAAGCAGCTGTACGACGAGGGCTACCGGGGCCCGATCTACGCTCCCGGGTTCCTCACCGAGGGCACGGTGCTCGACGAGCTGGAAAGCGAGATCGCGTCGATCGAGCGGTCCGGCCTCGAGACTGCGCTCAACTACTCGGCCGACCTCAACAACACCGCCAACCGGGTGTTCGCCTCGGCGTACCGCAAGACGTACCGGGTCTCCCCGACCACCTACGCGATGGCCTCGTACGACGCCGCGCAGGTGCTCGACAAGGCGATCCGGCTGGTCGGGTCGGACCCCACCCCGCAGCAGCTCAACCTCGCGCTCGGCAAGATCGGCCAGATCGACAGCCCGCGCGGTCCGTGGCAGTTCAACCAGCCGCGCACGCCGCAGCAGAAGTGGTACCTGCGTCGGGTGCAGCGCGACGGCCAGCTGCTCTCCAACGTGGTGATCAGCGAGCTGTCGACGCTCGGCTGAGCCGCCACCCCCGTACGCCGACGGGCCGGCCTCCCCGTGGGGAGGAGGCCGGCCCGTCGTTCGTTGGCGCTACGCGCGTTCGGCTCAGTGGCGCAGCTCGGCGATGCAGCACTTCACGCTGCCGCCGCCCTTCTTCAGCTCGGCCAGCTCGACCGGGACCGGGGTGTAGCCGGCCGCCTTGAGCTTGCCCGCCAGCCGGGTCGACTCGCTGTTCAGCACCACGTTCGCGCCGTCGCTGACCAGGTTCAGGCCGAACGCCAGCGCGTCCTCGTCGTCCGCGACCACCGCGTCCGGGAAGAGCTGCGCGAGCACCTTCTGGCTGGCCGCCGAGAAGGCGCCCGGGTAGTAGACGATGTTCTCGTCGTCGATCGAGGCGAGCGCCACGTCCAGGTGGTAGAAGCGCGGGTCGATCAGGTGCAGCGAGACCACCGGCCGGCCGAGCGCCTCCTGCGCCTCGGCGTGCGCGGGCAGCTCGGTGCGGAAGCCGTGCCCCGCCAGGACCAGGCCGCCGTGCGCCTCCGGCAGGTACGCGAAGTCGCCCTCGCCCTCGTTGGTCTCGCTCGGCGCGATGAACCGCCAGCCCCGCGACTCGTAGAACGCCCGGTGCACGGCGGCCTCGGCGGCCCGCTGCTCGTGCTTGAACTGGGCGCCGTAGACCGTGCCGTCCACCATGAAGGCGCCGTTGGCCGCGAAGACCATGTCGGGCAGCCCCGCCTCGGGGGTGAGCAGGTGCACCTCATGGCCGAGGCCGACGAGCGTCTCGCGCAGGCGGTCCCACTGCTTGACCGCCAACTCCGCGTCGACCGGCGCGGTGACGTCCATCCACGGGTTGATGGCGTACTCGACCGCGAAGTGCTCGGGCGAGCACATGAGATATGTCCGCTTTCGCGGGACTCGCTGCTGGTTCACGGTCACCAAGAGTAGGTACGGTACAACTTTGGTAACAGCCACAACCATTGCTTCCCAGAGGCGGAACGTTGCAGATCGACGCGGTTGACCAGCGAATCATTGCGTTGCTCGTTGCCGACGCCCGCGCGTCGTACGCGGACATCGGAACCCGGGTGTCACTCTCCGCCCCCGCTGTCAAGCGGCGGGTCGACCGGCTCCGATCGACGGGGGTCATCCGGGGCTTCACCGCCGTCGTCGACCCGGCCGCCGTCGGCTGGACCACGGAGGCCTTCGTCGAGCTGTTCTGCGCCGGCCGGACCACCCCGGCGCAGATCGGCGCGGCCGCCCGCCGACACCCCGAGGTGGTCGGCGCGTACACCGTCTCCGGGGAGGCGGACGCGCTGGTGCACCTGCGGGCCGCCGACATCTCCCACCTGGAGGAGGCGCTGGAGCGGCTGCGCGCCGAGTCCTTCGTGACCTCCTCGCGCAGCACCATCGTCCTGTCCCGCCTGGTCGAGTCGCCCGGCGTCGGCCCCTCCGGCGGCTGACCGTCCCGCCGAGGGGAACCGGGCGGCGGGGGGCGGCGTCCAAGGGCGCATGAGACCGGTGACCGCCTACGCCACGACCGGGACGCTGCTCGCCCTGAGCCTGCTCGCCGGGAGCGCCGTCGCACCCCGGCCGGTGGCGCCCGAACCGACGCCCCTCGCCGCCGCACCCCGCTTGGTCGCCTACGACTCCTGCGCCGCGGCGCTGGCCGGGCTGCGCGCCGCCGCCACCGCCGCCGTCGGACCGTGGGGCTTCGGGCCCGGGTGGCGTACCGGGATGGCGTTCGACGGGGCGCTGCCCGCCGACGCCGCGGCGCGGCCCGGGGCCGCGCCGCCCGGCGGGGCGAGGGCGGCCGACGGGGCGGCACCCGAGCACTCCACCACCAACAGCCACGAACCCGGGGCGGACGAGCCCGACCTGGTGAAGACCGACGGCCGGCGGATCGTCGTGGTCAGCCAGGGCGTGCTGCGGGTGGTGGACGCCGCCAGCCGGAAGGTCACCGGGCAGCTCGACCTCTCCGCCGGGGACGCGGAGCGCCGGTGGTGGCCGGAGAGCAACCTGCTGCTGCACGGGGACCGGGCGCTGGTGCTGGTCCGGCGGGCCGCGCCCGAGGTGCTGCCGGCGACCGAGCGCCCCGCCGATCCCGGCCGGCCGGCCGCCCCCGACGGTCCCCGGCTGCTCCTCGTCGACCTGGCCGGGCGGCCCACGGTCGTCGGGACGTACCGGATCGAGGGCAGCCTGCTCGACGCGCGCCAGACCGGCGCGACCGCCCGGGTCGTGGTCCGCACCCAGCCGCGGCTCTCCTTCCCGTACGACGAGCGGCGCACCGACGCCGAGCGGACCGCCACCAACCGGGCGGTGATCGCGAAGGCCGGGCTGGACGCCTGGCTGCCCCGCTACGACTGGACCGCCGACGGTGCGCCCCACACCGGCCGGGTCGGCTGCGACCGGCTGAGCCGGCCGGCCACCGGCACCGGCACCGCCCTGCTGACCGTGCTCAGCTTCGACCTCGCCGCCCGCCGCCTCGGCGACGGCGACCCGGTCACCGTCGCCTCGGACGCCGACACCGTCTACGGCACCGCCGACAGCCTCTACCTCGCCGGCGGAGGCGGTGCCGGATGGCGGGACGGCTGGGGCGGGATGCCGCGCCCCGGGCCGGAGCGCACCGACATCTTCCAGTTCGACACCGCCGGCCCGGGCCGGCCCCGGTACGTCGGCGCGGGCAGCGTCCCCGGCACCCTGCTCAACCAGTACGCCCTCTCGCAGTGGCAGGGCCACCTGCGGGTGGCGACCACCCGCTCGGGTTCGCCATCCGGCACCAGCGAGTCGGCCGTGTACGTGCTCGCCCGCCGCGGCGACCGGCTGACGGAGACCGGCCGGGTGGCCGGCCTCGGCCGGGGTGAACGGATCTTCTCCGTCCGCTTCCTCGGCGGCACCGGCTACGTGGTGACGTTCCGGCAGACCGACCCGCTCTACGCGCTCGACCTGACCGACCCGGCCGCACCCCGGCGGACCGGCGAGCTGAAGATCAACGGGTGGTCGGCGTACCTGCACCCGGTGCCTGGTGACCGCCTGCTCGGCGTCGGCCAGGAGGCGGACGACCGGGGACGGGCGCAGGGCCTCCAGGTCTCGCTCTTCGACGTGCACGACCCGGCCCGGCCCGCCCGGCTGGCCCGCCACCACCTGCCCGGCAACGGCTCCGTGGCGGAGTTCGACCCGCACGCGTTCCTCTTCGACCCGGCGACCGGGCTGGTGGCGCTGCCGCTGCACACCGGCGGCGTCCGCCTGCTCACCGTCACCGAGCGAGGAATCACCGACGTTGGTGCGGTCGCCGCGCCGCGGGGCGCCGTCAGCCGGTCCCTGCTGGTCGACGGCCGGCTGTGGACCGTCGCCGACGACGGACTCGCGGTCGCCGACCCCGCCACGGCCCGCGGCCTCGCCTGGCTGCCCTGGACCTGACACCTCCCTCCCCCGGCGGGTGGGGACCGGAGCCGCACGGCCCCGGACCCCACCCGCCGTCCCGTGCGCTCGGGGCGGTGGGGTTGACCTCAATTCCGGTTGAGGTTGTTGGGTGGAGGCCGGGGCTGCGGAAGGGGGATCTGTGCGCGCGGTGTGGCTGCGGGAGTTCGGGGGTCCGGAGGTGCTGGTGGTCGGGCCGGCGCCCGACCCGGCACCCGGGCCGGGGCAGGTGCTGATCGAGGTGGCGCACGCCAACCTCACGTTCGTGGAGACCATGTTCCGGGCGACCGGCTTCGGGCCGTTCCGGGCCGCGCCGCCGCTGATTCCCGGCAACGGGGTCGGCGGCGTGGTGGCCGCTGTGGGACCCGGCGTCGACCCGGGACTGGTCGGGCAGCGGGTGGTCAGCGGGACCGGCGGCTCGGGCGGCTACGCCGAGCGGGTGGTGGTGGACCGGGAGCTGCCGATCGAGGTGCCCGCCGGGCTCCCGCTGGACGAGGCGGTCGCCGTGTTCGCCGACGGTCGTACCGCCACCATGCTGGTGGACGCGGCGCGGCTGCGCCCGGGCGACCGGGTGCTGATCGAGGCGGCCGCGGGCGGCGTCGGCATCCTGCTGGCACAGCTCGCGGCGGCGGCCGGCGCGCGGGTCGTCGCCGCCGCCGGCGGTACCCGGAAGGTGGCCCTGCTCCGCGAGCGGGGACTCGACGTGGTGGTGGACTACCGACAGCCTGACTGGACCGACCGGGTACGGGCGGCCACCGGCGGGGTGGACGTGGTCTTCGACGGGGTGGGCGGCCCGCTCGCCCGGGACGCGTTCGACCTGCTGGGCGCGGGCGGTCGGATGCTGAGCTTCGGGCTGGCCAGCGGCGCCTGGGCCGACCTGCCCGCCGAACTGGCGGCGGCCCGGGGAGTGAGCCTGATCCGCCCGACCGCCGACCCGGCGGCGCTGCGCGCGTTCACCGAGCGGGCCCTGGCGGAGACGGCGGCCGGCCGGCTGCGACCCCTGATCGGGCAGCGCTTCCCGCTGGCCGGGGCCGCCGAGGCGCACGCCGCGATGGAATCCCGCGCCACCGTCGGGAAGACCCTCCTCGACGTCCACTGACCGGTACCCGCCCGGAGCGCCGCGGCGGCGGCCCGGCGGGGGTCAGAGGTACATGCCGGTGCGGTGCTCGCCCTCGGCGCGGGACGGCTTGTCGCCCTCGCCGAAGAAGCGCTTGCCGCCGAACTCGCCGTGCAACCGGTCGTCCAGCTCGTCGGCCAGCCCGGTCATCACCTGGACGGCGAGCATCAGATGGGTGGCCTGGAAGTTCCGGCCGAAGACCGGGATCGAGGCCCAGACCGTGTCGTCGGCGCAGTAGAGCCGGCCGATCGGCATCCGGTTGGTCAGCTCGGAGAGTTTCACGTAGAGCCGTTCGGTCGGCTCGACCTCGGTGAGCACCGGGGAGAAGACGTCGACCAGGGGCGGGTTGTCGCGCACCCGGACGAAGACCATCGCGGAGCCGGCGCGGATGTTGATGTCCCCGTCCGAGTCGACCTGCAACTGGTCCGAACTCGACCTCATCAGGGTGGAGACGACCGTACGGACCCGCTCCTCCAACGCCAGCACGTCGTTCTCGTCGACCTGGGCGGCGGCCGCGGCGGCCAGCGCCTCGTCGAGGTCGGACTCGACGTCCCGGTCCGGCCCGAACTCGCGCGCGGTGCCCAGGGGCTCCGCCGGCAGCGGCTCCCCCTCGGCGTCGTGCATCAGGTAGACGAGGAAGGCCGGGTGCGGGGCGCCGTACACGTCACGGAGGGTGCGGGAGAGCACGGCCGCCAGCCGGGTGGACTCGGAGACGTCGCAGTTCAGGCCGAACTGCTCGCCGGAGCCCTCGACCACGCCGGGCGGGGACCAGCCGAGCGCGACCATGTCGGCCACGGCCGCCCGGTCCAGCCGGTATCCCTGCGGCAGGGTGGCGTTGCCGACCGCCCGCGCGGAGAGCCCGCCCGCCGCCGCGACGTCCACGCTGATCGAGTAGACGGCGTCCCCGGTGCCGGAGGCGGTGGGGTCGAGGGTCAGCTCCACGTGCGCTCCGGCGGGCAGGGCGCGCAGCCGGTCGGCCAGGGCCCGGGCGAACTCCCGCCAGGCCTCCGTCACCTTCGCCCGGAGGTCGGCCGTGGTCGGCTCGTCCAGCAGGATCGACTCGTACTGCTCCGGCGCCTCGCCGGTCGGGTCACCAGCCGGCACCGAGGGGTGGTCTGCCGTCATGATCGCCTCCGTCCGTCAGGGTCACCCTACCCACGGACGATGGGGGTCGAATCAGGCCGACCGCGATCGGTCCGTGGCCCGCCCGAAGATCGGCCCCGAGCTGCCAGATCCGCCGGTGATAGCCGGTTCGCCAGGCCCCGGCCGGCGCCTGGTTCGCCGGGCCGGACCCGGCAGCGTCGAGCGGTGTGGGCTATTCGGCCGGGCCGGTGTCGTCCAGCTCGACCGGCCAGGTGGCGGCCAGCTCGCTGAGCCGGGACGCCGCCGCGGCCGGGTCGGCGCCCCGCCCCACCGCCAGCCCCAGCAGGTACGCGGACACCGGCGCACCCGGGCGCAGCACCTGGTGTGCCACGTCCCGGGCCAGGTCGAGCACGACCGGCACCGACACCTGAGCCGGGTCGAGACCCAGCTCGGCGCAGGCCGCCGTGACCCAGTCGTCCATCACCGTCATCGTGTCCACTCCTCGGCCCGGCGTACGTCCTCGTCAGTGTCGCAGTCGAACCACGGCGGCGGACCGGAGCCGGACCAGACCACCTCCCGCACGGACAGCCCGTCCAGCAGCGCTCGTACCGGAGCGCCGTCGAGCGTCCCGCCCCGCCGCGCGGCGAGCCGGTCCAGGGCGACCCGCAGCGCGTCGACCCGCCACACCCCGCAGAGCTGCTGCCGGCGACCGTCGCCGTCGACGTAGCAGGCCCCGTCGACGGATGGCCCGTCGAGTCGGCGGAGCAGGTCGTCGACCGCACCGGCGGTGAGCAGCGGCAGGTCGGCGGCGAGCAGGGCGACGATGGTCGTACCCGGGTCGAGCAGGGCGATCCCGGCGCGAGTGGCGGCGACCGGGCCGCCGCCGGGCGGGTCCTCCCGGGTCACCCGCACGTCGGGCGGGACCGCCCCGGCCGGGCCGACCACGATCCGCGGCTCGGCGTCGGCGACCGCCACCAGCACCCGGTGCAGCATCGGCCGGCCGCCGATCGGGACCGTGGGCTTGTCCACCCCGCCCATCCGGCGGGCCGCGCCACCCGCGAGCAGCACCGCCGCGTACGCCATCACCCGGCCACGGTAACCGCGCGGGCCCGCCGCCGCCGTACCGACGTGACCGCGCATCCTGGGTAGGGCCCCGCTGGGGCGGGCCAGGCCGGAGCGGACCAGGCCGGAGCGGGCCAGGCCGGAGCGGGCCAGGGCGGGCCAGGCCGGGGCGGGCCGGTCCGGGGCAGGCCCCGGCGAGCCGGTGTCGCCGTGCGGGGCGGTGGGCGGCCGGGGCAGGATGGCGGCATGGGACGGGCGACTGATCGGCGCGGGGTGCTCCGGATCGACCTCGACGCGGCGGCGGACGGACGCGCCCAGGTCCGCCGGCAGGACACCTTGGCGGTGGAGGAGCCGCTGGAGATCCGGGTCGGCCCGGCCGGCCCGGGCCGTCGGCGCCCGCTCGCGGTCACCATGCGGACCCCCGGGGACGACCTGGACCTGGCGATCGGCTTCCTGCTCACCGAGGGGCTGATCCGGTCCACCGACGACGTGCGCACCGCCCAGCTCTGCGCGGGGGCGGAGACGCCGAACACCTACAACGTGGTCGACGTGGTGCTGGCCCCGGGCGTGCCGGAGCCCACCACCGACCCGTCGCGCAACTTCTACACGACCAGCTCGTGCGGGGTCTGCGGCAAGGCGAGCATCGAGGCGATTCGGACTCGGTCGCTGTTCGCGGTACGGGACGACCCACTGACCGTGCCGGCGCAGGTGCTGGCCGCCCTGCCGGACCGGCTCCGCGCGGCGCAGCGGGCCTTCGACCGGACCGGCGGCCTGCACGCGGCCGGCCTGTTCACCCCGGCCGGCGAGCTGGTGGTGCTGCGCGAGGACGTGGGCCGGCACAACGCGGTCGACAAGGTGATCGGCTGGGCGGTGCGCGAGCGGCGGCTGCCGCTGGCCGGGCACCTGCTGCTGGTCTCCGGTCGGGCCAGCTTCGAGCTGACCCAGAAGGCGTGGATGGCCGGCGTGCCGCTGCTCGCGGCGGTCTCCGCGCCCAGCACCCTCGCGGCCGAGCTGGCCGAGGAGGCCGGGATGACCCTGGTCGGTTTCCTGCGCGGCCCGACCATGAACGTCTACGCCGGCGCCCACCGGCTGGCCGACCTCGACTGAGTCGCGGTGACCCATCACTCGCGCCGGCGGGGATGGCGGCGGCGGGCCCGGCGGCGGACCACCCCGGGAAAGCCGACCGCCGGCCAGCCGTCCAGCTCGGACGGGGGCACCCCGCGCCGGAGCAGGTCGTCGAGGAGCAGGGCGAGCGAGTAGTCGGGGTGGCTGGCGAGGACCCGTTCCAGCGCCACCGCGGCCAGGGCGCCGTACCCGGCGCGCCAGGCAGCGAAGGCGAGCAGGCTGCCCGGAGCGGCGATCAACTCCGGCTCGGCCCGGCGCAGCACGTCGGTCCAGAGGCTGATGTCGCCGTCCCGGCCGTCGGTCCGCTCCCAGGCGTGGTCGCGTACCGGTAGCTGGGTGAGGAGCACGCTCAGCCAGGCCACCTCGTCGTCACCCAGCCGCTCGCCGCGCCGGTGCCGGCGGAACGCGGTGCGGATCGCGGCCACCCCGGCCGAGCGCACCGACCGGCCACCGACCAGGGCGGTCTCCGTCGACTCCTCGGTCAGCCCGGCCAGCCGCCCGCGGGCCCGGACGGTGGCCCGGCGCATGGCCACCCGGACCGGCCCGTCGAACGGTGCCACCTGCGCGGTCAGCGCCGCCCGGTCGGGCAGGGCGACCTGGCCGGCGAAGACGGCCGCCGCGCTGACCTCGCTGGCCGTCGCGTCGTACGGGGTGCCGTCGGGCGGACAGCAGTCAGGCTCGACACAGAGGTACGACCACCAGCGCCCGTCGGTCACCCGCAGGGCGTCGAGCACGACCAGCCCCGCCGCGTCCAGCGCCTCGCCCACCGCGTCCACCGCACCGGTCACCCGGGCCGCCGGCCCGTAGCCGATCACGGTGGCTGACTCGGTGCCCTGGCGGGTGATCACGTCGGCCAGGTGTCGGGCGTGCGGACGGGGATCGGCGCCGGGCCCGGGCAGGTCACCTCGGGCGGCGAAGACGACCTGCCGGCCGCGCAGCGCCACCACGACCACGCTGTCGGCGGGATGGAAGCCGAGCAGGTACGGCACGGCGGCGATGAGGTCGGCGGGCGAGCGGACGGCGAGCCGGGGGCGGTCGGTCGGAGTCATGCCGGCAGCGTGCGGCGGACGGCGGCCGGGTCGACAGGCCCTGTGGACGACACGCGGGTTGTCCACAGGCACGGAGCGTATCGGTGCAGGTGACGACGATCGGCGGGCATCGGCCCGGCGACGCGGCCCGCGCATGTCGGCGGGAGCGGCTACCTTGCGCTCATGGACCTGGCGTACCTGCGGGCGCACCCGGAGCACCTGCCGACGTTCCTGACCCACCAACGAATCCGGGAGACGCCGGTCTCCGGCGGCAACATCTGCGCCGCCTCCCGGCTCACCCTGGACGACGGGCACTCGGTCTTCGCCAAGACCTGGCCGGAGACGGCCGGGGGCCCGGTCCCGGAGGGCTTCTTCGCCGCCGAGGCGGCCGGGTTGCGCTGGCTGCGCGACGCCGGCGCGGTGGCCGTACCGGAGGTGGTGGTGGCGCTGCCGGAGTTGCTGGCGCTCGACTGGGTGGAGCCCGGCGAGCCGACGCCGGAGGCGGCCGAACGGTTCGGCCGGGAGCTGGCCGTGCTGCACCGGGCCGGGGCGCCCGCGTTCGGGGCGGACTGGCCCGGCTTCATCGGTGCGCTGCCGCAGGACAACACCCCCGAGTCGGGCCCCTGGTCGGCGTGGTTCGCCCGGCGCCGGCTCGCACCGTACCTCCGGCTGTCGGTGGACGACGGCGCCCTCGCCGGGGTCAGGGCCGCCCTGGTCGAGCAGGTGATCGAGCGGATCGGGGAGCTCGGCGGGGACGAGCCGCCGGCCCGGATCCACGGCGACCTCTGGCCGGGCAACCTGCTCTGGGGCGCCGACGACCGGGTCTGGCTGGTCGACCCGGCGGCGCACGGCGGGCACCGGGAGACCGACCTCGCCCAGCTCGCGCTCTTCGGCGGCCCACCCCACCTGGACCGGATCCTGGCCGCCTACGACGAGACGTGGCCGCTCGCCGACGGCTGGCGGGAGCGGGTGCCCCTGCACCAGCTCCACCTGCTGCTGGTGCACACCGCCCTGTTCGGCGCCGCGTACCAGGATGCGGTCGGCACCGCCGCCCGAGCTGCCCTGCGCGGCTCCCGACGCGCTACCGTCGACAGGTGACCGCCGCCCCGACGACCGACGGCGTCCTCGTCGACCGGTACGGCCGCGTCGCCCGGGACCTGCGGGTCTCGCTGACCGACAAGTGCAACCTGCGCTGCACGTACTGCATGCCGGCCGAGGGGCTGCCCTGGTTGGCCGGGCCGCAGCTGCTCGGTGACGAGGAGATCGTCCGGCTGGTCCGGGTGGCGGTGCAGCGGCTCGGCGTGACCGAGGTCCGCTTCACCGGCGGGGAGCCGCTGATCCGGCCCGGGCTGGTCGGCATCGTCGAAGCGGTGGCGGCGCTGGAGCCACGGCCCCGGATCTCGCTGACCACCAACGGCATCGGGTTGCAGCGGCTGGCGCCGGGCCTGCGCGCCGCCGGGCTGGACCGGGTGAACGTCTCGCTGGACACCCTGGACCGGGCCCGCTTCGCCGAGCTGACCCGGCGCGACCGGCTCGACGACGTGCTCGCCGGGCTGGCTGGCGCGGCGGCGGCCGGCCTGACCCCGGTGAAGATCAACTCGGTGCTGATGCGCGGAGTGAACGACGGCGAGGCGCCCGCGCTGTTGCGCTTCGCCCTCGACCACGGCTACGAGCTGCGGTTCATCGAGCAGATGCCGCTCGACGCCCAGCACGGTTGGGACCGGACGACGATGGTCACCGCCGACGAGATCCTGGCCGCCCTGCGCGCCGAGTTCGACCTCAGCGCCGACCCGGCGGAGCGGGGCGCGGCGCCCGCCGAGACCTGGCTCGTCGATGGCGGCCCGGCCAGGGTGGGGGTGATCGCCAGCGTGACCCGGCCGTTCTGCGGCGACTGCGACCGGACCAGGCTCACCGCCGACGGGCAGGTACGCGCGTGCCTCTTCGCCACCGAGGAGTCGGACCTGCGCGGCGCGCTGCGCGGCGGCGCGGACGACGCCGAGCTGGCGGCCCGCTGGCGTACCGCGATGTGGGGCAAGCGCGCCGGGCACGGCATCGACGACCCGTCGTTCCTGCAACCCGTCCGGCCGATGTCGGCGATCGGAGGCTGACCGGTGGAGCTCACCGTCCGCTACTTCGCTGGCGCGCGGGCGGCCGCCGGCCGCACCGAGGAGACCGCACCCGCCGGGCGCTCGCTCGACGAACTCGTCGGTGAGCTCGCGCAACGACACGGCGAGCGGCTCGCCGCCGTGCTGAGGGTGGCGAGTTTCCTGGTCGACGGCGTCGCCTGCCATGATCGTCGGGTGCCGCTGCCGGCCGGGGCGACGGTCGACGTGCTGCCGCCGTTCGCCGGCGGCTGAGGAGGCTCGGTGCTGGCGATGGCGACCTTCGTGGGCTTCGCGGTGCTCGTCACCGCCCTGATCCACCTCTACCTGTGGAAGCGACTGGTCCGGGACACCACCGGCCCCGGCCACTGGCGGAAGGTCGGCGGGATCGCCGCGCTGGTCCTGGCGCTGCTGGTGCCGGCGACCATGGCGGGGACCCGTGGCGGGGCGTACTGGCTGGCCTGGCCCGGCTATCTCTGGCTGGCGCTGATGTTCTATCTGCTGGTCCTGCTGCTGACGCTGGAAGTGCCGATGGCGGTGGCGAAGCTGGTGCTGCGCCGCCGGGCGACGGTCGCCGAGCCGATCACCGCCGCGCCGGAGCCGGTGCTGGTCGGGGCCGGCGGCGTCGCCGAGCCGCCGGCCGTCGCGGCGGTCGACCAGCCGGACCACGACCCGGCGCGCCGGTTGCTGCTCGCGCGCGGGGCCGCGATCTTCGCCGGCCTCGCCGCCGCCGGGACCACCGGGTACGGCGTCCGCACCGCGATGGGCCCGCCGCAGCTGGACCGGGTACGGATCCCGCTGGCGAAGCTTCCCCGGAGCATGGACGGCCTGCGGATCGCCACCGTCTCCGACATCCACCTGGGCCCGTTGCGCGGCCGGGCGCACACCGAGCGGATCGTCGAGATGATCAACCGGCTGGACGCCGACCTGGTGGCCGTCGTCGGCGACCTGGTCGACGGCTCGGTGGCCGAGCTCGGCGAGGCGGCGGAGCCGCTGCGCGACCTGCGCTCCCGGTACGGCAGCTTCTTCGTCACCGGCAACCACGAGTACTACTCCGGAGTCGAGGAGTGGGTCCGGGAGGTCGACCGGCTGGGCCTGCGGGTGCTGCAGAACGAGCGGCAGGAGATCCGGGCCCGGGGCGGCGTGCTGGACCTGGCCGGGGTGAACGATGTGACCGCGGCGGGCACCGGGCTGGCCGCCCCCGCCGACTATGCCGCGGCGCTGGGCGACCGCGACCCGAGCCGCCCGGTCGTGCTGCTGGCGCACCAGCCGGTGGCCGCGCACGAGGCGGCGAAGTTCGGCGTCGACCTGCAACTGTCCGGGCACACCCACGGCGGCCAGATCGTCCCGTTCAACTACCTGGTCAAGCTCCAGCAGCCGGTGGTTTCCGGCCTGGGCGAGGTGGACGGCACGAAGGTCTACGTCACCAACGGCGCCGGCTTCTGGGGCCCGCCGGTCCGGGTCGGCGCGAACCCGCAGATCACCCTGGTCGAGCTCCGCGCCCAATAGCGCGCCCGCGCCGCGCAGTCCAGCACCGGATTGCTCAGGTCACCCGTACGCGTGGCGGCGGGCGGGCGGTGGACCGGCCGTGACAGGATGCGGCGTGCCTCCGTTCAGCGCCGTACCCCCCGGTGGCCTCCCGCCATTCGTCGCGGATCTGCACATCCACTCGAAGTACTCGCGCGCGTGCAGCCGCGACCTGACGCTGCCGAACCTCGGCTGGTGGGCGCGGCGCAAGGGCATCGGTCTCCTCGGCACCGGCGACTTCACCCATCCCGCCTGGTACGACCACCTCCGCGAGACGCTGCACCCGGCCGAGCCGGGCCTGTACCGGCTCAGCCCGGAGGCGGAGCGGGACATCGCCCGGCGGCTGCCGCCCCGGCTGGCGAGCGAGGCGGAGGCGGACCCGGTCCGGTTCATGCTCAGCGTGGAGATCTCGACGATCTACAAGCGGGACGACCGGACCCGCAAGGTGCACCACCTGATCTACCTGCCGGATCTGGACGCGGTGGCCCGGTTCAACGCGGCGCTGGGCCGGATCGGCAACCTGGGCTCGGACGGCCGGCCGATCCTCGGCCTGGACTCGCGGGACCTCCTGGAGATCACCCTCGAGGCCAGCCCGGACGGCTACCTGGTGCCCGCGCACATCTGGACGCCCTGGTTCTCCGCGCTCGGCTCGAAGTCCGGCTTCGACGCGATCGCCGACTGCTACGCCGACCTGGCCGACCACATCTTCGCGGTGGAGACCGGCCTCTCCTCCGATCCGGAGATGAACTGGCGGGTCGGCAGCCTGGACCGGTACCAGCTCGTCTCGAACTCCGACGCGCACTCACCACCGGCGCTGGCCCGCGAGGCCACCGTGCTGAACTCGGCCCGCGACTACTTCGCCATCCGCGAGGCGCTGCGGACCGGGGACGGGCTGGCCGGGACAATCGAGTTCTTCCCCGAGGAGGGCAAGTACCACGCCGACGGGCACCGGCTCTGCGGGGTCAACTGGTCCCCCGAGCGGACCCGGGAGACCGGCGGACGGTGCCCCGAGTGCGGCAAGCCGCTGACGGTGGGCGTGCTGAGCCGGGTCGCGGAGCTGGCCGACCGGCCGGCGGGACACCGCCCGGCGCACGCCCGCGAGGTGACCCACCTGGTGCCACTGGCCGAGGTCCTCGGTGAGATCAACAAGGTGGGTGCCCGGTCGAAGAAGGTCGAGGGCAAGCTCAACGAGCTGGTCGCCGCGCTCGGCCCGGAGCTGGAGATCCTGACCCGGACCCCGCTGGACGAGCTCGGCCGGGTGGGCGGGGAACTGCTCGCCGAGGGCCTCGGCCGGCTGCGCCGCGGCGACGTGCGCCGGGTGCCGGGCTACGACGGCGAGTACGGCGTGATCACCCTCTTCGACCCGGCCGAGCTGGGCGGCGCCGGGAGCCCGGGAGCGCAGGAGACGCTCTTCGACGTACCGGTGCCGGCGCCGCGGCGGCCCACGGAGCTGGCGCCGACGCCGAAGGCCCGGCGCACGGCGGCGGCGAAGAGCGAGCCGAAGCGCAAGGCCGCCCCGCCCCCGCCGCCACCGATCGCGCCGGCGCCCTCCCCGCACGAGCCGTTCGAGCCGATGCTCGCCGGGATGGAGGAGGTCGGTACCGGTCTGCTGGACCGGCTGGACGCGATGCAGCGGGTGGCCGCCTCCGCGCCGGGCGGCCCGCTGCTGATCGTGGCCGGCCCGGGCACCGGCAAGACCCGGACGCTGACCCACCGGATCGCCTACCTCTGCGCGGAGCTGAACGTCTTCCCCGAGCAGTGCCTGGCGATCACCTTCACCCGGCGGGCGGCCGAGGAGCTGCGGCACCGCTTGGACGGCCTGCTCGGCCCGGTCGCCGAGGACGTCACGGTGGGCACCTTCCACTCCCTCGGGCTGAGCATCCTGCGCGAGAACGCCGAGGCAGCCGGTCTGCCGAAGGATTTCCGGATCGCCGACGACGCGGAGCGGGCGGCGGCCCGGGTGGAGGCCGGCGACGACGTGGCCCGCTACGCCGCGTTGCTGCGCAAGCAGGACCTGGTCGACCTGGACGAGCTGGTCACCCTGCCGGTCGCGCTGCTGAAGGCCGACCGGAAGCTGGTCCGCGAGTACCGCGACCGGTGGCGGTGGATCTTCGTCGACGAGTACCAGGACGTCGACGCCGTCCAGTACGAGCTGCTGCGGCTGCTCAGCCCCGCCGACGGCAACCTCTGCGCGATCGGTGACCCGGACCAGGCGATCTACTCGTTCCGGGGCGCCGACGTCGGCTACTTCCTGCGCTTCTCGCAGGACTTCACCGACGCCCGGCTGGTCCGGCTGAACCGCAACTACCGCTCGTCGGCGCCCATCCTGGCCGCCGCGGTGCAGGCCATCGCGCCGTCGTCGCTGGTCCGCGGCCGCCGGCTGGACCCGGCCCGGCTCGACCCGGAAGCCCCGCTGGTCGGTCGCTACGCTGCGGCCTCCGTCTCCGACGAGGCCGATTTTCTGGTACGCACCATCGACGAGCTGGTCGGCGGACTGTCCCACCGGTCGCTGGACACCGGTCGGATCGACGGCCGGTCGACCTCGCTGTCGTTCTCCGACATCGCGGTGCTCTACCGGACCGACGCGCAGGCCGCGCCGATCGTGGACGCGCTCGCCCGGGCGAACATCCCGGTGCAGAAGCGCTCGCACGACCGGCTCCGGGACCGGCCCGGGGTGGCGGCGATCGCCCGCGAGCTGCGGCACGCCGACGGTCTCGACGGCGCGCTGGCCGCCCGCGTCCGGCTCGCCGGGCAGGTGGTGGCGGAACGCTTCGCCGTGCCGACGCTGGACGGCGCCAGCCCGGTCCGTCCGGAGGATGTCCGCTCGGCGGTGGACCTGCTCACGCCGCTGGCCCGGCGCTGCGGCGACGACCTGGAGCTGTTCCTGTCCCAGTTGGCCACCGGGGCGGAGGTGGACGCCCTCGACCCGCGGGCCGAGGCGGTCACCCTGCTCACCCTGCACGCCGCGAAGGGGCTGGAGTTCCCGGTGGTCTTCCTGGTCGGCGCCGAGGACGGGCTGCTGCCGCTGCGCTGGCCGGGCGCCGAGCCGGACGACGACGCGGTGGCCGAGGAGCGCCGGCTCTTCTTCGTCGGCCTCACCCGGGCCCAGGACCGGCTCTACGTCAGCCATGCCGCCCGCCGGGTCCGGCACGGCGCGGAACGCGACGGCCGCCCGTCCCCGTTCCTCGACGTGATCGACCCGGGCCTGTTCGAACGCTTCGGCGACGCCGAGCCGCGCCGCCCGCGGGACCGCCAGCTCCGGCTGATCTGACGGCCGTGACCGCTCGCGCCGGTGAACCGGCCGGGTCGGTGGGTCAGGCGAGCAGCACCGCCAGCCAGGCGCCGACGAGCAGCGCCGGGCCGAACGGGAGGGCGGTGTCGCGACGTACCCGGCCGGTGGCCAGCAGGGCGAGCACCAGCACTCCGTTGAGCAGGTGCGGCAGGAGCAGACCGAGCCCGAGCGACGGCCAGCCCAGCCAGCCCAGCGGCAGTCCAAGCGCGGCGGCGAGCTTGACGTCGCCGAAGCCGAGCCGCGAGCCGGGCAGCAGCGCCAGCACCACGTACCCGGCGAAGGAGAGGCCCGCCCCGGCGAGTACGCCGAGCAGCCGCGCCGGGGTGCCGGCGGCGAGTGCCGCCCCGGCCAGCCCCAGGCCGCCACCGAGTGCGGCCGCCCCGACCAGCCGGTCCGGCAGTCGCAGGCAGGCCAGGTCCACCAGGGCGAGCACCAGCCCGACGGCCCCCACCAGCAGGTACGCCGGCAGCGCCGGGTCGGCGTCGCGGGTCGCGGCGAGACCACCGAAGAGCAGCGCGCCGAGCAGTGCCAATCCGGCGGTGGACCCGTCCGGCGGGGTGCGGGCCGGCGGGCGCGAGGCGGTCACGAAGCGGCGCGCGACCACGGGAGCGACCGAACCGGTCAGCGCGCCGAGCAGCGCCACGCAGCTCACCAGCCCGGCGGACACAGGGCCGGAGGTTACCGGCGGGCCGGCGGCACGGCTGTCCCGTCCACCGGGCGGCGCGGTCGTTCGGTGGTCACCACCAGCGCCACCCCGGCGACGATCACCGCGCCGCCGAGCAGCACCCGGGCGGTGACCGGCTCGGCCGCGAGCAGCGCGCCGAGCGCCACCGCGACCGCCGGATTTACGTACGCGTACGTGGAGACCAGAGAGATCGGCGCGTGGTGCAGCAGCCAGACGTACGCGGTGAAGGCGACCAGCGAGCCGGCGACCATCAGGTACGCCAGCGCCGCCCAGGAACGGCCGGTCACCTCGGCCGGGGAGAAGCCGCGCCACTCGCCCCGGGCCGCGCCGGCCACGGCGAGCGCCACCGCGCCGGCGACCATCTCGTAGACGGTGGCCACGAAGGGGTCGGCCGGCATCCGGAGCCGTCCGGAGAGGTACGACCCGACGGACCAGCAGGTGGCCGCCACGACCACGGTGAGCGCCCCGGCCAGCGGTACGGCCCGCGAGCCGCCGGTGGGCAGCACCAGCAGGACCAGGCCGACGAAGCCCACGGTCACCCCGGCGAAGGTCCAGCGCCCGGGCCGGTCGCCGCCGAGCGTCCGGAGCAACACCACCAGCAGCGGGACGGTCGCCACCAGCAGCGCGGCGATGCCGGAGGGGACCGCGACGCCGGCCGGACCGGACTCGGCGAGCACCACCAGGCCGTTGCCGCCAGCCAGCAGGAGCACCCCGACCAGGGCGGCCGAGCCGAGTTGCCGGCGGTCCACGCGGAGCGCGCCGGGACCGCGCCGGAGCCGGAGCACGGCCGCCAGCACGAGGGCGGCGGCGGCGAACCGGGCGGCCGCAGAGGTGAGCGACGGCAGCGACTCGACGGCGACCCGGATGCCCAGGTAGGTGGAGCCCCACAGCACGTACACCAGGATCAGCGCGGTCCAGATCAGCGCAGGTCGGGCCGGGTTCACGGAGTGGTCGGCGCGGCCCGGACCGGCCGGCGTGGTGGGCGGGGTGAGGCCGGGGCCGGTCGGCGTCGCACTTGCTGGGCGTGAGCTCATCGGTGGACCACGCTACGGTGACCACGGCGTCGGCGTCCCCCGTTGGTGGCCGGCCTCTCACACTGGCGCACGCAGGAGGGCGTTCATGACGAACTTCGGACCACCGGTCGGCGGCTCCTCGGAGCCGTGGGGTGGGCGGCGGCCCGACGACGCCTACGCTCCGCCGGCCGACCCACGGTACGACGCGCAGCCCGGTGGCTGGGGCGAGCCGCCCACCCAGCGGTACCAGCCGACGGCGGGAACGGGTTGGGCGGGCCCGCCCGCCCCGCAGCCGGCCTCCACGCCGGGTTACCAGCCATACCCGCCCGCACAGGGGTACCCGCCGGACCAGGGGTACCCGCCGGACCGGGGGTACCCGCCGGCCGGGCAGCCCGGTTACCCGCCGGCCGGGCCGTACGGCGGCGGCGACGGTCAGCCGTACGCCGATCCGCCGCCCCCCAAGCGCGGTAAGGGTCCGCTGATCGCGGTGCTGGCCGTGCTGGCGGTACTGGTGCTCGGCGGCGCGGCCACCCTCTACCTGCTCGGCCGGGACGACCCGGCCCCGACGGCCGGGCCGACCCAGCCCGCCGCCCCGGCCCCCGAGCCGTCCGGCGGGGCGGCCGCCCGGGTCCCGGCGACCACGGCGCCGGCGCCCGCGTCCTCGGCGGATCCCCGGTTCGTCAAGGTGGGGCAGTGCGTCCGCAACGAGGGCCCGGCCGGCGGCAAGCCCAAGCTGCTGATCAGCGAGTGCGGCGCGAAGACGTACCAGGTGTTGCGCCGCTTCGACGGCGCCACCAGCGGGGAGAAGGACGCCAAGGCGAAGTGCGCCAAGGTGGCCGGCTACACCAACTGGTACTTCTTCGACAGCGAGCTGGACACCCTGGACTTCGTGCTCTGCCTCAAGCAGCGCTGATTCCACCGGTAGGCAAAACTAGGGCTATCTAGCATTTTGGCTAGACGGCCCTAGTTTCATCTCGACGACGCCGACACGCCGGTAGCCCCATCTATGCATGTCTAGCCCCGCAGCTAGACGGCCCGATAATGTGCGATGCGTGGATCCGGTCCGCAACCCGTACGCCCCGGGCGCCGGCCAGCGCCCGCCCGAGCTCGCCGGGCGGGGGCGGGAGCTGGACGTCTTCGACGTCGTGCTGGAACGCATCGCCCGGGGCCGCCCGGAGCGCAGCCTGATGCTCACCGGCCTGCGCGGCGTCGGCAAGACGGTCCTGCTCAACACGCTGCGCTCGGAGGCGATCAACCACCTCTGGGGCACCGGCAAGATCGAGGCCCGCCCGGACCAGTCGCTGCGCCGGCCGGTCGCCGCCGCCCTGCACATGGCGGTCCGCGAGCTCGCCCCCCGGCACCGCGCGCCGGACCGGATCGACGGGTTCCTCGGCGTGCTGAAGGCGTTCGCCCAGCGCTCCGCGCCGGCCGGTCGCGGCGCCACCGCGCCGAAGCTGCGCGACCGCTGGCAGCCGGGCATCGACGTACCAGCCAGCAGCGGCCGGGCCGACTCCGGCGACATCGAGATCGACCTGGTCGAGCTGCTCACCGACGCCGCGGCGGTGGCCACCGACGTGGGCACCGGGATCGCCATCTTCATCGACGAGATGCAGGACCTCGGCGCGGAGGACGTCTCCGCGCTCTGCGCCGCCTGCCACGAGCTGTCGCAGCTCGGCGCGCCGCTGATCGTGGTCGGCGCCGGGCTGCCGCACCTGCCCGCCGTGCTGAGCGCCGCCAAGTCGTACTCCGAACGGCTCTTCCGCTACCAGCGGATCGACCGGCTGGACCGGATCGCCGCCGACCAGGCGCTCTGCGCGCCGGCCGAGCGCGAGGAGGTCGAGTACGAGCAGAAGGCGCTCGATCTGCTCTACGAGAAGTCGGGCGGCTACCCCTACTTCGTCCAGGCGTACGGCAAGGCCACCTGGGACCATGCCCCCCGCTCGCCGATCACCGCCGCCGACGTCCGGGTGGCCGCCCCGGAGGCGGAGGCCGAGCTGGCGGTCGGCTTCTTCGGCTCCCGGTTCGAGCGGGCCACCCCCGCCGAGCGCGAGTACATGCGGGCAATGGCGAGCCTCTCCCTGATCGAGGGGGAGGAGAGCGGACGCGACGACATGGACGCGGCGGTGCCCACCGCGGAGATCGCCCGCTCGCTCGGCCGCAAGCCGGCGAGCCTCTCCCCGGCCCGCGACGCGCTGATCAAGAAGGGGCTGATCTACTCCGGGGAGCGGGGCACGGTCGCCTTCACCGTCCCGCACTTCGGCCGGTACCTGCGCACTCAGCCGGCCTGACCGGCGGGGCGGCTCAGACCTTCGACCACGGTGGCGGGAAGACCACCTCGCCGCGCGGCGGCGGGGCGTCGCCGCTGGCCGACGGGGGCAGGACCAGCGCCTGCCACGGCTCCCCGAGCCCCGACCAGGGGCTGGTCAGCCCCATCCGGTCGGCCCGTTCGAAGCCGAAGCGGCGGTAGAAGGCCGGGTCACCGAGCACCACCACCAGCCGCTCGCCCAACTCGGTCGCGGCGTCCAGCGCCGCCTGTACCACCGCCGTGCCGTGCCCCACCCGCTGCCGGTGCTTCGCGACCGCCACCGGGCCGAGCGCCAGCGCCGGCGCCGCGCCACCGTCCGACCGGACCTGCACCCGGGTCAGCAGTGCGTACCCGACCACCTCGCCGCCGTACTCGGCGACCATGGCCAGCGGCGGAAGCCAGGCCTCGCTGTGCCGAAGGTCGTCGACCAGCCCCACCTCGGGCGGGGTGGCGACGTCGGGCCGCGCGAAGGCGGCCGCCAGCACCTGGGCGACCGGCGCCTCGTCCGCCGGGTCTTCGGGCCGCAGCCGCAGGGTCGTCACCCGCGCGACCTTACCCGGCCAAAGACGTCCATCCGCGACGGTCGCTGGAATTCGCTGTGCCGCACGTAGTGCTGGAGGTCCATGCCGGCCGATCCCTTTCGGGTGTTGCCGGGATAGCGGCCCCCGACACGGGGTATGACTGATCCATGAAACCCGTGCGCTCCCTCGCCCGTGTCATGTTGAGCGGAATCTTCGTGGTCAGCGGCGTCCGCAACCTCCAGAACCCCGGTCGCCTGGTCCCGGCCGCCAAGCCGCTGACCGACCGGGTCGCCCCGCTGATCCAGAAGAACGTCCACTCCCGGTTCCCCACCGACGCCGAGACGCTGGTCCGGGCCAACGCGGCCACCCAGCTCATCGGCGGACTGATGCTGGCCACCGGCAAGTTCACCCGTCCGGCCGCGCTGATCCTCGCCGGGACCCTGGTGCCGGCAACGGCGGCCGGGCATCCCTTCTGGAACAACGACGACCCGGCGGCGCAAAACAACAACCAGGTCCACTTCCTGAAGAACCTCGGGCTCTTCGGCGGGCTGCTGCTGGCGGCGGCCGACACCGAGGGGAAGCCCGGGATGCGCTGGCGCGCCGGCCATCGGATCGGCCACTCCCGACGATCCGTGCAGCGGGCCGTCCGGACCGCGCGCCGGGAGGCGAAGATCGCCGTACGCTCGGCGGCCACCGCCCGCCGAATCCCCGGCTGACCTGCATCAATACGGCCACCACCCCCCGCAAGGCCGCGAATCACCTGAACCACCAGACACCCGTTAACGCGGTGGAAATGTCAAAAACATGTGTGGGATCGGACACGGTCGCATAACGCGGGAGGCAGCAACGTGAGGCGCCGTTCTAGGCTCCGTGCGGGACCTGGACGGGTAGGACGACCTTGGTACGGGGGTGGCCACGCCATGCCGGCGACCGTCGGTAGACGGCTGAACCGCCTCGCCCCAGTCCACCGCGTGACCCGTGGGATCGATCGCAGGACAGTCGTACGGGCCGGCATCGTGGCCGCCGTCGCCTACGCCGCATGGCTGGCCATCGGCGCGTTCGGGCGGCCGTACAACTTCTTCGACATGAAGATCTACCACGGTGCCGTGGTGTGGTGGGCGAGCGGCAACGAGCTGTACGACTTCATCGCACCCTCGACGACGCTGGGTTTCACCTACCCGCCCTTCGCCGGGCTGGTCATGCTGCCGATGTCCTGGCTGCCGGTCGAGGCCGCCGGCTGGCTCAACGCGCTGGCCAGCATCGGTGCGCTGGCGGTGGTCCTGGCCGCGCTGCTGCGCCCGATCGTGGATCGGCTGGGCTGGCCGCTCTGGTTCACCGTCGGCATCGCCACCCCGATGGCGGTCGCCATGGAGCCGGCCCGGGAGACTCTCGGCTACGGCCAGGTCAACCTGCTGCTCTTCGCACTGATCATGGCGGACCTGGTCGGGCTGCGCTGGCGGGCGAGGCGGGGCACGCACCACGACACCGCCGACTCGGCGCTGGCCCGCTTCCTCTACAGCGGCGCCTGGGCCGGCGCGGGGATCGGCCTGGCCACCGCGGTCAAGCTCACCCCGGCGCTGTTCATCGGGTACCTGATGATCACCCGGCAGTGGCGGGCCGCGGTGACCGCCATCGGCACGACGGTCGGCGTCACCCTGGGGACGATCGCCCTGGTCGGCACGGAGTTCCAGACGTACTTCAGCAGCGTGCTGTGGCAGACCGAGCGGGTCGGCGCGGCGGACATGACGCCGAACCAGTCCCTCGCCGGCCTGCTGGCCCGGCTCTACGACTCGATCGAGACGCCCGGCCTGCTCTGGCTGGCCTTCGCGGTGCTGATGCTGGCGCTCGGGCTCTCCCGGGCGGCCGCCGCCCGGGCCGACGGCGACGAGCTGACCGCGTTCACCCTGGTCGGGCTCACCGCCAACGTGATCAGCCCGATCTCCTGGTCGCACCACCTGGTCTGGGTCATCCCGGCGATCATCGTGCTGGCCGACGCGGCGGTCCGCCGCCGCGACGCGAGCCGCGGCCTCCCGCCCCGGGTCACCACCGCGGCCGGCGGGGTGCCGGGGGTCACCGCGCTCCGCCCGCCGATCTGGTACCCGGCGCTCACCGGCCTGCGGCACGCCATCGCCGCGATCGGGCTCTACCTGCTCTTCGTGATCTCGCCCATCTGGCCGTACGAGCACCAACTGCCGGAGGTCTCCCACTACCAGGACGGCCTGTTCGGCGCGCTGATGGAGAACTCGCTGGCGATTTCGCTGATCGTGCTGGTCGCGGCGCTGCCCTGGCGGCCGGGCGCCGAGCCGGCGTTCTACCACGACCGGCTGGCCCGGGCCGGGCTGCTCACCGGCCGCCGCTGACCGTCCCGCCCGGAACGGCCACCACCGGCGGCCACCGCCGCGACCGGCCGGTCAGGGGCAGTTGACCCACTCCTCGGTGCCGTCCGCGAAGACCTGCCGCTTCCAGATCGGCAACCGCGCCTTCACCTCGTCGACGAGCCGCGCGCAGGCCGCGAACGCGACGGCCCGGTGGGCGGTGCTGACCGCCGCGACGAGGGCCACGTCACCGATCTCCAGCGGGCCGATCCGGTGCGAGACGGCCACCGCGTAGACGTCCGGGTCCGCGGCCACCTCGGCGGCGACCTCCCGCAGCACGGTCCCGGCGCTCGGGTGGCCCTCGTACTCCAGGCTGATCACCGCGCGGCCGTGGTCGTGGTCGCGGACCACGCCCTGGAAGGAGACCACCGCGCCGGCCCGCTGGTCGGCCACCGCCGCCTCGTGCGCGGCGAGGTCGAGCGGCTGCTCGGTGACGGTGCCGTGGACGATGGTGCCGGCCGGGCTCACCACGTCCGCTCCCCGGGGGTCAACGGCAGCGGTACGACCGGCACCCGCGCCCCGACCTCGCCGCTGGTGCCGGGCCGGATCACCGCGAAGCCGTCCGCGCCGGCCAGGCCGCGCAGCATCGCCGAGCCGACGTGGCGTACCGGATGGGCGGTGCCGGCGGCCCGGTCCAGCCGGACCAGGGCGAGGTGCGTGTAGTCCCCGCGACCGGGCACCGGCTCGGCGAGGGTGGCCTGCGGCAGCGCCGGCATCGGCCGGCCCTGGAGGCCGGCGAGCAGCGGCGCGACCAGTGAGACCAGCGCGACGATGGCGGACTGCGGATTGCCGGGGAGGCCGGCGACGAACCGCACCCGGCCGTCGGCGTCGACCAGCCGGGCCAGCAGCATCGGGAAGCCGGGACGGACGGCGACGGTGTTGACCACGTAGTCGGCGCCGAGCGCCTCCAGCGTCGGGTGCAGGTGGTCGACCGGGCCGTGCATGGTGCCGCCGGTGGTGCAGACCAGGTCGGCGTTGGCGAGCGCCGCCCGGACGGCGGCCACGTGGGCGGGAAGGGTGTCCGCCACCGGCCCGACCACGTCGGTCGGGCGCACCTGGCAGCCGTACCGGCGCAGCCAGGCGGGCACGGCCGGGCCGAGGGCGTCGCGGACCCGCCCGGCCGCCGGCGGGCCGGCGGTCAGCAACTCGTCGCCGAAGACCAGCAGCGCGGCACGGGGCTGCCGACGGACCCGCAGGGTGTCGTGGCCGCAGGAGGCGGCCAGCCCGATCAGCGCCGGGTCGACCGGGGTGCCGGTGGGGAGCAGTTCCTCGCCGGCGTCCGCCTCCTCGCCCGGCTGGCGCCACTCCGGCGTGGGGCGGGGCGTGCCGGTGACCCGGCCGTCGGCGGTCCGGTCGGACTCCTCAACACGCAGGATGGCGCTGGTGCCCTCCGGGACCATCGCGCCGGTGGCGATCTCGACGGTGGTGCCGTCGGCGGTCAGCGGCGACGGGGTGTTCCCCGCGAGCACCCGCCCGACGACCTCCCACGGCCCGTCCCCGCGCACCGCCCAGCCGTCCACGCTGGAGGTGGGGAAGGCCGGCAGGTCCGTCCGGGTGGTCAGTGGCTCGGCGAGGGTGTGGCCGTCGGCGTCGGCGAGCGGCCGGTTGACGGCGGGAAGCGCGGCGGCGAGGCCGACGGCGTACACCCGGGAGCGGGCCTCCTCCCAGCCGGCCGGCGGCGGCGCGGCCAGCTGGGCCGCGGCGGCTGCGGTTTCCGTGCTCATCCGGCGAGCCTATCGCCGGCTGCCCCGCGCCGTCAGTGGTCGCCACCGCGGAGCTGGTCGACGGCGTGGCGCAGGATCGGCCCGAGCACGGCGAGGCCGTCCTTCGCGCCGCCGGTGGAACCGGGCAGGTTGACCACCAGCATCCGGCCCGCCACCCCGGCGACTCCTCGGGAGAGCGCGGAGGTGGGGACCCGGTCCCGGCTGTGCGCCCGGACCGCCTCGGCGATGCCGGGAATCTCGTAGTCCAGCAGCGCCCGAGTCACGTCCGGCGTCCGGTCGGTCGGCGTGATGCCGGTCCCGCCGCTGGTCAGCACCACGTCGACGCCGTCCGCCCGGGCCGCGCGCAGCGCCTCGCCGACCGGGTCGCCGTCCGGCACCACGACCGGCTCGTCGACCTCGCAGCCCAGCTCGCGCAGGCCCGCGACCAGCAGCGGGCCGCTGGTGTCGGCGTAGACGCCGGCGGACGCCCGGTTGGAGGCAACGACCACCCGGGCCCGGATCACGGCCGGTCCTCCGGCCGCACCCACTCGCCGGTCTTGCCGCCGGACTTGCGGAGCACCCGGACCGCGTCCACGCTGGCCGCCGGGTCGACGGCCTTCACCATGTCGACCAGGGCGAGGCCGGCGACGGCCACCGCGGTCAGCGCCTCCATCTCAACCCCCGTCCGGTCGGCGGTCTTCGCGGTCGCGGTGATCTCCACCGTGTCGTCGGTCAGTCGCAGGTCGACGGTCACCCCGTGCAGGGCGATGGGGTGGCAGAGCGGGATCAGGTCCGGGGTGCGCTTGGCGCCCATGATCCCGGCCAGCCGGCCTACGGCGAGCGCGTCGCCCTTGGGCAGGCCGTCGCGGCGCAGCAGGTCGATGACCTCGGCGGTGGTGCGGAGCCGGCCGGCGGCGACGGCGAGCCGGCCGGAGACCGGCTTGGCGGAGACGTCGACCATCCGGGCCGCGCCGGCCGGGTCGACGTGGGTGAGCTGCGCGGGTTCGGTCACGGCCGCGAGCCTATCTTTCCGGTACGACCCACCGCGCCGCTCGACCGTCGCCGGCTGGGTCAGCGTCGGCAGCCGCCGATGGTGCGGATTCGAGTTGTTACCGGCGCAGCCACGGATCGAAGGGGATAATGAGTATCCCTCGTTTCTGACCGAATTGACCGGCGACCTGCCCGATCTGCGGATGGAACACCCTTTCCCTTCCGCGACACTGAAGGAAGGGCACTGGCCGGACCGGTCACGGCAGCGGTGAGCGATCACACCGACGCGGAGCGAAGACACGCCCTCTCGCTCCGCTCAGGACCGGTGGACACACCGTGACAAACCGCTCCGAGCTTGGCTAATGTTGCGCATAGCGACATTTATTGCTTCAGAACTCCCCTGATCGCTCTTACTCTGCTTGCCAGAGGGAAACATCCCTCCTCCGAAACGGTCCCGAATGGCACCGGGTCATGAAGGGGGAAACGCGATGCGTGGCACCGACTGGAACTGAAACTGAGCCTGGGAGAACGAGTACCCCGACGGTAGGCTGCGGATACGGCAGAGGCAGTGCTCTGGGGGCGGCATGACTCTTTCCCAGCGGCAGCGGCGAAAGAATGAGACCGATCGGCGGCTGAGGCTGCTAGTCGGTCTCGTCGTCGTTGTCGCCGCTGTCGTCCTCGCCGGCGCCCTACCCGGCGCACTGTTCCACGCCCCACCGCGATCCGCGAACGACGTGGCGACGCTCGTGATGCTGACCTTCATGATCGCGGTCGGCACGCTGGTGAAGGCCCGGGTGCGGATCAGGTCGACCACGCAGTCGATCAGCTGGAACGAGACCGCCATCGTCATCGGCGCCGCAATTCTGCCCACTCCCTGGGTCGTGCTCTGCACCGGCGTCGGCCTCGCCCTCGCCTCGCTGCGCCTCTCACCCATGAAGATGGCCTTCGGGGTGGGCAAGAACGTCATGGTCGCCTGGGGCGCCGGCACCGCCCTGGCCCTCATGGGCTGGACCTGGCCGCCCAGCGATCCGCTGGACATGGTGGTGCCACTGGGCATCGCCTATCTCGCGGTCGCGCTCCTCGACGACCTGCTGGCCATTCCCGTCATCGCGCTCGCCTCCGGGACCCGGATCTCCCGCCAGTTCCGCAGCAACCTGGACCTCCGGATCGCCGGCTTCGCCGTCCGGTTCGTGGTCGCCGTCTGCACCCTGGTCATCCTCCGAGCCGACGCCCGGCTGCTGCTTGCCGTGCCGCCGCTGGTGCTCAGCCTGCACCTCGCGTACTCGACCCGGATCCGCACGCGCACCGAGCAGCAGGCCTGGCAACGGCTCGCCCGGACCACCGACGCACTCAACGTCGTCGACCTTGACGAGGTGCTCACCACCGCCGTCACCCAGGCCGCCGAACTCTTCTCCGCCGACCAGGTCGAGATCGAGCTGCGGGACAGCGGCCGAACGGTTCGCGGCGGCACCGCCGGCATCGGGTACGACGGGGACGCCGACGAGCCGAGCCCGGTGACCGGGACGGTCATCCCGGTCGCCCTGGAGGGGCACGACCGGGCGATCGACCTCGGTGTCCTGCGGCTGCGCTTCGCCGGCCCGGTCGAGCTCTCCGAGCGGGAGCGGTACACCCTGCGTACCTTCGCCTCCGCGCTCTGCACGGCGGTCCGCAACGCGCAGGCGTACGCGGAGCTGGCCCGGATCGCCGAGGAGCACGCCCACGCCGCCGCGCACGACGCGCTGACCGGGCTGGCCAACCGGCGTCAGCTGCTGGACGAGGGCACCGAGCAGCTCACCAACCGGCACGCCGACGGGGTGACCGCGCTGGTGCTGATCGACCTCAACCACTTCAAGGAGGTCAACGACACGCTCGGGCACGGCGCCGGGGACCAGGTGCTGATGCAGGTCGCCGACCGGTTGCGCGACGCGACCCGCCCGGGTGACCTGGTGGCCCGGCTCGGCGGGGACGAGTTCGCCGTACTGCTGCGGGGACTGCCGGCCCCGGCGGTCGCCGCGCACCGGGCGGAGGCCCTGCTGGCCGTCCTGCACGAGCCGCTCGACCTGGACGGCATGCGGATCAGCGTGGAAGCCAGCGGCGGCATCGCCGTCGCCCCGGCCACCGGCGGGATCGCCGAGCTGCTGCGCCGCGCCGACGTCGCGATGTACCAGGCCAAACGGGCCGGCCAGCGGATCTCCACGTACGCCCCGACGCGGGACACCGCCGACCTGGGCCGGCTCACCCTCGGCGGCGAGCTGCCCCGGGCGGTGGCCGACCACGAATTCACGGTCAACTTCCAGCCCATCGTCGACCTGGGCAGCGGCGAGGTCACCGGCGCGGAAGCGCTGGCCCGCTGGCACCACCCGACGCACGGCCTGATCGACCCGCTGCGCTTCCTGGAGGCGGTGGAACGCTCCGGCCTGCTGCCCGCGTTCGCGGAGGCGATCCTCGATCAGGCGCTCGTCGCGGCCGGCAGCTGGCGCGCCGCCGGCTTCGACCTGCCGGTGTCGGTGAACGTCTCGCCGCGCAGCCTGCTCGACGCCCGCTTCCCCGGCGCCGTGCTGGCCCGGCTGCGGGCACACGACCTGCCGCCGGACCGGCTGGTGCTGGAACTGACCGAGACGCTGACGCTGAGCCAGCTCGACGTGGTCGACCGGGTGCTCAGCCGGCTCCGCGATTCCGGCGTCCGGCTCGCCCTCGACGACTTCGGCACCGGCTATTCGTCACTCTCCCTGCTCTCCCGCATCCCGGTGCACGAGCTGAAGATCGACCGCAGCTTCGTGACCGCGATGGAGACCTCGGCCGAGGCCGCCGCGGTGATCCGCTCCACCCTGGACCTGGGCCGCAGCCTCGACCTGGCGGTGGTCGCCGAGGGCGTGGAGAGGGAGCCGCAGCGGCGCGCGCTGTGGGAGCTGGGCTGCGCCGCCGGGCAGGGTCATCTCTTCGCCCGGCCGCTGCCGGCCGGCGCGCTGCTCGCCGCCCTCCAGCGTGGCGCGGGCGGACGGCCGGGCACCCTGGCGCCCGCGCTGCACGACGCGGGGGCCGTGATCCGCCTCCCCGGCCGGCGCCAGGGCGCTCGCACTCGCCCAGCCGGCGCCACCGCACCCGCCGCCGGCCAGACCGCCGACGAGCCCCGGCGACGCTGACCGGAGGCGAATCGGCCGTCTGCCAGACTTGCCCGCGTGACCGCCGCCCCCGACCGGATCTCCCGCAGCCGCCAGCGCTGGCGGGCCCTGGACTCCGCCGCCGGCGGCCTCGCCCTCGACCTCGGCCTGTACGCGGTCTCCGCGGTCTTCGCCGCGGTCACCGCCGCCACCTCCACCCTCCCGCCGCACCGCGGCTGGGGGACCATCGCCGCCGTGGGCTACCTGGTGGCGGCGCTCGCGGTGACCGGTCAGCTGCTGCTCCGGCGGCGCCGACCGGACGCCGCGCCCGCCGGGCTCGCCGCCCGCGCGGCGGTGACCGCCGTCGCCTGGGCGACCACCACTCTGCTGCCGTTGGCGGTGCTCAGCATCCAGCGGGCGGCGGGGCGTACCGACCGGGCGCAGGAGGAGGTGGTGGTGGTCGAGCAGGCCGGCGCTCGGCTCGCCGAGCACGGCACCCCGTACCTCGGGCACGACGCGATCGCCGCGCTGCCCCCCACCGAGCAACTGCTCGGCTACACCCCGTACCAGCCGGGGATGGCGCTGTTCGGGCTGCCCCGGGCCGCCGTCGACGCCTGGTGGACCGACTCGCGGGTCTGGTTCGCGCTGGCCACCGCGCTGGTGCTCGCCCTGGCCGTGGGCACCCTGCGGGCCGGGACCGCCGCAGCGCCGGGACGCCCGGACGCCGCCGTGCTGCGGGGCGTACAGGCGGCGACCGTGCTGCAGGTCTGCGCGCTGACCCTGGCCACCGGCGGCGACGACCTGCCCGTACTGGCGCTCTGCCTGCTGGCCCTCGCCCTGGCCGCCGCCGACCGGCCCGGCCGGGCCGGCCTCGCGGTGGGGGTGGCCGGCGCGCTGAAGCTCTTCGCCTGGCCGGTGGCCGTCGTGTTGATCTGCTGGGCCGGCACCCGCCGGGCCGGTGCCCGCGCCGCCCTCGGCGCGGTCGGACTGCCGGTGGCCGCGCTGGTGCCCGCGCTGCTGGTGGACCGGGACGCCCTGGTGGAGAACGTGCTCCGCTTCCCACTCGGGCACGGGCTGGTGACCAGTCCGGCGCAGTCGCCGTTCCCCGGCCACCTGATCGCCACGCAGCTCCCCGCCGGCCGGGCGATCGCCGCCGCGCTGCTGGTGGCCGTCGGGGTGGCGATCGCCGTCCGGCTCCTGCGCCGCCCGCCACGCACGGCCGCCGCCGCGGCGCTGATCTGCGGGTACGGGCTGCTCGCGGCGATCCTGCTGATGCCCTCGACCCGATTCGGCTACCTGCTCTACCCGCTGGCCCTGCTGGTCTGGGCGCCCGCGCTGGCGCTCGCCGGGGCCCGGGCCGCCCGCCGCCCGGTGCCCACCGGCTGACCTTTCCCGGAAAGTTCCGGGCGCGGCCGGCCGGCAGGGCGTAGACCTGAGGACATGACCACCTATCGCGACCGCGCCGAGGCCGGCCGGATGCTCGCCGACCGGCTCAGCGGACTCACCGGGCAATCGGATGTCATCGTGCTCGGGCTGGTCCGCGGCGGCGTCCCGGTGGCCCAAGTCGTCGCGGAGCGGCTCGGCGCGCCGCTGGACGTGCTGGTGGTCCGCAAGCTCGGCATGCCCATGGCGCCCGAGGTGGCCTACGGCGCGCTCGGCCCCGGCGGGGTGCAGGTGCTCAACGAGATGATCGCCGGCGGGCTGAGCGAGGACGACCGGGCCGAGGTCCGGCAGCGGGAGCAGGCCGAACTGGACCGACGGGAACGCCGCTACCGCGCCGGCCGGCCACCGCTGGAGCTGACCGGCCGGACCGCGGTCATCGTCGACGACGGGCTGGCCACCGGCGCCACCGCGCGGGCCGCCGTACAGGTGGCCCGGCACCTGGGCGCCGCCCGCGTGGTGGTCGCCGTCCCGGTCGGCTCCCAGCAGGCGTACGAGATGGTGGCCGCCGACGCCGACCAGGTGGTCTGCGCCCAGACCCCGCCGGACTTCGGTGCGGTCGGGGCGTACTACGACGACTTCCACGAGGTCTCCGACGACGAGGTCACGGAGGCGCTGACCGCCACCGCGTGAACTCACCGGGTACCTTCGATGTCATGCAGCTCACCTGCCCCAAATGTCACGGAGACATGCGCCAGTACGAGCGCAGCGGCGTCATCATCGACCAGTGCGGCGAATGCCGCGGCATCTTCCTCGACCGCGGTGAACTCGAGAAGCTCTTCGAGGCCGAGGCGACCTGGAACCAGCAGCACGGCGCCCCCAAGCCGGCCGCCCAGCCCGCCGGTGGCGGGTACCCGCCCCCGCCCCCCGCACCGCACCAGCCCGGGTACGGTGCCGTCCCGCCGCCCCCGCCGCCGCCCGGCCACGGCTACGCGCAGCCCGCGTACGGCCAGGGCCAGCACTACGGCTACCACGGCCACTACAAGCGGAAGAAGCACCACGGCGGCTTCCTCGGCGAACTCTTCGACTGAACCCGGAACGGCCGGGTCGGCGACCTGCCGGCCCGGCCCTCACCCGTTCCGGCCGCCGTGCCGAGCGACCCCGGCCGTGGCATTCTGCACCGCATGACGGCCATCCGGCAGGACGAAGCCCTGCGCCAGGCGTACGAGGGCATCACCGCCGTGGTCACCGGCCTCGACGACGCGGAGTTGCAGACACCGACACGCTGCCAGGGCTGGCTGGTGGCGGACCTGCTCTTCCACGTCCTCTGCGACGCCCAGCGGGCCCTGGTCGCGCTGGCCAGCCCCGCGGCCGGCCCCGCCGACGTGGACGACGTCAGCTACTGGCGCGCCGTCCCGACCGGCGGCGACGGCGCCCGGCACGCCTGGTGGGCCCGGCGCTCGGCGGCCGCCTTCGACCGGCCCAGCGGGGTGGTCCGGATCTGGTCGGACACCGCTCCCGCCGCCGTACGGGCGGCCGCCGCCGCCGACCCGGACGGCTTCGTCACCACCCAGGGGCACGTGCTGCGGGTCGCCGACCTGCTGGCCACGCTGACCACCGAGGCAGTGATCCACCACCTCGACCTGGTGGTGGGTCTGCCCGACGCGCCGCCGCCGGCCGAACTGCCCACCCGGGTCGCGGTCACCACCATGGACGGCCTGCTCAGTGACGAGGCCGTCCGCCCGGCCGGCTGGGACGACCGGGACTACCTGCTCCGGGCGGCCGGGCGGGTACCGCTCAGCGACCGGGACCGGCTGGAACTGGGCGAGGCCGCCGGCTGGTTCCCGCTGATCGGCTGACCGCCGCTGGGCGGGCCGACCGGCCGGGGCACCGTCGCTCGGTGCGGCTCAGCCGATGGCCATGTCGACGAAGCGGGACAGGTGCAGCTGCGCGGCGACCGTCACGGTGTCGGTCGGGCCGTTCCGGTGCTTGGCAACAATGAAATCCGCCTCGCCGGCCCGCGGCGACTCCTTGTCGTAGTAGTCGTCGCGGTGCAGCAGGATGACCACGTCGGCGTCCTGCTCGATCGAACCGGATTCACGCAGGTCGGAGAGCTGAGGACGCTTGTCGGTCCGCTGCTCGGGGCCACGGTTCAGCTGGCTCACCGCGATCACCGGGCACTCGACCTCCTTGGCCAGCAGCTTCAGGCCACGGGAGAGGTCGGCGACCTCCTGCTGCCGACTCTCGGTGCGCTTCGGCGAGGTCATCAGCTGGAGATAGTCGACCACGATCATCTTGAGGTCGTGTTTCTGCTTGAGTCGCCGCGCCTTGGCCCGGATCTCCATCAGGTTCATGCTCGGCGTGTCGTCGACGAAGAGCGGCGCCTCGCTGATCTCGCCCATGCACCGGGCCAGCTTCGTCCAGTCGTCGTCGGAGAGCTGCCCGCTGCGCAGCACGTGCAACGGGACGCGGGCCTCGGCCGAGAGGAGTCGCATGACGATCTCGACCTTGCTCATTTCCAGCGAGAAGATCGCGGCGGCCTGGTTGGCGCGGATAGCCGCATTTCGGGCAAAGTCCATACTTGCCGTTGACTTCCCCAAACCAGGCCTGCCCGCCACGATAATGAGTTGGCCGGGATGCAGGCCGTTGAGCAGCCGGTCGAGGTCGCTGAAGCCCGTCGGCACCCCGGTCATCACCCCGCCGTGGGCGCCCACGGCCTCGATCTCGTCGAGGGTCGGCTGGAGCATGTCGGCGAGGACCGCGAAGTCCTCGTTGACCCGCCGCTCGGTGATGTCGTAGACGGCCTGCTGGGCCAGGTCGACGATGTCGTCCACGTCCCGGCTGCCGCCCTGACCGGTGCCGTACCCGAGCTGGACGATCTTGGTGCCGGCCGCGACCAGGCGGCGGAGCACCGCCCGCTCGCCCACGATCCGCGCGTAGTACGCGGCGTTCGCCGCCGTCGGCACGCTGGCGATCAGCGTGTGCAGGTAGGGGGCGCCGCCGATCCGGGCCAGGTCACCGGAGTCGGCGAGGGCGGCAGCGACGGTGATCGGGTCGGCCGGCTCACCCCGGCCGTAGATGTCGAGGATCGCGTCGAAGATCGTGGCGTGCACCGGGCGGTAGAAGTCGGCGGACTTCAGGATCTCGACGACGTCGGCGATGGCGTCCTTGGAGAGCAGCATCCCGCCGAGGACGCACTGCTCGGCCGCCACGTCCTGGGGCGGGGTCCGCTCGAACTGCCCGTCCCGTGGCGCCGGCGCGGGCGACTGCCCACCGGACCGCTCCGTCCGCATGTCGTCGGTGACCGACACGGGTCCCCCTCACTGCGTTCGGATCTGGTCCAGGTCTACCGCCGGCGTCTGACAACTTCCGCCGACCTTCCGGTCGATCGGGGGCCACCGGCCGGACGGTCGGGGGCCAACGATACGGACCACGAGGTCAGCCACTCAACAACGCCGGTGGACGAGCCTCGGGACAACCTGTGGACGTCGGTGCACAGGCATGTGCGCAGGGTGTGCACAGCATGTGGACAAGAGCTGGGGAATTCCGGCCGTTGCCGCCCTGACCTGCGGTTTTGCAATCCCCACCCTGTGGACGGAAGATTTCGGGTCGAGCTCCGGGGCCGATCGTCCCGTACTATCTCAGCGAACGGCTACACCTGGACAGCGGATTGCACTTTCGGTTGAGAAGGGTCACGCTCCGGCCGTGAGTTACCGGGACTGGGGAAGCGGGGAGGGCAGCCCGCGCGATCACCCGATCGCCCCCTGGGACGATCCCGCCGAGCCCTGCCCGGTCGAGCCGTACGCCGCCGGCCGCAGCCGCGCCTCCAGCCGCCGATCGGCCGTCGAGCGGGGCGAGGCGGAACCGGTCGACCCGTACCTGCCCCGCTGGGCCGTCGAGTCGGGCGTCAGCCGGGCGGACGGCGGAGGCCGGCACGCCGCCCCCGACGACGACGACCGCCCGACCACCGACGACGGGTGGCCCGCCGCTGCCGACACCGGCTGGCGTCGGGAGCGCGAGCCGCGCGCCATCGGCGTCGGCCCGGCCGCCGAACACACCGCCGAGTGGACCCTCGACGCGCCGCAGGAGCGGGGGTACGTCGGCAGCCGGCGGGCCGATTTCGACGAGGACGAGCCGGTCTCCGGGGCGGCCCCGCGGAGCCGGCCGCGACGTGCCCCGTCCCGTCGCCCCCAGGTGATCTGGTCGGGCGTGGAGGACGCGCCCCCGTCCGAGCGGGAGGGCGACCGGTGGGACACCGGGCGGCCCGCCCGGCGCAGCCGACGGACCGCCGACGAATCGTGGTCGCGCCCAGCGACCGGCTCGTGGGAGCGCGGCCGGACGGTCGGGCCGGATCCGGCCGACCAGCCGGCGGTCGACCCGTGGGACGCCTCCGGAGTGCACGCCTGGGACCGGTCCGCGACCGGCGGGCAGTGGGACCAGGCGGACGGCACCGGGCGCTGGGACCGCTCCGACCACACCGGCGAGTGGGACCGGTTGACCGACACGGGCCAGTGGGACCGGTACGGCGACCCGGGTCGCTGGGACCGGTACGCGCAGGCCGACGAGTGGGACCGGACGGTCCCGCCGACACCGCTACGGGACCGGGCGGCCGAGGGGTGGTCGTCGACGGAGCCGGCCGATGGCTTCTGGTCCGGGACGCGGCTGGCCGGGGACGACCCCCGCTGGGTGGCCGCCCCGTCGTCGGCGCCCCGCTCACCGGCGGTGGCCTACAGCGCCCCGCGCCCCCGTCCCGCCCCGCGGCGCCGGGTCGCACCGGTCACCACGGCCGGCGGGGCGTCGATCCGGCGGCGGATGGAGACGATCGGCGGTGGGTCGTGGACCCGTCGCCTCGAGGACGACCTGCTCGACCCGGACCCGGGTGGGCCGATCCGCCCGCTGATCTACACGGCCGCCTGCTATCTGGTGCCCGCAGTGCTGGTCTTCCTCTGGCTGCTGACACTCGACGGGCAGGCGCCGCCGGGCTGCGTCACCGACATCACCGGTGGGGGTTGCGACTCGCCCCGGGCGCACGCCCTCGGCTCGCTGATTGCGGGGGCGCCGCGGTTCGGGCTGGCGCTGGTGAGCAGCCTGGTCATCGCCGTGCTGCTGCGCCGGGTCGGGACGACCTGGCGGTCGGCGACGGTGGCGCTCGCGGCGGCCGTGGTCGGCGGCGGCCTCTCCACCGTGCTGATCAGCGCGGTAACCGGCCAACCAATCGGCTGACCCCCGGGCCCAACCTGCGCCGCGCCCACGTCACGCCGCCCGCGTCGAGGAGCATGAGGTCCCTGCGATGCTGGGGGCGGGGCGGGGCGCGGTCGCGGGCGATGCGGAAAGGGCCCGCACCGTTGCCGGTGCGGGCCCTTTCGTTGGTGCTGTCGGGTGTCAGCCCTGGACGACGTGCAGGTCGAACTTCGCGGACACCTCGGGGTGCAGCTTGATCCGCACCGGGTAGCCGCCGGTCGACTTGATGTGACCGGGCACCTCCAGCCGACGGCGGTCCAGGATCGGGCCGCCGGCCGCCTTCACGGCATCGACGATCTCGGCCGGGGTGACCGAGCCGAAGAGCCGCCCGCCGTCGCCGGCGCGGGCCTTCAGGGTGACCTTGAGACCCTCGAGCTGGGCCTTGACCTCGTTGGCGTGGTCGAGGTCGCGGATCTCGCGGGCCGAACGGGCCCGCTTGATGACCGTGACCTGCTTCTCCGCGCCCTTGGTCCAGGCGATCGCGAAGCCCTGCGGCAGCAGGTAGTTACGGCCGTAGCCGTTCTTCACCTCGACGATGTCGCCCGGGGCACCGAGGCCGGACACCTCCTGAGTCAGGATGATCTTCATGTCGGTGCCTCCTCTCAGCGGGTCGTGGCCGTGTACGGCAGGAGCGCCATCTCGCGGGCGTTCTTGACCGCACGGGCGATCTGCCGCTGCTGCTGCGAGGTAACGCCGGTCACCCGCCGAGCGCGGATCTTGCCGCGGTCGGAGATGAACTTGCGCAGCAGCGCGGTGTCCTTGTAGTCGATGTAGGTGATCCCGTCCTTGTCGAGCGGGTTCACCTTCTTCTTCGGCTTGCGAAGTGCCGCAGCCTTGGCCATTGCTCGTGCTCCTGGTTTGCGATCGCGGGCGCTCGGCGCCATTAGAACGGAGGCTCCTCGTCGAAGTTGCCGCCCGAACCACCGCGCGAGGGAGCAGCCGGCGCAGCCGAAGCCCAGGGGTCGTCGAAGTTGCCTCCGCCGCCGCCCTGACCGCCGCCACCACCGGAGCCGAAGCCACCGCCGCCACCGCCGGAGCGCGACATCTTCTGCACCTTCGCCGTGGCGTAGCGCAGCGACGGGCCGATCTCGTCGACCTCGAGCTCGATGACGGTGCGCTTCTCACCCTCGCGGGTCTCGTACGACCGCTGACGCAGCCGACCCGAGACGATCACGCGGGCGCCCCGCTGCAGCGACTCGGCGACGTGCTCCGCCGCCTGGCGCCACACCGTGCAGGCCAGGAAGAGCGGCTCGCCGTCCTTCCATTCGTTGGTGGTCTTGTCCATGAACCGGGGCGTCGAAGCGACCCGGAACTTGGCGACCGCCGCACCCGACGGGGTGAACCGCAACTCGGGGTCATCGGTCAGGTTGCCGATGACCGTGATGGTGGTGTCTCCTGCCATGACCATCTCCTCGCGCACTCATCAGATCCCGCGTACAGGCTCTCAGAGCCGTACGACAGAGCCGATGAGGCTGATCCGGGCGAACCGGGGTTGAATGCTTAGCGCATCTCCGGCCGGATGACCTTGGTGCGCAGCACGGACTCGTTGAGCCGCAGCTGACGGTCCAGCTCGGCCACCGCCGCAGGCGTGGCCTGCAGGTCGACGACGGCGTAGATGCCCTCGGCCTTCTTGTTGATCTCGTACGCGAGGCGCCGGCGGCCCCACACGTCGGTCTTCTCCACCGAGCCACCCGCGGTCCGGATCACGTTCAGGTACGTGTCGAGCGACGGGGCGACGGTGCGCTCCTCGAGGCTGGGGTCGAGGATCACCATGACTTCGTAATGACGCAAGACGTACTCACCTCCTGTGGGCTAAGCGGCCACGGTCCTTCCGTGGCAGGAGGTCTGCGTCGTGGCCCGCCCGGTACCGGGGGGACCCGGCCGGACGCGGACAACCGGACCAGGATACCCGGTCCGGACGATCATGCCCGGGGCCGGTCGGCCGCACCGGCCGGGCGCGCGAACAGGGGCCCACCGCCGGTGTCGAGCACCGGAGGTGGACCCCTGTCCACGAGGCCGCGGGGCGTCCCGTCCGCATTCCTTGGGTGGGACCTGGGGAGGAACGACCACACCGATGAGGTTGGATCGAGGACGCCCCGCGGAGCTTTATCGTGTTGTCAGCTGATCTGACCATACAACGGCTCTCATCACCTGTTGGGGTAAATGGAGGAATTTGCCCCAACACCCGCGGATCCGGCCACCGGTGACGCGAGCCGGGATGCCGCCCCGTCGTGCCGGGCCGCACGGCGGGGCGACGCATTTTCCGGCGGTCTCTTCCCGGCCGGGCGCGGGTGAACCGCGCCGAGCGGAGCGTCGACCATCGATCCCACTTCGGACAACGACCGCCCGCCCGCCGGGTGACGCACCCCCTTCGCCGGCCCGCGCACCGCGCCGCCGAACCGCGTGGCGGACACCCGGCGCCGCCGTGACCCCGCACGTCGGGGGCGCGACGTAGGCTCCCCTGCATGCGAATCGGAGCCCACGTCGATCCGACCGACCCGCTGGCCGAGGCCGCCGCCCGCGACGCCGAGGCCGTGCAGTTCTTCCTCTCCGATCCCCAGGGCTGGAAGGCGCCGAAGCCCCGGGCGGACGCCGACCGGCTGCGCGATGCGGACGTCGACCTCTACGTCCACGCGCCGTACGTCATCAACGTGGCCACGCTCAACAACCGGATCCGGATCCCGAGCCGCAAGCTGCTGCTGGGCCACGCCACCGCTGCGGCGGCGATCGGCGCGAAGGGGCTCATCGTGCACGGCGGTCACGTCAACGCCGGTGACGACCTGACGGTCGGCTTCGACAACTGGCGGAAGACCTTCGCGTACGCGGCCGACTCGGGCGGCTTCCCGCTCCCGGTCCTGATCGAGAACACCGCCGGCGGCGACAACGCCTGCGCCCGGCACCTCGACGCGCTGGCCCGGCTCTGGGACGCCCTGTCCGACTACGAGGTGGGCTTCTGCCTCGACACCTGCCACGCCCACGCCGGCGGCGAGGAGTTGCTGGGGCTGGTCGACCGGGTCAAGGCGATCACCGGCCGGATCGACCTGGTGCATGCCAACAACTCCAAGGGCGCCTTCAACTCCGGGCAGGACCGGCACGACAACCTCGACGGCGGCACGATCGACCCGGACCTGGTGGTGGCGGTGATCCGGGCCGCCGGCGCCCCGGTCATCGTGGAGACCCCGGGCGGGGTCGAGGGCCAGGCCGCCGACATCGCCCTCCTGCGCGGGCAGCTCGGCACCGGGACGCCGGCCGCATGACCACCGAGCAGTCCGACGCGAAGGACCGACCGGCCGCGGCACAGGCCGGCGGGGACGGACCGGCCGGTGCGGCCGGCGGGGACGGTGCGGCCGCCGGCGGCACCGGGGCGGGAGACGGCGTCACCAGCGGCGATCGGCACCCGACCACCGCGAAGGGCGGGCCCACGCCCACCGTCGACGAGCCCACCGCCGGCCCGGGCGAGGGCACCGGAAGAAGGCCCGCGACCGACGGCGCCGCCGCGACCGGCGAGCAGGGCGGCAGCGCCGGCAAGGAACCGCCCGCCGAGGGTACGGAGCAGGCAGCCGCCTGGTCCGCCTTCGGTCCCGCCCCCGACCCGGTGCTCGGCCGCCCCCGCCGGACGCTCCGTGCGGTCGGCCGGTTCCTGGTCCACGAGTGGACGCTGGCCGGCGTGGCCGCGCTGGCCCTGGCCGTCCTGCTCACCTGGCCGACGCTGCGCTATCCGCTCTACACGCTGCCGCAGGACTACTGGGACCCGAGCCTGCAGTCCTGGCAGCTGGCCTGGTCCGGGCACATCCTGCTGACCGACCCGGCCCAGCTCTGGCAGTCCAACACATTCTTTCCGGAGAAGTGGAGCTTCGCCTTCTCCGACACCCTCCTCGGGTACGCCCCGGCCGGCATGATCGGCACCGGTCCCGAGGCGGCGGTGCTGCGCTACAACATCATGTTCGTGCTCGCCCACGCCCTCGCCGCGTTCGGGGCGTACGCGCTTGCCCGGCAACTGGGCGCGGGCCGGATCGGGGCCGCAGTGGCCGGCGCCGGCTACGCGTACGCCCCCTGGCTGCTGGCCCAGGCCGGGCACCTGCACATCCTCTCCAACGGGGGCATCCCGCTGGCGCTGGCCATGCTCGCCCGGGGGCACGGCTGGTCGCTGCGGTACGGCTACCGCCCCCGGCGCCGGCACGCCGGGTGGGCGTACGCCGGGTGGGTGGTGGCGGCGTGGCAGCTCAGCCTCGGCTTCGGCATCGGGCTGCCGTTCGCGTACCTGCTGGGCGGCATCGTGCTGGTCTCGATCGCCGTCTGGTGCGGCCGGCGCTGGTCGGGCCGGCGCGAGAAGCGCCCGTTCGGCCTCCGGCTGCTCCTGGCCGACCTGGTCGGCGGCGCGCTCTTCGCCGCGGTGGGCGCGCTGCTGGCCGTGCCGTACTTCAAGGTCGCCGAGCTGCACCCGAACGCCCAGCGGACGCTCGGCGACATCGACATCTACTCGCCGCCGGTGAGCGGCTTCTTCACCGCGCCAGCGGAATCGCGGATCTGGGGCGGCCTGCATGAGGGGGCGCGCGCCGCGCTGCCCTGGCACCCGGAGATGACGCTGCTGCCCGGCTTCGTGCTCTACGCGCTGGCCGCCGGCGGTCTCTTCTTCTCGGTCTGGCGGCTGCGGCACCGGTTGTTGCTGCTCGCCGGGGTGCTGGTCACGATGGCCCTGGCCATGGGGACCCGGTTCTTCGGCGGCACCTTCACCTACGTGCCGCTCTTCGAGTACCTCCCCGGGTGGAACGGGCTGCGGACGCCGGGCCGGATGATGCTCTGGACGACCCTGCTGCTCGGCGTGCTCGCCGCCGGCGCGGTGACCGCGTTCTGCGCCCGGGTGCGCGAGCTCGCCGCCGAGCGGGTGCCGGCGTGGCCCGGGCCGTGGCTGCGGCTGGCCACCCTGCTGCCCCTGTTGCTGGTGCTCGTCGAGGGTCTGAACACCACCCCGCACCCGGTGTTACCGGTGCAACCCGCGGCCCTGCGCACGGTGGACGGTCCGCTGCTGGTCCTGCCCAGCAGCCAGAACCTGGACCAGCCGGTGATGCTCTGGTCGACCAGCCGGTTCCAGGACATGGTCAACGGGGGCAGCGGCTTCACCCCGGACAGTCAGGCCCGGGTCCGCGAGCTCACCCTCGGCTTCCCGGACCAGCCCAGCGTCGACTACCTGCGCACGCTCGGCATCCGCAACGTGGTCGTCCTGCGCGGCCAGCTGGCCGGGACCCCTTGGGAGCGGATCATCGACAACCCGGTCGACGGCCTAGGCATCACCCGCGAGGAAGTCGGCGACGCGGTGGTCTACCGGCTCTGAGCCGGCTCGCCGTGGGTGCTGATGGGGCGGTCGCGCAGCCTGGTGTACCAGGGCGCGTCGGGGGCGCCGTCGAGGACACCGCCGTCCGGGTCGTCGGCGTAGGTGCGGCGGACCGCGTCATGCTCCGGGTGGAGGATGTCCCGGATCACGAAGCCGCAGAGCACCGCGACGGTGATCAGGCGCAGGCTGGCCGCCAGCACGAACACCCCCTCGGGGAAGACCGGTCGGCTGGTGGCGGCACCGAGCAGCTCGCCGTAGAACGCGGCGAAGTAGCACACCTCGGCGACCTGCCAGGCCAGGAACGCACCCCAGCGGGGCCGGGCGAGCACCGCGAGCGGGAGCAGCCAGAGCACGAACTGCTGGGACCAGACCTTGCTGAAGATCAGGAAGGCGGCGACCACCAGGAAGGCGAGCGGGGCGAGCCGCGGCCGGCGCGGCGCCAGCAGCGCCAGCGCCGCCACGCCCAGGCAGGCCAGCCCGAAGAGCAGGTACGACAGCGCGTTGAGGGTCGGGATGTGGACGTTCAGCCACTCGAACGGCCCGAGGTTGCCGGGGGTGGGTGGGCTGACCTTCCCGTCCAGGTAGCGGCCGATGTACCAGAGGGTGCCCCAGTCGATGGGCCGGGTGGTGTTCAGCTCGAAGAAGCGGGACCAGTTCTCCCGGTACGGCAGGGCGACCGGCAGGTTCACCGTGATCAGCACCACCGCCCCGGCGGCGATCGCGGTGAGCGCGGCCCGCAGCCGGGCGGCGCGCAGGGCCAGCACCAGGATCGGCCAGAACAGGAACAGCGGCCACATCTTCGCCGCACCGGCCAGGCCCAGCAGCACCCCGGCCAACACCGGACGCAGAACCCTCCACAGCGGACCGTCACCGCCCGGGCGCCGCTTGGCCCAGGCGGCGAGCCCGAACGCGGCCAGTCCGATGGCAAGGAAGTCCCAGTTCACCGTGGTGGTGAGCAGCAGCGCGGGGGCGAGCGCGAAGAGCGCCGCGTCCCAGGGTCGGCGGCGGCGCAGCGCGAGGATCACCCCCACCGTGGCGACCGCGAGGGCGCTGAGCACCAGCGCGTTGAGGTTGTAGAACCACTGCCCCTGGTTGATGCCCGGGTCGTCGGCGCCCAGGGCGTGCACCGGCAGCCCGAGCGCGCCCATGAAGTAGCCGGTCAGCACCGGGTACTCCACCGGGTGGTCGGCGTAGGGCACCTTGCCCTCGTTGAGTCCTTCGGCGTAGTAGAGCGCCAGCACATCGGTGTAGCACATCCGGGTGTACTGCACGTTGTTCTGCCAGGCGCCGTCCTGGCAGGGCGACTTCTGCACCCAGTGCAGGGCCAGGGTCAGGCAGACCAGGGCCAGCACGATCCGGGCGGCCGTCCAGAACCGCCCCTCCCGGCCGGCGGGCCGGTCCAGCGCGACCGCGTGGTCGCCCAGCGGTCCGCCGATCACCTCGGAGACGCCGCGGACGAAGCCGTCCGAGCGGGACGGGTGGTCGGTGGTCCCGGCGTCGTCGATGCCTGCCGTCGACTGGGTGCTCATGGAGAGGAATCCTGCCGTACGGCAGGGGCCGCCGTCCCGTCCGACCGCACAAATTCCGGTACCCGGATACGCCGACGGCGGCCGGACGCATGGTCCGGCCGCCGTCGGCGGTGCTTGTCGATCAGTACGGCTGCCGCGGTGGTGCCGTGGTCGGGAGGATCCCGCCGCCACCACCGCCACCACCCGGCCGGGGGTCGAACGGGTTGGTGTTTCCGCCGTTGCCGTTGCCGTTGACGGGCGGGCAGAACGGGTTCAGCGGGTCCGGGCAGCCCGGCGGCACCGGCGGGGCGGTCGGCGGCGGGGCCTCGCCGTTGCCGGATTCCGGGTCACCGACGTGCGCCGCCGGCGGGAAGTCCACCTTGTCCTCGCCCTTGAGCGCCTCGTTCATGAACCGCTGGAAGATGGCACCCGGCATCTTGGCGCCGCTGATCTTGTTGCCGTCCTTGTCCTCGATCTTCTTGCGGGGCCCGGCGTTGCCGACCCAGACTGCGGTGGCGAGCTGCGGCGTGTAGCCGATCATCCAGGCGTCACCGTTGTCGAGGGTCTTCTCGTTCAGCTCCCAGGTACCGGTCTTCTCGGCGGCCTTGCGGCCGTCCTCGAGGCGGCGATTCACCGCGGCCGGGTACTTCTCCAGCACCGAGGTCACGTCGTGCACGACGTCCTTCTTGATCCGCTGCTGCGGGTTGAGCTTCTCGCCACCGAGCGGGCGCCAGGTACCGGTCTGCTGGTCCTGCTTCTCCACCCGCATCACGAAGTGCGCCTTGTTGTACTTGCCCTCGTTGGCGAAGGTGGCGACCCCGTTGGCGTGGTCCAGCACGGTGATCGGGTACTGGCCGTAGCCGACCACGTGGAAAAAGGGCGACGGCGCCAGGTCCTTCGGGTTCTCCTTGGTCAGGTCGTGCGGCTTCGGCGGGTTGGTGTCCGTCTGCCACATCATCGAGACGCCGGCGTTCCGGGCCATCTCGACGACCTTGTCCGGGCCGATCTCCTGCGTCACGTAGTAGAACGGCACGTTCAGCGACTTCAGCGTCGACACCTCGAGGGTGCAGGAGTTGCCGCAGGACGGGTTGTCGAAGCCAGCGTTGCTGACCTTGAACTTCGTCCCCTCCGGGGTGAACGCCTTGCCCTTCCACCGGGAGTCGAGGGCCTTGCCGGCATCCAGTGCCGCGGCGAGGGTGTAAATCTTGAAGCTCGAGCCCGGCGAGTGGCCGCCGCTGATGACGCCGTTGTCGTAGTTCTTGCCGGCGTAGTCGGTGCCGGTGCCGTTGTCGCCGCCGTAGTAGGCGAGCACCCGGCCGTTCTTCGGGTTGATCGACACCAGGGCCGCCATCAGGTTCTTCGGCTGGCCGTTCAGTTCGGAGCCCTTGGTGGCACGCTGCGCTGCCTCGAGCGCCGCCTTCTGCACCTTGGTATCGATGGTGGTGGTGATCCGGTAGCCGCCCTTGGCGAGCGCCTGCGCGCAGAGCGGCCTGGTCGGGGTGACCTCGGTGTCGGTGTCGGTGCAGAGCTTCATGTCCCGCATCTCCTGCGAGACATAGTTGATCACGTTGCCGTACGGCGTGTTGATGCCGAAGTCGACCCCGACGCCCTTCGAGTTGGGCTTCTTGAGCGTCTTGAGCGGGTACTCGGTCGGGTGCTGCGGCTTGCCCGGCGCGTCCAGCCAGCCCTCGGTGATCATGCCGCCGATCACGTAGTTCCACCGCTCGAGCGCGGCCTCCTTGTTGACCGCCGGGTCGTAGCCCTTGTGCCCGCCCGGCGTCGTGCTCGCCTCGGGCTGCTTGATCAGCGCGGCGAGCACCGCGGCCTCGGCCACGGTGAGGTTCTTCGCCGGCTTGCCGAAGTACGTCTGCGCCGCCGCCTGGATGCCGTACGCGCCCCGCCCGAAGTAGATGACGTTCAGGTAGTGCTGCATGATCGTCGGCTTGTCGTACCGGTCGTTCAGCTTGGAGGCGAGGATCGCCTCCTTCACCTTCCGACCGTACGTGTCCTGCTGGAGGTTGTCGTAGGCGTTGCGGGCGTACTGCTGGGTGATGGTCGAGGCGCCCTGCTTGTCGCCGCCGGTGAAGTTGTTCCACGCGGCGCGGGCGATGCCCTTGTAGTCCACACCGGAGTGCCGGTAGAAGTTCCGGTCCTCGGCGGCGGCGACCGCGTCCTGCACCCACTGCGGGATGTCCTTGATCGCGACGAACTCGCGGTTCTGGTCGCCGACCTTGGCGATGACCTTCTTGTCCGCGGAGTAGATCGTGGTGGCCAGCGGCGGGGTGGTGTCCTCCGGGAGGATGACATTCGTGGAGTAGTAGGTGAAGCCGACGACGCCGATGCCGGCGAGCATGATGAAGACCGCGAAGCCGGCGATCAGGATGTTGATCCGCCGGCGCTTCTTCGCCCGCGCCACCGCGTCCGGGTCGTCACCGCGACCACCGCGCCCCCGGCCGGGGCCGTTCGGTCCACCGGGTCCACCCGGGCCGCCGCCCGCCATGCCCGGCACCCCGGCGCGGGCCACGGCGGCCCGGCCACCCACCGCCGCCGAGCCGACGCTCGCCCGACCGGCCGAGCCCACCGCCGCCGCGCCGACCGAGGCCCGACCCGCCGGGCCACCCGGGGCCGGGGAGACCGGCACCGACGCACGCCCGGCGCCGGCCCGACCCGACGCGCCACCGGGCGCCGGGGAGACCGGCACCGAGGCTCGTCCCGCGCCGGCCCGGCCCGCCGAGGCCGAGCCCGCGGCGCCGCCGCGCGGTACCGGGGCCGCGCCGCCGACCGAGGCGCGTCCGCCGGACGCGGAGCCCCGGGCCGGCACGGAGGCGCGGGCCGAGGCCCCACCCTCCGGCGCGGTTGACCAGCCGTTGCCGTGCGGGCTCCCACCGGGGTCGCCGTTCGGGCCCGGGATCTGAGCCCGCCCACGCGAAGAACTGGGATCGCCGTAGTTCATTCCTCACACCCTGCCGGTCGCGGTGGGGCGCGGACGCGCCACCACCGGGTTGCCGTGAGCTGGACCACGAGACGCTACACCCCGGACGGGCCGGGGCGCAGGCGTCGAATCCGAAGTAATCGGACCAATCAGACGTCGAAGCTGTCGGTCCACCCACCCGTCGTCCACCGGGCCGGGGTCGGCCGATACAGCTGGAATCACCGTTGCGCCTCTCGCCTTCGACGAGGGGTGGAACCGTTCGGCGCGGCCGAGCCCTTCACCGCGCCCTGCTCCGACCCGTCCTCCGTGCCGCCGGCCAGCCCGTCCCGGCCGAGCAGGAACTGCTCGATGAGATGGTTCCAGTCACAGCCGAGGCACACCTCCACCACGAAGACCTGGAACTCACGCAGCGTCATCGCCAGGACGGGCAACTCGGCCCGGGTTCGCGCCTGGCCGGCGGACTGCTTGAGTTCGTCCCCGTAAATGTAGTGGACGTGGATGAGGTTCTCGCTGCGGCAGATCGGGCAACGCTCGTCGGTCGGTTCGCCATGGAACCGAGCCGCGTTCTTCAGGTACGGCGAGGCATCGCAGACGTCGTACGTGCCGATCCGGCCGGCGTGCAGCTCACGCAGCACCGCTCGCTTCTGGAGCGAGTAGTCGACCACCTGGCGAGACGTACGCATGCGGCAAAGGGTACGCGGTCCGGCCGGGCGAAGCGACCATGGTGACGATCCGTGACGACAGCACCTCGGAACGGGGGTTTGCCCTGATCATGGGTCTCCGCTAACGTGCGATGTATCGGTCCGATACATCGCGGCGGTTACCGCTCCGCGCCGGGGGTAAGAAGGGATGGCCCGTGCTCGAGTTCGCCATCCTCGGCCTCCTGCAGGAGGCTCCCATGCACGGCTATGAGCTGCGCAAGGAGCTGACCGCCAAGCTCGGCGCCATCCGGGCGGCGATCAGCTACGGCTCGCTCTACCCGACCCTGCGCCGGCTGCAGGCGGCGGGCTGGATCACCGAAGCCGCCGAGACACCCGCGACCGCCGAGGAGGTTCCCGCGCTGACCAGCCGACGCGGTCGGGTGGTCTACACCATTACCGCGGAGGGCAAGGAACGCTTCGCCCAACTGATAGCGCAGGCTGGTCCCGAGACGTACGACGACACGGGCTTCGGCGTGCACTTCGCGTTCTTCGCCCGGACCGACCAGGCCACCCGGCTCCGGATCCTGGAAGGTCGTCGTCGAAAGATCGAGGAGCGTCGCGAAGGACTTCGTGACGTGCTCGGCCGGGCAGCCGAGCGGCTCGACGCGTACACCCTGGAACTGCAGCGCCACGGCCTCGACGCCTGTGAGCGTGAGGTCCGCTGGCTGGAGGAGCTCATCGCCAATGAGCGCTCCGGCCGAGCCCCGACCGTCCCGCACCCCGGGACAGCCGGCGGCCGACGAGAAGACAACAGCCCGCCTCCGCCTGGAGAGTCCAGGAAAGAGCGGCCGTGATGAAGAAGAAGGAGGCAGACGCTATGGGCTCCGTCCGCGTCGCCATCGTCGGTGTGGGTAACTGCGCCTCGTCCCTCGTGCAGGGCGTGGAGTACTACCGGAACGCCGACCCGAACGACCGCGTCCCGGGTCTCATGCACGTCACCTTCGGCGACTACCACGTCTCGGACGTGGAGTTCGTCGCGGCGTTCGACGTGGACGCCAAGAAGGTGGGCATGGACCTCGCCGAGGCCATCGTGGCCAGCGAAAACAACACCATCAAGCTGTGCGACGTGCCGCCGACCGGCGTCACCGTGCAGCGCGGTCCGACCTTTGACGGTCTGGGCCAGTACTACCGCGAAATCATCGACGAGTCGGACGCCGAGCCGGTCGACGTGGTCAAGGCGCTGCGTGACGCCCAGGTCGACGTCGTCGTCTCCTACCTGCCGGTCGGCTCCGAGCAGGCCGACAAGTTCTACGCCCAGGCGGCGATCGACGCCGGCTGCGCGTTCGTCAACGCCCTGCCGGTCTTCATCGCCTCCGACCCCGAGTGGGCGCAGAAGTTCACCGACGCGGGCCTGCCGATCGTCGGCGACGACATCAAGAGCCAGGTCGGTGCCACCATCGTGCACCGCGCCCTGGCGAAGCTCTTTGAGGACCGCGGTGTCGAGCTGCTGCGCACGTACCAGCTCAACTTCGGCGGCAACATGGACTTCATGAACATGCTGGAGCGCACCCGCCTGGTCTCGAAGAAGATCTCGAAAACCCAGTCGGTGACCTCCCAGATCCCGCACGAGATGAGCAAGAGCGACGTGCACATCGGCCCGTCGGACCACGTGCCGTGGCTGGACGACCGCAAGTGGGCGTACATCCGCCTGGAGGGTCGCTCCTTCGGTGACACCCCGCTCAACGCCGAGCTCAAGCTCGAGGTGTGGGACTCGCCGAACTCGGCCGGCGTCATCATCGACGCCGTCCGGGCCGCGAAGATCGCGCTGGACCGCAAGATCGGTGGCCCGATCCTGTCGGCCTCGTCGTACTTCATGAAGTCCCCGCCCCAGCAGTACGCCGACCACGACGCGCACGCCGCCGTCGAGGCGTTCATCGCCGGCGAGATCGAGCGCTGACGCGCCGACCACCAGCACCATCGAGGGTCGGGTCCGCACGGACCCGGCCCTCGCGCGTGCGGTGCGGACCTCGGCGTACGTCAGGACCAGGCGCGTTGCAGGGCGACCGCGGCCTCCAACTCCAGCAGCGTCACCTTGCGCGGCAGGCCACCGCCGAAGCCGACCAGCTTGCCGCCCGCCCCGACGATCCGGTGGCAGGGCACGAGCACCGGAACCGGGTTCCGGTTGCAGGCGACCCCGACCGCCCGGGCCGCGCCCGGCTCACCGACCGCCTTCGCCACCTCGCCGTAGGTGCGCGTCCCGCCGTACGGAATGCGGGTCATCTCCCGCCAGACGGCACGCTCGAACTCCGAGCCCCGGCGCGCCGCCACCGGCACGGTGAAGTCGATGAGCTCACCGGCGAAGTACGCCCGCAGCTCGGCCACCGCCCGGCCGGCCAGCGCGTCGACGGGCTCGTCGGTCGCCGACTCCACCCGCCCGAAGTGCGCCCCGCAGACCGCCTCGTCGTCGGTGGCCACGGAGAACTCCCCGATCGGCGAGTCGAGCACGGTCCAGTGCATGCCGCCCATTCTGCCGGGCGCCCCCGACACCGGAGCAAACCCGTGGCGGTGGTGAGGCAAGGTTTCCCCGACCCCGTGCGTCTGTAGTACGGAGGTGGACGGTGGCAGAGGTCATCGACGGGGAGTTCACCACGTTCGTCACCGAGCGGGGTGACGCACTGCTGCGCGTCGCGTACGCCCTCACGGGCAACCAGCACGCCGCGGAGGACCTGCTCCAGAACGCGCTGGCCAAGGCGTACGCCCGGTGGCCCCGGATCAGGGGTGACGCGGAGCCGTACGTGAAACGGATCCTCTACCACGACCAGGTGTCCGGCTGGCGGCGCCGGTCGCGGCGGGCCGAGGTGCCCGTCGCGGAGCTGCCGGAACGCCCGGCGACGGGCGACGGGCGACGGCGGCCACGACACCGACCTACGGCTCCTGCTGCGGGAGGCGCTGCGCGCCCTACCGCCCCGGCAACGGGCCGTGCTGACCCTGCGCTATCTGGAGGACCTGAGCGTCGAGCGCACCGCGGCGATCCTCGGCTGCCGCGCCGGCACCGTGGCCAGCCAGGCGTCCCGGGCGCTGGCGAAGCTCCGCGAGCTGGTGCCGGCCCTCGACGAGCTGACGACCCGTGCGGAGGTGAAGTGATGACCGGGCCGGTGGAGGATGCGCTGCGGGCGGCCGTACACAAGCTCGCGGACGGGGCGCGGCCCGCGCCCGACCTGGCCGTTCGCGCCCTTGGCCGCGGTCGTCGGCTGCGGCGCCGGCGCCGGGCCCTGGCGGCGGGCGGCGCGGTGGTGGCGGTGGTCGCGATCGCGCTGCCGTTCGTGCTGCTCCGCCCGCAACCGGCGGCGCGCCCCGCCACCCCGCACCCCACCGCGACGGTCACCCCGGCGCCCCCGGTCCGGCCCGTGCCCGGTCCCGACTGGTCGGCGAAGCCGCTGGTCCTGCCCGGGGACTGGGTGGTGACCGGGGGTACCTTCGTCGGCGCGCCGGGGAAGGGCTTCGTGCTGGACCGCATCCGGGGCCGCTACCTGGTCGCCGACGGATACGACGGCGTCTTCCCGGCCCCAGTCGGCTCGCTGAGCGCGGTGACGGACACCGACCGGCCTCGTGCGGTCGGCCTGGTCGACCTGGCCCGCGGCACGACCCGCTGGTACGAGGTGGGGCGGGCGCTCTCCGCCCCACAATGGTCACCGGACGGCCGGCGCCTGCTCTTCACCACCCACCAGCTCGACCGGTTCGGCTTCATCCTGCTGGACCCGGACGGCAAAAGGCGCACCTTCCGGGTGGACCGGGAGCGGTACTTCTGCACGGACCAGTGCGACTTCACCTGGAGCCGGGACGGCACGGAGGTGCTGCTCCCGCAGACCGGCCAGGCTGACCACGACGAGTCGGTCCGGGACCTGCGGGCGGGCGTACGGCTCTTCTCCGCCGCCGACGGCCGGCCCACCCGGTTCTTGCCGGTGCCCGGCGATCCGGCCGGGCCGCTGGCCTGGTCGCCGGACGGGAAGCTGGTGGTGGTCCAAGGCCAGCAGGATCCGTTGCTGGTGGAGACGGCCACCGGCCGGGTGGTCCGCACCCTGCCCACCGCCGAGGTCGTCTGGATCTCCGACGACCGGCTGCTCTACCGCCGGCCGTACGGTGCCCGCGACGTCGTGCTCGCCGACCTGACCGGTCGGGAGCTGGTCCGCCAGCCGCTGCCGAAGGAGCTGGTCGACCGGCAGCTCACGGTGGGGCCCCGCTGAACTGGCGGCGCCCGCCGGCCGGCCCCCTCCGGGGCGGGCTCGGCGGGCGCCGTGGTGCCGGCCGCTACGCGGCGGCGAGGAAGAACTTCTCCCAGGTGCCGAGGCCGCGGTTCGGCGCGTCCCAGGTGAGGGGCCGGCTGGCGATCAGCGGCAGGCTGCCGCGGCTCTCCGCGCAGACCGCCTTGGTGTTGACGCCCGCGATGAAGTAGATGCTGCCGTCCGGGTTGTGGTCGATCACCTCGTACAGCTCCCACGAACCGATCCAGGTGCCGCGGGCGAGCAGTGGGTTCGCGCCGGCGGTCTGCGCGGTCACGTACCGGTTGTTGACCAGGGCGCGCAGCGCGAACTTGTGGTACCGCCAGTCGACCAGCTCGAACTTCTCCCACAGGCCGACCGCGGTGGCCCGGGCGATCAGCGGCTTCGTCCCGGCGCTCTCCGCGGTCACGTACCGGCCGTTGACGCCAGCGCGGAGGCTGATGATCGGGTTGGGCGCCTGGAGGTCGAACTTCGCGTCCTCGGTGATGGTCGTTCCGCTGGCGATCAGCGGCTGCTCGACGGCCGCGTCGGCGACGACGTACCGGCCGTTGATCTGGGCCTTGATCGTGATGCTGCCGTCGGGGAGGTGCGCGAGCTGGAACTTCTCCCAGGCCCCGACGGCGGTGGCCCGGGCGATCAGTGGCTTCGACCCGGCGCTCTCCGCCGTCACGTACTTTCCGTTGGCCTTGGACCGGAACGCGACCAGACCGCCGCCCGCGGCGACGACGTCGAACCGGTGCCAAGCCTCCAGGGCATAGCCGCTGGCCAGCATCGTCTGGCTGCCGTCGACGCCGGGCGAAACGAGGCCCCCGCTGCTGCGCGACCGCAGGCCGACCGCGCTGCGGGTGACCGGGGCCGGTCCGACGTGCACCAGCCGGTCGATGGAGTCCGTCTCGGCGAAGACCGCCCCCGAGACGCCGGTGGTGACGATGGCGTCGCGGACCTGCTGCGGGGTCCAGGCCGGGTGGGCGGCGAGTTGCAGCACGGCGGCGCCGGCCACGTGCGCCGAGGCCATCGAGGTGCCGTCGCGGGTCGCCTTCGCGGTGCCGCTGCCGATGCTCGCCGAGGTGATGCCGACGCCGGGGGCGTGGGCGTCCAGGCAGGATCCCCAGTTCGACCAGGTGGTGCGGATGTCCAGCTTGTCGGTGGCGCCCACGGTGATCGCCTCCGGCACCGAGGCCGGCGAGGAGACGCAGGCCCAGTTCCGGCCGTTGCCGGCCGCGACCGCGTACGTCAGGCCGGACGCGATGGACGCCGAGACGGCGGCGTTCAGAGCCGCGTCCTTGGGGGCCTCGATGCTCATGTTGACCACGGCCGGCTTCGCGGCGTGGGTGGTCACCCAGTCGACGCCGGCGAGGACGGTCTCCGTGGTCCCCGTGCCGGCGCAGCCCAGCACCCGGACACCGACCAGCTTGACGTCCTTGGCCACCCCGTACATGGTGCCGCCGATGGTCCCGGCGACGTGGGTGCCGTGGCCGTTGCAGTCGTCGGCGACCGCGTCCCCGTCGATGAAGTCCCAGCCGTGGCTGGCCCGGCCACCGAAGTCCTCGTGCCCGACGTTGATGCCGGTGTCGATGACGTACGCGGTGACCCCGCTCGCCGGCGTGGCCGGGTACGTGTACGCGCGGTTCAGCGTCGAGGTGGTCTGGTCGATCCGGTCCAGCCCCCAGGACGGCGGGTTGGTCTGGGTGCCGCTCGTCCTGTACCGGCGGACCGGCTCGACGTACGCCACCTCGGGGTGGGTGGCCAGCCGTTTCGCCTGGGCGACGGTCATCTCGGCGGACCAACCGCGCAGGGCGCCGGTGAAGACCCGGCGGACGACGCCGCCGTTCTCCTGCGCCAGCACGGCGACGGTGGACCGGGTCCGGGCGGCGGAGGCCCGGTCGTCCTTCAGCCCGACGATGTACCGGCCCGGCACGATGGCCGGGTCGACCTCGGTGACCCGCGGCGGCCCCGGGACGTGGGGTGCCGCCGCCGCCACGCCCGGGGCGAGGGTGGTCGTGGTGAGGGTGGTCGCGGTGGCGAGGGCGAGCCCCACCGCCGCGGTACGGCGCAGAGCGCCCTGGTGTGTCACTGAGTCATCTCCCCGTTGCAGTTCCGACGTCACCGACGGCGGTGCCCGCCAAGGTCGGGGTCGACCTCGGCGGGCACCTTGACGTCACTTGGTCACAGGATGTTGATGGTGAACTTCTCACCGGGGCCGAACCCGTAGTCCGGCTTGTTCCAGTCGACGAGCCGGCTCGAGATCAGCTGGCTGCTGCCGGTGCTGCCCGCGGTCACCACCTCACCGTCCACGTACGCCTGGATGAAGATCGAGCCGTCCGCGTTGTAGTCCCAGACATCGAACTTCTCCCAGATGCCGATGGTGCTGGAGCGTGCGATCAGCGGCTTGGTGCCGGTGCTCTCCGCGGTCACGTACTTGCCGTTGACCAGCGCCCGCAGCGCGAAGTAGCCGGTGGTGCGGCCCTGGACGATCTCGAACTTCTCCCAGGCCCCCACCGAGGTGGACCGGGCGATCAGCGGCAGGGTTCCCGCGCTCTCCGCGGTCACGAACCGGCCGTTGGCCCGGGAGGTGATGCTGACCACCGGCGGCGGCGCGTCGAAGTCGAACTTCTCGGCGGTCCCGATGGTCGTGCTGCTGGCGATCAGCGGCAGCGTGGTGCTCGGCGCGGTGACGTACCGACCGTTGATGGCCGCCTTCAGGCTGGCGCTGCCGTCGACGTTGTCGATGATCTGGAACTTCTCCCAGGCGCCGATCGACGCGGACCGGGCGATCAGCGGCTTGGCGCCGGCGCTCTCCGCGGTCACGAACTTGCCGTTGACCTTGGCCCGCAGCCCGACCAGACCGCTGCCCGCGTCAACGACGTCGTACTTCTCCCACGCACCGAGGGTGGTGCCCCGGGCGATCAGCGGCTTGGTGCCGCCACTCTCCGCGGTCACGTACCGACCGTTGACCCGGGCCTTCAACCCGTACGAGCTGCGCGCCGGCTGCGCCGCCCCGACGTGCAGGATGCGGTCGGTCGAACCCCACTCGTCGTGCACCGCGCCGGCGATGCCGGAGGTGACGATGCCGTCCCGGACCTGCTGCGGAGTCCACTCGGGGTGGGCCTGGAGCAGCAGCGCCGCGGCCCCCGCGACGTGCGGCGAGGCCATCGAGGTCCCGTTCATGGCGACCGAACCGCTGGTGGTGCCCATCGCCGCGGACACGATGCTCACGCCCGGGGCGAAGGTGTCCACGCACGGACCGTGGTTCGAGAACCAGGCCCGGAAGTCCAGCCGGTCGGTCGCCCCGACCGTGATGGCCGCGGGCACCCGGGCCGGCGTCGCCTCGCACGCTTCCGAGCTGGCGTTGCCGGCGGCGACCGCGTACGTGATGCCGGAAGCGATGGACCGGGCGACCGCGTCGTCGACGGCCGGGTCGATGCTGTTGACGCCGAGGCTCATGTTCGCCACCGCCGGCTTGACCGCGTTCGCGGTGACCCAGTCGATGCCGGCGATGACCTGCTCGCTGGTGCCGCCACCCGCGCAGTCGAGCACCCGCACCGCGACGAGCTTGACGTTCTTGGCGACGCCGTACCGGGTGCCGCCGACCGTGCCGGCGACGTGCGTGCCGTGCCCGTCGCAGTCCTGGGCCACGCTGTCGTGCTCCACGGCGTCGTAGCCGTAGCTGGCCCGCCCACCGAAGTCCTGGTGGTTGATGTCGATGCCGGTGTCCACGATGTACGCGGTGACGTCCGCCGCCGTGGTCGGGTACGTGTAGGAGCCGTTGGTCTTCGCGGCCGCCTGGTCGATCCGGTCCAGCCCCCAGGACGGCGGGCTGGTCTGGGTGTCGGTGGCCGAGTAGCGCTGGACCTGCTGCACGTAGGCGACGGCGGGGTCAGCCGCCAGCCGCTCCGCCTGCCGCTTGGTCATGGTGGCCGAGTAGCCGTGCAGGGCGCTGGTGAAGATGCGGCGGACCGTGCCGCCCGTCTCGCCGGCGAGCGCCGACGCGGTGGCGCGGACCTTGCTGGGGCTGGCCTTGCGGTCGGCCAGGACCACGATGTACCGGTCGGGCACGGCGTCGGTGCTCTCCGCGCCCCGCACCTGCCCCCGCGAGGGACCGGCCGGGTCACCCAGCGCGGTGCCGCCGGTGGCGACGCCGAGGACGGATGTCGCGGAGGCGATGGCCATTCCCGCCACCACCGAACGGCGGAATATGCCGAGATGTGTCACTGAGAGGTCTCCCCGTTTCCAGCGACCGTCCGAATCGGACGGGCGGACAGAGCGATCGGCGCAGCCTCAGCACGGAGATCACCGGGAGACTGACGACCGTCGCACCATGATGCGGGGAGATCACCATCGACCGCGTCATCCGTTCGGTCGATACGTCGGCGTCTCGTCGTAGCGACGGGGGCGCGCGACCGGGGTCAGTCGACGATGCCCTGTTCCCGCGCCCAGCGCAGCAGCTCCGCCTCGGCCTCGTCGTGGTCCAGCGGACCGCGCTCCAGCCGCAGCTCCTTCAGGTACTGCCAGGCCCGGCCCACGACCGGCCCCGGCGGTACGCCGAGCAGCTCCATGATCGCGTTGCCGTCCAGGTCGGGGCGGACCCGGGCGAGGTCCTCCTCGGCCGCGATCCGGGCGATCCGCTCCTCCAGCGCGTCGTAGTCGGCGGCCAGCGCCGCCGCCTTACGCCGGTTGCGGGTGGTGCAGTCCGACCGGGTCAGCTTGTGCAGCCGGGACAGCAGGTCGCCGGCGTCCGCGACGTACCGGCGCACCGCCGAGTCGGTCCACTCGCCCCGGCCGTACCCGTAGAAGCGCAGGTGCAGCGCGACCAGGGCGACCACCTTCGAGGTGACGTCCTTCGGGTACCGCATGGCCTTCATCCGGGCCTTGGTTAGCCGGGCGCCGACCACCTCGTGGTGGTGGAAGCTGACCCGCCCGTCCGGTCCGACCGCCTTGGTGGCCGGCTTGCCCACGTCGTGCATCAGCGCGGCCATCCGGAGCACGAAGTCGCAGCCGTCGGACTCCATCGACATGGCGTTCTCGACCACGGTGAGGGTGTGCTCGTAGACGTCCTTGTGCTGGGCGTGCTCGTCGATCTCCAGCTTGAGCCCGGTCAGCTCGGGAAGGAACCGCTCGGCCAGGCCGGTGTCGACCAGCAGCCGCAGCCCGGTGATCGGGTCCGCGCCGCAGAGCAGCTTGGTGAACTCGTCCCGGATCCGCTCGGCGGTGATCCGGTCCAGGTCGGCGGCCATCCGGACCATCGCCTCGTGCGCGTCCGGATGCACGGCGAAGCGGAGCTGGGCGGCGAACCGTGCCGCCCGCAGCATGCGCAGCGGGTCGTCGCCGAACGACTCCTGGGGCGTGCCGGGGGTACGGATGACCTTGGCAGCCAGGTCCGCCAGGCCGCCGTGCGGGTCGGTGAACCGGTGTTCGGGGAGGCTCACCGCCATCGCGTTGATGGTGAAGTCGCGGCGCTTCAGGTCGTCTTCCAGGCTGGTCCCATACTCGACGATCGGGTTACGACTGACCTGGTCGTACGCCTCCGCGCGGAAGGTGGTGATCTCCAGCCGGAGCCCGTCGCGCTGGCAGCCGATGGTGCCGAACTCCCGGCCGGTCTCCCAGATCGACTCGGCCCAGCCCTTGATGATCCGCAGCGTCTGCTCGGGGTGCGCGTCCGTGCAGAAGTCCAGGTCGTCACCGAGCCGGCCGAGCAGGGCGTCCCGAACCGAGCCACCCACCAGGTGCAGTTCGTGACCCGCGGTGGCGAACCGGCGGCCGAGCTCGTCGGCGACCGGGGAGACACGGAGCAGCTCGGCGACGGCGCTGCGCTGCGCGGCGGTGAGCTCGCGGCGGTCGGTGGCGTGGGATGCGGAGGCTTCGGACATGGGATCGCCAGCCTATCGGGCTTGTCCGGGAACTCCGCCGCCGGGCGCGGGTAAGAGGTACCGGTTGACTAAGGTTCTGACCGTCGGGACGGGTGCCCGCCCCGACGTACCCCCTGGGAGGCTGGAGATGAGCGGCGGGCTCTACCGCAGCGCGAACGCCACGCCGGACGGCGCCATCCCGCCCACCGACGAGGCGACCTTCATCTCGGCCGAGCCGCTCAACCAGCCCGCGGTGGAGGCCACCGCGCCGCCGCCGGAGCAGGTCGGCGAGGCCAGCGCCGCCGCGAACAGCGCGGTGATGGCGGTGGGCAGCCTGGTCAGCCGGGGTACGGGCTTCATCCGCAACCTGATGGTCGGCGCGGCGCTGGGCAACCTGATCGGCAACGCCTACACGACGGCCCAGTTCCTGCCGAACCAGGTGTACGAGTTTCTGCTCGGTGGCGTGCTCACCAGCGTCCTGATCCCGGTGCTGGTCCGCCGCCGCAAGGCCGACCCGGACAAGGGTGAGGCGTACTCCCAGCGGCTGCTCACCCTGGCGGTGCTCGCGCTGGCCGCCGCAGCGCTGATCGCGGTGGTGCTGGCGCCGGTCCTGACCGCGTTGTACGCCAGCGGCAAGGGCAGCGACTACACGGGACTGGTCAACGACCTGTCCTACCTGATGCTGCCGATGCTCTTCTTCACCGGCGTCAGCGCGCTGATCGCCGCGGTGCTCAACACCCGCGGGCACTTCGCCGCCCCGATGTGGGCGCCGATCCTGAACAACCTCGTGGTCATCGCCACCTTCGGGTTGTACATCGTGATCTTCGGCGCGCGGAGCCTCCAGCCGGCCGAAATGGGCTGGGGCCGCATCCTGCTGCTCGGCGGCGGCACCCTGCTCGGTGTCGCGGTCCAGGCCGCCGGCCTGCTGCCGGCACTGCGCAAGGTGGGCTTCCGGTGGAAGTGGCGCTTCGACTTCCGCGAGCTGGGGCTGCGCGACCTGGCCAAGCTCGGCGCCTGGATGTTCTGCTACGTCGCGGTCAACCAGCTCGGCCTCTTCGTGGTGGTCAACCTGCTCACCCGGGCGGCCGGGAAGGACAACGCCGGCATCCTGATCTACAACAACGTCTTCCTGCTGCTGATGATGGCGCACGGCATCATCGCCGTCTCGATCATCACCGCGCTGATGCCCCGGATGAGCGCCGCCGCCGCCGAGGGCCGGTTCCGCGACGTGACCGCCGACCTGTCCCGGGGCACCCGGATGGTCACCGCGGTACTCGCCCCGATCGCGGTCTGCTACGCGGTGCTGGCCGGCCCGATCTCCGTCGTGATCTTCCGGTACGGCGCGTTCACCGGCGAGAACGCGGTGGCCACGTCGACCGTGCTGCTGGTCGCGGCGCTCGGCCTGGTCCCGTTCGCGATCAGTCAGCTCTTCACCTTCGCCTTCTACGCGCTGCCGGACACGCGCACCCCGGCGCTGATCAACATCCCGGTGGTGGCGCTGCGGGTGCTCCTCCAGATCGGGCTCTTCCTGGTCTTCTCCGCCACCTTCGCGGCGGCCGGCATGATGCTCGGCAACGCCGTCTCGTACCTGGCCGCCGCGGTGATCTCCGCGCTGCTGCTGCGGCCCCGGGTGGGTCGGATCGGGCTCGGCGGCATCATGCGCACCCTGGGTCGGGTGGTCGTCGCCGCGCTGGGCGCCGCGCTGGTGGGCCTGCTCGTGGTGCGGCTGCTTCCCGGGGACCCCGGCAACCTCAGCTGGCTGGCGGCGGCCGGGCAGCTGGTGATCGGTGGGGTGGTGATCGGCGGTACGTACCTCGGGCTGGCCCTGGTGCTGCGGATCAGCGAGATCACCGAGGTGGTCGGGATGGTCCGCCGCCGGCTCGGCCGCTGACCGGGCCCGGCACGCCGTCGGGTCCGTCGGCCACCGACCGTGAACGAGGATCACCAGCCTGGGGATGCGGCTGTGGATAACTCCGCGTTTCCCCGCTCAGCCACCCTCCCGGCCTGTGGACAACCAACCGTACGGGTGAGGGTGCTGGGCCGATCGGGGGGAATTCGGTGAGGCAGCACGAGGGCGGCCACTCCGGGTGTGCCCCTGCGCCGACTACTTGCCGGCAACCTCTAGATTGGCTGGTGCGTGTACCAGCAGTGTGGCTGACAACGGTCATGATCGGATCGGACGGCCCGTCGCTGGCGCCCCACCGGTCGCGGCGGGAAGATGACATGTCGGGGAACCGGGCATCCCGGGTAAGGTCGCACTCGACGGGTACGGCAGGTGCCGACGCGGGCGTCGACGCCGGTCTGCCGGTTCCTTCGAAGGCAGAGCGGGAAGCCACATGCCCAGTAGCACGGGTCCATCGATCGACACGATCACCGAGGGAGGACGGGTGACCCAGGTCGGCGAGGGTCAGGAGGCGGAGGAGAGTGCTCCGCCGGTCATGACCTTCGGTGCTCCCACGGCCGGTGAGATCCTTGCCGAGCGGTACGAGCTGGTCGAGCACATCAACAACGACAGTGCGGGCCGGCTGGTCTGGCGTGGGGTCGACGTCGTGCTGCGCCGTCCCGTCGCGGTGGTCCTCCGCTACCCGGGTGGCGACTCCGCCACCGAGATGCTCCAGGCCGCCGTCGCGGCCAGCCGTGTCATCCACCCCAACCTGGTCGGCGTCTACGACGCGATCGACGAGGCCGACCGGGCGTACGTGGTCCGCGAATGGGTGGACGGCCAGTCCCTACGCGAGCTGGTCACCGTCGACGGTCCGCTGGACCCGGCCCGGGCGACCGCCATCGGCAACGCCGTCGCCAGCGCGCTCGCCGCGGTGCACGCCACCGGCATGGTGCACGGCAACGTCCACCCCGGCACGGTCATGATCAGCGACGAGGGCCGGGTGGTGCTCGCCGACGCCCGGACCGACGGCGCGGACAGCCAGGAGAACGACATCCGCGCGGTCGGCGGAGTGCTCTACTTCGCCCTGACCGGGCACTGGCCGCACGGGGAGGCGCCGCTGCACGGCGCCACCGCCGGACACGGCCGGGCCGCCATCCCGGACGCCGTACGCGACGCCGGCGGCACGATCGCCGCTCCCCGGCAGGTCCGGGCCGGTGTGCCGGCGTACCTCGACGACCTGACGATGGACCTGCTCGACCCGGAGATCGCCCCGCCCTCCTCGGACGTGCTCGCCGCCGAGCTGGGCCGGCTGGACATCCCGGCCGACGAGCACTTCCTGGACCAGGCCGGCCCGCTGCGCTTCACCGCGGACCCGGAGGAGGAGCCGTCGCCGCTGGCCGCCGCCGGTGGCCGCAAGGTGGCCCTGGGCATCGCCGGGCTGCTCGCGGTGGCCCTGGTCGGCCTGCTCATCGGGATCAGCGCCCTGGGTGACGACAAGGACCAGAAGACCGAGCCGGTGGCCCGGCCGACCAGCGGCGCCCCCGCCGACCAGCCCACCCAGCCGGCCACCACGCACAAGCTGGCCGTGGAGGACATCCGGATCATCGACCCGGACAGCCGTACCCGCGACGAGCTGGACGACGCCGAGAAGGTGATCGACGGCAGCGAGGACGAGGGCTGGGCGACCGACACCTACACCGCGCCGAAGTTCGGCAACTTCAAGCGCGGCATGGGCGTCTGGATCGATCTCGGCTCCGAGCACACCGTGAAGTCGGTGAAGGCGGTTCTCTCCGCCAACGGGGCCACCGCGCAGCTCTACACCGGCACCACCGATCCGGGCTCCAGCTCGTCGGGCGACAAGAAGCTCTACACCGATTACGTGACCACGAAGAACCGGATCGGCGAGGGCTTCGCGCAGGCCGAGGGCAGCACGCTGATCTTCAGCAACGGCTTCGACCCGGACAAGAAGTACCGCTACCTGCTCTTCTGGCTCACCGAGCTGCCCTCGAACGACCGGGGCTACAAGATCGGCGTCCAGGAGATCACCGTCCAGGGGTCGTGAACCAGCCGCCGCTGTCCGGGCACCACTCCGACCGGACGTGGTGATGGACGCCCGGGGCGAGGGAGGGGTCGGTACGCCGGCGAGCGGTCCGCCGGTGGCCGTGCCGACCCACGCGGGACCGGACACCGGGACGACCGACGTCGAACTGCTCCGGGCGCACGTGGCCGGCGACCGGGACGCCTTCACCACGTTGTTCCACCGCCACCGGGACCGCCTCTGGGCGGTGGCGCTGCGTACCCTGGGCGACCGCGAGGAGGCCGCCGACGCCCTGCAGGACGCGTTGCTCTCCGCGCACCGTGGGGCGGCCCGCTTCCGGGGTGAATCCGCGGTCACCACCTGGCTGCACCGGATCGTGGTGAACGCCTGTCTGGACCGGATCCGCCGCCGGCAGGCACACGCCACGGTCCCGCTGCCGGACGGCGTGCACACCGACGGCGAGCCCGGCCGGCACACCGGCGGGGTGGAGCCGGCCGCCCCGGTGCGCGACCACGACACCGCCCTGGTGGTCCGGCAGGCTCTGGCGGAGCTGCCGGTTGAGCAGCGCGCCGCGCTGATCCTGGTCGACGTGCAGGGCTACCCGGTGGCCGAGGTGGCCCGCATCCTCGGTGTCGCGGAGGGGACGGTCAAGAGTCGCTGTGCCCGGGGCCGGGCCCGGCTGGCCACCCTGCTGGGCCACCTGCGGACCGGGGTCGACGGTCCGTCGGTGGCGCCCCGTCCGGACGTTCGCGGCGCCGCCGACATGCCGCGCGTCACTGCCGGGAACCCGCGACCGCCGGAAGGCGTCGAATCGGCGCCGGGGTGGTCCCGGCGGGTGGCCAACGAGGAGGAACTGTGACTCCCGGGAAGTTCAGCGAGGTCGACCACGACCTGCTCGCCGACTACGTCGGTGGGGCGCTGGACGGCACCCCGGAGCGGGTCAGGGTCGCCCGCCTGATCGAGGAGGACCGGGCGTGGGCCGGCGCGTACGCCGCGCTGGCGCCGGCGGTGGAGCTGGTCCGGGCCGATCTGGCCGGTTGGGCCGCCGCCACACCCGAGATGCCCCTGGCCATCGCGGAGCGGCTCGCCGCGGCGCTCGCCGGTGCCGGCCCGGCCCCGGCGCCGGCCGATGTCGACGTGGCCGCCGCCGACGCGGCCACGGACCCGCTCGACGCGGGGTCGGTCGACGACCGCGGCCGGCCGGTGGGCGCCGGGAGGCTCGGTGCGCCCGGGCGACCGTCCGGCGGAGCGGGCACCGTACCGGTGCAGCCGACCGGCCAGCGACGTACCGGCGGGGGGAGCCGACCCGCCGACGTCCCCGCGCGCGGCACCGGGCCCGGCCGCCGGGCGCGGCGCTGGGCCCGGATCGCCGGACCGGTGGCCCTGGCGGCGGCCTCGGTGGGCGCCGTCGGGCTGGGCCTCGGCCAGCTGACCTCCGCCGGCGACACGGCGGTGACGGCCGACCGCGCTGCGGGCGACAACGCCGGCGCGCCGAATCCGCTGGCAGCCGAGCCGTTCCGGACGACCGGCCCGGCGCAGCGCAGCGGTATCGACTACACCCCTGAGCAGCTGTCCGGGGCGAACGGGTCGAAGACCCCCCTGGCGGCGGCCACCAGCGCCCGGGGGACCGCCGAGGTGGCACCGGATGACCACCGGGCGCCCTTCGCCGGCGGGCTGGACCGGCTCACCGGTCCGGACGCGCTGCGGAACTGCCTCGCCGCGATCACCGCGGAACACGCGACCGGGGCGGCGACCGTTGAGGTGGTCGACTACGCGTCGTTCCAGGGGCGGCCGGCCCTGGTCGTCACCCTCGTCGACGGGGCTGGCGCACGCTGGGCGTGGGTGAGCGGACCGGAGTGCGGGGTGCCTGGGTCCGGCGCGGACACCCGGTTCCGAACGCGGGTAGGGTGAGATCGCGGTCATCGGCGGCTGCCGCTTTGCGTGACGTGACCCACCGGATGACCGGCTCGGGAATCTCCGCTTCGTACGATGACGTTCTGCAAGTCAGGCGCCGACGCCGCTCAGCCGTCGGCACTCGGATCGGCATCGGCCCGGCAGCAGTCAGCCGGAACGGATGACGAACACACACATCGGGAGACGGCAGTGGACGAGGTCCGCAACCTGATCATCATCGGCTCCGGGCCGGCCGGTTACACCGCGGCGGTCTATGCCGCGCGCGCCAACCTCAAGCCGCTCATCATCGAGGGCACGCAGTCCGGCGGCGCGTTGATGACGACCACCGAGGTGGAGAACTTCCCCGGTTTCGCGGACGGCATCCTCGGTCCCGAGCTGATGGACAACATGCGCAAGCAGGCCGAGCGGTTCGGCGCGGAGTTCCTGACCGACGACGTCACCCGGGTCGAGCTGACGGACACCGGCGACACCGGCTCGGGCGCCACCAACACCGTCTGGGTGGGCGAGACCGCGTACCGGGCGAAGGCCGTGATCCTCTCCACCGGCTCCGCCTGGCGCCCGCTGGGTGTGCCGGGCGAGCAGGAGTACCTCGGCCACGGCGTGTCGTCCTGCGCCACCTGTGACGGCTTCTTCTTCCGCAACCAGCACATCGTCGTCGTCGGCGGTGGCGACTCGGCGATGGAGGAGGCCAGCTTCCTGACCCGGTTCGCCGACTCCGTCACCATCATCCACCGCCGCGACTCCTTCCGGGCCAGCAAGATCATGGCCGGCCGGGCGCTCGGCAACGACAAGATCAAGGTCGAGTGGAACTCCACTGTCGAGGAGATCCTCGGCGCCGACGGCAAGGTCAGCGGGGTCCGGGTGCGCAACGTGCACACCGGCGAGATCAAGGTGCTCGACGTCACCGGTGTCTTCGTGGCCATCGGTCACGACCCGCGCAGTGAACTCTTCCGCGGCCAGGTCGAACTCGACGACGAGGGGTACGTGAAGGTGCAGGCGCCGAGCACCCGGACCAGCATCCCGGGTGTCTTCGCGGCCGGCGACCTGGTCGACCACACCTACCGGCAGGCGATCACGGCGGCCGGTACGGGTTGCGCCGCGGCCCTGGACGCCGAGCGCTTCATCGCCACCCTGCAAGGCTGAAACATCTTCGTAAAGCAGTACCCGGAGGAGGGGTTCATAGTGGGAGCAACCAAGGCGGTCACGGACGCGAGCTTCGCGAGCGACGTGCTGAAGTCCGACAAGCCGGTTCTGGTGGACTTCTGGGCGGAGTGGTGCGGACCGTGCCGCAAGGTGTCACCGCTGCTGGAAGAGATCGCGGGCGAGATGGGTGACCAGGTCACCATCGTCAAGCTCAACATCGACGAGAACCCCGAGACCGCCCGGGCGTACCGGGTGATGTCCGTGCCGACCCTTACCGTCTTCAAGAACGGCGAGCCGGTGCAGTCCATCGCCGGCGCCAAGCCGAAGGGCGAGTTGGTAAAGCTCATCGAGTCGGCGCTGTAGACCCGACGCCGACCCGCGGAACCCCGCGCCCGATCTTCGGGCGCGGGGTTCCTCTTTTCCCCGTCCCGCCCGCCGTGGACCCGTTGACCTGCGCGAACCCGGGCCGGGCAGTGACCGCTCACGGTACGCTCCGTAGGCATCCGCAGCGGGGAAGCCCGCCGTCGGAGTCTCGCCTCTTCGAGGGACCGCGGGGCCCGGCCAGCCAGCATCCGTGCAGAGGGGGTCGTGCGTGCGTCCGATCCGACCCGGTGACCGGGGAGCCGCGGTGACGGAGATTCGCACCGTCCTCACCGGTCTCGACCTCCTCCCCTCCGACGGTCACGGCGACGAGTTCGACGCGGAGACCGAACGGGCCGTTCGCGCGTTCCAGCAGTCCCGCGGGCTGAGCGTCGACGGCCGGGTCGGCTCGGAGACCTGGCAGGCGCTGGACGCCGCCCGCTGGCGGCTCGGTGCCCGCACGCTCTACCACGCCGTACCCGAGCCGCTGACCGGCGAGGACGTCCGGTCGCTCCAGGAACGCCTGCTGGAGATGGGGTACGACGTGGGCCGCGCCGACGCCATCTACGGGATCCGCACCTCCCGGGCGGTCGCCCAGTTCCAGCGGGAGATGGGGCTGAAGCCGGACGGCGCCTGCGGCCCGCACACCATGGGTACGCTGCGCCGCCTGGGCCGGAAGGTGGTCGGCGGGCGGCCGCAGTGGCTGCGCGAGTCCGACGCCATCCGGCAGGCCGGACCGACGCTGGTCGGGCGGACGGTGGTGATCGACCCCGGGCACGGCGGCACCGACCCCGGGGTGGTGGTGCCGGACGGTCCGCTGCGCTGGACCGAGGCGGACATCGTGCACGACCTGGCCAGCCGGCTGGAGGGCCGGCTCGCCGCAGCCGGCGTACGGGTGCAGCTCACCCGCGGCCCGGCCCCGGAGACCTGCCTGCCCGACGCCGACCGGGCGCAGCTGGCCAACTCGCTCGGCGCCGACGTCTTCATCTCGCTGCACACCGACGGGCACGCCAACCCGGCCGCGAACGGGGTGGCGACCTACCACTACGGCACCAACAACGGGGTCACCTCGGCCACCGGCGAGCGGCTGGCCGGCCTGGTGCAGCGGGAGATCGTGGTCCGGACCGGGCTGCGCGACTGCCGCACCCACGCCAAGGCGTGGGACCTGCTGCGGTTGACCAGGATGCCAGCGGTCCGGGTGGAGGTCGGCTACCTGACCTCACCGGAGGACCGGGGCCGGCTGGTCGACCCCCGGTTCCGGGACCGGGTGGTCGAGGCGATCGTCGCCGCGGTGCAGCGGATGTACTTCCCGATCGAGCGGGACGTGCCGACCGGCTCGATCGACGTCAGCGAACTGCGTGCGGTGGTGGCCGCCGGCACGGTGGTGGACTGAGCGTCAGCCGGTGGTGGAGCGGGTCACCGGGGCCGGACGGACGGGCCGGAGCAGCGTCTCCGGGCTCATCGAACCGAGCAGCTTCTCCAGCGCGTACTCGACGTCGGACTTCCAGCTCAGCGCGGTGCGCAGTTCCAGCCGCAGGCGCGGGTAACGCGGGTGCGGGCGGACCGTCTTGAAGCCCACCGACAGGAAGAAGTCGGCCGGCGCGACGCAGGCCCGGGTCGCATCGTCGCCGTCGCCGAACTTGGCGTCGCCGAACGCCTCGATGGCCTTGATGCCACGCTTGGTCAGGTCCCGGGCGACGCCCTGGACGAGCATCCGGCCCAGTCCGCCGCCCGCGAAGGGGGGCACCACGTTCGCGGTCATCAGCAGCGCGGCGTCCGCGGACACCGGCGAGGTGGGAAAGGCCATCGAGCGCGGGACGTACGCCGGCGGGGCGTACATGACGAAGCCGGCGGGCATCCCGTCGACGTACACCAGCTTGCCGCAGGAACCCCACTCCAGCAGGGTCTGGGAGACCCAGGCCTCCTTCTCCAGCCCCGGGTCGCCAGCCGCGCAGGCGCGGTCCGCGGAGACCGGATCCAGCTCCCAGTAGACGCACTGCCGGCACGGGCGAGGCAGGTCTTCCAAGGTGTCGAGGGTCAGACTGACCAGACGTCGCGACATCAGCGCATCCCCACCCATAGGCTCGCCAGGTGAAACCACCGCGGTGCTCACGCCGCCGCTTTCCTGCCCCCGACGAGCGATCGTACGCCCCCACCCGACCGTACGGGAGGGGACGCGCGAACGCCCACCCGAGCCGGTGACGGCCCGGTCCGGGATGTGGACGGACCTCATCTCAGCATCCCGATGCTGGTCCGCGGGGACTACGATCGAGCAACCGGCCGCGCGCCGCCATGGTCGCCGGCATCGCGGGTACCACACCGGGCGGCAGCCCCGCCGACACCCGACCGAGGTGATGTCATGACCGGCACGACGCTCGACGACTACACCGACCGGTACGCCCGGCGGGTCCGCGGGATGACCGCCTCGGAGATCCGAGCGCTCTTCGCGGTGGCCAGCCGTCCGGAGGTCGTCTCGCTCGCCGGTGGGGCCCCGTACATCGCCGCGCTGCCGCTCGACGCGGTCGGCGAGATGCTCGGCCGGCTCGGCTCCGAGCACGGCGCCACCACCCTCCAGTACGGCATCGGCCAGGGCACGCTGGAGCTGCGCGAGCGGATCTGCGAGGTGATGGCCCTCTCCGGGATCGACGCCGCCTGCGGCGCGTCGCCGGAGGACGTGGTGGTGACCGTCGGCGGCCAGCAGGCGCTGGACCTGGTGGCCCGGCTCTTCCTGGACCCGGGTGACGTGGTGCTCGCCGAGGGACCGACCTACGTCGGGGCGCTCGGGGTGTTCCAGGCCGCCCAGGCCCAGGTCGCGCACGTGCCGATGGATGACGACGGGCTGATCCCGGAGGCGTTGGAGGCGGCCATCGCCGACCTGGCCCGCGCCGGGCGGCGGGTGAAGTTCCTCTACACCATCCCGACCTACCAGAACCCGACCGGCGTGACGCTGACCGAGGAGCGGCGGGAGCGGGTGCTCGACATCTGCGAACGGGCGGGCCTGCTCGTGGTCGAGGACGACCCGTACGGCCAGCTCGGTTTTGAGGGGGAGGCGCCCGCGCCGCTGCGGGCCCGCCGCCGCGACGGGGTCTTCTACCTGAGCACCTTCTCCAAGACCTTCGCCCCCGGCCTGCGGGTCGGCTGGATCCTGGCCCCGCACGCCGTCCGCGACAAGCTGGTGATCGCCAGTGAGGCGCAGATCCTCTGCCCCAGCGGGTACGCCCAGGCCGCGGTCTCCACCTACCTCGGCACCATGCCGTGGCGGCAGCAGCTGAAGGTGTACCGGGAGGTCTACCGGGAGCGCCGCGACGCGATGCTGGACGCGCTGGCGGACCTGATGCCGGCGGGCACCACCTGGACCACCCCCGGCGGCGGCCTCTTCGTCTGGGCGACGCTGCCCGACGGCCTGGACTCGAAGGCGATGATGCCGCGGGCGATCGCCGCCCGGGTGGCGTACGTGCCCGGTACCGGCTTCTACGCCGGCGACGCCGGCGGCGGCAACATGCGGCTCAACTTCTCCTTCCCGCCGCCGGAGCGGATCCGGGAGGGCGTCCGCCGGCTGGCCGGCGTGATGGAGCAGGACATCGCCATGCGCCGGGTCTTCGGCACGGTCGGCGGTGCCGGGGTGCGCCGCCGGCAGGGCGGCTCGGACGCGCCCGGTCCCGACTTGGCATGATTCCGGCATGGCTGTCACCTCCGCTGCCGGGAACCTCGTGACCGATCCCGCCGTCACCGCCGAGCTGCACGTGCTGGTGCTCGCCGGTGGGCTCTCCTACGAGCGCGACGTCTCGCTCCGGTCCGGGCGGCGGGTGCTCGATGCGCTGCGTGCCGTGGGCGTGGAGGCCGAACTGCGGGACGCCGACATCGCCCTGCTGCCTGCGCTGGCCGCTGACCCGCCGGACGCGGTGGTGATCGCCCTGCACGGCGCCACCGGCGAGGACGGCTCGCTGCGCGGCGTGCTCGACCTCTGTGACGTCCCGTACGTCGGCTGCGATGCCCGTGCGTCCCGGCTCGCCTGGGACAAGCCGTCCGCGAAGGCGGTGCTCCGCGAGGCCGGCATCCCCACCCCGGACTGGGTGGCCCTGCCGCACGACCGCTTCTCCGAGTTGGGCGCGGTGGCCGTGCTGGACCGGATCGTCGACCGGCTCGGCCTGCCGCTGATGGTCAAGCCGGCGCAGGGCGGCTCCGGACTGGGCGCCGCGGTGGTCCGGGACGCCGGGTCGCTCCCGGCCGCGATGGTCGGCTGCTTCGCGTACGACCAGACGGCGCTGGTGGAGCGCTACGTGCCCGGCATGGATGTGGCGGTGTCGGTACTCGACCTCGGCGCGGGCCCACAGGCGCTGCCCCCGGTGGAGATCGTGCCCCGCAACGGCGTCTACGACTACGCCGCCCGCTACACCGCCGGCCGGACCACCTGGCACGCCCCTGCCCGGCTCGACCCCGAGGTGAGCGAGCGGGTGGCCGAGGTGGCCCTCGCCGCGCACACCGCGCTCGGCCTGCGTGACCTCTCCCGGGTCGACCTGATCGTCGACGCCGCCGGGCAGCCGCACGTGTTGGAGGTCAACGTCTCCCCCGGGATGACCGAGACGTCGCTGTTGCCGTTGGCCATCCAGGCGGCCGGACTCGACTTCGGCCGGGTGCTCGGGACGCTGGTGGTCCGGGCCGCCGCCCGCCGCTGACCGACGGCCCCACTTCGTCCCGCGCCTGACGCGCCAGCCTCGCTACCCGCGCCAACCGGTCTGCCGGTCGGCGTCCGCGGCCGGGGTGTTGCCGTCCGGGACCACGTCCGCCGGGGTCGCGTCCTCCGCGTCCACGGACTCGCCCGACGGCTCCGGAATCTCCTCGGCGGCCTCGATCACGGAGACGGCCTCCTCGTCGGCGGTCTCCGCCTGGTCGGGCGGGGAGGTGGAGAAGCGCGACGGCGCATGCCACTGGATACGCGGCGGCTCCGCCAGCGGTCGCCCGCCGAACTCGGCTAGCCAGGCGGCGACCATGGCCAGGTTCTCCCGCCACTGCGCCTCGGAGATGGGGGGCAGGATCGAATCCCAGAGCGAGAGAAACGTGCCGCGTAGCTGGAGCCGCCCGTACGGCCGAGCGAGGAACCACATGTGCAGGTGCGCCGAGCCGTCGCCCCAGCGGTTGACATGGACCCGGGCGACGCCGTCGAGGGACCGGATGGCGCGTTCCAGTCGTACCGTCATGACGCCCAACTCGGCGGCGAGCAGGTTGGGCAGGTCACCGAGGTCGAGATGGGAGCGGGACTCCAGGATCAGCACCATGGGCAGGCCGGTGGGCCGGTCCATCGTGCGTACCCGCCACCGCTCACCCACCCAGATGTAGGCCTCGTCGGGTGCGTTGCAGGCGGTGCATTCCCGGTTCTCCTCGCCGCGACGGGGAGGTTCGACCGGGACCGGGTCGTCGAGCTGCTTGACACGAATGTCGCCCTCGAAGGGGAAGGAGGGCCACTGGGTGAAATCCGGAACTGAGGGAGGGGTGTCCTGCACGACGCTGACCCTAACCGAGACGACGACCCCTGTCCCTACCCGATTCCTTGATCACCGCCGTGCGACGCAGCGCCCACTGTCGATTGCCCGGACTCCAGTTCCGAGTTTCCGGGGGCTTGTCCACCAGGTTGTCCACAGGCCGCTGAGATCACCAGCACACCGCGTCATCCACAGGTCAGCACATGTTTCTCAGCGCTGTTTCACGTGAAACGGGGGTGGCCTGTGGAAAACCGCTGTGGATAACCAAACCGCGTCGGCGATGCATCCGCAGTCCCGTCGCGGCTACCCGCTCAGCCCCCTCTTCCTAACGAACCAGCCGGCGATCGGCACCGCCCTCAGGGGCGGTCTTTCGGAGCCTCCGGCGCGCCCACACGGGACGCCCCGAAGCAGGAACGCCGTTCGCTGGAGCGGGCAGCGCGAGGCGAAAAGGCCGGCGTGGCGAACGGCGGCGATCCGGCGCTGGCGGTGATCCGGCGCGGCGACCCGGTCCGGAGTATCCGGCTGGACCTTGTCGCTCGCCGAGTCCTCCTCCGGGCCTGTCCGGCGGAGCCACGTCGGGAAGCGCGGGTGGATTCGGGAGGTGCGGCGAGCCCGTCGAGGGACGGACTGCGCCAACCTTCAGCGCCTGCCGGGCCAACCCCGCCAGCACGGGTGGCCCCAGTCGGTGGCACCTGCCGGTCGCTCACCCCGGTGCGTCGGCTTGTTTCACGTGAAACACCCCTGCGGGCGAGGTCCCCTCCCGTCGGCCGAGCTGAGGAGCGCTGCCGACCGTGCCCGCTCGCGCAGGGGTGTGTCGCCCAGTGCCAACTGCCGGGCCTTTGCCGGGTGGCTACGGCTCGCGCCTAGTCGTGAACGTGGGCTTGCCTCGGCGGCCTGGGCATTGACGGCCCGGAGCCGATGCTCAGCCTCGACGCGCGCCGGAGCCGACCGGGGTGCTGGCCGTGGTGCCCCCCGAGCAGCCGGCGCTGGGACTGACTGGCTCAGCCTCGACGGAGCGGGAGCGTCGGCAACCCAGCACTCAGCCCCCTACGGTCCGGACCCGACGGCATCACCGGTTGAGGTGCCGCCGGAGCAGGTGCCGAGCCTGAATTGGTCTCGGAACCGACAACCTCCCTGCGATGGTTCCGCCCACAGCGGCTTGAGCTATGGCAGGTCTTCACCCTCGAGGCTCGACCCACAACGGCTCGACCGCGACGGCTCCGGCCAGGACGGCCCGACCAACGACGGCTCCACCGCGACGGCTCCACCGCGACGGCCCGACCAACGACGGCTCGACCAACGGCGAGGTCCGGCCACGTTCGTCCGGCCCCCACCGACACTTCAACCACCAACGGATCGACCACGACGGCACCGCCCATGGCTGAGGTCGCGAGCCCTGAGCGTTGAGTCGCCGGCACCCTGAGGATCACGAGCAGGGGAGGTGAGCTTCCCGGCGCTATTCGCACAAGGTTGACGGCGACCGGAAACAGGCTGCCCGTACCCCCAAGCCTTGCCCATCACGGCTTTGGTGTCGGCCTACCCGGACGTACCGATGCCCGACCTTCAGACCAGGACACGGAACGGCGCGGTGAAGTCTGGGCGTTGACAGAGGGCCTCCGGCCCTTGGTCGCCTCCGCCTACCCGGCCTGCCACGCGCACCCCGCCCCGGGGTCCTGGTTTCACGTGAAACAACACATCGCCGCCCTCGCCTGGAGCCGGAGGCCCAGGGGCCCGTCCTGACTCATCAGGATCGCGTGGTTCGTCACGAGGCGCAGCCGGTCGCCCGCACCCTGGCCGGGGCGACCGTTCGCGGTTCCGTCAGCAAACTGATCGAGGTGGTCAGGCAAGTCGACCCCTCTCGTTCCCCACCGACCAGAGCGGCGGCGCCACCTCGCGGGTCGGGAGAGGGCGCTCAGCCGCCCGAGACGGCCATCGCGACGGCCACCCCGGACACGGACACCAGATCAGCCGTTGCAGCCCTCTGGGGCCCGTGTGGCCGCCATTCAGACCCTGGCACGCCGTCACGCCCCGGTAGCCCACTGCCCCGTCACCGGCCGGCAGCAGACGGAACGGCCGCGCAGTCCCGTTGCGGACCACGCGGCCGGGGCCGACGAGCAGGTGCTTACTCCTCGGGCTGCTCTTCCTGCCCGACCCCGATGATGCCCACGATCCGCTCCAGGTCGTCGACCGTGGCGAACTCGATGGTGATCTTCCCCTTGCTCCGGCCGATGTCGACCTTCACCCGGGTGTCGAAGCGGTCGGAGAGTCGGTCCGCCAGGTCGGTCAGCGCCGGGGCGTGCGGCTTGGGTCGCCGCTTGGCCGCCGGGCTCTTCGCCGGCCCGTCGGCCAGCGCCAGCGCCACCAGCTCCTCCGTCGCGCGTACGGAGATTCCCTCGGCGACGATCCGCAGCGCGAGCTGTTCCTGTGCCTCGGCATCGTCGAGGCTGAGCAGCGCCCGGGCGTGGCCGGCGGAGAGCACGCCGGCGGCGACCCGTCGCTGCACCGGGGCGGGGAGGTTCATCAGCCGGATGGTGTTGGAGATCTGCGGGCGGCTGCGGCCGATGCGCCGGGCGAGCTCCTCGTGGGTCGCGCCGAACTCCTCGAGCAGCTGCTGGTACGCGGCCGCCTCCTCCAGCGGGTTCAGGTTGGCGCGGTGGATGTTCTCCAGCAGCGCGTCCCGGAGCATCGCGTCGTCCTTGGTGTCCCGGACGATCGCGGGGATGTTGTCCCGGCCGACCGCCTGCGCGGCCCGCCAGCGCCGCTCACCCATGACGAGTTCGTACTTCTCGCCGTCGAGTTGGCGTACGACGATGGGCTGGAGGAAGCCGACCTCCTGGATCGAGGTCTTCAACTCCTCCAGCGCCTCCTCGTCGAAGACCTGCCGGGGCTGCTTCGGGTTCGGCACGATCGAGTCGACCGGGATCTCGGCGAAGCGGGCTCCCGGCACCGGGCTCAGCTCCGGCCCCGACTCCGCCACCGGGGCTACAGGTGCCGGGACGGCCGCCACGGGGGTCCCGTTCGGCACCGGGGCGACGGCCTCCACCTCACCGGTCGCCGGAGCGACGGGCTCCACCGGTGCGGTCGGGATCAGTGCCCCGAGCCCTCGACCCAGACCGCCGCGAGGACGGTTCTTCATGCGACGCCTCCCAGCGACTTCTCCGCATTACGCATTCCGGCTCACCGGCTCCTTGGCGCCCCGGTCCGCGATCTCCTGGGCGGCCTCGAAGTAGCTCGTCGCCCCCCGCGAACCGGGATCGTAGGTCATCACGGACTGCCCGTAACTCGGCGCCTCGGAGACCCGCACGTTCCGCGGGATCACGGCCTCGAGCACCTTGTCGCCGAAGTGGTTCCGGACGTCCTGCTCGACCGCATCCGCCAGCCGAGTACGCCGGTCGTACATGGTGAGCAGGATGGTGGAGACCTCGAGCTTCGGGTTGAGGTGCTGGCGAACCAGGTTGATGTTGTTGATGAGCTGGTTGAGGCCCTCCAGCGCGTAGTACTCGCACTGGATCGGGATCAGCACCTCCTGCGCGGCCACCAGCGCGTTGACCGTCAGGAGGCCGAGCGAGGGCGGGCAGTCGATGAAGACGTAGTCGAACTGGCCGGGGTACGCGGCGATGGCCCGGGCCAGCCGGGACTCCCGGGCGACCACGGAGACCAGCTCGATCTCGGCACCGGCGAGGTCGATCGTGGCCGGTACGCACCAGAGGTTCGGGATGCCCTCGACCGCCTGGGCCACCTCCTCGAGCGGCACGCTGTCGATTAGGCAGTCGTAGACATCGGGTACGCCGGTGTGGTGCGGGACGTTGAGCCCGGTGGAGGCGTTGCCCTGCGGGTCCAGATCGACCACCAGCACCCGGTTGCCGTGCAGGGCCAGAGCCACCGCCAGGTTCACCGTGGTCGTGGTCTTGCCCACGCCGCCCTTCTGGTTCGCGACGCACATGACCCGCGTCCGTTCCGGCCGAGGCATGGTCACCTCGCCACTGGGATTCAGGATGTGCACGGCGCGCATCGCTTCCATAGCCAACGGTGGGTCATCCTCTTCGCGCGTCGGGGTTTCACGTGAAACGTACGTGCTCGGGTTGGCGTCGAGTTCGTAGCCGTCGACCGGTGGAGTGTCGGCCGCGACCGCATCGGAGCCCGGTACCGCCTGCGGCGCGGACTGCTGCGCCACATCCGAGGCGGGCAGCGGCTCGAAGCGGGCGGGTGGGGCGGCGTTGCGCTGCACCGGGACCGGCCGGGGGTCGGCCACGTTGGCCGGCCGGGCGGCCGACTCCGGGGCCTCCCGCAGGGGTGGCAGGTTCGCCGGTACGCCCGACATCGGCTGCGCCCCGCCTGCCCCGGGTGGAAGGTTGGCCGGCACGCCCGAGACCGGATGAAGCCCGCCGCCCGAGGGGACGTCGTGCCGCACCACCGGGTCCGGGTCCGCCGGACGTGGCGCGGGGTCGCGGAACTCCGCGCCTCGCGACCACCCCTGCTGGTCGGTTTCACGTGAAACGGGGTCGGCGGCAGAGGATCGCCCTCCTGGCCCGGTCACTGGTGGATCGTCGTAGCTGCCGTCGTCATGCACCTGTCATCCCTACCCGCTCCGGATGGTCGGTCCGCACCCCGTCAATCGGTCGCACCCGCGCTCACCGCGCACGGCTACGGCCCGGCGGGAACGGTCGGGGTCCGGTGCCGTCCGGCACCGCCGTTCCACACTATCGACGCGCGGTCAGCCTACGGCGGACGGGCGCAGCGGGTCCATGTCGGGTTCTGCCCGGTCGGTGATCTCGCACCGTTTCAACGACCGGTCCCTCCACCGGAAAGCCCTTGCGGAATCAGCGATCCCGACCCCGGCCACTGCGCCGGCCGCCCCGGGACCGCTTCGCCGCGGCCTTCTTGCGCACCGGACCGACGATCCGCTCCCGGACCACCTCGATCACCGTCGCGGGTGGCTCGATCACGCCCTCTCCACAGCGACGCACCTCCGGCTGTCCGCCACCCAGGCGGATCACCGCCTCGGCGTGTTCGGCGATCTCATCTGGGGCGGAGGCCCCCTTCAGGGCGACCAGCCGACCGCCGGGCACGACCAGCGGCAGGCACCAGGCGGCGAGCCGGTCCAGCGGGGCGACCGCCCGCGCAGTGACGATGCCGCCGCTGAGTGGTGCGGCGTCGCGCGAGCCGGCGGCCGCCTCGTCCGCGCGACCCCGGAAGACCCGCACCATCTTGGTCAGGCCCAGGTGCTGCACCGCCTCGATGAGGAAGGAGGTGCGCCGGGCGAGCGGCTCGATCAGGGTGACGGTCAGGTCGGGTCGGGCGATGGCCAGCACCAGACCGGGTAGTCCGGCACCGGAGCCGACGTCGAGCACCGTCGCGCCCTCGGGGATCCGCTCGGCCACCGCCGCGCAGTTGAGCAGGTGCCGCTCCCAGATCCGGGGCGCCTCCCGCGGCCCGATCAGGCCGCGGACCACGCCGTCCGTCGCCAGCAGTTCCGCGTACGCGGCGGCGAGGTCGAGGCGGTCACCGAAGAGAGTGCGAGCGGCCTGGGCCAGCTCGGGCGGAAGAGTCACCGCGGCGGGAGACGGAAGTTCCTCGGACGCCTCGACGGCAGGATCGTCCGCCTCCGCGTAGAGATCGGCTGACGGCTCGTCGGCGGAACCCGGAGCGGTGGAGCCGGCCGGTCCGTCGACGAGTGTCGAATCCGCCGAGCCGGCCGGTTCGGCAGCGAACGCCGGGTCGAGCTCGGCCGGGCCGTCGACGAACGCCGGATCGACCGACCCGGCCGGGCCGTCGACGAACGCCGGGTCCACCGAGCCGGCCGGTTTGGCGGTGAACGCCGGATCGGCGGTGCCAGCAGGCGTACCGGAGAAGGCCGGCTCGATCGAGCCCGCCGGCGCGTTCGTGACCGGCTCGTCTACCGGACCGGACGGCGGACCCGACCGGGGCGCGCCAGCGGGCGACTGCGCGGAGTCGGCGATGCCGTCGGAGAAGAGCGGGGCGGGTTCGGCGGTGGGTTCAGGCCGGACAGGGGACGGCCCGGACGGCGCACCGCCCGGGCCGGAGACGGCACCAGCCGTCGTCTCGTCGTGGGTCACCAGGTCAGTCCGCCGGCCGGACGATGATGCGCCGGCTCGGCTCGACGCCCTCGGACTCGCTCTCCACGCCGCTCATCGCGTTCACCACGTCGTGCACGCACTTGCGCTCGAACGCGGACATCGGCTCAAGGCGCACCGGCTCGCCGTACTCCTTGACCTTTTCCACTGCGTTCTTGGCCACGGCGGCGAGTTCCTTGCGCCGGTTGGCCCGGTAGCCGCCGACGTCGAGCAGCAGCCGGCTCGGGGTGCCCGTCTGCCGGAAGACCGCCAGCCGAGCCAACTCCTGGAGCGCCTCCAGGGTGGCGCCGCGCTGGCCGACCAGGTTCTGCAGGCTTGCACCTACCACCTCGACAACCGGACGGCCGCCGGAGACGAGCTCGTCGATGTCGCCGTCATAGTCGAGGATGTCGAGCAGTCCCTCGACGTAGTCCGCGGCGATCTCGCTCTGCCGGAACAGCTCGCTCTCGGCCGGTGCCTTCTTCTCCCGGGCCAACCCGCCCTCGGTCTCCTCGGCTTCCTCGACGACGGTGGCCGGCGCGGTCTCCTCGTCCAGGGACTGCTCGGCACTGGGGATGCTGGTGTCGGTCACGGTCTCATCTCCGTACTCGCTCGGCCGGACCGTCGGGTCCGCTGGTCTCCCGTGGCCGGCGGGAGGTCTCGCCGGTGCCCACGGGCACGTCTGTACGGGCAGTTTCGCCCGTGACCGCGCTGCGCGCGGCGGTTCCGGCCCGGCGCCGACCGTACGGTGGCTGCACGGGGCCGGAACGGGCCGCCGCCGGAAACCGACGACGGCCCGAGGGCTCAGCCCTGCCGCTTGGCGGGGCGCGTCTTCTTCGGGTTGACCGGCTTGGCGCCGGGCTTCGGCCCCGCCACCTTGGGGGTGGTCACCTGCGGCTTGGCCGGGGCCGGGGCGGCCTTGCGACCGAGCAGGCCGCCGGTCTTGGCCGGCTGGGCGGGGCGGCCGGCGGTGGCACCCGGCTTGGCGGTCACCATCGGCGGGAACTTGCGGAGCACCCACTGCTGCTGGCCGAGGGTGAAGAGGTTGTTGGTGACCCAGTAGATGATCACGCCGATCGGGAAGATCGAGCCGGAGACCAGCAGCGACACCGGGATGCCGTACAGCATCAGCCGCTGCACCATCCGCTGCTGCGGGTCCTCCGCCCAACCGGTCTTGAGGATCATCTGACGGCTGGTCAGGTAGGTGGTGGCGATCATGATCAGGACCAGGATCCCGGCGATCAGCTTGACCGTGCCGCCGTTGGCGCCGAGGCGGGCCAGCTCGTCGGCCGTCGAGCCGAACTTGCCGGCGATCGGGGCGGTGAAGAGCTTGGCGTTGGACGCGCTGTCGAACTGGTCGACGGTCCAGCCGTACAGGGACTTGCTCTGCTTGGCCGGGTCGAGCCGGCGCAGCACGTGGAAGAGGCCCAGGAAGACCGGGATCTGGAGGAACATCGGAAGGCAGCCCATCAACGGGTTGGCCTTTTCCTTCCGATAGAGCTCCATCATCTCCTTCTGGAGCGTCTCCCGGTCACCCTTGTGCTTCTCCTGGAGCTCCTTGACCCTCGGCTGGAGCGCCTGCATCGCCCGCTGCGACTTGATCTGCTTGACGAAAACCGGGAAGAGGATCACCCGGACCGTCACCACCAGGAAGATGATGGCGAGGATCCAGGACCAGTTCGTCCCGAGCACCGCGTCGACCGACACCCCGATGGCGTCCCAGGCCGAGTGCCAGGTCAGCAGGATCCACGAGATCGCGAAGTAGATCCAGTCGAGACTCAATTCTCAGGCTCCAGTCACATCGGCACGGGGGCGACCGCCCGGCTCCGGCACCGGGTCGTGTCCACCCGGGTGAAAGGGGTGGCAGCGCGACAGCCGCCGGACCGTCAGCCAGGCTCCCCGCAAAGCACCGTGCCGGGAGACCGCCTCCACGGCGTAGGCGCTGCACGACGGGTAGAACCGGCAGCGGGCCGGCAGCGCCGGGCTTATCCAACGACGGTACGCGATGATGGGCGCCAACAGCACTCGGGCACCGGTTGACGGGGGCCGCGGCGCGGTGTTTCCGCCGCTCACCGGGACCGCCGACCCCGTGGCGACCGGGCTGCGGCGATCGCGGCGTCCAGGTCGGCGCCGAGCCGGGCGTACGACGCCTCGGCGGCCGCGGGCAGCGCGCGTACCACCAGGGTGCTGCCGGCGGGGAGCTGGTCGAGCCGCTCGCGGACCAGATGGCGGAGCCGGCGTCGGACCGTGTTGCGGACCACCGCGTTGCCAACGGCCTTGGACACGACGAAGCCGGCGCGGCTCGGTGCGGAGGTGTCCACACCGAGGTCCCGCGCCGGCTCCGGCAAAGTGGTCCCGTCGGGCCCGGTGGTCGGGGGAAGGGTCAGGTGCACCACGAGGCCACCACGGCCGACGCGTCGGCCACCCCGGACCGCTGCGGCGAAGTCGCTACTGCGCCGCAGTCGCTGTGCGGCGGCCAGCACGACTGCCCACGTCCCCGGACCGGTCGGCGTCAGGCCGACAGGACGGTGCGGCCCTTGGCGCGACGGGTCGAGATGATGGCGCGGCCGGCTCGGGTGCGCATGCGCAGCCGGAAGCCGTGGGTCTTCGCGCGCCGGCGGTTGTTCGGCTGGAAGGTGCGCTTGCTCACGTCAGGCTCTCCGTTTTCGTACGCCCCACGCGGGGGATCGCCCGGGGTCGTGTGGTGGTCCAGGCCACCTCGACGGTGGCCCCGATCGGTGCTGCCCGGCGACGCGGGACCTCGGCGATGCGGGGAAGCGACCGCGGACAGCAAGCACCCATCACCCTAGCAGAGGGCGAGAGAGCAGCCGCTCCAGCCTACGCAGGGGCGCAATGACCGTCAAACGTCACACTCATCCTCTCCGCCGCGCTGGAAGCGCGGCCGAAGGGGCGGTTTTCACTGATGTTGACAAGGGTGCCACCGGTTCGGCGGTTGAAGACGCGGGGTCCGCGCTGTTAGCGTGCCCGATTGCGGTCAGCGTCGGGGGTCCGGTTGTCGCTGGCCGGCAAGACCGGACAAGGTAGTGAATCGTTCGGCACGGTGAACCCGCTTCAGCGCCTCCCGTACCTCAAGGGGGCAGGTCCGACCCGCGTCCGGTGGGCGGCCCCGATCGGTCGGTACACACAGGCTGTGGATAACTTGTGGATGACGACCGGTCAGCCGTCCGGGTGGGTGTGACGTACCACCCGCGCGAACGCGGTGGCGGGCCCGGAACGGTCGCTGGACAGCAGCGGCGGCCGGGAGCAGAGGCGAGGGGGTGCACGACGGTGACCGGAACAACCGACCTCGCCGCGGTGTGGGCGGCGGCGACCGACGAACTCGCCGACGAGATCATCTCCGCGCAGCAACGGGCGTACCTGCGCCTCACCCGCCTGCGGGCGATCGTCGAGGACACCGCGCTGCTCTCCGTCCCGGACGCGTTCACCCGGGACGTGATCGAGTCGCGGCTCCGCCCGGCGATCACCGAGGCGCTGAGCCGGCTGCTCGGCCGGGCCATCCAGGTGGCGGTCACCGTACGGGTGGCCGAGGAGGCGGCCGGTCGGCCCGCGGGCACCGGCTACCGCGGCGGCCCCGGACCGGCTGAGCTCGACGGCCCCCAGGACCTGCTCACCAACTTCGACCAGACCGGCCCGGCCCCGGACGCCACCGCGTTCCCCGGTCTCGGCTACCCGTCCCGGACCGACGACACCGGCTACCCGTCCCGAGCCGACGACACCGGCTACCCGTCTCGGACCGACGAACCCGGTTACCCCGAGGAGCGCTCGGAGCCACCGGCCGAGGAGCCGGCGCCGCGGCAGCGCACCGCCGACGGCGGCCGGCCGCAGCTCATTCCGGCCAGCCGGGACGGCCAGGACACCCTCTTCGGTACCGCCTTCGCCGAGCCGCTGCGCGCCCCCCGGCCCGCACGCGAGCGCCGGGGCTTCGACGAACGGGCCCGGGTCGAGCCGCCGGAGAGCCGCGGGTACGAGCCCCGGTACCGGGAGAACGCCGCCGCCGACCCGCAGTCGATGCGCGGCCTGCCCCGGGACGGCGGTACGGACAGCGGACCGGGTCGCGGCGGGGTGGACCGCCGGCCCGGCGGCCGGGACGACCGCCGGTTGCCCGGCGGCGCGGAGAGCGGCGGCAACCGGCTCAACCCGAAGTACATGTTCGAGACGTTCGTCATCGGCTCCTCGAACCGGTTCGCCCACGCGGCCAGCGTCGCGGTGGCCGAGTCACCGGCGAAGGCGTACAACCCGCTGTTCATCTACGGCAGCTCCGGGCTGGGCAAGACCCACCTGCTGCACGCCATCGGGCACTACGCCACCACGCTGGGCAACGCCCGCTCGGTCCGGTACGTCTCGACCGAGGAGTTCACCAACGACTTCATCAACTCGCTCCGGGACGACAAGACCAGTGCGTTCCAGCGCCGCTACCGGGACGTCGACATCCTGCTGATCGACGACATCCAGTTCCTGGAGAACCGGGAGCGGACGCAGGAGGAGTTCTTCCACACCTTCAACACCCTGCACAACGCCAACAAGCAGATCGTGATCTCCTCCGACCGCTCGCCGAAGCAACTGGCGACGCTGGAGGACCGGCTGCGGACCCGGTTCGAGTGGGGGCTGCTCGCCGACATCCAGCCGCCGGACCTGGAGACCCGGATCGCGATCCTGCAGAAGAAGGCGGCCCAGGAGCGGCTGTACGCCCCGCCGGACGTGCTGGAGTTCATCGCCTCCCGGGTGTCGAACTCGATCCGGGAACTGGAGGGGGCGTTGATCCGGGTCACCGCGTTCGCCAGCCTCACCCGGTCGACCGTCGAACTGTCGTTGGCCGAGGAGGTGCTGCGGGACTTCATGCCCGACGGCGCCGGGCCGGAGATCACCGCCGACCAGATCATGGTCTCCACGGCCGACTACTTCGGGGTGAGCCTGGAGGACCTGCGGGGCCACTCCCGTTCCCGGGTGCTGGTCAACGCCCGCCAGGTGGCCATGTACCTGTGCCGGGAGCTGACCGACCTATCACTGCCCCGGATCGGGCAGGCCTTCGGTGGCCGGGACCACACCACCGTCATGCACGCCGACCGGAAGATCCGGCAGCAGATGGCCGAGCGGCGCTCGCTCTACAACCAGATCGCCGAGCTGACCAACCGGATCAAGCAGAACACCTGAGTCGTACGCCACGCCGGCGCGCCGCCGGAGCTGGCACCTGGAACGCCCGGCCGGGCCTCGGCCGGGCGTTCTTCGCATCCGTGGGCGGCCCGGGTTGACCCTCAACCGGCTTGAGGGCCCAGGATCACGGTCATGTTCGTCCACAGGATCACCCGCTTGTCCACATCCCCTGTTCCACAGGCGGTGGAAAACCACGCTCCGTCCAGGCTCGGTTACCCACAGACTGTGGACAACTCCTGGGGACGAGGCTGTGGACGCCTGGGGACAGCGGTGAAGTTGTCCACCGACGACGCTCGACCTGTGGGCGGCCTGTTGAAGGTTCTGGGGATGACGTCGATCTCCGGTGTCCGGCCCGTCCACAGCCCTGGGGAGAAAACCCGTGGATTACCGGTGGACAACCGGTGGACAACCGTGGACAACCCGGGGGTCGACGGCGCCTGTGGATCGCGACACGGGTTGCACCCCGGGTTCTCCACAGCGAACCCACCGGTGGATAACCTGTCTGAGCTGCGTAGACGCGGGTTCTCCACAGTTTGCACAGGTGCGATGAAGACGATGAGTTATCTCTTCTAAAAGAATCAAAAACCAATCATCACCGTTGGACTTCCTGTGGATCGGCCCGGAGCCGCCGCCGGCGGTCGCTCCGGCACCTGGATCCACGGGGTCGGACGCACAGCCGATGCCCACGCGCCCTAAGGTGCGATGGGTACCCGCACGGTCAGGCGGGTCGGTAGGCAGCGGTCGGCATGAGAGAGTTGTCGCTGACGTCGACGCGGAGGCATTGATGAAGTTCCGAGTAGAGCGCGACGCGCTCGCCGAGGCGGTCGCGTGGACCGCCAAGAGCCTGCCCAACCGACCTTCCGTACCGGTGCTGGCCGGGGTGATGCTCCGGGTCACCGACGGCAACCTCCAGGTCTCCGGCTTCGACTACGAGGTGTCCAGCCAGGTCACCGTCGAGGTGCAGGGTGACGCCGACGGCGCCGCCCTCGTCTCCGGCCGCCTGCTCGCCGAGATCACCAAGGCCCTGCCCGCCAAGCCGGTCGACATCGCCGCCGTCGGCGCCCACCTGGAGCTGGTCTGCGGCAGTGCCCGGTTCACCCTGCCGACCATGCCGGTCGAGGACTACCCGGCCCTGCCGGAGATGCCGGCGAGCGCCGGCACCATCGACGCCGCCGCCTTCGCCGCCGCCGTCTCCCAGGTCGCCGTCGCCGCCGGCCGCGACGAGACGCTGCCGATGATGACCGGCGTCCGCGTCGAGCTCTCCGGCAACACCCTGGCGATGCTCGCCACCGACCGCTACCGCCTGGCCCTGCGCGAGATGGAGTGGTACCCGGACGACCCCGAGGTGAGCATCAACGCGCTGGTGCCGGCCCGGACCCTGAACGACACCGCCAAGGCGCTCGGCCCACTCGGCGGTCAGGTCACCATGGCGCTGTCGCAGGGCGCCGCGGGCGAGGGCATGATCGGCTTCTCCGGCGGGACCCGCCGGACCACCAGCCGGCTGCTCGACGGGGCCAACTACCCGCCGGTGCGCTCGCTCTTCCCGGCCAACCACAACGCCGAGGCGCGGGTTCCGGTGAGCACCCTGATCGAGGTGGTCAAGCGGGTCGCCCTGGTCGCCGAGCGGACCACGCCGGTGCTGCTGAGCTTCAGCGCCGACGGTCTGGTCGTCGAGGCCGGTGGCACCGAGGAGGCCCGGGCCAGCGAGGCGATGGAGGCCACCTTCACCGGCGACGCGCTGACCATCGGCTTCAATCCGCAGTACCTGATCGACGGCCTGGCCAACCTGGGCGCCCAGTACGCGCTGCTGAAGTTCGTCGACGCCTTCAAGCCGGCGGTGATTTCCCCTGCCGGCGAGGATGGCGAGGTCATCCCGGGGTACCGGTACCTCATCATGCCGATCCGCGTGTCCCGCTGATCGCGCCCCAGCAGACCCAGACGCACGGAGGTAGGAGCAGATGCAGCTCGGCCTGGTAGGACTCGGCCGGATGGGCGGCAACATGCGCGAGCGGTTGCGCGCCGCCGGCCACGAGGTGGTCGGCTTCGACCGCAACGCGGAGCTGAGCGACGTCGCGAGCCTGGCGGAACTGGCCGAGAAGCTCGAGTCGCCGCGTGCCGTCTGGGTGATGGTGCCGGCCGGCGTCACCGACGCCACCATCGACGAGATCGCCGGTGTGCTCGGCGAGGGCGACATCATCATCGACGGCGGCAACTCGCGGTTCAGCGACGACGGCCCCCGCGCCGAGCGCCTCAACGAGCAGGGCATCGGCTACCTCGACGTCGGCGTCTCCGGCGGCGTCTGGGGCGTCAAGAACGGGTACGGCCTGATGGTCGGCGGCGCGCAGGAGCACGTCGACCGGCTGATGCCGGTCTTCGAGGCGCTCAAGCCGGCCGGCGAGTTCGGCTTCGTGCACGCCGGACCGGTCGGCGCCGGCCACTACGCCAAGATGGTGCACAACGGCATCGAGTACGGCCTGATGCACGCCTACGCCGAGGGCTACGAGCTGCTCGCCAAGTCCGAGATCGTGACCAACGTGCCGGGCGTTTTCAAGTCCTGGCGCGAGGGCACCGTGGTCCGGTCCTGGCTGCTCGACCTGCTCGACCGCGCGCTGGACGAGGACCCGGAGCTGGCCGAGCTGAGCGGCTACACCGAGGACACCGGCGAGGGCCGGTGGACGGTCGACGAGGCGGTCCGCCTCGCCGTGCCGCTGAACGTCATCACCGCCTCGCTCTTCGCCCGGTTCGCCTCCCGGCAGGACGACTCGCCCGCGATGAAGGCCGTCGCCGCGCTGCGCCAGCAGTTCGGCGGCCACGCCGTCGTCCGGCGCAAGAGCTGACCGGTATCCACAGCCTGTGTACGTCCGCCGGCTCGAACTGGTCGACTTCCGCTCGTACGAGCAGGTCGGCGTCGACCTGGAGCCGGGACCGAACGTCCTGATCGGCGCCAACGGCGTCGGCAAGACCAACCTGCTCGAGGCGTTGGGCTACGTGGCGACCCTGGACTCGCACCGGGTCGCCACGGACGCCCCCCTGGTCCGGATGGGGGCCACCTCGGCGGTGATCCGCTGCGCGGTGGTGCACGGCGGGCGCGAGCTGCTGATCGAGCTGGAGATCGTTCCCGGTAAGGCCAACCGGGCCCGGTTGGGGCGGTCGCCGGCCCGCCGCGCCCGGGACGTGCTCGGCGCGCTGCGGCTGGTGCTCTTCGCCCCGGAGGACCTGGAACTCGTCCGCGGTGATCCGGCCGAGCGCCGCCGCTACCTGGACGACCTGCTGGTGCTCCGGCAGCCCCGGTACGCCGGGGTGCGCGCCGACTACGAGCGGGTGGTCAAGCAGCGCAACGCCCTGCTCCGGACGGCGTACCTGGCCCGCAAGACGGGCGGGTCGCGGGGCGGGGACCTCTCCACCCTCGCGGTGTGGGACACCCACCTGGCGCAGCACGGGGCGGAGTTGCTCGCCGGCCGGCTGGAGCTGGTCGCCGCGCTCGCGCCGCACGTGACCAAGGCGTACGACGCGGTGGCGGCGGGCCGTGGGGCGGCCGCGATCGCGTACCGGCCGTCGCTGGAGCTGCCCGACCTGAGCGTGGACCGGGCGGCACTGGCCGAGGCGCTGACCGCCGCGCTGGTCGAGTCCCGGTCGGCGGAGATCGAACGCGGCACCACGCTGGTCGGGCCGCACCGCGACGAGCTGGCGCTCACCCTGGGCCCGATGCCCGCCAAGGGGTACGCCAGCCACGGCGAGTCCTGGTCGTACGCGCTGGCCCTGCGGCTGGCCGGGTACGACCTGTTGCGCGCGGACGGCATCGAGCCGGTGCTGGTCCTCGACGACGTCTTCGCCGAGCTGGACGCCGGCCGCCGGGAGCGGTTGGCCGAGCTGGTCGGCGGGGCGAGCCAGCTGCTGGTGACCTGCGCGGTGGACGACGACGTGCCGGCGGCCCTGCTCGGCACCCGGTACGAGGTGGGCGAGGGGACGGTACGCCGTGTCGGATGAGCCGCAGCTCCCACCGGCCCGGCTGGGGCCGGGACGCGGTGGCCGTACCCCGGATGCCGGGGCGGACGGCGCAGGCAGGCCCGCGCCTGGGGCCACCGACGGTGGAAACCGCGACGGCGCGGCCGGCGGTGACGCCCCGGCGGGGCCGGAGCTGGCCCGGGCGGTGCTGGACGCGGCCAAGGCTCGGCGGCAGACGGCCGCCAGGCCGCGCCGGAACGCGGTGGGCGGCGAGGGCGGGGGGAGCGAGCGGCGGCTGCGCGGCTACTCCGGCCCCGGGCCGGACCCGCGGGACCCGCAGCCGCTCGGCGCGGTGCTGAACCGCCTGGTCAAGGCGCGCGGCTGGCAGCAGCCGGCGGCCGAGGCGACGGTCTTCGGCGCCTGGGAGCGGGTGGTCGGGGCGGAGGTGGCCGAGCACAGCCGCCCGGTGAAGCTGGAGAACGGCGAGCTGACCGTGGAAGCCCGCTCCACCGCCTGGGCCACCCAACTGCGGCTGCTCGCCGGGTCGCTGATCCAGCAGATCGCTCGCGAGGTCGGCCACAACGTGGTCAGCAAGCTGCACATCCACGGCCCGGCGGCGCCGTCGTGGTCTCGGGGCCCGCGCCGGGTCCGCGGCCGGGGCCCGCGCGACACGTACGGCTGACGGTCAGCGCCCGGCGCGCCGGGCCTCCCGCTCGGCGCGCTTGAGTTCCCGCTGCTCGCGGCTCCACTGCTTGCGCCGCTCCAGGTCCTGCTTCCAGGCATCCCGGGCCTCGTTCGAGCCGCCCTGCACCGCGCCCTGCACCTCGGGCGGACCGGCCAGGTTCTTGAAGGCCCAGGCCATGAGCCGGCCGCCCTCGCCGGGCGCCTTGGCTGCCCGCTTCTCGTCGCTCATCCGCCCCGGCCTCTCTCCCACCCCAAAGGATTGGTGTACAAATAATTGGTACACCAATCGTCGGTATCATCGCAACGACGAAGCGGACAGGAGGTCCACGTGTCCGACCAGCCCGAGGGGGATCCCCTGGCGCTGGAGCAGCAGGTGTGCTTCGCGCTCTCCGTCGCCGCGCGCGGCGTCGTCGCGGTCTACCGCCCGCTGCTCGAGCCGATGGGCCTGACCCACCCGCAGTACCTGGTCATGCTGGCGCTGTGGCAGTACGCGCCGCTGTCGGTCCGGGAGCTGAGCCGGTTGCTTCAGCTCGATCCGGGCACCCTGTCGCCGCTGCTGAAGCGGCTGGAAGCCGCCGGCTACGTCCGGCGGGAGCGGGACGCCGCCGACGAGCGCAGCCTCGCCGTCTCGCTCACCGCCAGCGGTCAGGCGCTGCGGGCGCGCGCCGAGCAGATCCCGCCGGCGATCGTGGCCCGGCTCGGCCTGCCGCTGGCGGACCTGCGGCACCTGCACACCGTGCTGACCCAGGTGATCGCCGCGGCCAACCGGGCCGTGACGGACGCTCCGGTCGCCGGCGACCAGCCCGGTCAGGCGTCGGCATAGACCGCGAAGCCGCGGTCGGCGCAGCGCCGGTAGAAGGCGGCGAGCACGCCCAGCTCGGCGCAGGTGAAGTTCCACTGCGGCGGGTTGCCGTCCTCGTCGCGCAGCCCGTCGAGCCGGCTGTCCAGCCAGCGCAGCTGCTGCTCGGCGAGGCGGCCGTCGGAGAGCAGCGAGCGGAGCACCTCGCTCACCGACTCGAAGGTCACCGTCTCGCCGAACGGCCGGTGCTGGGCGACGAACTTCTCCACCCCGCCGGCGATCCACGAGCACCCGTCGGGGTCGATCACCGGATCCTCGTCCTCGGCGGCGGCCTCAGTGGCGTAGAGCACATTTTCCAGGCCGAGGATCAGGTCGACCAGTTCGGTGTACGCGGTCGCCCGCACCGTCCCGGTCTTCGCGATGAGCTCGGCGAGCGCCGCGGTCGGGGCGGAGATCCGTGGCAGGTCGACGATCTCGCCGAAGTCGACGAACTCGGCCGGCGCGACCGGGTCGTAGAAGCGGCCGGTCCGCGGCCAGTGCACCGCGACATTGTCCAGCCCCATCTGGCGTCACCTCTTACAAGCGCGTTGTCGGACCGATCGGGTCGATCGTCCCGGTTCGGGGCCGGAAAGATCAAGACCGCAGCGGCGGGCGCCGCAAAGCTACGGCACCGCCGGTCCCGCCGCGACCCCCGGGCGGTTACGCACCGGTACCGATCCGGTGGCCGGTCGCGCCCTCGATGAGGGCTTGGCGTGTAGGGGGAGTCGCGGACAGCACGGTTCGGCCGGCTACGGAGGTCTCAGCCGCCGCGCAGGGGTGCCGAGTGGCGGTTTAGTCGTGTGCGCACAGTAAGATTGACCGAGAGACGAAGACCCGACCCGGAGTGATGGACACGGGCCCCCGAGGGCCCTTGATCATTGTCCCGGATCGGGTCGAGCCGATCGCGATCCGCGGGCAACCGCGGCGACCGGCGTACGCGATCCGTGACCTGGAGTATCCGGGGCCGGTCCGTGCGCCGACGTCGTGTCCTGTCCGCCGAACCCGCGCCTCCGCGCCTTGGCGCGGCCGGCGCGAGAAAGTGGCCGAGGGTGGCAGCGCAGGACAAGCAGGAGTACGGCGCCGAGTCGATCACCGTCCTGGAAGGGCTGGAGGCGGTCCGGAAGCGGCCCGGTATGTACATCGGGTCCACCGGTGAACGCGGTCTGCACCACCTGGTGTGGGAGGTCGTGGACAACGCGGTCGACGAGGCGCTGGCCGGTTACTGCGACACCATCGACGTGGTGCTGCTCGCCGACGGCGGCGTCCAGGTCACCGACAACGGCCGTGGCTTCCCGGTCGACCTCCACCCGAAGCTCAAGAAGCCGGGTGTCGAGGTCGCGCTGACCGTGCTGCACGCGGGGGGCAAGTTCGACGGCAAGGCGTACGCGGTCTCCGGCGGTCTGCACGGCGTCGGCGTCTCCGTGGTGAACGCCCTCTCCACGAAGATGGCCGTGGAGATCCACAAGTCCGGTTTCGTGTGGCGGCAGCAGTACCACAACTCCAAGCCGTCGCCGCTGGAGAAGGGCGAGACCACCGACCGCACGGGTTCGGCCGTGACCTTCTGGCCGGATGAGAGCGTCTTCGAGACCGTCGACTTCGACTTCCAGACCATCTACCGGCGCCTCCAGGAGATGGCCTTCCTCAACCGGGCCCTCCGCATCCATCTGCTCGACGAGCGGGTCCCGGAGGGAGAAGAGGGCAAGCTGCGCGAGGTCACCTTCTTCTACGAGGGCGGCATCGCCGACTTCGTCCGGCACCTCAACGCCTCGAAGAACCCGATCCACAAGACGGTGGTCGAGTTCGGGGCGGAGGAGGAGGGCATGTCGGTCGAGATCGCCATGCAGTGGAACGAGTCGTACGGCGAGTCGGTCTACACCTTCGCGAACACGATCAACACGCACGAGGGCGGCACCCACGAGGAGGGCTTCCGGGCCGCGCTGACCAGCGTCGTCAACCGCTACGGCGCGGACAAGAAGCTGCTCAAGGGCGACGAGAAGCTTTCCGGCGAGGACATCCGCGAGGGCCTGGCCGCGATCATCTCGGTCAAGCTGGCCAACCCGCAGTTCGAGGGCCAGACCAAGACCAAGCTCGGCAACACCCCGGTGAAGAGCTTCGTGCAGCGGGTCTGCAACGAGTGGCTGGTCGACTGGTTCGACCGGAACCCGGCCGAGGCGAAGACGATCATCCAGAAGGCGTCCCAGGCCGCCCGGGCCCGGATCGCCGCGCAGCAGGCGCGGAAGCTGGCCCGGCGCAAGTCGCTGCTGGAGTCCGGCTCGATGCCGGGCAAGCTGGCCGACTGCCAGTCCACCGACCCGCGCGAGTCGGAGGTCTTCATCGTCGAGGGCGACTCGGCCGGTGGCTCGGCCAAGCAGGGTCGCGACCCGCGGACCCAGGCGATCCTGCCGATCCGCGGCAAGATCCTCAACGTGGAGAAGGCCCGGATCGACCGGGTGCTGAAGAACAACGAGGTCCAGGCGCTGATCACCGCGCTGGGCACCGGCATCCACGACGACTTCGACATCGAGAAGCTGCGGTACCACAAGATCGTGCTGATGGCCGATGCCGACGTCGACGGCCAGCACATCCAGACGCTGCTGCTCACCCTGCTGTTCCGCTTCATGCGGCCGCTGGTCGAGCTGGGCCACGTCTACCTGGCCGCCCCGCCGCTTTACAAGATCAAGTGGAACAAGAAGGGCGACGACGCCCAGTACGCGTACTCGGACCGGGAGCGGGACGGACTCATCGCGCTGCGCCAGCAGAAGAAGGCCAACGCCAAGCCGGACGACATCCAGCGGTTCAAGGGTCTCGGCGAGATGAACTATCCCGAGCTGTGGGAGACCACGATGAACCCGGCCACCCGTACGCTGCGTCAGGTGACGCTCGACGACGCCGCAACCGCCGACGAGCTGTTCAGCGTGCTGATGGGTGAGGACGTCGAGGCCCGCCGCTCGTTCATCCAGCGCAACGCCAAAGACGTGCGGTTCCTCGACATCTGACGGACCAACCCGGGCCGGCCGGAGATCCACCGACCGGCTCGGTGGTCCACAGGGTTATCCACAACTTGGCCGGTTTCCACAGCCGTTATCCACAGCACGAACACGACTCTGAGTCTGATAAGGGTTAACAGTGACCGATACTCCCGAGTCCACCCCGAACGAGCCGGAGATCCCGGAGACACCCGCCGCCGTCGTCGCGCAGCACGACCGGATCGAGCCGGTCGGCCTCGAGGTCGAGATGCAGCGCTCCTACCTCGACTACGCGATGAGCGTCATCGTCGGGCGGGCGCTGCCGGACGTCCGGGACGGGCTCAAGCCGGTCCACCGCAAGATCCTCTACGCCATGTTCGACTCCGGTTACCGGCCGGACCGCGGCTACGTGAAGTGCTCCCGGGTCGTCGGCGACGTGATGGGTCAGTTCCACCCGCACGGCGACTCGGCCATCTACGACGCGCTGGTCCGGATGGCCCAGCCCTGGTCGCTGCGCTACCCGCTGGTCGACGGCAACGGCAACTTCGGCTCCCCGGGCAACGACCCGGCCGCCGCCATGCGGTACACCGAGTGCAAGCTCGACCCGCTGGCGATGGAGATGCTGCGGGACATCGACGAGGACACCGTCGACCTGCAGGACAACTACGACGGCCGGGCCAAGGAGCCCACCATCCTGCCGTCGCGGATCCCCAACCTGCTGGTGAACGGCTCCGAGGGCATCGCGGTCGGCATGGCCACCAAGATCCCGCCGCACAACCTGCGCGAGATCGGCGCGGCGGTGCAGTGGTGCCTGGAGCACCCGGAGGCCGACGAGGCGACCACCCTCGAAGCGCTGCTGGAGATCGTCAAGGGCCCCGACTTCCCGACCCACGGCCTGATCGTCGGCCACGCCGCCATCCAGGACGCGTACCGCACCGGGCGCGGCTCGATCCGGATGCGCGCCGTGGTCGAGGTCGAGGAGGACAAGCGGGGTCGCCCGGCGCTGGTGGTCAGCGAGCTGCCCTACCAGGTCAACCCGGACAACCTGGCAGAGCGGATCGCCGAGCTGATCAAGGAGGGCAAGCTCGCCGGCATCGCCGACATCCGGGATGAGTCCTCCGGTCGTACCGGCATGCGGATCGTGCTCGTGCTCAAGCGCGACGCGGTCGCCAAGGTGGTGCTGAACAACCTCTACAAGCACACCCAGCTCCAGGAGACCTTCGGCGCCAACATGCTGGCCCTGGTCGACGGGGTGCCGCGCACGCTGAACCTGGCCCAGTTCATCCGCTACTACGTCGAGCACCAGATCGACGTGATCCGCCGGCGGACCGCGTTCCGGCTGCGCAAGGCCGAGGAGCGCGCGCACATCCTGCGCGGTCTGGCCAAGGCGCTCGACGCCCTCGACGAGGTGATCGCCCTGATCCGGCGCTCGCCCACCGTCGACGACGCCCGGCAGGGCCTGATCCGGCTGCTGGAGATCGACGAGATCCAGGCGACCGCGATCCTGGACATGCAGCTGCGCCGCCTGGCCGCCCTGGAGCGGCAGCGGATCGTCGACGACCTCACCAAGCTCGAGATCGAGATCGCCGACCTCAAGGACATCCTCGCCAAGCCGGAGCGGCAGCGGAAGATCGTCTCCGAGGAGCTGGGCGAGATCGTCGCGAAGTGGGGCGACGAACGGCGGACGAAGATCGTGCCGTTCGACGGCGAGGTCTCCATGGAGGACCTGATCGCCCGCGAGGACGTCGTCGTCACCATCACCCGCACCGGGTACGCCAAGCGCACCAAGGTCGACCTCTACCGCTCGCAGCGGCGTGGCGGCAAGGGTGTCAGCGGCGCGACGCTGCGGCAGGACGACATTGTCAGCCACTTCTTCGTATGCTCCACCCACGACTGGATCCTGTTCTTCACGAACAAGGGCAGGGTCTACCGGGCCAAGGCGTACGAGCTTCCCGAAGCCAGTAGGGTGGCCAAGGGCCAGCACGTGGCCAACCTGCTCGCGTTCCAAGCCGACGAGCAGATCGCGCAGATCATCGAAATTCCGAACTACCAGGTGGCCCCCTACCTGGTACTGGCCACGAAGAACGGCCTGGTGAAGAAGACGCGGCTCGAGGAGTTCGACTCCAACCGTTCCGGCGGCGTCATCGCGATCAACCTGCGCGATGAGGACGAGCTGGTCGGTGCTGCCCTGGTCGGGCCGCAGGACGACCTGCTGCTGGTCTCCAAGAACGCGCAGGCGATCCGGTTCAACGCGTCCGACGAGGCGCTGCGGCCGATGGGCCGGGCCACCTCGGGCGTGATCGGCATGCGGTTCAGCGAGGACGACGTCCTGCTGGCCATGGAGGTCGTCCGCGAGGGCTTGGACGTGCTTGTCGCGACGAACGGGGGATACGCGAAACGCACCCCGATCGAGGAATACCCGGTCCAGGGCCGGGGAGGTAAGGGCGTGCTGACTGCGAAGATCACCGAGCGACGCGGTGGTCTGGTCGGCGCGGTGGTGATCGACCCGGACGACGAGTTGTTCGCCATCACCAGCAACGGTGGTGTCATCCGGACTCCGGTGAAGCCTGTACGCCGTACGCGTGACCGGAACACAATGGGGGTCAAGCTGATGGACCTCCCGGACGGCGTGACTATCGTGGCGATTGCTCGCAATGCCGACGAGCCTGACGAACAGGACTAGTTGAATGACGGAGACACAGGCGAAGTCGGGGAACACGGGGACCTCGGCCAACCCGGTCGACGAGGAGGCCGCCAAGGGCGGCACACCAGCGACCGGCCGCGCGGCCGTGGGCCGGGCCACCGTCCCCGCCGACGCGCCTGCCCCGAAATTCACCCGCGCCCCCGGCATGACTCCGCCGCCGGAAAATCCCGGGGAGGACTCGGGGGCGAGCGACAAGGCCGAGCAGACCAAGGTCGACGCTCCGACGTCGGCCGACGGCCTGGCCGCCCCGGCAGCCACCGCGAAGCCCGTCACGACACAGCCGATGGCGGCGGCCGCGGCCCGGCCGTCGACCGGCACCACCGGCACCCAGCCGCGGGTGATGGCCGGCGCCGGCACCGCCACCAAGCCGTCCCCGGACGGCGGCCGTCCGCGCGGCACGCCCAACCGCCCGGCCAACGGCGGCGGGCTGCCGCCGGGCATCAGCGGCGCGGCGGCCGTCGGCGCCGCGCGGGTGGGTGAGGCGGTACGCGCCGCGCGTACCTCGGTCAGTTCGGCCGCGTCCCGCGGACCGCGCCGGGCCCGGCTGAACCTGAAGCGGATCGACCCGTGGTCCGTGATGAAGTTCGCGTTCGCCGTGTCGGTGGTGCTCTTCATCGTGGTGGTTGTCGCCACCTCGGTGCTCTACCTGGCGCTGGACGCAATGGGCGTGTTCAAGAGCGTCAACGACAGCCTGACCGACCTGGTCAACGCCGGCGGGCAGGGGACCAACGGCTTCCGGATCACCGCCAAGGGCGTGATCCTCAGCTCCGCGCTGGTCGGCCTGGTCAACGTCGTGCTGTTCACCGCGCTCGCCACCCTCGGCGCGTTCGTCTACAACGTCTGCGCCGACCTGGTCGGCGGGATCGAGCTGACGCTCGCCGAGCGGGACTGAACCAAGCGCCGACGCCGGGGCACCGCGTAAAGCGGTCGCCCCGGCGTCGCATATCCGGGTAGGTTCGATCTGGCACGGGTGAGGGCCGCGCCACGGTTACCCCGATTTGGGGCCGGCCGCGGCGATGGGTTACCCTTGCTCGTCGCTACGCGGGGCTATAGCTCAGTCGGTTAGAGCGCAGAGCTGATAACTCTGAGGTCGCTGGTTCGATTCCAGCTAGCCCCACCGCACACCGTCCGACGGCTGTCGAGCGCAAGGGGTCGCCCCAATGTTCAAGAAGCTGCTGATCCTGGTCGGCGTCGTCGGCGTGGCCGCCGTCCTCGCCAAGAAGGTCAAGGCCTCGAACGACGAGCGCGCCCTGTGGCACGAGGCGACCACCGCGCCCGACCTGCGCTGAGCGTCCGGCTCACGACTGCCAGCACCAGGCGGCGCTGCCCGCCCTCGGGGCCCTAGCTCAACTGGCAGAGCACTGCCTTTGCAAGGCAGGGGTTAGGGGTTCAAGTCCCCTGGGCTCCACCATTTCCACTCCTCACCTGCGGTTTCTTGTTTTGCTTGATCGACTAGTACAACGTCAGTACAGATCAGGCTTGATCTTGACCTGATCGCGCCGACCGCAGGACGTTCCCAACGATGCCGCGAGGCCGGTCCCGCTTCGGCCACCAGTGCACGTACGTCTCCAACGTGATCCGCAGCGTCTTGTGCCGTAGCTGCCGCTGGACGTCCTGCGGTTCGGCGTGGTTGGTGATCAGCGTCGTGGCGAAGAAGTGCCGCAGCGCATGGAAGGTTCCGTGCTCCTTTGGCCAGCCAGCGGCTTCCCGCCAAGTGGCCCACTCTCGGGACCAGGTGCGGTCGGTGAACGGGTTGCCCCGCGTTGTGGTGAACAACAGCGGCACGGAGCGCCGGACCGGGTCGCCCGAGGTCACGTCGACCAGCTCCACCGGGACGGGCGTCCCCGGCGGCGTGGCCGTGGGTGTCGTTGACCGGCTTGAAGCCGTCCAGGTCGACCACGACCACCCACGGCCGCAGCGGCGCGAGCTGGGTCCAGGCGTCGGCCAGGCCGGCACGGTTCGCGAGCCCGGTCAGCCCGTCGCGGAGGGAGGCGCGTTGGAGGGCGGCGAGTTCGTAGCGGGCGACGTAGAGCCAGTATTGGTCCCAGCAGAACAGGACGAGGCCGGCGACCAGGAACAGGCCAGAGAGCAGGTGGTCAATCATCGGGTTACCTCCCGAGTGAGCGGGGTGCCGTTGCGGCCGACGAACGCGGTCGACGGCACCGGGGCGACCCGGGCCGGACGGGTCGGCTCCACTGGGACCAGGGCGACCGGCTCAGGCACGGACGCGGTCGGCGTCGACTCGACCGGCGTGGCCGGCACCGCAGCCGGGCCGGATTCGTCGGCCGACGCCGGGGTGGGTGCGGTGGTGAGGATGAGCTTGGACAGGCCTGAAGCTCGGCGTCGTCGCCCTGGTCTTCCGCGCCCAGCTCGTCGACGGCACGCCTCACCCGAGCGAGGAGTCAGCGGCAGTCGACTGGTGGACCCCGGAACGCGTAAGCGCCGAGATGAACGAAACCTTCGCCGTCCGCATCCTCGATGCCCTTGAGGCTGACGCACCGCCCGCTGTCCGGCATCACGACGGCGTACGCCTACTCGACCCGGCCCA